>NZ_JBPOFB010000009.1:0-128102 GCF_051251565.1 Marivita sp. | reverse complement strand
GCATGAAGTTTTTCGCTCATGCCGCATTTCCCCCGCTGCGAGCGCACGCAGCATAAAAACAAAATGGCCGGGTCGGGCTCAGAGCCGACGTTTGCTGCGATACGGTTAAATGGCTGGTATGGCCCACCTTGAAGGTGATCGGTCCATTACCAGACAATGGTTCTCTGGCTTGAATGTTACAAGATCACGATCTTTACTACTTTTTGCTGCACATTTTGCTGCACTAAATGCAACACTTCAGAAATATATTTCTCGCAATATCAAGGTCTTAAATTACTGAAATAAAACAATTTTCGGACTTCGTCTCCGCCATACACCCATTTTCATTCAGTTCTGTTGGCACTCATTCAACCCCTTATGGGGCTGTTTTTGTTGATCTATCTGTATTCGTTGTTGCTTTTGATTTCTCTTCGAATACCACGGTTTCTATTCATTGTGTGCAACGAAACTGAAAACAGCCGCGTAAATTCTACGGCTGAGACCCCTTGTTAATGGGGGGATTACCATTCAAACAAGTCAGCCGGGCGTCCGAGGCGGGATCAGCTTCGTACACAATCTCTTTGGTTTGGCCGCCTGAAATCCAG
Source organism: Marivita sp. (assembly GCF_051251565.1). GTDB lineage: Bacteria > Pseudomonadota > Alphaproteobacteria > Rhodobacterales > Rhodobacteraceae > Marivita. The sequence continues at coordinate 127,518 of NZ_JBPOFB010000009.1, read as the reverse complement.
GCCGCAGGATAAATCATCAGCGCTACAAGTTAACCCAACAGTCCCGTCACGATTTATCCGGAGGTTGCTTGGCCTTGTCTTCTGCACATTTCAGAACCTCCCGCACCTCACTCTCATTGCGATAGCCGATCAGGATACCCGCCTTCACTTCGCCAAGGCTGCAATCGCGCGCGGCGATTTGCTTATCCGACATGGTGGTGCGCTGCGATGTCCGTCGGGTCCAGTCAAAAAACAGCCGTTCAAGCCGGGCCAATTCCTGAATATGAGTGGGATCCGCGCCCAGATCGGTCAACTCGTCCGGGTCTATTTCCAGATCGAAAAGCATCGGCCGGAAACCTTCGGCGAAAATGTATTTCCAACGCCCGTCGAACAGCATGGTCAGCTTTGAATCCTTGACCTCAACTCCAAGACGTTTGCGCACATCGCGCATCGAATAGTCATATTCGGACACCGCAACATCGCGGACGCGGTCCGTCTGGCCATGTAGGACAGGACGCAGTGACCGACCCTCGATGATGTGCGGGACAGGCGCGCCGCCGAAATAATCGAGGATGGTGGGCACCACGTCGATGGCTTCCACCAAGGTTGAGGATTTCTGACCGCGCGTCGCGTCGGCCTTGGGGCTCGGGTCGACGACGATCAGCGGAATCCGGGCCGACGGGTCGTGAAACAGCTCTTTCTCCCCCATCCAGTGATCGCCGAGGTAATCACCATGATCCGAGGTGAAGACGATCATCGTTTCGTCGGTCAGGCCCTGTTCCTCGACAAAGGCCATCAGTCGGCCGATCTGGTCGTCGAGCTGTTTGATCAAGCCCATATAGGCGGTCAGAACACGGGTGCGCGCGGTGTCGTCGCTGAAGGCGCGCGACACGCGTTCCTGCATGAATGCGCCGTAAACCGGATGCGGATCGACCTTTTCCGCCTCGCTGCGCACCGGGTCCAGATGTGTCTCGGGACCGTACATGTCATGGTAGGGCGGCGAGACGATATAGGGCCAGTGCGGTTTGATATAGCTCAGGTGCAGGCACCAGGGCGTGTCCCCGGCTTCGCGGATGAAATCCATGGCCCGCCCGGTGATATAGGGCGTCTCGCTTTCCTCGTCGGCGGCGCGCGCGGGTTTGTCGGCGTTGTCGAGAAACCAGCCGCTCAGCAGATTGCCATCGTCGTCCTCGGCGCTGTTGGCGACGCTGTGCCAGGGGTTTTCGTCCGCCCAGCCGCGCTTTTTCATGAAGCTGTCATAGGCCGCGTTGCGCGGGTAGCGCGGGCCGTCGGGGTGTAGCCCGTCTTCGCGCTCAAAAGGTTCAAACCCGCATTCCGAAACCAATACGCCGATCTCGCTGTCGGGAGACAGCCCCAGTCGGCGCATGCCCTCGATATCGGCGCTCATGTGGGTCTTGCCGCAAAGTGCGGTGCGCACGCCCAGCGGACGCAGGTGATCGCCCAGCGTCATTTCCCCCACTTTCAGCGGGATATTGTTCCACGTCGAGCCATGCGAGCTGACGTAGCGCCCGGTGTAGAAAGACATCCGTGACGGTCCGCAGATTGGCGACTGAACATAGGCGCGGTCAAACAGGACGCCGCGCGCGGCCAGACGGTCGATATGGGGCGTGTGCAGATGCGGGTGTCCGGTGCAGGACAGATAGTCCCACCGAAGCTGGTCGCACATGATGAAAAGAACGTTCTTCGGCATTGATCCGGACCATCCGTCGTCAGGCCGGGGCGGTGTCGCCCCGGCCGGGTTTCTTGTTAAATGCGCCCAATGCCGGGGATTGTCACACCCAATTCTTCGAGCGCTCGAAGGGCTCCCGGGTGCAACGGCATATTGAGGTCGGCCACAGCCGCGTCGGGATTGATCGCTTTCAGCCAGGGCGCGCTGTCGCCCATATCCGCAACCCCCGCGAAGAAGGTCTTGGTCATCTGATAGATCATCTCTTCGTCGGCGTCTTGATTGGTGACGATACCGACAGTCACACGCAGGGTGGTCACGTCGCTCTCGTTTTGTTGGTTGTCGCCATAGACCCCGGCAGGCAGGACGCCAAGGCCAAAGCCCGGACGGTTCGCGATCGCCTTGACCGCGTCGCTTTCCAACTGGTCCTCGGGAATGCCCAAGAACCGGATCGGGTTGGTCACGGCAATCTGCGTGAGCACCGGACTTGGCGCGTTGGTCGGGTTGCAATAGACGTCGAGATTGCCATCCTGGAACGACGCGGCCGCGGCATCCCAGCCAAGCTTGACCGCCTCAAAATCCACGTCGGCCTCAAGCCCGGCAACATCCTTAAAGAGCCGCTCCATCGTGGAATAGGCCGCACCACCCGGAGGGCCGAGGAAGACGCGCTTGCCGCGCACATCATCAAAACTCCGGATACCGGAGCTTTCATAGACGGCGATGTGATAGACCCCCATCGGGAAATTCAGCACAGCCCGCAGTTTGCTGGCCAATTCAGGCGCTTCATCAATTTTTTCGAACATCGCGCGTTGGTTGGACATCAGCGCGTGCAGTGCCGGGGAGGACATGCAGAACGCCGTCTGCCCCATCGCCACTTCAAGAACGTGGCGGGTCGCAGCACCCGTGGCGTTGATCTGGATCTCGAAGTCCGGCATTTCCCGGTTCACAATATTGGCGAAGGTGGTCATCACCAGATTGGGGCTCGTGCCCGGCCCCAGTGTCGACATGCGCAGCAGTTCCTTGGCAAAGGCGATACGCGGCAGCATCGCAAGGGTTGCGGCTGTCGCGGTCCCGGTCAGGACGTTGCGGCGGCTGAGTTGTTTTGTTTTCATGATGTTTTTCTCCCTGTATATGGTCATGAAATCTGGTTTTTGGCAGTCAGTTCCAACCGATCGAGATACATCAGCCCCACCGCGAGGGCGGTGGCGATCCACGATACGGTCGGTCCGAAGAAGATGAGCGCGGCAGCAAGCCCCAAGCCGACAGGCACCATGTAGGCTTTGCCCGAGCGCGGGTAACAGGCGCGCGAAATCAGCACGGTCGCAAGCATCACAAACAGGATTGACTGCACAGACTCGGTCCAGTGGAAGCCGGTCCCCAGCAACAGCGCCGGTTGGTAGATGAACGCAAACGGGATCACGAACCCTGGAAGAGCCAGCCGCGACGCTTCGAACGCGGTGCCCATCGGACTGGCGCCCGCGATCGGCGCTGCGGCAAAAGCGGCCAGCGCTACAGGCGGTGTGATGGCCGACAAGACGCCGAAATAAAGCACAAACATATGGGCGTGGACAATCGGCACACCAAGCTTTTGCAGGGACGGACCCATCACGAGGACGATGATCAGATAGGCTGGCACGGTTGGCATGCCCATGCCCAGCAGCAGGCAGGCAAAAGCCATCAGGATCAACGATACGATAAGCTGGTCTTCGGCGAGGCTCGACAACAGCGAGGCAAACCGCAGGCCCACGCCGGTCAGGTTCAACACACCGATCACGATCCCGACGGCCCCGACGATCACCACCAGCTGCGCTGATATCACACCTGCCGAGCGGATGAATTTCAACCAGGCGTGTCCATTGATCAACAGGTCGGGACGTATGGCAAAACCCAGAACCGCGGCCAGCGCGACACCGACAAAGCCGGCATAGGCAGGGGAAGACCCTCCCACCATGGTGACCACGATACCAGCAAGCGCGAGCACAAAGACAATCATCTGCGCGAGTTCACGCCAGTTGAACGAGATTTTCGGCTGGGCCTCCTCGTTGAGATCCATATTGCGTGCAGCGCTTGAGATCGCAACAAACAGGCCACCATAATACAGCAGGGCAGGTACGGCGGCGGCAAGGCAAATCGTCAGATAGGGCACGCTGGTGACGTCAGCCATGATGAAAGCCACGGCCCCCATGATCGGCGGGGTGATCTGACCGCCACTGGAGGCGGCAGATTCCACAGCCGCCGCGAAACGGGGAGAGAACCCGCGTTTCTTGATCAGTGGAATGGTGATGACACCTGTGCCCACAACATTTGCAACGGCGCTGCCGGATATCGTGCCGAACAATCCGCTTGCCACTGTGGCTGCGGCCGCAGGGCCGGATCGCATGCGTCCCGTCGCTGCCATGGCCAGCCTGACAAGCACGACGTCAATCGCCAGAAGCTCCAGAAGTGCGCCGAAAACGATGAAGATCAGAATGGTGGACACAACCGTGGCCATCGGGCGCCCAAAGACGCCATCGAACGAAAACCATAGAACGGTCATCAATTCCTCGGTGGAAATCCCCGCATGTCGCAGAAAACCCGGTGCAAGATGTCCAAAGGCACCATAGGCGAGCAATGTGCCAGCAACCACCGCCATAACTAGGCCGACCGACCGCCGGGTCAGTTCGATGACGGCCACCAGACCAAGAATCCCCAACCAGATATCAGTTGTGGTCAGAAAATAGAGACCGGTTTCGATCTCTTCTGCGGCACGGAAATACTGGTAGACGCTCAGGAACAAGGCGATTGCCACCGCAACCAGAAAGCCGCGATCCAGAATGCCTGCGGATCGCTCAAGGCTTGAGAGGATGATCAAAAGGCCGCCTGCCAGCAGCATCCCAACACGGAGGTAGGAATCGGAGAATACGCCAAAGACCGAAACGTAGAACACGACACTGACGACCGCGAGTGACAGCACAGCAATTGCGTAATCCGGATACGCGGATTTTCTAGATTCCAACACAACTTCCTCCCCAAGTGTGACGGCTCCTGTCAGCCTCATTCTCCGATTCGAGGCATGGTGCGCGTGAAACAAAGGTATTGATCCGCAGGCCTTCTGTCGATTTAGTGTTCCACTAGGTGAAACGCGCGTATGACAAAACTCAATCGATCCATCGAACGCGGACTTATGGTGCTCGAAGTCATCCATACTTCGGGTGTAAGTTCGCTTTCCTTTCTGGCAGCGCAGACCGGGCTTTCAAAACCGACGTTGTTGCGTATCTGTGCAACTATGGAAGGCCGGCGCTGGCTGATCCGCAGAAGCAGTGATGGATGTTACCAACTCGGTTCTGCATTTCCGCAGTCTGGCGGTGTTCCGGATCTGGTCGACCGATTGGTGGCCGCCGCCAAGCAAGAGATCGTGCGCCTGTCCAAGGAAACCGGGTTGGGCGTCGATCTGGCCGCTGCCATCGGCGGGGGCCGGACGGAGATCGTGGATACCACCCGCGCGTTCAAGAAACATGGAGTTTATCCGGGGTCTGTGGGTTTCCGACCCTCCCCTGTCTTTTCGGCTCTGGGCGTTGCCTATCTCTCGGGTCTTTCCAAAACAGAGCTGTCCGAGACGATGCAAGAGTTGGCCAAGAAACTGCCCCGCGAAGATGCCGCGGCCTTTCCGCGACTGCCGCAGCTTTTGAAGACCGCTGCTGAAAAAGGCTACGCCGCGAGGGCGCAGGCGCACTGGGGCCGGGCGGTGGATTATGGCGAACTCCCGGCGGCCATCGCGGTTCCGATCCTCGCACGCAAGGAGGTTGTCGGAGCTGTAAATCTGGTCTGGAATGCAGCCGATCAATCGGTCGAAGATGTCGCCAAAGCCCACCTTTCAAGGCTAAAAGGGACTGCGAAGATCATCGGTCAGAGCTATGCGGACATTGTTTGATGCGCGCTCATGATCCGCCGTTCCTTGCGCTCCGCGCTGGCAGGATGGTCCCGGTGCATGCTCCGAAGCCAATGCAGTAACCGTCGCCTTGCGCGTTGCCCTGCAATGTCAGGGTATCGCCGTCTTCGATAAAGGTGCGGGTTTGCCCGTCATCGAGGGTGATGGCGTCTTTGCCACCCCATGTCATTTCCAAAAGCGAGCCGAACATGCCCTTCTCAGGACCGGAGATTGTCCCGGAGCCGAGCAGATCGCCGGTGCGCATGGCACATCCCGATGACGCATGATGCGCAAGCTGCTGTGCCGCCGAGTAATACAAGGTGTTGTAGTTCGTCCGGCAGATCACCGTCGGCGTGCCATTGGGGGCGGTCATGCTCACTGACAAATCGATGTCATAAAGCATCGGCCCGGTGTCACGGATGTGGGGCAAAAGTTCCTTTTCGCGCGGCGGCGTGGCGCATCGGAAAGGGGCAAGGGCGGATTTCGTCACCACCCAGGGACTGATCGTCGTGGCAAAGGCCTTGGCCTGAAAGGGCCCAAGCGGCTGGTACTCCCAAGCTTGAATATCGCGCGCCGACCAGTCGTTCAGCAAGACATAGCCAAAAATCATGTCGTCGGCTTCATCCACGCTGACGGTGTCGCCCATTTCGGATGGGACGCCCACGACCGCTCCCATCTCCAGCTCAATGTCGAGCCGTTTGCAGGGGCCAAAGCTTGGCATGTCATCTTGCGGACCCTTCATCTGACCCATCGGCCGATGGAAATCTGTCCCGGAGACCACAACCGTCGAGGCACGCCCGTTATAGCCGATGGGAATGTGCAGCCAATTCGGAGGCAGGGCATTCGCCGGATCGCGAAACAGCGAGCCGACATTGAACGCGTGTTGGCGACCGGCATAGAAGTCCGTGTATTCGGCAACCGTGAACGGAAGGTGCATCGTGACGCCGGACAAGTCGTGCAAGGCATCGGCGACCGCTTGGGTCTTGTTGCCCTCACGCAGAAGATCGGTCAGCTTTTGGCGGACGTCGTTCCAGACCTCCTTCCCCTTGGCCATGAAGGTGTTGAGCGCAGGCGCATCGAACCCGTGATCGGGCAAGAGCCCGGCTGCTTGCAGTGCACCAAGGTCCAGCACATTGTCGCCGATGGCCACAGCGCAACGCGGCGCATCGCCTGCGGAAAAGACGCCGAAAGGCAGGTTGTTCAGGGGAAAGGGATTCTGGGGAGCGTTTGCAGTCTCAACCCAGGAGCGGATCAGATCGGGCATTGGAATATCCTTTGTCAGGGTGCGTCCGGTTGGTTTTCGGGGCGCGCTGCATCGAAAGCGGGCAGGTCTAGGCAGCGCGCCTCAATCTGCGTCAGGCGGGCAAAGGGCGTCAGGTCACACCCCCAGCGATGCGCGTTATAAAGTTGCGGCACAAGGCACAAATCAGCCAAGCCCGGCACGTCGCCGAAGCAAAAGGGCGCGTCGGGATCGATCAGTGTGCTGAACGCCGCAAAGCCGCTGGTCATCCAGTCTGTCATCCACGCAACGGCCTCTTCCTCACTGTGGCCCATGGACTTGAGTCGTGCGATCACCCGCAGGTTGTTCACCGGATGGACATCAGCGGCGATGGTAAAGGCGGCAGCACGGACCTTTGCCCGCGCAACTGCGTCGGTGGGCAAAAGCGCCGGATCAGGGTGCGTTTCTTCCAGCCAATCAAGGATTGCCATCGACTGGGTCAAAACCGTCCCGTCGTCCAGAACAAGGGTCGGCACGCCGAGGCCGGGGTTCAACGCGGCATAGTCCGGCGCCTTTTGCTCGCCTGACACAAGGTCGACCGGGACTGGCTCAAAATCCAGCCCCTTGAGGTTCATCGCGATCCTCACACGGTAAGAGGTGGTGGAGCGCCAATAGGTGTAAAGCTTCATTTCTTGCCCGGTGTGCCATCGAACTTTTTCTCGATGTTCTCCCAACAGTCGATGTAATTGTCCTGAAGCGGGGCTTCTTTGCCTGCAAATTGTGTCAGTTGCTGCGGGAACCGTGTCTCGAACATGAAGGACATCGTGTTGTCCAGCTTGTCGGGGCCAAGATTGGCGTTCGAGGCTTTTTCAAAGGCGTCGCGGTCCGGACCGTGCGGCAGCATCATGTTGTGAAGGCTCACGCCGCCCGGAACAAAGCCCTGCGGTTTGGCGTCATATTGGCCATAGATGTTGCCCATCATCTCGGACATGATGTTCTTGTGATACCACGGAGGGCGGAACGTGTTTTCAGCCACCATCCAGCGTTCGCGGAACAGCACAAAGTCGATATTCGCTTTGCCCGGCTGACCGGAAGGGGCGGTTAGCACCGTAAAGATCGACGGGTCTGGGTGATCAAACAGGATCGCGCCAACCGGGCAATAGGTGCGCAGATCATATTTGTAAGGCGCGTAATTGCCGTGCCATGCGACCACATCCAGAGGGCTTTGGCCGACCCTGGTTGTATGGAACTGGCCACACCACTTCACGGTCACGGTCGAGGGCACTTCGCGGTCTTCAAAGGCTGCGACGGGTGCCTTGAAATCGCGCGGGTTGGCCATGCAGTTCGCGCCAATCGGGCCGCGGCCCGGCAGCTCGAATTTCTGGCCGTAGTTTTCGCACACGAACCCACGCGCAGGGCCGTCGAGAAGCTCAACCCGGTAGACCAGACCACGCGGCAGAATGGCGATTTCCTTAGGCTCGACATCGATGATACCCAACTCCGTCGCAAAGCGCAGGCGACCTTCCTGAGGGACCACCAGCATTTCACTGTCGGCAGAGAAGAAATACGCGTCCTCCATCGATTGCGTCACCAGATAGATATGCGTGGCCATACCGACCTGAGTGTGCACGTCGCCCGCCGTCGTCATCGTGCGCATGCCCGTAAGCCAGTTCAACGGCTCATCCGTAAGCGGGATTGGATCCCAGCGGTACTGGCCCAGTGACGTCACATCGGGATGAATGTCAGGGGCTGAGCGGAAATGCGGCAGATCAATTTTCTCGTAGCGGTGGGAATGCTTGACTGAGGGACGGATGCGGTAGCACCACGTCCGTTCGGGCCGCACATCGGTGAATGCCTTTCCCGAGAGTTGCTCGCCATAAAGTCCATAGTTCGCCTTTTGTGGCGAATTCATGCCCTGCGGCAGAGCGCCGGGCAGTGCCTCGGTCTCAAAATCGTTGCCAAACCCCGGCATGCAACCTGGCGTAGTTGGCATGCCATTGGCTTTCACAAGGGGTGTTGGGTTCTGAGTGTTCATTTCATGCCTCCTGCGTCCTAATGGCGGTTTGCGCCATCAACTACGATTTCACAGGACGCTAGTTTGCACGGATAAATGGGTCAAAGCATCGTTTCACCAAGTGAAACTTTAGGGCACGGAAGGCAACGACTTTGGAAAGATTTGATTTGGAATCATCGAGGTATCAATTGCGTCTTAAGCGGACCTGCCAAGGTTTCCGACCATCGCAATTGACAGAAACGGTACTCGCGAACGCTAAGCGGATCGTCGAGTGAGACGCCAGAGCAACTTTCGCTTTTGTAGGTCCAGTGAAGTCAACAGCTTAGAAATATGGTGGAGCCTCTCTTCGTTTCCGCCATACACCCTATCACGTGACGAATTTCCCTTTGCCATAACACCGCTTGGTGGGCTGTTGATTTCGACTGATGTGTCTGTCCGATCCCGTTACCGCTCGCCTCTGCGGTAAGGGGCCATGAGCGCTTCCGGGACTTCGGCACGGCGGGCGACGAGGATCAGGGCGACGATCGACAGCACATAGGGTACCATCAGGAAAAGCTGATACGGCACGCCGTCGACCACGTTTTGCAGACGCAACTGGTAGGCATCGAAGAACGCGAAGAGCAGTGCGCCGATCAAGGCTTTGCCGGGCCGCCATGAGGCGAAAACCACCAGGGCAATACAAATCCAGCCGCGGCCTTGCACCATTTCCGGGAAGAACGAGTTGAACGCGGCCGTGGTCAGAAACGCGCCGCCTAAAGCCATCAGCGCAGACCCGGCGACAATGGCTCCGATCCGCAGGGCGTTCGGGTTTAACCCTTGCGCCTCGACGGCGTGGGGGTTTTCGCCAGTCATGCGGATGGCCAGCCCAAGAGGTGTGCGCGTCAGAACATAGGCCATCACCGCAACCGAGATCAGCGCGAGATATGTGGGGGCCGTCTGGGTGAACAGGATAGGGCCCAGCACGGGCAGGTCTGAAAGGACGGGGATGTCCAGCGGGCGGAAGGGCTCAATGGTTGGGGGCGTTTCGCCCACCTCGACGATCAGGCGGTAGAGGTAATAGGCCAGCGCCGATGCAAACAGTGTGATGCCAAGGCCCGAGACGTGCTGCGACAGGCCCAGTGGCACAGTCAGCCCAGCATGCAGCAGCCCCATCAAGCCCCCGCTTGCGGCGGCAATCGCCAGCCCCATCCACAGGTCGCCACCCAGATAGACAGTCAGCCATCCGGCCATGGCGCCCATGGTCATGATGCCCTCGATTCCAAGGTTCAGCACGCCTGCACGTTCACACAAAAGCGCACCCAGAACGCCAAAGATCAGCGGCGTGGCAATGCGCAGCACCGCTTGCCAAAGGCTCGTGTTGGTCAGGATTTCGAGGGCTTCGATCATCGGCGCAACCTGTAGGTTGTGAACAGAAGGGCGACCAACATGGTCAAGAGGGACAGCGCAACGATCACATCTGCGATAAAGCTTGGCACACCTGTGGCGCGGCTCATGGCGTCTGCGCCAACAAACACCGTGGCTACAAAGATCGCCGCCGCGACCACGCCTGCGGGATGAAGGGCTGCCAGCATGGCAACGACGATCCCGGCATAGCCGAACCCGGGTGACATGGTGGTGGTGACGCCGCCGGTGACGCCCATCACCTCGATCGCGCCAGCAAGCCCGGCCAGCGCACCTGACAGAAGGGCAACGCCCATGATCGTGCGCGGCAGAGAGATGCCTGCAAAGGCCGCTGCGGGTGCATTCAACCCGGCAGCACGGGTTTCCACGCCAAATACGGTGCGGGTCAGGATCAGCCAGATCGCCCCGGCGGTCGCAATCGCGATCAACAGGCCGACATGCAGGCGACTGCGGGGCACCAGATCAGGCAGGCGGTAGGCGCCATCCACCGGCACCGATTGGGGCCAGCCAAAGGCCAGCGGGTCGCGCAGCGGGCCCTCGATCATCAGGCCCACGAACAGGATCACGATGAAATTGAGCAGCAGGGTTGTGACCACTTCGTCCACCCCAAAGCGCAGGCGCAAGAAAGCCGGTCCGGCAAGCAACAACGCGCCTGCTGCCATGCCACAGATCATCAAAACGGCCATGCCCATCGGGCCGGGCAGGGCCAGCGAATGGCCGATCCACGCAGTAGTGAGCGCGCCGACATAGAATTGGCCTTCGCCACCGATGTTCCACAGCCGCGCGCGGAAGGCGACGGCGGCGGCAAGGCCGGTCAGGATCAGCGGTGTGGCACGGGTCAGCATCTCGGTGATCGACAGGCGTGACCCCAGCGCGCCGCGCAGCATCTCGGCATAGGCGGTCAGTGGGCTGACCCCGGCGGCGGCGATCAAACCGGCGGCCAGCACAAGGGCGGCAAGGATGGCGCCCAAGGGGGCGGCGGCGATCAAAGACAAGGGCACGTTTTCGCGTCTCTCAAGCCGCATCAGACGTCTCCCAGACACCGGCCATCATAAGGCCCAGACGTCTTGGATCAGCCTCGTCCGCGGTGACGGACTGCGATAATCGGCCTTTGACGATGGCCTGAATCCGGTCGGACAATTGCACGGCCTCTTCCAGTTCTTCCGAGATCAGCAGGATCGCGGCCCCCTTGGCCCGTGCGGCCAGCAATTCGGCATGTACGGCGGCAATCGCGCCTTCGTCCAGTCCGCGGGTCGGTTGGTTGGCCAGCAGAAACGCCGGCTCTGTGGCCAGGCACCGGCCCAGGATCAGCTTTTGCATATTGCCCCCTGACAGCAGCCTGATGCGGGTGTCCGGGGTGGCCCCGCGCACGTCAAAACGTGCGATCAGGTCTGCGGCATGGCTGCGGGCGGCGGATTGGCGGACAAAGCCCGATTTGGAAAACTCGGGGCTGCGCAGACGTTCCAGCACCGCGTTTTCCCACACCGTCATTTCGCCAACCGCGCCTTCGGCATGGCGGTCTTCGGGCACGCGGGCCGCTCCGGCTTGGATCAGGCCGCGTGGCCCGAGCTGTCCCGCATTGACGCCATTGAGCGTCAGGCTGCCTGCGCTTGGGTGCATCAGCCCGGACAACAGCGCGCCAAGCGCGCCTTGGCCATTGCCGGACACCCCGACGATGCCAAGAATTTCGCCTGCGTGAACGGTGAAAGACACATCGTTCAGTTTGGTTTCACCCTCATCGCTCACGGTGACATGGTTTGCACTCAGGACAGGCGCGCCGATCTTGTGGTCCTCGCGCACCGGGCGTTCGACTTTTCGGCCCACCATAAGTTCTGCCAGTTCGGCGGGCGAGGTTTGGGCGGTTTTGCGCTCGGCCACCATCTTGCCGCCGCGCAGAACGGCCACGCGGTCGGAGGCGGCCATCACCTCGTGCAGTTTGTGGCTGATAAAGATCAGCGACAGCCCGTCTTTCGTCATCCCGCGCAGGGTGTCGAACAGGCGTTTGGCTTCGGGGCGGGCCAGAACGGCTGTGGGTTCATCCAGGATCAGGACGCGCGCATCGCGGTAAAGCGCCTTGAGGATCTCGATCCGCTGGCGTTCCCCGACCGACAGTCGGGACACTTTTCTGTCGGGATCAACCGGCAGGCCAAAGCGGTCCGAAATCGCCATCAGTTTCTTGCGCGCCGCCGCAGTGTTGGACCGCAGGCGTCCCAACGGCTCGGACCCCAGCATGACGTTTTCCAACACCGTCAGGTTGCCTGCCAAGGTGAAATGCTGGTGCACCATACCAACGCCAGCGGCAATTGCGGCGCGCGGTTTGCCGGGGGGCAGGGTTTCGCCAAAAACACGGACCTCGCCTTCGTCGGCGTTGTAATGGCCGAACAGGATGTTCATCAGCGTTGTCTTGCCCGCGCCGTTTTCGCCAAGCAGGGCCAGAATTTCGCCCTGACCCAGATGCAGCGAGACGTTTTCATTCGCTGTCAATGCGCCGAACCGCTTGGTGATATTGGACAATTCAAGAACGGCGGTCATGTTGGCAATCCGGCGATAGGGTGTGGAAAGGGAACTGGCGCAGTGTGCGCGAGGTTGGCGGCAAGTGCCAGCAGCTCTGCGTCTTTTCCCAGCGGTGCAAACAGTTGCGCGCCGATGGGCAGACCGTTGGTGACGGCTGCCGGAAAGGCAAGCGCTGGCAGACCGGCGATATTGGCAAGGCTGGCCATCGGGGCGATCTGGGCCATGCGGGCGAACCGTGTCGCGGCAGAGGTTTCGCTGTCCGAAAAGCTGCCGATCTTGGGCGGTGTGCCGGACAGGACCGGCATCAGGAGTGCGTCAACGCTGTCAAACAGTGCGGCGGCGTCGTGGCTGAGGCGTGCCAAATCGCGGGTGATCGCAAAGACCTGCGTTCCGGTCATCGCGCGGCCCTCATGCGCGATGGCGGCAGAAATAGGTGTGATGTCAGGTTCGATCAGGCCAAGCGCGTCGATCCAATCGGCCAAGGACACGCTCAGGATCATTCGGGCGGTGTGGTCGCAGGCCTGTGCCAGTTGGTAGGGCGGGGGCATCTCTGTCACGACGTGTCCGTGTTCCCTGAGCGTTGCAGCGGTGGCTTTCAGCGCGGCCACCGTTTCAGGTGCGGTTTCCTCGGGCAGGCAGAGGCCGATGCGGAAAGTCTGATCGCGGCGTGCGTCTGGCGGTGTGCCGGTGACGGCATGGAACACGGTGGCCACATCCCGCAAAGAGCGCGCAAGGACCAGCTCTGACGCAATCCCCATCAGATGATTGCCGAAATCCGGCCCCTCAGGCGTTGCGCCGCGCGACGGCTTGAGCCCCCACACTCCGCAGCACGCGGCGGGCACGCGGATGGACCCTGCCGCATCGGTGGCGTGCGCAATGGCGACAATGCCGCTGGCCACGGCCAGTGCTGCACCGCCGGATGATCCGCCCGCCGAATGCGTTGGGTCAAACGGGTTGGCCGCCGGTGGCATCCCGCGCGGTTCAGTGCTCAGCGCCAATCCGAATTCGGGAACTGAGGTCAGCCCGAATGGCACCAGTCCCATCGCCCGGAACTGTGCAAACAGAGCGCTGTCTTTGGTCGGGTCTTCTGCACGCGTCCGCAAGGCCGGGACGCCTGCGGCGATCCCCAGACCGTGTGCGGCTGACCCCAAGTCCTTGCCCAGAAAGGGTACGCCGGAAAACGGCCCCGGCGCAGCACCATCCGCCGCCGCCAAGGCCACGTCTTCAGTCAGTACCCGGCATACGGCTCCGGGTACGTCTTTTGCGCACGCAAGGCTTGCTGCCATTGCGGCGCGCGGTGTGACCCGCCCGTCGGCAATGGCAGCGGCAAGGGCCGTTGCGTCCGTCACGGACGATCAGGCGGGCTCGTTCGCGTCGATAGGAACCTCGAACTCGCCTGCCTGAATGGCGGCGCGCTTGGCTTCCATGGCGGGCACGGCATCGGCAGGGACCATGCTGTCCACATAGATCAGGTCGTTGCCGCCGTACTGCATGAACGAAAACTCGGTGTAGTCCTTGCCCACCGGGGTGCCTGCGGCGATGTCTGCAACGATGGCCTCGATCGTGGGGCCATAGTTCCAGATCGCGTTGGCGAACACGGTTTCCGGATAGCGCGGCGTGTAGTCGATAAGAGATCCAATCGCCTTGACGCCCTTGCTTTCCGCCGCGTCTGCCGTGCCGATGCGTTCACCGAACAGGATATCCGCGCCGGAATCGATCTGTGCAATCGCCGCTTCTTGTGCGCGGGCCGGATCGAACCAAGCACCGATAAAGCCGTTGAGGAAGGTCGCGTCGGGGTTCACTTCGCTCACACCCATGCGGAAGGCGTTGATAAGCAGATTGACCTCGGGGATCGGGTATCCGCCCACGGACCCAAAGACATTGCTTTCGGACATTTTGCCCGCCAGCATCCCGGCCAGATAGGCGGCTTCGTGGTTGCGGGTGCCAAAGACGCCAAAGTTGTCACCCTCGGGGCCGCCGGACGATCCCATCAGGAACGCGGTCTCGGCGTAATCAGCGGCCACTTCGCGTGCCTCGCGCTCTACGGCATAGGATTCGCCCCAAACAAGCTGCACACCGCTTTCGGCGTATTCGCGCATGGCACGGGGATAATCCGTGGCGGCAACGCCTTCGGAGAATTCATATTCGATGAGCCCAGATTCGGCGGCTTGTTGCATGGCAAGGTGAATGCGGCTGTTCCACGCATTTTCGACGGGCGAGGCGTGCACACCGGCCACACGCATCACGGTTTGCGCATTCACGCGGCGGATATATGCAGGCAGAGCAAGCGTGGCAGCAGCACCGACAAGCAGGCTTCGGCGGGTTGTGGTCAGGGTCATGGCAGTATCCTCTGTGTTGGGTCTTGGTTTATGTGTTTTGCGGCGGGGCATAGTCCGCCGGGTTCACGCTGTCGGGGCGACCCGGCAGCGAAAGCTGTGCAACGCGCGGTGCGGTGCGGGAAAGGACCTTGCCGCCCCGGATCACCGCAAGTCGCGTCGCTTTGAGGCGAACCGCCTCAATGGGATCGCGGGCTTGCAGCAGCACCATGTTCGCCGGTCCGCCAGTCCGCAAGGTGGGATCGGGCAGGCCCATCGCCGCCGCGCCGCTCAATGTGACAGACTGGAACGCCCAGGCCATCGCCTCGCGCGAGGTCATGGGCACGGCATGCACCCCCATATGCGCCACTTCGAGCATGTCAGCAGAGCCAAGCGGATACCACGGATCCATGGTGCAATCCTGCCCGAAGGCCACGTTCACGCCAGCCGCACGCAATTCCTGAACGCGGGTCAGGCCGCGACGGCGCGGATAGGTGTCGGACCGCCCTTGAAGCGTGATGTTGATAAGCGGGTTGGGCACGACATGCATGCCCGATTCCGCAATCAGCGGGATCAGCTTGGACGCGTAGTAATTGTCGTAGGAATGCATCGCGGTGACGTGGCTTGCCACCACACGACCGCCCAGACCCAGCCGTGTTGTTTCGGCAGCCAGCGTTTCAACATGGCGCGACATGGGATCGTCGCTTTCGTCGCAATGCAGGTCAACGGGCAGGCCGCGATGGGCTGCGATTTCACAAAGCCGTTTCACCGACCGCGCACCGTCCTCCATTGTGCGTTCAAAATGTGGGATGCCACCCACAACATCGACACCCATATCCAATGCGCGCAGCAGGTTCTCTTCGGCCCCTTCGGCGCGGAACAGACCGTCCTGCGGAAAGGCCACCAATTGCAGGTCGATATAGGGGGCCACCTTTTTGCGAACCTCCAAAAGCGCCTCAACCCCGGTCAGGGGTGCGGTGCTGACATCGACATGGCTGCGGATCGACAACAGCCCCTGTGCCACGGCCAGATCGCAATAGCGCAGCGCGCGTTCGACCACCGCATCAACCGTCAGCATGGGCTTAAGCTCGCCCCAAAGGGCGATCCCTTCCAGCAATGTGCCCGACTGATTCAGACGCGGCAGACCGAGGCTGAGCGTGGCATCCATGTGGAAATGTGGATCGACAAAGGGCGGCGAGACAAGCTGGCCCTCGGCGTCGATGACCTCTGCGGCGTCGCCAGATACAGTTGGCCCAAGGTCGGCGATCTTGCCGTCCTTGATTGCGATGGTCACAGGGCCTCGCCCATCGGGCAAGGTTGCTTTTTTTATGAGCAGATCAAACATAGCCTCACCCGTTGGAATCCGTGCACGATACGCGCAGGACACGGTTTTCCCAAGCGTTTAGAAAAACTTGGCGAACAAGGCACCCAAAAAAGCTGGATTTCAAAGGCACCTGCCTTGGTTTTTTGAAAATGGTCAGTTCTTGTGCAGAGTGCCGGGGGCGCTCGCCTTTATCGTTTGGGGGTGTGCAGGATGGCGTGCCCGATCACTCGGTGTCGATGGCTGTGTCGAGATCGGCCAGATCGGGGGCGGGAAGCCGCGCCAACAGGTCTGACACGGCGTTGCGGCAGGCCTCGCCGTGCCAGCCTTGGGCAAACAGCTCCTCGGGAAACGGGGGCACCCGCAGGATCAAGCGCCGCCATTCATGCACGATCAGCACGCGCAGCGCCGTGGCATGCAGCAGTGGCGCGCCTTCAAGCCCTGTGTCGGCTTGCACATAAGCCAGCCGTCTGTGCAGCGCTTGCGAGGCGGTCTGTAGATCGGTTGGGCAGAGCTTGTCTGCCACCCATTTCGGAACGGGTCGTGACGGATCAAGAGGCACTGCCCAATGGGTGGGAAGCCATGTTGACTGGTCCGATACGAAAAGGCGCGGTGCGATCTGTACCATCGTGCTGCCCCGTGGCGCAGGTGCTGCGTCTGCTTGGGCCATCGGGTCTTCGGTCACCAGAAAAAGCGGCGCATCCGCAGGGCTGGGGCCGTAGACCCGGTGCCATGCTGCGTTGGTGGTGTCGCGCCCGGTGTTGGTCAGGCCATAGCGCGATTGACGGCCCAGTCGGTGACTGTCGATCCAGCCCTCTTTGCGCAAGCGGTGCAGTGCCACGCGGGTCGCCTCGGGTTTGATCCCGATGGTGGCTGTGAGCGCCGCGATCGTGGTGCCAGACATGCGCGCCTCGGGCGCGATGGCAAGGTCGCCGAACATGGTCACCAGAAGCGACCACACCCTTGGCGGTGTGCCCCCCAGAAGGTGATGTATGGTGTGATCCAGCCCGGTGTCCTGCATGTCACCCCGATACGCGCCCACAGGCATATCGCCAAGCCTCAGCGCGGTGTCGCGTAGGCATTCATCGTCAGCAGTTCATATTCTGCAACAGGGTCACCATCGTGGTTGCGCAGGGCAACTTGCCAGCGCACTTCGCCATAGGTGTCGGTGCGGCGGGTCTTGGCCTTGACCGTCAGCTGTACCTTGATCCGATCACCCGCGCTGACGGGCTTTTGAAAGCGCAGCGTGTCAAGGCCGGTATTCGCCAGCACGGGGCCTTCGCCGGGATCGACAAACAGACCGGCGGCAAAGCTGATCAGAAGGTAGCCGTGCGCAACGCGGCCCGGAAAGAACGGGTTCCGCCGTGCTGCGGCGTCATCCGTATGGGCATAGAACGTGTCGCCGGTGAATTCGGCGAATTGTGCGATATCCTCCAGCGTAATCTCGCGGTCTTGGGTGTGAAGCGTGTCGCCTATGTTCAGAGCGTCAAAGCTGCGGCGGAACGGATGGCTGGGGCTTTGGGTCGCGGTTGCGCCCGGCACCCATTGGCCGGTGACGGCGGTCAGGATATCGGGACTGCCCTGCACCGCCGTGCGCTGCATATAGTGCAACACGCCGCGCACACCGCCCAATTCCTCACCACCGCCCGCGCGCCCCGGTCCGCCATGGACCATGTGCGGCACCGGTGCCCCGTGGCCTGTCGCCTCGGCCATGCTGTCGCGGTTGTTGATATAAAGCCTTCCGTGGAACGCGCCCGCACCCAACACGACCTCGCGTGCGACCTGTGGGTCATGCGTGATAACCGACGCCACCAAGCTGCCGTGCCCCCGGTTTACAAGGGCGATGGCGTGCGCAAGGTCGCGGTAGCCCATGATTGTGGCGACGGGGCCGAAAGCTTCGGTGTCGTGCACACGGGTGGCGCTGTCGGGATCGGCGCAGTGATACAGCATCGGCGGCAGGAACGCGCCGTTTTGCGCGTCGTCCCCGTGGATCGGGAATGCGTGCGGGTCCCCGTACACGCGCGTGGCCTCTGTGGCCAGCGTTGTGCATTTGGCAAGCACGTCGCGGCGCTGCGCATCCGACACCAGCGCGCCCATGCGGGTGGCAAGATCGCGTGGATCGCCGATCACCGTGGCGCGCAGTCGGTCAGACAGGGCTGCAATCACCGCATCCACCTGCGTCTCGGGCGCGATGATCCGGCGGATGGCGGTGCATTTTTGCCCTGCCTTGGTGGTCATCTCGCGGTGCGCCTCTTGGACGAACAGGCCGAATTCAGGCGTGCCGGGCACCGCGTCCGGGCCAAGGATCGACGCATTCAGGCTGTCTTGTTCCGCCACGAACCGCACCGAATTGCGCAACAGGGTCGGCGCGCTGCGCAAGGCAAGGGCGGTGTCGGCAGAGCCGGTGAAACTGACCACGTCTTGCGGGCCAAGGTGGGCGAGCAGATCACCAAGCCCGCCGGTCACAAGCTGAATTGTACCATCTGGTAAAATTCCGCTTTCGAGCATCAGCCGCACGCAGGCTTCGGTCACGTAACAGGTCGCCGTGGCAGGTTTGACGATGGCCGGGACACCGGCCAGCAGAGTGGGTGCAAGCTTTTCCAGCATGCCCCAGACCGGGAAATTAAATGCGTTGATATGCACGGCAACCCCCTGCAACGGGGTGCAGACATGCTGTCCGACGAAGCTGCCCTTGCGCGACAACTGCTCGACCCCACCATCGAGATAGACATGCCCATCCGGCATCTCGCGCCGCCCCTTTGAGGCGATGACCAGCATCGTGCCGATCCCACCATCGACGTCGATCAAATGGTCCTGTTGCGTGGCCCCGGTGGAAAAGCTCAGGTCATAGAGAAGCTGTTTGTGTCCTTGCAGGTGCAGTGCCAGCGCCTTGAGCATGCGGGCGCGGTCATGGAACGTCAGGGCGCGCAATGCGGGTCCGCCGACCCGCGTGGCATGCTCGATCAGCGCGCCCGTATCCACACTGGCCCGACCCGCGCGGGCAATCACCTTGCCGGTCACCGCATCGGCGATATCGCGGGCACTGCTGTCCGGGGCGACCCATGCACCGGCAATGAAACTTTGCACATCCCGAATGGTCATCGCCGTCCCCCCTTGGCTGCCCTAAGTATTTGACCGGGCGCAGACTTCATGCAAGCGTCATGACCATGACACCGCAAGACAGGGCTGAAAAAGCCGCACAAAGCATGTGGGACCGCGACCATGCCTCGCACTGGATGGGGATGGAGCTGATCGACGTGTCCGAAGGGCGCGCGGTCATTGAAATGAGCGTGTCGCAGCACCATTGCAACGGGCATGGCATGTGCCATGGTGGCGTGATCTTTGCCTTGGCCGACAGTGCCTTTGCCTTTGCGTGCAACAGCCGCAATCAGGCGACAGTCGCGCAGCACAATGTCATCACCTACATCGCATCAGGCCGGATGGGAGACCGGTTGCGCGCCGAAGCGACCGAGATTTCATTGACCGGGCGCAGCGGCATCACCGATGTGACTGTCACCAACCAGACCGGCAGCGTGATCGCAGAATTTCGCGGGATGTCGCGGGCGATCAAGGGAACCGTGTTCGACGAGGCGTAGGGGAGGCGCCGCGTGTATGAAGGATTTGTCACCAAAACCGTCCGACCTTGACCCGATCGAACTGGCGTCGATTGATGAAATCCGTGGTCTCCAACTGGACCGGCTGCGCTGGTCGCTGCGCCATGCCTATGACAACGTGGCCATGTACCGGGCGAAATGCGACGCGGTTTGGGTGCATCCTGATGATCTCACAGACCTGTCTGATCTGACGAAGTTTCCGTTCACGTTCAAATCCGATCTGCGCGACACCTATCCGTTTGGCATGTTTGCCGTGCCGCGCGACCAGATCATACGGGTGCATGCGTCGTCGGGGACCACGGGCAAGCCGACTGTGGTGGGGTATACCAAAGCCGATATCGACATGTGGGCCGATGTGGTCGCGCGGTCGCTGCGGGCCTCGGGTTTGCGGGCGGGGGATATGGTGCATGTGGCTTATGGCTATGGCCTTTTCACCGGGGGACTTGGCGCGCATTACGGGGTGGAAAAGCTTGGCGGCACGGTGGTGCCGATGGGGGGCGGGCAGACCGAAAAGCAGGTAAGTCTCATCACTGACTTTCAGCCAAAGGGCATCATGGTCACACCGTCCTATATCCTTAATATCCTGGAGGCGTTCCACAAGGCGGGGCTGGACCCGCGTGCATCGTCGCTAGAGTTGGGGGTGTTCGGGGCGGAACCCTGGACCAACGCGATGCGGCTTGAGATTGAGGCGGCGTTCGACATGCATGCCGTCGACATCTACGGCTTGTCCGAAGTGATCGGGCCGGGGGTGGCCAATGAATGTGTGGAAACCAAAGACGGTCTGCACATTTGGGAAGATCATTTCTACCCCGAGGTTATTGACCCTGAGACCGGCGCGGTCCTGCCCGATGGGGAAAAGGGCGAGTTGGTGTTCACCACTCTGACCAAGCAGGGGATGCCGGTGATCCGCTACCGCACGCGCGACCTCACGCGGCTTTTGCCCGGCACCGCGCGAACGATGCGGCGGATGGAAAAGGTGACGGGGCGCAGCGACGACATGATGATCCTGCGGGGCGTGAACGTGTTTCCGACCCAGATCGAGGAAGAGGTGATGGCAACCGGCGGGCTTGCCCCCTATTTCCAGATCGAGCTTTACAGCGCGGGGCGTCTGGACGCGATGCGTGTGCTGGTCGAAGCGATGCCAAATGCCGCCAGTGACCTGTCCCGTCAGGCCGCCGCGACCATGCTGACCGAACGGATCAAGGATCATGTCGGCGTGTCGGTCACCGTCGATGTGGGCGATCCCGGATCGGTGGCACGGTCGCAGGGCAAGGCTGTGCGCGTGGTAGACAAGCGCAATCCGGCGTGACGGTTACTGGTCGTAGTCCACCATGATGCGGGTCGTGACCGGGTAGGATTGGCAAGACAGGATGTAGCCCTGTGCAACTTCGTAGTCCTCAAGCGCGTGGTTGGCGACCATGTCCACTTCGCCCTCCAACAGCTTGCATTTGCAGGTGGAACACACCCCGGCGCGGCAGGCATGCGGCGCGTCCAGGGCATTTTCAACGGCCGCTTCGAGCACGGTCATGGTGCGGTCCATGTCAAAGGACCGGGACACCCCGTCCAGCGTGACCGTGGCTTTGATCGCATCGGTTTCGAGGGTCGCGGCCGCCGTGCTGCGGCGTTGAAGCCGCCCTGTCTGGGCACTGGCGAACAGCTCGAACTTGATCTGATCCTTGGTCAGCCCGTGATCCTTGAGTGACCCGGCGATGGCCAGCATCATCGGTTCCGGCCCACAGATGAAAGCGGTGTCGACGCTTGAAATTTCGATCCAATGTTTGAACAGCGCCGTGCATTTGTCGGCGTCGATGCGGCCCTCGAACAGGTCGATATCCTGCGCGTCGGTTTCCAGAATGTGGATAACGCTGAACCGACCCATGTGCTGGTTCTTGATGTCCTCCAGTTCCTCTCGGAACATGATCGAACTGACGCTGCGATTGGCATAGACCAGCGTGACATGAGCCAGTGGTTCCGCGACCAGCACGGTTTTCAGGATCGAAAGGATTGGCGTGATCCCCGATCCGCCTGCAAAGGCGAGGTAGGTTTTTGCCTTGTCCGGCTCCAGCGCGGTGTGAAACTTGCCCATCGGTTCCATCGCGTCGATGACCATGCCGGGCACGAGGTCGCTGTTGGCCCATTGCGAAAATGCGCCATCCGCGACTTTCTTGATACCAACGCGCAACACGCCTTCATGTGCGCCGGAACAGATCGAATACGAGCGGCGCAGTTCGACCCCGTCAAAACCGCGCTTGAAAGTCAGGTACTGGCCTTGGGTGAAGGTGAAATCGCCACCATCGCGTGCCTTTAGTGTGACCACGACCGCGTCGCGGGTGGTTTTTTGCACATCGGTGACGGTAAGGGGAAAAAATCGCGCCATGTCAGAGCCTTGGGGTCAGATACATTTGAAGTAGTCGAATGGCTCGAGGCAGTCGTCACAGCGCCAATGGGCCTTGCACGGGGTCGAACCGAACTGGCTGACGCGGGTCACGCTTTGGCTGCCGCAGCGCGGGCAGGCGTCGGGGCCTCCGGCGGGGGACGGGGGAGCGATGCCATAGGCGGCCAACTTGGCGCGGCCCGCGTCGGACAGCCAGTCTGTGGTCCATGCAGGGGCGATCTGCGTCTTGATCCTTACGTTCCGTACGCCCCGATCGCGCAGCGCAGTTTCGATATCCAGCGCGATCACCGATGTGGCGGGGCAGCCGGAATAGGTGGGCGTTACCGAAATTTCGAGTGCGTCGCCGTCCCATATCACGTTCCGCACAATGCCCAGATCAACAATCGAGATCACTGGGATCTCGGGGTCGGGAACGTGGTCCAGCCAGCCCCAGATGGTGTGCACGTCGGGTGTCATCTCACCAAGTCGCACCGGGATAGGCACGCTGGAGCCATTGCATCTGCGTCAGCATATGGCCGAGGTGCTCGGTATGTCGAAAGCCGGTCTTGCCGCCGGACTGGGCATAGGCGCTATCGGGCTTGGTCAGTGTTGCCTCGGTCAGGATTGCGTCGATCCGGGTGTCGTAGCGCGTGCGCAGGGTGGCAAGGTCGGGGGCGATCTGTGCCGTGTGCATCGCGTCGTCGATGGCGTCTGGCGTGAACATTTCACCGACATAGGGCCACAGCAAATCCAGCGCCGTCTGCATGCGGGTATGGCTTTCGTCAGTCCCGTCACCAAGTCCGATCAGCGTCTCGGAGGATCGGTCGAGGTGATAGGTGACTTCCTTGAGGGCCTTGGCCGCGATGGCGGCAATGCGGTCGTCGGAGGCGGTGGTCAGGTCGGTCAAAAGCTCGAAGTGGAACGCGTCGAACAGGCATTGCCGCATCATGGTCTGGCCGAAATCGCCATTGGGTTGTTCGACCAGCAAAAGGTTGCGGAAATCCCAGACGTCGCGCAGCATCGCCAGATCATCGGCACTGCGTCCTTTGTTCTCGACCTGCGCCGCAAGGCCAAGCCACATCTGCGTCTGGCCGATCAGGTCCAGCGCGGTGTTGGCCAGCGCGATGTCCTCTTCCAGAACGGGGGCGTGACCGCACCATTCGCTGACGCGGTGGCCGAGGACCAGAGTGTTGTCGCCCAGCCGCAACAGGTAGTCGAAGAGTTGATCCGCCATCACATATGCCCCGCCTCGTCGGGGATGTCGAAGAAGGTGGGGTGGCGGTAGACCTTGCTTTCGGACGGCTCGTATAGCGGGCCTTTGTCAGATGGCGAAGACGCAGTGATATGCGCGGCCTCAACCACCCAGATCGACACACCTTCGTTGCGGCGGGTGTAGACATCACGGGCGTTCTTGAGCGCCATCTCGGCATCGGGGGCGTGCAGGCTGCCCACGTGACGATGGTTCAGCCCGTGCTGACCGCGGATGAAAACTTCCCAGAGGGGCCATTCGTGTTTCATGACGCAAGCCTTTCCGACAGATGCACAATTATTCCGCCGCCACTTTCGCCGCGCGTTTCTTCGCGGCATGGGCCATCAGCCCCTCGCGCACCCATGCGCCATCGTCCCACGCTTTGTTGCGCGCGGCGAGGCGTTCGGTGTTGCAAGGGCCATTGCCTTGGATCACGTCGAAGAATTCGGCCCAATCAGGTTCGGCGAAATCATAACTGCCTTTTGCCTCGTTCCAGCGTAGCGTCTTGTCTGGCACGGTCAGCCCAAGATATTCCGCTTGCGGAACGGTCTGATCGACGAATTTCTGGCGCAGCTCGTCATTGGTGTTCATCTTGATCTTCCAGCGCATCGACTGCGCGGAATGGACCGAATCCTTGTCTGACGGGCCGAACATCATGAGCGACGGATACCAGAAACGGTTGAGCGCATCCTGAGCCATCTTCTTTTGCGCGGGCGTGCCTTGTGCCATCTTCATCATGATGTGATAGCCCTGCCGTTGGTGGAACGACTCTTCCTTGCAGATGCGGATCATCGCGCGGGAATAGGGGCCGTAGCTGGTGCGTTGCAGCGGCACCTGGTTCATGATCGCGGCCCCGTCGACCAGCCAGCCCACCGCGCCCATATCGGCCCATGTCAGCGTCGGATAATTGAAGATAGAGCTGTATTTCATGCGTCCATCCAGCAGCATCTCGGTCAACTCATCCCGGCTGACCCCCAGCGTTTCGGCGGCGCCGTACAGGTAAAGCCCATGCCCCGCCTCGTCCTGAACCTTGGCGAGCAGGATCGCCTTGCGCTCAAGCGTCGGCGCGCGGGTGACCCAGTTGCCTTCGGGCAATTGACCAACGATTTCGGAATGGGCGTGTTGACCGATCTGGCGGATCAAGGTCTTGCGGTACCCTTCGGGCATCCAGTCCTTGGGTTCAATCTTGTCTCCGGCGTCAATCCGGCCCTGAAACGCGGCCAGCTTGTCGGGGTCTTCGACCGTTGCTTCTGAGGTGATCATCTGTGCGTACATGGCTTGACCGCCTGTGTGAAGTTCTGATGCTGAAACCCTATGCGATTGCTGCGAGTCGGGCAAGGATAGTGTTACCGTTTTGGTCGGATTAAACTAATTCGGTAACGCGTTACGTGACCTGTGTCGGTGGCTGGTCAAGCATCACACGCTCTCTTTCGGTAATTTTTACACGCAAATGCGCTGGGTATTCTCTTTCGTTTCCCAAAGAACCGAGAGGCTTGCGCCGGTCTTGTCTCCGGTGATTTTGCTGACCTGCGCCGGCACAAAATTCATGTTCCAATTCAGCGCACCTGTTTCGGGCAAGACGCAGCGGATGGCGCGTATGCCAAGTTCATTATGGAGTGACAGATGAACATTACCCAAATCTTGTGTGATCAAGTTGATCTTCGGCCCGATGCAACCGCGATCTACGCGGCAACAGGTGACCTGACTTACGCGGAATTGGGGCGTCGTGTGGCGACCGTTTCGGCGGGTTTGGACAAGGCAGGCGTGTTGCTGGGCGATGTTGTGGCAATCCGGCTGGACGATCCTGTAGACCATTGGATCGCAACACTGGCCATCGCGCATGTTGGTGGAACCGTCATCAGCGTGCCGCGGTCCATGCCAGAGGCCCAACGTGACCGAATTTTCCAAATGACAGGATGCGCAAAGGTGCTTTCGGGGGATGAATATTCTGGGGCAGATGCTTTGGCCGAAATATACGACATATC
This sequence comes from Marivita sp., assembly GCF_051251565.1. Lineage (GTDB taxonomy): Bacteria > Pseudomonadota > Alphaproteobacteria > Rhodobacterales > Rhodobacteraceae > Marivita. The sequence continues at coordinate 101,939 of NZ_JBPOFB010000009.1, read as the reverse complement.
GTATTCGCTTGCGCAGGCCGCCCAATCCGATGGTGTTTTGCGTCCGGCCAGCGTCGACCCGGCGCAACCTTGGATTTTCGCAAATGGCTCAGGATCGACGGGACAGCCAAAAATTATTCCATGTACGCATGAAACAGAAATGCGCCGCACTGCACGACAACATTTCCAAAGAAGTGGAAATGAAAGATATACAATTCATTCAATGATTGGAATTCATTTCCTCGCGGGAAAAAGAATAAATCTAAAGGCTATTCTGTTTTGTGATGCAATTCATACCTCAAGGGTAAGTATCGAAAAACTGTGCCAGAAAGTAGAAGAGGAAAAGGTAAACATCATATATGCTACGCCATATCATGCAGAGAAAATAATTTCCCAAACTTCAAGTCATGATACTCCCATATTTTCAAAATTGCACATTCTATTTTTAAGCTCAGCCACAATCTCAGCTGATCTAAGAAAGAGAGCTGCATCATGCCTGACGCCACAAGTTCATATCATTTACGGTAGCAACGAAAGTAGCATTGTTAGTATTGCGCGTCCTAAAGATGTCTTTCAAAATCTGAAAAGTGTTGGGCATATTTGCGATGATGTAGATGTAGAAATTGTTGATGACTTTGGAAACCTTGTTCCAAGCGGGAAGCAGGGTTTGATCCGCATTAAGACAGATACGCAAATTGACGGCTATCATGGCGACCCTGAAGCAACGGCCAAAGCATTTCGGGATGGCTGGTATTATCCGGGCGACGTCGGGTATTTTATGCCAGATGGGCAATTGGCTCATCTTGGGCGCGCTGATGATATGATGATTGTCAGCGGTGTAAATCTGTTCCCAGCAGAAGTAGAAAAGTGTCTCCGGCAGGTATCAGGTGTCCTTGATGTGGCAGTAAGGCCATTGCCTCACAAACAACTTCAGGATCTACCAGTGGCGTTGGTTGTTGTTGCGGCCAGTGCGCGGCTTGACGCAAAAGAATTAGTGCAGTCAGTCCGTGACCAGATTGGAAAACATGCCTTATATGATGTCGAATTCGTCGAACGGCTTCCAATCAATGAACAAGGAAAATTGCCGCGTAGTGCCTTTGCGGAGGTCTTTCGCAAAAAATGGGACCGACTTGAGCAAAAGGCCCCCTCGCCAGCCAAACCCAAGACCGCTGAACCGCAAAAAGCCAAACCTATCCGGTCGGTCAGCTTTAAGCTTCCCACCGATGTCAAGGCAGAGGACCTTGTGGCGTGGATCGCGTGCCTTGACGCCGATCTGGCACCGCTGACGGCCCAAGAGGCGCGCAACCGGTCGCAGAATGAGGCTTATGCATGGTTTTCGTCGGTGCTTGATCTGACGGTATGTTTTTTGCAAACCCTGCGTGTACCAATCTTTGATCGTTTCGAGATTGTCGGGTTTAAGCGCGCGCCAGGTACTCAGGATACCTTGGAGGTTGCTTTTCTCATGCCGCGCGCGACGCTGGTTTCCGGCGATTTGGTAGATAAGGTGTTCAAGGTGGCATTCAAGGTTGCGCTTTGGGTGCGGGGCAAACGACCTGAGGCCCCAACTGAACGGGCACAGTTTTTCCAAGCGATTACAAACGAGGTTGTGACGCCTTTTTCGGACGCGACTGCGAAGGGTAAATCGACATTTCAAGTGCTGCGCGCCGCGTATGATTTGGGTATTCCGTATTTCCCGTTGCCCAATGGCGTGTACCAGTTGGGTCTTGGCGCGCACGGGTGCCGTATTCATCGCAGCACCACGGATCAGGACAGCGCGTTTGGCGCGACATGGTCCAAGAACAAACTGGTGTCGGCGGCGCTTTTGCGCGAGGCCGGGTTGCCTGCGCCGGATCACGTCCAAGTGTCCACACCCGAGGCGGCGCAGGATGTCTCTGAGCGGTTTGGCTATCCGGTCGTTGTCAAACCAGCGGATCTTGAGCGCGGGGAAGGCGTGAGTGTCGATGTGGGCGCAGCAGAGCTGAATTCTGCGTTTCAGCGCGCGCATGAATGTTCGCCCGGTAAGGCGGTCATCGTCGAACGGCAGATCGCGGGGACCTGCCATCGATTGTTCGTGGTCCGTGGCGCGCTGTTATACGCTGTCCAACGCCTTCCAATCGGAGTGTATGCCAATGGTGTTTCAACCGTCACAGCATTGGTTGATGCGGAATGTGCCGTTCAAGAGGCCGCGCCACCCTGGAAGCGTTCTGGGATCAGACCTGTGGATGATCTGGCACAGATCAGTTTGAAGAATGCGGGTCTAAGCCCTGACGCTGTTCCCATGGCAGGAAACTTCGTGCCGCTGCGCAGGATCGAGACGACCGCTTGGGGCGGGGTGGACGAAGACGTCACGGACACAATTCACCCAGAGAACACGCGTTTGGCAATTGCCGTGGCAAACCTGTTTGGCTTGGACGTTGCTGGTGTGGATCTTATCAGTACGGATATCACGCAGCCCTGGCATGCCACAGGGGCAGCGATCAACGAAATCAACTTTGCGCCTTTGCTGGGCGGCGGTGACATTTCGAAACGGCATCTCTCAGAATATCTTGAGCGGATATTGGTGAACATGGGCCGCATTCCGATCCATGTTCACACGGGCGGTGAACAGGCGCTGTCGCGCGCGCGGGCTCAATGGGATCAATTGCGACTGTCCGGTCTGAATGCGGTGTTGTTGTGTGCTCAAGACGCGCTGGACGGTAAGGGGCATGCGCAGGCCTTATGTGCGGTGGATTTAGAAGCGCGTGCGAAGGCTTTGATGTTGCGGCGTGACGTGCAAGCCATCGTGGTTGTCGCCCCAACTACCGAAGACGCACAAAAAATCGAGCAATTGGCCCGGCTTTAGTTCGTGTGCCTGAGGCGTCAGGCACACTCTGGGTCGTTGATTGATCGCGGGGTTGTCTGGGGTGATTTCGCAACCGCGCGGGCAAAGCCGTAGGGGTACGCGCTTTAGCCCGATTTATGCATGGCTGGGAACTCTGGATGGTATTGTGTTGGCTATGCGAGCCCGGGAGCACACAGTGCTGTTTCGCGCAAAATGTGCAGATATCCAAAGGATTAATGGTGGCGTGGGGGGGACTCGAACCCCCGACCTAACGATTATGAGTCGTTCGCTCTAACCAACTGAGCTACCGCGCCGGACCGTCGCGTGAGTACGAAGGGGGGCGCGTGCCGTCAAGGGCAAATCTTGGTTTTTTGCCCAAGACTGGACGCTGTTGCCCGTGATGGGGAACGCGGTGTAGCCGCAAGGTGCCGGATGCGTTGACGGGTCCACAGTTTTCGTGGGGCCGACTCCGCCTCGTCACGCTTATTTCACAATCTTTTCGTCCTTCACGAACATGTTCGCCCAGGCACGGTCCACCAGTTCGGGGGTCATCTTATAGGGCCACCCTTCAAAGTCGCAGACCGCGATCATCTGGTCGATCAGGAAGACCGGTTGGTAGTTGGCGTAGATGTTGCCGATGGTCGGATACTTGGTCTTGAGAAGGTGGATCAGCGATGTTTCACAGAGCTGCATTTTCTTCTTCTTGGCCACCATTGAGAAAATCTTGAGAAAGTTCTGCTGATCTGGCCCGTCGATTTTGATCTTGAAAAAGATCCGGCGCAGGGCGGCCTGGTCAAAGATCTCGTTCGGGTGGAAGTTGGTCGAGAAAATAACCAGCGTGTCAAACGGCACTTCGAATTTTTCGCCTGACTGCAACGCAAGGATATCGCGGGATTCCTCCAGCGGAACAATCCAGCGGTTGACCAGCTTTTGCGGCGGTTCGGCCTGACGACCAAGGTCGTCGACGATAAAGATGCCGCCGGTGGATTTGAGTTGTAGCGGCGCCTGATAGGTGCGCGCTGTCGGGTTATAGACAAGGTCGAGCATATCAAGAGACAATTCACCACCGGTGATGACGGTGGGGCGCGCGCACAGAACGTAGCGGGTGTCAAAGCGGTTGGTCAGGCGCAGGCCGCTTGCGCTTGACGCGGTTTCGGCAGCGCTGTGCACAATGGGATCATAGACGGTGATCACCTGACCAGCGTATTCGATGGCGTGGGGGATATAAATCTTGTCCCCCATCGCGTCGCGGATGCCGTTAGAGATCGACGATTTCCCGTTGCCCGGAGGGCCGTACATCAGGATCGAGCGTCCCGCGCCAACGGCAGGACCAAGATCGCCCAGAAGGGCAGGCGGCAAAATAAGGTGCCCCATCGCATCGGTCAGCTGTTGCCGCGAGATGTGGATGTTGCGGATCGACTGCCGTTTGATCTGTTCGGAATAGACCTCAAGCGGGACCGGCATCGCACCATAGTACTCGGATTGCGCCAACGCATCCAGCGCACGGGCCTTGCCCGCATCGGTGAGCTGATAGCCCATCTCTGACCCGTTATTCGCGTTCAGGGTGCCTGTGGCCTCAAGCAGCAACTGACCGCGCGCGTAGTCGATCAGCTCTTGGGTGATGGGCACAGGCAGGCATACAGACTGAGCAATTGCGGTTGCCGTTGAGACGTTCTTGCGGAAGATCGTCTTGAGGATGATGTCGCGCATCATCACCGGCTGAAGCCGCATGTCTTCCAATCGCTTGGGCGGAGGAGGCGCCATGACAGCGCTTGTTTGCATGTTCATCGGAAGCCCCGGAGTGATTCAGCCAAGTATGTTAGGCTGACCCTCGCAGGCCAATGTGGCAACAGAAGGGCTAGGGCGGGACCGGTTGTTGGCAGTCACCTGCCAAACCACGCCCCCAAGGCAAGGTAGATGGCCAATGTCCCGCCAAGGGTCAGTCCCATGGGGAATTTGGGGTTTGTCCAGCTTGCCCAATGCGGAGCGATCTTGCGCAGAGCTGTGTGTTTGCCGATGCGATGCGCCACAAACGCAGCCAGAATGTTGGCGGCAAACAGCGCCATCAGGAACCGCATATCCCCCACATGGATAAAGGGGGCGGCGGCGGCGGCGAATTTGGCATCGCCTGCGCCCATGATCCCGCCTGCATTCAACGCAATGCCTGCGACCAGCACAACGACTAGGTGCAGGTAGCGCCAGAGATATGCATCAAAGGGCAGGGCGATCAGGCCGACCACCGCGTAGATGCCGAACAAAAGCACGACCATCTGGTTCGGAATGCGCATGTCGCGCATATCCGAAAACGCGACATAGACGCAGACAGGCAGCACGAAAGGCAGAAACACCAATGCCGAAAACGCCGAGACATCCATCGGGCGGCTCAGTTCACTACCGAGGATTCAAGCGCCTTCAGGCTCCGTGAAGCGGCCTCAAAATGCTGCGGATGGGTTTCGATTGCTTCGCGCATCAAGCCGCGACCGGTGATGACATCGCCGCGCTTGACCGCTGCCAGCCCCATGGAATGCAGCAGCTCTGCGCGTTCCACCTGCGTCATCGGCACCACGGGCAGAACATAATTGCCCTGCGCCCCGCGCGCGAGCACGAGGTTGTTCTTTGCGGTGAACAGGTCGTTGTCATTCTGGATCGCCTGAGTGAACAGGCGTTCAGCCCCCGGAAAATCACCACGGGTCAGTTTGGAAAAGCCCCAGTTGTTCAGGACCGATGCCGGGGTGGTCGTCAGGCCAACGGCGATTTCATAGAAACTGTCGGCCTTGTCCCACTGTTTATTGCTGTCAGCGATCATCGCTTCAAGGCGATAGCGCTTGAACGTTTCATGCGTGGGATTGATCGCATTAAGAACGGTTTCAGCGCGGTCCCATTCATTGTTGCGGATCAGCGCATCTGCCAGTTCGACGCGGTCATCGTCGGTCGCCTCTTCATGCGCGACCACCCGTGCCCATGCGGCCACACCTTCGGTGTTGCGTCTGGCACGAATAAGCGAAATGGCCAGGCTGCGGAGCAGGTCCATACGCTCGGGCGCGGCGTTGCTGGCCCTTTGGAAATAGGATACGGACTCGTTGGGGTCCGATACTGTCAGCATCACCTCGTTCAGGTTGGTTCCATCAATGGCGTTTACGCCCTGAAACTCCCGATCGACAGCTTCGGTATCAATACGTTGGTCGCACCCAGCAAGTGCAAACGCCCCTGTTACACACAGGGTTACGATAAAGGGATGGCGCATTTTTGCGTCCTCTACTGCTCTGCCTCATCACTGTGTCGGACGGATTAAGAAGCTACCGCTGCCGCGCCGCACAAGTTTATATTCTTGTTCTATTGTCGCATCATACTGCGAATTTTCCATTTTTGCGAGAGCCAAGCGCAGATTATCCCGAATTGCAACACTTTCGCCATTGTCGAGCGCGAAGGCCCGTTGAAAAGTCTGTGCGGCCTCGGGGGTTTTGCCCTGTTCGATCAACACAACGCCAAGATTGTTCCAAGCATCCGGGCTGTCTGGATCGTCTTTGATGGCGCGGCGCAAAAGGTCTTCTGCCTGGTTCAGGCGGCCAAGCGCGAGGTTGGCAGAGCCTAGCGATGTGATCACTTCGGGGGTCAGGCCCTGTTCCGCCGCTGCAAGCTGAAATGAGCTGAGCGCGAGTTCATGTTCGCCCGCAGCCATCAGCCTGTGGCCGACCGTCAATTGATCAACAGCGGCACCTCTTGGGTCCACGCTGGGGGCAAAAACAGAACCGTCGGACGTGGAAAAACCGCCCGGTCCACAGGCGGTCACTCCGAATGCGATCACGACGGCCAAGGTGCGGCCAAGCTTCATCGGGTTACGGCCCCCCCATTTCACCCAGTTTCTGAATGCCAAGAACCGATGGACCCACAAGAATGATCAGCAGCGGCGGCACGGTGAACATCATTGTGGTCAAAGTCATTTTGGTTGGCAACTTGTTTGCCTTTTCTTCGGCCCGCATGACCCGCTTGTCACGCATTTCTGCCGCATAAACCCGAAGCGCGTCAGAAATCGGGGTGCCGAAGCTTTGGCTTTGGTTGAGAACGGTGACAAAGGACATCACGTCCTGCACCCCGCAGCGTTCACCCATGTCATTCAGAACAGCCGATTTGTCCTTGCCGGCCTTCATTTCGTGGCTGACCAGTTCGAATTCCTCGGCAAGGGAGGGGTAGGAGGCGCGTAGTTCGGTGCCCACGCGCACAATGGACTGGTCCATGGACTGCCCCGCTTCGACGCAGACAAGCATCATGTCAAGACTGTCAGGAAAGCCGGTTTCGATCTCTTCCTGCCGCGTTTGGACCCGCTTGGTGATCCAGTATTTCGGGAAGTAATAACCCGCAGCGCCCGGCCCAAGCGTATACATGACCGTTTGCTGGGTGGTTGCCTGGGATGGGTCCATCACAAGCATGAAATACGCCACACCGATGATCAGGCCACCAATGCCCAGGGCGAACTGCGCGAAGTAGTAGACCTGAACCGCGTCCTTGGTGCGGTATCCGGCACGCAACAGTTTCATCCGCACTTCGGACAGTTCTTTTGCGTCCTGCGGTTCAAGGAATTGCGCGTATTTATTAAGCTTTTCGTTCTTCCTTTTGTCGCGCAACACGGCGCGCGTTTGCGCGTCAAGCGCATTGCGCCCGGCCTGAGTGTTCAGGCGGTCCATCGGGTTGGACCGGGACAGAAAGAACATCGGGATCGCCAGCACAAGCAGCAACAACCCCAGCGACGCGATGATGATCATCGGTCCGGCGGGGCCCAGAAGAGTGTAGGCGAATTGGTTGAAAGCTTGCATATTCCGGTCCTCAGACTTTGATATTCACAAGGGTGCGCATCACCAGAAGGTTGACGACCAGAAACGATCCAACCACGAAACAGGCGGGTATGAACCATGGGTGGTCCAAAACCTCGTCGTAGTAATTCGGATCGGTCAACTGAATGACGATCAGCGCGCCAATCGGGAAGGCGGACAAGAATTTGCCGGACCACTGGGCTTCTGCGGTGATGGCTTTCACACGGCGGAACAGACGGAACCGCGCACGGATCACCTTTGCCAGGCCCTCGAGGATTTCGGCAAGGTTGCCCCCGGACTGCTGCTGGATCGACACGGCCACTGCGAGAAACCGCAAATCCTGCATGTCCAGACGTTCGGCCATTGCCTTAAGCGCGTCACCAATATCGCGGCCATAGCTGGACTCGTCGGCAATAATCCCGAACTCGGTTGCCAGAGGATCCTTGATTTCCTTTGATACGATCGAAATCGCAGACGAAAACGGGTGACCCACGCGCAATGACCGCACCATGAGTTCCACCGCATCCGGCAATTGTTCTTCGATCAAGGAAAGACGTTTGTTGGCCTTGGACGAAATCCAGAAAAACACCCCTCCCACGCCCATCCCGATGCCCATCACGATCCGTACGGCAAGCCCGGCTTCTGTACCGACCGACAGGCCGACAAAGGCTGCAAAGCTGACAGCGATCATCACAAGAATGAGCTGCTTGGGAGTAAAGGCAATCGCGGCCTTCTGGGCACGGTCTGCAAGGATCGAATAAAGCGGCAACCCCCGCGAGGCCATGTGCTGGTCCATTTCCTTGCGGAGCTTGGCCAACACTTCGTCGCGCTTTGACCCCTTGTCGAGCATTTCAAGGCGGCGGTTGACGCGTTTGTTCAGGCTGATGGATTTGCCAAACGCGACAAGATAGACGCCCTCGACCAACACAAGGACGGCAATGAAGATCAGGCCGTAGACAATGGGTTCTGCGCTAAGTGTCATAATCAGTGGTTCCCGTTGAAGGGTTCATAAATCGACGGGGGCAGGTCGTAGCCCCACATCTTGAAGCGTTCTGCAAAGTTCGAACGGACACCGGTTGCGGTGAAATGGCCGATGATCTTGTTTTCCGGGGTCAGGCCGACGCGTTGAAAGCGGAAGATCTCTTGCATCGAGATGACATCCCCTTCCATGCCGGTGATTTCCGTGATCGACGTCATGCGGCGAGAACCGTCTTGCAGACGTGACGCCTGCACGATCAGGTTCACAGCCGATGAAATCTGGCTGCGCATCGCCTTGAGCGGCATCTCGATCCCGGCCATCGCAATCATGTTTTCCAGACGGCTGACACCATCGCGGGCGGAGTTGGCGTGGATCGTGGTCATCGATCCGTCGTGGCCGGTGTTCATGGCCTGCAACATGTCGATGACTTCCTCGCCACGGGTTTCCCCGACGATGATCCGGTCAGGGCGCATGCGCAAAGCGTTCTTCAGACAATCGCGCGGGCTGACTGCGCCTTTGCCTTCAACGTTGGCGGGTCGGCTTTCCATTCGGCCCACATGGGACTGCTGCAACTGAAGTTCCGCAGTGTCCTCAATGGTCAGGATGCGTTCGCTGTCGTCGATGAAGGACGACAGCGCGTTCAACGTCGTCGTCTTACCCGAACCCGTACCACCAGACACGATGATGTTCAGGCGGGTCGCCACGGCGGCCTGAAGATAAACAGCCATTTCTTCGGTGAAAGCGCCAAAATTAACCAGATCGTCGATGCTGAGCTTGTCGGTTTTGAACTTACGAATAGAGACAAGAGAGCCATCTACCGCAATCGGTGGCACCATCGCGTTGAAACGCGATCCGTCCATCAAACGGGCGTCCACATACGGATTGGATTCATCGACCCGTCGCCCAACAGCGGACACGATCTTGTCGATGATCCGCATCAGGTGGCGTTCGTCCTTGAAGGTCACATCGCTGAGTTGCAGCTTGCCTTCGCGTTCCACAAAAATCTGATGTGGGCCGTTGACAAGAATATCGCTGACCGTTTCGTCCTTTAGCAGGGTTTCCAGCGGACCAAGACCCTTGACCTCGTCATACAGTTCCTGGTTCAGGGCCGAGCGCTCTTCGCGGTTGAGCACCATTCCCTTTTCCTGAAGGCTCTCGGTGATGATCGCGTTGATCTCTTCCTTAAGCTCGCCCTCGGTGGCCTTGTCCAATGCGGCAAGGTTGAGGTTGTCCAGCAACGCGCGGTGCAGATCAAGCTTGATATCGCTGAGCCGTTCCTTGCGTTTCTTGTCACGATCCGCCGATTCCGCCACCGCGGCTTTGGGCGGCAAAACTCTGCGCAGAGCTTTGGCTGGGCCGGGCGAATTTGCTGCTGGTGCCGCCTTGGGGGCGGCTGCCTTGGGGATCGCAACCGGTTCGTCAGCCGTCTTTTTGTAACGCGAAAACATATCGGGTCTCCTCAGGCGGCTTCAGCATCAGAGCGGCCGACTTCGTAAAGCGACTGCGCCAGTTTGGCGATTTCCTTGCGAAGCGGGTTTTTCGGTTGTTGCAAGCCCAAGGGCTGACCGTGGTCACCGGCCTCGCCAACGGCGCGGCCCCCATCGGGCAAATTCAGATCAATCGAGATATCAAGGCTTTCTTGCATCCGCTTGAGGCGGCTTTTGCCCTGAAGGTCGGTGAATTTCGGGGCGCGGTTCAGGACAAAGCGGATCTTTTCGAACGGCAGGTCTTCGGCCTGCAAGGCCCGTTTGAGCCGGAACGTGTTCTGTGCCGATCGCATGTCGAGCTCGATCACGCCGAAATAGACCTGCGCGGCATAGAGCACCGTTTCAGACCACTGCACGAGGCTGGGCGGCATATCCACGACCACAAAGTCAAAGTGGCGCGATGCCGTGTCCAGAAGCGCCTGCACTTCGGTTTGTCCAATAATGTCGAGCGGCGGCAAATCGGCTGGCGATGTAAAGACATGCAGCTTTTCTTCGAATGTGACGAGCGCTTGCCCAAACGTGTCATCGTCCATCGAATCGATGTCTGACAGCAGTTCAAGCACGGCTTCGCGGCGCTGCACGTCAAGATATGTCGACACCGCACCAAATTGCAGACCAAGATCCATGATGCACACGCGAGGCGGCTTTTCTTTGGTGACAGTCGCCAGTTCCCAGGCCAAGTTGGTGGCAAAGGTGCTGGCCCCGCACCCGCCTGCCATGCCCTGCACCGCGATGATCACACCGTCCCCATCAGAGGACAGCTTGACACTTTTGCCCTCCTTTCCAGCAACCACGCGGGGGGCTTCGGGCGTGCGCATCCGGTCGATGGCTGCGGCCAGTTCGCCTTCGGGAAGCGGGTAGGGGACAAATTCATCCGCGCCCTGTCGCAGCAGATGATGCAACGCCGAGGGCGTCACGTCATGGGCAATCAACACAACCTTGATCGCGCGCGCTTTTGCGGCAGCAATGATTGAGGAGAGGTGATCCACATTCGGTTCATCCTCGGCGTCGATGGCCAAAGCGACGAACTCAAGGTCTTCGCCTTCTTCTTGTGAAAAGAAGTGCATGGCTTCGTCAAAACCAAGGTCGCCCCAGGCTTCACCCAGAACAGCTTCCATGTCTTCGATCAGGAGGTCGAATTCCTGAACATCCCGACTGATTGTGCACGCGACAAGCGGTGCCGGCTGCGGGGGGCTGGGAAGGATACTCGTCATGTGCCTCATTTCCTCTAACTTCACGACATCCACGAGCGGCGTTTTGCCTGCATCGTGAAGGCCAATCCCGAGTCGCTCGGGAAGGACTGCTACGGTCCGAAGTTCGGCGGAAAACTTGGCAACATTGGGGCCGAATTACCGAAATTGTACGGTATTTCAGGCCGGTGGCATGGCCCCTTGCGGGGCCGTGCCTTTATTCAGAGGTCGAGAATTCGCCGCCTTCAATGCCGCTGATCCCGATTGTGGGTGTGGCACTGTTCACGTACTCGCGGTAAATGATTTCGGCATATTTGCCTTCCAAGACAGAAGGATGCGACCCAACAAAGCCCGAAACCTCGGTCACGGTCCGCCGGTTGCGGCGTTCGCGGCCTTCGGTCACGATCAGTGGCTGGGTTTCCCCAAATGAGACAACCGCCTCAAGCCGGTCCTTGCTGATACCTTGCGACGCAAGGAAGTTCACAACCGCATGTGCGCGGTTCAGGCCAAGCCGTTTGTTGTAGCCTTCGCTGCCAACAGCGTCGGTGTGCCCGTACACGCGGAAGTGGATTTCGGGAAATTGCCGGATCCAGTTCGCCTGTTCACGCAACGTGTCTTTTGCCCCGGTGTCGAGAACGGCACTGTTGAAGGCAAAGTTGACCGTGGTCATGACTTCGCTGGCAAATCGTTGCGATAAATCATAGGTATAGCGCTTTTCGCCATTCATGATCTGCACGTTGTTCATGGTGGCAACCCCAAAGTTTCCGGGATCGACCAAGGCACCTGCTTCACGATTGAAGGCGCTGTAGACCGGATCGCTGGTTGCACAGGCGGCAAGCAGGGCAAGGCCGGTCAAGGCTGCGGGAATACGGAGATTTTTTTGAACTGCCATCGCTTCAATCCATCACATAGCCGTAGGACCCGCTAAAGTCCTGCTTGGCCACTTCGCCAGCCGCGCCACGCAAATTGCGCGAGTCGCTGGCGACGCGTCCAAAGAGGAACAGGTCTTTTTCGGTCGGGGGACGTACACGGTCGGTGGGCAAAGCAAGCGCTTCACCGCGTGTCGGAGTGACAAGATGCGGCGTGATGATGATCACCAGCTCGGATTGTTCGCGCCGGTATTCCGCACTGCGGAACAACGCGCCGAGAACTGGGATATCACCAAGCCATGGCACCTGATCGTTCAGGTCACGGAAATCGTCCTGAAGCAGACCGGCGATGGCAAAGCTTTCGCCGTCCCGAAGCTCAACCGTGGTCTGGGTTTCGCGGCGGCGGAAGCCGTCGATGCGAATGGCACCAATGTCGACACCGCTGTCCGGGTCAATTGACGATACGGCCGCTTCCAGTTCGAGGTTGATCAGATCGCCGTCCAGAACACGCGGGATGAAGTTCAGCTCGACGCCAAAGGGCTTGAATTCAACTGCGATGGCACCGTTGTCTTGGGCGACGGGGACGGGATATTCGCCACCGGCCAGAAACTTGGCTTCCTGTCCCGACAAGGATGTCAGGTTGGGTTCTGCCAGGGTGCGCACAACGCCTTTGGATTCCAACGCTTCCAAAAGGATGCCGATTTCCAGACCACCGGCATTAAAGCCGAACAGGACCGCGTTTTGTGCATCCGCAGACGATCGCAGTTTGTCTGCGACGCTGTCCAGCGCAGCCGACGGGCCCGCATTGCCGGTGCCAAGTTCGAGACCCAGGTCGCCGTCAAGAACCGATCCGCCCGTCGCAAGCGATGATTGGAGGGATTTGGAGACAGACCGCTGCATCTCTGCAAAACGGACTTTCAGCATCACCTGCTGAACACCACCAACCGACATCAGGTTCGATACGCGTTCGGGTGCGTAGCGCGATGCAAGGTCAAGGGCGCGCTGCATGCGAATGGTGCTCGACACCGTTCCCGAAAGAACGATCCCGTCATTGGCCGTGCGCACTTCGATTTTTTCGTCTGGTAGAATCTGACGAAGACGTTCTTTGAATTCGGTCAAATCCGGTGCGACCGTGACGTCCACATTCGTGATCAACTGCCCATTCCCGTCAAGGATGGTCAGCGTCGTTGTGCCCGGGGTTTTCCCGAGGACATAAATCGTGCGCTCTGAAAGCGATGAGATATCCGCAATGGAGGGGTTGGCGATGCTCAGCTCTGCAAACGGAACTTCGCTTTCAACCACCACCGCACGGTTCATCGGAACGTTCAGGGTTGATTCTGTATTTGTTCGAATGACGCGGAGTGTTTCAGCAAATGCTGCATGCGCCACTGGAGTAATGGCAAGGACCGCGCCCAACAGGGCGGCCTTGAAGGAACTGCTCGTGTACATGTGACCTGCCTTTCCGATCACGCCTCAGGATTGGGTCTTTTTGCCCGATATTGCGATTAACCTGCGTCAAGTTGTGTTTTATTGCAAGAATCAATGATTTCAGAGGTGTGTTTGATGTGGATAAGGCGCAACATAATGCTGCGCCATATCCTGTGCCTTAAGGCGGCACTTGTCCAAATGCGGTAGTGCCCTCGTCAGTTCGTACAAGGGATGGGCATTTCAACCAATTCCCCACCCCGCCGGGTACGAATGGTACAAACTTCAGCAGCGCGGGGTTCGTTGACAATTTCTTGCTCGACCAGTCCCAAAAGGGACCGTTGGTCGACTTCGATGACGTCGGCAACAGTGTCGTCGTTGCGCCCCATCAGCGACAACGACAGCCGTCCGGTGGATTGTGCCTGTGCCAACGAGGCTACCTGCTGCGGGCTGGCGGCCACGGTCACGGTGCGTGCGATGGTCGTTGCTGCGGATTCTGTTTGGGATGTTTGGTCAATGGCAATCAACCGGACACCTGTTTCGATCAGCTTGGTCACTTCACCCACAGGGGCGTTGGAGTCGTTGCTTCTGACGCGCCCGGTCCAGTAGACATCCACCCGGTCGCTGGGCCGAAGAAAGCCCGACACACCTGACGCGACATCCACTTTGATCGCAAAGGCGCGCTGGCCGCGCTCAAGCCGCGATGTGAGGCCGGCATCCGCGCCCGGATCGCTGACCTTGGATTCCATGATCGCCTCGTGCTTTTCGATCGGGCGCAGGGCAACACGCATCGCGTCGCCCTCGGCGTTCAGCGGTTTGGCCTCATCATAGAAGTTTTCGGGCAGGGTTTGCTTGGGCCAAGGCATCAAGGCGATGTCTTCGGCAGCGATCACTTCACCATAGTCGATCGCCCGTGTGGCGACGTAGATCTGTTGAACTGGTACGCTTTCAGTGACCTTGTTACGTTCCTGCTCAAGCGCGGTTTGATACGCGCCAATATAGTTTTGTGCCATGTAAACCGCAAATCCGGCCAAAGCCAGACCAGCGATAAGGACGAGTCCAAAGACGATGCGCATTTTGCCTCCTTGCATGTATTCATGATGCACCAAACGTGTGCTGAAACATGGTTCAATTGTCGGATATAGCGGACCATTGTGTCTGCGTGTTGGGCGCTTTGTGACGAAACTGTGGAGTTCCGCGTGCCCTAAGTGTCATCGAGACGCTGGATTTGGGTAGAGGCGGGGCTGTTACGAGCGCGCAACGTCAGCGGTGTGGGGTATCTGTCCGCCAGTGGTCAAAGACAGTGGCGCGCCGCGATTTTGCAATCTGGACACTCCACCAACTGCTAACCCTATGGCCGCTGCTGTCACAAAAAGCCAGTCCACCGTTATCAAGCTGGTTTAATGCTCAACACGCGTTCTGCAAAATCCGAGCATTTTTAAAACTCATGCACCAATAAAAACAGGGAAGGCGCGCAGACGCGCACCTTCCCCAAACTCGTAAGGCTGATTAACCGTAAATTACGATTATTCGCCGAGGTAGTCTTGCGCGTTGAGAACTGCGGCGCCAGTTGCGGTCAGAACGGTGTCGGTGTTGCCCTGGATCGCGCCGTAGGCTGCGATGGCCAGACCCACAACTGCGGCTGTCAGAACAACCCAGTCAACTGTTACTGCGCCGTCTTCGTCGTTGCGGAAGTTTTTGATGAAATTGATCATGTTGATCTCCATAGTCCTAGGTTTTGCTCACGTTGGCCAAGCTCGAGACTTTGTGTTGAGCGCTCTCTCATTCGCCCCATCCCGTCTTGGATGGCCCCTTATAGTCGTCGGATTGGGGCAGCAGTTTGACGGCATTGGTCCGTTTTTGTAGCCGCTTAAAATAGTAAATATTTAAAGATCAAGCCATTGTTTTTAATTGTTAAAAATTTTCAAAATTCACCACATTTGATGTTTTTGACGGGGATTTACGGCAAGACCCGGAACCGATTGATATCGTATTCGAAACGAAATGGCCTTGACGGCAAAATTGTGTAATACTCGGGCAAAAGAAAAACGGGCATCGAGCAGGAGCCTGCATATGAAACGGTTTATCGTCGCGGCATTTTTGGCCGTGTCCCTTGGCATGGGGACGGCTTGGGCCGAACCGCCACCCTTTCCAGAGTTCTCGGCCAAGCGGGTCAAACCACCCTCGTCAGGGGCACAGAAACGGATCACCGTTCAGATCGCACCACAGGCCTCCGCGGCCGCTGTCGCTGCACCCACCGCTAAAGGACAGCCGCGCGCGCCTGCGGGTGACACATTGGCGTGGTTCTGGAGTGACGTCTCCCCATCCATCGAGGCCAAGGGGCCGGGGCGTTTGGAACCAGCGCTGGTGCGACTGTCGAACCCACCTTCGGGGCAGGGGGTTGCCGCCCCGCGTCTGCAAGACCTCCAGACTATTGCGGAACGCCACGGCAAAGACATCCTTTTGCACACAGTGGGCACGCGCGTGTCGCCCGCCTTGGCCCTCGCGGTGATTGCGATTGAATCAGCAGGGCGCGTCGATGCCCAAAGCTCGGTTGGGGCGCAGGGGTTGATGCAGCTTATGCCAGCCACCGCAGAACGGTTCGGCGTGTCCGACAGTTTTGCGCCTGCACAGAATATCAAGGGCGGTGTCGCCTTCCTCGATTTCCTGATGGAGAAGTTCGACAATGACGTGATCCTCGTCCTTGCCGGATATAACGCGGGCGAAAACGCAGTCGTGCGCAACAACGGCGTGCCCGACTATGCCGAGACCCGCGCCTATGTTCCGAAAGTGCTGCAAGCGTTCCAGACGGCGAAAGGCTTGTGCCTGACGCCGCCACAGCTTGTCACCGATGGGTGCGTGTTCCGTGTGGCATCACGATAGAACCGCACCGGGATTCATGATGCCCTTGGGATCAAGCGCGTCCTTGATCGCCCGCATCGTGGCCAGCTTGGTGGGATCGCCGTAACGCGCAAGATCGGCCTTCTTGGCGCGGCCCACGCCGTGTTCCGCGCTGAACGTGCCGCCCAGTTCGGAGGCGATGTCATGCACCAGACGTTTGATCTGCTTGGTTTCGTCAAGGAACAGGTCACGCGATTTGCCGTCAGGCGGGAACACGTTGAAATGCAGGTTGCCGTCCCCGACATGACCAAAGCAGTTGATCCGAAACTCTCCGACCTGTGCAATCGCCTGCCGTACTCGGGCGATGAAATGGGGCAATTCGCCCAAGGGTACAGACACATCATGGCTTGATACCGCGCCGATCCGGCGGTTGGCCTCGGGGATGTGTTCGCGCACTGACCAGAAATCAGCGCGCTGCCCGTCGGATTGGGCGATAACCGCATCCGTCACGATGCCCTCCGCCTCGGCCGACACAAACAGTGTCTCAAGCGCGTCTTGGGGATCAAGGCCCTTGGGCAGGCCGATATCCATAAGGATCATCCATTCGGGATGATGGTCGCCAAACGGTTTGCGAATCTCGGGCAAGGTCTTGGACAGAAAGTCCAACCCGGTGCGGTGCATCAACTCGAATGCACTGATGCTTTCGCCAAGCTGCGACTTGGCCATCGACAAAAGCTCTAGCGCGGCTTCCGCGTCGCGGATGACAAACACCGCAGTGCCAAGGCTGGCTGGACGCGGAAACAGTTTGAGCGACGCCGCCGTAATCACGCCAAGCGTGCCTTCTGACCCAATCATCAGGTGGCGCAGATCGTATCCGGTGTTGTCCTTGCGCAGTCGTTTCAGCCCGTTCCAGATCGATCCATCCGGCATCACCACCTCAAGCCCCAGACATAGATCGCGCGTATTTCCATAGCGCAGGACATTCACACCGCCCGCATTGGTGCCCAGCAACCCACCGATCCGCGCCGATCCTTCTGATGCCAGCGAAAGCGGGAACAACCGGTCCACAGCCACGGCGGCGGTCTGAATATTGGCAAGGATCACACCTGCATCGGCGATCAACACGTTTTCCTGCGGATAGACCGCGCGGATCTGCGTCATGCGCTCCAGCGACAGGATCAACGGGGTTTCGGCCTCGCCCTCGGGCGCGATCTGCCCGCCGACCAACCCGGTGCCACCGCCGTAGGGCACAATGCCAACGCCTGCTTCACCGCAGGCCTTGACCAGTGCCGACACTTCCGCAGTGTTGCGCGGCCGGGCAACATAGCCCCGCGCGCCCTGCCAGCGCCCGCGCGGTTCTTCGAGATAGGATTGCTCGGCGCGGGCGAACATATCGCCCGGAAAATGTTGCGACAGGGCATCGATAAATCCGCTATCCGCAGAATCGCGTGGCATTTGGGGTGTCTCCGAATAGGTCAGTTCTGAGCGTCCCGCAGCCATTCCGGGCGCAGGACCACCACCGTAGGACGGGACGGAAGATCGCGCAACGACAACTCGATCGACGAACTGTCCCGGCGATCTATGACAAAGCTGTCCTCGACCTCTTCAAGAAACAGGTCAAGCGCGTAGCCCGAAAACCAATGCATCGGGATCACCACACTGGACCGCAACCGGTCCACAATCCGAACCATCATTTCGCGGGGCAGGGTATAGCCGCCATCCACCGGCACCATCACCACATCAAGCCGCCCAATGGCCGCGTATTGCTGATCATTGGGTTCGTGATGCAGGTGCCCCAGATGCCCAATACAAAGGCCCTCGACCTCGAAGATAAAGATCGAATTGCCATTGTCTTCGGTCCCGCCAAAGGCAGACCTGATGTCGGTCGACACATTGCGTATCAGCATTTCGCCCACTTCAAGGTGGTGATCGATTCCTTCGCCGAACGGCCCCCATCCGGGCAGGACATGGGGAATGGCCGGGTCGGGATTGGCGGTCCAGTGGGTTTCATGTGCGTGGTTCATGGTGACCACGTCAGGGATCATCCGGGTGTTGCCCAGAAAGCCCGTGAAATCCGTTGCGACGTTCAGGCCACCGGGGGTCTGCAACAGGAAAGTGGCGTGGGACACATAGTTGATGCGCACGGAATACTGCGCGACGGGAGCGGTCCAGGAGGCCTTTTGGATATAGGCCATACCGGGGGTGGCATCCGCAATGGCAAGGCAATGGCTGGAACGGCGCGTGTCCTGCGCCATCGCGGCGGTGCCCATGAGTGTGACGGCCAACGCCATCCAGAGTGTTTTCAACCGCATCTCGACACCTCCTCCAACAAAGATAGCGCAAGGCGGGATTCAGTCTAGTCACAGTTGAGTCGGCGCCGCGCGGTCCAATCCGCGTCACCAAAACCTTGCGAAAAGTCTCTTCTCAACCCGCGTCGGTGCGTCCCCGGCGGTCCAGCCGCAGTGACGCATATAGAACATGGGTCCGCCAGCGCCCGTCAATCTGAAGATAGCTTTGTGCCACGCCTTCATATTTGAACCCGGCCTTTTCCAAAAGCCCGCGCGAGGCTTTGTTCTCGGGCAAACACGCAGCTTCGATACGGCTCAGGTCCAGACGGTCAAACGCGTAATGCACCACAGCGTCGATCGCCTCGCGCATGTAGCCGCGCCGCGCAAAGGGTTCGCCGATCCAATAGCCAAGCGTGCCCGCCTGCGCAGGGCCGCGCCGGATATTATCCAGTGTGATCGCCCCCAGCAGCATGTTGTCGCTGCGCCTCAGCAGGAAAAGGGGCACCGCCGATCCGTTGCCGATGGCGCGGTTGGCCCAGTAGACGCGGTTGGTAAACGCGCGGCGGCTCAGATGGTCCTCGGCCCAGCTGGGTTCCCATTTTGCAAGGAACTCTTCGCTGTCATTGCGCAACGCGCTCCACGGATTGAAGTCGCTGTGCATCGGCGGTCGCAGGACCATGCGCTCGGTGTCGAGCCGAAGCTTGCGCCGCAGGCTGAGCATCAGGCCACGCGGCGTTGGGACAGGGCAGCCAGATCGGGGGCCGCGCTTACCGGGCCGTAAAGCGCCATTGCCGCAGGGGCCTGCTGCACAAGGTGTTCGCCAAAGGCGCGCACGTCACCGGTGGTCACGCTGTCGATGCGCGAGATCGTGTCTTCGAGGCTTGGAACCTCGCCCCATATCTGGATCATCCGAGCCAGCCGTTCGGTGCGCGAGGACGGGCTTTCCAGTCCCATCAGCAAACCGGCCTTCATCTGTGCCCGCGCCCGGGCCACCTCGGCGGGGGACATATCCTCCGCCGCGCGCTTCATCTCGTCGATTGTCAGGTTGGTAAGATCCCTGATCTCGTCGCCGCTGGTGCCTGCATAGATCGTGGTCATGCCCGTGTCGGAATAGGCACCGGTCTGGGCAAAGATCGTGTAGCACAGCCCGCGCTTTTCGCGGATTTCCTGAAACAGTCGGCTCGACATGCCGCCACCCAACGCGGTGGAATAGACCTGTGCCGCGTAGAAATTCGGATCGCGGTAGCCGGGGGATTCGAACGCCAGCGCGAGATGCGCCTGCTCCAGGTCCTTTTCGCGGCGGCTTTCGCCCCCGTGGAAGGTGGCAGCATCCGCAGTCAGGAACGGTCGACCGACCATATCGCCGAACAATTGCTCGGCCTGTGCGACAATCGCGTCATGATCGACGGCACCGGCGGCGGACAGGATCATCTGATCGGGCCCGTAGTGTTCGGACACAAACATGGCCAGATCGTCTTTCGAAAAACCCGACACGCGGTCGGTTTCCCCAAGGATCGTGCGCCCCAATGCCTGATCTGGATAGGCGCGTTCCTGCAACCAGTCAAAAATGATGTCGTCGGGCGTGTCTGCCGCCTGACCGATTTCTTGCAGGATCACATGGCGTTCGACTTCGATCTCTTTGGGGTCAAACACCGGATTGCGCAGGATGTCGGCCACCACGTCCAAGGCCAGACCCACATCATTGCGCAGAACGCGGGCGTAATAGGCGGTCACCTCGCGCGAGGTATAGGCGTTGATATAGCCGCCCACATCTTCGATGGCTTCGGCGATCTGCAAGGCGCTGCGGGTCTCGGTGCCTTTGAAGGCCATATGTTCCAGAAAATGCGCGATGCCGTTCTGCTCGGGGCGTTCGTGACGTCCACCTGCGGTGACCCAGATGCCGATAGCCGCGCTTTCGAGGCCGGGCATATGCTCGGTCACGACGCGGAAGCCGTTGGGAAATGTGGTGGTCTGGACGGTCAAGAGGCGATCCGATCTTGGATAAGGGTTTCAAGCTGGTCGAGGTCGTTTGGTACGCGGGTCAGCCGTTCGTCACGGTCAAACAAATCTGCCATGCGGTCGGGAAGGGGCGGGCGGATGCCACTGGCTTTTTCCACGGCGTCGGGGAATTTGGCTGGGTGTGCCGTCGCCAGCGTGATCATGGGCACGTTCGGGTCAAGCTGAGCTTCGGCCACGGCCACGCCAATGGCAGAATGTGGGCACAGCAATTCACCCATATGCGCGTTGGCATGGGCGATCATCGCCAGCGTTTCGTTCTCGGAAACGCGTCCACTGTCGAACTGGTCGCGCAACACCTGCATCGCGCCTTGGCTGACATGGAAACCACCAGCCTTGAGCTCATCCATCAATTGACTGACAGCATTGCCATCGCGGCCATAGGCATCAAACAGCGCGCGCTCAAAATTGGAACTGACCTGAATGTCCATCGACGGGCTGATCGAAGGCATCACGCTGTCGGTGACATACCCGCCCGTGCTTAGGCAGCGGTGCAGGATGTCGTTGTGATTTGTGGCGACCACCAGACGGTCGATCGGCAGGCCCATGCGCTTGGCGATGTAGCCCGCAAAGATGTCGCCGAAATTGCCGGTGGGCACAGTAAAGCTAACTTTGCGGTCCGGCGCGCCAAGCGACACGGCAGACGAGAAGTAATAGACCACCTGCGCCAGCACCCGGCCCCAGTTGATCGAATTGACCCCTGCAAGACGCACTGCATCGCGGAATTCGAAATGATTGAACATGTCCTTCAGCCGGGCTTGGCAATCGTCAAAGTCACCTTCAAGTGCCAGGGCATGCACATTGGATTCCGTCGGTGTTGTCATCTGGCGGCGCTGCACGTCGGACACGCGGCCATGTGGATACAGGATGAACACATCCACAGCATCCAGACCCCGGAACGCCTCAATCGCGGCAGAGCCGGTGTCGCCCGACGTGGCCCCAACGATAGTCACACGCTTGCCGCTGCGGGTCAGGGCCTCTTGGAACATCTGGCCAATCAGCTGCATGGCGAAATCCTTGAACGCCAGCGTCGGCCCGTGGAACAGCTCCAGCAGGAAATGGCCTGATCCCAGCTGCACCAAAGGCGCGCGCGCGTCGTGGCCGAACCCGGCATAGGCCTTGGCGATCAGGTCGGCGAAAACTTCGTCGGTAAACGCATCACCGACGAAAGGGCGCATCACGCGGAACGCGATCTCTTCATAAGACAGGCCGTGCATCGCGCGGATGTCGTCGGTGCTGAGCGTCGGGATCGTTTCAGGCACATACAGCCCACCGTCACGGGCAAGGCCCGACAGCATCGTGTCTTCAAATCCAAGCGCCGGCGCTTTGCCACGGGTCGAGATATACTGCATCAGGCTTTAGCCTTCCTTCGTCTGTCGCAAGCGCCATACCAGCGCGAGTGTTCCGATCAGCCACACCGCGGCGAGCGAAAACCAGGTGAGTGCATATTGCAGGTGATCGTTCGGAATGCCGCCGGTGTCCACCGGCAGGGGCGTCACGCCGGGATCGCCGGGCAATATGTTGCGGGCAATCACCAAGAGCGGTTCGGTGTTCAGCATCTCTGCCATCTGGTCCACGTCGCGCGCAAACCATGTGTTGTCAGCGGTGTCATTGTCCGGGGTCGAGGACGTGCGATCATCCGGCCAGTGCAGGTTACCGATCACCTCACTTGCGCCGCTGTCGCGGGGGGTGTCGCGCGCATCCACGCGTATGAACCCGCGATCCAGCAAGACACGGCGGCCATCTGCCGTCTCGAACGCAGAAATCACGCGGTAGCCCGCGCCAATGCGTTTTTGCGACACCAGAACATAGAGTTCCTCTGGTTCAACTGTCCCATTCAGTTGGACGGGTTGATAGCGGTCCGCGTCGGGATTGGCCTGACCGGGGGCGGGCAGGGGCAGCGGGTCGCCTCCGATGCGGCTTTCGATCTGGGTCAGGATGTCTTGCTTCCAGTCCAGCCGCTGCATCTGCCACATGCCAAGCCACACAAGGATGGCGGTGCCGATAAGGCCGAACAGCAGGGGCGGGGCGATACGGGTCAAAGGGCGACTCCTGAAAGTGACAAAGCGCGCCGATCCGGCGCGCCTTGCTTTATCCTTGTTGGCTGGTCCCGATCAAGCCGGAACGCCGCGTTTGGGGATGTTACTGGCCCCAGACGTAGATGGAGGCGAACAGGAACAGCCAAACGACATCAACGAAGTGCCAGTACCACGCAGCGGCCTCAAAGCCGATGTGCTTTTCCTGCGTAAAGTGACCCCGGCGCAGGCGCAGGTAACAGACAAACAGAAAGATCGTGCCAATGATCACATGCACGCCGTGGAAGCCCGTCGCCATGAAGAAGTTGGCACCATAGATGTTCCCGGCAAAGCCAAAGCCGGCATGCGTGTATTCATACGCCTGCATCCCGGTAAAGATCACACCCAGAGCGATGGCAATGATCAGCCCCCACTTCATGTCTTCGCGGTTGTCTTCATGCACCAGCGCGTGGTGCGCCCATGTCGCCGCCGCGCCCGAGCAAAGCAGGATCAGCGTGTTGATCAGTGGCAGGTGCCAGGGGTCGAATGTTTCGATCCCAACAGGCGGCCAGACACCGTCAACCGCCGGGCTGAGCGGACCCATCGGATACATTGCGTGCTTGAAGAAACTCCAGAACCACGCCGCGAAGAACATGACTTCGGACATGATGAACAGGATAAAGCCATACTTGAGGCCGATCCGCACCACGGGGGTGTGGTCGCCAACCTGGCTCTCGGCGATGACATCGGCCCACCAGCCGAACATGACGTACAGAACGCCAACAAAGCCGATGAGGAACATCCACGGTCCGCTGTCGTGCATCCAAAGCACGGCCCCGAACAGCATGATGAACCCAGCCACAGAGCCGGCGAACGGCCAGATGGAGGGGTTCAGGATGTGGTAGTCATGATCTTTTGCGTGCGCCATTTTGGTCCCTCAAAGCTAGGCGTTAGTTCAATGTACCGTTGTCGGTCAGTTCCGCGTCAAGCATGGCCTGCATCTCTTCAGACAGCTCTATCTCGTGGAACGTGTAGGACAGGGTAATGTGTTTTGCGAATTTGGCGTCCGAGTCGTTCAGGATGTCTGGATCAACGAAAAAGTTGACCGGCATCTCGACCCGCTCACCGGGCATCAGGATCTGCTCTTCAAAACAGAAGCAGGCGATCTTGGAGAAATAAAGCCCCGCGCCGTAAGGTGCCACGTTGTAGCTGGCGGTGCCTGCAACCGGACGGTCGGTCGGGTTATACGCTTCGTAAAAGGCCATGCCTTCTTCGCCGAGGCGCAGTTCGACCTCAAGCTGCTTGGGCTTGAATTCCCACGGCATGCCGCGTTCGAGCGAAGCGTCAAAGCGGATCTTGATGGTCCGGTCGATGATCTCGACGCTGCCCGCTTCGGCGACGTTTGTGGTGCCACCAAAGCCCGTTACGCGGCAGAACCAATCATACAAAGGAACGGATGCCCATGCGAGCCCACCCATGAACACAACAACTGCAAAGCCCTGAAGGGCGGTCTTCTTCTTGGGATCGAGTGTTTTCATTGTGACACCGTTTCAGCTGAAGGAGTTGTGAAATTGTCATTGGTTACTTTGACGACCGTCAATCCAAACACGATGGCAATAAGTGCGGCAAGCAAAAGCCCGACCCCAAGATTGCGACCGAAGCGACGTTCGTGCAGTTCGTGTTGTTTCGACAGGCTCATGCCCATACCCCGGCCTTGTCCAGACCTGCTTCAATCAGGATCGCGCCGAAATGGGCGAAAAGATAAAGCAGGGACAGTTTGAAGAATTTGCGCTCCGCAAGGAAGTTGTCTTCCTCGGACATGTCTTCGTCCCGGCGCCAGATTTGAATCGCACCGCGCAGGAAAAGAATATTCAGCACGACCGCAGTGACGATGTAGATCGGGCCACCAATCGACGTGAAGCCGGCGGCAACAGCCAGAATGGCAAGCAGGATGGTGTAGACCAGAATGTGATTGCGCGTCGCGCGGCGCCCGTGGGTCACGGTCAGCATCGGCACGTCGGCATTGTCGTAGTCCTTGCGCATGAACAGTGCCAGCGCCCAGAAATGCGGCGGCGTCCACATGAAGGTCAGGCAGAACATCAGCACGGATTCAACGCTCACACCGCCGGTGGCCGCAGCCCACCCGATCATTGGAGGAAAGGCACCTGCCGCGCCACCGATGACGATGTTTTGTGGTGTCCACCGCTTGAGCCACATCGTGTAAATCACGACATAAAAGAAGATGGTAAAGGCCAAAAGACCAGCGGCGACCCAGTTGGTCGCAAGCCCCAGAAACACGACTGAAAATGCCGACAAAGCCAGCCCGATGGCCAGTGCTTCGTCGCTCGTGACCTTGCCCGCAGGGATCGGGCGGCGCTGGGTGCGCTTCATCACGGCGTCGATATCGGCATCCCACCACATGTTGAGCGCGCCGGACGCCCCACCACCGATCGCGATGAACAGGATCGCGCAAAATCCGATGAACGGGTGTATGCCCGTGGGTGCGGCCAGCAGGCCCACAAACGCTGTGAACACAACAAGCGTCATGACGCGCGGCTTCAGCAGGGCGAAGAAGTCGCTGAACTGCGCTTCGTTCTCGGCACTGCGCATTTGGGTGTTGATGCTTGTATCGGTCATGATGGTCTCAACACTGTTGGGTCAGGATGGCCGTAAGGGGCGCGCATGCAGCACTCCGCATGCGCGCTGTCGTATCAGTTGGTCAGGACGGTGCGGACATCGACGTATTCGCCCGCTTCCTTAGAGGCTGCCAACCATGCGTCATAGGACGCTTCGCTGACCACTTTGACCGTGATCGGCATGTAGGCATGCGCAATGCCACACAGCTCGGAACACTGACCGAAATAGACGCCTTCTTTTTCGGCGTTGAACCACAGTTCAGCCAGACGACCGGGGATCGCGTCCTGCTTCACACCGAAGGCCGGAATGGTCCATGAATGGATCACATCGGCGCCGGTGACCTGCATCACGACCGTTTTGCCGACCGGGACAACAACCGCAGTGTCTGTCGCCAAAAGGAAGTCTTCTTTGCGATAGCCGGCTTCAACCAGCTGCGTTTCAACTTCGGCAGTCATGCGGTTGTCGCCACCGGTGAAGGGCGACCCGATCATGTAGCCGTCAAAGGCGAGGTCTTCGCCTACATATTCATAGCCCCAGTACCACTGGTAGCCGGTCACCTTGATGGTCAGGTCGGCTTCGGGGATTTCCTGCTGTTTGAACAGTATCGGCAGCGAGAACGCGCCGATGAAGACCAATACGAGGATCGGACCCACGGTCCATAGAATCTCGATAGGTGTGTTGTGGGTAAAGCTGGATGGCGTCGGATTCGCGCGGCGGTTGTAGCGCACGATGCAGTAGGCCATCAGGGCGGTCACAAACAGCACGATGGCGGTGATGATGATAAGGATCATCCCGTCAAGCCATTGAAGGTCGCGCGCCAATTCGGTTGCCGCGGGTTGAAAGCCTGTGCCTCTGTCCACCGGAGCGCCAATTGTCTCTAGCGTTTGCTGGGCAAACGCCGGCGCTGCGGCGAAGGTGGTGGCCAGACCCAAGAGCAAAGTTTTGAGTTGCATGTCTTACCCTGATCGGTTGCGTGTATGGTCAAGTTTTCCAGGAACTGCGGTGCGAGCTGAACCCGCACCATACCTCCAGTTGTCTTAGGAGCGGTTAAAACCATATTCTTCACATCAGTTAAAGAAGGTTGCTTGCGGCAAAAACGCGCTTTCCTTGATCTATATCAAATTCACCTCTGGGGGTTTCATGGCCGATACATCCTTTCAACCATTCGACACACATCTTGATCGCGACCGGGCGCTTGCGCTTCTCAAAGAGGCTGTAGCGGGGGCAGATGACGGGGAATTGTTTCTCGAACGTCGCCGGTCAGAGGTGCTTGTGTTCGACGACGGGCGGGTCAAGACGGCCAGCTATGATGCGTCCGAAGGGTTCGGGTTGCGCGCGGTGCGCGGCGAAGTGGCGGGCTATGCCCATTCTACCAACATCTCCGAATCGGCGATCAAGCGGGCGGTAGAAACAGCTCGGCTCGCCGTGGGCGAGGGCGGGGGCACTCTGGCCGAGAAACCAGCGGGCACCAACACGCGCCTGTATACCGACGCCGATCCCATCGCCGGGCACAGTTTCCCGGTCAAGGTCGACACCCTGCGCGAGATCGACGCCTTTGCCCGCGCGCTTGACCCCCGTGTCGTTCAGGTGAGCGCAACAATCGCGGCCTCCTTGCAAGAGGTGGCGATTCTGCGCCCTGAAGGCAGCCTTGTGTCCGACACACGCCCGATGACCCGCGTCAATGTCAGCGTGATCGTCGAGGAAAATGGCCGCCGTGAATCTGGCACCGCCGGGGGCGGGGGGCGCGTGATGCTTGACGGATTGCTTGATCCGTCCGACTGGCAGGGCAAGGCGCGCGAGGCGCTACGTGTTGCGCTGGTAAACCTCGATGCCGTGCCCGCGCCCGCAGGCGCCATGGACATCGTGCTTGGCCCGGGCTGGCCGGGCATCTTGCTTCATGAAGCCGTCGGGCACGGGCTTGAGGGCGATTTCAACCGCAAGGGATCTTCCGCCTTTGCCGGGCTGATGGGCCAGCAGGTCGCGGCCAAGGGCGTGACGGTGCTTGACGATGGCACCATCCCGGACCGGCGCGGATCGATCACCGTGGACGATGAAGGCACACCGTCGGGCAAGAACGTGCTGATCGAGGATGGCAGGCTTGTGGGCTATATGCAGGACCGCCAGAACGCGCGTCTCATGGGCGTGGCCCCCACCGGGAATGGTCGGCGCGAATCCTATGCACATATCCCGATGCCGCGCATGACCAACACCTATATGCTGGGCGGCGATACTGATCCCGGCGATATCGTGGCCGACCTCAAGGATGGCATCTGGGCCGTTGGCTTTGGCGGCGGTCAGGTTGACATCACCAATGGCAAATTCGTTTTCTCCTGCACTGAGGCCTACAGGGTGAAGAACGGCAAAGTTGGCGCGCCGGTCAAAGGGGCCACCCTGATCGGGGACGGCGCCACCGCGCTGCAACAGATTCGCGCCCTTGGTAACGACATGGCGCTTGATCCGGGGATGGGGAATTGCGGCAAACAGGGCCAATGGGTGCCAGTGGGCGTCGGTCAGCCGACTCTCATGATCGGTGGCCTGACCGTTGGTGGCGCGCAAGCCTAAGAAAAGAATATATCTAAATCAGATGGTTGGCGGGAAGGTGTTTTATTTCTCGCCAATCCAATGTCGGGATTCATCACTGATTAACCAGTGACGCCCTATTCCTGTCCCTGCAAGACGGCGAAGGCAGGCTGACATTGGGACACAACTCTTCCACTCACCCCCTACTCCCACCCACCACGGAAGACCAAAGGTTTGACTGGCTTCGCCTCTTGCGCTCGCGTCGGGTGGGGATCAGCACGTTTTACCGGCTGATGGCCGATCATGGCAGCGCGGCTGAGGCGTTGAAACATCTGCCCGACATAGCCCGCGCTGCTGGTGTCGACACCTATCAGGTGTGCCCCGAGGCTGTAATCCATGCAGAACTCAAGGCGGCACGGGCCGCGGGCGCACGATTGCTGTGTCTCGGCGATGGCATCTACCCGCAAGGCCTGACCGATCTGGACGATCCCCCGCCAATGCTTTGGGCGGTCGGTGATACGGCAGTGCTTGCCAAGCGGCAGGTCGCGCTGGTTGGCGCGCGTAACGCGTCCTCATTGGGGGGGCGCATGGCGCGGACGCTGGCAGCTGGGCTGGGCGAGGCGGGTTTTGTCATAACATCGGGCATGGCGCGCGGGGTTGATACCGCCGCACATCTCGCAGCGTTGAAGACCGGCACCATCGCGGTTCTGGGCGGCGGGGTGGATGTGCTTTATCCAGCGGAAAACACCAAACTCGCTGAAGATATCGTCGCACAGGGCGGCGCGCGGATCAGCGAACAACCGATGGGCCTGCAACCCCAGGCGCGGCATTTCCCGGCCCGCAACCGCATCATTTCCGGGCTGTCATGCGCGGTTATCGTGGTCGAGGCGGCGGCGAAATCCGGGTCGCTGATCACGGCTCGAACCGCACTGGATCAAGGGCGCGAGGTGATGGCCGTGCCCGGACACCCGTTTGATGCGCGCGCCTCCGGGTGCAACATGCTTTTGCGCGACGGTGCGCGGCTTGTCCGCAGTGCAGATGACGTGATCGAGGCGTTGGCCCCTCTGGCCGCGCCACAAGTGACTACCCCGGAATTGCCGCTGGAACCTGCTGCGCCGGAACGGTCATTGGCCGAGATTGCACAGCTGCACCAAAAGATCCTTGACCGTCTTGGGCCGTCTCCGGTCGGTGAAGACCAGCTCATCCGCGATCTTGGGGCGACGTCACGCATCGTGTCCCCAGCGCTCACGGATCTGGAACTGGACGGCCGCATCAACCGCCAGCCCGGCGGGTTGATTTCGCGCATCGGTTAGACGGCGTGGGCAAAAATTAGGGCAATTTCAGCATTTCTTTTGTGGGAAATGCGCCACCCATTTGGGCCGGGCTTGTCCTCCTTGAGTCAGGGGCCACACCAAGGCGGACAAGTGCCGCGATTGACAATTCCCGCTTGCACCCCACCTATAGCGCCGCCATATGCGGTACACCCAAGATGCTCTTGGAGCGGTGAGAAAGGTCCTATTTTTATGCCAGTTGTCGTTGTCGAATCCCCGGCAAAAGCCAAGACAATCAACAAATATCTGGGGTCTGACTACACTGTTCTGGCGTCTTACGGACACGTCCGTGACCTGCCGCCAAAGGATGGTTCTGTCGATACCGAAAACGGGTTTGACATGAAATGGGAGGTCGGAGCGGACTCGCGCAAACATGTCGCGGCCATCGCCGAAGCGCTTAAAACCGATGACGCGCTGATCCTCGCAACCGACCCTGACCGCGAAGGCGAAGCGATCTCGTGGCACCTCAAAGAGGCGCTGACCAAGCGGCGGTCGATCAAGAAGACCACCGACGTCAAACGCGTCACCTTCAACGCCATCACCAAGGCCGCCGTGACCGAAGCGATGGCCAATCCACGGGACATCGACGTGCCGCTGGTCGACGCTTATCTTGCGCGCCGGGCGCTGGACTATCTTGTGGGGTTTAACCTGTCCCCTGTGCTGTGGCGCAAACTGCCCGGGGCACGCTCTGCGGGGCGGGTGCAATCGGTGTGCTTGCGCCTGATCGTTGAACGCGAAATGGAGATCGAAGCGTTTCGCGCCCGTGAATACTGGTCGGTGAAGGCGCTGCTGTCGACGCCGCGCGGTCAGGAATACGAAGCGCGTTTGACGGTTCTCGCGGGCACAAAGCTTGACCGCTATGATCTTGAGAACGGCACGCAGGCCGAACTGGCGGTTCAGGCCATCACCAGCCGCGATCTGACCGTGCAATCGGTTGAGGCCAAACCCGCCTCGCGTAACCCGTCCGCACCGTTCATGACCTCGACACTTCAGCAAGAGGCAAGCCGCAAATTCGGCATGGGCGCGCGCCAGACGATGAACGCGGCGCAGCGCTTGTACGAAGCGGGCCATATCACCTACATGCGGACCGATGGCATCGACATGGCCCCAGAAGCCGTGCAAGAGGCGCGCGCCGCGATCAAGGACCGTTACGGCGACGATTACGTCCCGGCAAACCCGCGCATCTACAAGAACAAGGCCAAGAACGCGCAAGAAGCGCACGAATGCATCCGGCCCACGGATATGTCCAAGGATGCCGCAAACCTCAAGATCAGCGAAGCGGATCAGCGCAAGCTGTATGATCTGATCTGGAAGCGCACGCTGGCCTGCCAGATGGAATCGGCGCGTCTGGAACGCACCACCGTCGATGTGGGCAGCGCGGATGGGCAGGTCGTATTGCGCGCAAATGGTCAGGTTGTTCTCTTCGATGGGTTTATGCGTGTCTACGAAGAAGGCCGCGACGATGCGGTGGTCGATGATGACGACAAGCGCCTACCGCAGATCATGCAGGGCGAAAAGGCCGCCAAAAAGGCCATCACACCCGACCAGCATTTCACCCAGCCGCCACCGCGCTACACCGAGGCGACGCTGGTCAAACGGATGGAAGAATTGGGCATTGGTCGCCCGTCGACCTATGCCAGCATCATCACCACGATTCAGGACCGCGAATATGTCCGCAAGGAACAGAACCGTCTGATCCCCGAGGACAAGGGCCGGATTGTCACGATCTTCCTTCTGAATTTTTTCAAACGCTATGTGGAGTATGATTTCACCGCCGCGTTGGAAGATGAGCTTGACCATGTCAGCGCGGGTGAAGGTGATTACAAAGACGTGCTGGCCCGGTTCTGGCAGCATTTCTCAGCGGCGATTTCCGAGACATCCGATCTGCGCATCACCGAGGTGCTCGATGTGCTTGACGCGGCTCTCGCGCCGCAGCTGTATCCGCCGCGCGACGATGGCAGCGACCCGCGTGTCTGCCCAAAATGCGGCTTGGGTCAACTGCACCTCAAGACATCCCGCACCGGCGGGTTTGTTGGCTGCGGCAACTACCCCGAATGCACCTATACGCGGCCCATCGCGGGCGAAGGCGCCGAAGGCGACGAACGTGTTCTGGGCGAAGATGCCGGCGAAGAGATCTGGCTGAAATCCGGTCGCTTTGGCCCCTATGTTCAGCGCGGAGAGCCGACACCCGAGAACAAGAAACCGCCACGCGCCAGCTTGCCCAAGGCCAAGGGCGATTTCCTGCCCGGCTGGTCACCCGACGATATGACGCTGGAAAAAGCGGTCACGCTGCTGACGCTGCCGCGCCCCGTGGGCATGCACCCCGACGGGGGAGAGGTGAAGGCAAATCTGGGCCGGTTCGGCCCCTACATCATGCATCAGCTTCCTGACGACGCAAAGCCGACCTATGTCAATCTCAAGGAATTCCTTGAGGTGTTCGAAATCGGCATGAACCGCGCCGTTGAACTGCTTGCGGAAAAGCGCGCCAATCCGGGACGCGGGCGCGGGGCTGCCGCCAAAGCGTTGAAAGAGATCGGTGAACATCCGCAAGATGGCGGCATGATTTCGGTGATGGAAGGGCGCTACGGGCCCTACGTCAAATGGGACAAGGTCAACGCAACCCTGCCCAAGGACGTGGAACCGGACGCGGTAACGATGGAAATGGCCGTCGCCCTGATCGCCGAAAAGGCGACGAAAAAGGGCACCAAGAAAAAGGCGCCCGCGAAAAAGGCAGCTGCCAAAAAAGCACCGGCCAAGAAAACCGCCACCAAAAAGCCCGCCGCCAAGAAAAAACCGGCTGCAAAAGAAGCCTGATCAGCCTAGGCCCCCGCTGCGATCCGCGTGGCTTTTGCGGCGCGGGACCGCTGGCAAACCCCACGGTGATGCGCGCAGTTGACACAGCCTGAGACGCACGCCAGTGCCGTTGACTTAGCCTGCTTGAAAGGTCAAAACGGCAAGGCGTCGAACACGGGGGATTTGCGATGAAAAAGGTCTATGGATCGGCAGCCGAAGCGCTTGATGGCGTTCTGAGCGACGGTATGTTGATTGCCGCAGGTGGTTTTGGCCTTAGTGGTATTCCCGAGCTGCTTTTGAGCGCGATCCGCGACAGCGGCGTCAAGGATCTGACCTTTGCCTCGAACAATGCAGGCGTGGACGATTTCGGCATCGGCATCCTGTTGCAGACGCGTCAGGTCAAAAAGATGATCAGCTCGTATGTTGGCGAAAACGCAGAATTTATGCGCCAATATCTCTCTGGTGAGCTGGAGCTTGAGTTCAATCCGCAAGGCACCTTGGCCGAACGGATGCGCGCCGGTGGTGCGGGCATTCCGGGATTCTACACCAAGACCGGCGTTGGCACTGTGATTGCCGAAGGCAAGGACCACAAAGATTTCGACGGCGAAACCTACATCATGGAAAAAGGCATCTTTGCCGATCTGTCCATCGTGAAGGCGTGGAAGGCCGACACGACTGGGAACGCGATCTTCCGCAAAACGGCGCGCAATTTCAATCCGCCTGCCGCCATGTGTGGCAAAGTCTGCATTCTGGAGGTCGAAGAGATTGTTGAACCCGGCATGCTTGATCCCGATCATATCCACCTGCCAGGCATTTACGTGACCCGCATCATTCAGGGCGCCCATGAAAAGCGCATTGAACAGCGTACAACGCGCCCAAGACCGGCCGCCTGACACAAGAAACGAACCAAACATCCGTGGAACGTTCTGTTGAAAAACCAAAGCTGACCTCTGTCCTGGACGACAGCCAGGCCTTGGCCGGGTTTTCCCGGCTGAGTGTGGCTATGGTGATCACCAATCCGAACACCGAAGGCAATCCGATCGTCTATATCAACGATGCGTTTGAACGGACGACCGGCTATCAGCGGTCCCGCGTCATCGGGCGCAATTGCCGGTTTCTTCAGGGGGCAGACACCGATCCCAGGGCGATCCAGAAAATCCGCAACGCCATCGAGGCTGGCGAGGATGTGAGCGTCGATATCCTCAATTACCGCGCCACCGGCGAAGCGTTCATGAACCGTCTGCTGATCGCGCCGATCAATGACGGGTTGGGCAAGCCGGTCTATTATCTGGGTATCCAGAAAGAACTGCGCGACGACGAAAAGGATCGATCGTCAGACGCGACACGCCTGCATCTTGATACGGTGTGCTCGCGGGTGGGGCAGGATCTTGGGCTGATCGTCAACTCTCTTGTCGATCATAACGGTTCGGGCACTCCGGTTGTTGCCGAGGATTCCAAGCAGCGGCTCAGGATGCTGGACCTGCTGCCAAAGCGGCTCGAATGCCTGCAATTCGTCTACGAAGAAATGAAACTTGCGGATGAGCAATGGAACCGCGATGGCATCGACCTTGGGTCGCTTCTGTCACGCATTTCGCACACGATTGCCCATAACGAAGGCCGCCCCGGCGTGCGGTTCGTGTCACTCGTCGAACCGCTGGAGGTCAATCTTGACACGGCGATCCGGGTGGCGCTGATCACGTTTGAACTTGTGTCGAACGCCTTTCAACATGCCTTTGACGGGCTGGATCAGGGCTATCTGGAATTGCGGGTCAACCGTTTGGCGGCAGGCGGGTTGCGGATGACCATTTCCGATGACGGGGCTGGTATCCCAAGCAAGACGCTGTTCCCGTCATCCGGGTCTGTCGGGGGGCGGCTGGTATCCTCCTTGCTTGATGGGCTGGACGGAACGATCAATGTGGTGCGCGGGGCCGCTGGAACGGTGATCCTGATCGACGTGCCTGTCGGATTTACAGATTTCAAGGGATAAGGCCGCAACTCGCGGTGTTCATGGCAAACGAAGGGAAGACGACTATGGCATGGGATCGCAACCAGATGGCGGCACGCGCCGCGCAAGAGCTTCAGGATGGCATGTATGTCAATCTTGGGATCGGCATCCCGACGCTGGTGTCCAACTACATCCCCGACGGCATGACAGTGACGCTTCAGTCCGAAAACGGCATGCTCGGCATGGGGCCGTTCCCCTATGAAGGTGACGAAGACCCGGACCTGATCAATGCGGGCAAGCAGACAATCACCGAACTGCCGCACACATCCTATTTTGACAGCGCGACATCCTTCGGCATGATCCGCGGTGGCAAGATTGCAATGGCGATCCTGGGTGCGATGGAAGTGGACGAAAAGGGCGATCTGGCGAATTGGATGATCCCCGGAAAGCTGGTCAAAGGCATGGGCGGCGCGATGGATTTGGTCGCGGGTGTGGGCCGCGTGGTTGTTGTGATGGACCACACGAACAAACATGGCGACAGCAAGGTTCTCAAGGAATGCACGCTACCGCTCACTGGTGCTGCGGTTGTCGACCGGATCATCACCAATCTGGGGGTTCTGGATGTGGTCGAAGGTGGTTTGAAGATCGTCGAGACCGCAGATGGCGTCACCGAAGACGAGCTGCGCGTAGCGACAGAAGCCACCATTGTCTGAGTTTGACATCCAGCGTGAACTGGATGGTGCCAAGGGGCGGTATGTCATCCGTCAGGACGGGGCCGAAGCGGAACTGACCTATTCGGTCACGTCGCCCACGCTGGTCATTGCTGACCACACAGGCGTGCCGGATGTGTTTCGCGGCACCGGGGCCGGGCTTGCTCTGGTGACGCGGCTGGTGGCGGATGCCCGCGCCGAAGGGTTTAAGATCGTGCCGCTGTGCCCGTTTGTGAACGCACAACGCCGCAAGCATCCCGATTGGGCTGACGCGTTCAACGTTTGATCGCGGCAAGCCGGATTTTTGAACACACGGCTGCATTTCTTTGAAGAAGTGCGCCCATGCCTCGATCGAAGGCTTGGCCTTTTGGCTGACCGTGGGGGCGCGCAGCCCCAAACCCCCACTTTTGGGAAACAGAAGAAGCCCTAAAGCCCATCAAACGCACAAAGCGCATGCACGTCCATGCCCAAAGCCTCAAGCTTTTTGCGACCGCCCAGATCGGGAAGGTCGATGATAAACGCGCAGCCGATCACTTCGCCGCCCAACCGTTCGATCAGCTTAAGTCCGGCCTCGGCCGTGCCGCCAGTGGCGAGCAGGTCGTCGACCAGCAGCACCTTTTCGCCCGGCTGAATCGCGTCGTCGTGAATCTCAACCACGGCTTCGCCATATTCGAGAGTATATTCTTCGGAAATCACCGCGCCGGGCAGCTTGCCTTTCTTGCGCACGGGCACAAAGCCCACGGACAGTTGGTGGGCAATCGCACCGCCGAGGATGA
Organism: Marivita sp.; assembly: GCF_051251565.1. Classification (GTDB taxonomy): domain Bacteria; phylum Pseudomonadota; class Alphaproteobacteria; order Rhodobacterales; family Rhodobacteraceae; genus Marivita. The sequence goes on along the minus strand of NZ_JBPOFB010000009.1, from coordinate 66,509 downwards.
AACCGCGCGCCTCAAGTCCGACCACCTTGTCGAAGCGGACACCGGCATAGGGGTGCAGCAATTGGTCGATGGCCATGCGGAACCCACGCGGATCGGCAAACAGCGTGGTCACATCGCGGAACAGGATGCCGTCATGTGGAAAGTCGACGATGGTGCGGATGTAGTCCTTGACGGTCTTGGTGGGGGTCATGATGTCCTCAGGGGGTGCGACGGGCCATGGCGGTCAGCGCGCCCATGGCAATGAGTGTGGCCCCGCCAGCGCGGGTGAGCCCTGTGATCACGCTGCCGCTTCCGATCCAGCCGCGCAGCCGGTCGGCTGCCAGCGCATAAGCAAAGGCATTGAGCGCAGCGAGCGCCACGAAGGTCAAGATCAGGATGGCAAATTGCGGCAGCAGCGGCGCGCTTGGTGTGATGAATTGCGGCACGAAGGCGATGAAGAACGCGATGGATTTCGGGTTCAGTGCAGTGACCAATGCCGCGTGGCGAAAGACCGACCGCGCCTGCACGCCCCCTTCGGTCACCGGCATTGCAGAGCTTGGGGCGGAGCGCAGCAACTTGATCCCGAGCCAAACGAGATACAGCGCCCCCACCCATTTCAAAACTGTGAACAGCGTGGCCGACGCCAGCACCAGCGCGCCAAGCCCGGCAAGTGACAGGCTCATTGCGATGAAATCGCCAAATGCGACGCCGCTGGCCGATGCGATTGCGACGCGCTTGCCCTGGCTTATCGCATAAGACAGCACCAGCAGCACCGTGGGTCCGGGGATCAGCAACAGCAGGGTCGAGGCGGCGACAAAGGTCAGCCAAAGATCAAAGCTCATGAGGGGTGTTCCAGTTTAACCAGCCTTCCCAGAAAGCACACGCCCGGCCACCGCGTCCAGCTTTTTGACCAATGCGGGATCGCGGGCATCCGGTGCGGTGATGAGCGCATGGTCAAGCGCGCGGTCGCAGCCTTGTGGGCAAGGGGTGTTGTCGGGCGACAAAAGTGTCGGCAAAGCTTTGATCATCCGGCGCGCGGCATCGGCATTTCCAGTGAGAACGCGAATGATATCAGAGACTTCTACCGCGTCATGATCCGGGTGCCAGCAGTCGTAATCGGTCACCATGGCCACGCTGGCATAGCACAGTTCAGCCTCGCGGGCGAGCTTGGCCTCGGGCATATTGGTCATGCCGATCACCGAACAGCCCCATTGATCGCGGTACAGCACCGATTCCGCGTAGGTGGAAAACTGCGGGCCTTCCATTGCCAGATAGGTGCCGCCTTCGTGCACCGTCACACCCGCTGCGCGGGCGGCTGTGGCGCACATGGCTCCAAGCGAGGTGCAGACCGGATGCGCCATCGACACATGCGCGACGCAGCCCGACCCGAAAAAGCTTTTGGTGCGGTCGAATGTGCGGTCGATGAACTGATCCACGATGACGAAATCGCCTGGTGCCATGTCTTCGCGGAACGATCCACAAGCGCTGACACTGATCACATCTGTGACGCCCAGCCGTTTCAGTGCGTCGATATTGGCGCGGTAGGGGACGTCCGAAGGGCTGTGCACATGGCCACGCCCGTGACGGGGCAGGAACACGAGGTCCAGCCCGTCCAATGTGCCACAAAAGAGGTCATCCGACGGCGTGCCCCACGGTGTGTCCACACGTTGCCATGTGGCATCGTGCAACCCGTCCACGGCATACAACCCTGATCCGCCAATCACACCGAGTTTGCGCTGTGCCATTGCGGCCTCCGTAGTTGTTCCGCGCCAGTTTCGCAGCGCGGGCCTGTTGGTTCAAGACGTGCTAGGCCTGACGCGGCAAAAACGCCTCGACTGCGGCTGTTGCGATCACGAGGGTGGACCCGCTGTCGGGGTTGGTGACGTTCAGCCCGCCTTCAACGGCCGTGACCGTGGCGCGACCACGCGGCAGGCGCTTGGCCAGTTCGGTGCAATCCACCTTGTCCGGTTCCGCCACACCCACCGTCACCTGTACGCGCATCGCATCATGGGGCAGGCCGGTGGCCTCAAACAGCGGGATCGACGAATGGCGGATCGCGTCTTCGATCGCACGGGCGGCGGCCTTGGTGTAATCCATGCCGTATTGGTCATTGCCCATGCCCATTTCAATAATGAAACGCTGATCGCTCATGCCGCGTCCTCCAGATCGAGCGCCACCGAGATGGCGACATTGGCGATCACAGTCGGCTTGCCGCCATCGTTGCGCGGCACGTCGAGGCCACCTTTGCGCGCGATCACAGTGACTTGGCCGTAGGGAAAGATCGCGGCGATGGCAGCGGTGTCGAGGGCGTCGGGGTTCTGCACACCCACTTCGACCGTGATCTGCATGTCGGATTTGTCTTTGCCATACAGCTCGGCCAGATTGATCGAATTGTGCCAGAGCGCATCCTTGACCGCGCGCGAGGCGGCCTCGGTATAGTCCTGCCTGCGCAGCGAACTGCCCATGCCGAATTCGGTCAGCAAACGTTTGAGGGCCATAGCGTGTTAACCTTTTGTTAAAGGACCGGACCGGACCCAATGTTTCGCGCGCGAAACAATTCGAACCGGTTGTGTCTCTGGCACACAAACCATCCGGGGGATGGTTTGAGGTGAGAATGGGCGGAGCCCCGGGTATGCAAAGTTTGACCTATTCTCCGGGGCGGTTGAGGCTGAATGTTTCGCGGACCACCGAATAATCGCGGTAGCCCATGCGAGTCAGCGGGTTAAAGCTCAGCACGTCGAACATGCCGTCCTTGATGCAGTCGTCGCGCATGTGCACTCCGGTGACTTCGCCGAAGACTGCGAAATTGGCTTCTCCGGGCAATTGCACGATCTGCGTCACCTTGCACTCAAGCGTGGCCGGGGCCCCTGCCACGCGGGGGCAGTTGATGCTGTCGCACTCGGCCTTGTCGATCCCGGCATGGGCGAATTCGTCCACGTCGCGGTCCCAGGCGCCCGAGGTCAGGTTCATCGCATCGCGCATGGCATATTCGACAATATTGACTGCAAAGACCCCGGTGTCGCGGATCAACGCGACCGTGTCCTTGGTGTCGCCCCGGTCAGGCTTGGCCGAGGTGGAGGCGAACATCACCTGCGGGGGCACATACGCCACAGCGTTGAAGAACGAGTAGGGGGCAAGGTTGTCCTGCCCGTCGCTGCCGCGGGTCGAGATCCAGCCGATTGGGCGCGGCGTCACGATGGCGTTGAACGGGTTGTGGGGCAGGCCGTGGCCGTCTTCTGGGCGGTAGAACATGCGGGGAAAGCTCCCTGTTTGCCGATTGCTGGCTTGCGTGATAGGCGGTTTCGCAGCGGATTGCACGGGGGTGTGCACGCGTCAACGAAGAGCGGTGTCATGTTCACCCTGAGCCCGGAAACCACAGACGATTTGTGGGAGGTCGAAGGCCTCTATGACTTGTGTTTCGCGCCGGGGCGCGAGGCGCTGTCGTCTTACCGTTTGCGGGATGGCGTGCCGCCTGTGGCGTCGCTGTCGCGGGTGGCGCGCGGCGATCAGGGCATTCTGGGCGGTGCGATCCGGTATTGGCCGGTGCGGATTCGCGCGGACAGGGTCTTGTTGCTTGGTCCCGTTGCCGTTCACCCCACCGCTCAGGGCGAGGGCCTTGGCGGGGCGTTGATCCGGGACAGTCTGGATCAGGCCAGCGCGGAAGGTTGGGCGCGGGTGCTTTTGGTCGGTGATGCGCCTTATTACAAACGGTTCGGGTTCACCAAGCTGAACGGGGTCGAGATGCCGCCGCCCACCAACCCGGACCGGGTTCTGGGTTTGGAATTGCAGCAGGGCGCATGGGACGGCTTAACCGGGCATGTGGAACGGGACGCTTGAACCCAGGGGCAAACATCCCCAATTGTAGGGCATGACCGGAACCGATCTTGTCCCGCTGGACACCCAAGCTGCGATCACCACACTCGCCCGTCGTCACAAGGCTGCCGGGGGTGTTGGGCTGCAAGTGCTCAACATGATCGGTGGGCGGGCCGAGAACCTGCTAGAGCGGTTGCCCGACGCTGTGAAGATGGGCCTTGAAGGTGCCACCGAACGCGCGCTTCGGGTGGCGCTGACCGCTGCGAAACAATCGCGCGGGGTGGTGCCGGACCAGAAAGGGTGGCTCAACACGGCGCTGACCACCGCAATGGGGGCGGTTGGCGGGGCGGGCGGGTTGCCCACAGCCCTGGCTGAACTGCCTGTCACGACAACGGTGCTGTTGCGGGCCATTCAGGGTATCGCGGCGGAATACGGGTTTGATCCCAACGACCCGGATGTTTTGACAGATTGCCTGACGGTCTTTGCCAGCGCCGGGCCGCTGGCGGATGATGACGGGGCGAACATGGCATTCCTGAGCACGCGCGTGACGCTGAACGGTGCGGCGGTGCATGGTATCCTGAAATCCGTCGCGCCGCGATTGGCCACGGTGCTTGGGCAAAAGCTGGCTGCGCAGACGGTGCCGATTCTGGGTGCTGCTGCCGGCGCAGCGACGAATTATGCCTATACCAGTTACTATCAGGAAATGGCGCATGTGCATTTCGGGCTGCGGCGGTTGGCGGTGGACAGCGGTATGTCTGAGACTTTGCTGGTCGAAGAATTGCGCCGCGCAGTGAAATCGGTCTGAATTTCTTGTAAATCGTCCGTTCGGTTCACTTTATTTTAACGTTAATGGTGGATTCTAGGGATGTTCCCGGCTGATCCCGGGGCATGAGCGGACGGGGCGTCTTGGGCCACTTCATGATCCGGCACCGGACCATTGCGTACCCGTCCGCCCGCTCACGCATCAACAGCACGCAGGTCGGAGAACCCGATCTTTGTCAGCCAGAATGGCTGGGGCGTGCTGTTGGGGTGTGGGGCGCATCTTGTTGCACGGACTGAGTTGCGCGGTCTGACCGCTTTGGCAATCACATCTGGATTTGCAACAGGGCAGGGGCCATGATCGGGGTATTCTTGATCCTGGAGACACTCATTATGTCCAAAGCCCCGCATTTGACTGGCACATCGTCGCAAACGTCACCCGCATCCGCGCCCAGCCGACCAATGGCTCTGCTTGCTCCAGATGTGTCTCGCGCGCTGGCGCTGTTTGAGGCGGACAAACGGTCAGACGCTTTGGCGTTGTCTTTGCAAATTGTCGAACAGGGGCGCATGGGACTGCCGGATGCCTGTGTGCTGTCGGTGTTGATGCGCAAACTGGATCAGGCGCAAACGGCGGATGCGCTGTGGGCCAATGTTGCGGACGGCCTTGGGCAGATCACGGAGGCAGGCGAGGGCTCGGTGACGGCGATGCTTGATACGGCGCATATTCTGGCCGACCTTGAGGCGCTGGACGAGGTGGAAACCCTATGCCGCCGCGCCCACGAGGTTGCGCCGAATGACGAAAAGACGCTGAACCGGCTGCTTGCGATCCTGACCCATCGGGACAATCTGCCTGAGGCTCAGGCAGTGGCAGAGGCGTTTTGCGAACGCAATGGCGACCGGTTCGAAATCCTGTTGTACCTTGCCACGATCTTTTCGCATTTTGACGCGAAACCGGCGGTTGTGCGGTTTCTGGACATGGCGCGCACACGTTGCAAGACCAAGACGCAGCGCGCCAAGTTGAATTACCTTTTGGCGGCAAACGGGATGCCGGTGTCGGACTTGGATCAGCACGGCATGGCGGTCGAGATCTTTGACAATTTTGCAGAATCTTATGATGACAAACTAGAACTGCTGGGCAATCGTGGGCCGGACCTGATTTTTGCGGCCTTGCAAGAGATGGACCTGCCCAAATCGAAAAAGCGCCGCGTTCTTGATGCGGGGTGTGGAACGGGGCTGTGTGCCGGGTTTCTTCGCATGTACGCAAAAGAGATCATCGGCGTTGATATCTCGGTCAAGATGCTTGAGAAATCGCGGGCCAAAGGCGGCTATGACTTTTTGGCACGCACGGATTTGTCCGAGATCGGCACCTATCCCGAAGGTCGGTTCGACATGATCGTCTGTGCCGATGTGCTGGTGTATTTCGGGGCGTTGAAGACCGTATTTTCAAATTTTCACAGCGTGTTGTCGCCCGGAGGCTGGTTGCTGGTGACGGTCGAGGATGAGGAGGATCCGGCCGTGCAGTCGGGGTTCCGGCTTCACAAGTCGGGCCGCTACAAGCATGCGCAGGGGTATCTTTTGTCCACTTTGGCCCAAGTGGGTTTTCCCAAGCCAAAGCTGCTGAAACAGGCGCGGTTGCGCAACGAGATGTCGAAACCGATCATGGGCACGGTTTTTGCGGTGCAGAAATCGGCGCTTTCTTTCGGCTGAGTGCGCTTTGGTGCGTCCGCCTATGGCCCAAGCGGCAGGGTTGGGACCGTTCAGCCTTGCTGGTGCCATATTGCGCTGTTACCTAGGAAGTCGGTTTACTATCGGGCCCCGTTTTCATGCGCGTAGCCATTGCAACTGGCGAATATCATCTTGGCGGTGAGACCTTCATCAACCGCCACATCGAACACCTGTTCGGTGGCAATACAGTTGTGGTTTGTGGCCGGTTTCGGGGGGACAACCCCTATGGCAAGCCGTATTTTGTGCGGCGCGATGGCCTTTCGGGGCGCGATGTCATGGTGGCTCCCTGGTGGCTTTTGCGCAACCGTATGCGGCACGGCACATCGCGCCTGCCGTTCGGAGAGGCGAAGGAAGCGCTGATCAAGTTTCTGCGCGACGAGCGGGTTGATGTGATCCTTGCGGAGTTTGGCACGCAAGCGCTGGCGCTGGCACCGTTGGCCAACGCTTTGGACATTCCGATCTTTACCTATTTCAGGGGCACTGATGCGTCCAAGGCGATCCGAACGGAACGGATGCGGTCGGCCTATCGCAAGATGATGCCGCGTCTGGCGGGGGTGTTTTCGGTGTCGCGCTTTCTTTTGGAAAACCTCGACAAACACGGAATTTCGCATCCCAACAGCACCGTTATTCCGTCCGGTGTGGATATCCGGCGGTTTGCGCCGCAGGCCAAGGTGCCGCTTAGCTTTCTGGCTGTGGGGCGCTTTGTTGAGAAAAAAGCCCCGATGACCACGTTGCGCGCCTTTGCCGAGGCGACGCGGGATCTTGCCGATGCGCGGCTGGATTTCATCGGTGATGGCCCGTTGATGGAGGCGACACGCGCCCTTGCCGAAGATCTTGGGATTTCCAAGAAGCTGCGGTTTCATGGCGCACAGCCGCATCATACGGTGCGCGACCGGTTGATGAGCACGCAGTTCTTTTTGCAGCATTCGGTCACGGCGCGGGATGGCAACACCGAAGGTCTGCCCACCGCCATTCAGGAGGCAATGGCCTGCGGCTGTATCACCGTGTCCACGCGGCATGCGGGTATCCCCGAAGCGATTGACGAAGGCGTCACCGGGTTTTTGGTCGATGAACATGACGAGGCCGGATTTGGCGCGGCGATTGCCGCGGCGATTGCGGTGCCCGATCCGATGGCAATGTCGATCCGCGCCCGCAAAGCTGCAGAGGAACGGTTTGACAACCACATCCTGCTCAAGATTCTTGAGCGGCATATTCAGGGAACGCTGACCATTCCGCCGGGCAGCTACTACATTTCCAAAACGCGCGCGTCGTCCTGATCTGACGCGGCGATCCGACGGGACAGCCTGTGCTTTTATACCGCTTCCTGATGACGCTTCTTGCCGCGCGCGAGATCGTGTCGCGTGCTGTGGCGCGCGATGTTGCGGCGGTGAGGGCGCGGTTGGGGATTATTGCTCCTCGGGTTGGGGGTGCACGGATTTGGCTGCATGCGGCGTCGAATGGCGAACTTGCCTCGGCGCGGCCTGTGATTGATCGGCTGATTGCAGACGGGCGGCATATGTTGATCACGGTGAACACCGACAGTGCGGTGGCGCTGGGCCAAAGCTGGGGACTGGCGCAAACGCAGGTCATGCTTGCACCGGTGGACCTGCCGGGGCCGACGCGGCGGGTGATGCGCAGATGGCAGATCACAGCGCATATCACGCTGGAAGCTGATCTTTGGCCGGTTCGCATTCTGAACACGCCTGGCCCGGTTCTGGTGCTGGGTGGTCGGCTCACCGAACGATCGGCCAAGGGCTGGGCGCGGTTTGCGGTCTTGGTACGCCGCGTGTTGGCGCAGGTGCGGTTCCTGTCAGCGCAGGATGCAGGATCGGCCACGCGGTTTGCGGCGCTGGGTTTGGCTCCAGAGGCGCGTGGGCCGGTGGTTGACCTCAAGGCGCTGTATTCGCCGCCTGAGGGCGCCCCGGATGTGGGCCTTAGCAGAGCGTTTCCCCGTCACGACACATGGCTTGCGGCATCCACCCATGATGGGGACGAGGCTGCAGTTTTGGCCGCACATAGGGCCGCGTTGGCCACGCGGCCGGGACTAAAGCTGATCCTCGCACCCCGGCACCCCAAACGGGCGGACGCGGTGGCAGAGCTGATCGCGGCGGCAGGGTTCACCTGTGCGCGGCGCAGCTCCGGCGACGATCCGGCAGGCGCGCAGGTCTATCTGGCCGACACGCTGGGCGAGATGCATCTGTGGTACGCGCTGGCGGGTGTGACCTTTGTGGCCGGGTCATGGACGGATCGCGGCGGGCACACACCCTATGAGCCTGCGGCTTTTGGATCGGCCATTTTGCACGGGGCAGACATAGCCAATTTCCGCGCGGCATATGCCCGATTGGCGGAGCAGGGCGCGGCGCGTTTGGTAGCGGATGCGAGCGGCCTGGCCGAGGCGTTGAATGCCTTGTCCGCGCCGGATGTGCAGGTGCAACTGGGGCAGGCGGGGCAACGCGCGCTGCATCAAGACACCGATATCGACGGGTTGATGCAAGCGATCCTGGCGGTGCTTGATGCTTGATGTCCGGACAAGGACGTTTATTTCTAACGAATTATCCCTAGGATATCCGACAGACGACCTTTCACAGGCACCGCAATGATCCAGTTCACCCTGAAATGCGCCAATGACCATCACTTTGACAGCTGGTTCCAATCGGGATCGGCCTTTGACAAGCTGCATGCGGCGGGCATGGTCGGCTGCGCGGTGTGCGGATCAACCAAGGTCAGCAAGGCGATGATGGCCCCAAGGGTGAGCACGGCGGAAAAGGCGGCACCGGTGCCAGCCAAGCCCAAGCTGTCGGAACCGGCGAACCCGGCGGAACAGGCCTTGGCCGAGTTCAAGAAATACGTTGAGAAGAATTCGGATTACGTTGGCACCAATTTTGCCAATGAGGCCCGTGCGATCCACACCGGCGACGCGCCGCAGCGCCCCATCTGGGGCGAGACGCGGGGTGACGAAGCCAAGAAGCTGGTCGAGGATGGCGTGAAGATCGCGCCGTTGCCCTTTACCCCGACGCGAAAGTCCAATTGATGAATATTCTGATCACCGGGGCCAATCGCGGAATTGGCGCGGCACTTTTGACGGCGGCTCAAGGCCGGGGTGACACGGCCATGGGCACTGTGCGCGGGGCGGGTCATGACACGCTTTTGCCGCTGGATGTACGTGACCCGCAAAGCTGTGCGGCACTTGCCGGGCGGTTGTCGGACACGCCCATTGATCTTTTGGTCTGCAATGCAGGCGTCTACCTTGAAAGGGGCATGGCGGCGGATGCGCTGACCGACCCGCAGCTTTGGGCCGATACGTTTGCCACCAATGTCACGGGTGTCTACCTGACGACGATGGCGTTTCTGCCGCATCTCAGGCGTGCGTCGGCACCCAAGCTGGCGATCATCTCGTCGCAAATGGGGTCGAACACCCGGGCCAAAGGGCAAAGCTATATCTACCGCGCGTCCAAATCGGCGGCACTGAACCTTGGGCGCAACCTTGCGGTTGATCTTCGATCCGAAGGCATCCCGGTGGGTATTTATCACCCCGGCTGGGTTCGCACCGATATGGGCACAAGCGCTGCTACCATCGGCACGGACGAGTCCTCTACAGGGCTGTTGCAGCGGTTTGACGCGCTGTCGATGGACACCACGGGGTGTTTCGAGATGTGGAACGGCGACGCGATGCCGTTTTGATGGTCGCAGCCCCCGAGGATTTTCCAACTGCCTTTGCCGCAGCGTGGCACAGCCGGGATGGGCACCAGATTGGTGCGCTTTTTGCCGAAGATGCAGATTTCGTGAACGTCACTGGGCTTTGGTGGCGGGATCGGGCGGCGATTGCCAAGGCGCATGACTATGCGCTCAAATCATTTTTTGCGGAAACGGTTCTGACACCGGGTGTCACCACAACCCGGCTGCTGGGCCCGGATCATGCCGTTGTGCAGTGCCGGTTCCGGTTGACGGGTCAGATGGCCCCGGCCGGAACCAATGCGGGCGACCGTCAGACAATCCTGAGTTTTGTGTTGCGCCGCATGGCCGGTGGGTGGCAGGCAGTGTCGGCGCAAAACACCGATGTCGTACCCGGCGCGGAAACCCATCTTAACAGCGGCGGGTTTCGGGCTGTGGATTATCGGGGCACATAGCGTGCCCGCGACACGCTCCGCCCTTGCGCGACACCGCCACCCAACGTAAAGCACCCGCTGAGTCTGACCCGGGAGGCCCCTTTTCTATGCCCGTTCTCGTGATGAAATTCGGCGGAACGTCTGTTGCCACGCTTGATCGGATCAAGCGCGCGGCCAAACGTGTCGGCGTCGAAGTGTCCAAAGGCTATGACGTGATTGTCATTGTGTCTGCCATGTCTGGTGAGACGAACAAGCTTGTTGGCTTTGTCGAGGAAACCTCGCCGCTGTTCGATGCGCGCGAATACGACGCCGTGGTGTCTTCAGGTGAAAACGTCACTGCGGGCCTAATGGCCCTGACCTTGCAGGAAATGGACGTGCCGGCCCGCAGCTGGCAGGGCTGGCAAGTGCCGGTGAAAACCACCTCGGCGCATTCATCGGCCCGGATCGAAGACATCCCGCCGGAAAACATCACGCGCAAGTTTGGCGAAGGCATGCGGGTTGCCGTGGTCGCTGGGTTCCAGGGGATCAGCCCCGAGGGCCGGATCACCACGCTGGGGCGCGGTGGATCGGACACCACGGCGGTTGCGTTTGCTGCCGCCTTCGGGGCCGAGCGCTGTGATATCTATACCGATGTGGACGGCGTCTATACCACCGACCCGCGCATCTGCGACAAGGCCCGCAAACTGGACCGGATCGCGTTCGAGGAAATGCTGGAGCTTGCATCGTTGGGGGCAAAGGTTCTGCAAACCCGCTCTGTCGAATTGGCAATGCGCTATAAGGTGAAACTGCGGGTGCTGAGCAGTTTCGAGGAACAATCTGACGACGCAGGAACATTGGTCTGCGACGAGGAGGACATCATGGAAAGCAATGTAGTGGCAGGCGTGGCCTATTCCCGCGACGAGGCCAAGATGACGCTGGTGTCGGTCGCCGACCGTCCCGGCATCGCGGCGGCAATCTTTACACCGCTGTCCGAGGCGGGCGTGAATGTCGATATGATCGTGCAGAACATCTCGGAAGAGGGGCGCACGGATATGACGTTCTCGTGCCCGACCAATCAGGTGCCGCGCGCGGAAAAGGCGATGATCGACGCCAAGGCGCGCGGGGACATCAATTTCCACGATATCGTGGCCGATACCGCTGTGGCCAAGGTGTCAGTGGTTGGGATCGGCATGCGCAGTCACACGGGCGTGGCTGCCAAGATGTTCCAGGTGCTGGCCAAGGAAGGCATCAACATCAAGGTGATCACCACGTCCGAGATCAAAATCTCGGTGCTGATTGATCGCAAGTACATGGAACTTGCCGTTCAGGCGCTGCACGACGCGTTCGAGCTGGAAAAGGCCTCCTGATCAGCGTGTTGGCTGTGTCGCGTGGTCTGGTCTGATCATCCTGACCAAAGCTCTGTGTTCGGGTAAAACTGCGACCACGCGAACCAAAAGGCCTGATGGCTGCCCGCGTCTGATCCGTCGGCAGTCACCGCTTTGACGCCGCCTGCGGCCAGTTCAAGCCGCAGGTTTTCGAATGTGATCTCCTGGCCGTTTTGCAGCGCAAGGTCCGCCGCGCTGCGTTGAAAGGCGATGGGTTTGCCCGATGCGGTGATTGCGCCAATGATATCTTCATGCACAGGCAGGCGCGGGTCGACATCCCCCACCGGAAAGATTGGCCCATCCGCGTCACGGCCATTGCGGAAGTCGAAATTGCGCCCCAGCGCCAGCGCCTCGGTCAGAACGGTGGTGTGCGGGTAGTCCCGTTGCCATGTGCCCCAATCGGTGGTGATCACCGTGGCCTGTTCCAGTTTGATCCCCTTGTCGGCCAGCGGTCCGGTCACAGCGTGGCCTAGAAACGTGTCGAACACGGAGTAGGTTTCGATATCATACATGACCTTGTTGGACCGGATCAGCAGCCCAGAGGTGCGCAGGACGGGGCGGTCTACGCCGTCGGGCATGCGATCGGTGAAATAGGCCTGCGCGGCCCCGCACAGGGTGCAGTACGGGATGCCAAGATCGCGTCCGCCCAAGGTGTCATTGATCATTTCGCGCACCTCCATGATGCGCCGTGGATAGGCCCGTGCCTCGCCGTTGATCTCGATTCCGAACACGATGTCAGTGTCGCGCAGCCATTTTGCATCCTCGGCGGCGATCACATCGGGATTGTCGGCGGCGGGGATGCAATTGCAGCGCGCATCTGTGGTGTCATAGGCGCGATCGTCGATCAGAACGCCGCCCCAGGACACAAAACGCCAGTCGATGTCGCCCTCGACAAAGATGCGGTCCCACCCCGGCACAGCCTTGGTAAAGATTGCGCGTTTGATCGGCAGATAGCCCGGTGGTGCAGGGATGTCCCACGCCATCAGGTGATCGGTGATCACGCCCCACTGGTTGCGGTGCGGTGTCTCGATAGCCAGCAATTGGGCGGCGGTTTGCGCCAGTTCCGCTGTTAACGCGCCGCCCTGAACAAAGCGCATCATGTCGCTGATGATCCAAGCGATGCGCGGGTCTTGGGATGCGCTGATCTCGTCCAAGGCGACGACCTGATCAGGCCCCCAGCTTGAGGTGGCAATACTGTCGACAAAGGCCACCTGCACCGCAGCTTGCACCGCGTCGGTGAAGTCACCTTTGGGGAGTGCCGGAGGTTGGCCAAAGGCCTCAATCACGTGATCCGGCAGGGGCGCGGTGGTTTGTGCCTCTGCGCTTGGGCTGGTCAAAAGCACGCCAAGCGCCAGCGCGTAGGACATCAGAAATCTGTCAGGGCAGAACGGTCGGGGGCGTGTCATGGCGGATCCTTTCGCAGCGGAATGATCAATGTGGTGTCACCTTCGGCCCATTCCCGACACAGCGCCAATCACGTCTGGATCACCTTTCGGTGCACCGGGCACCATGTTGCCTATCACGCTGCGGATGGTGCTGTGTTCGACCTCCCCCCGATTAGCGGCTTTCCCCGCCCGACGGCTGGGCCTATAATTGTCTAGGAACGACAAGGCAGTGGGGCAGATGCCAGACAGATTCGAAAGCGAAAGCCGAAAGCTGCTTGGGCGGTTGCGTGACACAATGGCCAGCGAAGCCGCCGGCCAAGAACGGCTGGATCAGATCACCCATCTGACGGCTGATTCTATGGGCACCGAAGTGTGCTCGATCTACCTGTTCCGTGACGAGGAAACCCTTGAGCTGTGCGCAACGCAGGGCCTGAACGCCGAATCCGTGCACCAGACCCGGATGAAGCTGGGTGAGGGCCTTGTGGGGCGGGTGGCGCGCACAGGCAAGATCATCAACACCGCCAATGCGCCGTCTGCACGCGGGTTCCGCTATATGCCGGAAACCGGCGAAGAGATTTATTCCAGCTTTCTCGGGGTGCCGATCCAGCGACTTGGCGAAAAGCTGGGCGTGCTGGTGGTACAATCCAAGACCGCCCGGGAGTTCAGCGCGGATGAGATCTACGCGCTTGAAGTGGTCGCCATGGTGCTGGCCGAAATGACCGAGCTGGGCGCGTTTGTCGGCGAAGGCGCCGCCTTGCGCGCGCGCCATACACAACCTGTCCTGATCCGTGGCGCGACCGCGCAGGAAGGCACTGCCGAGGGCCATGTCTGGTTGCACGAACCGCGTGTCGTCGTGACCAACCTTGTCGGCGACGATCCCGAAACCGAAAGTCTTCGCCTGAACGAAGCTGTGGAAAACCTGCGCGTCAGTGTGGATCAGCTTCTTGCCGGGGCCACGAGGGAGAGCGGCGATACCGAGCAGGTACAGGTTCTTGAGGCCTACCGGATGTTTGCCAATTCCAAGGGATGGTTGCGCCGGATGGAAGAAAACATCGACCGGGGCCTGAGTGCCGAAGCCGCTGTAGAAAAGGAACAATCCGACGTCCGTGCGCGGATGTTGCAGGCCAATGACGCCTATCTGCGCGAACGGCTGCAAGACCTTGATGACCTGTCCAACCGCCTGTTGCGCATCCTGACCGGGCAGGGGGCCCAGACGGGGGCTGCGCTGCCCGAGAATCCGATCCTTGTGGCGCGCAACATTGGCCCCGGAGAGCTGCTCGAATACGGACGTCAGTTGCGTGGGATCGTGCTCGAGGAAGGCTCTGTCGGCAGCCATGCGGCGATTGTCGCGCGGGCGCTTGCAATCCCGTTGGTGGTGAATGCGAAACGCATTCAGGCCGAGGCTCTGAATGGCGATCATGTCATGTTGGACGGCGATCAGGGTATTGTGCACCTGCGTCCCGACGACACCGTGGTCAGTGCGTTCCGCGATAAGATGGCGATGCAGGCCAAGGCGCAGGAACGCTACGCGTCGATCCGGGAAAAACCGGCCATCACGCTATGTGGCAAGACGATCCGTCTGGATATGAATGCCGGTCTGATGGCCGATCTTCCGTCACTTGAAAATTCGGGTGCCGAAGGTGTGGGCCTTTTCCGCACCGAACTGCAATTTCTGGTGCGCAGCCAGATGCCCAAGCGCAACGAGCTGGCATCGCTTTATGCCCGCGTCCTGGATGCGGCCAAGGGCAAGTGCGTGGTGTTTCGGACGCTGGACATCGGGTCGGACAAGGTGTTGCCCTATATGAAGGCGCAGGATGAGCCGAACCCGGCGCTGGGCTGGCGCGCGATCCGTGTGGGCCTCGACAAACCGGGAGTGATGCGGATGCAGTTGCAGGCCCTTTTGCGCGCTGCCAATGGTCGTCCATTGTCGATCATGTTCCCGTTCGTGGCGCAATACGAAGAATACACCGCCGCCCGCGCCGAAGTGGACAAAGCGCTGGCCCGTGAGAAAAAGCTGGGCCACGCTGTGCCGGAACGGCTTGAAATCGGCGCAATGCTCGAGACGCCGTCGCTCGCCTATGCGTGCAACCAGTTCTACGAAGAGGTCGAATTCCTGTCGATTGGCGGCAATGACCTCAAGCAGTTCTTCTTTGCTGCGGACCGGGAAAACGAACGGGTCCGCCGCCGCTATGATACGCTGAATATCAGCTTCCTGACCTTTTTGGAAAACATCATCACGCGGTGTGCGGCGACCAACACGCGCCTGTCGTTTTGTGGCGAAGACGCGGGCCGCCCCGTCGAGGCGCTGTGCCTTGCCGCGATTGGTCTGACCTCGCTGTCCATGCGCCCTGCCTCTGTTGGGCCGGTCAAACACCTGCTGCGGCGCTGTGATCTGGACGTGGTGCACAAGATCATCCACGACGCACGGGACGCGGGCGAACAATCCGTGCGCCCTGCGGTCATGGAGTATCTACGCGGCTTAAGCTGAGGCAGAGCGTCAGGATGTCCGTGTTTTTTCAGATCACCCGCCCGGCGATCCAGCATCGCATGCCATAGGTGCGTTGCCCCGGACGTCAGGGTTTGTAACTCGAATACGCTAGCGCACCAAACACATAAGTGCTTGCGTGAGATGGGTGTAAATACCTCAATTTACATGGATTTTTTGAAAAATGGTGCTGTGAGAGAGGATTGAACTCTCGACCTCACCCTTACCAAGGGTGTGCTCTGCCACTGAGCTACCACAGCGCCGGGTGTCGTACTCGACGTGGCGGGTGATTAGACTCAAACGGAAATCGGTGCAAGCGCAATCTGGACCCTTTTTAGCCTCTGGGATAGGAAGTGGTCATGACGCAGAAAACCTCATCCGGGAAAACGACGGCACAGGCGCGGGAAGACAGGCTCAAAACCGCGCTCAAGGCGAATATGGCCAAGCGCAAGGCACAGGCCCGCGCGCGGTCCTCGGGGACGCGAGATGAGGTGAAAGATAGCAAAAATACGAGCGAGGGCAGTTAGCACCAATGGACCAGATTATCGTAACGGGGAACGGCCCGCTGAGCGGCCAAATTCCGATTGCGGGCGCAAAGAACGCCTGCCTGACACTCATGCCAGCCACTTTGCTGAGCGAAGAGCCACTGACGCTCACCAATGCACCACGGTTAAGCGACATTCGCACCATGACCACGCTGTTGCAGTCCCTCGGTGCCGAAGTGCAGTCGTTGCAGGACGGGCAGGTTTTGACGATGTCGAGCCATGATCTGACCTCGACGCGGGCGGATTATGACATTGTGCGCAAGATGCGTGCGTCGATCCTTGTGCTGGGGCCGCTTCTTGCGCGGTTCGGGCATGCCGAGGTGTCGCTGCCCGGTGGCTGCGCGATTGGCGCGCGCCCGGTGGATTTGCACCTCAAGGCGTTCGAGGCGATGGGCGCAGAGCTGAACCTGCGGGACGGGTATGTGCACGCCAAGGCCCCTGCGGGCGGCCTGAAAGGCGGGATCGTGGATTTTCCGTTTGTGTCGGTGGGAGCAACCGAAAACGCGCTGATGGCGGCGACCTTGGCCAAGGGCACAACCGTTCTCAAGAACGCTGCGCGCGAACCCGAGATTGTCGACCTTGCCCGCTGTTTGCAAAAAATGGGCGCACAGATCGAGGGCGAAGGCACGTCAGAGATCACCATTCAGGGTGTGGACCGTTTGGGCGGGGCCACACACCGCGTGGTCACCGACCGGATCGAACTGGGCACCTATATGCTGGCCCCCGCGATCTGCGGCGGAGAGGTGGAATGTCTTGGTGGCAAGATAGAACTGCTTGCGGCGTTTTGTGAAAAGCTGGATGCGGCGGGAATCTCGGTGGAGGAAACGCCAACTGGCCTCAAGGTCGCGCGCAAGAATGGGCGCGTGTCGGCGGTGGATGTCACGACTGAACCGTTTCCCGGCTTTCCGACCGATTTGCAGGCGCAGATGATGGCGCTTTTGTGCACCGCCGGGGGGACCAGTGTTCTTGAGGAAAAAATCTTCGAGAACCGCTTTATGCACGCGCCTGAGCTGATCCGCATGGGGGCCAAGATCGACGTGCACGGCGGGACCGCGACGGTCACAGGTGTCGATCGCCTTAGGGGCGCGCCGGTGATGGCGACGGACCTGCGGGCGTCGGTGTCGTTGATCCTTGCGGGGCTTGCAGCCGAGGGCGAAACCATTGTCAGCCGCGTCTACCACCTGGATCGTGGCTATGAACACGTTGTGCGCAAGCTGTCGAGCGTGGGCGCCAAGATCGAACGGGTGAAAGAACAGTGAGCGTGGACGCCACATTCGAAGACGGTGCGGCCAAGCCGCTTCGTCTGATCGCTGTAGACAGCGATGACCTACAGGTGTTGTCGGCGCTGTGTCAGGACGCGGTGTTCCCGGCCAGCGAAATGCAATGGCAGCGGGGCAAGCAGCGGTTTGGTATCCTGCTTAATCGGTTCCGCTGGGAAGATATTCCCGTCGCTGAACAGGGCGGGCGCAAACCAGAGCGGGTGCAATGCGTGCTCGCGGTTGAAAACGTGCTACGGGTTGCCAGCCAAGGTGTGACACCCGGAGATGCGGACACAATCTTGTCGGTGCTGTCTGTCACCTTTGAAGAGGGGGACGCCGATGGCGGCGCGGTGCTTCTGACGCTGGCAGGCGACGGCGCGGTCCGGTTGCAGGTGTCGGAACTCGAAGTGGCGCTGCGCGATGTGACCAAGCCTTATGCGGCTGTGTCGGGCAAGGTGCCGGATCACCCGGAATGATCATCCGGCGGCTGACGCCCAAAGACCTGTCCGCGTTCCGGGCGCTGTGGGCCGACGGCTTGATGCGCGTTCCCTCCGCGTTTCTGTTTGGCGCCGAAGAGGTCCGCGCAATCCCCAACAAGGATGTAGAGCGCGGTCTGGAGGTTAATCTGACGCTTGGCGCGTATGACAATGCCAAACGGCTCGTTGGATTTGTGTCCGCCCGGCGCGGTGCCCCGCAACGGATGCGGCACATGGCGGACATTGGTCCGCTATACGTGCGCCATGATGCCCAAGGGCAGGGCTATGGCCGCGCGCTGATGGGCGCCGTTTTGCAGCACTTGACAGACGCCGGCGTGCAGCAGGCCGAACTGGTGGTCGATGTCGACAACACAGGCGCACAAAAGCTTTATCATGCGCTGGGATTTCATGTGTTTGGGCGCAGGCCCAGATCGGTGCTGATTGATGGGGCGGGGCGCGACGATTTCCTGATGATCAAGGCGCTGGATGGGGCCAACCTGACCCGCGGCGCTTGAGGGTTCGTGCTGCGCGGTCTAAGTACCCGGCAACACTTGATCCGGAGGCTTTGATGCCACAGTTCCTGTCCACAACCGATGCCGACTTCGATACGCGCTTTGCGGCCATTCTTAACGCCAAGCGCGAGGATAGCCCGGATGTGGATCATATCGTTGCAGGCATCATCGCCGATGTGCGGGCGCGCGGCGATGCGGCGGTGCTTGAGCTGACCGCCAGGTTTGACCGGCTTGACCTGACCGCCGCCCAGTTGCGCGTCTCCGAGGCCGAGATTGACGCCGAGATCGCCAAGGTGCCGGAGGCCGAGCGCATCGCGTTGGAAACCGCCGCCGACCGCATCCGCGCTTATCACATGCGCCAGATGCCGTCAGACGAGATGTGGACCGATGACCACGGGGCCACGCTTGGATGGCGCTGGACGCCGGTATCAGCCGCGGGGCTGTATGTGCCCGGCGGCTTGGCCAGCTATCCGTCCTCTGTCCTGATGAATGCTGTCCCGGCCAAGGTGGCAGGGGTCGGGCGGTTGGCCGTGACCGTGCCCACGCCGGACGGGGTGATGAACCCGCTCGTTCTCATGGCCTGCCGCATCGCGGGCGTGGACGAGGTGTACCGCATTGGCGGGGCGCAGGCGATTGCAGCACTGGCCTACGGCACCGACACCATCGCACCGGTCGACAAGATCACCGGACCGGGCAATGCATTTGTGGCAGCGGCCAAGCGGCGGGTGTTCGGCAAGGTTGGCATCGACATGATCGCCGGGCCGTCCGAGATCCTTGTGATTGCGGATGGCGACAATGACCCCGACTGGATCGCGCTTGATCTGATGTCACAGGCCGAACACGACGAATCCGCGCAATCGTTGCTTATCACCACGGATGCCGCCTTTGGTCAGGCCGTGGCCAAGGCGGTGGAGACGCGGCTGGAAACGCTGGAGCGCAGGGCGATTGCCGGGGCAAGCTGGCGTGACTTTGGCGCGATAATCACGGTGCGGGACCTGGACGAGGCAGCAGCGCTGTGTGACCGGATCGCGCCCGAACATCTTGAACTGTGTGTGGATGATCCCGACGCATTGTCGGCCAAGATCACCCATGCAGGTGCTATTTTCCTTGGGCAATGGACGCCCGAAGCCATCGGCGATTATGTCGGGGGGCCGAACCACGTATTGCCCACGGCGCGCTCGGCGCGGTTTTCGTCCGGGCTGTCGGTGCTGGATTTCCTCAAACGCACGACACTGGCCAAGATGTCGCCCGACGCCTTGCGCGCCATTGGGCCGGCGGCGGAAACGCTGGCGCGGTCTGAATCCCTTGAGGCGCATGGATTGTCGGTTACGGCACGTCTGCGCAAGCTCAACGGCTGACCTTTCGCGTCGCGCGCAGATGCGCTAGCGATTGTCTATGAAAACAAGAGGTGCGCGATGATCCCCGTTCAGGGCTTTGAAGGCCATCAGGTGGCTGTGTTGGGGTTGGGCCGGTCTGGCCTGTCGGCGGCGCGCGCGCTGCGCGAAGGTGGCGCGGTTCCGCTGTGCTGGGACGACAATCCCAAAGCGCGCGAGGCGGCTGAGGCCGAAGGGTTCGAGATCCGCGACCTGTCGCGTGACGGCGCGTTTGACGCCGTTGCCAGCCTGATCGTCAGCCCTGGTATTCCGCATCTTTATCCTGCACCCAATCCGGTGATCGCCAAGGCATGGGATGCAGGCGTGCCGGTGGACAACGATATCGGCCTGTTCTTCCGGTCCTTGGCAACCAGCGAATGGGATGACTTCGACACCGCGCCACGGGTGATTGCGGTGACGGGATCGAACGGCAAATCCACCACATCGGCGCTGATCCATCACATACTTGAGGTGTCGGGCCGGGACAGCCAGTTGGCGGGCAATATCGGGCGCGGCGTCTTGGATATCGACCCTCCGGGCGATGGCGATGTGGTGGTGCTGGAACTGTCCAGTTACCAGACCGATCTGGCGCGCGCGCTGACACCGGATGTGGCGGTATTCACCAACCTGTCGCCTGATCACCTTGATCGGCACGCGGGTTTTGGTGGGTATTTCGCTGCCAAGCGTCGTCTCTTTGCCGAAGGTGGGCCGGACCGCGCGGTGATTGGTGTGGACGAAAACGAAGGCCGATACATTGCCAATCAACTGGCCGAAGGGGCGGGCGATGACCGGGTGATCCGTATCTCTTCGGGTCAAAAACTGTCCGGTCCCGGCTGGTCGGTCTTTGCCAAAAAGGGCTTTCTGGCGGAATGGCGCAAGGGGCGTCAGGTGGCATCGATTGACCTGCGGTCCATCAAGGGCCTGCCGGGAGCGCATAACCATCAGAACGCCTGCGCTGCCTATGCGGCGGTGCGCGGGCTGGGTCTGGCCCCGCGCCAGATCGAAACAGCGTTGGGCACTTTCGGGGGTTTGCCGCATCGCAGTCAGATCGTGGCCGAACGGAACGGTGTGACTTTCGTGAATGACAGCAAGGCTACAAATGTCGATTCCGCGCTCAAGGCGCTGTTGGCGTTCAAGAACATCCGCTGGATCTGTGGCGGGTTGCAAAAAGATGGTGGGCTGGACGGGCTCAAACCGGGGTTCGAGAACGTGCGCAAGGCTTATGTGATTGGCCGCGAGGCGGATGGCTTTGCGGTGCAATTGACCGGCGTGACCACCGAGGCCTGCGGGACAATGGACGTGGCTGTTGCGCAGGCGGTGTCCGAGGCCGAACCGGGGGACGTGGTTCTGTTGGCCCCTGCTGCCGCGAGTTTTGATCAATATGACAGCTTTGAAAAACGCGGCGAGGATTTCGCGGCACAGGTCACAGCGGTTCTTGCACGCTGATCAACGTTCGGGCTGAGGGCCAGTGCGCAGGGTTTGTAACACGCCCGATGCCACGGCGTCGGCATGGATCACACCAAGCTGTGCAGGCACCTTGGGCAAGTCGAGGATATAGGCGATTGCAAAGCGGTGCATGCCGCCGCCATCCCGCAGGGGCGTGCCATCGCGGGCGATATGAACAAGGATGCCGCCCTGTTCGCCTCGTGTCTGGTTGACGCTGCCATGCGGGCGCATGGTGCCGCTTTGCTTGGCTTCGGCATAGATCTGGTCAAGCTGTTGATACCGGGCGATCAGGTCTTCGCGGGTGTGGCATCCGTCGATCCGGCCCTTTTCGGCGATCTGCTTGAGCATCCATTGGAACAGATCGGTTTTCTGCCACGGGACATTTCGTTCAAAATGATCGCGGATGCTATCGAGCTTGATCTGGCTGCCAAAGGGTTTGCGGGACTTGTCCCAGTCGCTGTCAACCACCATGCCCGAATGACGCCGCCGAAATCGCGGTGCCCCGTTTGCGGGGTCGGGTTTGTACCAATCGGTGACGTCGCGCGCGCGCACCCAGATGAGTTCGTCGCTTTGTGGTGCATCTGCCCCGAACCGAAGCCGATTTGAGATGTTGCGCAGCGTCTTGACGGGCACACCCGCCTTTATCGCGCGGACAGGGGCATCCAGGTTCAATGCTTTTCGCAGATCGGTCATGTGATGTGTCCCCGGAACCGGTCAAGCGCGCCGTGCGCCAAGGCCTTTGAATGGATCACCCCCAATTGCGCCGGGATGCGGGACAGGCCAAGCGCGCGGGCAATGCCGACGCGGTGATTGCCGATCGCCCCGAAAATCGGATCGCCGTGGCGGTCGATATGGACAAACACGCCTTCGGGCAGCCGCGCGGTGCCAAATGCGCGGATGGTTTGGTCGCGGAACCCATTTTCAAGAATATCGGAATAAAGCGCGTCGATCTGTTCGTATCGCGCGATAATGTCAGCATGTGTCGCGCAACTGTCAAACAGTCCGCGCTGCGCAATCATCTGGGCCATGCGGTCATAGATGCCGGTGTCCTTCCAAGACACGCCATCCCTGAACCGCGACAGACAGGCGGCAATTTTCCACGATTGATCGACCGGTTCGGTCTGACGATCCCAATCGCCACCGATCACCATGCCGGAATGGCGTCGTTTGAAATCAGGGGTTTGTGCTGCGTTCCGCGTATAGACCCGGCCAAGCGCGCGGGGATCGATCCAGATCCGCTCTTGCGCCCGTGGGGCACCATGCCCCTGCATGACCCGGTTCAAAAGGTCGCGCAGAGGGCCGCGCAAAAGCACGAGAGGCGCTTTGGGAACGGGGGCAGAGGCGTCTGACATGCCAAAAGATGTGTAACAGGTTCATGACAAATTCAAGTCGTCTGAACAATGGCCTGACCTGCCGCGACACCTGAACTCCACGCCCATTGGAAATTATAGCCACCCAGCCACCCGGTCACATCCACCGCTTCACCGATCATATAGAGGCCGGGCGCATCGCGTGACATCATGGTCTTGCTGTCGATCCGGTCGGTGGAAATCCCGCCCAGCGTCACCTCGGCAGTGCGGTATCCTTCGCTGCCGGTGGGGGTCAGCGTCCAATCGCGCAAGCGGTCCGTGATCTCGTCGATGCGTTTGTCCGAAAGGTCACCCACGTTTCCGCCCAGTGGCAGATCGGTGGACAGGTGATCGACAAGCCGTTCCGGCAGCACCTCGGCCAGGGCCGTGGTCACGTTGCGTTTGCCATGTGTCTGGCGTGCGGTTCGAAGCGTGCCCGCCAGATCATGCGCAGGCAGCAGGTTCACGCTGATCGTGTCGCCCTCGCTCCAGTAGCTTGAGATTTGCAGCACCGCAGGCCCGCTGAGACCGCGATGGGTGAACAGCAGGGCCTCTTCAAAAGCGGTGCCATTGGCCTGCGCAACAACCGGCGTGGCGACGCCGGATATGGGGGCAAAGCGCTGATCCGAGAATGTCAGCGGCACAAGGGCAGGGCGGGTGTCGGTGACGGCATGGCCAAACTGGCGCGCGATGTCATAGGCAAGGCCGGTCGCGCCCATCTTGGGGATCGACTTGCCCCCGGTGGCCAGCACGATGTTGCGCGCGGTGATCGTGTGGCGTTTGCCCTCTCGCTCAAGATGTGCGGTGAAGCGGGTGCCGTCATGGGTCAGGTCGGCCAGCGCCGTCTGAAGCCAAAGCTGTGCGCCCGCGCGGGTCAACTCTGTGCGTAGCATCTCGACGATCTGGGTGGCCTTGTCGTCGCAAAATAGCTGCCCCAAGGTCTTTTCGTGCCACGCGATCTTGTGGCGGTTCACGAGGTCAAGAAAATCCCATTGGGTGTAGCGGCTGAGTGCGGATTTATGGAAATGCGGGTTTGCGCCCAGAAACCGGCCCGGATCGGTGTGCATGTTGGTAAAGTTGCAGCGCCCGCCGCCCGAAATGCGGATCTTTTCGCCCGGTGCCTTCGCGTGGTCGATGACAAGCGTCGAGGGCCCGGCATTGGCCGCGCACATCAGTCCGGCCGCTCCGGCCCCGAGGATCAAGGTGTTTATCTGCATTTTGCGCACCCATCACGGATGCGCGCTGCATGCAAGCCATGACAGGCGACTCATTCTTCTGGATCGGACGAATCATATCGGTTAGAATACCCATAGAGATCCGCGACAACGCGGACGATTGAGGCAGTAGTAGCGGTGAAACCATGACAGAGATGGTCTATGGCGCGGTCCCAACGCGCGCGGGTGAACCTGTGTTGCCCAAGTGGTGGCAGACAGTCGACAGATGGTCGTTGTCCTGCATCCTGATCCTGTTTGGCATTGGCATACTGTTGGGTCTGGCCGCATCGCCGCCCTTGGCCGAGCGCAACGGATTCGCAGCATTTCACTACGTGCAGCGGCAAGCGGTGTTCGGAGGCATGGCGTTGGGCGTCATGATCTTTGTGTCGATGCTTGGCCCGATTGTTGTGCGCAGATTGGCCGTGCTTGGGTTCATTGCGGCTTTTATCGCCCTGGCACTGCTTCCGTTTTTTGGGACCGACTTTGGCAAAGGCGCTGTGCGCTGGTACTCGTTGGGTTTTGCGTCCTTGCAGCCATCCGAATTTCTAAAGCCGACATTCGTGATTGTGGTGGCGTGGTTGTTGGCAGCCAGTCAGGATCTGGGCGGCCCTCCGGGCAAGACCATCTCGTTTGCGCTCACGGTTAGCATCGTGCTGATGCTCGCGTTGCAGCCGGATTTCGGACAGGCCTGTCTTGTGCTGTTCGGTTGGGGTGTGATGTATTTCGTGGCAGGGGCACCGATGCTTTTGCTTATGCTGATGGCGGGTTTGGTCGTCTTGGCGGGAACGGTCGCCTACCAGAACTCTGAACATTTCGCGCGCCGTATCGACGGCTTTCTGAGCCCCGAGGTCGATCCCACGACGCAGCTTGGCTATGCCACCAATGCGATCCGCGAAGGTGGGTTTCTGGGCGTTGGCGTGGGCGAAGGACAGGTGAAATGGTCTTTGCCAGACGCGCATACCGATTTCATCATCGCGGTTGCCGCCGAAGAATACGGCCTTGTGCTCGTTCTGATCATCATTGCGCTGTATACGACCATCGTGGTGCGGTCGCTGCTGCGCCTGATCCGCGAACGGGACCCGTTTATCCGGTTGGCTGGTACGGGGCTGGCATGCATGTTTGGTGTTCAGGCCATGATCAACATGGGCGTCGCGGTGCGGTTGCTGCCGGCCAAGGGCATGACCTTGCCGTTCGTCAGCTACGGTGGATCGTCGCTGATTGCGGGTGGCATTGCCGTGGGGATGCTTTTGGCCTTCACCCGGACCCGCGCGCAGGGCGAAATCGGCGATATCTTGCGGGGACGGTTGCGATAGAGCCATCATCTTGGGTCATTCGCGCGCCCGTTTGTTGACAAACAGCGCGTGGGCAGGTCTCTGTCCAGCAAACGTGACGCGGGGCAAACATGCGCAAACCTTACTTGATCATCGCAGCAGGCGGCACCGGAGGACATATGTTCCCGGCACAAGCCTTGGCCGAGGTCATGCTGCGTCGGGGCTGGCGGGTCAAACTGTCCACCGATGCGCGCGGCGCGCGCTACACGGGCGGGTTTCCCCATTCCACCGAGATCGAACAAGTGGCCAGCGCCACGTTCGCGCGCGGCGGTCTTTTGACTAAGGCACTGGTGCCAGTGCGGGTGTTGGGGGGCGTGCTGTCAATGTCGTGGCGGATGTTGCGCGACAGGCCGGACGCGGTGGTCGGGTTTGGTGGCTACCCGTCGATCCCGGCGCTTGGCGCGGCATGGCTGTTGCGGCGTCCGCGGATGATCCACGAACAGAACGGTGTTCTGGGGCGCGTGAATGCGATCTTCTCCAAACGTGTGGATCATGTGGCGTGCGGCACATGGCCCACCACGCTTCCCGAGGGTGTGAACGGTATACATGTCGGCAATCCGGTGCGATTGGCCATCAAGGACCGTGCCGGGGCTGCTTATATTTCGCCCGGCGATTACCCGATGTCGATCTTGGTGATCGGCGGGTCGCAAGGCGCGCGCATCCTGTCTGACGTGGTACCGCCCGCGATTGCGTCGCTGCCGCTGGAAACGCTGCAACACCTGCGAGTCAGCCATCAGGCCCGTGACGAAGATGGGGACCGCGTTGCCAGCTACTATGCCGAACAGGGGGTTAATGCGGACGTGCAGCCGTTCTTCAATGATGTGCCAAACCGCATGACCGAAGCGCAGCTTGTGATCTCGCGCTCGGGCGCGTCAAGCGTGGCAGACATTTCCGTCATTGGCCGCCCGTCGATCCTTGTGCCTTTCGCCGCCGCCACTGGCGATCACCAGACCGCAAACGCGCGCGGGCTTGTCGAGGCGGGCGCGGCGATCTGCATTCCCGAAAGCAAGCTGACCGTGGACAGCCTTGCCCAACAGCTCACACTGGTTTTGCAAAACCCAGCCGCTGCTTTGCGAATGTCACAAGCCGCACTTGCGCAGGCCAAACCCGAAGCCGCGCAGGACCTTGCCGACCTGGTCGAGGTGTTGGCCGGTCACAGCTCTCAGCCCCCGGAAGGACAAGACGCATGAACGCCGCCACCAAACTGCCCGTTGATATCGGGGCCATTCATTTCGTCGGCATTGGTGGCATTGGCATGTCCGGTATCGCCGAAGTTCTGGTCAACCTTGGCTACACGGTGCAGGGATCGGATCTGAAGGCCAGCAAGATCACCAACCGCCTTGCCGATCTGGGAGCCCGTATTTTCGAAGGCCAGCGGGCCGAAAACCTGGACGGGGCGGAGGTTGTGGTTGTCTCGACCGCGATCAAACCGGGCAATCCCGAACTTGACGAAGCGCGCAAGCGTGGTCTGCCGGTGGTGCGCCGGGCAGATATGCTGGCGGAGCTGATGCGGCTCAAGTCCAACATCGCAATTGCGGGCACGCACGGCAAAACCACCACCACCACGATGATGGCCGAGCTGATGGTCGCAGGCGGTTTTGACCCCACCGTGATCAATGGCGGGGTTATTCACGCCTACGGCTCCAATGCGCGGATGGGGCAGGGCGAATGGATGGTCGTCGAGGCCGACGAGAGCGACGGATCGTTCAACCGCCTGCCTGCGACCATTGGGATCGTCACCAATATCGACCCCGAGCACATGGAGCATTGGGGTGATTTTGATCGCTTGCGTCAGGGGTTTCAGGATTTCGTGTCGAACATCCCGTTTTACGGCGTTGCGGTCTGCTGCACCGACCATGAAGAGGTGCAACGCCTTGTCGGCAAGGTCACGGACCGCCGGGTTGTGACCTACGGCTTCAACGCGCAGGCCGATGTGCGCGCAGTGAACCTGCGTTACGAAAAGGGCGTTGCGCATTTCGATGTGGCGTTGCAATCCGAAGACGATGTGATCGAGGGCTGCACCCTGCCGATGCCCGGTGATCACAACGTGTCCAACGCCTTGTCCGCCGTGGCCGTGGCGCGGCATCTGGGGATGAAGAAATCCGAAATCCGCGAGGCGCTGGCGGCATTTGGTGGCGTGAACCGGCGCTTTACCAAGGTGGGTGAATGGAACGGCGTCACGATCATCGACGATTATGGCCACCACCCGGTTGAGATTGCCGCCGTGCTGAAAGCGGCGCGTCAGGCGTCAGAGGGCCGTGTGATCGCCGTGCACCAGCCGCATCGCTATACCCGCCTGTCGAGCCTGTTTGACGACTTTTGTGCCTGTTTCAACGAGGCTGATGTGGTGGCGATTGCCGAAGTGTTCGCGGCAGGCGAAGACCCCATCGAAGGCGCATCGCGTGATGATCTGGTCGCAGGCCTGATCCGTCACGGCCATCGCCATGCCCGCGCGATCCTGAACGAGGACGATCTGGAACGGCTGGTCCGCGAACAGGCCCGCCCCGGCGATATCGTGGTTTGCCTTGGGGCGGGGACCATTTCGACCTGGGCCAATGGGCTGCCAGAGCGGTTGGGCAAGTAGGCGCGGCAGAGGATGCGTCGACGCATCCTTGGTTTTCGGTTGACCCAAAACAGGGGCTTTGCCCCTCAGCCTGCGGCCTTACCCACGGATATTTTTTTGAACAAGAAAAGACGAGGAGGCTGCGCTGTTCTGGGCGCGGCTTTCCTTTGGTTTGGGCGCGCGGTAGGTCTGCTGCCTATTGGGATTGGCAGGGGTGAATTATGGAACTGAACGCGGATTTTACCAAGCGGGTGGTGGTGCATTCGGCGCAAGCGCCTTGGGTGGCGTCGCCGATGGCCGGGGTGGATCGGCGCATGCTGGACCGGATCGGCAACGAGGTCGCGCGGGCGACCTCGATTGTGCGTTATGCGCCGGGCAGTCATTTTTCTGCCCATACGCATACCTGCGGCGAAGAGTTCATTGTCTTGGACGGCGTGTTTCAGGACGAGCATGGCGATTACCCGGCAGGCACCTATGTGCGCAATCCACCGACGAGTTCTCATACGCCGGGGGCCGAGGCGGGGTGCACGATTTTCGTGAAGCTTTGGCAGTTCGACCCGCAGGACCGAACGCAGTTTCGCAAAGACATGGCGGCAGAGCTTGGTTCGGTTGAGTCTGGCGTGGCGCGGGCAGAGTTGCACCGTGATGCGCGGGAGGTGGTGTCTTATCTGGTGGCAGAGGCCGGGGCGCGGCTTGGTGACCAATCACCCGGTGGGATGGAGATCCTCGTGCTGGAGGGCAGTCTGAGCGATGGTGACGACATTTTGCATCCCGGGTCGTGGCTGCGCCTTCCAGACGGCTTGGCTTTGCAGGCCAAGGCTGGGCCGGAGGGTGCCAAGCTTTGGATGAAGACCGGGCATTTGCCTTTTGCGACAGCCCCTGTCGTTTGATGGCTGCGCACGCCCCAGTTGCAATCGTGGGTGGCGGTCTGACCGGGCTGGCCGTGGCGCAGCATCTGCATGCGGCGGGTGTGCCGTTTCGTCTGTTTGACGCGCGCGACCGATTGGGGGGGCGCATCAGGACCGAGCATCTGGGAACGGACGGGTTTGATCTGGGGCCATCGTGGTTCTGGCCCGGCCAGCCACGCATGGCTGCTTTGGTGCAGGCGCTTGGGCTTGAGGTGTTCGAGCAATATGCGACCGGTGCCTTGCTTTACGAGACCGAACAGGGCGGCGTGATCCGCGATCGTGGGATGTCGTCCATGCAGGGGTCTTTGCGCGTCAAGGGCGGTATGGGCGCGATTGTTTCAGGTCTTGCAGCAGGTTTGCCAAAGGGCAGCCCCGAGACGGGGCGGACGGTTGTGTCGGTGTCGGATGCAGGGGTGCTGGGCTTTGCGGATGGCGGCAGTTTTGAGGCGGACAAAATCGTTCTGGCGATGCCGCCTCGGATTGTAGCGGGGCTGGGTTTTGTGCCGGTGCTGACATCTGAGGTCGATGCCGCATTGCGCGACATCCCGACATGGATGGCCGGACACGCCAAATGTGTCGCTGTCTATGACGTACCGTTCTGGCGTCACGACGGGTTGTCAGGCGATGTCATGAGCCGCCGTGGCCCAATGGTAGAAATCCATGACGCCAGTGCAGGGGACCGTGGCGCGCTTTTTGGCTTTCTTGGTGTGCCAGTGGCACAGCGTGCGGGGCAGGGTGACACCGTGGCGCAGGCCTGTGTGGCGCAGTTGACGCATCTGTTCGGACCTGAGGCGGCCAAACCGGTGGCGGTGTTCTATACCGATTGGGCCGAAGAGCTGCACACTGCGGTGCCGCGCGACCAAGACCCCCTGACGCATCATCCGGCCTACGGTCGGCCTGTATCCTTGCGGGCACCGCTGGGCGCGCGGATCTTTCTGGCTTCAACCGAACTCGCCCCGGAGATGGGTGGGTTCCTTGAAGGAGCGCTGGCCGCAGCGGACGAGGCGGCGCGTTGGGTTCTTGCGCGCTGAGTGCGTTTCCACAGGATCGTCTTTGCAGCGTCCTTATTTCGCCCAGAAAACAGTGTTAACGGGTGTCTACGTTTGAAAGTCCAGCACCAGAGCGCGGCTTGATCCTGCTTTGGTTTGGGGTTGCGCCCTGCTGCGGTCTTTCTGAAAGCGCCCGACAGGCCAAGTGGTGGAGAGCCTTGACGATGAGTTATTCCCTGAGTGCGGCCTGTTGCTGGATCATCCTTGCGGCCATTCTTGCGGCGATCCCGTCGAACGACAACCATTGGCGGCGGGCCTATCTGTTGATGATGCTGGGCGCACCGATCCTTGTCTGGGTCTATGTCCAAGAGGGCGTCTGGTGGGGGCTGGTCTTTACTGTGGCGGCGGCAAGCGTGTTTCGGTGGCCGCTGCGGTATCTTTTTGCGTGGATGGTGCGGCAGGTGACGCGCCGCGCCGATTGAGGCTTTACGCCCCGCGCGCCATTGGGCAAAACGCGGGGCATGATCCATTTGCCTGATGTGCGCGGCACGCTGACCCGCGACAAACCCCTGTCCGATCTGACCTGGCTGCGCGTCGGCGGGCCTGCGGATTGGCTGTTCCAACCTGCCGATCCGGACGATCTGCGCGCCTTTCTGGCAGCGCTTTCAGCTGATGTGAAGGTGTTTCCCATGGGTGTTGGGTCAAACCTGATCGTGCGCGATGGTGGATTGCGCGCT
Source organism: Marivita sp. (assembly GCF_051251565.1). Classification (GTDB taxonomy): domain Bacteria; phylum Pseudomonadota; class Alphaproteobacteria; order Rhodobacterales; family Rhodobacteraceae; genus Marivita. The sequence goes on along the minus strand of NZ_JBPOFB010000009.1, from coordinate 36,191 downwards.
GTGGTGATCCGAATGGGGCGCGGCTTTAACCAGATTTCCATTGAGGGTACGCGCGTGACGGCTGGTGCGGCGGCGCTGGATGCACATGTGGCGCGCAAGGCGGCGGATGCGGGGGTGGACCTGACATTTTTGCGCACCATTCCCGGTGCGATTGGCGGCGCGGTGTGTATGAATGCAGGCTGCTACGGGTCTTATGTGGCAGACCATCTGATCGAGGTGCGCGCGGTCACGCGGGCGGGTGATCTGGTAACGATCCCCGCGGCAGAGCTGCATTTGGCCTACAGGTCGAGCGATCTTCCCGAGGGTTGGGTGATCGTGGAGGCGGTCTTTGACGGCGCGTCCGCAGACCCGGAAGCACTGCACGCGCGCATGCAAGACCAGCTTGCCAAACGGGATGCGACCCAACCCACCAAAGACCGGACCGCAGGCAGCACGTTTCGCAATCCGGCGGGGTTTTCCTCGACCGGGGGGGCGGATGATGTGCATGACCTCAAGGCGTGGAAGGTGATCGACGACGCCGGGCTGCGCGGCGCAACGCGTGGCGGGGCGCAGATGTCGCCCAAACATCCGAACTTTCTTGTCAACACCGGCGGCGCCACAGCCGCAGAGCTTGAAGGATTGGGTGAAGAGGTGAGAAAAAGGGTTTTCCAACACTCTGGAATAGAGTTACAGTGGGAAATCAAACGCGTGGGTGATCCGGCGGATCACAATGCGCGACTGGACGAGGGATAAACCCTTGCAGGTGAAGGCGGTGCACCGGGCAGGTTGCACAACATAATCAAGGGGCAAAGCCCCGGCAGAAGTGGGGGTATACCCCACGATTTGAGGCGATCTTGGGTATGTCGAGCAGGGCAAACCCGAAAGTGGCAGTATTGATGGGTGGCCCCTCGGCGGAACGCGAGGTGTCGTTGTCGTCAGGGCGTGAATGCGCGGCCGCTTTGCGGGACGAAGGATTTGAGGTTCACGAGGTCGACGCTGGCCGTGATCTTGCATCTGTGTTGTCTGCCCTTTCCCCGGATGTGTGTTTCAATGCCTTGCATGGTCGCTGGGGCGAAGATGGCTGTGTGCAGGGAGTGCTGGAATGGCTCGGCATCCCTTATACCCATTCGGGCGTTCTGGCCTCGGCATTGGCGATGGATAAGGAACGCACCAAGGACGTGTATCGCCGTCACGGCTTGCCCGTGGTTCAAAGCGTTCTGGCGTCCCGCGATGACGCGCGCAGCCGCCATGTTTTGCCACCGCCCTATGTGGTCAAGCCGTATAACGAGGGCTCGTCTGTTGGCGTCTACCTTGTGAACGAGGACGCGAATGGTCCGCCGCAATTGTCCGACGACATGCCCGAGACCGTGATGGTCGAAGCGTTTGCGCCTGGCCGTGAATTGACGACCACCGTGGTTGGGGATCGGGCGCTGTGCGTGACCGATATCCTGACCGAGGGATGGTATGATTACGATGCGAAATACAAACCCGGCGGATCGCGGCACGTGTTGCCTGCGGATGTGCCGGACGAAATCACAGCCGCCTGCATGGACTATGCCGTTCGCGCGCACATCGCGCTGGGCTGCCGGGGTGTGACCCGCACTGATTTCCGCTGGGATACGGCCAGAGGTCTGGATGGGCTCATTTTGTTGGAAACCAACACCCAACCGGGCATGACGCCCACATCCCTGACACCCGAACAGGCGGCGCATACAGGCATGAGCTTTGGCGCCTTGTGCCGCTGGATGGTGGAGGATGCGTCATGTCACAGATGACCCCGCGCCCCGACCCCGCGCCGTCACGGTTGAAGTACCGGATGGAGCGGCTCATGCTGACGCCGCTGTTTCGGGTGCTGCTGCGGTTCGGGCTGCCCTGTCTTTTGACCTTTTCGCTGGCGACATGGTGGCTGTCGGTTGACGACAACCGGATGAAGATCGTTGACACCTTTGCAGATCTGCGGGCCCAGGTGGAAAGCCGTCCTGAATTCATGGTCAACATGATGGCAGTTGATGGGGCCACTGATCTGGTGGCTGAAGGCATCCGTCAGATGTTGCCTTTGGATTTTCCGGTCAGTTCGTTTGATCTGGATCTTGAGGCGATGCGCGAAACGGTTGTTTCGCTTGATCCGGTGAAATCAGCACGGCTTTATGTGCGGCAGGGCAATGTCTTGCAGGTGGATGTGGTCGAACGCATGCCGGTCGTGCTGTGGCGCAATGATCGCGGATTGCAGCTTTTGGACAATGAGGGTGTTCTGGTCGGGCCTGCCTTTGTGCGGGCAGATTGGCCGGAACTGCCCCTGATCGTCGGGGACGGGGCAAATACCCGCGTCACCGAAGCGCTTGACCTTGTGTCAGCGGCAGAGCCTTTGGCCGCGCGGTTGCGTGGCTTGGTGCGGATGGGGGAACGGCGCTGGGATGTGGTGCTGGACCGGGATCAACGTATTCTTCTGCCTGAGGCGGATGCGATACAGGCACTGGAGCGCGTGATCGCGATGGATCAGGCGGTCGACATGCTGGAGCGGGATCTTGTTGCAATCGATCTTCGGTTGCCGAACCGGCCCACACTTAGAATGACAGACGGAGCGGTGCGCGAGTTGGTGCGTATCCGTGCGATCGAAGCAGGGGAAGCAGCGGAATGATCGAGCTTTACGAGTCTCAACGGGCAATGCGGAATATACGTCGAGCAGCGATGCAGCGAGGAGTGATTGCCATTCTCGACATCGGCAGTTCCAAGATTGCCTGTCTGGTGTTGCGGTTTGATGGAACAGACCGGGGCATCGAGAGCGACTCGATTGGCTCGCTCGCGGGGCAGTCCGGCTTTCGGGTGATCGGTGCCGCGACGACGCGGTCACGCGGTGTGCGCTTTGGTGAAATCGATTCCATGGGCGAAACCGAACGTGCCATTCGCACCGCTGTCCAAGCCGCCCAGAAGATGGCGCAAATCCGTGTGGATCACGTGATCGCAAGCTTTGCTGGTGCAGATCCACGCAGCTATGGCCTTGCGGGGCGGGTCGAGGTCGCGGGCACGACGGTCGATGAACAGGATGTCGCGCGCGTGCTGTCCGCCTGCGATGTGCCGGATTACGGGCATGGCCGCGAAGTGCTGCACGCGCAGCCGGTGAATTTTGCGCTGGATCATCGCAGCGGCTTGATCGACCCGCGCGGGCAGATTGGTCAGGAACTTGCCACGGATATGCACATGCTGACAGTGGATGCGATGGCGGTTCAGAACCTCGCCCATTGCATGAAGCGTTGTGATCTTGAACTCGCGGGGATTGCCAGCTCGGCCTATGTGTCGGGTGTGTCGGCGCTGGTCGAGGACGAACAGGAACTGGGCGCCGCCTGCATCGACATGGGTGGCGGATCAACCGGGCTGTCCATCTTCATGAAGAAGCACATGATTTATGCCGATGCTGTGCGCATGGGCGGCGATCATGTGACCAGCGATATCTCTATGGGGTTACAGGTTCCGATGGCCGTGGCCGAACGGATCAAAACCTTTCATGGTGGCGTGGTGGCCACGGGTATGGATGACCGCGACATGATCGAAATTGGCGGCGATACCGGCGATTGGCACCATGACCGCCGGTCCGTCAGTCGTGCGGAACTGATCGGGATCATGCGCCCAAGGGTCGAAGAAATCCTCGAAGAGGTGCGGGCGCGGTTGGATGCCGCCGGGTTCGAACACCTGCCCAGCCAACAGATCGTGCTGACCGGTGGCGCAAGCCAGATCCCCGGACTGGATGGATTGGCGACCAAGATTCTGGGCCAGCAAGTGCGCTTGGGGCGCCCGATGCGCGTGCACGGCTTGCCACAGGCGGCGACCGGGCCGGGATTTGCCAGTGCCGTTGGCCTGTGCCTGTTTGCGGCGCATCCGCAGGACGAATGGTGGGATTTCGAAATCCCTGTAGACCGCTATCCGGCACGGTCGCTCAAGCGTGCGGTCAAATGGTTCCGCGACAATTGGTAAGACCCGGTCGACGGATCAACCTCTTGATGTAAAGCAAGCCAGGTCTGACAACGCTGTCCGACCTGGCTTTGGCTTTATGGCTTGATGTAGGTGTAGCCCTGCATTTGCAGATGCGACAGCTCTGCCACGCCGCTTGGCACGATATCTTCCTCGAACACATCAAACAGATCGTTCTCATAGGAAATCTTGCGTCCCTGGAGCGTGTTGTTGCAGACATGGATCGCCACGTTCTGACCCTTGAGTTCAAGCACCTGACCTTGCAGTGCCTCGTTGCTCATCGCGGCCGACAGAACGCCAAGCCCGTTGCCGTGCAGGACCAGCTTGATGTCCATGTTTTCGGCACCCACGGCGTTGATGTGGTTTTGCATATTGCGCAGCGCGCCACGATAGGCGCGGTCGTCTTCGCCACCGTCATAATTGATATGGTAGACAACCTTTTGCTTGCCATACCGCTCTTGCGCGTCGGCGTCGGTGGTTGCGGCAAAGATGCCGAACATGGCAACAGCGCAGGCCAGTACCAGTGATGTCAGATGCTTCATGTGGTCCTCCCAGACTTTCTTGGGCTGCATTCTGCCGCCCGCAGTCCATTGTGGCATGGTGGGGCCCACAAGAACACCTCGGGAGAACCACGGGTTTGGGCGCAAGCAGACCGGGGAGATGCCTAGGGTGCGCTGCCTCAGGTCGCCAGCGCGACAAGCTGGGTCGAAGAGCGTGCGTCAAACTTCTTGAGTAGGTTGGCGCGGTGAAACTCGACTGTTTTGGGACTGATCTTGAGCTTTTGGGCAATCTCTTTCGACGAATATCCCTGCGCGATGTAATCGAGGATCTGGTGTTCGCGCTTGGTCAGGATGGGGCGTGTCTTGTCGGTGTCTGGTGCACTGAGATCAAGCGATGCGTCTTCGTCCGCGCGGCCTCGAACCTGACGGTACAACAGCAGTCCCAATGCGGCGACCCCCGTTGCAACCAAGGCCAGCAGGGGGATAATGCCTGTCATCGTCTGCCAGATGGATCGCGTTTCGACACGGTGCTCAAACGCGTGTTTCAAGTCGGTTGCCGTTGTATAGGAAACGGGAGAGGACCAGAAATTGCGCAACCGCATATCTTGGGCAAGCGGCGCGGTCTTGGACTGGAGCAGGGCAAGTGCTACGGCATCCCGCAGGTCGGCATCGACGGCCGCCAACGCGGCAAACGGCCATTCGGGGTAAAGCCGCGTGCTTGTCATGTCATCATGCGTGAAGGTGACGTTGGTGTTGAGATAGACAAAATCATCTTTCGCATAGGTCCCTTCGGCCAGAACCCGCTCCATCAATCCGCTGCGGATGATCCCGATATCAGCTTGTCCGGTGGCGACGCGGTCAATGACGCCGTCCATAGGGAACCCCACAAAATCGAGCGATCTTGTGTCGGTGAACAGGTTGATCTGTGCATTGTCAAATTCGCGCCATGCAAGTTGAAAACCGCCAAACGCCATTTTGTCGACGGCGACGACAGTTCGGTCGCGCGCATCTTTCAGCTCGGCGATACCAGAGCCGGCGCGAGCAATGATCAGGCTGCCGAATTCGCTGGAATAGGTGCCATCGCTGCGTTGCACATTGCGGGTGGCCAGCACGCTCATGGCGTGATCGTGGGTGAGATCCACAAAATGGCCCGGATTTGTGAGGACGAAATCAACCTGCCCACGCGAGATCTGCGAGGACGCGGATGCGAGCGTCATCGGGACCAATTCGAATTCGTAGAGTGGGATGGCAGCATCTAGATACCGCTTGAGCCCGTGCCAGCGCACCAATGCGTCTTCGTAGCCCAGATAAGCAAGCACACCAATGCGCGCCTGCGACCCCGCAGGTTGCGCAAGGCAGGCTCCTGTGCCCGATACGGTCAGGCACACAGCAGCGATGATTGCTCTGAGCATTTTCTCCTCCTGCGGGATTTATAGGCGGAGCGGTGTCAATGGCGCAATCGCGCACTGGCAGTGGTCCGGTTTTACCGTTTCATCCGGGGCGCTGGAATCAGCTTGTCCGACCCAGTCCTCTCTGGATTGGTGACTGCGTATGTGGTAGTGTTCCAAAAAGTAAAGGCAGACCCGAGCAGGTCATAAACATGAATAAATTCAACTCCCCGCTTTGCGCGGGGTGATTCCCGTCGCCTTGTGGCTAGATGAGCTTTATCCGCTATATATCGACAACTTGGCGAAATTCCGCGATCTTCCGACAGTTTTGGCCCATATTTGGGGGCGAAACCATGTTTTTTGCGTGACGTTCGCGCCTCTGGACGATAATACTAGTAGGAATCGGTGCAGAAAACGTCCCGAACGGGGCTGAGACAGCAGGCGGACAAACACATGACTTTGAACCTTTCGGTGCCCGGACAGGAAGAATTGAAACCCCGCATCACCGTGTTCGGTGTTGGTGGTGCTGGCGGCAATGCGGTCAACAACATGATCGACAAGTCCCTTGAGGGCGTCGACTTTGTAGTGGCCAACACAGACGCTCAGGCGCTTCAGCAAAGCCGTTCGACCAGCCGCATCCAGCTTGGGGTCAAGGTCACCGAAGGGTTGGGCGCGGGCGCCCGAGCCACGGTTGGTGCAGCCGCCGCTGAAGAAAGCATCGAACAGATCGTCGATCATCTGGCCGGTGCACACATGTGCTTTATCACGGCTGGCATGGGGGGCGGCACCGGGACGGGTGCTGCACCGATCATCGCACAAGCGGCCCGAGAGCTTGGTGTTCTGACGGTCGGTGTTGTCACCAAGCCGTTCCAGTTCGAGGGCAACAAGCGGATGAAGCAAGCCGAGGAGGGTGTCGAAGCGCTCCAGAAGGTTGTGGATACGCTGATCATCATTCCGAACCAGAACCTGTTCCGTCTGGCCAATGAGAAAACCACTTTCACCGAAGCGTTCAGCATGGCGGATGACGTGCTGTACCAGGGTGTCAAAGGCGTGACAGACCTGATGGTGCGTCCGGGCCTGATCAACCTCGACTTTGCCGACGTTCGTGCGGTCATGGACGAGATGGGCAAGGCGATGATGGGCACAGGCGAGGCCGAGGGCGAAGATCGCGCCATTCAGGCCGCCGAAAAGGCCATCGCAAACCCGCTGCTGGACGAAATCAGCCTGCGCGGCGCAAAGGGTGTTCTTATCAACATCACCGGCGGTCACGACCTGACGCTGTTCGAACTCGACGAAGCAGCGAACCGCATCCGCGAGGAAGTGGACACCGATGCAAATATCATCGTTGGCTCCACGCTGGATGATAGCATGGAGGGCATGATGCGCGTCAGCGTTGTGGCCACAGGCATCGACGCGGTCGACGTGCATTCCGAACTTCCGGTGCCGCGGCGCTCTCTGGCCACACCTTTGACGCAGACAACCCGCGTTGAAGATGCTCAGAACATCGAACGCGAGGCCCCCGAGCAGGTTGCAGCACGCAGCAGCGAAGAGCCTTCCTTGTTTGGGTCTATGGACACCGAGCGTCAGGCCGCCAAAGAGCAAATGGAAACCATCTTTGAACGCGAACAGCCACGCCAGCAAGCTGCCCCTGATGATGGTCTGCCGCCGCCCGCGTATCGCCCGCAGGTTGCCGAATTCAACCCGCGTGAAGACAGCATTGAAGCGGACCCCGAACAATTCGTGGCCCCCCGTGCGCCTGCACCGGGCACACCAAGCGCCGAAGCACTGGCCAGGTTGCAGGCTGCTGCATCCCGTGCGCGCCCTGCACCCGGTGCCCGCCCCAGCATGCAAGTCGAGCCGGAACCGGCTGACAGCGAGCGTCCTCGTTTCGGTATCAATTCGCTGATCAACCGGATGACCGGCCATGCCCAGCAACCCGAAACACCCGCGCGCCGCACACAGCCGCCAGTCCATTCTGCGGCTGCTGCACCTGCTCCGGCTCCGTCACAAGAGGTCGACGAAGATCAGGAGCGGATCGAAATTCCCGCCTTTCTGCGCCGTCAAGCCAACTAAAACCGCGCATAGTCTCCTGAAAAACGCCCCCGATTTCGGGGGCGTTTTTTGTTTTGAAACAAAGAATTGGCATCTTTGGCGGGAATCCGCCGATATGTTTCGGGCGCGTGTTTCAGCCCGTTACAATCTTTGATTTGAGACCAGATAGGTCAGGGCGTATCACCTATTCCGAAGCGGGGCGTCTCGGACGTGCGCGCAAATCTTGAGGGTTCCTTGCAAACAACCGTTCAGTCAACAGTCCGTTTCTCGGGTGTCGGATTGCACACCGGCCTTCCTGTGGCTTTGGTGGTGTGCGCAGCACCCGTCGATCATGGAATCGTGTTTGAACGCACCGATATTCGTTTGGGCAATGCCCGCATTCCGGCGCGGTATGACTTTGCCGAACACTCACCGCTGTGCACTATGATTGTGAACGATGCCGGCGTGTCGGTATCCACCATCGAACATGTGATGGCAGCCCTTGCTGGCTGCGGTGTGCACAATGCGCTGATCAAGATCGATGGTCCTGAAGTGCCGGTTCTCGATGGCAGTGCTGCACCTTTTGTGCGGGGCATTCTTGCCACGGGTGTGAAACGCTTGGCCGCGCCGATCCGCGTGATCGAAGTGCTCAGCATGGTTGAGGTACATACGGCACAAGGTTGGGCGCGGCTTGGTCCGGGCGGTGGTCTGACTATGGATTTCCACATTGATTTTGCGGACAAGGCCATCGGCAAGCAAAGCAAATCGCTTGATCTGGCCAATGGCACCTTTGTGCGTGAACTGTGCGACAGCCGCACGTTCTGCCGCGCAGCCGATGTTGCGGCGATGCGCGCTGCGGGCAAGGCGCTTGGCGGCACAATGGAAAATGCGGTGGTTGTGGATGGCGACAGCGTTTTGACCCCGGGTGGGTTGCGCCATCACGACGAAGCGGTGCGTCACAAGATGCTGGACGCCTTGGGTGATCTGGCCTTGGCCGGTGCGCCTTTGTTGGGTCATTACGAAGGCCACAAGGCCGGGCATACGCTCACGAACATGTTGCTGCGTGAATTGTTCGCAACGCCCGACGGCTACCGCATCCGAGAGTGCAACACCGCGCTTGCCGCGCGTCTGCCCGGTGCCGGTGTTGAGGCGTGCGAAATTCCCGCAGTTGCATAAGTTCTGCGTTTGGGCGAATGAATGGGCCAAAGACAGGTGTCTGGTGCAGGGTCAAACGTATGTGAGTCTAAAGGCGTTTTGCCTCGGGATTTAATGTGCTAGGACCGGATGCAGACAAGTGGCACACATAGCCACGGCGATGAATCGAAGGTGACGGGCATGGCAGCGGGCAGATACGCAAGAGCTGTGATCGGAGCGGGGCTCTTGATTGTAACGCTGACCGCGTGCAGCGATGGCGAACGCCCGGGTTTTGGACCCGGCGGCGTTCCGATTGAGAATTTTACAGCACAACAAATCTTTGAACGTGGCGAATTCGAACTCGACCGCAGCGATCCCGAAGATGCGGCGTTCTACTTTTCCGAGGTGGAACGGCTTTATCCCTATTCAGAATGGGCCAAGCGCGCGGTGATCATGCAGGCGTTCGCCTTTCACCAGAACAAAGACTACGAAAACAGCCGAGGTGCCGCGCAACGTTATATCGACTTTTACCCGACCGACGAAGATGCGGCCTACGCGCAGTACCTTTTGGCCCTGAGCTATTATGACCAGATCGAAGAAGTGGGCCGTGATCAGGGTTTGACTTTTCAGGCCTTGCAGGCGTTGCGCACCGTGATCGAACGCTATCCGGACAGCGAATATGCGCGGTCTTCGGTGCTCAAGTTCGATCTGGCGTTTGATCATCTTGCGGCCAAGGAAATGGAGATTGGGCGCTACTACCTACGGCGCGACCATCATGCGGCGGCGATCAACCGGTTCCGCTCTGTGGTTGAGGATTTCCAGACCACAACGCATACCGCTGAGGCGCTGCACCGTCTTGTAGAGGCGTATTTGTCGTTGGGTTTAACAGACGAGGCGCAAACAGCGGGGGCCATCCTTGGCTATAATTATCAGTCCACCGATTGGTACGAAGACAGTTTCAAGCTGTTGACAGGCCGCGGGCTTGAGCTGAAGGCGACCGGAGACAATTGGCTGCGGCAGGTTTATCGCCAGATGGTCAAGGGTCAATGGCTTTGATCGGGGGGCGGTGCGTCTGACGACGCGCCCGGTTGCACAGAATGCTGCGTGCGCTTGAAATACGAGATATGCTGATCATTGATCGGCTGGAGCTAGAGTTCCAGCCGGGCCTGAACGTGCTGACGGGTGAAACCGGGGCTGGCAAGTCTATCTTGCTGGATTCGCTTGGGTTTGTGCTTGGTTGGCGCGGGCGTGCCGAATTGGTGCGCAGCGGTGCTGATCAGGGCGAGGTGACAGCCGTTTTCGATCTGCCCAAAAGCCACCCGGCGCATGTTGTTCTTGCAGAAGCCGGTTTTGACGATGCGGATGAATTGATTTTGCGCCGGGTGAACACCGCTGATGGCCGCAAGACCGGATGGGTCAATGACCGCCGCGTGACGGGTGAAATGCTGCGCGCCTTGTCCGAAACTCTGGTGGAATTGCACGGTCAGCACGATGATCGTGGCTTATTGAACCCCAAGGGTCACCGTGCGCTCTTGGATCAGTTTGCCGGGCATGACGGGTTGCTGTCGGACGTGCGCACGGGGTGGACTGCTATGTCCAAGGCCCGCAAGGCGTTGGCTGAGGCGGAAAAGGCCTATACGGCCGCGCAGGCCGAGGAAGAATTCCTGCGGCACGCAGTTGACGAGTTGGACAAACTGTCCCCTGAGCCGGGGGAAGATGCCCAGCTTGATGCAAGACGCCGCATGATGCAGGGGGCCGAGCGCATCCGCGATGACATCGCGCGCGCCGCACAGGTCATGGGGCCAAACGGTGCCGAAGCTGCGATGGGGGATGCCCTGCGCTGGCTTGAAGGGGTCAGCGACGCCGCTGATGGGCAGTTGGACGATCCTTTGGCCGCTCTTGCCCGCGCGATGGCGGAACTGGACGATGCCGCGCGCGGCGTCTCAAGCTGTCTGGAGGCGCTGGAATTTGACCCGCACGAACTTGAGGCGACCGAAGAGCGTCTTTTTGCCCTGCGCGGTCTGGCTCGAAAACATGCAGTCGGCCCCGATGATCTGGCGGGCCTCGCCAACAATTTGCGCGATCGCCTGTTGGCCTTGGATCAAGGCGCAGACCGGATGGTCGGCTTGCAATCCGAACTGCGCGCGGCGGAAACGACCTATGCGGCGGCGGCCAATGCGTTGCGCGACAGCCGTGTGACCTCTGCGCGGCAGCTTGACACAGCGGTCTGCGCGGAACTCGCCCCCCTCAAGATGGAGCGGGCAGTGTTTGTCACTGATGTGTCTGACGCGCCCGCCGGGCCGGATGGCAGCGATGCGGTGGCTTTTACTGTGGCCACCAATCCGGGCGCACCGGCAGGCCCGATTGGCAAGATCGCTTCGGGTGGAGAGTTGAGCCGCTTTCTGCTGGCCCTAAAGGTGTGCCTGTCCGAACAGCGCGACGCTGGTCTGACGATGATCTTTGACGAGATCGACCGCGGCGTGGGCGGTGCGACCGCCGATGCTGTCGGGCGGCGTCTTGCTGCACTGGCAGATGGGGGTCAGGTGCTTGTGGTGACACATTCGCCGCAGGTGGCCGCTTTGGGTGCGCATCACTGGCGGGTTGAAAAACAGGTGGTGGATGACCAGACCACGTCGACCGTGGTGCCTTTGGACACGTCAGCCCGCGAAGGCGAAATCGCCCGCATGCTATCCGGCGACACGATCACCGCAGAAGCCCGCGCGGCGGCACGGGCGCTTTTGGTCGGTTAAGCCTGACCTCGTTTCTGAAAGAGCCGCGCCTTGTCCGTGCCCTGACACCCTCGGACACAGAGTTTGAGCGCATCAGGGGTGGACACTTAGCGCACATTGGATAACCCTAGAAAATCGAATGATTTTTGACGCGGGTTGCCCGCCCTGGAAAGGTCCGCTTGGCATGGCATCCGCTTTGCAAGGTCAGCTACAGGACATGAAACGACAATGTGCGCGTGGCTGGGATTTGCTGCGTCACAAAGGGCCGTCGCAGTTCCAGTTCTGGCTGATTGCTCTTCTCATCGGGATTGCAGCCGGGCTTGCGGCCACGCTGTTCCGGCTTGCCATCACCTATCTGCAAACAACGGTCTACGGCACACCAAGCGTTGCCACGATCCATAGCTATGCCGAAACCCTGCCGTGGTGGATGCTGCTCGCTATCCCGACGCTGGGCGGTTTGGTGGTTGGGGTCATCATCCATTACTTCACGCCGGACGGGCGGGTGCGGTCGGTCGCAGATGTGATCGAAGGTGCCGCGCTTAATGACGGCCGGGTTGAAAAGAAGGCCGGGATCGCGTCGGCGGTCTGTAGCTGGATCACCCTGTCCACCGGGGGCAGCACAGGACGTGAAGGGCCGGTGGTGCATATCGCGGCGATGATCTCGTCCTGGGTATCAAACACGATCCGGGCTGACGGCATCACTGGCCGCGACCTGCTGGGCTGCGCCGTGGCTGCTGCCGTCTCGGCCAGTTTCAATGCGCCCATTGCCGGGGCTCTGTTCGCGCTTGAGGTGGTTCTGCGGCACTTTGCCGTGCATGCCTTTGCCCCCATCGTCGTGGCCAGTGCGGCAGGCACGGTGATCAACCGTCTGGTGTTCGGCGATGTCACCGAATTTACCTTGCCGGGAACCACAACAGTTGAATTCTATCTTGAGCTGCCTGCGTTCTTTATCCTTGGGCTGCTGTGCGGTTTGGTTGCGGTGGCCATGATGCGCGCGGTGTTTCTGGCCGATGACGTGGGAACGCGGTTCCAAAGGCAATTGGGGGTTCCGCACCTTTTGCGGCCTGCAATTGCAGGTGTCCTGCTGGGCGCTATGGCGATCTGGTTTCCCCACATCATCGGCGTTGGATACGAGACGACGTCACGCGCGCTCACCGGGGCGCTGCTGTGGCATGAGGCTGTGGTGTTTGCCATGCTCAAGGTGGTGGCGGTGGCCATCACCATGGGGGGGCGCATGGGTGGCGGCGTGTTCTCGCCCTCGTTGATGCTGGGCGCGTTGACCGGGCTGGCCTTTGGCCTGATCGCAACGGGGCTGTTCCCAGATCAATCCGGCACCGCGACGCTTTATGCGCTTGCGGGAATGGGCGCTGTGGCGGCGGCAGTTCTGGGCGCACCGATCTCAACCACGCTTATTGTGTTCGAGTTGACGGGCGACTGGCAAACCGGGCTGGCGGTGATGGTGTCGGTGTCGATGTCCACCGCCGTGTCGGCGCGGCTGGTGGATCGGTCGTTCTTCCTGACCCAGCTTGAGCGGCGCAACGTACACCTTGCTGCGGGGCCGCAAGCCTATCTCTTGGCAATGTTCCGAGTGCAGGGTGTGATGCGCAAACCCAACGATCCAAACGCAGCGGATGAAGAGGCCTGCCTGACGATGATCGACCAAGGACTTTATGTCCAAGCGCAGGCAACGCTTGAGACGGCGCTGCCCTTGTTCGACAAATCAGGCGTGGCATTTCTGCCGGTCGTCAAGATGGAGGGCGATGACGATGCCCCCATTTATCAGGGGGCATTGTTCCATGTGGATGCGCTAAAGGCTTATAACCGGGCGCTTGCTGCAACGGCAGCCGAAGAGCATAGCTAACGGATCAGACCCTTTCGACCTGCACGCCGTCTTGCACATCAAAGGCCAGGTGGTCCTTGATCGCAGCAACGTCAGCCTCGGGGTCTTCGTAGCTCCAGACCGCGTTGGAGTAGGTCTTGCTTTTCGACATGATGTGGAAATAGCTGGCCTTGCCCTTGTGTGGGCAAGTCGTGCTGTGTTCCGAACTGTCGAGAAAAGCCATCGCAATGTCAGAGCGTGGAAAGTAGATGATGAAGGGCAAATCGCCCTCGGTCACTTCCAGCGCAGAGTTGCTTTCGCCGATCACGGCCCCCCCGGCGCGTACCACCCAAGTGCCTTCGGCAGGTCTGACTGAAATGTGTTTTTGCATGTTCCATCCCTTTTGAATGCGATGTACCGGGGTTAGCCGGATATTGTAAATGATTTAGGTCAGATTGGCGCGCAAGCCCGCGTCAGCCAGTGGGATACGTCGCCGTCGACCAATGGTCCGATCCGGGCAAGCACGTCGGTATGATAGCTGTTGAGCCAGTCGCGTTCAGCACGTGTCAGCAAATCAATGTCGATCAGATCGGTGTCTATCGGCGCATAGGTCAGGGTCTCAAAGCACAGCATATCCGGCACGGTCTGGCCGGGCAGGGCGGGGGCCTCTTGCACGACCACAAGGTTCTCAATGCGGATGCCGAACGCGCCTTCCTTGTAGAAACCGGGTTCATTGGACAGGATCATCCCCGGCAGGAACGGCACTGTCCCCGTGCGGGCAAGACGCTGTGGGCCCTCATGGACGCTCAGATACGACCCAACGCCGTGCCCTGTGCCATGGCCGTAATCCATGCCCTGTTCCCAAAGCGCGACGCGCGCCAGAGCATCCATGTCGCGCCCGGCAAGACCCTTGGGCCAGCGCAGTTTCGAGATGGCGATCATTCCCTTGAGCACAAGCGTGAACGCGCGCTTCTCTTCGGCACTGGCCTGACCGATGGCAATTGTGCGGGTGATGTCCGTGGTGCCGTCCACATATTGTCCTCCGCTGTCCACCAGCAACACGCCTTGGTTGACCCGGCGGTTTGTCGTCTCGGTCACGCGGTAATGCACGATCGCCCCGTTTGGCCCGGCGCCTGAAATCGTGTCAAAGCTGATATCCCGCAGGGCATTGGTCGCGGCGCGTTCCGCCTCAAGCCGGGTGACAATGTCGATCTCGGTCAGGCTGCCCACAGGCTGCTGGTCAAGCCAGCACAGGAACCGCGCCATGGCTGCCCCGTCGCGCAGGTGTGCGGCCCGCGTGCCGTCCAGCTCGGCTTGGCTCTTGCAGGCTTTTGGCAAAGCGCAGGGGTCTGCGGCATCTATGATTTCGGTTCCGGCATCGCGCAGGGTATCGGCGATGATCACCGGACACGAAGCTGGATCAATCTGCACCGGCCCCCCAAGCGAGGCCAGAACCGGCAGGAACGCATCCACCGGGGCGACACGAACCTTCGGCCCCAGGTGATCTCCAAGCTCGACCAGTTTGGCCTCGTTGATGAACAACGTCACAGCGCCTTGCGCATGCAGGATTGCAAAGCCGTGTACAAACGGCGTGCGCGGCACGTCATCACCGCGAATGTTCAGCAGCCAGCACAGGCTGTCAGGCAATGTGATAACCGCGCAAGTGGCAGGGCCAAGCGTCTGCGCAAGCCGGTCAATCTTGGAGGCATGCGCCTCACCGGTCAGATCAACGGGCTGGACAAAGGCGCGGGTGGCCGGCGGGGGGGGCTGGTCTTCCCAGATGCGGTCCACAAGATTTGCGCAGCGGCGCAAATTAACTGACCCGACGCTTGCCTCAAGATCGCGCAGTTGCGACACCGTATGCAGCCATGGATCAAAGCCGACAACGCCGTCTTGCGCTACCGCTTCGGCGATCCATTCGCCCAAGGACACCTCTGGCCAATCCACCGGCGTAAACACGTCCGCCACCTGCGCGCGCACTTGAACCCGGTAGCGGCCATCAACAAACACACCGGCGGTGTCTGCGAGTGCGACACAGAATCCTGCGGACCCGGTGAACCCGGTGAGCCACGCCAAACGGCTATCGCGCTCGGCCACGTATTCGCCTTGATGTGCATCGGCGCGCGGGATGATGAACCCGTCCAGACCCGCATCGGCCATCGCCGCGCGCAAGGCGGTCAGTCGCGGGGGGCCCTGTTCAGGTGAGGTCGCGTCGGTGAAGGTCTGAAACATATACTGGTCTTTCCATTATGTGGTGCAAGCCAACCCGGAAACAGGCAGTTCGGCAAGCCCTGGTGGCGCAGTCTGGAGTGCGCACAGCCCAAGTGTCTTCTTTTTTTGACACACAAAGGCGCGGCCCTTGGGCCGCGTCGGTCGCACCTGTACAATCGGTTCAACACAAATCACGTCAGCTTGCGCGACGGATCCCCTTAAAGCGGGCGCGGGCGCGGGGATCACTGTCAAACAGCGATGCAAGCTGTTCGGTCATCGCACCGGCAAGCTGTTCAACATCGGTGATCGTCACAGCGCGTTCGTAATACCGGGTCACGTCATGGCCGATGCCGATGGCCAGCAATTCAACCTGGCGACGACGCTCGACCATGGCGATCACATCGCGCAGGTGCTTTTCAAGGTAGTTGGCGGGGTTCACCGACAACGTGCTGTCATCAACCGGTGCGCCGTCCGAAATCACCATCAGGATCTTGCGCGCCTCAGTGCGGTGCAACATGCGGCGGTGGGCCCATTCCAGCGCCTCACCGTCAATGTTTTCCTTCAGCAGGCCTTCCTTCATCATCAGACCCAGATTGGGCCGGGTCCGCCGCCACGGGGCATCGGCGCTTTTGTAGATGATGTGGCGCAGGTCGTTCAGGCGTCCGGGCTGCTGTTCGCGGCCTTCATTCAACCACTTCTCGCGGGCTTGTCCACCCTTCCACGCGCGGGTGGTAAAGCCTAGGATCTCGACCTTGACGGAACACCGCTCCAAGGTGCGGGCCAGAACATCGGCACAGATCGCAGCAATCGAAATGGGCCGACCACGCATGGACCCGGAATTGTCCAAGAGAAGCGTCACCACCGTGTCGCGGAATTCGGTGTCTTTCTCGACCTTGAAGGACAATGGCGTTGTCGGGTTTGCCACGACACGCGCCAAACGGCCCGCATCCAGAATGCCTTCCTCCAGATCGAACTCCCACGATCTGTTCTGTTGGGCCTGAAGGCGGCGTTGCAGCTTGTTGGCCAGGCGGCTGACCGCCCCCTTGAGCGGTTCCAACTGCTGGTCGAGATAGGCGCGCAGCCGTTCCAATTCGATGGGTTCGGCCAGATCCTCGGCCATAACTTCCTCGTCATGGGTGGCGTCGAAGACCTTGTAGGTCGGGTCCGCTTCGGAATACGGGGCAGGAGGGGGCGGCTCAAGCGGTGCTTCGCCCTCGGGCATCTCGGCCTCGTCGCTCATCTCCTGATCGGCCATCTCGTCCATCGAGACCTGAGCCTGGCTCGGGTCTTGAGTTTCGTCCTGGCTCGATTCGGGGCTGGCTTCCGAGTCTTCGTTTTCGTCTTCATCCTGCCCGGTGCTGTCCGGTTCCTGTTCGTCGTCATTGCCGTCTTCGGCCTGATCCTGCGACTCCTCGTCAACCTCGTCCGGGTCGTCCCCCAACTGGTCACCGTATCCCAAATCCGAGATCACCGCACGGGTGAAGCGGGCAAACGCGGCCTGATCGTTCAAGACGTCTTGCAGGGTCTCGAGCGTCCCGCCGGCTTGATTTTCGATAAACCCGCGCCAAAGCTCCATGACGTTCTGCGCGCCTACAGGCAAATCGCGTCCTGTGGCCAGATGGCGCACAAGGTAGCCCGCCGCAGCAGGCAAGGGGGCGTCAGAGGCTTCCTTGATCTGATCATAGCCCCGGCGCTGCGCGTCATGGCCAATCTTGGCATCAATATTACCAGCGGTGCCGGGCATGTCGCGCGCGCCCATCGCCTCGCAGCGGGCGGTTTCCATCGACTCGTAAAGCTCGCGCGCCAGGTCACCCGGAGGCGCATAGCGCGCATGGGTGCCCACATCGTGATAGCGGCGGTACATGGCCATCGCGTCAGCAGTTCCGCGTGCCAAAAGCACTTCGTCACGGGTCAATCTGCGGCTGATCTGGGGCAACCGCATCGCATCGCCAGAGATCCCTGCTGGATCAACAGAATAGCTGATCGTCAGATCCGGGTCCTTGGCCATGACCTTGGTGGCCTCGGCCAGCGCCTTCTTGAACGGATCGGCGGGGTTGTCGTTCGGTTTGCTCATGCGAGACTGCCCCCTGCTTCTCTGGTTTTCAAATATCCCGGGGGTCTGGGGGCGGAGCCCCCAGACTGTCGGATCGGCGTAGCCGATCCGAAACCCATCACCCGATGCTCAGCGATGCTGCACTTTCGGGCAGCTCTTCGTCAAAGCACCGCTGGTAGAACTCTGCCACGGTCTGACGTTCCAGCTCATCACATTTGTTGAGGAACGACACCCGGAACGCATAGCCGACATCGCGGAAAATCTCGGCGTTCTGCGCCCAAGCGATTACGGTTCGCGGGCTCATCACTGTGGACAGGTCGCCCGACATGAACGCGGTGCGCGACAGGTCTGCGACGGTCACCATCTGGCGCACGATCTTGCGGCCCTTCTCGGTGTTATAATGCGGCGCTTTGGACAGAACGATGGATGTTTCGGCATCAATCGACAGGTAGTTCAGCGTCGCCACCAATGACCAACGGTCCATCTGGCCTTGGTTGATCTGCTGTGTGCCATGGTACAGGCCGGTTGTGTCGCCCAAACCAACGGTGTTCGCGGTGGCAAAGATGCGGAAATACTTGTGCGGGGTGATGACTTGGTTCTGATCGAGCAGCGTCAGTTTGCCGTCGGTTTCCAAGACACGCTGGATCACGAACATCACATCCGCACGGCCTGCGTCATATTCGTCGAACACGATCGCTGTGGGGTTGCGCAGCGCCCAAGGCAGAATGCCTTCCTGGAACTGCGTGACCTGCTTGCCATCCACCAGTTTGATCGCGTCTTTGCCGATCAGGTCGATCCGGCTGATGTGACTGTCAAGGTTGACGCGCACACAGGGCCAGTTCAGGCGCGCGGCGATCTGTTCGATATGGGTCGATTTGCCGGTGCCGTGGTAGCCTTGGATCATCACGCGGCGGTTGTTGCGAAATCCCGCAAGGATCGCCATCGTCGTATCGTGGTCGAATTTATAGGTACTGTCGATGTCCGGCACGCGGTCCGTGCGCTCTGGAAAGCCATGGACAATCATATCCGTATCAATGCCAAACACCTCGCGCGCGGAAATTTCTTCTGTCGGTTTGGCGTTGATGTCGATCGTCCCGTCAGCCATGTTGCGGACATCCTTCTAAGCTGGTTTTGCGTCTGTGTGGTGCAACATATTGCCGGGAGGAGCAAGGGAAAGGGCACGGGAATCCGTCGATGACACCGCAAGAAGAGGTGGAAAACCTGATCGCCCGTGTCGCAATGGGCGACCGCGCTGCCTTTACCAGCCTGTATGACAGGACCTCTGCGAAACTTTTTGGCGTCTGTTTGCGTGTGTTGAACGACCGCGCAGAGGCCGAGGAGGTCTTGCAGGAGGTGTTCGTGACGGTGTGGAACAAAGCCGACAGCTACAAGGTGAACGGGTATTCCCCGATGACATGGCTGATCACGATCACCCGCAATCGCGCGGTGGATCGGCGCCGCGCACTCAGGCTGCCGCCGAACCCGATTGAAACAGCCGATCTCATGCCTGACAGCAAACCCGGCCCCGAAGCCAGTGCTGTCGCTGCGTCAGAGGCGCGCCAGATCAAGGCCTGTCTTGACGCGTTGCCCCGCGCACGCGCCCATCTGGTAAAGAGAGCCTATCTGGACGGTGACAGCTATGCCGATCTGGCCGAAGCGACAGGTGTGAACCTCAACACCATTCGCACATGGCTGCGGCGCAGCTTGATTGCCCTACGAGAGTGTTTGAGCCGATGAGTGACCAGACCACACCCCCGCTGGGGCCGCAGGATGCCGACCCAATGGCGCTGGCGGCGGAATACGCGCTTGGCCTGCTGCCCGACGCCGAACGCGATGCGTTTGAACGCCGCATGGAGGCTGATCCAGACCTGCGCGCGGATGTTGTTGCGTGGCAGGAACACTTTGCCGAACTGATCCTCGACGGGGTCGATCCTGTGCCCCCGTCGCCACAACTGCAAAAACGGCTTGAATCGGTCCTGTTCAAACCAAGCGGGCCGTCGTTTTGGCAGCAAATCTGGCCCTACGGTCTTGGTGGCATCGCAGCTGCACTCGTTCTTTGGGCGGCGGTCACCTTTGGCGTCATCACACCGGACGACGATCTGCTGCGTGCCGATCTGACGGCGCAGCTTGTCCCAACGCCCGACGGAGACGGTCTTGCCCTCACCGCCACCGTCGACACAGCCCGCGGCGCGGTGCAGGTGATCCGTGCGACAGGTGCGCCCCCGGACGGTCGGGTGTTCGAGCTGTGGCTGATTGCGGGCGAAGCGTCTCCCGTGTCATTGGGGCTGCTGACCGACGCGTCCAGCACGATCATCGATCTGCCTGCGGATGTGCTGGCACTTCTGCCTGACGCCGTTTTGGCGGTATCGGATGAACCGCCTGGAGGATCGCCTACAGGTGCGCCAACAGGGGCGGTGCGCGCGGCGGGCCCGCTCACAGCGTCGTGATACTCATGTGATCGGTGTTTTTGAAACAGGGGCGGTGTGACGCCCGTGTCTGCTTCCGACCCGCCAACACCCGGCGGGGATTTTTGGAGAACGACATGACACTCAAGACACTGACCACCGCATTCCTGACCGCCACCGTCGTGACGGGGGCTGCCTTTGCTGAAAGCCATGCTGGCACCGACAACCCGATGGTCGGCGGTGCAGCGATGTTCGCGGACCGCAATATCGTGGAAAACGCGGTCAATTCGGCAGATCACACCACGCTAGTCGCGGCTGTCAAAGCGGCCGGGCTGGTTGACACGCTGATGGGTGATGGCCCCTTTACGGTCTTTGCACCGACCAATGCAGCGTTTGACATGATCTCGGACGAGTCGCTCAACGCTTTGCTTCAGCCCGAAGCAAAGGCGCAACTGACGCAGATCCTCACCTGTCACGTGGTAGCGGCCAACGCGATGTCCGACGCCATCGCCGGAATGATCGCCGATGATGGTGGTGCGCATCCTGTGCAGACGGTGGGGGGCTGTGTTTTACAGGCGAAAATGGAGGGGTCCCGGATCACGCTAACCGACGAAAACGGGCGCGAGGCCTCTGTCACCATCGCGGATGTGCGTCAATCCAATGGTGTGATCCACGTGATTGACCGCGTGCTTTTGCCGACTCAATAAGCCCTGACCCCCCACATCTGCGGCACTGAGATCGCGCAAAAGTGTGTGCCCCGACCTTGCGTTGGCGCGGGTCGGGGCACCATCTATTGACCATCCGAGGAGGACACCATGTTGAGACGACATTTCTTGCAAGGCGCAGCGGCCGTGTTGGGCCTTACCGGCTCGACTGGAATGGCCCACGCGGCCAAGGGCACGTTCGAAATCACCCGCACGGACGCAGAATGGAAGGCGATGCTGACTTCGCTGGAATACCGTGTGATGCGTGAAGAAGGCACTGAGCGGGCATTTACGTCGCCCCTGAACGATGAAAAGCGCGCTGGCATGTTCCACTGCAAAGGCTGTGACTTGGCGCTTTATGCGTCGGAGCACAAATATGACAGCGGTACGGGCTGGCCGAGTTTCTGGCAGGCGCAGGCCAATGGGATTGGTACAAAAGCCGACCGATCCTTGTTCATGACGCGCACTGAATGTCATTGCCGCCGCTGCGGCAGCCATCTGGGTCACATCTTTGATGACGGTCCACGGCCCACCGGCAAGCGCCACTGCATCAACGGTGTCAGCCTGACGTTCCGCGCCACGTAATTTCGTCCAACAGGGTACGCGCTCATACGCCGCGTGCACCAAGCCCCAGTTGCATCAACGTCTTGCGCACGGGCTTCAGCGTATAAAGCGCATCCAACCCCTTGGCCCGGATGTCACGCAGGGGTTGCGCGCTCAGCATCGAGGTGCGGTTCAGCAAGGTGATCCCCGCCACACGCGCCCGGATGTCTGTGATCCGCTTTTGGTGGTAGGCATCCAGCATCTTGCGATTGCCAAGGTCCGCCCCAGCCTGCCGCGCCAAATCGCGCAGCACGCTCAAATCCGTCAGGCTCATGTTCAAACCCTGTGCCCCGATGGGTGGCACCACATGCGCGGCCTCGGCCACAAGGGCGATACGCTCACCACTCAGCCTGTCGGCGTGTTGGCTGATGATCGGCCAGATCGTGTGGCGCGAGGCTAATTTTAGCGGCCCAAACAGGCTGCATGACCGTGTGGTCATCGCGTCTTCAAACGCCTCCGGCTCAAGCGCCATCAACGCGTCGGCGTTTGGGCCTTCCTCCATCCAGACAATCGCCGAAGATGGGCGTCCGTCCAGATCGGGCAGCGGCACAAAGGTGAACGGCCCGCCGGTGCGGTGAATTTCGGTCGAAACGTTGTCATGCGGAATTGCATGCGTCACGGCAAAGGCCAGCGCTTTTTGACCAAAGCGCGTGGTCTGCACGTCGATCCCCGCCGCCTTGCGCATCGGAGAGCCGCGCCCATCCGCCGCGATCACCAGCTTGCAGCGCACGTGGGTGCCATCGCTCAGGCCGACGCGGGCCTCAGCCTCGCGGGTGAAAAGCGATGTGGTCCCGACACCGGCGCGAAACGTCACCGTATCGAGGTGATCAAGATGGGCAAGAAATTCCCGTCGCAACAGCCAGTTTGGGAGGTTCCATCCAAAAGGCAAATCCGAGATGTCAGAGGCGTTGAACGCCTTGGTCACACGGGCTGTTGGCTCTGGCCCGCCCGCATCGACAATCCGCATGACTTGCAATGGCATTGCGTGGTTTTCGAGCCGGGCCCACAGCCCGATCTCGTCCAGAAAAGACTGGGCAGGTTGCAAAAACGCGGTGCTGCGCAAATCAGCCCCGACCGCCTCGCGGTCCGTGATCGGGGGCGTCGGGTCAAGGCACAAGACCGAATGGCCGTCCGCGCCAAAGGCCGCTGCCGCAGCCATTCCCGCAATGCCGCCTCCTGATACGACGATGTCATACTCCATGGCATGGCCTTTCGGTGCTATAGTCCCGGACGGATATATCGTGATTGGTCCCCCAGCGCTATGTTTCAGCGCGCACGCCACCGGGCAATTCTATTTCCCGACCGTGATCAGGATCAAGGTCACCATCACCACCGGCACCATGGCCAGCGCTATCATACTTAACGCGACAATGCCCCATGTCATCACCGCCAGCACCACCATGGTGAACAGCGCGACCAGCAGATAGTAAATCGTGTCTGGCGATCCTTCAATCAGATCGCGGGCAACCCAGCCGAACACGGGGATGGCATAAAACGCGCGGCGGCGTCGGGACAGGGTTGGTTCGGTAACAGACATATCAGACCTCGCTTTTGACCCTTGTCAAATAGGAAGCGCGCGGCGAACGAAAACTGGCAAATTGCCGCAACTCGGCAGGTTGCGCCTAGGTCAGCCGCGCCAGAAATTCCGCAAGGTCGGAGGTGTGATGATGAATATGATCGGCCTCAATTGCATCTGGTGCGACGTGCACCGTGCGCATGCCCATCGCGTGGGGCGCGGCAAGATTGCGCGGATCATCCTCGAACATCGCTGCAAGGCCGGTATCAGTGCCATCGCGGGCAAAGACGCGCTCAAACGCGCCGCGCTCGGGCTTTGGGTGGTACTCTGCGTGTTCCACGCCGTACACCGCGTCAAAGATACCGTCGAGCCCGCGCGCGCGCAGCACGTTTTCCGCATAAGGGGCTGACCCGTTGGTGTAGACAATCTTACGCCCCGGGAGGTCTTTGATCAGCGAGGCCAGATAGGGGTCTTCGGACAGGACGGTGAAATCGATATCATGTACGTCATGCAGATACGGGGCCGGGTCCACGTCATGTTCACGCATCAATCCGGCCAGGGTTGTGCCATAGGTCTGCCAATACGCGACCCGCAGCTGATTGGCGCGGTCGCGGTCAACGCCAACGGCGTCCATGACGAATTTCGTCATCCGCACTTCGATCTGGTCGAACAGGCGAACGGCCGGCGAATACAGCGTGTTGTCAAGGTCAAACACCCAGTGGCGCACATGTGAGAAAGCAGATTTTACCATATGGTCTAGTTTAAGACGGCAGGCAGGGCGCGGCAATGGCCCAACTTGCGTCCCTTGACTGTCCGGCGCTATCTTGTGCCGAACGGACAAAGGACATTGCGGAATGAAAGACGTCAAACCTCCTCAGAAGGATGCGTATGCCTCGATCCTCGAAGCGATTGATGTGGGGGTGTACCGTCCTGGCGATCGGCTGGTGGAAAGCGATCTGGCCGAACGGTTTGGCATGTCGCGCACCCCGATCCGCGAGGCATTGCAGCGGCTTGAGACGCAATCGCTTCTGACACGGGACGGGCGGTCTTTGATCGTCGCATCGTTGGACCACAACCAGATGGCCGAGCTATATGTGGTGCGAACTGAGCTTGAGGGGCTCGCGGCACGGCTTGCCGCGCGTCACGCCACCGAAGAAGAGGTGCAAGTACTGCAAGATATGGTCCATGATGATCGCGCCCTGCTGGATGATCCATCCGCCTTGGCGCGGGCCAACCGGCGGTTTCACAAGCAGATCCATCTGGCGTCGCATAACCGTTTTCTGGTGCAACAGCTTGATCTTGTTCATCGGTCCATGGCGCTGATGGCGACAACATCGCTTGCCGCGCAGGGGCGGGGTGAAATCGCGCTGGCCGAACATCAGGCCATTGTGGACGCGATCACGCACCGCGACGAGGATGCCGCCTACAAGGCGCTGCGCGATCATATCTCGGTGGCCTTTGTGACCCGTCTCAAGCTGGATTCCATGTCCAAGGGATAGCGCCTCAGCGCCGTGTCATGTGAATGTCGCCGCCCAAGACATCGGGTTCGGACAGGCCATGTTGCGTCTTGTCCCAGTAGAAGGGCTTGAAGATGAGCTCCGACCACGCCTTGTAAACGGCAAACACACCCATCGGGAAATAGAAGAACATCATCGGCACCCAATGCATCAGTTTTTCATGCTGTGTGCGCGCGACTGCGACAAATCCAATGAGCAGGGACACAAGCTCGGTCAAAAGAAAGAGGGCCAAAAGGCCCCCGGTCCATGTCGGTGGAAAAAGGTCCGTAAACGGCGTCGATAACCCAAAACACACGAGCCAGAATGACCAAAGCGCTGGCGCAAGGGTGAATTGCAGGATCGTGGTCAGAAAGAAAAACTGAAACCCCAGAAACTTGCGCAGTCCAAGATCGCGGAGCAGACGGAAGGGCCGTCGCATATGCACAAGATAGGTGATGATATACCCTTTAAGCCAGCGTGATCGTTGCTTGATCCAAGGGACCACCCGGTTGTTGGCCTCTTCGCGGGTGACGGTGGGGATCAGGATGGTGCGGTATCCAAACCGCGCAAGCCGAATGCCAAGATCGGCATCTTCGGTCACGTTATGCGCGTCCCATCCACCGACATGAGTCAGTGCTGACCGTTTTAGGTAAACTGTTGTGCCGCCCAACGGGATTGGCAGGCCCAAACGTGCGGCCCCTGCCAGCACGATGCGGAACCATGTGGCATATTCGATGGTAAAACAGCGCGAGATCCAGTTCGATTTTGTATTGTAGAAATCCAAAATGCCCTGCACGCAGGCCACATCTTTTGGCGCAAGGTGGAACGCTTCGACCACGCGTTCAATCTGGTCGGTGGCGGGGGCGTCTTCGGCATCAAGCACGCCGATAATGTCACCCCGCGTATGCCCAAGCGCATAGTTGAGTGCGCGCGGTTTCGTCTTGAGCGTGGCATCGGGCACGCGGACAACCCGCATCCAGCCGGGCAGGGACAGCGCGTCGATCATCTGACGGGTAAGTGTGTCTTCTGCCTCAAGCACCAAAACCACATCCAGAAGTGACTTTGGATAGCTGAGCCGCGATAGGCGTTGCACGAGCGTATGAGCGATGTCCGCTTCCCGAAAAAGCGGAACCATCAGGCTTACCACAGGTTTTTCCGCCAGGGGCACATGCACCGCTTTGACGGGTGGTTTCTTGTAGCCCGCCAAAAAGACAGTGATCTTGAAAAGCACACAGGCCAAAAGGTTGACCACGGCCACTGCCGTGATGCCGGCGAAAAACGCGTTGGGGAAGAAAAAGATCAACGCAAGGCTGACCCCGAAAAACACCGATGCCAATATCCCCCGTGTCCAGGTCAGCTTATTGATGTCGCGGCAGCTATAATCATCAGCGACCATCGTTTCGGCCAGATCGGCAAGGTAATCGCCGTTCCGCTCCGAAATGATGTGTAGCAGATCGTCCTCGGACACATCGGCAAACAGAACCGGACCCAGAACATGTTCGAGCATGTCGCGCAGTTGGGTGCGATCGCCATCAGGTGTTGCGCCGACCAGCACTGCCTCGCCCACCGTGCCCCAGGGCAGGACCCGGTGTTCAAGACAAAATTCGGGTGGCAGCAGGTGATCGAGGGCGGGATCAGGCGGGTTGGTCGCCGGATCAAGCCGTCTGTGCCGTGCAGTCAGTGAGCGGGCATTGCGCAGCACGCTGGCCGCAAGATCCCCATCCGCAGAGGCAGTAACACGACTTGACGACCCAAGCACAAACGGTCGGTCCGCAGCAAATTTTGACGTCCAAGCCATGTGTCCCCCGGGTCTTACCGAGGGTCAGTTAAGCGCTGGCTGGTTAACTGTCGGTTAACGGAGCCTAGGCAGTGACGGCTTTCTTGGCCGCCATCGACTCTGCGAACCGTTCAAACAGGTAAAAGCTGTCCTGCGGGCCGGGGCTTGCTTCGGGGTGTTGTTGCACCGAAAACACCGGGCGGTCCGCCATGCGGATACCACAGTTCGATCCGTCAAACAGCGACACATGCGTCTCAAGCACACCTTTGGGCAGGGTTTGGCTGTCCACCGCAAACCCGTGATTCATCGAGGTGATCTCGACTTTGCCGGTCTCGGTATCCTTGACCGGGTGGTTGGCCCCGTGATGGCCGTGGTTCATCTTGACCGTCTTGGCCCCAAGCGCGAGCGCGAGCATCTGGTGCCCAAGGCAGATACCGAACATGGGCAGATCGGTCTCATTCAGAATGGTCTGGATCATCGGCACCGCATAAACGCCTGTGGCGGCAGGGTCGCCGGGACCATTGGACAGGAACACACCGTCAGGATTGTGGGCCAGTACATCTTCGGCAGTGGCCGAGGCAGGCAGGACAGTCACATCGCATCCCGCACTGGCAAGGCAGCGCAGAATGTTGCGCTTGGCACCATAGTCGATGGCCACGACCTTGTGTTTGGGATCGGTCTGCGGGGCATAGCCTTCGGGCCAGGCCCACCGCATTTCGTCCCAGCGATAGGATTGTGCGCAGGTGACGCTCTTGGCCAAATCCAACCCCTCTAGCCCGGGAAAGGCGCGGGCTTTTTCCACCAGTGCAGCAAGGTCAAACACGCCGCCTGGGTTGTGTTCGAGAGCCACATGCGGCGCACCAAGCTGGCGAATGGCGCGGGTCAGGCGGCGGGTGTCGATCCCACCAATGGCAATGCGCCCGCGTGCAGCAAGCCAGTCGCCCAATTCCTGCACGGCCCGCCAGTTCGAGCTTTGGGTCGGCATCCATTTGACGACCATCCCTTCGGCCACAGGGTCCGCGGTTTCGTCGTCTTCGGGGTTCACGCCAACATTTCCGATATGCGGGAAGGTAAAGGTCACGATTTGACCTGCATAGGATGGGTCGGTCATGATCTCTTGATAGCCGGTCATCGCGGTGTTGAAGCACAGTTCAGCCACCGATGTGCCCGTGGCACCAAAGCCCTGGCCATAGAAAACCGTGCCATCGGCAAGCACCAGACAGGCGGTCGGTTTGTCATTTGCAGGCTGGGACATGGCGCGACTCCGAAGGGGGTAAAATCGTGCGGAACCTACGGCTGTGCTGCCTCGCGGTCAAGGGAGGTGCGAAAATGCGTTTTTGTTATTTTTCAATAGTTTAGCATAAATCTGGAAGGCTTGCTTCTAAACAGGTCCTCGCTTAATGTGCTCGCTCGTTCAACCATGGGATAGGAATTCATGGACCTTCGCACCCGGCTCAACACGTCTATCAAACAGGCGATGCGCGACAAGGACAGTGCACGGCTATCGACACTTCGGCTTATCAACGCGGCGATCAAGGACCGCGATATCGCGGCGCGTGGGGACGGCAACGACGACGGTGTCGGCGATGATGAAGTTCTTGGTATCCTTGGCAAAATGGTCAAACAGCGCGCTGATACCGCCAAGACCTACGAAGAAGGCGGGCGGCTTGATCTGGCCGAACGTGAGTTGGCGGAAATCGTCGTTATCGACGAATTTCTGCCGCGCAAATTGTCCGAAGACGAAGTCGCCAGCGCGGTGGATGCCGCTGTCGCAGAGACCGGAGCGTCTTCGATCCGCGATATGGGGCGGGTCATGGGGGCGCTGAAATCAAAATACACCGGGCAGATGGATTTTGGCGCGGTTGGCCCGATGGTCAAGGACCGGCTGTCAAACGCATAAGCGGCTCTAGCCACTTCCCCTGATGCGGGTTCGCATCGGGGGGGGGGGGGCTGGCCGCTTTTCGTCAATGGAAACCCTATGTTGCGTCAACGCATCCTGTGTCCGGCCGGTTGCAGAGAAAAATCCCGACTGATGTCGGCAAGCGACTGTTTGTCCGTGATCTTGTAGGTCTGAACAAAGCGCGTCTTGTACCCGACACGCCCACGGCGCGCGCCGAAATTCTCGCCATGGTTGAGCATATACAAAACCGACGGTCTGGACAGCGGCGCCAACGGTTGCCCTGCCAATTCGGCCAGATAAGGAAACATCCTGTGCTCGTGCTGCGTCATCTCGGCCAGGAACGCCGTTGAGGCAGGGCTGGCCGGGTCATGATACAGCGCCGCACAACTCCCGCAGAGCTTCCAGAACGGTTTTCGCATCGGGGCCGTCAGGGTGCGCCTGTCCGCCAGCCCGATATCGCCGGTCGACACATCCATGACATATCCGGACTGCACCAGATACCCGCCGCGATCTTGCCGCGAGAGCATGTCACCCACAGCACCTTGGCGCAGCAGGTCATCGGCGTCAAAGGACATTACATATCCCGGCTGCGTGACCAGATCAGGCAGGGCCTCGTTCAGCAGGCGCAGCTTGCGCCATTTGTCATTTCCCGGCGTCGGGTCACTGAAGGGCAGATAGGTGATCCGCGGGTCGTCTGGAAGATCAGGGCGCGCCTGACAGCAGACAACTGCGCTCCAATTGGGATTGTCCTGCGCGATGAACCCCGCAAGCGTCGTACGCAACCGCGCTGTCACCGCGCCCCAATCGCCAACATGATCTGGCCCCACCAACGGTAAAAGGAACGTCACCTGTTCTGCGCGGGATCGGTGCGGTTGCGATGCCCGCAGCGCAAGGGCAGCCCGTTCCGATGGCGCCATATCTGGCGTGGCATCTGTGCGCCCTAACGTATCGCTTCGCATAAGACGCCAGGCGCGGCTGAGTTTGGGGACGGCGGGAACCTGTGCCATGATGCCTCGGATCAGGGGGTGGCGATGCGCCGAACTTTCTCGCTCAGTTCTGCGTATAGCTCTTTGCGCTCGTCTTCGCTCAGAAACGCGCCGATCTCAACCTCTCTTCCGGCCCCGGACAGCGTGACGTAGTGCGGAACCGGGCCGCCCTTGTGGTGCATGTTGACCTGCGTCCAATAGGGATTGCAGTGCCATTCCTGTGGCGCGCCTTTGAGGGTCTGGCGTGTCAGGTGCAGATCCTCGGGCGTCAACGTCAGGGTCTCCACGATTTGCAGATCCCGTTCGTTGCGGCGCAGTGCATACCACATTGCCCCAAGCGCAAGCAGCATGAAGGGCAGAATGCCCCAAAGCAACACGGTGCCAATCAACCCGTAAAGCGGGATCGTGGACAGGGTAAAGATGCCAAGGATCGTCGCGGCAAAGCCATGCGCGGGCAGCGATTGATGCGGCCAGAGGCGCAGTTCTGAGGTGTTCTGGGAATTGTCGGTCCACGTATAGGGCATGGGTGCTTAGTATCCTGTCATAAGCAGATCACAGGCGCGGGTGATGTCGTCTTTCCAACGCTCCGCCTCGACGCGGCGGACGTCTTGTTCGACTCCGGCTTCGGCGGCGCGCGAGATGTTCGCGCCAACGGCTGTAGCACGGGCGATCAGGTCGGCATCAAGGCTGAGGCTGGTAGATTTGCGCGGCATTTAACACATCTTCTTTGATTTGAATAATGTCTCGAGACGTACCGGAAAACAACGATAGGTTTCATAGCAAAAGGCCCCGATGTTTCCACCGGAGCCTTTGGTTTCCAATCGCGCTGGGATTAATGCGCGTGGGACTTTTCCCAGTCTTCCCGCTTTGGAAGCTGCTCGAACGTGTGCTCGGGCGGGGGGGAGGGCAGGGTCCATTCCAGCGTGTCCGCATATTCGTTCCACGGGTTCTTCGCGGTCTCGGCACGGCCCTTTGCAAGGCTCCAGACGATCACGCCGATGAAGAACAGGAAGGACGCAAAGGACAGGAAGGCACCCCAGCTCGACACGTAGTTCCAATAGGCGAAGGCCTCGGGATAGTCGATGTAGCGGCGCGGCATGCCCTGACGGCCCAGGAAGTGCTGCGGGAAGAACGTGATGTTCGTACCGATGAAGAAGGTCCAGAAGTGCAGTTTGCCTGCCCATTCGGGGTACATCTTGCCGGTCATCTTGGGGAAGTAGAAATAAATCCCCGCGAAGATACCAAACACAGCGCCAAGGCTCATCACATAGTGGAAGTGCGCAACCACGTAGTAGGTGTCATGATAAGCGCGGTCCACGGCAGCCTGAGACAGAACGATGCCCGTCACACCACCCACGGTGAACAGGAACAGGAAGCCGAATGCCCAAAGCATCGGTGTCTTGAACTCGATCGATCCGCCCCACATCGTGGCAATCCACGAGAAGATCTTGACCCCGGTCGGCACCGCAATGACCATCGTTGCCAGCATGAAGTAGGATTGCTGCGTCAGCGACATGCCGACCGTGTACATGTGGTGTGCCCACACGACAAAGCCCAGGGCCCCAATCGCGATGATCGCCCAGACCATCGGCAGGTAGCCGAAAACCGGCTTGCGGCTGAACGTGGCGATGACGTGGCTGATGATGCCGAAGGCCGGCAGGATCACGATGTAAACTTCGGGGTGACCAAAGAACCACAGAATGTGCTGGTAGAGAACCGGGTCACCACCGCCTGCGGGATCAAAGAAGGTCGTCCCAAAGTTACGATCTGTGAGCAGCATTGTGATCGCGCCCGCCAGAACCGGCAGTGCCAAAAGGATCAACCAAGCTGTGACGAAGATCGACCACGCGAACAGAGGCACCTTGAACAGAGTCATGCCCGGCGCGCGCATATTCAGGAAGGTGGTGATCACGTTGATCGCACCCAAAATCGACGACGCGCCTGAGATGTGGACCGCGAAAATCGCCAGGTCCATCGAGAAGCCGCCTTCATTGGTCGACAGAGGCGGGTACAGAACCCAGCCCACGCCTGACCCAAGCTGACCATTGCCACCCGGTGCAAAGACCGAACAGACCGCCATCGTTGTGCCTGCAATGAACAGCCAGAATGACAGGTTGTTCAGTCGCGGGAACGCCATATCCGGCGCGCCGATCTGCAAGGGCATGAAATAGTTACCAAAACCGCCGAACAGCGCCGGAATGACCACAAAGAACATCATCAGGATGCCGTGGCCGGTGATCAGCACGTTCCAAAGATGTCCGTTGGGGGTACAATCGCCAACCGCTGCTGCGGTCAGGCGGGCGCCTTCCATACACATGTACTGAACCCCGGGGTTCATAAGCTCCATACGCATGTAAACGGTAAAGGCCACCGAAATGAAGCCCGCGATACCGGCGGCGATCAGGTAGAGAATCCCGATATCCTTGTGGTTCGTGGACATAAACCAACGGGTGAAAAAGCTCCGCTGATCTTCATGTTCGTGGCCGTGAATGGCGGCGTCTGCCATATCTGCCTCCTGCTGGTTCCCAATAAAATGGCGCAGGGATTCTCCGCGCGCCATTTGTTCCATCAACGTTTTAGAATGTGACACCGGTGGCGGCAACGGATGTATTTGACGCAGATCAAACTTTATTGTCGCAGTTTGGTCATTTGGCGCGGCTGGCGTTGCGACGGAACGTCACGCAACGCTCTGACTTTTATTGATATTTGCGAGGTGCAAATGAAAACCCCGGGCACAGATTTGCGCCCGGGGCTGAATTGAGACCTGGTTGGGATCAGCCGATCAAATCACCATCGTCGCGGGTAACGGCAATCACAGCCGACCGTGGCAGGCTGCCTTCACCATCGGGCCAGTTGCCGCCGCTGTCACCCGGGTGCTGGATGCCTATGAACATCGTGCGACGGTCTGTGGACCAGCACAGTCCGGTGACTTCACAGCCGTTCGGTCCGGTCATAAAGCGCTCGATGCGGCCCGTCACCGGGTCACCCGCCAGCATTTGGTTGTTGCCCATGCCTGCAAAATCGCCGTCGTTGCTGTCGTCGCCGTCTGTCTGGATCCAGATCAGGCCGGTGGAGTCGATGACCATGCCATCGGGCGAATTGAACAGGTTGCCGGCGTTGATGTTGGCCGATCCTGCCTGTGCGCCTTCTGCGACGGTCGGGTTGCCCGCCATCACATACAGATCCCACGCGAAACCGTCTGCGCCATGATCCCCGCCCTCGGGGCGCCACCGCACGATCTGGCCGTAACGGTTTGTATCCCGCGGATTGACTGCGTTGACCGTCATCGGGTCGCCACCGGCATTGGTGCGCACCGTGCCATCGTCGTTCAACACGCCGCGACGCGAGTTGTTGGTCAGGCAGCAATAGGCCTCGGACGCGTTCGGGTGAACCGCGATCCACTCGGGACGGTCCATGGTGGTCGCGCCAACCTTGGAGGCCGCCATACGGGTGAAGATCGAGATCATCGCCGCATCCATGCCCGTGGTCGCCGGGGTCAGCGGCACCCAGCGTCCGCTCATGTCGTCTTCGAACACGGCCACAGACAGGGTGCCGTCGACCAGCAAGGTCGATGTGTCTTCGCCCGGCACATAAAGGTCACTGCTGACCCAGCGATACATGAATTCGCCGCGTTCATCATCACCCATGTAAACCACAACACGTCCATCTGCGGCGATGCCGTAAGCCGCGTTCTCGTGCTTGAAGCGGCCAAGTGCCGTGTGCTTGATCGGGGTCGCGTCTGGGTTTGCCGGGTCGATTTCCACGATATAACCCGCGCGGTGCGGCTCGTTCGGGTTGGTCGCAACGTCAAAGCGCGCATCGAAACCGTGATAGTTGTACCGGCCCGGATCAACCTTGGTCGACACGCCGTAGCGGCGGAAACCGTCCATCACCAAAGGCTCGGCGGACACGTCGGACACCGCCCCGAAATAGCCGTTGAAGTTTTCTTCGCAGGTCAGGTAGGTGCCCCACGGTGTCCGGCCGGATCCGCAGTTGTTGAACGTGCCAAGCGACTCCATACCGGTCGGATCGGCCTCGGTCTTGAGAAGGTCATGGCCCGCAGCCGGACCCGAAAAGGCCATCGGCGTGTTGTGGTGGATGCGGCGGTTATAAGGGCTGTCGATGACGACGTTCCAGCCATCATCGCCCTGCGCCAGTTCCATCACGCTCACGCCCTGAAAGCTTTGCAGGATGCGCACATCGTCCAGCGACTTGGACATTCCGTCTTCGGTGTGCGGCAGGTTGACCTTGGGGTTCACGTATTCGCTGTTGACGACGAAAACCTCGCGGCCATCGACATTGAAGAGTTCCATCCCATCGGTATTTTCGCCCATCACGCGGTCTGCATGGTCAAGTGCCACGCCCGCTGCGGGATCAAACGCGCCGTCGGCATCCGAGAACAGCGGATCCCCCCAACGGACAAGCGTTTTCCAACTATACCCTTCGGGAACGTGGATCGTGCCATCGGTCTGCGCCGGGATGGGCGTGAACGGAAAACGCGAGGCAGGCTGTGCCATTGCGGTCGTGCCCTTGAGCAGACCCGCGCCCATAACGGCGGCACCCGACCCAAAGGCCAGCACGCCGCCAAGAAAGCCGCGACGCGAGATCGCACGGTCGACCACCTTGTCAAAGTCATTGCCCTCGGGGCGTGGGAAGTTCAGTTCATCCCACTCGTCTGCAGAAATGTCGTGAATGTCTTTGGGTGTCATGATCCATATCCGATGATGATTGCCGATGCCGGGCAACAGCGTATCGCGCCACGCCGGGTGGCGTTACTTCACCGGATTCGGGTATCAGAATCGTGACAAGCCTCTTGGTTTTTTGCCGCTTCGCCGAAAACCCCGTCAAAGCTCCGGCGCAAGGCCACATCCACATCATCCATCGTCACGGGCATGCCCAGATCTACCAGCGACGTGACGCCGTACTGTGTGATGCCACACGGGACAATGCCGTCAAAATGGCTCAGATCTGGTTCGACATTGATTGAAATGCCATGAAAGCTCACCCATTTGCGCAGGCGGATGCCGATGGCGGCAATCTTGTCCTCGGCTATTTTACCATTTGGTAAAAATCTCTTGTCAGGCCGTTCAATCCAGACCCCGACACGCCCGTCGCGGATATGGCCAGTCAGGCCAAATTCACCCAAGGTCGCAATAACCCAGCGTTCGAGATCTTGCACGAAACACCGCACATCGCGCCCGCGCTTGCCAACATCGAGCATGACATAGACCACCCGCTGTCCGGGGCCGTGATAAGTATACTGCCCGCCGCGTTTGGACGGGTGCACAGGAAAACGGTCGGGATCTTTCAGGTCTTCGATCTTGGCGCTGGTGCCCGCAGTATAGAGCGGGGGATGTTCCACCAGCCAGACCAGCTCGTCTGCCGTACCGTCGGCAATCGCGGCGGCGCGCGCCTCCATCACGGCCACAGCCTCGTTATAGTCAGTCAACCCGTCCGTGATGCGCCATTCGACCATATCATCTACCGGGGCAACAGCCCGGCCTCCTTTAGGGTTGGGATATGACGTCGGCTGACCGGGATGTCACCCCCGGTGGTCATGCGCAGGATCGCCCGGTCGGCGTCGCGGGTGACCGCCGCCACCTGATCAAAGGCCGCCCAATGGGACCGATGCACCTGTGCGCCACGCACAGGGCCCACCTCGCGGATCGCATCGGCAAGGCGCAACAGGATCATCTCTTCGCCCTGTGTGGTGCGTACGCGGACATAATGGTCTTCAACTGACAGCGCCACCAGCGCCCCGCGCTTGTCAAACGGCAGCCGGTCAAGAAGGGGCGGGGTGTCCTTGGGTCGTTCCGCCGCCACTTGGAGCGGCTTCAGGTTGCGGTTGAAGGTGTCGATCACGGCCATGACAATCACCGAAATTGCCACCGTTGTTGCAACAAACGCCGGATAATCCGACAGGCTGGGGACGAACCCGAACACAGGGATATTCAATGCTGTGACCATTACATTCATGGCAATGCCAGTCAGGACGCCAGCCAGCAAAACGCGGACAATGCGGTAGTGTGCATCGTTGGACCGCAACAGCGCATAGCTGATCAGATAACCGGCGACATATCCCAACACGACCAGCAGGCCCCAATACGTCGCGCGTTCGGGCAGGGACAGGGACGATATCGTGCCAAATGGACCAACCAGCGCCAGAATCGCCGTCACCCCGGCAAGCGCTGTGACGGTCAGCGGGTTCAGCAAATGCCGCCGCCATTCACGAAGCGCGAGTTGCGTGTGGCTGTTTTTCACGAACCTTCCCCGTTCACTGACGTATCTCCTCTGGCCGGATCAGCCTCATGGCGATGTGTGGTGCCGTATCGCACCAAAAACGACAAGAGGACGACATGACGCTAGACCCATTCCTAAATGCAACACTCTTCATTCAAGCCCATATGGTATCGGCCATGCTTGGTCTGACGATTGGGCCATTTGTTCTTTACCGGTCAAGACGTGACCGTGTCCATAAAGTGCTGGGCTACGTCTGGGTGTTGGCAATGGCCACGCTCGCGCTGTCCGCCTTCTGGATTGAGGCATTTTGGAGCCCGTTCTACTTTGGCCCCCTGCATGGGTTCGCATTCCTGACGCTTTGGTCTCTGTGGGTTGGGGTCCGTGCCGCGATCAACCGGGATTTCGCAAAGCACCAAACGGTGTTTCGCAGTCTTTATGCCACCGGATTGATCATTACAGGCTTTCTGACTTTCCTGCCGGGACGCACGATCAATCGCATGGTCTTTGGGGACAGGCCGGAGTTGGGATGGATCGTGATTGCTGCCTTTCTGGCATGGGCGCTTTACCGGCTGCTGATGCGTCGGTTCCGGTCAGGTTTGCGTACTTCGTCAGACATGTAAATTTGCGCTTGCCCCCGTTCGGCCGTTTCGCTAATCACCCGCCTACCAAGTCAAGACTGTGCGGTCGTGGCGGAATGGTAGACGCGCAGCGTTGAGGTCGCTGTGGGGTAACACCCGTGAGAGTTCGAGTCTCT
>NZ_JBPOFB010000085.1:0-2004 GCF_051251565.1 Marivita sp. | reverse complement strand
GCGCTTGCCTTCGCGGATCATCCTGCCCTTGCCGATCTCAAGCGGTTCGGGCGCTGACGGTATCTCGACGCCAACACCTTCGCCGCGCGGAAACCGGAACGCGATCGGACCCGCATCGTGGGCCGCTGCCGTGACAACCATTCGGGCCAGCTCGGCCTCGTCGGCGGCTGCCATGACGACCATGCCGGGCAAGGCGCTGAGATAGCCGATATCGAAGGCACCCGCATGGGTCGCGCCGTCGGCGCCGACCAGGCCGGCCCGATCGATGGCGAACCGTACCGGCAGTCCCTGAAGTGCAACATCGTGCACGACCTGATCGTAACCGCGCTGCAGGAAAGTGGAGTAAATTGCGCAGAAAGGCCGCATGCCACCCGCCGCCAACCCGGCCGAGAATGTCACCGCATGCTGTTCGGCTATCCCCACGTCGAAACAGCGCGAGGTATAGCGCTCCATGAACTGCTTCAGCCCGGTGCCATCAGGCATCGCGGCGGTGACCGCGCAGATCCGGCTGTCGGTCGCCGCCAATTTCATCAGGCTATCAGAAAAGACGGACGTATAGCTTGGCGCATTGCTCTTGGAGGCCGCTTGCTTGCCTGTGATCACGTCGAACTTGCCGACGCCGTGGCCCTTGTCCTCGGCGGCCTCGGCCGGGGCGTAACCCTTGCCCTTCTTGGTGATTGCATGGATCAGCATCGGCCCGGTGGCGCGGGATTTGACGGTGCGCAGCACGGCCAGAAGCTGTTCCATGTCATGACCGTCGATCGGACCGACATAGGAAAACCCCAACTCCTCGAACATGGTGCCGCCGAAGGCCATGCCCTTGACCATTTCCTTGGCTCGCCGCGCACCTTCCTGGAACGGTTCCGGCAGCAGGCTGACGGCGCCTTTCGCGGCGGCCTTCAATTCCTGGAACGGGGCGCCCGCGTAAAGCCGTGAAAGATAGGACGACATTGCGCCGACGGGCGGCGCGATGCTCATCTCGTTGTCATTCAGGATCACGATCAGACGCTTGCCCAAGGCACCTGCGTTGTTCATCGCCTCAAAGGCCATCCCGGCACTCATCGCGCCGTCGCCGATCACCGCGATGGCGTCACCGATGCCATGTTCCGGCGCGCCGCCCAGATCGCGCGCCACGGCAAAGCCCAGCGCCGCCGAAATGGAGGTTGAGCTATGCGCTGCGCCAAATGGATCGTAGGGCGATTCCGTGCGTTTCGTGAAACCCGACAGGCCGCCCTTCTGGCGCAGTGTGCGGATGCGGTCGCGCCGCCCGGTCAGGATCTTGTGCGGATAGGTCTGGTGGCTCACGTCCCAGATGATCCGGTCCCTCGGGGCGTCGAAAACCGCGTGCAGTGCGACGGTCAACTCGACCACGCCCAGCCCGGCGCCCAAGTGGCCGCCGGTTTCGCTGACTGCAGAGATCGTCTCGGCACGGAGCTCTCCGGCAAGGCGGGACAGGTCGCTGTCGCTCAGCCCCTTCATATCCGACGGCGTGTCGATCCGGTCCAGAAGCGGTGTCTTGGGTCTATCGGTCATGATGCGGTCCTCAACGGTCGCGGGTCAGGACGAATTGCGCCGCCGCGCGCAGCGTATCGCCCCT
Organism: Marivita sp.; assembly: GCF_051251565.1. Classification (GTDB taxonomy): domain Bacteria; phylum Pseudomonadota; class Alphaproteobacteria; order Rhodobacterales; family Rhodobacteraceae; genus Marivita. Next base: position 407 of record NZ_JBPOFB010000085.1, on the reverse strand, counting down.
GTCGCCGTAGCTCTCTAACGCATCACAGGCTGATTGGACCAGTTCCTGAGCGCGGCGTTTTGCCCCGGAGAGCCCAAGATGCGACACGAAAGTAGCCTTGCGCGCGATATCGTCCTTGCCAAGCGACTTGCCGACGGCGGCGGCATCGCCTTCCACGTCCAGCACATCGTCGGTGATCTGGAACAGCAGTCCCAGCGCCGCGCCATAGGCCCGCAGTGGTGCGCGGTCGGCATCGGCCATCAACGCCCCGGAAGACGCGGACCATTCGATCAATGCGCCGGTCTTGCCGGCCTGCAGCGCCATGATGTCCTCCAGCGTAAGCGGAGTATCGGCGGTTTCCGCCGCGATGTCCTGCGCCTGACCGCCGACCATGCCGCGCACCCCGGCGGCGCGCGCCAGCGTTACAC
>NZ_JBPOFB010000084.1:0-2015 GCF_051251565.1 Marivita sp. | reverse complement strand
GGAAGAGACGATGGGTCAAATCGTCGGCCGCGCGATCCGCGATCCATCTTACGGTTTGATCTTCGTCGGATTCTTCTCCTGTGGCTATCAGCTAGCCTTCATAACTGCGCATTTCCCGGCCCTCGTCACGGAAATGTCCGCGCCCATCGCGCCGGGCGGATTGCTCTACGGTCTGGGGGTCACGACGACCGCCGCACTCGGAGCGGTCGCGATTTCGCTGATCGGGCTGGCCAATATCGCGGGCACACTGGCCGCGGGCTGGGCCGGAAAACGCTACCCGAGGAAATATCTGCTGGCGGGTATCTACACTGGACGCACGGTCCTTGCCGCGGCCTTCATCATGACACCGATCACGCCCGAAACCGTTGTTCTGTTCTCGATCGGCCTCGGGACGCTCTGGCTGGCGACGGTGCCGCTCACCTCAGGGTTGGTCGCGCATCTTTTCGGGCTGCGCTACATGGGCACGCTTTACGGCATCGTCTTCTTCTCGCATCAGCTGGGCAGCTTTCTCGGCGTCTGGCTGGGCGGTTGGCTTTATGACATCTACGGCAGCTACACGGCGGTCTGGTGGGTCGGCGTCGGCGTCGGCGCCTTTTCGGCCATCGTCCACCTTCCGATCCGCGAACCCCGCGAGGCGGTCGCGGCCTAATCGACCTCGGTGAGAACCTCACGCACGAAAGCCGCAACCTGATCGGCATGAGTGAAGGGCAGCGCGTGATCGGCGCCCTTGATCACTTCCTGCCGGGCCTCCCTGTTCCATTGCGCGAGCTGTCCGACGGCGGTGATCGGGATCACGTCGTCGTCCTCTCCCCAGATCGCCATCACCGGCAAACCCTCGCGGGCGATTGTCTTGTGTTCACGCTCCTGCACCTGCGCCAGCAGTCCGCGCCGTGATGCAAGCACCGCCGGAAAATAGCCGCGCCGCCGGGTCTGGCTCATCTGGACGTCCGACAGGACACTGGCCTGCCGCCGGGCCTGCGCCCTGATTTGCCATCGCATCCGGCCCGGTCCTGTCGCAAGGTGCAGCCAGTCACCTACGCCCTTCATCCCGGCCCAGCGCGCGGTTGAGAACGGGGTGACCCCGGCTGTTGCCACCAGCATCAGGCGGCGCATCCGGTGGGTGTTTTGCGCGGCATACGCCGTGGCGATCGCACCGCCCATGGAATAGCCCAGCAGCGTCAGATCGTCATCGAGCCCCAGATGCATCAGCAGATCGTCGAGCTGGGTGACGAAATGATAGGCGTCCTGAGGCCCGTCGAAAGACTGCGAATAGCCGCGCCCATGCAGATCGTAGACCAACGTCCGAAAGCCCATTTCCCCCAGACGGGTGCCGATCTCGTCCCAGATGTCGCTCGGCGTTGTTAGCCCGTGGATCGCCACCAGGATCGGCCCGCGCGACGGCCCCATCCAGCGGTAATGCGTGATCCCCTGGGACAGCTCGATCAGAGTTCCGGGTGCGTTGCCCGGATCGGGCGCGGTGCGGCGCTCCTCGATCAGGAACGGTGTGATGGCCAGCGCGATCAGCACCAGGACGAGCAATATCCACCAGATCATCTGGACGCGTTCCATTTTTCAAGGATGTGTCGGCTGACCATCAAGTCCATATGCGCCCCGCCGCCGTTCTTGAAGAGCGTGATTTCATCGTCCGAGCGCCGTCGGAACCGGTCGATCTGGGTGTAATCCGCCACGATCGCGTCGGCGTCGATCACGCCTGCCTCCAACGGAATTTTCAGCTCGCCGATATGCCCCATCGTGGTCGCCCGTGCATCGACGAAGATGCGCGAACGCAGCAGCGCGGTGTCATCGGCCTCGCGCATGTCGGGGCGATAGGCGCCGATCAGGTCCAGATGCGTACCGGGACGCAGCCAGTCGCCAGAGATCAGCGGCTCGCGCACCATCGTGGCAGTGGTTACGATATCGGCGGAGCGCACGGCGGCTTCCAGATCGTCGGCCACCTCGGTCCGCTCGAAATCGCCCGCCAGCGATGCGGCGCTTTCGCGGGTGCGGTTCCAGAT
>NZ_JBPOFB010000083.1:0-2020 GCF_051251565.1 Marivita sp. | reverse complement strand
GCATAGACGCCGTCGAGGCTGGTTGCGTGGGTCTGGAAATCGGCCTTCACGGTTCCCCAGCGCGTCACCTCTAGACCTTCGACGCCCCAGAGCTTCGGCAGGTCCTCCGGCTCGAAACCCAGTGCCTGAATGGCGAGGTCGGCAGGTTCGACGTAATCCGATCCCTCGATAATCTCGGGCATCTGCCGCCCTGTTGCATCAGGGGCACCGAGGCGCATTTTCTGTACCATCACCCCATCGACGGGCGTTCCGGTGAACCCGGTCGGAGCGGCGAGCCAGACGAATTCGACGCCCTCTTCTTCGGCGTTCTGAACCTCTCGCTGCGAGCCGGGCATATTGACCCGGTCGCGCCGGTAGAGACATTTGACCGAAGTCGCGCCCTGGCGAATCGCGGTGCGGACACAATCCATCGCGGTATCGCCGCCACCGATCACCACGACGCGCTTGCCGCTGGCGTTCAGCTCGCCGCTCTCGAACTCGGCGACCGTGTCGCCAAAGCTCTTGCGGTTTGAAGCGGTGAGATAATCGATCGCCCGCACGACGCCTTCTTCGCCGACACCGGGAGCCTGAAGCTCACGGGTCTTGTAGACACCGGTGGCGATCAGCACGGCGTCATGCTTGCCGCGGATCGCGTCAAAGCTGATGTCGTCACCGACGTCGCAGTTCAGGACGAACTCCACACCGCCGCGCGTCAGCTGGTCCATCCGCTTCATCACCACGTCTTTTTCCAGCTTGAAGCCGGGAATGCCGTAGGTCATCAGGCCGCCGCCGCGATCGTAACGGTCGTAGACGGTGACCTGCACACCCTGACGGCGCAGCAGGTCGGCGGCGGCAAGGCCACCGGGACCGGCACCGATGACGGCGACGCTCTCCGCGCGCTCGACCGCCGGCGCGATCTCGCGGACCCAACCTTCCTCGAAGGCGGTATCGGTGATGTATTTCTCAACCGAGCCGATGGTGACGGTGCCATGACCGGACTGTTCGATCACGCAGTTGCCTTCGCAGAGGCGATCCTGCGGGCAGATGCGGCCACAGATCTCGGGAAAGGTATTGGTGGCCTGACTCAGGTCATAGGCTTCGCGCAAACGTCCCTCGGCGGTCAGGCGCAGCCAGTCGGGGATGTTGTTGTGGAGCGGGCAATGGGTCTGGCAATAGGGCACACCACATTGCGAGCAGCGCGAGGATTGCTCCGCCGCCTTGTCACGCGCGTACTCCGCGTAAATCTCCTTGAAGTCATCGTTGCGAAGATCGGGTGGCCGCTTTTCCGGCATATCCCGCGGAACGGTGACAAACTTGAGCATTTGATTGGACATCTGACGACTCTCGAGAACCCTGAAGCGCCTGCATATTAAACGGTATCACGGATGAAAAGACAACAGTACTGACCTAAATGCGGATTTTGCGCGTCATCGGCAGTGATTTCTCGCCAAACGCCCGCCCTATAGGTCCGTATCGGAGTTAATTGCTTTTTCCTTGCCATGCGCGCCTCGACGATTCACACCGCAACAACGTCCAGCAGGAGCGTGACTTGCCCCTTCTTCACCTCGCCCTCGTCGCCATCATCCAAGGTGTGACCGAGTTTCTTCCGGTTTCGTCTTCCGGTCATCTGATCCTGCTTCCGGCGCTCACCGGCATGGACGACCAGGGGCTGGTGATCGATGTGGCGGTCCACGTCGGCACGCTCTTCGCCGTCATACTCTATTTCCGCACCGATGTCGCGATGGCAGTGGCCGGCGTGCCGAGGCTACTCATGGGCCGGCTTGACACGCCCGGTGCGCGGCTGGCGTTTCTGCTGGCTGTGGCGACGATACCTGTGGTCGTGGCGGGACTGCTGCTCAGGCTCACGGGTTTGGACGACGCGCTGCGCGGTGTCGCGGTCATCGGATGGGCGATGCTGGGGTTCGGTTTGCTGCTCTGGTGGGCGGACCGGCGCGGTCCGGAACAGCGCGAGGCGGCGGATTGGAGCCTTCGCGATGCCGTTGTCATGGGGTTTTGGCAGGCTGTTGCGCTGATCCCCGGC
>NZ_JBPOFB010000082.1:0-2044 GCF_051251565.1 Marivita sp. | reverse complement strand
CTATTACCGCAGCAGCGAAAGGACGTTCTGCTGCGACTGGTTCGCCTGAGCGAGCATTGCAGTCGAAGCCTGGCCGAGGATCTGCGCTTTAGCGAGCGCGGTTGTCTCAGCCGAGTAATCCGCATCCTCAATCCGTGAGCGGGCGTCGGTCAGATTGGTGGCCGTCGTCGTTAGATTGTTGATCGCAGATTCAAGCCGGTTTTGGCCTGCACCCAGCGATGATCGGGCGGTGTTAACGTCGCTGAGAGCAGCGTCGACATTGGTGATCGTGGTGCCAGCAGCGGTCGTGCTGCTTACATCAAGTGCCGAAGTGCTGACATCTTGGCCGATAGCCGTGCTGGTCAAAGTAACCGTGCGGCCCGCATCGACGGCGATATCGACGGTAACGTCTGTGCCGCTGGTTGTGCTGAACAGTGAAACACCGTTGAAATCAGTGTTTGAAAGGATGTCAGTGATCTGAGCAGACAACTGGGCAACCTCTGTGTTCATAAAGCCGCGTGCTGCGGAATCGTAGGTGCCAGTGCTGGACTGAACAGCCAGTTCGCGGACACGTTGCAGCATATTGGCAACTTCATCGAGCGAGCCTTCTGCTGTTTGGGCCAGTGCAATGCCGTCGCCAGCGTTACGAATGCCTTGGTTGATGCCGCGAATGTCGGAGGTAAATCCGGTTGCGATCGACATGCCGGCGGCATCGTCAGAGGCGCTGTTGATGCGGCGCCCTGTCGATAGACGCTCCATTGCGTCACCGAGCATGTCGTTGGCCTTCATGCTCGCATTTTGAGCGCGAAGGGCTGAGATATTGGTGTTGATAACAGACATAGGTCAAACTCCCGTGGTCGTGTGAAGTGGTCAGAACATCAGCGGTTTGTATCGCCGTTGCTGAGACTAAGAGCGACCACCCGACGCGATGTTTAAGGGGGCATGTTCGGATTGCGGTTTTGGGGCCAATCCGATGCTTTATAGTAAGGGAAATAGTTTGAAGGCTGGGTCGCCGGGCTAACCCCGTGGAGAACCCTTACGTGTCCCTACGGGTGCTTAAATTTGCCTTATCTTGGCCGCCGGGGCGGCAAATCCTTTCCACCAGAAATGAACAGGTGGAAACATGCGGGCGCAGCACGATCAATTTCAAACTACGTGGACGGTTGCCGATGGCGATCCAATTTGCCGGTCGCATAACGCATTGGTCGAGCCCACTGTCCCGCTGCTTTCACAAAGCTGGCAAAAGGACCGTTTGGTGTTTGGCGACAATGGCGCATTCGAGGCGCGCCATCGGCCTGATATGGTTGCAATCGACCTTGTCCATGCCGACACACCGGCGTTGACCAAAGTTGGCGCGGCGCGGATTACGCTTGCTTATCACCCTCATTCCATCGCCCCGGCGCAATCGGCGCTGATCGCAAGTGCTGCCGATGGCGGCTGGCCGATTGCGGGGGATAATGAGAGCCTCGCCCTGTTGACGCTGGCTGAAAGGATCGCCGCCAGCGAAATTCCGGTCCTGCTCGAAGGGCCAACCGGCACCGGCAAAGAAGTGATCGCGCGTTTTGTCCACCGGATGAGCGCGCGCGCTGATGGTCCATTCATCGCAGTGAATTGCGCCGCAATGCCCGAAGCAATGCTGGAAGGGTTATTGTTTGGCCACCGTAAAGGCGCATTCACCGGCGCAGGCGAAGCACGCGAAGGGCTGTTCCGCGCAGCCGATGGCGGGACTTTGCTGCTCGATGAGATTGGCGAACTGCCCATCGCGCTTCAGGCGAAATTGCTGCGCACATTGCAAGAAGGCGAAGTGCTGCCGCTGGGCGCGACCAAGCCGATCAATGTCGATGTGCGCATCGTCGCCGCGACCAATCGCACGCTTTCCGCAGAAGTAGAGGCGGGCCGTTTTCGCGAAGACTTGCTCTACCGTATCAACGTCTTTCCCATGGCGCTGCCCGCTTTGCAGGCGCGGCGCGGGGATATTGCACCGCTCGCCTTTGGCATGTTGCTGCGCCATGCGTGCAAGCCGGGGATGCCGTGCTGGATTTCGCAGGCGGCGCTGGCGCTGCTG
>NZ_JBPOFB010000081.1:0-2064 GCF_051251565.1 Marivita sp. | reverse complement strand
GCCCTGAACTGACGGCAGATGAGCGCGCTTTCTTCCGCGAGGCTGACCCTGCGGGCTATATCCTGTTTGGTCGCAACTGCATCGACCCGGCGCAATTGCGCGCGTTGACGGACGAGCTGCGCGAATTGCACGGTCGCGAACGCCTGCTTATTTCGATTGATCAAGAAGGCGGACGCGTCGCTCGTCTGCGCCCTCCGCAATGGGCGGCTTACCCATCGGGAGAAGCGTTTGACCGTCTCTATGACGTGGCCCCTGCCAGCGCGATTGAAGCGGCGCGTGTGGGCGCGAAGGCGATGGGCCTCGAATTGTCAGCGATGGGAATTACGGTTGATTATCACCCGCCGCTCGATGTGCGGCAGGCAGGCGCGCATGATGTGATCGGCGACCGCGCGCTGGGCAGCGATCCGATGCAAGTCGCAGCGATTGGACGCGCGATCCTAGACGGACTGGCTGCGGGCGGGGTCACGGGCTGTATCAAACATATGCCGGGCCACGGGCGATCCAATGTCGATACGCACAAAGAAATGCCGACGGTCCATGCGAGCGTGGAAGAATTGCAAAGCGACCTTTCGCCGTTCCGCGCGCTGAATTCGGCTTTGATAGGGATGACCGGTCATCTCAAATTCCCCGTTTGGGATACGGAGCACCCCGCGACGCTTTCGCCCGCAATCATCAAAGACATCATTCGCGGAGAGATCGGCTTCGATGGTCTGCTGCTGACCGATGATATCGATATGGAGGCGCTGGACGGCACTATCCCAGAACGCTCTGCCAAGGCGCAGGCGGCTGGCTGCGATATTGTGCTGAATTGCTGGGCGAAAGTGGATGATATGACCGGCATTTGCGATGCTCTTGCCCCGATGTCAGATGCGGTTACCGCGCGGCTAGATAAGGCATTGGAGGGCACGCGCATTTCCGACACCGTCGTTGATGAGCAAACCGAACTGCTCGCCAAACGCGATACGCTGCTCGCGCTATCGGGGGAGGCCGCATGAGCCCGAGCACCCAAGACGGATTCATGCTAACCGGCGGCGCTGTGGGTGCGGGTGAACCCACTGCTGAGATGCCCGAAAATTGGCCGACAGACGATGCCGCGCAGCCCGGAGCAAAACGCGGCGACGATGCGCTTTATCTGGAGCTAGATGGGTGGGAAGGGCCGCTCGATCTGCTGCTTGACCTATCTCGCCGTCAAAAGGTCGATTTGCGCCAGATTTCGATCCTCGCGCTCGTCGATCAATATCTCGATTATGTTGAGCAGGCGCAGAACATGCGGCTGGAGCTGGCCGCTGATTACCTCGTGATGGCGGCGTGGCTTGCTTACCTGAAATCAGCGTTGTTGCTGCCTAAAGATGAGCAGGAAGACCCAAGCCCCGAAGAGCTAGCGCTGCGCCTGCAATTACGTCTCCAACGGCTGGGCGCGATGCGAGAGGCGGCGGCGCGGCTGATGGCGCGGGATCGGATCGGGCGCGATATCTTTGTGCGCGGCGCGCCGGAGGGGCTGCGCACGGATCGCAAGACCTTGTGGAAGAGCGACGCCTATTCGCTCATTCAGGCATACGGCCAAGTCAAAGCGCGCACTGCGCCGCGTATATACCACGTTTCCGATCGCCCGGTGATGACCCTCGACAGTGCGCTCGACCGAGTGTCTGCAATGCTGGGAGTTACGTTGGAATGGATGGAAATCCGCGACTTTCTGCCGAAACACGCTGAGCCAGCATTGCGCAAATCCGCGCTCGCCTCCAGCTTTGTTGCGGCGCTGGAATTGGCGCGATTGGGCCGGGCAGAGCTTGCGCAAGAAGAAGCCTACGCCCCGCTGCGCATTCGCCGCTTGAAAGAGGGTGCGTCGGCATGACGGACGATGTGGAGCGCGGGCTTGAAGCCACTTTGTTCGCCTCTGAAGAACCCCTGACTGTCGAAGCGATGGCCGCGCATTTGGGCGGGCTGGAAAAGCCTGTGGTGCGCGATGCGTTAAAGGCGCTTCAGGCGCATTATGCGGATCGCGGGCTGCATTTGGTTGAGCGCGGCAAACGCTGGCATTTTGAAACCGCGCCTGATCTTGCGCAC
>NZ_JBPOFB010000080.1:0-2071 GCF_051251565.1 Marivita sp. | reverse complement strand
GCGCAGCAATTCAAATAGCTGCGACGACATTTTGCGGCTCTGTTCGAACATGCGGAGGTTGGCCTCATAGCTGCGCTGCGCCTCGCGCGCGTCGGCTATTTCAAGCAGGAGATTGACGTTCGAGCCGTCGTAGCTTCCGTCGTCACCGGCAAGCGGGTGGGAGGGGTCCTGGATGCGGGTCAACTCCGCGGAATCGAGCCGCATCCGACCGGTTTCGACCGCACCGGTGGCGCGTCCTGAATCCATGATCTGTGCAAAATCCGACGTCTTGCGCCGGTAGCCCGGCGTGTCCGCATTGGCGATATTCTCGGAGGTGAAGCGCAGACGCCCGGCCTGTGCCCGCATACCGCTGGCCGCGATCGACAGCGCATTCTCGAAATCTGCCATCTATCGACGCCCCAAGGCACTGCGCATGATCGTCAGCCCGTGGTTATAGACCGCGACTGCGCGACTGTGTTCGCGCTCCGCCTCGACCGACCGCAGCATTTCCATCTCGAGCGAGACAGAATTGCCGCTGGGCGACAGCGCGCCGCCGGTATCGGTTGTGATCGTTGCGTATGGCGTCTTGGGACTATCGCCGCCGAAATGGCCTTCGCGCGTGCCGTTCATCCGAACCCCGCCGTCACCGCGATAGGCGCGGGCAAACTCCGTCACGTCCTGCGCGCGGTAGCCCGGCGTATCGGCGTTGGCGATATTGGCAGCCGTGGTCGCCTGCCTCTGGCCGGCGTGTTGAGCGCGAGCGGCGGCAAGCTGAAACAGACCTATGGTGTCGAACATCGGGGCTTCTCCCTCGATCAATTTCATCAAGCTTTAATTCCGATTCGTTACCAAACGGTTGTCAGCACCCGAATGGAGCCGTTCCATGACGATATCCGCCGCCTTCGCATCGATTTCACAGGCGCTCGACCGGATTGAGGTCATCCGCCCGCAAGGCGCCGTGATCGCGATCTCCGGCGGCACCGTCTTGGTGGGATCCCTTCCGCACGCGCGACTGGGCGACCGCTTAATCTTCGTGACCCTCAACGGCCGACCGGAAGGCGAGGTTACAGGCCTTTCAGCGGCGGGCGCGTCCATATTGCTCGGCTCTGCCGCCGACGGTTTGGCCTTGGGCGATGCGGTGACGCTGCATGGTCCGCGTCGTCTGCGCCCTGACGACAGTTGGATCGGGCGAGTTGTGGACCCCGATGGAAAAGCGCTTGATGATATGCCGCTCCTACAGGGCGCGCGGGCGCGATCGATCGACAACGCACCGCCATCTGCCTCTCGCAGACGGGCCCTTGGGGCGCGCCTTGAGACCGGTTCGTGCATCTTCAACACAATACTGCCATTGGCGCGCGGTCAGCGGACCGGGTTGTTCGCTGGATCCGGCGTCGGCAAATCCACGCTCCTCGCGCAGCTCTGCAGGAACGTCGAGGCGGATGTCATCGTAATCGCCCTGATCGGCGAGCGTGGTCGCGAACTGCGTCAGTTCATCGAAGAGGGTTTGGGGCAGGAAGGCCTGCGCAGGGCCGTGGTCGTGGCCGCGACCGCGGATCAGCCGGCGCATACCCGACGGCGTTGTGCCGGCGCAGCAATGGCCATTGCAGAGCATTTTCGCGATCAGGGGCGCCATGTCCTGCTGCTCGCCGACTCTGTCACCCGGATGGCCGAAGCCCATCGCGAGGTCGCGCTCGGTGCCGGAGAAACCGCCCCGGCCGGTGGCTTTCCCGCCTCGACAGCGGCGATTCTCGCCGGGTTATGTGAGCGGGCGGGCCCCGGGGTCGACGGGCAGGGCGACATCACAGCGGTCTTTGCCGTGCTGGTGGCCGGGTCGGATATGGAGGGCCCGATTGCCGATCTGATGCGGGGGATTCTCGACGGGCATATCGTGCTCGACCGTACCATTGCCGAACGCGGACGTTTTCCGGCGGTCGATGTGCTGCGGTCGGTGTCACGCGCGCTCCCGCAGGCCGCGCTGGAGGCGGAGCTAGCCCTGATCACCGAGGCACGTCGCCTGTTGGGCGCCTATGACCGGGCAGAGATGATGGTGCAGGCCGGGCTTTACGAAAGCGGCAGTGATGCCCTCATCGAC
>NZ_JBPOFB010000008.1:0-153638 GCF_051251565.1 Marivita sp. | reverse complement strand
GAAAAGCCCCGTCGCCTTCGAGCGGAAAGTAGCTTAAACGAGCACTTGGGGCGGCACAGAAGCGTGACAGGTCCAATTCTCGCCGAGATCGAAGGCGAGACCAGTGCTCGTCTGATTGCCGAAGCGCAGGGTAGCCCCGCGCTAGACCGCCGCGAACTGGCCTTCGCGAGGCGGTCGCATGACCTGACCCTCTACGGGCAGAGCCATATCAACGCGGCATTCACCTATACCCGCTCAACGGGCAACCGGTTCAACACCGGCGACCGCGGCGCGTGGTACTGCGCCTGGGAGATGCTGACGAGCGCGCAGGAAGTTGGGTTTCACCGGACCCGCGAGTTGGGCTTCATCGGCCGCTACGATGACGAGGCACGCTACGTCGAGTTGCTGGCGGATTTCATCGGCGATTTCCCGGATCTGCACGGGGAGGCGCATCCGGGGCTCGATCCGGCCCCCGAGCGGGGCTATCCGGCCGGGCAACGCCTTGCCGCGGATCTGAGATCAGAGGGGCATCGCGGGCTGATCTACCCATCCGTGCGTCACCCGGGCGGGCGGTGCTTCGTCGCTTTCGATCCTGGCATCATCCAGAATGTCCGCCCGGGCGCGAGCTGGAAGCTGGTCTGGCAAGGTGTGCCCGAGTTCACGATCGAGGGGCTATAACGCCCCTCGACATCTTCATTCAGTGCTTGAGATTATCCCGATAGGCCGTTGATACGAATGCATATTCAATACAATCAAGCTTTCTCCAACAACACCTTCGCCTTGCCCTCCATCACCAGCCGCGCATCCTGCTGCGGCTTGGACCGGGCCACCGCCGTGATCCCTTGCACGAAGTCGAAGACGCTCTCGGGCGGGCGGCCTTCCTCGGCCAGCACCGTCTCGACGATCCGCCCGGTTTCAGCCTTCGAGAACCCGCGCTTGCGCAGGAAATCCTGACGGTCCTCGTCCGACCGCGCGACGATCTTCTCCCGCGCCGCGCGGATGCCGTCGATGAAGGGCGCGGGCGAGGACTCGGCAAAGCGGCTGAGCGCAGGCGCAGCCTCGTGGGCAAAGCGTGAGGCTGCGTATTTGGAGTGACGGATCTTGATCTCCTGGAAGTCCTCGACCCCCCAGAGATTGCGGTTCTGGCAGACCGCGCGCAGGTAGAAGCTGGCGATGCCCAGCGTCTTGGCCCCCACCTCCGAATTCCAGCAGTAAAACCCCCGGAAATAGAGGTCGGGCGAGCCGTCGGGCAGCAGCCCCGCCTCGATGGGGTTCAGATCGTCGACGAGGAACAGGAACACGTCGCGGTCCGAGGCATAAAGCGTCGTCGTCTCCTTCGTCACGTCCACGCGCGGATTGTAGATGCCGGTCGACCAGTCGAGCACGCCCGGCACCTTCCAGCGCGTGTCGCCCGTGCCGTTGCCCGCGATGCGCTGTACGGCGGAGACAAGTTCATGGTCGTAGATGCGGCCATAGTCGGGGCCGGTCACGGCGCGCAGCTCCGTGCGGCCATCCGCGACCTCCATGGTCTTGATCTGCTCGGCACGGTGGTTGGTCAGCCCGTACTGCAGGTTGATCCCCGCCAGCGGCGCGGGAAGTTGCCGCAAGTATGCTGCGGGCGCGCCGACGAGGCCCGAGAGCTGGCCAAAGGACCAATGCGTCGGCGCAATGGGTTCATCCGCACCGGGCAGGACCAGCCCCAGCTTCTCCGGGTTGTCGCGATGCGCCTCGACCCGGATCGCCGCGCTCTCCACCGTGCGCGTCCGGCTCCGCTCCGCCCGGCCCTTTACCGAGGCGAACAGATCGTCGAGCGACAGATACCGCTCATCGTCGGGCCGCGAGAACCATTCGGACGACACCCGGTCTACATTCGTGCCGCGCGACACATCCACCTTGTAGCCGCCGCTGATGTCACGCCCGGCATCGATAATCTCGGTATTCATGGGTTTTCTCCCGCGACGGGCGGCCGAAAGCCTCTCTCTCGACCTCCAAACCCGTCACGGGCAGGGACGGCACCCCTCTGACTCTCTGGTCACTCGGCTGCACGGGTCTCGAGCGGGGAAGGGGCGCGCGACGCGGCAAGCCGGTGCAGCGTTTCCGGGCGGATATGCGTGTACCGGCGCAGCATTTTCCAATCCTTGTGGCCGGTGACCAACGAGACTTGTTCGATCGCGAAGCCGGCCTCGAACAGGCGGCTTGTTCCCTCATGGCGCAAATCGTGGAAATGCAGGTCCTTCACGCTGACCTCGACGCAGGCGCGCCGGAAGGCCGTTCCGACCGATTTCGAGTTGTAGGGAAATATCCGGCCTCTTGCGTGCCCGAGCTCCTTGGCCTGTTCGGTGACCAACGCCCAGGCATCGAACCCCGTGGCGGCGAAGAGTGGGATCCGCTGGTCGTTCCCGGTCTTGTTGCGCGGGTCCTTCCTGTCGCGGATCATGAGCATCCGGCGGTCGACGTCGAGATCGGCCCATTCGACGCGGCATATCTCGTCGAGCCGCATGGCGGTGCCCACCGCGAACTTCACGATCCGCGTCATCGGTGTCGTCAGACGTTCGTTGTCATCGAAGCAACGGAAGAGGCGGTTCAACTCGTCCGTGGTGGGGCGACGATCCCGCTCTGTTCCTTTGCCGATCAGGCCGAGACGCTTTAGCGCGACACGCGCCAGATCAACGGGTTCCGGAGAGATGTCGAGCCCGTGCACGGCTGCAGCGTGGGTTATGATCATCTTGGTAACGCCGATATCGATGCCAAGCGTCACCGGTCCCGCACCTTGCTCCGCGCGCATCTTGCCATAATCGATCATCTTTTGGCGATCGAGGTGCCCGATCCGCTCCTTGCCCAGATCGCGCTTCAAGGCGGCAAGGGTCGCGGCCTTGCTGCGGCGCGGTGGTTTGCCTACCTCGCACATATCGATTATGTGAAGATCGATGAGATCGCCAAAAGTTGCAAGGCGGGACACGGATGACTTGTTCGGGGCTAACCCCTGATCCACCCGGGTCTCCGCCTGACGCGCCCAGCGATGGGCGTCATCGCGCAGGAGAAATGTCTCGCTCGCGTAGCGGCCCTTTCGTCTGATCTGGACCCGGTAAGCACCGGAGGGGAGTTTTGTGATGGAGGCCATTTTCGTGTGCGCTGTGTGTGCAATGAGTCGTCGTAGAGGGGCAAATTCGGGGATATTGGGGCGTAGTGCAGCGTAGCAGCAACCGCCGCCAACAGTTTGAAGATACACAAAAAATGCAAATAAATCAACATTCTAGATTATCTATTGCGCCTATGATGGATTGGACCGACCGTCACTGTCGCTTCTTCCACCGGCAGATCAGTCGGCATGCGCTGCTCTATACCGAAATGGTGACCGCGCCTGCTTTGGTGCGGGGTGGTGCGGTGCATTTGTTGACCTACAGTCCTGACGAACATCCTGTAGCCTTGCAGCTTGGCGGGTCCGATCCGCAAGAGCTGGCGCAGGCCGCGCGGATGGGGGCAGAGGCGGGGTATGACGAGATCAATCTCAATGTTGGTTGCCCCTCGGACCGGGTCCAATCGGGGACGTTTGGCGCGGTGCTGATGAAATTCCCCGGCCTTGTCGCAGACTGCGTGCGCGCGATGAAGGCCGTCGTGGATGTGCCGGTTACCGTCAAATGCCGGATCGGTGTTGACGATCAGGATCAGGCACAGACCTTGCCGGACTTTATCACACAGGTGCAGGACGCGGGTTGCGATGCGCTGACCATTCATGCGCGCAAAGCGTGGTTGCAAGGGCTGTCTCCGAAAGAAAACCGGGACATCCCGCCGCTCGACTATGATCTGGTGTTTGACATGGCCGCGCGGTTCACGGAGCTGCCCATCTCGATCAATGGCGGGATTGAAACGCTTGAGGCGGCCGAGGCCCTGGTTGATCGCGGTCTTGCCGGGGCGATGATCGGGCGCGCGGCGTATCATCGGCCTTGGGATATTCTGGCCGACGTGGACCGGCGCCTGTTTGATGCACCGTCTCCGTGCGCGCGGCGCGAAGATGCGGTGGACGCGATGCGCCCCTACATCGCGGCGCATTTGGCCGGGGGGGGCAAACTGCATCAGATCACCCGGCACATGCTGGGGCTGTTTGCAGGTCAGCCCGGCGCGCGCATGTGGCGGCGGGTCTTGTCGGAAAAGGCCAACCGTCCCGATGCGGGCGTGGCTCTTCTGGACGAGGCATTGGACCGGATGCAGCAACCCGACATGCTGGCTGGGTAGGCCATGGTCACGGACTGGCCGGATGCCGGGTATATCGTCTTTCCGTGGGACGCACAGACTTATGCATGGTCGCAGGCGGCCGCCCCCATCGGGCGACAGGTGACGCAGCAGCCCGACATGCGCGCGCTCTGGCTGCAATGCGATGGCACATGGTTTGTCGGCGTCGACGCGCTGCCCTCGGCACCGGATGGCGCGATGGGGGGCGTGCCTCTGGCGGGCCCGGCGGCGGACAGGATCGGCCCAAGGGAGGATCTGCACCCGGCGCAGCTTTCGGTCATGTATCCCGGCTATCCACGCCCCCGCGCAGGCGACAGCGATGCCGCTTTCCGTTTTCGCCGTGACAGGGATGCGGCCCATATGGACGGGCTTTGGGCCGAAGGCACACCCAAGCGCCGCTTTCTGCGCGAACGCCATGATTGGATCTTGGGCTTGCCCCTGACCGACGCGTCGCCCGGTGCCAGCCCACTGGTGGTCTGGGCGGGCAGCCACCACATCCTGCAACAAGCACTGATCGATGCGCTAGGAAACAGGCCCGAAACGGACTGGCCGCAGATTGACCTCACCGACACTTATGTCGCCGCGCGCCGACAGGTTTTTGAACACTGCCCCCGCAGTGAGGTCTTTACACGCCCCGGAGAGGCGGTGTTACTCAACCCGTTTCTGTTGCACGGCGTTGCTCCTTGGCAGGACGGGGCGACAGCGCCGAAGGACGGTCGGATGATCGCGTATCTGCGCCCGGAAACAATGGAATCGGGTCAGGTCTGGCTGAGGCAGAAATAAGGCACCGCCACATTCCACAACCCGATCCGCGACAATCCCAGCCACCCGAAAAAGACTGTCCCGTATTCCCGGACAATACATGTAAAATTGTCGATTTTATTAGGGGCACGAGGGTTGCCAAGCGTACGTTGAACGCCATTCGGTAATCTTGGGATTAACGTGCTATGGAACTTGCAGCGCTTCTGGCTCTCACGCTTTTAGGTATCACCGCCAGCGTGTTCGCCGATACTGGTGATGATGACGACGACTCCGACACGGAAACGGTTGGGGCTGGCGATGGTGGAAATGGTGATGACAGCACTGATACAGGTGACGGCACGGGTGTCGACACCGGTGTGGTGACAGCGGACGGCGTGACCTTCGGCTCAGAGGGTGGAGACACCCTGACGGCCTCTGACGGTGACACGGTTGTTGGCGCAGGTGGCGATGACCAGATCACCGGCAACGGGGGTGACAACATCCTTGACGGCCAGACCGGTGACGACAGTGTCTTTGGCGGTGACGGCAATGATCAGGTCTTCGGCAGCGAAGGCAACGACTCGCTCGACGGCAATGACGGCGACGATCTCGTTGCGGGCGGTGTCGGCGATGATGAACTCTTTGGCGGTCTCGGCGAAGACACATTGTTTGGCGATGCCGGCAATGACCGGATCGACGGTCAGGACGGCAACGATCAGGTGGTCGGCGGTGACGGGGATGACACCATCTTCGGTGGCGCTGGCAATGACACGCTCTTTGGCAACGCAGGCAATGACAGCATCATGGACGGCGGCGGGGACGATTCCCTGATCGGCGGCGCGGGTGCAGACACGCTTGACGGCGGTGAAGGCAATGACCAGCTCTTTGGGATCTGGGATGGCAACACCGACGATATGATCGAAGCGCAGGACTTGGCAGACCCGGACGTCCTTTTGGGTGGTGACGGCAACGATGACATCCAGATGGGCAGCGGCGACATTGCGTATGGCGAAGCCGGGTCGGATATCTTCTACACCGGAACATGGGTCGATCCGTCGAATGCCCCCGTGGTCTTTGACCTTGAAGCCGACGAAGTGGTGATCGTGTCCGTGCCGGTTGGCACATCGGCAGACACGTCGATCTCGCTCGAAACGGATGAAGACAGCGGCGATACGATCGTTCAGGCCAATGGCCAGACCGTTGTTGTGATCGCGGCCGATGCGGGGCCTGTGTCTCTTGACCAGATCCTTGTTGTCGAAAGCGTCAGCATTGTCCAACCTGTGGAAGACGGTGCAGCGGCCGACGATATGGCCGAGGAAGACGACACTGACGAGGACACCTTTGTCGATGACGAAGATGTTGCCGCCGATGAAGACGAGGACATCGCAGACGAAGATGACGAAGACGTCGTTGCCGATGCAGACGAAGACGAAGACGAAGACGAAGACGAAGACGACGACCTCCTCGACGAAGATGATGCGCTTCTGGCCGACGACGAAACCACTGTGGTTGCGGCCTGATCCAACCGATAACGACCACGCGCCTGAAAGTGTGATTTCTGGACGGCGCGTGGGCATGATAGACACGTTCCGCACCACTCGCGGTTCTTTGAGGGAAATGACATGAGACTTGCCCTGCTGATTTTTGCGCTGATCGCGTCACCCGCGCTGGCGCGGGATCTTCCCCCGGAGCAGCCCACATACGAAAAGCCGACATTCGAGCGCCCGACAACGCCCGAACGTCCGCCCACCACGACGCATAACGACACCGATGAACCACGCGAACCGCGCAAAGTGACCGTGTCACCAAAGCCTGCTCCGGTGTCGTGCCCAAAGGTCAAATGCATTACCGACGACAACGGCCATCGCCGCGCGATGTTCACCGCCGATGTGCAGCCGGATATGTATTACCTGGGCCGCAACTTTTGCGCCACCGCGCCGAAGGATGTCGAAGTGACAGCGTGTTGTCTGGCCAAACCAGATCACACCTATCAAATTCTCTATAATGTAGAGGTCAGCAAGAAAGCGCACAAAAAGGCCAAGTCCTTCTGCACCTGTGTGCTGGGCCTCGACTGATCAATCTGATTTTAACTTTGACGATCGAAAACTCCGGGGCCGCGCGCCCCGGTTTTTTGCCCTCTGATGCGCGCGTCAGCGCAAAAGCCGCGCAGCCCGTCCGCCCCGGCGTTTGGTCAATTGACCGGCCCGCGTCGGCAACTCCGCCATCACGGCACGTCGCGCCTCGGGCGACAGTTTCGACCATGCGCCGATTTCGTCGATGGTGCGCAGACACCCTGTGCACAACCGGCTTTCGGGATGCACAACGCAGATCTTCACACAGGGGCTTTCGATTTCGTCGCGGGCCCAGATGTCGTCCTTCATCGGTGCGCGCTCCTTCATGCCCCGGCCTCGATATGGCGCAAACGGTCCAGCGCCCCTTGCAGGATATAGCTTGCCGCCACATGGTCGATCACCTCTGCGCGACGTTTCCGTGTCGTATCCGCCTCAAGCAGTGCTCTTTCTGCCGCAACCGTGGACAGGCGTTCGTCCCAAAAGCCGATGGGCCTGTCCCAAAGTGCCGCAAAGTTTCGGGCAAAGGCGCGGGTGGATTGACAGCGTGGTCCCTCGGACCCATCCATATTGCGCGGCAATCCCAGCACCAGACCGGCAATGTCGCGCTTTGACAGGATCACCAGCAGCGCCTCGGCATCCAATCCGAATTTGCGCCGCTTGACCGTCTCCAAAGGCGTACCAACGCTGCGCATCCCATCCGACACCGCAACGCCAATGGTCTTGGTCCCAAGGTCCAGACCGGCAATCGCCCGCATCGGGGGCAGGGCAGCCGCAAACTCAGAGATATCGTCGTAGATCAACGCCTTACAACACCAGACCGGCAGCCCGTGCACCATCGCGCACAACCTCAAGCGCGCGGGGATTGTCGGCAAACACCTCTTGCGCATTGTTCCAGACCGCGATGGCCTGCGCCTCGTCGCCCAGAACACCCAGTGATGAAATCAGCCGCGCCCATTCCTCGGGAGAGCCGCCTTCGGTGGCCAGACGATCAGAGAGTTGCGAGACCATTCCTCGGATCATCTCCAGCCGATCCTCTTGGGTCATCTCGCCTGCGGCATCCATGTCCTCGGCGCTTGGGCCGGGCATTCCAGCGATCTGCGGCAATTCGTAATCGCCGACACCGGCACGAAACGCCATTTCCTCGATCTGCGCCACGATCGGCGGCAGCCATGGCGAATCCACGGCGCTTTGACGCAGCAAGCGGTCCCACAGGCGGAACGCCACATCCGGGCGTCCGGTCTGCGCCATCATCAGACCCATGTAATACTGCGACACACCGTTTTGTGGCTCACGGGTCAACGCGCCTTCCAGCACGCGCTCGGCCTCGGGCGACACATACCCGCCTGCCGCAAGGATCATCATATCGGCCAGGTCGGCATAATCCTTGCCCGTCGCATCATCGCCCTTGATCGACAAAACCTGCTGTTGCGCGGTGTAGGCCTCGATGTAATTGCCCATCGCCGCCTCGGAGCGCGCCAAAAGAACATGGCCCTGAAGATCGCCCGGACGCTCTGCCACGGCCCCGCGCAAGCGTTGCACCAGCTCGGCATATTCGGCCTGCACTTCGGTGCTTTCGGTGGGGGGCAGCTGGGTCTCGGCCTCTTGTTGGCTGGGGCGGGTCTGGCGGGCCTGCTCGGCCATCTCCAGCCGCTCTGCCAGCCCAAGGTCACCATACCCCGGCGCACCGATTTGCGCGTAAATCCAATAGCTTCCGCCAACAACCACAGCCGACATCAACCCGGCTGCCGCAAGCCCAAGCGCCTTGGGTTGCGTGCTTGCGATGCCGGTTTCGGTGGCCTTGGCATCGGCGGTCAGAATGCGGCGCGAAATCTCTGTGCGCAGCCGCTCTGCATCCTCGTCCGAGATCACACCGCGCTGCAAATCGCGGTCCACTTCGGTCAACTGGTCGCGGTAGACCTGAACGTCAAACGCCTCGGCAGGGCCGGTGTCGCGCTGCCCACGCATCAAAGCCTTCACCAAAAGCCCGGCCATGCCGAAAGCCATCAGAACGGTCGCGATCCAGAAAAACGTCATCTTTTGCCAAACCCATAAGCTGTTTCGATGTCATGTATAGTCGCAAGCCGCTTGAAAAAAGGGTTAATCCCCGTGACAAAGCGCCATGTCGCAAAAACACGGTAAAAGGGCGCTGTGAGTATCCGCCTCTTGGCCAGTTCAGTCCACATATCCGTCAGATCACCCCAAGCCTCGAGTCGCCCATGAAACGCTATTCCGCCTTTGCTGTTGCCCGAGAAGCCTTGCGCTACCAGACAGGCTGGGAACGCGCCTGGCGCAAGCCCGAGCCGAAGAAGAAATACGACGTGGTGATCGTTGGGGCAGGCGGCCACGGCCTCGCCACGGCCTATTACCTTGGCAAGAATTTTGGCATCACCAACGTGGCGGTGATCGAAAAGGGCTGGCTGGGCGGCGGCAACACCGGGCGCAATACGACGATCATCCGGTCCAACTACCTGCAAGACCCATCAGCGGCGATCTACGAAAAGGCCCGCTCGCTCTATGAAACACTCAGCCAGGAATTGAACTACAACGTCATGTTCAGCCCCCGTGGCGTGATGATGCTGGCCCAGACCGAACACGAGATCCGCGGCTACCAGCGCACCGCCCATGCCAACAACCTCCAAGGCGTCGAGACGAAATTCATCGGCCCCGCCGAGGTCAAGCGTCTGTGCCCGATCATCGAGCTGAAAGGCCCGCGCTATCCCGTTCTCGGCGCGCTCTGGCAGCCGCGCGGCGGCACCGCCCGCCACGACGCCGTGGCCTGGGGCTATGCACGCGCCTGTTCCGACATGGGCATGGACATCATCCAGCAATGCGAAGTCACCGCCGTGCGCCGCGAGGGTGGCAAGGTCGCGGGCGTCACCACCACCAAGGGCGACATCGACTGCGACAAGCTGGGCATCGTCGTCGCCGGTCACTCGGGTGTGCTGGCCGAAATGGCGGGCTTCCGTCTGCCCATCGAATCCGTCGCGCTTCAGGCGCTGGTGTCCGAGCCGATCAAGCCCTGCATGGACGTGGTCGTCATGGCCAACACCGTGCACGGCTACATGAGCCAGTCCGACAAGGGTGAAATGGTCATCGGCGGCGGTGCGGACGGCTACAACAACTACACCCAGCGCGGGTCGTTCCACCATGTGGAGGAAACCGTCCGCGCATTGGTCGAGACCTTCCCGATGATCTCCCGCCTCAAGATGCTGCGCTGGTGGGGCGGCATCGTCGACATGACCGGCGACCGCTCGCCCATCTTGTCAAAAACCCCGCTTGAGGGCTGCTTCATCAACTGCGGCTGGGGCACCGGCGGCTTCAAGGCCATCCCCGGCTCCGGCTGGGGCATGGCCGAGCTGATCGCCAAGGGCTATTCGCCGCTGACGTCCGAGTTTGGATTGAACCGCTTCCGCGAGGGGCGGTTTATTGATGAATCCGTCGCCGCTGGCGTCGCGCACTAGGGAGAGATTAGATGCTTTTGATTAACTGCCCCTATTGCGGCGTCCAAGCCGAGGAAACCGAACTGCACGCAGGCGGCGAAGCACACCTGACGCGCTTTGGCCCCGAAAGCTCGGACGCCGATTTCACCGCCTACCTCTTCCACCGCGAAAACCCCAAAGGGGTGCATTTCGAACGCTGGCGGCACGCGAACGGCTGCGGCAAGTGGTTCCACGCTGCGCGCTGCACAAACACGCTCGAAGTCTTCGGCACCTACGCCGCACAAACGACCGAGCCGCCGAAAGACCTCCTCGACACGATCCGCGCCAAACGTCCCGGATTCACATGGAGGGACATCGCGTGATCCTTCATCTTGCCCAGAAAACTCCCGCCGGAGGCTCCGACACCTCCGCCAGCGCCAAGGTCTGACCTATGAGCACCCGCGTTCAAACCCAAGGCCGCCTGATCAACCGCGACCGCCCCGTGTCGTTCAAGTTCAACGGCGCCTTGCTGAAAGGCTATCAGGGCGACACGCTTGCCTCGGCCTTGCTGGCCAATGACCAGATGCTGATGGGCCGAAGCTTCAAATACCACCGCCCACGCGGCGTTGTGGCCTCCGGGTCGGAAGAGCCGAACGCACTGGTCGGTCTGGGCACTGGCAATCGGTTTGAGCCGAACCAACGCGCCACCACAACCGAGCTGTTCCCCGGCTTGACCGCCGCCAGCCAGAACCACTGGCCGACGCTGAACTACGATGTGGGCATCGTCAACAACACGCTCTCGCGGTTCCTGAGCGCGGGCTTTTACTACAAAATGTTCATCCATCCGCGCCCGTTCTGGAAACATGTCTACGAGCCCTTCATTCGCCATTCTGCCGGTCTGGGCAAAGCCCCGGTCTCCGAGGCGCGCGATGCAGACCGGTACGAGCATTTCTACGCCTTCACCGATGTGTTGGTGATCGGCGGCGGGGTCGCCGGTCTGCAATCCGCCCTGACCGCTGCACGGGCAGGCGCAAAGGTGCTTCTGCTCGAACAAACCGCCCATCTGGGGGGGCGTGCGCCTGTTGACGGCGGCACGATCGACGGGATGGACCCCGACACTTGGGTGGCGGAAGCCCACGCCGAATTGAACGCGCTGCCCAACGCACAGGTCCGCACCCGCACCATGGGGGCCGGGGTCTACGACCACGGCTACGTCCTTGGCTACGAACGCCTGACCGATCACGCGCCCGACACGCCCGGCCCGCGCCATCGCCTGTGGCGTATCCGCGCGCAACAGATCATCACTGCAACCGGCGCCATCGAACGCCCGCTCAGCTTTGCCGGAAACGACATTCCAGGCGTGATGCTGGCCTCTGCGGTGCGCGATTACCTTGTCAATTACGGCGTCAGCCCCGGTGATCGCACCGTGGTTGTGACGAACAACGACGACGCCTACCGCACTGCCATCGCGCTTGTGCAGGCTGGCCTCAAGGTGCCGGTGATCCTTGATGCGCGCGCCAAAGGCGGCGGCGCGCTGATGAATGAGGCCAAGGCGCTGGGTATCCGGGTTGAAACCGGCGCGGCGGCGGTCAAGGTCAAAGGCGCAAAGCGGGTGCATTCCGTTTGCGTCGGTGTGCAGGCCGGGGAAGGCG
This sequence comes from Marivita sp., assembly GCF_051251565.1. Taxonomy (GTDB): domain Bacteria; phylum Pseudomonadota; class Alphaproteobacteria; order Rhodobacterales; family Rhodobacteraceae; genus Marivita. Next base: position 141,545 of record NZ_JBPOFB010000008.1, on the reverse strand, counting down.
CTGTGCTGGAAGAGGTGTTCTGCGATGCGGTCGCCATGTCCGGCGGCTGGTCACCCGTGGTGCATCTCTGGTCCCATTGCGGCGGCAAGCTTGCGTGGGACGACAGCCAAGCCACCTTCCGCCCCGATCCTGACCGCGCGCCGACCAGCCATGATGGGGCCGCGTTTGTGATCACCGCCGGTGCGGCGGATGGTGAAATGCACCTGAACGCCGTCCTGCAAAACGCCGCGAACGCTGGCAAAATCGCCGCCGGTCGTGTGGGCGCGAAACAGGCCAGCGCCGACGCCTCCACAGCGGACGCACCGCATGAGGCCGCGCTGGAGCCGGTGTGGATGATGCCGCAAGGCGCGCCATTCAAACTGCGCTCCAAAGCATGGCTCGACTACCAGAACGATGTCAAAGTGTCTGACGTGCAGCTTGCCGCGCAAGAAGGGTTCGAATCCGTCGAGCATACCAAACGCTACACCACGCTGGGAATGGCAACGGATCAGGGGAAGCTCAGCAATATCAACGGTCTTGCGACCCTTGCTGGGGCGCTGGGTGAAGATATTCCGCGTGTTGGCACCACCACGTTCCGTCCGCCCTATACCCCCATCTCGATGGGCGCGATCGCGGGCGAAGCGCGGGGCGCGATCTTTCAGCCGATCCGCAAGACCCCGATGCATGACTGGCACGAGACCCATGGTGCGCATTGGGAACCGGTTGGCCATTGGCGCAGGCCGTATGCCTTTCCGAAAACGGGCGAGGGCGTGCATGACGCGGTAAAGCGCGAAGTCACCGCAACCCGCACCAGTCTTGGCCTGCTGGACGCGTCGACCCTTGGCAAGATCATCGTCAAAGGCCCCGATGCGGGGCGTTTTCTGGATATGCTCTACACCAACATGATGAGCAGCCTGAAACCGGGTAAATGCCGCTATGGGTTGATGTGTTCGGAAAACGGGTTCCTGTCCGACGATGGCGTGGTGGCGCGGATCGACGAGGACACGTTCCTCTGCCACACGACCACCGGCGGCGCGGATCGCATCCACGCCCATATGGAGGAATGGCTGCAAACCGAATGGTGGGACTGGAAGGTCTGGACCGTCAATGCGACCGAGCAATTTGCCCAAGTGGCCGTGGTTGGCCCCAATGCCCGCAAGCTTTTGGAGAAGCTGGGCGGCATGGATGTCAGCAAAGACGCGCTTGGGTTCATGGAGTGGAAAGACGGTGCATTGGCCGGGTTCCCGGTGCGTGCCTATCGCATCTCGTTCTCGGGCGAACTCAGCTATGAAATCGCCGTACCCGCCAATCAGGGTCGTGCGTTCTGGGACACGCTGCTAGAGGCCGGGAAGGACTGGAATATCACGCCCTACGGGACCGAAGCCTTGCACATCATGCGCGCCGAAAAGGGCTTTATCATGATCGGCGACGAAACGGATGGCACGGTGATCCCGCAGGATTTGGGCCTCGGCTGGGCGATCTCGAAGAAGAAGGACGACTATATCGGCAAGCGCGCCCAGATGCGGACACACATGACCGATCCCAAGCGCTGGAAGCTGGTGGGGCTGGAAACGCTGAATGGCGCAGTCCTGATGGACGGTGCCTATGCCATTGACGACGGTGTCAACGAGAACGGCCAGGCCAATACGCAAGGACGTGTGACCTCGACCTATCACAGCCCGACGCTGAACAAGGGGATTGCCATGGGGCTGGTGCTGAACGGGCCGGACCGGATGGGCGAGGTGATCACCTTCACCCATGGGGGCGACGATACCATCAAGGCAAAAATCGTGAACCCGGTCTTCTTTGATCCGGACGGGGAGAAGCAGAATGTCTGATGTGCAACTGCCGCTGGGTGGCGCGTCGTTCGACGGTCTTGTGAAGATCGAGGAATTGGCCGGGCAAGGCATGATCACCCTGCGCGGCGATCTGACGGACAAGAGCATTGTGAAGGCGGTCAAGGACGTGTTCGGCGTGACCCTTCCGGGCGTCCGGCAGACCGCGCTTGACGGCGCAAACGGTGCGCTTTGGATGTCGCCGGACGAGGCGCTCTTGTTGTGCCCTTATGCCGACGCACAGGCAATGGCCGATGCTTTGACCGACAAACTGTCCAGCGCCCATGCGCTTGTGGTCAACGTGTCCGACGCCCGCGCGGTGTTTCAGCTCAAAGGCAGCATGCTGCGCGAGATGATTGCCAAGCTGGCCCCGGTGGACATGGCCCCCGATGCCTTTACCCCCGGCATGGTGCGCCGCACCCGGATGGCACAGGTCGCCGCTGCGTTCTGGATGGATGACGCCACCACCGCACGCATTGTCTGCTTCCGCTCGGTCGCGGGGTATATGTTCGGGATTCTGAGCACATCGGCAGACGAGGCGTCTGCGGTGAACCATTTCACCCGCTGACGCGTTAATACCCGGACAGACGGGTTAATTGCCGGATTGGCACACCACCGGGCTTGACCTTGGCGGTGTGCCACATCAGGTATGCCTGTGTAATATGACGCACCAACGAGGGGACAACACCATGGCTTTTGAACTTCCTGATCTGCCCTACGCCCATGACGCGCTGGCCAGCAAGGGCATGTCCAAAGAGACGCTCGAATATCACCACGACCTGCACCACAAGGCCTATGTCGACAACGGCAACAAGCTGATCGCCGGCACCGAGTGGGACAGCAAGTCGATGGAAGAGATCATCAAGGGCACCTATGATGCCTCTGCCGTGGCGCAGAACGGGATCTTCAACAACATCAGCCAGCTTTGGAACCATAACCAGTTTTGGGAAATGATGGGTCCGGGCGACAATTCCATGCCGGGCGCGCTTGAGGCTCGGATCAAGGACGCGTTCGGCACGGTCGATACGTTCAAGGAACAGTTCTCGGCGGCAGGCGCTGGCCAGTTCGGGTCCGGTTGGGCATGGCTGGTGGTCGACACCGATGGCACGCTCAAGATCACCAAGACCGAAAACGGCGTGAACCCGGTCTGCTTTGACCAAACAGCGCTTTTGGGCTGCGACGTGTGGGAACATTCCTACTACATCGACTTCCGCAACAAGCGCCCCGCGTATCTGGCCAACTTCCTCGACAATCTCGTCAACTGGGAAAATGTGGCAGAGCGGCTGTCCAACGCCTGATCCGGTTACATCGCATTTCGAAAAGCCCTGTCAGACTGGCAGGGCTTTTTGTATTCTGGAAAGCCAGTGCCCATGCTGCTGATCTACACTTCGGATCATTCGCTTTATTGCGCCAAGCTGCGGATCATTCTGCGGCACAAGCAATTGCCCTTCGAAGAGGCACCGCCGCCCGGTGGGGGTGGGTCGCCCGAATACCTGTCCATCGTGCCGTCGGGCAATATCCCTGCGCTGTTGGATGGGGGGCTGGTGCTGAGCGATAGTGAGGCGATTGCCGAATATCTTGAGGAAAAACACCCAGAGCCAAAGATGCTGCCCGACACGATTATCGGGCGGGCGCTGTCGCGGGAACGGTCGCGGTTTTCCGACACGCGGCTGGAGCCTGCGCTGCGGCTTACGTTTCCGCATGTCAACCCGACGACCCGCGATGCCGACGCGATCCGCGCCGCGCATGCTGTCATCAACACGCGGCTGGCGGCGATTGGCGTGATGCTGGGCCGGTCCACCCTGCCGCGCGACCAATTGTGGATGGGGGATGCGGGCACGATCGTGACGCTGGAATGGATTGCGCTGTTCGAAGGCCCTGTGATCCCGGCGCTGGACTGGCCCGAGGCAGTGACCACCTACCGGAGCCAGATGTTGAACCATGCGGCCGTTGCAGATGAACTGACGGCCTACCGTCCCGAGATGCTGCGCTACATGCACGAAAAAGGCGCGCTATGACGCGACAAAGAGCACCTGAAATGGAAGACTGCGCGTCGGTCCTACCAGACACGGGGCGCAGAGCTATATGACTGCCAAACAAACCAAGGCTGTGCCGTGACATTGATCGACGTCCCCGAGGCTGAAGCCGACCCCATTGATGCGGTGATCACCTGGGTCAACGGAAACACCGAGACGCATCGCCGCAAACGTGCCCGCTACATGGCCGACGCGGGCGCATCCCTGCTTGAGAACGCGATCAATCCGCACCGCTGGAACAGCGACGACGAAATCCTTTATTGCCTCCAATCCATCGAAAATTTCGCCCCCTGGACGCGCACAATCTGGATTGTGCTCGACAGCGACCCTCCCGATCTGTCGCGCCTGTCTGACGCACTGCGCGCAAAGATCCGTTTCGTCGATCACCACGATATCTTTGGTGCGTTCAGCGCGGTGCTTCCGACGTTCAACTCGCTCTCCATCGAAAGCATGATCTGGCGTATTGAGGGACTCAGTGATCGGTTCATGTATTTCAACGATGATGTGTTCCTGTCAGCCCCGTTGGCACCTGAGGATGTGTTTCTGGGTCCGAACCCGGTTCTTCGGGGCAAATGGGTTGATTACACTGCGGTGCTCGACGCGCCAGAGATGCGCCATGATCCGGCGAAATTTCATCATTTCATGCATATCAATGCGGCCAAGATGGTCGGGTTCGAGGCCAGTCGGTTGTTCGCGTCTGCGCATGTTGTCCACCCGCTGCGACGTTCGGTTATGGCGCAGCTTTTTGATCAGCACGCCGATGCGTTTGTCGAAAACATCAAGTACCGCTTCAGGGATCTCAATCAGTTTCTGCCACAGGGTTTGCACAATCACGCGTGCATTGTGGCGAGGACGGCAGTTGTTCAGTCCGCGCAGGACCACCTTCATATCAAGAGCGGGCATGGCAATGGCCGCCCGCCGGACGAAACATGGGCGAAGATGCGAAAGGCCATTCAGCCGGGTGTGAAATTCGTCTGTGTCAATGATCTGCCCCAGTTGGAGATCCTGATCCCGGACCTGCGCGTCTGGCTGTGCGATGTCGTGGGCGGGTTTCCGGGGGTCGCGCAATCAGGTCCGCGCTAGGCGGTCTTTCACGCCCTCGTTTGCAATGCCTTTTCCCGTTGCTCCGCAGGCTTTTATAGCCATCGGCCCCTTGTCGTTGCGCGACCCAACGGCTACCGCGTTGGTCAGAGGATCTGATATGACCGACACGAGCAAAGGCATTCTGGCGCTCATCGCCGCTTGCACCATCTGGGGGCTGTCGCCGCTCTTTTACAAAGCGCTGAGCGATATTGCCCCGCTTGAGGTGCTGGCGCACCGGACCCTGTGGTCGCTTGCCTTTTTTGCGCTGGTTCTGATGCTGCAAAACAGGTTGCGGGTGCTCTGGGCAGCGGTGTCTGATTTTGCATCGGTGCGGGTCATCGCTTTGGCAGCGATCATGATCTCGACCAACTGGTTCTTGTTCATCTTTTCGATCCAGGTGGGCCGCGCGACCGAAGCGTCGATGGGATACTATATCTTTCCGCTGGTGGCCGTCCTGATCGGGCGTGTGGTTCTGGGCGAACAGCTCAGCCGGGCGCAATGGAGCGCGATTGTGCTGGCGGCGGTGGCGGTGCTGTCCTTGACCATCGGGCTGCACATCGTGCCATGGATATCGCTGATGCTGGCGACCACCTTTGGCGTCTACGGCCTGCTCAAGAAGCGGCTGGATCTGGGGCCGGTGGTGTCGGTCACCGCCGAGGTGCTGATCCTGTCGCCGATTGCGGCGGTGTGGCTGATCTATCTGCATTTCGGGCAGGGCGGGGTGTTTGGCGACGACACGGTGCAGACCGCGCTATTGATGACCTCCGGCCCGCTGACCGCGTTGCCGCTGATCCTGTTCTCCTATGGGGCGCGCCGGTTGACCCTGTCGACCGTTGGGATCGTGCAATATATCAACCCAACACTGCAATTTTTCTGCGCCGTGGCGATCTTTGGCGAACCGTTTGGTCCGATCCACATGATTGCGTTTGCGCTGATCTGGACGGCGCTGGTGATCTATTCCAGCAGCGCCTTTCGTCAGGACAAGGCGCGGCGCAAGGCCAGGATGGTGTCAGAAGCCGAAGTTGTGGTCTCAACGAAGTCCAGCAATGACGAGTCGGCAAAGCCCTGATCCACGATATGTGCCATGAGCGCCGACAGTGGGGTCCAATACCCGTCCACGTTCATCAGCAGGATCGGTTTGTCATGCAGCCCCAATTGCCGCCATGTGAGCGCTTCGAAAAATTCGTCGAGCGATCCTGCGCCGCCGGGCAGCACAACAATCGCATCGGCGTTCATCAGCATGACCTTTTTGCGCTCGTGCATGGTTTCGGTGACGACAAAGCGGGTGAGATCGGTTTTGCCCACTTCCATGTCGATCAGATGTGTCGGGATCACGCCGAACGTGTCGGCCCCCGCATCCTGCGCCGCGCGTGCGGTTGTGCCCATCAGCCCGACATCTCCCGCGCCGTAGACAAGCCGCCAGCCTTCGGCGGCAATGGCGCGGCCCAAGGCGTCGGCCTCATGCGCATAGGCCGGGTTCTGGCCCGAACGTGAGCCGCAATAGACACAAATGGATTTCGAGATCATCGGCGGCGTCCTTGACAAGAGGGGCGAAGTTGCCTCGTGATACCTGCGTTGATAGGAACGCTCAACAGCGGGATCAGCACTGTGCCGCGTTTTGACAAACACTTGGGGAATGATGGGTAAATCGGCTTTGACACAAGGCGCCTCCGGGATGGTTCTTGGGGGTGTGGCGGCAGCAGGGGCTGTGGTGTTGGCGGTGTATGCCAGCGTACAGTTGTTCCCCGCTCAGGACACTGTGCCTGCCGTGCCGGTGATCGCTGTTCCCGCAGGTGAACCTGCGCCAGCACCCGAGATGGACGTGGTAGCCCAGAGCGACGCATCCAAAAGGGACGCTGTTCCGCCAGAGGCAGAGGCCGTTGCGCCGCCAGAGGCAGCGGCAGAGCCCGCCGCTGATGGCGCGCCGACCGAAGTGCCCGCACTGCCGCTTTTGACGCCGCCTGCTTTTGACATCGTGCGCGTTGCGCCGGATGGGCAAACGCTTGTTGCGGGGCGCGCGGCGGGGGCGCGGGATGTGACGATCCTGATTGACGGCGTCGATGCGGGCCGCGTCGAAGTGGATGCCTCGGGCAAGTTCGTGGCGTTCCTGGATGTGGCGCAAAGCGATGCACCGCGTGTTGTCAGCCTTGTGGCAGAGGGCGATCTTGGCCGCATTGAAAGCGACGATCAGGTCATTCTTGCGCCGGTCCTGCGTATGGCCGAGGCACCTGTCGAGGCGGCGAACACAGACGATGTTGCGCCGGATGTCGCTGCCGCCCCCGAACCTGCCCCCGAGGTGCCTGCCGAGGTGGCGGTGCTGCCGGATGCAAACGCCCCCGAAGATGAGGCGGACCCTGTGACGCCAGCCCCGGCTGTGGTCGAGGGCGCACAGGCTGAACCCACAAAACCCGTTGCCACCGTAGAGCCCCAAGCGCCTGCGGTGATCCTGTCGACCCAAGAGGGGGTGAACGTGCTGCAATCGGCGGGCAGTGCGCCACAGGTGCTTGACCAGATCGCGCTTGATGCCATCACCTATGAAGAGGCCGGGGCAGTTGCCCTGACCGGGCGTGGCATAGCGGACGAGTTTGTGCGGATATATCTGGACAACCAGCCGGTGCAGACGACATCGATTGGTGTGGACGGCACATGGCGGGCTGATCTGCCCGATGTCGACAGCGGCACCTATACGCTGCGGGTGGATGCGGTGGACGCCGCAGGTGACGTGACCTCGCGGGTTGAAAGCCCGTTCCGACGCGAAGATCCGGTGGCGCTTGCTGCGGCGGTGGACGGGGCGCAAAGTGCGTCAATCATTCAGGTGGTGACGGTCCAGCCTGGCAACACGCTTTGGGCGATTGCGCGCGACCGCTACGGCGAAGGCCCCTCCTATGTAAAGCTCTTCGAGGCCAACCGCGACCGAATCCGCGATCCCGATCTGATCTACCCCGGACAGGTGTTTTCGATCCCCGACTGACCGATTGCGTTGCAGGCCTGTCATATCCCCGTCATTTTCAACCGGTAGGGGTGCCATACACACTGTATATTGCGGGGCTTGCCCCTAGGTTTCCCCGATATATAGTATACCTATGTGATTGGGGCGGGGCTCCCGTCCTGATGCTGAAACAGGCAGACAGGGCAGGAGACGAGTCCCCCGATGGATGGCAATTTCAGAACAGCTTTCGTACGCGAACCGGGTGCGTTGCGACATCACCCGGCATTGGTGTTGAACGCGGATTATAGGCCGTTGTCCTATTATCCGTTGTCACTTTGGCCTTGGCAGGATGCGGTCAAGGCGGCGTTCCTCGACCGTGTGGATATCGTCGCGGAATATGACGAGGTGGTCCGCAGCCCGTCGATGACGCTCCGAATACCGAGCGTAGTGGTGCTGAAAGATTATGTAAAACCGCAAAAGCGCGTGGCCTTCACGCGCTTTAATCTTTTCCTGAGGGATGAATTCCGCTGCCAGTATTGCGGTGCGAAGGGTGAATTGACCTTTGACCATGTGGTGCCGCGCGCATCAGGTGGGATCACCTCTTGGGAAAACGTGGTGGCGGCCTGCGCGCCGTGCAACCTGCGCAAAGGCTCCAAGAGCCTGAGACAGGCAGGATTGTCACTGCGCAAACCACCGCGCCAGCCTGCCGCCAACGAGTTGATGAACATGGGACGCAAATTCCCGCCCAACCATCTGCACGACAGTTGGATGGATTTCCTGTATTGGGATGCGGAATTGCAGGCGTAGCCTTCGCCTGCGCGCACCGTGCCCGGTTGGGCAGGGCGGTCTGGTCAAGGTAGGCCGGGCTGGCCCGGTTATCCTGTTGTCAGGGTCCTTGGGTCAGGCCCGAGGAGGATTTTTTGGTCCGGCGTGGACCTGAAAAAGAGGTGACGTCACCTGAGTTGGGTGGACATCCTCTCCCCCGTGCAGAGCGGCGTAGACCGCTCCGAACCTGTATCCCGGCAGACCGGGACCTGTGAAACGCGTCTCTCATGGTCTGAACGCGCAAAAAGCGTCCGCAGAGAGAGGGTAGTCGCCTGGGGTGTTGCGCCAAAAGGGGCAACGGGTATCGGATCCAATGCGACGGACATTCGGCGCTATGGGTTAAAGGGGTCGAAATACACCGTACGCCAGGACCGTGCCCTGCGGTCGCGGTTATCGGGGCAGATGCGCGGCTTCGCGGGCCAGATCCTCGATCGCTTTCCAGTCGCCTTTGGCAACCAAATCTTTCGGCGCGACCCAGCTTCCGCCACAGCACAGCACGTTGGACAGGCCAAGATAGTCACCCGCATTCTTGAGCGATACGCCCCCCGTGGGGCAGAACCGCACCTGCGGGATCGGCGCGCCGATGGCCTTGAGCGCGGGCGCGCCACCGTTGGCCTCGGCGGGAAAGAACTTTTGCACGGTATAGCCCCGCTCGAGCAGTGCCATCGCTTCGGATGCGGTGGCCGCCCCCGGCAGCAGCGGCAGGTCGGCGGCTTCGCAGGCATCCAGCAGTCGGTCCGTGGCCCCCGGTGCAACGCCAAACCGCGCGCCTGCTTGCACAGCAGCCTGAACGTCAGACGGGGTAAGCAGGGTACCGGCCCCCACTACACCGCCTTCGACCTGTGCCATTTCGCGGATCACATCAAGGGCGGCTGCGGTGCGCAACGTGACTTCGAGCACGGGCAATCCGCCCGCAATCAGCGCCTCAGCCAAGGGGCGGGCGATGCTGGCATCCTCGACCACAAGCACCGGGATGATCGGCGCCATGTGGCAGAGTTTTTCGGAGTCGACGCTGGCTTGAAGAGGCGTGATCATGTTTTTTCTCAATTCACTAGAGGGCGTTATGGATGTGATGCGTTACACGACCACACCGGCACCATATTCGGCAAGACCGACATTGGCACGGAAGGCCGCGAAGAGTTCGCGCCCGACACCGTGGCCATTGCCGCTCAGGTCAGCGGTGACAGGCTCGCGTGTGTCGAAATCTTCGGCCAGACAATCAATCGTGCCGGTGACCGCATCAACCCGCACCAGATCGCCGTCGCGCACCCGTGCAAGCGCGCCGCCTTTGGCCGCTTCGGGCGAGACGTGAATGGCGGACGGCACCTTGCCGGAAGCGCCGGACATGCGCCCATCGGTGACCAGCGCTACCTTGAGGCCACGGTCCTGCAAGACAGCCAGCGTCGGCGTCAGACTGTGGAGTTCCGGCATCCCGTTCGAGCTGGGGCCCTGAAAGCGCACGACAACCACCGTGTCTTGGGTGAATTCACCGTTCTTGAACGCGACTTTGACGTCGTTCTGATCGTGGAAGACACGGGCCTTTGCCTCGATCACATGGCGTTCGGGGGCGACGGCTGAGGTTTTCATCATGCCTTTGCCAAGATTGCCCGCCAATTGCTTCAGACCGCCCGTGGCCTGGAACGGATCACTGGCGGGGCGGAGGATCTTGTCGTTCTGGCTTATCCCCGCACCGGGGCCATAGACGACGCGGCCATTGGCGAGTTTGGGTTCCTGCGCATAAAGATGCAGCCCGTCACCGGCGATGGTTTTGACGTCTTCGTGCAAAAGCCCGTTTTTGAGCAGGTCACCGATCATAAAGCCCAGACCACCTGCGGCGTGGAAGTGGTTCACGTCCGCCAGACCGTTCGGGTAAACCTTGGCCATCAGCGGCGTCACCGAGGAAATGTCTTCGAAATCCTCAAGCCGCAGTTCCACCCCGGCGGCGCGTGCCATGGCAGGCAGGTGCAGCACAAGGTTGGTCGACCCGCCCGTCGCCATAAGGCCAACAATGCCGTTCACATAGGCTTTTTCGTCCAGCACATCGCAAACAGGGCGGTAATCATTGCCCAGTTGCGTGATTTCAAGCGCGCGTTCGGTGCCCGCGATGGTCAGCGCCTCGCGCAGCGGCGTGCCCGGATTGACAAAAGACGCGCCGGGCAGGTGCAGGCCCATGAATTCCATCAACATCTGGTTGGAATTGGCGGTGCCGTAAAATGTGCAGGTGCCAGGTCCGTGGTACGAGGCCATTTCGGCCTTCATCAGTTCTTCGCGGCCCACTTCGCCGGTGGCAAATTTTTGCCGGACCTTGGCTTTTTCGTCGTTGGGCAGGCCCGAGACCATGGGTCCGGCGGGAATGAAGATGCCCGGCAAGTATCCAAAGGTGCCCGCTGCGATGATGAGGCCCGGCACGATCTTGTCGCAGACGCCCAGATAGAGCGCGGAATCAAAGGTGTTGTGGCTAAGCGCGACACCGGCAGCCAGCGCGATCACGTCGCGCGAAAACAGCGACAGCTCCATCCCGACCTGACCTTGGGTGACGCCGTCGCACATGGCGGGTACACCGCCTGCCACCTGTGCCGTGCCGCCTGCGGCGCGTGCGGCGGTGCGGATGATATCAGGATATTTTTCAAACGGTTGGTGTGCTGACAGCATGTCGTTATAGGCTGTCACGATGCCGATATTCGGGCTGGGTTTGGTCGCCAGCGTGCCTTGATCCGGGCCCATCGCGGCATAGGCGTGGGCCTGGTTGCCACAGCTCAGATGGGCGCGGCGCGGGCCTTCGGCCGCAGCTTGGCGCATCCGTTCCATATAGCGGCCGCGTGACGCCTCAGAGCGTTCCTGAACACGGTCCGTGACCCGTTTGATCGTGTCATTCAGCGAGTGTGCCATGTTGCCTCCGCGCAAGATCAGCGTTTGATTGGCCAGTGATGTAGTCAAGTTAGCGCTAACAGTAAAGGTCTAACAATTGAGAACGCTCAAAGCCGCAGGCGTATGGTTTTGTCACGCGCCGTTCGGATCTCCATACAACATTTGCGCGAAATTGTACGGGTTTTGCCCTGATACGGCCCATATCCGCGATCATTCTAGCTGAAATGAAAAAGCATTCGCTTTGCGATGGAGGCGTCATCATGACATTGATTTTCAAGACACTGACCGGGCTGGTTCTTGCGGCGACGTTGACGGCCTGTGGCACTGTGCCGACGGCAACACGGTCTGCGATGCCCGACAGCGCGTTTGTGGGCATCCCGCAACCGAACCTGCGGGTCGAGAGCTTTACCGTCTCTGTGCCCCGGTCGCTTGAGGTGAATGAGCGCAACACCTATTACCCTCGCGGTGACATTGTGTGGCGCGGCGACCCCATGGGCGACCGTCACAGCCAAGTGAAAGCGATGTTCGAAGCTGGTTTGCGCAGTGCGTCCCCGCAGATTGACGGCACCCGCGCGGTGCGTCTGGATGTGCAGGTCACGCGCTTCCACGCGCTGTCCGAAAAAGCGCGCTATTCCGTAGGCGGTGTGCATGACATCGAATTCAAGTATCGGCTTGTGGACGTCATCACCGGCCAGCCAATTGGCCCCACCAAGGATGTCAGTGCCGATCTTGCAGGTCTGGCAGGTCAGGCGGCCATGGCTGCGGATGCCCGTGGCGAGACCCAGAAGGCGCGGATCGTTGCGCATTTGAACCGGGTCTTTATCGAGGAACTGACCTTGCCCGGAGGCCACCAAAACGCGCAACTTGGCCTGTTGCAACAGATCAACGACCTCTGACATCAAAAGACGGCTTCCCCCTTTTGAGTGAGGGGCGTAAAGGGGGCGGTATGACACTGTCCCCTTTGCCGATTATTCGCCTTTTGCCCAAAACCAAACCGCAAGCCATTCGGCGCGGCTATCCTTGGGTCTATGCCAACGAAGTGGTCACCGACCGCCGGACCCGCGCGCTTGAGCCGGGCACGATTGCCGTGCTTGAGGATGCAGAGCGCACTCCGCTGGCCTTGGTGGGGGTGAACCCGAACTCCAAGATCATTGGCCGCGTGCTGGATGGTCCCGAGGGCACAGCCCCCGATCAGGCATGGTTCGAAGCCCGTCTGAGCAAAGCGCTGAGCCTGCGGGAACGCATGTTCCCGACGCCTTTCTACCGCCTGATCCACGCCGAGGCCGATGGCCTGCCGGGTGTGATCATTGACCGGTTTGGCGACACTGCGGTGGTGCAGCCGAATGCGGCTTGGGCTGATCTGCTCTTGCCGCAGCTGACGGCTGCGCTGGCCAAGGTCACGGGCGTGACCACCATCCTCAAGAACGCAGGTGGCCGGGGTCGGTCGCTTGAAGGGTTGGATGATGTGGATGCGGTGCTGTTGGGCGATGCCCCCACCGGGCCGATCTCGGTCGAGATGAACGGCGCCACCTACATGGCGGACCTTCTCGGCGGGCAGAAAACCGGATTGTTCTTTGACCAACGCCCGAACCACGCCTTTGCCGCACGGCTGGGCGCGGGCGCGCGTGTGCTGGATGTGTTTTCGCATGTCGGCGGCTTTGGTCTTGCCGCGCTTGCGGGCGGTGCCGTGTCGGCCCATTGCATTGACGGGTCTGACCCGGCCTTGGCGCTTGCGTCAGAGGGGGCAAGACAGATGGGCGCGGTTGACAAGCTGACCGTGACCAAAGGCGATGCGTTTGATGTGCTGACGACCTTGGGCACCACCGACGACCGGTTTGAGCTGGTGGTTTGTGATCCGCCCGCCTTTGCACCGTCGAACAAGGCGCGCGAAGCCGGGTTGCGGGCCTATGAACGGGTTGCGCGGCTGTCTGCTCCGCTGGTGTCAGAAGACGGCTATCTGGTCCTGTGTTCCTGCTCGCATGCCGTTGATATGACTGCCTTTACCGGCGCATGTCTGCGCGGGATCGGGCGGGCTGGACGGCGGGCGCAATTGATCCACACCGGACAGGCCGGACCGGATCATCCGCTGATGCCGCAGCTTGCGGAATCGGGTTATCTCAAAGCGTTGTTCTTCCGTCTGTGAAGGTGCTGCTTGACACCTGTGTGCTGTATCCAACGGTGATGCGCGAGGTGTTGCTGGGGGTTGCGGGGCAGGGCCTGTTCGAGCCGCTCTGGTCGGAACGCATTCTGGGCGAATGGTCTCGCGCGGCGGCCAAGCTGGGCGCGCAGGGACAAGTGCAGGCCGATACCGAGATTGCGATGGTGTCGGCCCAGTGGCCCAAGGCCAAGGTGATGCCCATGGCGTCTTTGCTTGACCGGTTGTGGCTGCCTGATGCGAACGATGTGCATGTGTTGGCGGCGGCGATTGCCGGGAATGCGGACGTGATCATCACACTGAACGCCAAGGATTTCCCGCGCAACATTCTTGCAGAAGAGGGTCTGTCGCGGGCGGATCCGGATGCGTTTCTGGTGGGGGTGCACGCCAGCGCACCAGAGGTCGTGGCCGGAGCCGTGGCGCGGGTGCATGACGAGGCGAACCGGCTGTCTGACCACCCTTGGGACTTGCGCAAGCTGATGAAAAAAGCGCAATTGCCGCGCTTGGGCAAAGCGCTGAGCGTGGACTGAGATTATTCGTACGAATAATCTTGGACATCTCTATAAAACATTAAAGCGTGCCAAAGATCAGGCGGATTTTTTGCACGTCACATGCACGATTTGTGCACCTGCAAACCCTGATCCCGTCAGCGCAGATAGGTCATCGGATCGACGCTGTCGAAACCCTTGCGGACTTCGAAATGCACGCGCGCTGGTTCGAAATCGGCAACCTTGGCAATGGATTGCCCCCGGCTGACCGCATCGCCTTTGGCGACAGTGATGTTGTCAACATGGGTATAGACCGTCAAAAGGTTGTCCGGGTGGCGGATGACCAGGATGTTGATGCCATCGGTGTTGCGCGTGATGGCTGCGACCTGACCGCTGGCTGCGGCCTTGACCGTGGTGCCGACCGATGCGGCGATGTCGATGCCATCGTTGCGGCCTTTGGAATACTCGCGGATGATGCTGCCCTGCACTGGAAACGCCATCGCCGCGTTTGACGCGCTTGCGGCGGTTTGGGTGCCGACATTGGCCACTGGTGGCGCGGCAGCGGCGGCTGCGGTGGCGGCCTGTGTGGTCGCGGCCGCAGCGGCAGGCGTTTCGGTGGGCAAGGGCTGTGATGCTGAGGGTGGCTGGGGAGTGGGTGATCCACGGCCGGGCTCAATCGGTGCAACTTCGCGCGGCGCGGGTGCCTGCGTGACCACTGGGATCAGCAGATATTGCCCTTCGCGCACCGAGAAATTGCTATCGAGGCTGTTCCACTCGGACAGCGATCGCACCGACACGTTGTAGAGCCGCGAGATGGTGAAGGCGGTTTCCCCGCGTTCGACCTGGTGGCGGATCGGTTCGGTGCCGACTTGCGGTGTGGGCCGCTGTGCGGCTGGCGTCGGGGCCGAGCGTTCGATGGCGTCATTGGCCAGCGTTGTGATGTCGATTTGCGAACTGGGCCGGATCGGGCCGGTTGTGGTGGCTCCGGTGGCGGGCGACGGCTCGGACACGCGACGGGGCAGGGCAATGATTTCGCCTGCGCGCAGCGTATCGCCGCTTTGCACGCCGTTGTAGCGGGCCAGCTCATCCGCAGGCAAACCCACACGCGCCGCCAGAGCCGCCAGCGTATCGCCGCGCCGGGCGACGGCCACTTGATAATTCGGATAGGAAATCACGCCGCGATTGTCGGCGGCAGGACGCGGCGCGGTTGAGGCGCGCGCGGCGTCGGCGGTGTTGAACCCGCCATTCATCAGGCCGCGCATATCAAGATCGAGCGGTTCCGAACAAGCCGCCAAGAGCGCCAAAAGCGACAGGCTGCCACCCACTCGAAACCCGATACCAAAAGAAACTGTGCGTGCTGCCATGTCGAAATCCTCGGATGCGCCGGTTATGCCCCGGTCGTCGCACGATACTATGCCCGTTTTATCCGTCGCGGGCCACCCCTTCGATCAAGGGAACAAAGCGAACGGGCCTCAATTCATCGTAATCAAGTCCTGTCTCGGTCCGGCGGACCCGGATCAGATGTTGCACCGCGTCCGATTGCCCAACCGGAAGCACCATGATCCCGCCCACCTTGAGCTGGGCCAACAGCGGCCCCGGTGGGTCTTCGGCGGCGGCAGTGACCAGAATACGGTCGAACGGGGCCTGATCGGGCAGGCCGAAACTGCCATCAGCAGTAAAGGCGGTGACATTGGTCAGGCCAAGCTGGTCGAACACCTCGCGGGCCTCGCGCACCAG
Source organism: Marivita sp. (assembly GCF_051251565.1). Taxonomy (GTDB): domain Bacteria; phylum Pseudomonadota; class Alphaproteobacteria; order Rhodobacterales; family Rhodobacteraceae; genus Marivita. The sequence continues at coordinate 125,610 of NZ_JBPOFB010000008.1, read as the reverse complement.
ACGCGAATGGCGGTCCACGGTATAGACGCGGCGGGCAAGCTGGCTCAGGATCGCGGCCTGATAGCCGGACCCGGTGCCCACTTCGAGCACGGTATCGCGCGGGCTGATTTCGAGCGCCTGCGTCATCAAACCCACCACCGACGGCTGGCTGATTGTCTGTCCGCAGGCAATCGGCAGCGGCATGTCTTCATAGGCGCGTTCGGCGAAATAGCCCTTGATAAAGGGCGCGCGGTCAACCTGCTCCATCGCGGTCAGCACCGCAGTATTTGTTACGCCGCGCGACCGGAGCGCGTAAAGGAACTGCATCTTGAGTTCCGCATCCTCCATTAGAGAAAGGCGTCCTTTAGGGCACCAAGGTGATCAGTGGCCGTCAGGTCGGCGCGCATCGGCGTGACGCTGATATAGCCCGACAGGTTTTCGAACGCATCGCTGCCGGGGGCGGTGGGGGCGCGCTGATCGCCGCCCTTGATCCAAAGGAACCGACGCCCCGAAGGCGACTCGTGCGGTTCAACCGAAAAGCGCGTGCCTTGGCGGATGCCTTGCGGTGTCACACGGGTGCCTTTCACGGCGGCGGCTGGCACGGGCGGAAAATTGACATTGTAGAACAGCCTGTAGCCGTCTTGGCCCTTTGGATCATGGGCAAGAATCCGCCGGATCACCTCGGTCCCATGTATGCGGGCGGCCTCGAACGGGTCTTGCGCGTCAACATTGTCGGGGCCGTAATACTGTGACAGCGCAATCGCCGGGATGCCTTGCAGCGCCGCTTCCATCGCGCCGCCCAACGTGCCGGAGTAAAGCGCGTTCTCGGCCGAGTTATTGCCACGGTTCACGCCAGACAGCACCAGATCCGGTGGCGTGTCCTTAATCACGTCATGCAGACCGGCCAGCACGCAATCGGCGGGGCTGCCTTCGGTGGCGAAACGACGGTCGCCCATTTGGCTGACCATCATCGGGTGGGTATAGCTGATGCAATGACCGACGCCGGATTGTTCAAAAGCGGGGGCCACTGTCCAGACCTCGCCATCGGGGCCTGCCAGAGCCTGCGCGATTTCGCTCAGCGCCATAAGGCCCGGTGCATTGATCCCGTCGTCATTCGTGATGAGTATGCGCATCTGCTCTGCCTTGCTTTTTTCCTGCATAGGCCAAGCCCCGCCCTGCGGCAAGCATCCGCCGGGACAATACGGGCCTGGAGGTTCCAGGGACGGACCGTCGCGGATGCGCCGACGCATCCGGCACTTGGTTCAGTCGCTGAGGATTTCCGGCAACAGCCGCGCGGCTTCGGCAATGGGCGATGCCAGCGTGGAGCGGTCTTCGCCGGGGAAGAACCGCGCGCGCAGGTGAGTGCCCATGGGGTTTGGCGCAAGGATACGCACCTTGGGGCCGATGGACTGGGTTTCGGCCTGCCAAGTCCGGGCCAGATTGATCTGGGCGGCCTTGGTGGTGCCGTAATGGCCAAAGAACTTTTCGCCCGCATGCCCATCGTCAAAGAACACGGCTTTGCCTGTCTGGCCCAGCAGCGGTGAAATATACGGCACAAGGTGGGACATCGCATCGACATTGATCGACAGCGATTTTTTCCAGTCCTTGGCGTCAAGATGGTCGACAGGCGCAAGCGGGGCTGCGTGAATGGCGGTGTGCACCCACAGTCCAATCTGCCCCCAGCGGTCATGCACCGACTGGCACAATTGGGCCATCGCATCGGCCTTGGTGATGTCCATCGGCGCCAGCGTGGCGCTGCCGCCTTTGGATGTGATGCGATCGTCAAGATCTTCGAGCCCGCCCACGGTGCGGGCCACTGCGATGATGTGATGCGTGTCGGCCAATGCCTCTGCCAGCGCAAAGCCAAGACCACGAGAGGCGCCGGTGACCAGCGCGAGGGGGCGAGATGTGTCGGTCATGCTCTGTCACATGCCTTTTTGCCGCCGCGCCCGCAAGAGGGCAGTGCTTGACTTGATGCTGCATTTGCAGAATTAACGGGGGCAAAGCAAAGATGAACAAGGGACCATGGTCATGACACTCACGCAAGCTGCCTTTGGCACAACCACTCTATTCCGGCAGGTGCTTTTGGCGCTTGGCGGCGCGGCGTTTATCGCGGCGGCCACGCAGGTGTCGGTGCCGTTCTTTCCGGTGCCGATGACGCTCCAGACACTTGCGATCCTGCTGGTCGGTCTGAGTTTTGGCGCACGTCTTGGAACGGCGACCTTGGTCACGTATCTGAGCTATGGCGCGATGGGTCTTCCGGTTTTTGCAGGCGGCATGAACGGTTTGGCGTTTGCCGGTCCAACAGCGGGCTTTTTGATGGGCTTTGTCCTGATGGCCGGTTTGGCCGGTCTGGCGGCGGATCGCGGGATCGCCAAGGGTGTTGTGTCCACGGCGATCGTTGCGCTGATGCTGTCGGCGCTGCTTTACATTCCCGGTATCGCGTGGCCGATGGCGGTTGCGTCGGCGACAGGTGTGGATGCGGGATGGGTCGGTCAGGAGATCGGCTTCTACTGGACGCATTTCGCAGCCCCGTTCGTGATCGGTGATGCGGTCAAATCCGTGGTTGCAGCGCTGATCGTGACGGGCGCGTGGAAGATGCTGGCCGGTCGCAAAGCCTAACAGTTTTTACCGTTCGGTAAAATTTGGACCCCTGCTGAGAGATTGGCGGGGGTTTTTTGTGACATTGGACAAAGCGGGGGCTTTGCCCCCATCCGCCTTTGGCGGGCTTTCCCAAGATATTTGTGAACCATAGAAGATCGGGACGCGGTCAGGAGCGTGGGGCGGGCATGGTCAGCCAACGGGCGGTGCCATTGCGGACCAGTGCCACGCGGCCTGCCTCAATCGCAAGGACCGTTTGGCCATTGATGGCGTCTCCGCGCGCCACGGTTTTGGTTGTGCCGCCGCGCAGTTTGAGCAGGGCATGGGGGTCTGATTGGGGTCCAAAAGTGCCCAGCAGGATCAGCCTGCCGTGCAGATCGTCGGTGGTTTGGGTTGCGCTTTGCGCCACCTGCGGTGGGGGTGCGTCTTGGGTCATCGGACATACTGTTTCAATCGCCTGCCACATGGGCGCGATTACAGGCGATGACCAGAGCGTGTTTTGGCGCTGCGCGGAAGGCTGCCGAGGGTTACTCGGCGGCCTTCATCTGGAATCCCTGTTCCACCATGTCGGAGGGTTTGACCGGGTATTCGCCGGAGAAACAGGCATCGCAATATTGCGGCGATTTGGGATCGCGGCCCGACGCTTCGCCGACAGCACGGTAAAGCCCGTCAAGCGAGATGAACTTGAGGCTGTCCACGCCCAGATGGTCGCGCATCTCATCCTCGGACATGGTTGCAGCCAGCAGCTTTTCGCGCTGCGGCGTGTCGACACCGTAAAAACACGGCCAAGCTGTGGGCGGCGACGCGATGCGGAAGTGCACTTCGGCAGCACCGGCATCCAGGATCATTTCCTTGATCTTGCGGCTGGTGGTGCCGCGCACAACGCTGTCATCCACAAGGACCACGCGTTTGCCCTTGATCAGGGCCCGGTTCACGTTGAGCTTGAGTCGCACACCCATGTTGCGGATCTGTTCAGTCGGTTCGATGAAGGTGCGGCCCATATACTGGTTGCGTATGATGCCCATGCCGTAGGGAATGCCGGATTCGTGCGCATAGCCAATGGCGGCAGGCGTGCCGCTGTCAGGGACTGGGCAGACCAGATCTGCGTCCACGGGCGTTTCGCGGGCCAGTTCCACACCGATCTGGCGGCGGGTCTCATAGACCGAACGGTCGCCGATGATGCTGTCCGGGCGCGAGAAATAGACGTGTTCAAAGATGCAGAACCGCGATTTCTGTGGCCGGAAGGGGCGGATGGATTCGACACCCTTTTCTGCGGTGATGACGACCATCTCGCCGGGGTCGATTTCACGCACGTATTCGGCACCGATGATGTCAAGCGCACAGGTCTCTGATGACAGCGCCCAGCCATCGCCGATCTTGCCCAGAACCAGAGGGCGCACGCCCAGCGGGTCGCGGACGCCGATCAGCTTGGTGCGGGTCATGGCCACCACCGAGAATGCGCCTTCGACACGGCGCAGCGCGTCTTCCATGCGTTCGGGAATGTTGCGCTGCAAGGACCGCGCCATCAGGTGAATGATACATTCGCTGTCAGACGACGATTGAAAGATTGATCCGCGTTCGATCAGTTCCTTGCGCAGGGCAATCGCGTTGGTGATGTTGCCATTATGGGCAATCGCCGCTCCGCCCATGGAGAATTCGCCAAAGAAGGGCTGCACGTCGCGGATCTGGGTCTGGCCCTTTGATCCGGCGGTGGAATAGCGCACATGGCCGATCGCCAATTCGCCGGGCAGGGTTTCCATCAGTTTGTGGCTGGTGAAGTTGTCGCGCACATAGCCAAAGCGGCGGGCCGAGTTGAAGCCATGTTCGGGGTGGTGGCTGACAATGCCGCCGGCTTCTTGGCCGCGATGTTGCAGTGCGTGCAGGCCGAGAGCGACAAAGTTCGCCGCGTCGGTCACGCCGACAACGCCGAAGATACCGCATTCTTCTTTCAGCTTGTCATCGTCAAAGGGATGGGCGGGTGGCATCTGGGTGTCGGACAAACCGGTACTCCGAATCCGTGGCAGCAGAGGATGCCCCCTCTTAGAGGCCAGAGCGCCGAGTGTCACGAAACTATCATGGTTCCGTGACAGGTTCACGGAAGTTTCGTCAGGTGTCGCTGTCCGAGGGGGCGTCACAAACGCCGACAAGCTCTTCATATTGTGCGGTGATCCAGCCCAGAGCCTGTTCGGGGTTCTGGTTTTCGATCTGGCCTGTCATGCGGCTGAACACCACGGCAGAGCGGCTGTCGTCGATCATGGCCACATCCTGAGCGGTGATCACAACCTGATAGACAAAGAACGCCACCGCCACGAGCAGCACGCCGCGCGCCACGCCAAACAGGAACCCAAGCGCCTGATCGACACCGCCCAGGGCAGAGCGTTGGACGATGGTGGAAAACAGCGGCGTGAAAAAGGACATGATCACAAGCGCGATGGTGAACACGGCAGCAAATCCGCCAATCACGCTGAGTTCGCAACTGCCGGTCATGAATTCGCCCAGCACGGGAATTTCGGTCATCAGCGGGCGCATTTGCGGGCCGAACATAAAGCCCAGCACCGCCGCAGCCACCCAGCCCAAGATCGCCATCGCCTCGCGGACAATGCCACGGGAATAGGCCAAGAGCGCAGACAGAACGATGACGACGGCAACAATGCCGTCAATAATGGTGAACCCTTCCATCGGTCCTTGCCCTTTTCTTCACGCGGATGACGCTAACCAGCGCCGAACACATCACCAACAAAACTTGCCAAAGCGTCGATCTCGGTGGCTGTGATCCCATCACGGGTCACCGATTTACCACCCTTTGGCACTATCGCGGCGGTAAAACCAAGTTTTTGTGCTTCTTTCAACCGATTTTCGGTTTGCCCCACCGGGCGCAGCGCGCCAGACAGGCTGATTTCGCCAAAAACCACCGTCTCGGCGGGAAGGGCGATGTCTTCGCGGGCGGACAAGAGCGCGGCGGCCACAGCCAGATCGGCGGCGGGCTCTGAGACCTTCATACCGCCTGCCACGTTAAGATAAACGTCCATTCCCGCAAACGGGATGCCGCAGCGCGCTTCGAGTACCGCCAGGATCATGGCAAGCCGTCCCCCATCCCATCCGACAACCGTGCGACGCGGTTGGCTGTGTGGTGTGGGGGCCACAAGCGCCTGAAATTCCACCAGAACGGGACGTGTGCCTTCGATCCCGGCAAAAACAGCCGAGCCGGGCGAGGGATCGCCGCGTTCCGACAGAAACAGGGCCGAGGGATTCGACACTTCGGCCAGACCCGCGCCTGTCATTTCGAACACGCCAATCTCGTCCGCCGGGCCAAAGCGGTTCTTGACGGCGCGCAGGATGCGGAACTGGTGCCCGCGTTCACCTTCGAAATAGAGCACGGTGTCGACCATGTGTTCGACCACGCGGGGGCCAGCGATCTGGCCATCCTTGGTGACATGGCCGACAAGGATCACCGACGTGCCGCGCCGTTTGGCAAAGGTGGTCAGCTCGTGCGCCGAGGCGCGCACCTGTGCCACGCTGCCGGGGGCAGAGGCCACGTTGTCGGCCCACATGGTCTGGATCGAGTCGATGATTGCCAGATCGGGCTTTTCGTTTTCCAGCGTGGTCAGGATATCGCGCAGGTTCGTTTCGGTCGCCAGTTTGACCGGCGCGTCCTGCAATCCCAGACGGGCGGCGCGCATGCGGACCTGTGCGCTGGCCTCTTCGCCGGAAATGTAGATGACCTTGAGACCGGCATTGGCAAAGGCGGCGGCGGCTTGCAGCAGCAGAGTTGATTTGCCGATACCAGGATCACCCCCCACCAAAAGGGCCGAGGCGGGGACCAACCCTCCGCCCAGCACGCGGTCAAGTTCGTTCAGGTTCGAGGTGGTGCGCGGCGGCGGCGCTTCGGTGCCGGACAGATCGCTGAGCGGCAGGGATCGGCCCTTGGACACACCCAGCGTCTTGGCAGCAGGGCCAGCGGCCAGCGGCACCTCTTCGACGATGGAATTCCATTCACCACAGGAATCGCAGCGGCCCGCCCATTTGTTGGTGGACGCGCCACAGGCCTGACAGACAAACGTTGCAGAGGATTTCGCCATGACGCTGCTTGTGGCGCAAGCGGCGCTGGCCTGCAAGCGTCGGCACAGGGGACCGCGCGTTATTCGGCGGCGCGCCGTGCGAGCAGGGCGACGATGCGGTTGTCGTCATTGTCGGGGAAATGCGCCGGGTCATCCCAATCTGTGGACGCGGCATCGCCGATCGTGGCGGATTTCGCCATATCGCGGGCGGGGATCTGCGGCGTGTCGTCGTGCGAGAACAGCTCTGGCAGGATATCGGACAATTCTTCGTTGAGACGGCTGAGCTGGGCCTGTGCGACGCTTTCCTCAAGCTCGACCTTGTCGATCCAGACGCGCATCTGGGTAGCGGTGGCCTTGGCCTCGTTCAGGCGGGTGTTGAAGTCTTCGATCTCTTGCTGGCGCTGGATCAGGAAGTCACGGGCGCGCGCCACGCTGCGGTCAGAATAGGTCTGGGCCAGGTCCTTGGACAGGTGACTCATTTGGCTGGCCACCTCAAGAAGCGACGGCTCCAGTTCGGCCAGATCGGGGTGATCGCGCAGGAATGCCATGCGTTCGCGCACCGAATCAAATTCGGATTTCATCTTGAACACGCCTTCGCGGTCTGATGCGTGCGACAGGCGGTAGGCGCGCGCCACGTCTTCCATAGCGATCTGAAAGCGCCGGTGCGAGGTCTCAAGCGCCATGATCCGCGCGTTTGCAGGCAGGAAAAAGCACAGGCCCAAGACAAACACTGTCAGGGCGACCTGTACCACCAGTCCGGCCTGAGGGTAGGCGATACCCCCAAATGTTGCGGTCATCTCAAGCCAAGGCGCATAGCCAAAGGTACTGGCCAGTGTATAAACAAGCAAGCCGAGACCAAGAATCGCAATCGTTGCAAACATCAACCGTTGCATGAGCCAGCCCATGGCAACGAAAAGCGAACGCGCCGCACCAATCATTAGAAACCCCCAAGTATCTTTCGTGCCAGTGGCAACGTCGGCGACTTTATGCCGAACACACGAGAGGACATACTGTTTTTTAACGATTTTTCCGACTGTCCTTAAAGAAGTGAACAATACGCGCTGTTTCGTGTGATTGTTGCCGGAACAGGATCAAACCTGTGGCCGACGCGCCTCAGTCATGTTGATGAGCAGAGACGCCATGATGCATGCGGTGAACAAATACAGGCCCCATGCCGTCTCGATCCGTCCGATCCCGATGCCTTTGACCACGGTGATATAAAGCGCGATCAGAAACACATCCGCCATGGCCAGTTTGCCCATGATCCCGATGGCAGGCAACGCGCGGCGGCTGATCAGGTTGAACTGGACCAGCGCCAGACCAAGGGTTTTGACGTAAGGTGCAATCAGCGCAAAGACAGCGACGAGACTGGCTAGGAACAGGTCAGTGTCCCAAAGGGCTGCAAGTCCGGTCAGGACGCTGATTTCGCTGAACCCGAACAGTGGTAACAGACCCGCACGCATCAAGGGGGGCAGACCATGCCACCGGGTAGAGGACCAGCAGCGACAGGTTGATCCACTTGAGGGCGGTCATGTGTCAGACACGGGTGGCCAGCCAGAGCGCCATAAACGCCAGAACGCCGACCCCGTGCACCGGATCAATCCAGCGCCAGCGCCGTGCCGGGATCAGCAGCGACACGGCAAAGATACCCGAAGCAATCAGCGGCAAAACCACGCCGCCGCCCCATGCCATAGCACGGGCGATATCGGGATAGAGCGGGGCCGTTTGCAGGTTGAACGCAGGCGCAAAGGTGGCAAAAACCGCTGCTGCACAGATCAGGCAGGTGATCAGTGCGGGCAGTCGCGCGATGCCCGGCCCGACGATCAGCCGCAACAGGGCAAGAAGGGCCAGCACTTCGAACACCACGAAACGCTGCACGAAAATGAAGGCGAACAGGATCGGCGAAGGTTCGAACATGGACCGGCCTCCTCAGCCGCCGATATAGCGCCGTTCATACCGCGACCCAAGAGACGTGAGAATCTCGTATCCGATGGTGCCTGCCGCGTCTGCAAGGCTGTCCACTGACTGATGCTGTCCCAACAGTTCGACCGTGTCGGGCATGTCCTTGACCGGGCCGACATCGACGCCAATCAGGTCCATCGAGATGCGTCCGACGATCTTGCAGCGGGTCTCGCCGGCCCAGACAAAGGCTTTTGGACCCATCGCGCGGAGGATGCCATCTGCATAGCCTGCGGAAATCGTGGCGATCCGGCTGGGCACGCGTGCAACCCAGCTGTTGCCATATCCAACGGATTCGCCGGGATTGACGTCGCGGACCTGAATCACCGGGATCGACAACGAGACGACCGGGCGCGCATCCACATATGGCAAGCCGCCGTAAAGCCCGATACCGGGCCGCGTCATGTCAAAATGATAGTCCGGCCCCAAAAGGGTGCCGCCCGTGGCCGAGAGCGATTTGGGCACATCAAGCCCGTCAGTCATCTGTTGGAACGTCTGAAGCTGAAAGCCGTTCATGCCGTGGTTCGGCTCGTCCGCGCAGGCCAGATGGCTCATCATCAGAACGGGTTTCTGGCTCAGCGCGATATCGCGCAGGGCGGACCATTCCGCAGGTTCCATCCCCAGACGGTTCATGCCGGAATCGAGCTGGATGCCGAAGGGATGGCCGGGCAATGCTTCGACATGGCGCAGCATCTGGTCGATCGAATTGATCATCGGCACAAGGTTGGCATCGCGCAGCAGGGCCGCGTCGCCCTTCATGTGGCCGCCGAACACACAGATCGTGGGGCCGGGGCCAAGCGCATCGCGCACGACAACGCCTTCTTCAGCCTGAGCCACGAAAAACGTGCGCACGCCCGCCTTGGCCAATGCCTTGGACACGGTATCGGCCCCAAGCCCGTAGGCATTGGCCTTGACCACAGCGGCGGTTTCGCCGGTGCTCATCGCGTCCAGCGCGTTCCAATTGGCGCAGATCGCACCCAGATCAATCGTCAGTACAGCTTGTGTCATGTGGGGTGTTTGGCATGTCCGTCCGGTGGGTCAAGCCGGAAAACGGTGCCGCGTGCGTTTCGGAACGGGATGCGTCGGTTTTGCAGTTGTCGCGCGCACGGGGCAGGGCTAGGCAGACTTTATGACAGATCAGAATTTTGCGACCGCCCTTGCCGCCAAGATTGACGCCAAGACCAAGCCACTGGGTGCCTTGGGCCGGATCGAGGCGTTGGCCGCGCAGGTGGCGCAGGTGCAGGGCACGTTGACGCCGCAGATGGCGACGTGCCGGTTGATCATTTTTGCCGCCGATCACGGGATTGCACGGTCTGGCGTGTCGGCGTTTCCGCCTGACGTCACACGGCAGATGGTGGTGAACTTTGCCCGCGGCGGGGCCGCGGCGAACGTGTTTTGCGCGGCCAATGACGTGGCGCTGTGCGTGGTCAATGCAGGGGTGCTGGGCGGGGCCTTTGGCCTTGAGGGGGTGCTGGATTGCCCCGTCGCCGAGGGCACAGAAAACAGCCTTGACGGCCCCGCGATGACGGCGGCGCAACGCGATGGGGCACTGGCGCAGGGCCGCGCCCTTGGGCTGGCCGATGCCTGCGATGCGCTGGCCTTTGGCGAAATGGGGATAGGCAACACGTCGGCGGCGACATTGATCGCGCATTGCCTGACGGGCCGGGCGGTTGCGGATCTGACGGGACGGGGCACAGGGTTGGATGACGCCGGATTGGCGACCAAGCGGGACATTCTGACCGCAGCGGCGGCGCGCTGTTCCGGGGTGACCGATCCGGCAGAGGTGCTGGCGGAATATGGCGGCTTTGAAATCGCAATGATGACAGGCGCGATGCTTGGCGCGGCAGAGGGGCGGCGGATCATTCTGGTGGATGGGTTTATTGCCAGCGCAGCGGCGCTGATCGCGGTGCGGATGTACCCGGCGGCACGGGATATCATGGTCTTTGCGCATCGCTCGACCGAGCCGGGGCACAATGCGATCCTGGAGGCGCTGGACGCAGAGCCGTTGTTGGACCTCGGGTTGCGGTTGGGCGAAGGCACGGGCGCGGTGCTGGCCTGGCCCTTGGTGAAATCGGCGGTGGCGATGCTGAATGACATGGCCAGTTTCGACAGCGCTGGCATTTCGGGGAGGGCGGTGTGACGCGTATTCGCCTTGAATGGCATCTGTTCCTATTGGCGGTGCAATTCCTGACCCGTATACCCGTGCCGCGCGACCTGCCATTTTCCGATGATCTGTTGATCCGGGCGACCCGGTATTATCCGCTGGTCGGGATGGCGGTTGGCGTGATCGGCGCCGCAGTGCTCTATCTGGCGTCATTCGCGGTGCCCATGCCGGTGGCAGTGCTGTTGTCGATGGCGGCAACGGTGTTTGCCACGGGTGCGTTTCACGAAGACGGGCTGGCAGATGCGACGGACGGGTTAGGCGGTGGCCTGACCCGTGAGCGCGCGCTTGAAATCATGCGAGACAGCCGGATCGGCACCTATGGCGCGGTGGCGCTTGGGCTGGTTCTGGCGCTCAAGGCGGCGCTGTTGATGGGGTTTGCGCCTCTGGATGCGGCCGTGGCGGTGATCCTCGGGCACGCGATCAGCCGTATGGCACCGGTGCAGGTGGTTGCCCGCGATGCCTATGCCCGCGAGGTGGGGGCTAAGTTTGTCGCGCCAACGGTGACAGCAGATGGCTACCGCGTGGCGCTGGCAAGTGCGATTGGATGTGCCGCGGTGACGCTGATCTGGTTTGGTCCGGGTGCGGCGGTGTTGGCATTGGCCGTGGGCACAGGGGCCGCCGCAGTGTTGCGGGCGATGTTCCTGCGCAAGCTGCAAGGCTACACGGGCGATTGTCTGGGCGGGGTGCAGCAAGTGTTCGAAGTCGGGTTCTATCTTGGGCTGGCGCTATGGCTGTAACGCTGATCCGCCACACCACGCCGAATGTGGCCAAGGGCACATGCTACGGACGCAGCGATCTGGGTCTTGCCAAGAGCTTTGGCACAGAGGCCGCGCTTGTGCTGGCCGACATCCCCGGTGCAGAAATCGTGGTGTCGTCGCCCCTGACACGCTGTCATCAACTGGCGCAGCGGATCTCTGCTCATGTAACGGGTGACTTAATCATATCAAGCAATTGGATTGAAATGGATTTCGGGTCTTGGGAGGGTATCCCTTGGGCCGATGTGCCCCGAGCCGGGCTGGATGCTTGGGCGGCGGATTTCATGCGATATGCTGGCCATGGCGGCGAAAGCGTTGCCGATCTTGAAACCCGCGTGACACAGGCGCTTGCGGCAACACCCGACAACGCGATTGTCGTCACCCATTCCGGCTGCATCCGCGCGGCTTGTGCCATCTACGGTATCCATGACGGCTGGAATACGGAAACGCCGTTTGGTGGAAAAGTCACGCTGCCGTAGAGCGGATCACATATCGCCCGCGCCCTGCTGCCACGGCTTGATCAGGTTGCCAAAGCGGGTAAAGCGGCCTTCGAAGCTCAGTTCAATACTGCCAATCGGGCCGTGACGCTGTTTGCCGATGATGACCTCAGCGCGCCCGTGCAGGCGCTCCATCTCGTCTTGCCACGCAGCCATTTTTTCCAGCTCGTGCTCACCCGGTTTTTCGCGTTCCTTGTAGTATTCCTCGCGGAACACGAACATCACCACATCGGCATCCTGTTCGATGGACCCCGATTCCCGAAGGTCGCTGAGCTGTGGGCGTTTGTCTTCGCGGCTTTCGACCTGGCGCGACAGCTGGGACAGGGCGATGACCGGAATGTCCAGTTCCTTGGCAATCGCCTTGAGGCCCTGCGAAATCTCGGAGATCTCGTTGACGCGGTTGTCGCCTTTGCCAGTGCCTTTGACCAGCTGGAGATAGTCGATGATCAACACGTCGAGACCGTGCGTCCGCTTCAACCGGCGTGCGCGGGCAGCCAACTGGCTGATCGGAAGGGCGGGTGTGTCGTCGATATAAAGCGGGCAAGCTTCGAGCGATTTGGCGGCATCCACAAAACGGCGGAACTCGGTTTCCGTCATATCGCCACGTCGGATCTGTTCAGACGGCACCTCTGCGGCCTCGGACAGGATACGCGCGGCCAATTGTTCGGCGCTCATTTCCAGACTGTAAAAGCCGACAACACCGCCTTCGACGGTGCCTTCGGTGCCATCAGGCCGCAGCCCCTTGCGATAGGCTTTGGCGATGTTGAACGCGATGTTGGTTGCAAGCGAGGTTTTGCCCATCGATGGGCGCCCTGCAAGGATCAGAAGGTCGGATTTGTGCAACCCGCCCAGTTTGCGGTCCATGTCGACCAGCCCTGTGGACACACCGGCCAGCCCGCCTTCGCGCTGATACGCGGCATTGGCGACGTTGACCGCATCGGTGACCGCTTTGAGAAAGCTTTGAAAGCCGCTTTCGCTGCGGCCCTGTTCGGCCATCTTGTAAAGGGCTTGTTCGGCCTCAACGATCTGTTCGCGGGGTTCGGACAGGACATCGACCTTGGCGGCGCGCGCGCTGATATCGCGGCCCAGCGTGATCAGGTCACGGCGCACGGCAAGGTCATAGATCATCTGCGCATAATCGCGCACGGCAAACGAGCTGATCGCGGCCCCGGCAAGACGGACCAGATAGGCGGGCCCGCCCAGTTCCTTGAGGCCCTCATCGTCTTCCATAAACGCCTTGAGCGTCACCGGAGAGGCAAGGTTGTTCTTGGCAATGCGGGCAGCCGCGATTTCGTAGATTCGTGCATGTACGGGATCGTAGAAATGCTGCGGGCCTATGATTGACGCAATACGGTCAAACACGTCGTTGTTGGTCAGGATCGCACCCAGAAGCTGTTGTTCGGCCTCGATGGAATGGGGCATCGTTTCGGGGCTTTGGATTTCCGCGCCGGTCGGATTGAAAGTTGTGATCTCATTCATGGCCTATTCCCCGAAGTTCCCGGAAATGAGGTAGCGATATGTGCGGCGCAGGGCAAAATGTATATCCTGTGGAAAACTCGGCTGATGCGTGGATTTAATCTATCTTGCGTTATTGGGTAAGTGCTCGTCAACATCTGGTAGGTTGGGAGGCGCTCTGTGTCGAAAGAAACACGCGTGCGTCGATCCTGCATTGGGTTTGCAGCAAGGCGTTGCGCATGCGACCCTGTGATCACCTTTGGAAAGGCGTGCGTGTCATGAAAACGATTCTGAACGCTGTGGTTGCTTTGGCGGTTGCGACGGCTCCGCTTGCCGCGCAAGAAACCTGCACCCGCGATGCAATGGTGGTGTTTGACGGCTCTGGGTCGATGGCCGAGATGGGCTTTAACCTGATGGATGAGCCGCGCATCTTTGATGCCCGCCGCGCGGTGCGCACAGTCATGCCGCAGGTCGCGCCTTCGCGCCGGATCGGGTTGGTTACCTACGGGTTTGGCAGCTCGGAAAGCTGTGCCTCTGTGGTCGTGCGGTTTGCGCCTGTGCCGGATGCGGCGGACCGGATTATTTCCGAGATCGACCGCCTGACCCCGGCGGGAGAGACGCCATTGACCGACGCAATTGCCGAGGCTGCTAGGGTTTTGGACTATGAGAACTCCCCCGGCGAGATCGTTCTGGTCACCGATGGGAAAGAGACCTGTGGTGGTGCACCGTGCCAGTTGGCAGCCGATCTGGCAGCGGGGGCGGATATGGTGGTCCATGTGATCGGGTTCCGGGTGCGGGGCGACCATTTCGCATGGCCGGACCAGCCACAGGACGACATGGCATCGCCGGTGGCTCGGTGCCTCGCGGATCGGACGGGGGGCATGTATTTGCAGGCTGAAACGCTTGATGATCTCATCGGCGCGCTTCGGCAGACATTGGGGTGTCAGGTGATCGGGGACGCTACTTTCGGGCGTCCTGCCACGCGCGCGGTGCTTTGAGAAACGCCTCGACCGCGGTCAGGATCGCGTCGTCAAACGCGCCTTGTGCGCGGGCTTCGGCCAGAACATCCCACCACGTGCACAGGTGGTGCAACTGCACGCCGTGATCGCCCAGTGTCTTGGTCGTTTCGGGGAAGATGTCGTAGTAAAAGATCACCGCCGTGTGACCGCAGGTGGCCCCGGTTTCACGGATCGCGTCCACAAAGCTAAGCTTTGATCCGCCATCGGTTGTCAGGTCTTCGACCAAGAGAACGCGCTGGCCTTCGGTCATGGCGCCTTCAATGCGGGCATTGCGGCCATAGCCTTTGGGCTTTTTGCGCACATAGGTCATGGGCAGCGCCATGCGTTCGGCCACCAGCGCGGCAAAGGGGATGCCCGCGGTTTCACCGCCGGCTATGTTGTCGAACGCCTCGAACCCGGCGTTGCGCATCACCGTGATCGTCAAAAAGTCCATCAGGGTGGACCGGATGCGCGGGAACGAGATCAGCTTGCGACAGTCGATATAGGTGGCAGAAGGCAGGCCGGACGCGAGGATGAACGGGTCTTCGGGCCGAAAGTTCACCGCGCCGATTTCCAGCAGCATCCGCGCCGTGAGGCGGGCGATCTCTTCGGATGTCGGATACGAGGTGGGGATCATGGCGCGGCTCCTCTGCGAGCGGTTTGCGCCGCTCTAGCGGGTTTTTTCGCAGAGGAAAAGGGCGGGCAGGGTGTCTGCCAGCCCGTCAAAGCATTGGCGGAGCCTGTGTCGCGCCTAACGCCTTTTGATCGTGGGAAGGCCCAGCATCTTGGAAAACGACCATCCGTCGCCACCATCCTCTGCGCGGCGGATCACCAGTGGCAGGATCATGTTGGCCATTCTTGCATGGCGCGGAATGAGCGATGCGGTGGAGGGTGTGCGGCGGCTGATCAGCCCTATGGGAAAGCTGGCCATACGGGCATGTTTGGGAAAGATCGACGCGTCATAGGGTTTGCGACGGCTGAGCAACCCAATCGGGAAATTCGCCATGCGCGGCCCGCCGGGGATCAGCGCGTTGGTCCCGGTCTTGCCCGTGATCAGGTGTGGAAACGGCCAATTGGCCATGCGCATATGACGTGGGAAGGCGAACCCGTCCCACGGTTTGCGCCGACTGATCAGGGGGATTGGCCAGTTGGCCATCCGTGCATGCCGTGCAAAGGCAAAGCCGTCATAGGGTTTGCGGCGGCTGATCAGACCAATGGGGAAAGACGCCATGCGCGCGTGGCGTGGAAAGATCGAACCGGTGAAGGGCGTGCGCCGACTGATAAGCGGGATCGGCCAATTGGCCATGCGTCCATGACGTGGGATTGCCATGTCATCATAGGGCTTGCGGCGGCTGATCAGCGGGATTGGCCAGTCAGCCATGTGATGCGTGCTGTCCGATGGGTCTTTCTGGCGCATGAGCATATGCGGATGATCGGTCAGAACGCTCAGTCGGCGGGCGCGTTCGTCTTTGACAAACACGTCTTGGTTAAGGTCGCCCAGATCGACCGCGCCATTGGCGTGGGCCACCTGTCGTGTGATCTTGGTCACGCCCAGAGGCTTGTAAGTGCCGCGCACCATAAGCACCGCACCACCAGAGCCCATCCGCGCGGCATAGGCCGCTGCGGTGCCCGGCAGGACATCAGCCTTTTGCAGCGTGTCTGCCAGGCCTTTGGCGGTTTCAAAGATGCGGATGATCGACGGCGACACCTTGTGTGTATACATCAAGTCGCGTTTTGCCGCGTGCGCCTGTTTGGCGGTTTCGAAGTATCGGGTGGTAATCGTCGTCATGGTGCCTCCACCGTGTTGGATTGCGAGGATGCCGAAGCGGGCGCTGCGCGTGACAGGTCACCCCGGCCCGCGCGTGGGACAATCAAAAGGACGGCCAGCACAAGCAACGCCATCTCGAACGAGAATACCACATTATAGGGGGTTTCCACGGAAATTCCGTTTGCCCCGCTGGGAAGTGCGCCAATCAGGTCGCGCGCCCATCCGGCCAGCGCCATGCCGATCCCGGCCGCCGTGGCCTGAACGCTGCCCCATGCGCCAAGCGCCAGTCCGACCTTGTCCTTGGGGGCGGCACGCATTGTGGCGGTCAGGGTGGAATGGCCAAACAGGCCAGCGCCAAGGCCAATCATCAGCGTGCCCACCAAGAAGGCGGGTGTGCCGCCGCCATAGGCCGAAAAGATGATTGCGGCAAAACCGGGAATGCCGATCAGGGCACCGCCCAACGATGTGACCGAAGTCTGGCCCCCGGCACCCAGAACCCGCGAGGCGATGGCAAAGCCCGCAAGGGTGCCACCAGCCAGAAGCGCCGTCAGCTTGGTGGTGCTGGCTACAGAAAGGCCAAGCGCCTCGCCGCCATAGGGTTCCAGCAACACGTCTGCCATGCCAAAGCCAAAGGTGCCAAGGGCAATGATCACAAGCAGCCGGGGCATGCCTGCGGTCTGCATCAGCTCTGCCCATGCATCGCGGAACGCAATGTCGGGGGCAGTTTCCATGGCCTTTGCCCGCGAGCGGTTGCGGGCTTCTTGTTTCCACATCGCAAGGAAATTCAGGGCCACGGTCACAACCGCTGTGCCTTGGATCACCTGTATCAGCCGACCGGGTGTGTAGCTGTCGAGCAGCGCCCCGTAGATCAGCGCGCTGACGACCATTCCGACCAAAAGCATCACATACATCAGGCCCACGACCTTGGGTTGGTCGGGCTCATCGACAAGGTCGGTCGCCAGAGCAAGGCCAACGGTCTGCACCATGTGCACGCCCGCGCCGACCAGCAGGAAGGACAGTCCGGCGGAACTGTAGCCGATCCAGCGCGGGGCATCGAAAGCCTCGCCATAGCCGGACAGAACCAGCAGGGCGAAGGGCATAATGGCAAAGCCTCCGAACTGGTAGAGCGTGCCTTTCCAGATATAGGGCAGGCGCCGCAGACCCAGTGCGGATTTGTGGACGTCAGATTTAAAACCGATCAGCGCGCGAAACGGGGCAAAGATGATGGGCAAGGCCAGCATGGTGCCCACAAGGCTCGCGGGGACGGACAGTTCGACGATCATCACGCGGTTCAGAGTTCCGACCATCAGAACAAGCGCCATGCCAACGGTCACCTGAAACAGGGAAAGACGCAGCAGGCGCGACAGCGGCACTGTGTCCGACGCCACGTCTGCAAATGGCAGGTAGCGCGGGCCGATGGTTGCCAGCTTGGTCAGAACAACGCGACGGTAGTCGAACATTCCCGAGCACCTTTCCACACCCCGTGCGCCAAAGATGGAGGGGCGAACGGCTGAAATCCGGGGGGATGCGGGCCCGGACGTTCTGCGCCCGGGTCCACATGGCGGGATGCGGTTACAACTCGGGTTGTACCGAAGGCGGCTGGATCAGCGCTTTTGTGGCTGTGCCATCGGGCAGGATGATCGTCACTTCGAAACTGCCATCCGCTTGTGGCACCACATAGCTGGCCTTGGCGGTGTTTGCGTCGGGGGCGATCATTGTTGCCGCCGCCATGTCGCCCGATCCCAGTTCTTGACCGGACAGGAAATCAGACACCCATGATGTGTTACTGAGCACGGCAACATGGACGGCAAAAGACCCGACCGCGACCGCGCCGAGGAACAAGGGAACACCGACCGCAGGGGGGACGACAAGCCACATTTTTGCATTGTTCATTCTGTCTCTCCCTTACCCGAGCCACGGAGTGGATACGGCGACGAGAAAATGCGCGAGCAGGGCAATCGCTCCGAAAACGCGTGTTCCGTCGATCAGGTAGCTGTGAACTTCCTCAGCTTCCTTCAAGGTCAAACCGGTCGGCCAGACCCTATCTTCATCATCTGCTGACATTTTGAACTCCTCCTTCGTGTTGGTTCAAGTTGGGTTCGGAGCGCGCGGGCAACGGGCTTTGCACCCGGAGCAATCGGCCTGCACCCCATAGAAAGCCGATCTGAAACACCGTCAGGTATCTTTCGATAAGTCTGTAATAAAAATCTTACACAAGCAATTGTAAATTTAAGTTTACACACTCGACCTGTCAAAATCTGGATGTGGATTTGGAAATACGCAATGGATTTCAGGTTCTTGAACGGGGCTACATATATGGGTGTTTTGCCAAAATTCCGTGCAGGCCGTGGGCTGTTGCAAGGATTTTAGGCGGATATGACTGATTCTCAGTCGGGACTAAGGGGCAGGCGCGTGCGTCTGCGTTCACAGTCGATGGCTGTGTTGTTTGGGTCGTCCAGAATGGGGTGGCTTAGTCCGCGACGCGCCAGTGCAGGGGCATCATTGGGTCAAACACGGTGACCGGGCCATCGCCGGTGTCGATCTGGCCGGGATACGTGATGGGATCGCCTTTGGTGAGGGTGATCGTGCTGTCATTCGCGGGCAGGCGGTAGAATTTCGGACCTCTTAGGCTGGTGAATGCCTCAAGCCGGTGCAGCGCGCCTTCTTGTTCGAACACTTCGGCAAGGATCGACAGCGTGTTGGTTGCGGTAAAGCATCCCGCGCAGCCACAGGGCATGAACTTGTTGGCGTCCGTATGCGGTGCACTGTCAGTACCCAGAAAGAACGTGGGATCGCCGCTGGTGGCGGCGCGGCGCAGGGCAAGGCGGTGTTCCTCGCGCTTTGCGACGGGCAGGCAGTAGTAATGCGGCTTGATCCCACCTGCGAGGATATGGTTGCGGTTGATCACAAGGTGATGCGTGGTGATCGTTGCCCCCAGATCGGGGCCGCCTTCGGACGCGTATTCGACGCCCTGCATCGTGGTGATATGTTCCATCACCACTCGCAAGCCGGGGGTCGCGCGGCGGATTGGATCAAGGATCTTCTCGATGAACACGGCCTCGCGGTCGAAAATATCGACGTCGCTTTCGGTGACTTCGCCATGCACACAGAGCGGGCAGCCGATGTCTGCCATCTTTTCCAGAACCGGGCGCACCTTGTCGAAATTGCGCACGCCGCTGGCGGAATTCGTCGTCGCCCCTGCGGGGTACAGCTTGACCGCCGTGATCAGCCCATCGGCATGCGCGCTGGCCAGATCCTCGGGGTCAGTGTCTTCGGTCAGGTACAGCGTCATCAACGGGGTGAAGGACGATCCTTCTGGCAGGGCGGCCAAGATACGATCCCTGTAGGCTGCGGCATCCGTGCCTGTGACCACCGGAGGCACAAGGTTGGGCATGATGATCGCGCGGGCAAAATGGCGCGCAGTTTCAGGGGCCACGGCGCGGAGCATCTCGCCATCGCGCAGATGCAAATGCCAGTCGTCGGGTGTGCGAAGGGTGATCGTGTTTGTCATGCCATGGCGCGTAGCACGCGCCGGGCTTTGATGCTAGATCGCAACGTTTGGATTTTTGGCCAAACGGATTGAGGCTGGGAACTGGGTCAAGCAGATACCCGCTTGTTGTGGCGATCCAAAGGTGAAAAAGTATCGTTTGGATACAGCGTGATGCCAAAGAGATACCTCAAGTGGGTGTGCGTGAAAATCGTTCACATAAATAGAACGATAATTTCTAAACAATATATTTTTCTTCTATTTTGGAATGACGCAAACGGTCGCTACACACTTGCACCGGAGCCTCTCGACCATGGAATTTATCACTGACATCGCGATGACCATCGTGGCGCAACTTCAAAAACCGACACTTGCCTTTCTGATCGGTGGTATGGTGTTGGCCGCGCTAGGAAGCCGCCTTGAGGTGCCGGAGCCTGTCTACAAGCTGATCGTTCTGCTGTTGCTCATGAAGGTTGGGCTGAGCGCGGGGATGGCGGTGCGAGAGGCGGATCTGATCTCGCTTGCGGTGCCCGCGCTTGGGGCTGTGGCTGCGGGTATCGTGATTGTGCTTCTTGGGCGGTTCGTTCTGCTGCGGCAGCGCGGAGTGACTGAAATGGACGGCATGGCAACCGCCGGTTTGTTCGGTGCGGTCTCGGCCTCGACCTTGGCTGCCGGGATGGCCATGCTCGACGCTGAGGGCATCGCCTATGAGGGTTTTATCGGCGCGCTTTATCCGTTCATGGATGTTGCGGCGCTTTTGACGGCGATTGTGCTGGCCCGGATGAGCGCGGAACGCAAGATGGTGGCCAGCGGTGGCGCAGATGGTACGGCGACCGTCACAATGTCTGGATCGGGTGGGGGACTGAACGGGGATTTGGTGCGCGATATTCTTGTCGACACCCTCAAAAGCCCGGCGATTTCGGCGCTGTTGTTGGGGCTGGGTCTGGGGCTCTTGGCGCGGCCGGATGCGGTTTACGAAAGCTTTTATGAACCGCTGTTCCGGGGGCTTTTGTCGCTGCTGATGCTGGTGATGGGCATGGAGGCATGGTCGCGGCTGTCTGACATGCGCAAGGTTGCCCATGTCTATGTGGTCTACGGCCTCACTGCGCCGATCATTCACGGTCTGATCGGGTTCGGGTTTGGCCTTTTGGCGCATCACCTGACCGGGTTTTCGGCTGGTGGTGTTGTGCTGCTCGCGGTGATGGCGTCGTCAAGCTCAGACATCTCGGGCCCACCAACTTTGCGGGCGGCGCTGCCCGAGGCCAATCCATCGTCCTATGTGGGAACTTCCACAGGGCTTGGGACACCGGTGGCGATCTTGTCGATCCCGCTGTGGATCGCTATGGCGGAGCGGTTCATCGGGTCGTGATCCGGCGTGGCGCAAGGACGGTGATTTGACAGAGTGTCAGACGCGGCAGACGGTGTGATGCCTTGGCATCGCACCGTTTGCACCGGGTGCTGGGGTCAGTCTTCGCTCGTGCCCGCCTCGGGATCGGTGGATTGCTGCATCGCCTTGAGCTTGCGCCGGTAGCGCGGCCCGCCAAAGGTTTCCACGATGTGTGAACAAACGGCAGCGGCCATCAAAGGGCGTTCATGCGCCTCGACAGTGGCGAAGAGTTTCTTGCAGTAGGTCACGTAATCGCGGCGCTTGCGATAGAGCCGGGCAAACAGCGCGTCGTCCAATTGGCCTTTTGCGGCGCCGGTGACGAGAGGTTCCAGAATACCCATATGATTCATATGGGCCTGCATGCCACCGCCCAGAAGCCGGGCGCGGAGGCGTTTGTTGCCCGCGCGCTCGAACAGGGCGGCGTGCATCGCGCCAAGCTGATCTTGTGGGTCGTAGACGATAAAGGCCGCTTTGGCCGCTTCCAGCATATCGGGGGCAAAGCCATAGCGGTCGGTAAAATCTGTCTTGCGCATGTGGGTGAACCGATCATCCCATTCGGTCACGCGTGGGTCCAGCGTCGCTTGGGGTTCAAGCGCAATCACCGTCGCACCGGGAGAGGCGACGGAATAGGCACAGGCCGCGTAGCCGCAGGGGCCAGCGCCGAAAAAGATCACCTGTTCAAAGTCTTCAAAGAACCCGTCATCGGTCATTTGATCGAAAAAGCCGTATACCTCGCCGTCGCGGAACCAAGTGTCACGGTTGCTGATCACGGTCAGGCAGGACCAATCATTGTCGCGGGCCAGATCAAACCCCACGGGGCGCGCATCGTCGGACAGGGCTTGGATGGCAGGCAGGGATTCAAAGCTCACCAACAGGGTGTCGCCTTTTTCGACAAAGACGGCGTTGTGGTGTTTGCCCAATGGCTCAAAGAACCCGGACACATCGCCAAGGTCGTTCATCTTCTGAAGCCACTCCGCCGGGCGGAGGTCTGTCAGAGAAATCGTATATGGCTCTTGTCCGTCCTGCATCATCGAAATGTCCTCATCACATCGGGCCCTTTTGAGGGTCTTTGTTTGGGGCAAGGGGTATCTCTGGATTCGGGCAGAATTGAGCCAAAATGCAGGGAAGTCTATGAAGTTTCGGCGTCAGTGCGGGTTTGTGCCTGTGCTATCTTTGTCAACCGTGCGACCGTTTCTGTGGTCAGCAGTTGCGATGGGGGCGTCATGAGAAGACGCCCGTAGAGATCGCGGTAAAGATCGTCCTCAAGCAGCGTTTCGAGCCGCGCTTTGCGCCACGCGACCGCCTTTTGGTGCAGGTTGGACAAAACCGCGTCGGCACCAAGGGCGGCCCGGATCGGTTTCACGCGGTCCCACAGCGGCAAAGCCGTGCGGTCTTGGTTGGTGTTGAGGTTGCGTTCTACCCAATAATCCACCCCCAGCCGGTCCGCGCTGTGCACCGCCCGGCCCCGGTCGGACTTGAGCACATAGCTGTCAACAGCGCCCAGCGGGTAGTGGTTGAGCTGCACAAGCGCATGTTGCTGCAGGCGGTAGTCGGAAAAGATGCGCCCCGATGCCATATCGGGCGGCAACGCGCGGCCCGAACCATCATACCAGCGTGCCTCGGCCAGACGGTCTTCAACCGGGTTGCGGGGGCGATGTACCCCGAGATTTCGGTAAGTCTTGTCGTTCAGATATAGCGTCTTGAACATCGACGCGCGCCATGGCCACGGCATGGGATGTGGCGATGCGCGGGTGAACTGCACCGGCACGGGTTTGTCCTCGTAGGCGACAACACCCGCGTTGCCAAAATTGCGCCATGTCAGCGTGATGGCGGTTGCATCTGGCAGCGCGCCAATCAGCGCGGGCAGGGTGCGGTCGCCCACATGCACGTTGATAAATTCGTCGATATCCAGCGTGATCACCCACGCGGCGCGCTTGAGCGCGTCACAGCGGCTGGCCAGTTTCAGCCCGCTGAACTGGATGCCGCCTTTGCCATAGGGCGGGGCATTGCGGATGTGGGTCAGCCAGCCCAACACGTCTAGCCGATCAAGCATCGTGTCGGTGCCGTCGTCGCATTCGTTGGAGACGACGACAAAATCGGTCACACCCACACTTCGATGCCAGGCCAGCCAATCCAGCAGGAACGCCGCCTCGTTGCGGACACACATAACGGCGGTGACGGTCACGGGCAATCGGCCTTGCACATTGGGGTCATTACTGCGTGAACCTTGTCAGGTCGGACCTTTGGCGTCAATTCAAGGGGCATCCTTTGCGACCTTGGCGCTATTGACCTTAGGGGGGGCACGGGGCAGCAAGGCCTATGACAAAGGAGCATCTCATGCAGACACCGCAAAGTATCGACGCTGTTCAATCCACGCTGGCCGACACGGGCTATGTCTGTGGACGGGCGCTTGCCACCGTGGTGTTCCTATCGCTGAAACTGGGCAGGCCGCTGTTCCTTGAGGGCGAGGCGGGTGTCGGCAAGACCGAGATCGCCAAGGCGTTGGCTGCCAGTCTGGGGCGCAAGCTGATCCGGTTGCAGTGCTATGAAGGCTTGGATATTTCCAGTGCGGTTTACGAATGGAACTTTCCGGCGCAGATGATTGCCATCCGCACCGCAGAGGCGTCGGGCAATGCAGACCGCGAGATGTTGCAGCGCGAGCTTTTCAGCCCGGACTTTCTGGTGGAACGTCCCTTGCTCGAAGCGATGCGCCCGGATGAGCACGGCGCGCCGGTGCTGTTGATCGACGAGCTGGACCGCACGGATGAACCGTTTGAGGCGTTCCTCTTGGAGGCGCTGTCGGACTTCCAGGTGACCATCCCTGAGCTTGGCACGATCAAGGCGCCCGAGCCGCCCATCGTGATCCTCACCTCGAACCGCACCCGCGAAGTGCATGACGCGCTCAAACGCCGGTGCCTGTATCACTGGGTCGACTACCCCGATTTCGACCGCGAGCTTGAGATCCTACAGGCCCGCGCGCCCAAAGCCGCTGCAACCCTGAGCCGCGAGATCGTGGCTTTTGTCCAACGTTTGCGGACCGAAGACATCTTCAAGAAACCGGGCGTGGCTGAAACCATCGACTGGGCGAAATGCCTGCTGGCGCTTGATGTGGTCGATCTGTCGCCCGAGGTGATCTCCGACACGCTGGGCGCTATCCTGAAATATCAGGACGACATCCAGAAGCTTCAGGGCTCGGAGGCCAAGCGGTTGCTGGACGAGGCCAAGGCGTCGCTCGAACCGGCATGAGGCTTCTTTGGGCTGAAAATACCTCGGGGGACGGGGGGCAGAGCCCCCGGTCGGCCATGTAATGGCCGAATACATTCCCATTGAACTGCCAGACAACCCGCGTCTGGCGCAGAACATCATCCATTTCGCCCGCGCGCTGCGGCGGGCAGGTCTGCCCATCGGGCCGGGCCGGGTGATCGACGCCATCCGCGCGGTGGAGGCGGCGGGCTTTACCGAACGGATGGATTTCTTCTGGACGCTGCACGCCTGCTTTGTGAACCGCCCCGAACACCGTGTGATCTATGCGCAGGTGTTCCGGCTCTACTGGCGTGACCCGCGATATCTCGAACACATGATGTCCTTCATGTTGCCCGCGATCCGCGGTGTGCAGGAAGAAAAATCCGCAGCCTCGGGCGAAAAACGCGCGGCACAGGCCTTGCTGGATGATCTAATCCCCGAGGTGCCCGAGAACGAACAGTCCCAAGAGGGCACCGAGATCGAGATCAAATCGACGCTCACCATGTCTGCCGAAGAAAAGCTGCGAACCTTGGATTTCGAACAGATGTCCACGGCCGAAGTGGCCGAGGCCAAGCGGATGTTGGCGCGTCTCAGTCTGCCGGTCAAACCGATCCCGTCGCGTCGCGGCAAAGCCTCGGTGCTGGGCAAGCAAGCGGATTACCGGCGCACGCTGATGAAATCCATGCGGCAGGGCGGTGAAATCCGGTCGATTGCGCGCAAGACGCCGCGTCCGCGTTGGCCAAATCTGGTGGTGCTCTGCGATATCTCGGGGTCGATGAGCCAATATTCCCGCATGGTGCTGCATTTCCTGCATGCGGTCGCCAACGAGAAAGGTGCAGGCTGGGCCAAGGTTCATGCCTTCACCTTTGGCACGCGGCTGACCAACATCACCCGACATCTGGCAACCCGCGATGTGGATGCGGCGCTAAAATCCGCCGGGGCCGAGGCGCAGGATTGGGAAGGCGGCACGCGGATCGGATCGTCGCTGCACGCGTTCAACCGTGACTGGTCACGGCGTGTGATGGGGCAGGGTGCGGTTGTTTTGCTGATCACTGACGGTCTGGACCGTGATGACGCGGGCGCGCTGGAGAAAGAGATGGAGCGCTTGCACCTGTCATCGCGCCGCCTGATCTGGATCAATCCGCTTTTGCGCTGGGACGGGTTTGCGCCCAAGGCCACGGGTATCCGGGCGATGTTGCCCCATGTGGACAGCTTTCGCGCCGGACATTCGATCCAGTCGCTTGAGGAATTGGCGATTGCCATCTCGCGCCCCGATGATCCGGGAGAAAAGCTCCGGTTGATGGGGATGCTTTGAAAGCTGCCCTGCGCGTCTTCCTAAGATGTCGTGCCCGCGAACGAAAAAGGGCCGCCCCAAAAGGACGGCCCAAATAGCAGCGGTGATCGGGGGGGATCAGCCGTTTGATGCTGCCGGGGCAGGCGCCGCTGCCGCAATCGGCTTGGCCTTGCCACCATTCAGCGGATCGTCCTGACGTTGAACCGAGCCTTCAAAATGTGCGCCGGATTCAATCGCGATGGTCTTATGGATGATGTCACCCTCAACGCGGGCCGTCGCCGTCAGGCGCACCTTGAGACCGCGCACGCGGCCCACGACACGGCCGTTCACGACCACATCATCCGCAACAACTTCGCCCTTTATGGTTGCGGTTTCGCCAACGGTCAAAAGATGCGCACGGATGTCGCCTTCAACAGTGCCTTCGACGTTGATGTCGCCGGTTGTCTTGAGATTTCCGGTGATGTGCAGATCGCTAGACAGGATCGACGCGGCAGGTTTCGCCTTGGGGGCGGATGCCTTGAATTCGGTTGCCGAACCGGGGCGCGACGTTTCAGGCATAACCGGCTTCTGTGCGCTTGTGTCGTCGACCTTGGGGCCGGGCTCATTAATCTTGCTCTTAGAAAACATCGTTTGCAGCCTTGATGTAGATCATGGGGTTGACAGGTTTGCCGCCGACGCGAACTTCGTAGTGCAGGTGCGTGCCGGTGGAACGTCCAGTGTTCCCCATAGCAGAGATGCGATCCCCGCGCGAGACCCTTTGGCCCTTTGTCACGTAGAGTTTTGAGTTATGCGCGTAGCGGGTTTCAATGCCAAATTCATGCTGTATTTTGACGAGCCTACCATATCCTGACTGCCAGCCCGCAAAAGTCACAACACCGTCCGCCGTTGCGTAGATCGGAGTGCCATGGGCAGCTGCAAAATCGGTGCCTGCATGCAGGCGGCCCCAGCGATAGCCAAAGCCGGACGTGAACCGGAACGAATCTTTCAGCGGCATCGCAAACGGCGCTTTTTCAGCCGCGATACGGTACAGGTTCAGGCGGTCCATCTGGTTCAGGATGCGATTGGCGCGCAGCACATCCTCAGACGGGTCTTCGCCGCGTGTTGAAAAGCTAAGTGGCATCAGCGGACCACCCTGACCGGAATAACCGCGACGCACCTGGTTCAGGATCGTGTCGGGGTTCATGCCAGCGGCTTCGAACATCTTGTCGAGCGGTTTGACCGAGACGGTCATCGCTTCTTCCAACTGGCGGAAGATGGTGTCGTTCTTTTCTTCCATCAGGCGAATTTCAGTCGCCATTTCGTCGGCCCGGATCAGTGCGTCCTGAGCGTCAGCCACAACTTGATCGCGTTCCTCGGCGGTGCGGGTCAGGGCGGCAGACAGGAAATCAAGCGTGGTCGTGTCAGCCGCGCTTGATGCGGCAAGCCCGGTGCCGCCATCTTGGATATCTGTGCGCAAGGCTGCCAGTTCGGTACGGACATCTTCACGCTCGCGGATGGCATCACGCAGCTTGAGCTGAACCGCCTCAAGGCCCGATTCAAGTTCGACACGGCTTGTTTCGGCATCAAGAAGGCTGGACTGCATCACGGACACTTGCTCCAGCGCCGTGTTGAAACGCTCTTGCGCAGCAATCGCTTCCGCGGCGCGGGCGTTGCGTTCTTCCGACAGGATGTTGAGGCGCATCTGATACGTCTCAAGATCCCGTCGTGCCTGTTCCCGGAAATTGCCCGACCCGATCGAGTCCATGAGCAACACGGCGGTGGCGATGATACTCCATGCGAGAACCAACGATGCCCCGCCAAACACCATGGCCTGTGTGCTGGATTTCAGGCGGATGAACCGTGTGTCGGAATCGGAGCGCAGAAAAAGACGGCGTTCCGGAAAAAAGCGTTCGAGTATGCCATGCAGTTTGATCGCAAGACGTGTGCGCACCTGTCTGTTCCTTTTTCCGTCCCAAGGTCGCGCCTCTCAAGCCCCAACTCCGGGCGCGTGTATGTTACGGCTCTACCGAGACATTCAGAAATTGGCAACGTTTTTGGGCAGGTGATTCCCGTTCGCACGCTCTCAATCACTGAATTGGCGAAATTTCGCCGATCTTCCCGTGGCTTACTTCGGGTTGTTGAAATGCCACATCCACCAAAAAAGCGTTCAGATCGCCTCGGAAAGGGGCCAGTAGAAGTCTGGAGGCAGCCCGGCTTCGGCGCGTTTTTCTTCGTTGAAAGGGGGTTTCAAGGCTCCTTTGAAGTATTTTCTCACAAGTTTATGAAATGTGTCTTTCGGGTCATGGTCGTGCCGACCACAGAGAAAGTGAAACCATTTCGATCCGTAGGCGACATGCCCAACCTCTTCACCGTAGATGGTTTCCAACGCGACCACGGCGCGTGTGGCCTCTGCTTTGCGGAAAATCTCGATCATGCCGGGGGTCACATCCAGCCCGCGTGCTTCAAGCACCATGGGCACGACGGCCAGCCGTCCCATAAAGTCGTCAGCTGTGTCCTCTGCCGCGCGCCACATACCGGCATGGGCCGGCAGGGCACCATAAAAGCTGTCTTGTTCCTCAAGACAATCACACATCAGGTTGAAATGCTTGGATTCCTCGTCCGCCGCTTTGACCCAATCGTCGTAGAACCCGGTCGGCATGGGGATATGTGCGAAGCGCGCGATGATGTCCCAATGCAGGTCCACCGCGTTCAGCTCAATATGGGCAACCGCGTGCAACAGCGCGATGCGCCCTTGAGGGCTGCCCGGCTTGCGCTTTGGCACATCCCGCGGGCTTAATAGCTCGGGCGCATCGGGTCTTGACGGTTGCACGGGCGGTGTGGCGGTGCCAATCGCCAAAGGTGCACCCGTTGCGCGTGCGGCAAACCATTGCTCTGCATAGCTGCGGGACTTGCCAGTTTTGGTGCGCCCGTCTGCCGTGGTCAGAACGTCCACGGCCATGTCACAAAGTGTCATCATGCCCTGACCTCGCGCGCAAAGCGTCGGATTGCAAGCATCGGTTCTGTCTTTTCTGGTTCAAAAATATCCTGGGTCTGGGGCCGCGCGCCCAGACGCGCGCCGCAATGCGCGCGGGTCGGATCGGGCAAAGCCCGATCCGAAACTTGTCTCAAAGCGCCTTTGCTGCCTCAAGCACCTCTTCGGCATGGCCCGGAACCTTGACCTTGCGCCAGGCACGCGCGATCCGGCCCTCGGCGTCGATCAGAAAAGTGGATCGTTCGATTCCCATGAACGTTTTGCCATACATGGACTTTTCCTGCCAAACGCCGAAATCCTCGGACGCCGTGCCATGTTCGTCGGATATCAGCGGCACGGTCAGCTTTTTCTTGGCGATGAACTTTTCGTGGCTCTCGAGGCTGTCTTTGGAAATGCCGAACACCTTGACGCCGATTTGGGCAAAGGCGTCGGTCAGTTCGGTGAAGGCTTCACTTTCCTTGGTGCAGCCGGGCGTGTCGTCGCGTGGGTAAAAGAACAGGACAAACGGTGTGCCGCGCAGGCCAGACAGGGACACGTCGCCGTGATCGCCGCCCTGAACGGGAAGGGTGAAGTCGGGAGCCATTTCCAGTGTATCGCTCATGGCGCTATCCTTTGATTGATATCAGGCGGTAGGGTGATAACCCTGCGACGTGAAGAATAACGCAAAAGGACGCCGCTTCCAGTGATGGACTCC
Organism: Marivita sp.; assembly: GCF_051251565.1. Lineage (GTDB taxonomy): Bacteria > Pseudomonadota > Alphaproteobacteria > Rhodobacterales > Rhodobacteraceae > Marivita. Next base: position 96,300 of record NZ_JBPOFB010000008.1, on the reverse strand, counting down.
GAGCAGCCGCAAGAAACCTCTGGAACCCCGCGCCGCAGGCGGCGGGGGCGGTGGGCGTTGGGGGTTGGGCTGGCGCTGATGCTGGTGGTTCTGGCAGCGGGGTGGGCCACGGTTGGGCGGAGCCTGTCAGCCCCGAATTGGGTGCGCGACACTGTCGAGACACGGCTGGCGGCTGCTTTGCCGGGGTTCATTGTGCGGTTTGGCGATGTGCAAGTGCGGCTGGAGCGTGATGGGCGCACCCGGATCATCCTGCTGGACGTGGATGTGCAAACCGCAACGGGCGGTCCGGTGGCGGTGTTGTCGGATGTGCAGATCGGCCTGACCGCCTATGATCTGATCCGCCGCAATCTGGTGTTGCGCGACCTGAGCGTCAGCGGCGCGTTTGTGACCCTGACACGCAACCGCGCCGGACAGCTGGGGCTGGCGCTGGGGGATACGTTTGCCCTGGGGGGCGCGGCCCCCGATGTGCCGACGCTGGTGGCCCAAGTGGACCGGCTGCTGATGGATGACCGGTTGTCGCGGCTGCAAAGCGTTGAGGCAAACGCGCTGACCTTGCGGTTTGAGGACGCCCGCGCGCGGCGCGGCTGGACAGTGGATGGCGGGCGGCTGCTGCTTGAGCGTGACGCCGATTTGCTGCGCCTGTCGGGGGATTTCGCGCTGTTGGGCGGCGGGGCCACGGCAACGCGGCTGCAACTGGATGCGTCCTCGACCATTGGGGACACCGATGTCGCGTTTGGTGTCTCGCTCGCTGATATGCCGTCGCAAGACATTGCGACCCAAGGCCCGGCGCTGGCATGGCTGGGGGCGCTGCGCGCGCCGATTTCGGGGGCGTTGCGCGCCACGCTGCGCGAAGACGGATCGCTGGGCGTTTTGAACGCCAGCTTGCAGATCGCCCAAGGTGTGGTGCAGCCCACGCCGGACACACCGCCGGTGCCGTTCAATTCCGCGCGCAGCTATTTCACGTTTGATCCTGACCGCGCCCAGATCACCTTTTCGGAATTGTCGGTGGACAGCGATCTGGTGCGGGCTGTGGCGGACGGGCGCGCGACCCTTGAGGGGCTGCGCAACGGCATCCCGTCTCAGATGCTGGGGCAGGTGCGGTTCAGCCTGCTTAAAGCCGCGCCCGACGATTTGTTCGACGCCCCTTTGGCGATTGACCGTGCCGAGCTGGATTTCCGGCTGCGGCTTGATCCGTTCGAGCTTGATCTGGGGCGCGTCTGGATCGACGATCCGCAAGTACCGTTGCGCATGACGGGCAAGCTGGCAACGACGGAAGATGCCTGGAATTATGCGCTGGATGGCACCATCGGTGCGCTGACACCCGAGACGCTGTTGCGGGTCTGGCCCGGGGCGCTGGCACCGCGGACCCGCGATTGGGTGGTCAACAATATCGAAGGCGGGGTCATCACGGCGGGGCAGTTTGCCTTGCGCTCGCAACCACAAGCGCGGCCGGTGGTGTTTCTGAATGCGGCTTTCGACAATGCGCAGGTGCGCTACACTCGGACCCTGCCGGTGGTTGAACGGGGCAAAGGCACGCTGACGCTCAATGCGAACCGTTTTGCGGTGCGGGTCACACAAGGCGAGATCACCCCGCCGCAAGGGGGCGTGATTGACGTCGCCGGTAGCACCTTTGTGATTCCCGACACGCGGCAAAGACCGGCTGAGGGGCAGGTCACGCTGGCGGGCGGTGGCCCGATCGAAGCGCTGTTGTCCTATCTGGATTCGCCGGGGCTTGAGATCCTGCAAAAGGCGAACCGGCCTGTTGATCTGCTTTCGGGTCGCGTGCGCGTTGACGGGTCGCTGGTGTTGCCACTTCGGCGGGGGGTCAAGCTGGCGGATATGGTGCTGGACATAAACGGTCGTGCGACCGGGGTCGAAAGCGACCAGATCGTGCCCAACCGTCGCCTTGCCGCCCGGTTGCTGGACGTGTCTGTGACCAATGACCGATTGCGTGTCTCCGGGCAGGCGTCCTTGTCCGGTGTGCCGTTTGACGGCTTTTGGACGTTGCCGTTCCCCGAACCGGGCCAACCCGCCACGGGCAGTGTTGTCGAGGGCACAGTAACCCTGTCCCAGGACGCCGCCCGCGCCTTTGGCGTGGCCTTGCCAGACGGCACGATCAGCGGGTCGGGTCCGGCCAGCCTGCGGGTGGATCTGCGCCGAGGCGCACCGCCCGCGTTTGAGCTGACATCGCGGTTGAGCGGGATTGGCGTGTCACTGCCTCCCATCGGTTGGAGCCTGCCGCGCGGCGCGGCGGGCAGTTTGCGGGTGGCCGGTGTTCTGGACCGGCCTGCCCGGATCGAGGCGCTGGTTCTGGAAGGTCCGGGGCTTGAGGCGCGCGGGGCGGTTCGGCTGAACAGCGACGGGTCGCTGGCATCGGTTGATCTGGAGCGGGTTCGCGCGGGCGGGTGGCTGGATGCCCCCGTCACGTTGACCGGGCGGGGGGCTGGCGTTGCCCCGGCGGTACGGATCAGCGGCGGCACCGTCGACCTGCGCACCGCGCCGTTTGGGCGCGGGCCGGGCGGGGCTGGTGCAGGTGGGCGCGTACCGCTGACGCTGGCGTTGGACCAATTGCAAATCTCGAACACCATTCGCCTGACCGATTTTCGGGCAGACCTGCAATCTGGGGGCGGGTTGACTGGGAATTTCACAGCCAATGTCAACGGAGCGGCGCCCATCACTGGCGAGGCGCTGGCGCAAGGTGGGTCCACGGCGTTGCGTATCCGGTCCAGTGATGCAGGCCAGGTGATCCGCGAGGCAGGTATCCTCAAGACGGTTGCGGGTGGCGACATGACCTTGGCGCTGGCCCCGGTCTCGGGGCAACCGGGCAGCTATGATGGAGCGTTGGACGTGGCGAACGCGCGTCTGCGCGATGCGCCTGCGATCGCCTCGATGCTGGACGCGATCAGCATTGTGGGTCTTCTGGACCAACTTGAAGGGCCGGGCATCCTGTTCACCGAGGTTGAGGCACGGTTTCGCCTGACACCGGATCGGCTCTACCTGACACGGTCGAGCGCCACCGGCCCGTCAATGGGAATTTCCATGGATGGCACCTATGCGTTGGGCACTGGCACGCTGGATTTGCAGGGGGTGTTGTCGCCGATCTTTTTCCTGAACGGCATCGGCAGCATCTTCACCCGTAAGGGCGAGGGGCTGATCGGGTTCAACTTCAACCTGACCGGTCCGGCCAGCCAGCCGAATGTCAGCGTGAACCCGTTATCGGCACTGACACCGGGAATGTTCCGCGAGATTTTTCGACGGCCTGCGCCGGTGCCGGGAGAGTGACCCCCGGTCCCCGCTTTTGTTGTACGTCAGACTTAGGTATGGGCTGTGACGACGCAACAGACCCGGACCCCTCCCATGAAGCTCAGTGATTTCGATTTTGACCTGCCCGAAGAGTTGATCGCCACGCGCCCTGCATCGCCGCGATCATCCGCGCGGATGCTCTTGGCCGAGGCGGGGACCATTGCGGACCGGATCGTCAACCAGTTGCCCGATATCCTGCGCCCTACCGACCGGCTGGTGCTGAATGACACAAAGGTGATTCCGGCACGGCTTTTCGGGGTGCGGCGGCGCAGCGGTGAGGCGGCACCATCTGAAGCGCGGATCGAGGTGACGCTGCTTGAGCCGCAAGCGGACGGGACTTGGACTGCGCTGGTCAAGCCATTGAAAAAGCTGAAAGATGGCGAAAGCGTGGTGTTCTCGGCTGATCTGACGGCGACTTTGGAGGGACGCAGCGACGGGCAGGCGCGGCTGCGCTTTAACCTGATCGGAGATGATTTCGACGCGGCATTGGCAGAGGCCGGCGCGATGCCGCTTCCGCCCTACATCGCGGCCAAGCGGCCGGCCGATGAACAGGACAAGGAAGATTACCAAACCGTCTGGGCGCGCAACCTTGGGGCGGTCGCGGCCCCGACTGCGTCACTGCATTTCGACGAAGCACTGGTCGCCGCCCTAAAGGCGCGCGGTGTTGGCATGAGTTTTGTCACCCTGCATGTCGGTGCGGGCACGTTCCTGCCGGTGAAGGTAGAGGATGTGACCACTCACCGGATGCACGCCGAATGGGGCCGCGTGTCCGAGGCTGCGGCACAAGAGATCGCCGCGACCAAGGCCGCAGGCGGGCGCGTGATCCCGGTGGGCACAACCGCGTTGCGCCTGATCGAAAGCGCGGCGCGCGGCGGCACCATCCAGCCATGGGACGGCGACACGGATATCTTTATCTATCCGGGCTTCGAGTTTCAGGTGACGGATGGGTTGATGACCAATTTCCACCTGCCAAAATCAACGCTGATGATGCTGGTGTCTGCGCTGATGGGGCAGCAGCGGGTCAAGGATATTTACGCCCACGCGATCACCGAGCGTTACAGGTTCTTTTCTTACGGCGACAGTTCTTTGCTTATTCCCTGATCGCAGTCAGGTCTGCGCCGTTGTGGATGCGCGATACGTCGCCCATGTGATTGCGATTTAGGACGACCTGTTTTAGCCGGGGGGAGGGCCACAGGCTGTGGTCCTCCCCCCGGCAACCCAAGGGATGTGATATGTTAACTGTGTTCCGAACATCCTGGCCTTTGCTTCTGGGCATGCTTTTGCTGATGCTGGGCAATGGTCTGCAAGGCTCTTTGTTGGGTGTGCGCGGATCGACCCTGGGGTTTTCATCGGTTGAGATGTCGCTGGTGATGTCGGCGTATTTCGCAGGTTTCCTGGTTGCGTCACGGGTGACGCCGGACATGATCCGGCGCGTCGGGCATGTGCGGGTCTTTGCGGCGCTGGGGTCGTTCATCTCGGCGGCGCTCTTGCTGTTTCCCACGATCCAGGATCCGATTGCGTGGATTCTCGGGCGCGTGGTGATCGGCTTTTGCTTTTGCGGCGTCTATGTCACGGCGGAAAGCTGGCTGAACAATGCCACCACGAACGAGACACGAGGCCAGACGCTGTCGGCCTACATGATCGTTCAGATGATCGGGATCATCACTGCGCAGGGTTTGCTGGTTGTGCCGGACCCGTCTGGATATCTGTTGTTCGTGATTCCGTCCGTTCTGGTGTCGATTGCCTTTGCGCCAATCCTTTTGTCCATCTCGCCGACCCCGGCATTCGAGAGCACAAAGCGGATGACGCTGAAACAGCTTTATACGACGTCGCCACTGGGCTGTGTGGGCATGTTCCTGCTGGGCAGTGTGTTTGCCGCGCAATTCGGCATGGCGGCTGTCTATGCAACCGAAGCGGGCCTGTCGATCAACCAGATCCCGATTTTTACCGCGTCTTTCTATGTGGGGGCGCTGTTGTTCCAATACCCGCTGGGATGGATTTCGGACCGGATGGACCGCCGCGTTCTGATCGCGGTGACGGCGGCGGTTGCCGGGTTGGCGTCATTGACGGGGATGATCTTTGGCGCGTCATTCTACGTTCTTATCTGTGCGGCATTCCTGATCGGAGGCCTGTCCAATCCGCTATATTCCCTGTTGATTGCCTACACGAATGACTTTCTGGAGCACGAGGATATGGCGGCGGCCTCGGCTGGGTTGCTATTTGTAAATGGCGTCGGCGCGGTTATGGGCCCGGTGATCATCGGCTACGCGATGCAGGTGTTTGGGCCTCCCGGCTATTTCATCCTGCTGGCCATCGTTTTGCTGCTCCTGACCGTCTACGCGTTCTACCGAATGACTCAGCGTCCGGCGCCGTCGTCGGATGACACCATGTCCTATCAGGGCATGATGCCGACCGCATCGATGGTGACGGTCGAAATCGCCTCGGAACTGGCCATCGAGACTGCTGAGGCCGAAGCCGATGAACAGGCCGCGCAGGACGCCAAGACCGAGAATACCTCTGTCTAGGCCAAATCCTTGTTCCCAAACGGGATCATATGTCGGAGGTGACATGAAAAGTGACTGTTTTGTGACATTTTTCCTGTCTAGGGTTTGACAAGTTTGGGACGGCTGCGCGAAAGATCGGGAGAGAGACATGGTCACGCCTGACGATGTATTGAGTTTTTGGCTGGACGATGTCGGGCCGAGTGGGTGGTATAAGGCGGAAGATGCGCTGGATCAGGACATCCGCGACAGGTTCGAGGATGCTTGGACAGGCGCGATGGAGGGACGGCACGCAATGTGGCTTACCTATCCAAGCGGGGCGTTGGCATATATCATTCTGATGGATCAGTTGCCGCGCAATATGTTCCGCAATACCGGCAAAGCCTTTGCGTCAGACAGATTTGGACTTTCGGCAGCCAAACAGGCCATTGGCAAAAATTGGGACATGAAGATCGACGAACCCGCGCGACAGTTCTTTTACCTGCCATTGATGCATTCGGAAAACCTGTGTGATCAGGATCGCTGTGTCCGGCTGATGCTGGACCGGATGCCGCAGGAAGGGGCCAACAACCTGTTCCACGCCCGCGCGCACCGCGAAGTCATCCGAAAGTTTGGCCGCTTCCCGTATCGAAATGACGCGCTTGGACGCCGCTCGACCGAATCCGAGTTGCGCTATCTTAGCAGCGGGGGCTACGGCTCTACGGTTGAGGACCTGAAGCAGGCGGGTTGAGCGCGCTGTCTGGCGGGACCTTGCCGTCCGAAGTCGGTTCAATGTGGGGGGCGCAATGACGGATTCCTCACGCGCGCTTATGCCGGATTATTTGCGATTGATCTCCTTGTTTGGGATTGTCGTCGTGAATGTTCAGTTCATCGGCTTTTCGCTGTTGAGCGGTTTGGACACGATCACTTGGTACTCAACAGCAGAGCTGATCACGCTGTGGCTGGTTGACGGGTTGGCTTTGTATAAAAGCTATTCCCTGTTTTCCTTCATGTTTGGTGTCGGGCTTGGCTTTCTGATGGTGTCTGCCGCGCGCACCAATGTGTCCATTGGCAAGCTGTATCGCAATCGGATGATTGGGCTGTTTCTTTTCGGGGTTGTGCATGGGTGCCTGTTCTTTCCCGGCGACGTCCTGTTGGTGTATGCGGTTATGGGCGCGATCCTGTTCCGCCTGCGCAACTGGGAGGCCGCACGCCTTGTCAAAGTGGGGACTGCGCTGGTCGCTGTTCAAGCGCTGACTTTTGCAAGCTTTGCGGCATCCCCCAGTGAGATGCCGGAGACCATTGTGGCCCTCGAACGTGACGTGATGACCGGTGACAGTTTTGTCGCAGTCATCTGGTTCAGAGCGGTCGCTTTTGCCGTTTTGTCGCCGTTTCTCGTTTTGTTTCAGGGAATTGCCGCGTTGGGTTGGTTCTGTCTGGGGCTCGCGGCGGTCAAGTCGGGCATGATCGACCAAGCAGATCACCCGCTTTGGGCCCGCGCACGGTGGTGGTGCCTTGGCCCCGGCATTGCCCTGAGCTTACTTGGGTCGTGGATGTTGCACGCCCAAGGCGTATTGGGTGCGTCGGCGCTGATTTTGATGGCGGCCCCGATTTCAACATTGGGTTATCTGGGGGCAATCGCGGCAATATCCCGTCCGCCGGGGCCTGTCATGCAGCACATATTGGCCGCCGGAGGGTCGAGCCTGAGTATTTATCTTGGCCAGTCGATCATCCTGTCCACGCTGTTTTCGGGCTATGGCTTTGGCCTTTGGGACGCGGTGTCGCGCCCGGTCGTTGTCTTGATCGGCGTGGGCGTGACCGTTGTTCTGATCGCGGCTTTGTCCATCTGGCGCGGGGCGTTCCGGCTTGGGCCGTTCGAATGGCTGTTGCGGCGGATCACTTATGCGGGACAGGTCAAATCACCGCCCGCATAAGGCTGTGCCAGTGGCGCCTTACTTGGAAGCTGCGAAAATCTTGTCGATGTTCGCAGCAAGTGCGGCGTTGAAATCGGCTTCCGACATGCGATGCATCAGCCCTTCGGCCAATGCCCGCGAGAAGCTGGCGATCATCTTGGGGTTCCGAGCCAAACGGGCGCAGGCATCATCAGTACCGTACCCTCCCGACAGCGCCACCATGCGCAGCACGTTGGGATGATCTGCAAGATCGGTGTAAAGCCCGTCTTCGGTCGGGATTGTCAGTTTCAGCATCACGTTCGTGCCACTGTCCAGCGCATTGAGATGCGTCAGGATTTCTTCGTGCAAGATATCTTCGGCCTCGGCTTTGGTGGCACTGTTGATGTCGACCTCGGGTTCAATGATCGGCACCAGACCGGCGGCGCAGACTGTGCGGGCAACGTCGAATTGCTGAGCGACCACAGCCTTGATCCCGTGGGCGTCGGCTTCGTGGACGACGGACCGTTCCTTTGTGCCGAAAACGCCCAATGCCTTGGCATCGGCCAACAGCGCCTCAAGACCCGGCATCGGTTTCATCACCTGTGCGCCGTTGGCGATGTCCTCAAGACCCTTGTCAATTTTCAAGAACGGCACCACGCCGCGCTGGTCCCAAAGATAGCTGGGTACCGGCATGCCCTTGACCGTGTCGCGCATCGTGCGTTCGAACAGGATGGCCCCAAGCACTTTGTCTGATGTGAAGTCCGGTGCGGTCATGATCCGGCAGCGCATGTCGTGGATCAGCGCGAACATTTCGGCTTCGGAGTCATAGGCGTCTTCTTCGACGCCATACAGGCGCAGTGCCTTGGGAGTGGACCCGCCGCTTTGGTCAAGCGCGGCGATAAAGCCTGCGCCTGTTGCGATGCGATCTGCCATTGCGGTGTTGGTCATGTGATATCCCCGATCTGAAACGGTGTGGTTGCGGCTGTCGTAGATCAGCCTTTGTGAAAAAGAAAGTGGCCTGCCAACAGGTTAGCGCTAACCATCCGTGGAGCCCGCTGTGGCTGTGTCTGCGTGGCCCCTTGGGTGGGCGCTTAACCAGATCCCGTCCCGCGCGCGCACCGTCAGATGCGCGACAGGTTGCGGCACCTTGCCCGGCATTGGCGTCAGCGTAACGGCGCGCAGCAAGAGCGACAAAAGCAACGGCCCCTCGGCCATGGCAAAGCCGGCACCGGGACAGACGCGGGGGCCTGCGCTGAACGGCATATAGGCATCGCGCGCCGATTGGCGTGCTGCCTCGGTCTGCCAGCGGGCAGGATCAAACGCATCGGGCGCATCCCAGAGCCGTGTGTGGCGGTGCAGGTGCCATGGGCTAAGCACCAATTGCGCGGCCTTGGGCACGGCGCGGTTGCGGAAGGTTTCGGACTTCGTGCTTTGCCGGACCATCATTGGCACCGGCGGATATAGCCGCAGGGTTTCGCGGAATACATCGCGGCTGGTGGTCAGGCGCTTGACCTCGGTTGCCTGCATGACGCTGTCGGCTTCGGTGGCGATGCGGCTTTGCCATTCAGGGGCCGCGGCGCACAGATAAAGCGCCCAAGCCAAGGCACTTGCACTGGTTTCGTGCCCGGCCAGAAAGAAGATCGCAACCTGATCAACCATTTCCTCGGCGGAAAAGCAGCCGCCTGTTTCGGGGTCCGGGGTCGTCATGATACGGGTTGCCAGATCGTCAGGGGCAGTGCCCGTCGCAATGGCGCGTCCGCGGTCTTCGACCAGCCGTGTGATCAAACTTCGGATTTTGAGCGCCGCGCGCTTGGTCTCGGCCCTGTGAAACCGCGGCATCCAGCGTGGCAAAGGGACAAAGGCCGCCAGGTTGAGGATCGGCTGACTGCGTTGATAGGCGCGGAATTCGTGAAACACCTGCGCTGCGGTCTCGTCCTCGATGGGGATGGAAAACAAAATTCGAAAGATAACGTCGGCGGCAGCGTGGCTGGCGATTTCCTCGACTTCGATTTCAGTTCCGTCGCCGATCTGGTCCAACACGCGGGCCACCATGGCTTGTCCGGCCTCCCACATGGCGGGTAGGGCGTGGGCCAGCCGCCCGCGTTCAAAGGCGGGGTCAATGATACGGCGCTGACGTTCCCATGCGGGACCGTTTGTCAGAAATACAGATTGCCCCAAAAGCGGTCGCAACCCTTCGCCGATGCGGCTTGATTTGGGAAAGTCGCGGGGCCGGTCGCGCAGAATAGTGTGCACAAGTGCCGGATCATTGGCGAGGTAGGAACGGAAAAACGGCGTGCGGAACTCGGCCATCCACGCCTTGTATAGCCGTTCAGGCTGCGCCGAGAGGATGTCGCGCCGGAAAAGCTGAAGATACCGCCAGGGCGACACGCGGTCCGGACGGGACATGGGCTTGGGCGCAATCATGGTGCGACCGAGGTGTATTTCGACACGGCCACGTCAATCCGGCTGGGCGATGGGGCACGGTTGGCATAGCGCGTGCCAAGGGTCAGCGGGCCTGCGGTGATCTGGAAATAATCGTAATCCAAAGGGCGATCAAAAGCGCACAAATACTGGAAATGCAGGCGGAAATACTTGCGCCGCAGTTCTTTCCAGCGCGCGTCCGACAAAGTGCGCGAAAACTGCGCCGAAAACACCAGCGGCCATTGTTTGTCGCGTGTCGCCACGCCGGACACGCCCACCGGATCGCACAGGGCAAAGGCGCAGCCATCGCCTTGGGCGGTGACGTCGACCCACACGATATCGTCGCGTTCAGACAGGAATTGCAGGTCCGCGCGCAACTGCCAGGCATCCGGCAGGAACGAGACCATCGGCACCACATGACCAAGGGTCAGAAACGATAGCGCAGGGCGTGCGGGTCGGTCTGGCGTCTCGCGCAGAATGTCAGCGAGGATCGACACGGCCAGATGCGCGCCCGATGAATGGCCCACCACGAGGATTTCGTCATAGTCGGCCCGCAGCGATGCCGCGATCTGGGCGCGGAACGCATCCATGCGCGTTTGCAGGGCAGGTGGGCTGGCACCGTTATGGCCTGCCGAAAACGCGAAATCATGCATCAGGTAATAGGCATAGATACGACGGTCCTGCGATTTGAACCAGCGCAGGACAAGAACGGCGATCACGAAAAACGGTGCCCAATAAAGCACTGATGCACCCCATCGCAGGAGCGCCCCGTCACCAAATGCCCACAGAACCACACCCGTGAAAAGGGTGCCGAACACCCAGCCCACCAGATGTGCGATCAGCAGCGCAGCAAACAATTGCAGGATCAGCACGCCAATCGGGTAAAGCGCCGCCGCAAGTGGGCCTTTGGGCAACACAGCCAATCGGCGCAGCGTGCCCGAGGCGATGTAAATCCAACTGGTGCGGATCAATTGCCAATAGGTTGCGGGGATGCTGTTCGACATGCTGCCGCGCACGATATCGGACCACAGCAGCACTTCGAAATCCGCTGTTACGCGGGTGTCGTCGATCAGCCCCGACGCGTGCCAGCCATATGGCCCGTCGCCTGCCGCCGCTTCGACATGCAGGCCGTAGCCCGAGATCTCGGCCTGTTTTGCGCCTTCCGTGCGGTACAGCTCGCGGTACCGGCGGGCCGGGAAGGGGTCGTATCCGGGGATGTAGAACACCTTGCGGCGACGGACTTGCATGGGCGCGGCGGACATGAGGGGCTGCTCTGGGTTTTGATCAACTGTATCAGTGTCACGCAAATGCGCCAATTTTTTGATGCATGTGCGCGGGGCCGGGCTAATTGATCTGGCAATACGCAGGATTTGGAGACCGACCATGATCGACATCGTGAACAGCATTGCCGCAGTTTTGACCATCGCGCTGGGCGCGTTCGGATTTCTTGCGCCGCGCTATACCGCCGAGGTGCTGGACCTGCGCACCGGCGCCACAACGATGGGCTTGTCCGAGATGCGGGCGTCGGTGGGCGGTTTGTTTGTTGTGGCGGGGGCAGCGTGTCTGTGGCTGAACATGCCGGTGGCCTATGTGATGCTGGGCTTCGTTTATCTGGGGGCAAGCGCGGGGCGCGCGTTGTCTCTGGTGCTCGACGCGCCGCCCTTGCCCAAGGCGCTTGTCTATTTTCTGGTTGAAGCGGTGTTGGCGGCGTGGCTTTTGATCGCCAATCTCGGGGGTGTTCACGGGGTGTCCCAATAGCGCCGTCCTGACGGTACGGATCAAGTTCAAGGTGCGGGGCCTGTGCTGTTTGGCAAACGGCACTGCGCGGTTCGTCGCGTTTCATCAAAAGGGCTGATGGCTCCGTCAGCTTATGCACCAAATCCCAATGTTGGTGCTTGAAATCCCGGCCCCAAAGCCCGATATAGAAGCTGTCTTCGCAAGGGGACTATAGACATAAACGCGCGTTCAATAAGCGGCTCGGACCCGGGGGCGGTACCCGGCGACTCCACCAAACATCCTGTCATTTGCAGGAACATGGGGTCGAAATAGGATCGACGAACGTCTAAACACGTTAGCTTTGTCTCGGTTAGATACCACCGTTATCGGTTCACATAGTATAGTTGCAAATGACAACAATGCTCCGGTTGCACTCGCAGCGTAAGCTGTGCGGAATACCGAAACTTAAGCCCTGACGCTTAGCAGCATCAGGCGGGGTTCGCAGGCACCTGGCAACAGAAGCCTGCACTTTCTCCCCTGAGCGATGAATGTCGGATAGGCCTATTGCGTGAAATCCGTGATGACAGCGGTGCCCGGTGCTGTGGGTCCGCGCATGGCTGCCAGTTCGGCGCTGGCACCCGAGAGCGTCACCTCGCGCGCGACCATCGGGCGGATGTCGACCTGTCCCCGCGCGATCATGTCCAAGAGCGTTGGATATTTCCAAGCAGGCATGCCGCGCGTTCCAAAAAATGCGAGCTGTTTGCTGTAGATGCCGCGCATGTTGATCTGCATAGTGCCAGATGCGCCTGCGGGCATGCCGACCTGCACATGACGCCCCAACACGCGCAAACAGTCGATTGAGGCGTTGGTGGTCGCCGCGATCCCAAGCGCCTCGATCGACACATGCGCGCCGCCGCCTGTGATGTCATGAATTGCAGCGGCCACATCCGTGTCGCGCGCGTTGATAGCCGCATCTGCGCCCAAGCCTTTGGCATGGGTCAGCTTTTCATCGACCACATCGACCACCACCACTTGCGCGCCCAACGCTTTGGCCAGCAGTAGGGTGGCAAGGCCAATACCGCCTGTGCCATGCACCGCGACCCACTCTCCTGCACGCACGTTCGCCCGGTCGGTCAACGCGTGCCACGCCGTCGTCACCCGGCAGCCAAGCCCGGCTGCAAGCGCTGGTGTCATGGTGTCGGGCAGGGGGACAAGGTTGTGGTCAAACGGCACAGCGACGAATTCCGCATAGGCCCCTTGTGTGCCAAAGCCCGGAACGATCTGATGCGCACAGGTGTTGGATACGCCGGTATGACAGGCGGGGCAGCTGCCGCAGGACAGAATGAACGGCGCAATCAACCTGTCACCGATCTTGTGTTTGGCCTGGGGGCCAGCCGCGACGACTGTGCCGCAATATTCGTGACCCAGAATATCGCCGGGATTCACCTTGGGGTGTTCGCCGGTCCAGCCGTGAAAATCCGACCTGCACACACCGCAGGCCGCAACCTCCAGCACGACGCCATTGTCCGGGCAGGCCGGGTCAGCGACCGTCTCAAGGACAAGGTCTTGGTTGAAGTCACGGAGTACGGCAGCGCGCATGGCAGGTCCTTTGATGACAGGGGCATCGTCTAAACATCAGTCAAATCAAAAAGCTGCGCCATGACCAAGGCCAAAATGCATCGGTGCGCTTTGGCAGGGTCGCAGGTGGGCCTGACGTTTTACTTGACGGCACCCTGTGCTGACGCATCATTGGACCCAATGTTGCTGCGCGCGCTGATCATATGTCTTTGCCTTTCCCAGCCCGCGCAGGCGTGCCGCACGGCACTTATCCTTGCGATGGATGTGTCCCAATCGGTTGATCCAGGTGAATACCGAATTCAGATCGATGGGCTGGCTGCGGCTTTACGCGACCCCGAAATTGCCGAGATTCTGGTGCGTGATCAGGTGGCCCTCAGCGTGATCCAATGGTCTGGGGTCGACGCCCAAGAGGTGAGCCTTGATTGGACGCAGATGTTCAGCCCCAGCCATGTGCAGATCTTTGCCGCGGCCGTGGAACGGCTGCCGCGGGCGTTCGTGATGTCTAACACCGCCCCCGCAGAGGCACTGGGCATGGCGCTGCGCCATTTTGACACCAGTCCCGATTGCGACCGCCGCATCATTGATATGTCAGGCGACGGAACGCCCAACGCGGGGGCAGAGGTAAGCAGGGTGCGCCGCGCCGCAGAACGTGCCGGTGTGACCGTCAATGGCTTGGCCATTGAAGGGTTGGGCCGGGCCATCACCAATTTCTACCAACGCCATGTCATCACAGCGGATGGGTTTGTGGAAACCGCGCGGGGCCACCGGGATTATGCCCGTGCGATCCGCCGGAAAATCCTCCGTGAAATCAGCAGCGTCTTTGGATAGCGGAAATCCTCGGCTTGGTGCAGTTTGCATGACAGCTGGCCTTTTGTTTTCGATTTTTTGCAATATGATCGATGCAGACTCGGGGGATGACAGCCATGACGACGGGCATCAATTATGGAAGCTTGATGCATCAGGCGATGCGCGGATTGATCCGCAACGTTCTTGATGACGTAAAGCAGAACGGCCTTCCGGGCGATCATCACTTTTTTATCACGTTTGACACCGGACATCCGGATGTCGAAATCGCGGATTGGTTGTCCGACCGCTATCCGGGTGAAATGACCGTGGTGATGCAGAATTGGTTCGACAATCTTGAGGTGACCGACGACGGTTTTGCCGTCACGCTCAATTTCGGCGATGCGCCGGAGCGGCTGTATATTCCGTTCGATGCGATTCTGACCTTTGTCGATCCGTCGGTCGAATTCGGTCTGCGCTTTGAAAGCACTGACAGCGAAGACGCCGAAGAGGGGGATGTCGTGCCATCGCCGCTTGCATCGAAGGACCGTAAGAAAACCGCCAAGGTGCCAAAGGCGGTAACCTCGTCGCCAGAGCGCAAAAATGCCGACGTTGTCAGCTTGGACACTTTCCGCAAGTAACCCTGCGCCAGTTTGACAATTGCTCAAAGCGCTGGATGCGGCTAAACGGCATGCAACTGCATACCGAGGAGGCCCAGATGGCTCAGACCCGCACCGAATCCGACAGTTTTGGCCCGCTTGAGGTTCCGACCGATAAGTATTGGGGCGCGCAGACGCAGCGTTCGATCATGAACTTCCCCATCGGCTGGGAAAAACAGCCCGTTGCGATTGTTCGCGCGCTTGGCGTCATCAAAAAGGCCTGCGCGCAGGCGAACAAGGCGTCCGGTGATCTGGATGCACGTCTGGCCGACGCGATTGTTCAAGCGGCAGGCGAGGTGATCGACGGCACATTTGACGACAACTTCCCGCTTGTTGTCTGGCAGACAGGCTCGGGCACTCAGTCGAACATGAACGCCAACGAGGTGATCGCGAACCGTGCGATTGAAATTCTGGGTGGTGTGATCGGATCGAAAGACCCGGTGCACCCGAACGACCATTGCAATATGGGTCAGTCGTCGAATGACACCTTCCCGACCGCGATGCACATTGCCGCTGCGATGATGGTGCGCGATGTGCTTTTGCCGGGGCTGGAAAAGCTGGCCTCCGGACTTGAGCAAAAATCCGAAGAATTCAAAGACATTATCAAAATTGGCCGAACACACACGCAAGACGCCACGCCACTGACATTGGGGCAGGAGTTTTCCGGCTACGCGCACCAAATCCGCATGGGCATCGCGCGGATCAATACCTGCCTGCCGGGAATTTACGAACTGGCACAGGGCGGCACAGCCGTTGGCACGGGCCTCAACACCAAGCAGGGCTGGGGCGAAACCGTTGCCGCGAACATGGCCGAGATCACCGGCCTGCCGTTTGTGACCGCCCCCAACAAGTTTGAGGCGCTGGCCGCGCATGATGCCATGGTGTTCATGTCGGGTGCTTTGGCGACCGTGGCGGGGTCGTGCTACAAAATTGCCAACGACATCCGCTTTCTGGGCTCTGGCCCGCGCTCGGGTCTGGGGGAATTGATCTTACCGGAAAACGAGCCAGGATCGTCGATCATGCCGGGCAAGGTGAACCCGACCCAGGCCGAGGCGCTGACGCAGGTCGCCGCCCATGTCATGGGCAATGACGCCGCGATCAAGTTCGCAGGCAGTCAGGGGCATTTTGAGCTGAACGTCTACAACCCGATGATGTCCTATAACCTGTTGCAAAGCATGCAGCTTTTGGGTGACGCTGCCGACAGCTTTACCGAACGGATGCTGCTTGGGATCGAAGCGAACGAGCCGCGCATCGAAAAGCTGATGACAGAATCTCTGATGCTGGTGACGGCGTTGGCCCCAACTATCGGCTATGACAACGCCACCAAGGTTGCCAAGACCGCGCACAAGAACGGCACAACGCTCAAGGACGAGGCGATTGCGCTGGGCTTTGTGGATGCGGAAACCTTTGACCGCGTTGTGCGGCCCGAGGATATGATTGGGCCGAAGGGCTAAGCCGTTTCGAAATCGCGTTCGCAAGGCCCTCCCAAGGGCCTTGCGTGTCTTGCGTCGGTTGGTATCCTTTTGCCCATGACCAAAGTCACCAACCTCAACCATTTTCGCAAAGCAAAGGCGCGTTCAGAAAAGCGTGCTGGGGCCGACGCGAATGCCGTAAAATTCGGACGGACCAAGGCGCAGAAAAATCTTGAGTCAGCACGCGCCGAAAAGGCGATACGCGATCTGGACGGTAAATCCATTTCATGAGCGGACGTCCGGTCAAACGGTCGCTGACCCTGCAAGGGCATCGTACGAGTGTGTCGCTGGAGGATGCGTTCTGGCGTGCGTTTCGTGACATTGCGGCGGAAAAGGATATGCCGATCAATGCCTTGGCCGCAGAAATTGATGAGGCGCGCGAGGTTGATGTCGGCTTGGCATCAGCCATTCGGCTGTTTGTCTTGGACTGGTATCGTAAGGGTGGGGGCACATAGCGCGTCATCCTCGGGTCACGCCCGAGGATGATGGTTTGAAGCGGCCTTAGCCGATGATGTTGTGCTCTGGGCCGTAGGGAAAGCCGGTGATATTGTCCGCGCCGTCCTCGGTTACCACAAGGATGTCATGTTCGCGGTAGCCACCAGCTCCGGCGGTGCCTTCGGGAATCCAAAGCATCGGTTCGATGGACACGACCATTCCCGGCTCCAGCACCGTGTCGATGTCTTCGCGCAGCTCAAGCCCAGCTTCGCGGCCATAATAATGGCTCAGGATGCCAAAAGAATGACCATAGCCAAAGGATCGATGGTGCAGCAGGTTTTCCTGTACGAACAAACGGTTGATTTCGTCGCATATTTGCGCGCAGGACATCCCCGGTTTGATGAGGCTGAGCCCAAGCTCATGTGCGGCGACATTGGCGGTCCAGATCCGCAAGGAATCGGCATCCGGTTCTCCGAGGAACAATGTGCGTTCCAGCGCGGTGTAATAGGCCGAGATCATCGGAAAGGTGTTCAGGCTGAGGATATCGCCCATTTCCAGCGCACGGGTGGTGACGGGGTTGTGCGCGCCGTCGGTGTTCAGGCCCGACTGGAACCACACCCACGTGTCGCGGATTTCGCTGTCGGGAAAGCTGTGGGCGATCTCAAGCTCCATCGCGTCGCGGCCTGCCATGGCGATGTCGATCTCGCGGGCACCTGCCGCGATCGCGTCACGGATGGCATATCCGCCCACATCGGCGATGCGTGCGCCTTCGCGGATCAGGGCGATTTCGGCGGGCGATTTGATCATGCGCGCGCGCATCGTGTCGGGCGCGATGTCGATGATGTCCGGTGTGTTCATGAACACGTCAAGCGTGGCGCGGGCTGCCAGCGTCAGGTGGTCGCCTTCAACGCCAATCCGGTGGCCAGTGCCGACCAAACCCGCAATGGCGCGCCAGTAATTGTTCCGTTCCCAATCGGTGTAGATGACATTGTCGCAATGCGCCCGACGCCACGGTTGTCCACCATCGATATTGGCCGACACGGTGGTGCAGGCGTCATGGGTTACAACAAGGCCATATGGGCGGCCAAAGCTGCAATAGAGAAACCCGGAATAGTAGGCGATGGTCTGCATCGAGCTGAGCAGCACCGCGTCCAGATCATGCGTGGCCATGATGGTGCGCAGGTTGGCGATGCGGGCGTCGTATTCCGAGGCGGCAAAGGGCAGGGGGGCTTTGTCGCCGTTGTGGCTGGTGAAGGTCTGGGGGCGGTTGATCGTGTCGAACATGGGTTCAGTCTCCGTCAATAAGCCGGGACAAAACGCAAAGCGCCCGGCATCACATCCGGGCGTTCAGGACTGTTAGCTTTGCTGTGAAAGCCTGATGCGGGTCTTGCTCCGGCGACGCCATCGACGGCACATCCCCATTTCGATGCCAAAGCGCTGCGGTTCTGTCAATGGGGATGAGGGGCAGGACGCCACACCGCTTGTCTCAGGCGCGGCGGTTGATGGCGACGGTGCCCAAAAGCATATCGGTGAGGCCTTGGCCGCGTTCGGTCAGGACCATCATTGCGATCGAGATCAGTTGCAGCGGGAACACGGACATCGACACCGTATAGCCCAGAGTGTGCATGAACGCCTGACTGAAATCAAAATGTTCGCCGCGGCTGTCGCGGAATTCAATGGACATTATCCGCATGCCCCATGTGGCTGACCGGCCAGTGATGGTGGCGACGCGGTAGATAAAGCCCACCACGAAGAACAGCAGTGGCAGAAACCAAAGCGCGATAAACAGGGTCATCACCACGATCGGGATCACCAGCGCAAGGATCAACGCGGCATCGATCACCCAGGCAACACCACGTTTGACAGTGACACTGTCGTAGAATTCGGGCTGCACCACCGGGTCAGGCAGATTGGGATAGGTGTTCGTGGTTATCATCGTCTAGAACCGTTGCTTTCTATAGGGGATAGGCGTGGCCCCGATATGGGGCCACAGTCGTGGGATTCAAAGATCAGGCGTCTTCGGATTCGCGGGTTTCTTTCGCGGTCTTTGCGCGGTCGTCCATGAACTGATCGAACTCGGCCTTGTCTTTGGCGTCGCGCAGACGCTTCATGAATGCTTCAAAGTTTTCCTGCTCGTCTTCGAGACGGCGCAGGGTTTCGGTCTTGTAGGCGTCGAAGGCCGAATTGCCGGATGACCGCATTGCGGTGAATTTGTGCGAGTTGCGGCTGCGGTTGCAGGATGAATTGAACATGCGTTTGCTCCAGATCATATATCCAAGAAGGGCAAGGCCGATGGGCCAGAAGAAGATAAAGCCAAGGACCATTGCGGCGATCCAGGCAGCTTTGCCTTTTGAATCAAGCCACGCCTCGGCGCGGGAAAACCAACCCATGCGGGTCGAAAGGGAAGCGGGGGCGGCGATCGTGCTCATTGTCAACTCCGTTGTTTGTGTGATGTGAATGTCTTTCACATTAGACAGATCGGGAGTGTTGGATCGGTTTGCAAGGGATAATGTGAATGTTTTTTACATTTACTTAATTTATAATTTAAATTCATATGCTTGGCATGGTGTGGTTTCAGTCAGGCAGGCCGGATCAAACGGCAAAACATGCCGTCGCGTGCCTGTTGTGGCCGAAATTAAGTCAAAATGCAGCAATCCTGGATCACGCAATGCTCGGCTGAGCCAAGGTGCTCATGGTGCGGATTTTGATGTGCTCGCGGGCGGCACGGAATGGGGCGCGAGCCCGCTTCAAGCCTTCGCCTTTTGAAGCGTTCAGCATACAATTTGATTGATTTTCCAATGGCAAGACATGTGTCACATGCAGAAAAGGTAAGATTGCCCATTGTGCATGTGACCTCTCTCGCCTTATTGTGATGATCAGCCCGGTCCGTTTGACGGAATGCGGGCGCAAGAGTTTCGCTGTTCTGAATATCGGCAGAGTGTCCTGAGTTCAGAGCAGGCTGATATGGCCCGCAAGGCCGTCTACACACACCTGAGGTTTTTATAGAACGTCAGGGTCGCAACGGATGCAGTCACTGTCGTGACAAGCATCGGAGAAGAAACGCGATGAAACGCGCGCAGGACATGAGGCTAGAGCAACGGGGCATTTCACCCCGGCCAGCCGCTGCGCCCGCCCTCGCCATGACAAGACACACCCGATCCCGCCCTCTTTTCGAAAGACGGGGGCTGCGACGGTTGTGCACACGGAATTTATGCCCAAGAAAATGCTTATCGATGCCACCCACGCCGAGGAAACTCGGGTTGTGGTGGTCGACGGACACAAGGTTGAGGAATTTGACTTTGAATCCGAAAACAAACGCCAGCTAGCTGGCAACATCTACCTCGCAAAAGTAACCCGGGTCGAACCGTCGCTTCAGGCTGCGTTCGTGGATTACGGCGGCAACCGCCACGGGTTCCTCGCGTTCTCGGAAATCCATCCCGATTACTACCAAATCCCGGTCGCAGACCGCGAAGCGCTCATGGAAGAAGAGCGCGCTTATGCGGAATCGCAGGCCAAGCGCGAAGACGAGGACGAAAAGCCGAAATCCCGCCGGGGCCGCGGGCGCAACCGCTCGCGCGCTGCCAAGGCTGACAATGACGACGCCGTCGCCGTCAAAGACCTGTCTGATGACATATCAGGCATGGAGACCATCGACCTGTCGGAAGACGACGAGGACGACGAGGGCCTGTCTCCGATGGAGACGGTTGCCGACACGCCGGTTGAAGAACCCGACGAGATAGACGCACCCGAGGATATCGGGGCCGACCACCATGACGACGAAGACGATCATGATGAAAAGTCCGAGCCCGCAGATCGTGATGAAAACATCGAATCTGTCGCCGATGACGACACTCATGACGACATCCGCCCGCGCCGCAAGCCGCGCGCAAAGCGGTACAAGATCCAAGAAGTCATCAAGGTGCGCCAGATCCTTTTGGTGCAGGTCGTCAAGGAAGAACGCGGCAACAAGGGCGCTGCCCTGACAACGTATCTGTCGCTGGCGGGTCGCTATTGTGTGCTTATGCCCAACACCGCGCGCGGTGGTGGCATCAGCCGCAAGATCACCAATGCTCCCGACCGCAAGAAGCTCAAGGAAATTGCCAACGAGATCGACGTGCCGCAGGGCGCGGGTCTGATCATTCGGACAGCGGGTGCCAAGCGCACCAAGACCGAGATCAAGCGTGACTATGAATACTTGCAGCGCTTGTGGGAACAGATCCGCGAATTGACGCTGAAATCCATCGCACCGGCCAAGATCTACGAAGAGGGCGACCTGATCAAACGGTCGATCCGCGATCTGTATAACCGCGACATCGACGAAGTTCTGGTGGAAGGCGAACGCGGCTATCGCATCGCCAAGGACTTCATGAAGATGATCATGCCGTCCCACGCCAAGAACGTGCAGCATTACGTCGAACCCATGCCGCTTTTTGCGCGCCATCAGGTGGAATCCTACCTGTCGGGCATGTTCAACCCCACTGTGCAGCTCAAGTCCGGGGGCTATATCGTAATTGGCGTGACCGAAGCGCTTGTGGCCATCGACGTCAACTCGGGTCGGGCGACCAAGGAAGGCTCGATCGAGGAAACCGCGCTCAAGACCAACATTGAGGCGGCCGAAGAAGTGGCGCGTCAGTTGCGCCTGCGCGATCTTGCCGGTCTGATCGTGATCGACTTCATCGACATGGACGAGCGCAAGAACAACGCTGCCGTCGAAAAGCGCATCAAAGACAAACTGAAAAATGATCGTGCGCGCATTCAGGTCGGTCGGATTTCCGGCTTTGGTCTGATGGAAATGTCGCGCCAGCGTCTGCGCCCCGGCATGATCGAGGCGACAACCCAACCCTGCCCAAGCTGTCATGGCACCGGTCTGATCCGGTCGGATGACAACATGGCGCTGCAAGTGCTTCGCCAGATCGAAGAAGAGGGCGTGCGCCGCCGGTCGCGTGAAGTGCTGGTCAAATGCCCGGTCTCTATCGCCAATTTCCTGATGAACCAGAAACGCGAACATGTGGCCCAGATCGAAGCGCGCTACGGCCTGTCCGTGCGGATCGAAGGCGATGTGCATCTGGTCAGCCCGGATTTCACGATGGAGAAGTTCAAGACCGCAACCCGTGTCGTGCCCGAAGCGGTGACCCACGTGGTCTCTGTTGATACGTCGCTGATGGATCAGGTCGACGAAGACGCGGCGGAAGAGGACGATGAAGACGAAGATCAGACGGATGTGTCTGACGACGCCGTCTCTGAAAACACCGATGACGAGGACGGCAAGCCCAAGAAGCGGCGTCGCCGGTCCCGTCGTGGTGGGCGTGGCCGCAACCGGAACCGGGATCGTCAGGAAGACGGCGAAAACGGATCGGATGCAGAAGACGACACGGACACGCCTGAAACTGACACGTCCGCAGACGTTGACGCTCCGGTTGCCGCAAAGGCAGTGTCAGCTGGCGCGTCTACAGATGCCGTGACCGAAGACGCCGCCGAAAAACCCAAGCGGACGCGGAGCCGGTCGCGCAAGAAGCCCGAGTCGGCTGAGGCTGATGCGGCAGATGTGGTAGTGTCAAAGCCCGCGCCGAAATCGACAAGCACGCGGACACCCAAGCCTAAGGTAGAGGATGCTCCCGTCGCTGACGCGGGTGCAGAGGACGCGGCAATTGCCGAAGACGCGCCCAAGAAAAAGCCACGCACCCGGACCCGCAAAAAGCCCGAGGCGGTTGAGGCGGCAGAGGCCGAAGCGACGGACACCCCAAAACCGGCTAAGAAAGCGCCTGCAAAACGGACCCGTGCAAAGAAGCCTGCCAAGGCGGATGAGCCAGTTGTTGCAGACGAAAAGCCCGCTGTTGTTGCCGTGGCTGAAGCCGCACCTGCGGTTGTTGCGCCGACACCTGCACCGGTTGCCACGCCTGAACCTGTTTCGGCCCCTGAGCCTGTGGCAGTGGTCAAGCCTGAGCCTGTTGCGGCAGAGCCTGAGACGGCACCGGAGGATACCGCCAAATCCAAGCGCAAGGGCTGGTGGTCCTTGGGCCGCTGATCCGATCCAAGTTGCGTGAAACATCAAACGCCCTCGTGTTCTGCACGGGGGCGTTTTGCGTCAGGCCTTGCGGATTACCCAGAGCATGCCATCCCCGTCCTCGGCACTGCTGACGAGCGTGTGTCCAGCCTCCGCACAGAAATGGGGAATGTCGATGATGGCGGCGGGGTCATCTGTCAGAACCCGCAATTCATCACCAGTGGTCAGCCCGATCAGACGCTTGCGCGCCTTGAGGACGGGAAGGGGGCATAGCAGCCCTTTTGCATCTAGGTCTTGGCTCATGGACAGGGATGTAGGCGGGGCGGTGCGCGCTGTCCACTGGCTTGGCACGATCATGTGACCCCGCGTCGCGTGACAGCGCCCGCGCCTTGGCCTATGTCGGGGATATGTTGGAATTTCAGATCATTGACGCAGCCTTGTTTCCGGCGATGAGCATTGCTCTTCTGGCGGGGGCATTGTCGTTCCTAAGCCCGTGTGTGCTGCCCATTGTGCCGCCTTACCTTGCCTATATGTCCGGGGTCAGCGTGACCGAGATGGAACAGGGCGGCAGCGGGCGCAGGCGTGCGGTGGTGGCGGCGCTGTTCTTTGTGTTGGGCTTGTCGACGATCTTTATCCTTTTGGGGTTTACGGCATCGGTTTTCGGGGCCTTTTTCCTGAACTACCAAACCCAGCTTGCCCAAGCGTCGGGCGTCGTGGTGATCATTTTTGGCCTGCATTTTCTGGGCGTGTTCCGCATTCCGTTTCTGGATCAGGAAAAGCGGCTTGAGGCTGGGGAACAGGGTGGATCGGCGTTTGGGGCCTATATTCTGGGCTTGGCCTTTGCCTTTGGCTGGACGCCCTGCATCGGTCCGCAACTGGGCGCGATCCTGTCCCTGGCCGCATCCGAAGCATCCGTGGCGCGGGGCACCGTGCTTTTGGCAGTATACGCGGCAGGCCTGGGCATTCCGTTCCTGCTGGCAGCGATGTTCATGACGCGGGCGATGGGGCTGATGAACCGGATCAAAAAGCACATGCGCAAGATCGAATTGGCGATGGGCGGATTGCTGGTTGTTGTCGGTATCGCGCTTGTCACCGGCGCGTTCACATCCTTTGCCTTCTGGCTGCTTGAGACCTTCCCGGGGCTGGCATTGTTGGGTTAAACCGGGGCGATCCTGAGCAGAGGTCAGCGGGTGGCGCGGGCTTTCAGAACCGATTGACCAAGCGTGATCGTATAGGCCTCAAGCGTGGCCAAGGCGCGGTCGACGGTGGCCACATCGCGTCGTTTCAACCCGTCCACAATGACCCTGTGCAGGTCGATGATCTCGGCCCGGCTGCGCGCGGTGAATGTGATCATGTTCATCAACGGCTGCATCGCCTCAACGCTGCCGGCCAGATGATAGCTCAGAACCTCGTTGCCCGCACAATCGACCAGCGCCCGGTGAAAGGCCACGTCCGAAGCGCAGAACGTCTCATCGCTCAGGGCAGGGTCGGATTGGGTGGCGATTTCGTGATCCATCCGCCCCACAAGCGCTTCGGTCCAGCGTTCGGCAGCAAGCGCTGTGCAACTGCGCTCCAGCGCATAGCGCGCCTCGCAGGCCACCTGAAAGCTGACGGCATTCATGCCCAGCAACAGCGTTGAGGTGGTCACCTGCTGCGCGCGGGCCTCTTCATAAGACAGGTGGTTCACAAACGCCCCGCCAAACGCGCCGCGTTCGGTGCGGATCAACGACTGCGCCGCCAACCGTTTGAGGGCCTCGCGCACGGTGGCCCGCGACACGCCGTGTTGGTCCGCCAGTTCCGCCTCGGAGGGCAATCGGTCGCCGACCAACAGATGCCCGTCGACAATCGCGTCGCGGATCGCATCGGCGATGGTGGCGGACAGGCTGGGGGCAGGCGTGTGATTTTTCATTTGTCAGACATTTAATTGTCTGACATTCAGGACGTCAAGCTGAGTCTGGGAGGTCATGGCATGCAGGGGACAGTGCGCACGGTTGGATGGCTGGCGTTTTTCGCCGCCATTCTGGTGTCGTGGACGTTTCTGTACATGATGGCCGTGGGCATGGACCTTGATCTTTTGGGCCGTCCCGGCCCGATGGGCGAGACCATGCGCAACATGGACCCGCGGATGGATATGGTCATGCCGATGGCCGAGTTTGGGCCGCTATTCGCAATGTGGGCCATCATGATGGCGGCGATGATGCTGCCAACCATGGTTCCGACGCTGCGCGCCTACGAAGACCTGATGCTCAGCGCCAATGGCACCCGCATCGGCTGGTGGGGCGTTCTGACAGGGTATTCGGTGGTCTGGAGCGCCTTCGCCGCCCTCATCACTGCGGTGCAGTTGGGGCTGCTGTTTGGCGGCATGGTCGACATGCTTGGCATTGCGCGCAGCACGGTTGTGCAGGGCGGGCTGTTGATCGTCGTGGGCGCGTTTCAGTTCTCCCGTGTCAAAGAGGTATGCCACGGTGTCTGTCACAGCCCGATGAGCTATTTCCTGACGCGCTGGAAGACTGGCTTTGACGGCGGTTTGCGCATGGGGCTCGGCCTTGGTGCGTTCTGTGTGGGCTGTTGCTGGGGTTTTATGGCGCTGGGATTTGTCGGCGGTGTGATGAACCTTGCGTGGATGGGTCTGGCGACATTGTTCATGGTAATCGAAAAACTGCCCCAGATTGGGCATTATACAACAAAACCGATGGGGGTTCTTTTGATCGCGGCAGGTGTAGCCGTGATTGGCTGGCCCCTGATGATGGGAGGATAAAATGGCCGTAAAGACACGCCCCGATGCAGACCGGTTGCCGGTCAGCCAACGGATCGACCAGCGGATGGACAATCCCAAGCGGCGGCGCATGACGCCCACCGACTGGGCCATCAAGGGCGAGCTGTTTCTGAATTGCTCCTGCGCTTTGTTTTGCCCCTGCGTGGTCAGCCTTGGCGCACATCCCCCAACCGAGGGGCATTGCTATGCGTGGATGGCGATTGCGATTGATGAGGGCCATTACGAGGGCGAAGACCTGTCGGGCCTGAATGTCGGTCTGATGGTCGAAATCCCCGGTCGCATGGCCGAAGGCGGTTGGAAAGTCGCTGCCTATGTGGACGAGCGCGCCAGCGGCAAGGCTTACAACGGCATTCTGCAAATTTTCAGCGGAGCAGCCGGTGGCACCACGGGCCTGTTCACCATGCTGGTGAGCGACATCGTGGGCGCCGAGCGCGAAAAGGTCGAGATCGTGCGCGACGGCAAAAAGCGGGGGCTTTATATCGGGCGCAAGATCCAGGGCGAGATCGAGATGATCGACGGCGGCGATCCCGATCATCCGGTGATGATCACCAATTCCAAGTATTGGATGGGGCCGGACATCATCGCGGCCCGCGGCGTGAAATCCAAGGTGCGCGATTACGGGCGCATCTGGGATTTCGGGGGTAAATCCGCCGAGATTTGCCCGATCGACTGGTCGGGGCCCAAGTAAGATGCGGGTCTTCCCGGAATATTGCGTGACGATGGCGCGGTACAATGCCTGGCAGAACAAGCAAGTGCGCGCAGCGTTTGAAAGCTTGCCGGAGGCCGAACTGCGCAAAAACCGTAAGGCGTTTTTCGGCTCGCTCATGAAGACCGCGAACCACCTGTTGTGGGGCGACACCCTTTGGATGTCGCGCTTTGACGGGGGGGCGGGTCCGGATGTGGACGCGTCGCAGCATGCAGAGTTTACCCCGACACCGGCTGTCTGGTCGGGAGAGCGGTTCAAGATGGACGCCCGTATCCTCAGGTGGACGGACGGGTTGCACGCGGTCGACATGAAGGGAAACTTGACGTGGTATTCGAACGCGTTGGGCCAAGAGGTGACCAAGCCGCTTGATCTGTGCATCACGCATTTCTTCAACCACCAGACCCACCATCGCGGACAAATCCACGCGATGCTGACGGCAGCAGGCGCGAAAGCCCCTGTCACTGACCTTTTCATCATGCCCGAAGAGGGCCCCTGGTTCTAACTCCGTCGGCTGTCGTTTGGCGCTCGCGCAGGTGCGTCGCCCCGCCCGCCATCCCATTTGTTGTGCATAAGGTAACACGCATGGCTCTGATCTCTCCGTCCCGCCGGTTGCGGCGAACCCCATTTTCTGATGGCGTCGAAGCCGCCGGGGTGAAGGCCTTTACGGTCTACAATCATATGCTTTTGCCGACGGTGTTCCGGTCGGTCGAAGAGGATTACCGGCATCTTAAGGATGCGGTGCAAGTCTGGGATGTGGCCTGCGAGCGTCAGGTCGAACTGCGTGGCCCCGATGCCAGCAGATTGATGCAGATGCTCACGCCGCGCGATTTGCGGTCGATGCTGCCGGGGCAGTGTTACTATGTCCCCATCGTCGATGAGACGGGCGGCATGCTGAATGATCCGGTGGCGGTCAAGCTGGCCGAGGACCGGTGGTGGATTTCCATTGCCGACAGCGATCTGCTGTATTGGGTCAAAGGGCTGGCCTATGGGTTCCGGCTTGATGTGTTGGTGGATGAACCTGACGTGTCGCCGCTGGCGGTGCAGGGCCCCAAGGCCGACGATCTGATGGCGCGCGTGTTCGGTGACGCGGTGCGCGACATTCGGTTCTTCCGTTACAAGATGCTCGATTTTCAGGGCCGGTCACTGGCCGTGGCGCGGTCAGGCTATTCGCGGCAAGGCGGGTTTGAGATTTACGTGGACGGCAGTGATCTTGGTATGCCGCTTTGGAATGCGTTGATGGAAGCCGGGAAGGATCTGGATGTGCACGCGGGCTGTCCCAACCTGATCGAGCGGATCGAGGGTGGATTGCTGAGCTTTGGCAATGACATGACCGACGACAACACGCCGCATGAATGTGGCTTGGGCAAGTTCTGCAACACCCAGACGGCGATTGGTTGTGTGGGTCGGGACGCGCTGCTGCGTGTGGCCCAGGAAGGGCCGATCCGGCAAATCCGGGCGATCGAAATCCACGGGGACCGTGTGCCGTCTTGTGACCGGCCTTGGCCGCTGATGTCAGGCGACACGCAAGTGGGGCAGGTGACAAGTGCAGCCTATTCGCCAGATTTCGGCACCAACGTCGCCATTGGCATGGTGCGCATGACTCATTGGGAAGAAGGCACCGACCTGGACGTCGTTTTGCCCGGGGAAGTGCGCGCTGCGCAGGTCTGGCAGACGTTCTGGGTGTGAGCGGTTTGAGAGTTCGGGAGCGAGGGGCCAGCCCCTCGTACTCCCCGAGATATTTTTGAACCAGAGAAGTTGTAAACCGACAGGAAAAGGAGACGATCGATGGGATTTCACGCATTGGTGGTCCGCAAGGACGAAGAGACCGGCAAGACATCCGCGGCCGTAGAAACGCTGGAACTGGCGGATCTGCCCGCAGGTGAAGTGACGGTTGCGGTTGAATATTCGACCGTAAATTACAAAGACGGTCTGTGCATCGGGCCGGGTGGCGGTTTGGTGCGAAACTATCCGCATGTGCCGGGCATCGATTTTGCCGGAACGGTCGAGGCATCCGACGATGCGCGCTACAAACCTGGCGACAAAGTGGTGCTGACCGGTTGGCGCGTTGGCGAGGCGCATTGGGGCGGGTACGGCCAGAAAGCGCGCGTCAAGGCGGATTGGCTTGTGCCGCTGCCCGCGGGTCTGGACACGCGTCAGGCGATGGCTGTGGGCACGGCGGGCTTTACCGCGATGCTTGCTGTGATGGCGCTTGAAGATCACGGAATCAAGGATGGTCCTGTTCTGGTGACCGGGGCTGCGGGCGGTGTTGGATCGGTTGCAACCGCGATCCTTGGCAATCTTGGCCATCAGGTGGCTGCTGTCACGGGGCGCCCCGAGCAGGCAGAGTATCTGACATCGCTGGGTGCGACCCAGATCGTGGCACGCGACGAGATCAACGAGACCGTCAAGCGCCCGTTGGAAGGCGAAACATGGGGCGGCTGTGTCGATGCGGTGGGCGGCGCGATGCTGGCCCGGCTTTTGGGGCAGATGCAATATGGCGCATCCGTTGCGGCGGTAGGTCTGGCCGGTGGAGCAAACCTGCCCGCGACGGTGATCCCGTTCCTGTTGCGCGGTGTGAACCTGCTCGGGATCGACAGCGTGATGCAACCTTATGACAACCGTGTCCGGGCCTGGCAGCGCATTGCCAAGGATCTGCCAATGGACAAGCTCGATGCGATGGTGACACCCGCAACCTTGGCGGATTTGCCGAGATTGGGGGCGGATATCCTCAAGGGTCAGGTCAAGGGACGCGTTGTCGTGGACGTGTCCGCGGGCTGATCACACGGTTTTTCCATACCAAAGGCTGAGGCGGATTGGCTGCCTCAGCCCTTTAATTTATTGATAAATAACTGAAAATAAAGGTAATTATTCTTTTCTTCGGTGCGACCTCGTGACCTTTATGACCAATTCGTGTTACGGTGCCTGTCTTGATAGTCAATAAATTGAGAGGGACACATAATGGCATTGAAACCACCCCTGATGGATTTGCCGATAAAAACGGCGGATGAAGGATTTTATAAAGGGTTTGCAAAACTCGTCACGATCACAGGCAAAATGCTGGTTGGCGCGTTGATCCTCTGGGCGGTTGCGTTCCCGTCGCAGGCCGGATCGGTTCTGTCGAACATCAACAGCGTGATCCTTGCGACCTTCAATTACTGGTACGTCTATGTGATGGCGTTTTTCGTGGGGGTGTGCCTGATCTTGGCGGTCCTTCCGGCATCCGGGCGGTTGAAGCTTGGGCATCATGACGATGTGCCGGAATTTTCAAATTTCTCTTGGTTTTCGATGATGTTCGGGGCTGGGATCGGCATTGGCATGTTGACCTTTGCCACGGCTGAACCGCTTTATCACTGGGCCACAAACCCGAGCACGATCCAGGGATTGACCGAAGGCAGCAGCGCGGACAACGTGCGGCAAGCCTATGTCTGGTCGTTTACCCATTGGGGCCTTGCCGCATGGGCGGCCTATGCGATTGTCGGGCTGTCGCTTGCGTATTTCTCGTATCGACGGGACCTTCCATTGACCATTCGGTCGGCATTGGTTCCGATCTTTGGCAAATCTCTGTCCGGCACAACCGGTCATGTCGTTGATGTGGTGGCGGTTGTGGCGACCGTTCTGGGGGTTGCGCAAACCCTCGGCTTTGGGGTTGAGCAGTTTGTCTCGGGCCTGTCACGGATTGGCTTTGGTGATTGGCTTTACGTGGCAACCGAGGACGGCGGACAGAAAATGTCCGGCATGGCGATCATCGTTGCCCTTGCCATCATCATGGGGGCGTCCACGCTGTCGGCGCTTTCGGGTGTCGGGAAGGGCATCAAATGGTTGTCCAACATCAATATGGGACTCAGCTTTTTCATACTCGCCTTCTTCCTGATCTTTGGCTCGACCTTCTTTGGTTTGCAGGCTTTGGTTCTGGGCATTTGGGATTACCTGCTCTCGATCCCCGGCAACATCCTGACGGTCTGGAACAGTGACGGTGTTGAAGGTTCTGTCGCGTCAAGCCTGTCTGGCTGGCAGGGCGGCTGGACCATTTTCTACTGGGCGTGGTGGATTGCGTTTGCGCCGTTCGTCGGCGTGTTTCTGGCGCGGATTTCCAAGGGCCGGACGGTCCGGGAATACGTGTTGGGGGCCATCGTCATCCCGGCGTTCATGTGCTTTGTCTGGTTTGCCATCGTGGGCGGTACAGCGATTGACCTTGAACTGAACGGCGGCGCAAACGGCGCAATCGTCGGCGCGGGCCAGTCGGATCAGCTTTTTGCGATGCTAGCGTTCATGCTGTCGGAAAACCTTGCCTGGATCATGTCGGTGATCGTCGTGATCTTGCTGCTCACCTATCTGGTGACCTCGGCGGATTCGGCTGTTTTGATCATCAACACGATCAATGCTGCTGGGGATGAAGGCCCGAAAGCGCGGCCTCACATCCTCTTTTGGGGTGCGGCGCTGGCGCTGGTTGTTGGGGGTCTGATCATGGCCGGTGGCCTGAGTGCGATTCAAACGGCAATGGTCATTGGCGCGCTGCCGTTTTCGGTGGTTATGGCGTTGATGGGTGTTTCCGTGCTCAAGGCGATCTGGCGCGACAGTCGCCGGGAAAAGCAGGGCATCGTGGCGACATCGGCGCAGGCCGAGGCACACGCGGCGAGCAACCCGGCAGAGTGATCTGAGGCACATAAGGCAAGACGCGCTCCGGCCAAGTGATTGGTCGGGGCGCTGTCGTTTTGGACATCCGCTTGACCGCCCTCATCCTGCGCGGTCATGTGGTGTTATACAGTCAGAGGATCACCATGCTTGATATCGATTTCGTTCGTGCGCAGTTTCCTGCGTTTTCGCAGCCGTCTTTGCAGGGGCAGGCGTTTTTCGAAAATGCGGGCGGGTCGTATACCTGCACCCAAGTGATCGACCGGCTGACGCGGTTTTACACCGAACGCAAGGTTCAGCCCTATGCGCCCTATGAGGCGTCCCGGTTGGGTGGTGCAGAGATGGACGAGGCGCGCACGCGGTTGGCGGCGCTGCTTGGGGTCGAGACGGATGAGCTGAGCTTTGGGCCATCGACGACACAGAACACATATGTGTTGGCGCAGGCATTTCGGCAATTCATGACGCCCGGTGACGCGATCATCGTTACCAATCAGGACCACGAGGCCAATACCGGCCCGTGGCGGCGGCTGGCGGATGCGGGGATCGAGGTGCGCGAATGGTGCGTTGACCCAGAGACCGGCCATCTTGATACCGACGATCTGGAAAACCTGCTGGACGAACATGTCCGGCTGGTCTGTTTTCCGCATTGTTCCAACGTGGTGGGCGACATCAACCCGGTTCTTGAGATCACTGCGCTGTGCCATGCCGCCGGTGCTTTTGTTTGCGTGGACGGGGTCAGCTATGCGCCGCACGGTTTTGCCAATGTGGGCGACATGGGGCCGGATATCTACTTGTTTTCCAGCTATAAAACCTATGGTCCGCATCAAGGCATCATGGTGATGCGCCGGACCTTGGGAAATCTGTTGCCGAACCAAGGGCATTATTTCAACGCGGGCACGCTTTACAAGCGGTTCACCCCGGCGGGGCCGGACCATGCGCAGGTTGCGGCCTGTGCGGGTATGGCCGATTACATGGACGCGCTCGGGGCGCAGCACGGGGTCGGGGCGCAGGGCGTGCACGACCTGATGCGTGATCACGAGGTGCGGCTGTTGCAGCCCTTGCTGGATGCGGTGAAGGACCGCAATTCGGTGCGCCTTATTGGGCCGTCAGATGCGACGGTGCGCGCGCCCACTGTGGCGCTTGCCCTGAACCGGTCCGGTGAGGCGGTCGCGGCAGAGCTGGCAGCGCGGGGTGTGATGTGCGGCGGTGGCGACTTTTACGCGGTGCGTGCGCTTGAGGCGATGGGGGTGGATATGGACAAGGGCGTGCTGCGCCTGAGTTTTGTACATTACACCTCAGAGGCCGAAGTGACCAAGGTGATCGAAGCGTTGGACGCGGTGCTTTAGGGCGGATTGGGGGCCAGCCCCCAAACCCCCGGGATATTTTGGAACCAGAGAAGACAGACCCGCTGTTTGACCTTTGACGCTTTGCGCTTAGGTCGCGGGTCAACACGCATGTAAAGGGGTGAGGGCATGGCAGATCCAACATTGGTCTGGATACGCAGGGATTTACGGCTCAGCGATCACGCTGCATTGGATGCGGCGGTGAAACGCGGTGGTCCTGTGATCCCGGTCTTTGTGCGGGACGGTTTGGTTGATGGTCTGGGCGCTGCGCCGAAATGGCGGTACGGTCTGGGGCTTGAGCAGTATGCGGATGCGCTGGCTGACAAGGGCAGCCGTTTGATCCTGCGCGCTGGTGATGCGCGCGAGGTGATCCCGGCGCTGGTGCGCGAAACGGGAGCTGGTGCTGTTTTCTGGCAGCGCGCCTATGACCCGGAGTCTGTCGCGCGGGACAAGGATGTGAAGGCCGCGTTGAAAGACGCGGGCGTGGTCGCGGACAGCTTTGCCGGCCATCTGATGTTTGAGCCGTGGAGTGTTGAAACCAAGCAAGGTGAGTTTTACAAGGTCTACACGCCGTTCTGGAAATCGGTGCGCGAACGCTTGGTCCAAGCGCCTTTGTCTGCGCCGTCGTCTCTGCCGGCACCGGACGTTTGGCCAAAGAGTGAAGCCCTGTCCGACTGGAAACTGGGGGCGGCGATGAACCGGGGTGCCGCTGTGGTGCGCCCGTTTGTGCAGTTGGGTGAACAGGCGGCTCAGTCGCGGCTGGGGGTCTTTCTGGCGTCCAAGGTGGCCGAGTATGACCGCACACGCGATCTGCCGGGTACGGATGGCACGTCGAACTTGTCAGAGAACCTTGCTCTGGGTGAGATCAGCCCGGCCCAATGCTGGCACGCGGGGCAACGCGCACTGCAAGACGGCAAGGCGGGGGCGGAGACGTTTCTCAAGGAATTGGTCTGGCGCGAATTTGCCTACCACCTCATGTGGCATACGCCCCGCATTCTGACTGACAATTGGCGCGAAGGCTGGTCGGCCTTTCCGTGGAACGAGGATGACCGCAGCACCGAGGTGATGGCATGGATGCAGGGACGCACGGGCATACGTTTTGTCGACGCGGCCATGCGCGAGATGTATGTCACAGGGCGCATGCACAATCGTGGGCGGATGATCGTGGCCAGCTATCTGACCAAGCATTTGATGTGCCACTGGAGGATTGGGCAAAAGTGGTTTGAGGACTGCTTGATCGACTGGGATCCGGCCTCGAACGCGATGGGGTGGCAATGGTCGGCGGGCTCTGGCCCGGATGCGACGCCCTATTTCCGCGTGTTCAACCCGGTGTCGCAGCTGGATAAGTTCGACAAGGGCCGCGGCTATGTCAGCCGTTGGCTCGCAGAGGAATATGGCAGCCCGCACAAAGACGCGCTTGCCTATTTCGATGCGATCCCGCGCAGCTGGTCGATGGACGCGAAAGACAGCTATCCTGACCCAATTGTGCAGCCCGATGAGGGCCGCAAACGCGCCTTGGACGCCTATCAGAACAGGACGTTCTAACGCGTTGGCCGTGTCCATTGTGGCACGGCGGCAAAATGAACGAATTCCGCACCTTAACGTCAATCTTGCCTTGCCTTTGGCGGGGTGGGACTACCTTGGGGTAACACTTGCCTGCCTGACACGGGTCTGGGTAGTGTCACCAAACTTAGACAGCGGAAAACCTGCATGATCCTGACATCGACCGAAAACCAACCTGATCTTCCGCGTTACTTTGCGCAGGTCTTTACGATGGCAGATAAGTTACGGAAAGGACGGGTTGATTTTGTTCTCCCTGACGGACGTCATTTCCGGGCTGAAGGAACAGAGCCGGGGGCGGTGGCCGAGGTGCATGTGCACAACACAGACCTATTTGCGCGGTTGATCCGCGACGGCGATCTTGGGTTCAGCGATGCCTATCTCGAAGGTTGGTGGAGCACGCCGGACCTTCAGGCGTTCATGGATTTCGTGCACGGCGAAAATAACGATGTCTACGACAGCTTTCCCGGCATGAAATTGGTGCGCTGGTACGAACAAATGCGGTTCTGGATGCAATCCAATTCCAAGCGTCAGGCGAAGAAGAACATCAGCTATCACTACGATCTCGGGAACGAGTTTTACGCGCTTTGGCTTGACGACACGATGACCTATTCCTCGGCCTTGTTCGAGTCAGGACAGGAAAGCACCGAAAACGCGCAGATTGCGAAATACAAAAGCATGGTGGACCAGATGGGCGCAGTTCCGGGTGACCATGTGCTTGAAATCGGCTGTGGCTGGGGTGGTTTTGCAGAATACGCTGCAAAGGAACGCGGGCTTCGGGTCACGGGGCTGACCATCAGCGAAGAGCAGTACAAATACGCCGTGGACCGGATTGCCAAGGCCGGATTGTCGGATCGTGTGACTTTCAAGTTGCAGGATTACCGCGACGAGACGGGCCAATATGACGGCATCGCGTCGATCGAGATGTTCGAAGCCGTGGGTCAAAAATACTGGCCAACCTATTTCAAATCAGTGAAAAACTGCCTCAAGCCGGGCAAACATGCGACTTTGCAGATCATCACCGTCGAAGAATCCCGCTGGGAGATTTACAACCGTGGTGTTGATTTTATTCAGAAATACATCTTTCCGGGTGGCATGCTGCCCAGTCCCGGCGTGTTGCGTCAAGAAATCGAAGCTGCTGGTCTCAAGGTCGCGCAATCCATCGAATTTGGCGAAAGCTACAGCCAGACGCTCCGGCGCTGGCACGAGACGTTCAATGACAAATGGGACAGCGTGGCTGGCCTTGGGTTTGATGACCGTTTCCGCAGAATGTGGAATTTCTATCTCACCTCTTGCGCGGCGACCTTCCATAGCGGAAACTGCGATGTGACCCAGATCACAATAACGAGACCAAGCTAGCATGCCCACCGCCGCCAAAGCTGTTGCTGCCCTGTGTTTGGCCGCTCTCGGATATTTGGCGTCGGAGCTTGTCAAAACGCTTTTGCCGGAGATCACGAATTTCGGGCGGTTCTCTGAATTCAACGCGATCGTTGGCGGGTTCGTGGGATGGATCATTGTTGGCACGCGGGCCGGACGTGGCACGCGGGACGCGATTGCAAATGGGTTGACCGGCGTGGCAGCATTGATCTTTTGGTCCGTGTTCTTGCATGCCTGCCTTGAGATGTTTCAACAGGCGATGAAGCGTCGCTTCGACGGTCCGGTCGAAGCATTTTCTGCGATCTTTGAAATCGGGATTCAGTATGGTGGAATTCTGATGAACCCGATGATGATCGCCACTTTCCTGATCGGTGCGCTGCTCACCGGGTATTTTTCGGAATACGCCGCGCGCCAATGGAAATAAGCCGGTTTGTCCGCGCTTTTCTTCTATGGAACGCTGTGTCACGCGCCGCTGTTGGAGGCGGTGCTTGGTTTGTCCTCAGGTGATTTGCACGCACGCCTGAAAATCGCATCCTTGCCGGATCACCGGGTGTCTTGGGTCAAGGATCAATCCTTCCCAATGATCGAGAAATCCAGCGGCTTTGACGCACAGGGCGTTTTGTTGCTGGATGTCACAGAGGACGAGGAGTCACGCCTAACCTATTACGAAGGCGCATTTTCCTATCACCTGAGCGAAGTGACCGTCAAGGCAGGCGGGCAGGCGACAAAAGCGGTGTGTTTCTATCCAATGTCTGCCGATCAGACGCGCGGGGCGGATTGGGTGCTGGCCGATTGGGTGCGGGTCTGGGGCGAAATGGCTGTGGGTGCAGCGCGCGATGTGATGGCCCGCCGCGCCCGCTATGACGCCGAGACGGCCGCGTCCTTGCGCCCATTTCTGATGGCGCGCCATTGGTCGCGCATAACAGCGCGCGGAACAGAAGGCCCTGCACAAAGGCGGCGGTCTCCGAACGAAGGGGACGTGACAGTCCACGCGCGCGGTGAGGGGTATCGCGGGTTTTTTGAGCTGGCGGATTTCCGGTTTGACCACCAGCGGTTTGATGGCACCCGCAGCCCAACTGTCCAGCGCGAAGCGTTTCTGGCTTTTGATGCGGCGCTGGTGCTGCCGTATGATCCAAGTACGGATCACGTCTTGCTGATCGAACAACTGCGCTTTGGGCCGTTGTGGCGGGATGATCCGAACCCGTGGGTGTTTGAACCCATTGCCGGGCTCGTCGATGCGGGTGAAGACCCTGCCGACACCGCGCGCCGCGAAGCCGAAGAGGAAGCAGGGATCACCCTTGGGCCGTTGGAGCCAATGGTGCAGGTCTACGCGTCTCCGGGGTATTCGACCGAATTCTTTCATTGTTTTCTTGGTGTTGCGGACCTTTCTGAATTCACCATGTCAACAAGCGGGCTTGCGTCTGAGCACGAAGATATTCGCAGTCATGTGATGCCGTTTGAGGACGCAATGGCGTTGGTGCAAAGCGGCGAAATCAATGCGGGTCCATTGATCATGATGCTCTATTGGCTGGCTGCAGAGCGCGGGCGATTGCGCAGCACCTCTGCTTGAGTTCCGGTGCCTGCGGGCCTACACCCAAGGGGAACATTTCTGACGGGGGCACCATGCGTTTTGCAGGCGAATTGGCCGATGCGGTCGGCAACACACCTTTGATCAAGCTGCGCAAAGCCAGCGAGCTGACGGGGTGCACCATTTTGGGCAAGGCGGAGTTCATGAACCCCGGCCAATCGGTCAAGGACCGGGCAGCGCTTTTCATCATCAAGGATGCGATGGCCAAGGGGTTGCTCAAGCCCGGCGGCACGATTGTCGAAGGCACGGCTGGCAACACCGGCATCGGTCTTGCGCTGGTTGGGGCGTCGATGGGATTCAAGACGGTGATCGTGATCCCCGAAACCCAAAGTCAGGAAAAGAAAGACATGCTGCGCCTTGCCGGGGCTGAACTGGTTGAGGTGCCCGCGGCGCCCTACAAGAACCCGAACAATTATGTGCGCTATTCCGGGCGTTTGGCCGAAGACATGGCGCGGCGCAGCAACGAGGGTGTGATCTGGGCCAACCAGTTCGACAACATCGCCAACCGTCAGGCGCATATCGAAACCACCGGGCCTGAGGTTTGGGAACAGACCGATGGCAAGGTTGATGGCTTTATCTGTGCTGTCGGCTCAGGCGGCACATTGGCCGGCGTGGCCGAAGTGTTGCAGCCCAAGGGCGTGAAGATCGGTCTGGCTGATCCAATGGGTGCTGCGCTGTATTCCTATTACACCAGCGGCGAATTCAAGTCCGAAGGCGGGTCGATCACCGAAGGCATCGGGCAGGGGCGGATAACGGCGAATCTTGAGGGGTTCACGCCTGATCACGCCTACCAGATCCCCGATGAAGAAGCGCTGCCCATCGTGTTTGATCTTTTGGCGGATGAAGGCCTGTGCCTGGGCGGATCGTCGGGCATCAACATCGCCGGTGCCATGCGCATGGCCAAGGATCTTGGGCCGGGCCACACCATCGTAACGATCCTGTGTGACTACGGCACGCGCTATCAGTCCAAATTGTTCAATCCGACCTTCCTGCGCGAAAAGGGGTTGCCCGTGCCGGATTGGATGGACAAGGCACCGCTGGATATTCCGACGGTTTTTGAGGGCGCATGAGACGGATTTTAACAGCGCTGCGCGTCGCGTGTGTGTTTCTGTTCCTGACCGCTGGATCGGTTTGGGCACAGACAGGAAGCGTTGACTATGACGTTTGGAACAGTGTTGCACAATCCGCCGAACGGGTTGTCGCGTCCGAGATCACGACAACCGAACGGCTTGAAGATCTGCGCTCCGAGATCGCGGGCTTCCGCGACCGGCTGCTGTTGCAGCAAAACGCAGCTGATCCCCGGCTTGCCACGCTTCAAGCGCAATTGGATGCATTGGGTGCCCCTCCTGAAGATGGGTCAGAACCCGCCGAGATTGCTCAGCGCAGAGTGGAAATACAAGAACAGATCACCCGCTTGCAGGCCCCCCTGTTTCGGGCTGAAGAGGCGTATAGCCGTGCGGATGCGTTGATCACAACCATCGACGAAACCATCCGGTCGCGCGAAACTGAACGGCTGCTTCAGCGGAATGCCAACCCTCTGGACCCCCGGCTTTGGGGGCCGGCCATCGCGCAAATGCTTGTTCCGTTTCGGGAAATTGGTGACGAGTTCCGCGCAGGTTGGACCGACCCAGATGTGCGCGAGACGTTTTGGGAAGATCTACCGGTATCCTTGTTTCTCGTCGCGCTGGCTTTGGGTCTTGTCTTTCGGGCACCCGGATTGATTGATCGGCTTGGCATTTGGTTGCGCGCGAAGACTCGTCGCGGCACCGGTGTCTGGAGCGTCCTTCTTGGCTTGCTGCGGGTGGCGGTTCCCGTTTTTGGCGCTTTCATCCTGTTTGCAGCCATCAACGTGGGCGATGCTCTGAGTGATCGCAGCCAATCCATTCTCGTGGCTCTGCCAATGATGGTGTTGGTTGTCCTGTTCTCGCGCTGGTTGGCGACCGAGACGTTTTCATCCGACGATGATGTGGCGACGGTTTCCTTACCGCAAAAACATCGCACCGAGGCGCGCTATTACGTAAATGTGCTGTCCTGGTTCCTCGCGCTCAATGCGTTTCTGACCGTGCTTGTTGAAATGGACGCATGGGACTCTTCCGTCGAAGCGGTGGTGGGCTTTGTCATTCACGTTTTGTGCGGACTCATTCTCTTTCGTCTGGGGCAAATCCTGCGCCAAGCTGGCCCGCAAAACGCTGGGTTGGCTCACGAGGACGAACCAGCGAACCTTGCCTTTGCGTCACGTCTGGCGCGGGTGATCGGTCAGGCTGCGATGGCTGTGGGCGTGGTCGGGCCGCTCTTGTCAGCCGTTGGGTACTTCAATCTGGCCGAGGCCATGATCTTCCCGACGATCACGACGTTCGGCCTGTTCGCGCTACTTCTGATCGTGCAACGCCTGATCCGCGACACCTACCACCTTGTGACGGGAACCGAGCTTGACGAGAGTCAGAGCTTGCTGCCGGTGGTGTCGGGAAGTCTCTTGATGATTGGGGCCTTGCCGTTGCTTGCCCTGATCTGGGGCGCGCGGGTGGCCGACCTGACAGAGCTTTGGGCGCGCTTTCAGGCGGGGCTTTCCTTTGGAGACACCCGGATATCGCCCACCGATTTCCTGACCTTCGCAGCGGTCTTCATGATCGGCTACGTGATCACGCGGCTTTTGCAGGGCGGGCTGCGCGGGTCGGTTCTTCCCAAGACGCGGCTCGACAAGGGGGGGCAGACGGCCATCGTGTCGGGCATCGGCTATCTTGGGATTTTCCTGTCGGTCATCATTGCTATCACCGCAGCTGGGATCGACCTGACAGCATTGGCCTTTGTTGCCGGTGCGTTGTCGGTTGGTATCGGTTTCGGTCTTCAGAACATCGTGCAGAACTTTGTGTCCGGGATCATCTTGCTGATCGAACGTCCCATCTCCGAAGGGGACTGGATCGAGGTCAATGGCCAGCAAGGCACCGTGCGCGATATCTCCGTGCGCTCCACCCGGATCGAGACCTTTGACCGGACCGACGTGATCGTGCCGAACGCGGACCTCGTGTCCAACTCGGTGACCAACTACACCCGGGGCAATGTGCTGGGCCGTTTGATTGTGGATGTTGGCGTGGCCTATGGCACCGACACCCGCAAGGTCGAAGAGGTGCTCTATAAAATCGCCCGCAATCACGATATGGTCCTGATGAACCCCGAACCCTTTGTTCTTTTCAGAGGGTTTGGTGCGGATTCCCTTGATTTCGATGTGCGGATGGTTCTGCGGGACGTGACCAAAATTTTGATGGTACGAAACGAGGTGAACCATCAGATCGCCGAAGCCTTCGCACGCGAAGGGATCGAGATTCCGTTTGCACAGCGTGACATCTGGCTGCGCAATCCCGAAGCGTTGCACCGCGCGCCCGCAACGCCGGTGCCCGTGTCAGAGCCAGAGGAGCCAACATCGTGACCGCATTGTCTGATCCCGTCTACCGCACCGATCCATATGCCCGCGAATTGTCGGCGCGTGTGGTGGACCACACAGACGAGGGCGGCGTGATTCTCGGCACGACGCTGTTCTACCCGACAGGCGGCGGTCAGCCCGGAGACAGCGGCTGGATTGATTGGGATGGCACATCGCTTGCTATTGCCACCACGGTCAAGGGGGCCTCGGGGGACAGCGTGCTGGTCCCGGCAGAGCCTACTCGCTTGCCGCCCATCGGCGCGCATGTTGTGCAGCGCCTCGATTGGGAACGCCGTCACAAGCACATGCGCGTCCACACGGCGCTGCATCTGTTGTCCGTGGTCATCCCGCTGCCCGTGACCGGCGGGGCTATTGGGGCAGGGCGCGGACGGCTCGATTTTCAGATGCCCGAACCGCCCGAGGACCGCGATGCGCTCGAAGCAGAGCTGAACCGGTTGATCGACTGCGATCTGGTGGTCAGCGAAAGCTGGATCACCGATGCCGAGCTTGAGGCGAACCCCTCTCTGGTCAAAACGATGTCCGTGCAGCCCCCGCGCGGCGGTGGGCACATCCGGCTTGTGCGGATCGGAGACGGGGTGGATCAGGTTGATCTGCAACCATGCGGTGGCACCCATGTGGCCCGCACCGGCGAGATTGGTCGCGTTGTTTTTGGCAAGATCGAAAACAAGGGCAAGCAGAACCGCCGCGTGAACATCTCGCTCGATACATGATGCATCGGGCGCTGTTTTTCGCAACCGGCCTGTTCGTCCTTCTTATTGGCGCTGTGCTTCTGATCGCGCCACAGGCGTATATGCAGCTCTACGCGACGCAGTACCATCCCGGTATGGATTTCCCCGCCCGCAGGTTTGCCCCTGCGGTACTGGCGCTTGGCGCCGTTCTGATCCTTGCCCGCAGCCTCGCACCTGGACCGTTCCTCGCGTCGCTGTCGCTTGTCTGTACGTTGGCGTTCCTCGGGGTCGCGGCGACGGGCGTGTCGGCGTGGTCCACTGGCGTTGCGGGCCCATCTTGCTGCTCGCGGCGGCCTCCGAGGTTGTGATTGCCGTGCTTTTCGGGGTGGTCTGGTGGCGCATCCGGTCGCAGTGACGCTTTGTTCTGATTTATCTCAACAATCGCCTTGCATCCCCCCAAGGGTTTCTTCTAAACACCGCCTCGGACAGGTGGCCGAGTGGTCGAAGGCGCGCGCCTGGAAAGTGCGTGGGCGGGTGACCGTCCCGAGGGTTCGAATCCCTTCCTGTCCGCCATTATCCCCATTGCGAACCAGTGACACTGCCTTGACGGGCACGGATTTTTACGTGTTATCAAAAGGGGTTTGCGGGAACTGACCGAACCTCATAGACGCGCTGCCAGGCCGAAGCTGAGCGAGGCGCTGATGCCCCTGGTCGACGAACCAACCGATTATCCAGCCGCCATAGCGATGGCTCGGCACGAGAAGTTGGACCACACACACAGGGCAATCAAAATGGCCATGCGCTGGACGGGTGCCAGCGAACGCACCGTGAAGTACTGGTTCTCGGGTGAGCGGGGGCCGAGCGGCGACCATCTGATCGCCCTCGCGCGGCATTCGGATGCTGTGCTCTATGTTGTTCGTGCACTTGCGGGCCGCCACATTGTCGAGGAGGCAGACGATTGAGGGGCGAACGATGATCGGCAGGAGCAGGGTGCAGCTCACTCTTGTTTTGTGTGCGTTTTTGGTTATATTGAATACAGGCGAGATGAGAGGTGCCGTGCCATGTCCCGAACGACCACGATGACCGTCCGCCTTGGTGGGGCACTGAGTGACTTCGTGTCGGCCAACGTAGGCGATGACGGGTCCTATGAGAACGTCAGCGAGTATATCCGTGACTTGATCCGGCGTGACAAGGAGAGGGCGGAGCAGGAAGCCTTCAACCGGCTGAAGGGCGAGCTTACCCATGCCTTCGCAGCCCCGGAGGAGACATACCAGTCATTGACGGCGGCCGAGGTGATCGCGCGGAACCGGGCCTGATCCAGTGCCCGCCATTCGTATCCAGGAAGGGGGGTCGCACCGCCTCGATGACATCTACCGCTACACCCGTGACAGGTGGGGAGATGATCAGGCCGAGAAATACATCACCGGCCTGTTCGCCGCCTTCGACAAGATCGCAGCACACGGTGTCGCGTCGAAACCGATCCCAGCCGAGTTTGGTGTTGAAGGGTTCTTCTTTCGATACGAGCGTCATTTCGTCTACTGGCGTCATCTATCGAATGGCGACATCGGGATCGTGACCCTCCTGCATGAGCGCATGCATCAGATCGACCGCTTCCGGGATGACTTTGGGCTCTGCTGATCGGACGCCTTTTAAAGGCGCATCAGATTTGCGCAGCGTGGAATCGTCAATGTTTGCACGGTCCAGCTGTAACAATAGCCAGCTACTTGCTGGAGGTGATGAGGACGCTCTAACCAGAAGGCATCACCACGTGAGACGCTTGCAGTGCTGGAAGCGCTCGTGGGGTGCATTGCGCGAAAAATAATTATTTTAAATCAATGACTTGATGTGGGTAAGGTTCGACGCCAGTCTTGTTCCCTCCGCCATAAACCTCATAAATCTCATCGTTCGGCACATGTCGTGCGCCTTGTCCGCGCGGGCGGTAAAGAGCGGTTGAAGACATGGGGTGCCCACATGCAAAACGCATGCGCGTGGCGTGCGTTTTGGCGGTGCTCAGAAGCAACCCAAGATGACAGATCGTATGGCTTAGGCGAAATGGCC
Organism: Marivita sp.; assembly: GCF_051251565.1. Classification (GTDB taxonomy): domain Bacteria; phylum Pseudomonadota; class Alphaproteobacteria; order Rhodobacterales; family Rhodobacteraceae; genus Marivita. Next base: position 53,410 of record NZ_JBPOFB010000008.1, on the reverse strand, counting down.
TGCGAAGGCAGAGCGGTGCATCTCGGTCAACTCGGATAGCGCCGCTTCAGCGCTGCCAATGCGGACGGTGTCGCCTGTGAACCGACCCACGGACGAAATCGGCACACCAGCCTGACCTGCCGCGATCATCAGGGCTTCGGCCTGATCAAAGTTGCAGGCAACCAGATAGCGGCCTTGATCTTCGCCAAACAGGTATGCTTGGTCGGCGGTGTCAATCAGGACGCCCACGCCTGACCCGCTGGCCATCTCGAAAGCGGCCAGCACAAGACCCCCATCCGACAGATCGGTGCAGGCTTTGATCAGGTCGCGGTTGTTGCGGATGAAATCGCCGTTGCGGCGTTCGGCGATCAGGTCCACCGCAGGTGCGTCACCATCTTCACGGTTGAACACTTCGGCCAGAAGTGCCGATTGGCCCAGATGTCCCTGTGTCTCGCCCACCAGCAAGGCCACATGCCCGTCGCGGGCGCGGCCCAGGATCGGCTCTTCGCCAGCGGCAATAAGGCCGACTGCGCCGATGGTGGGGGTGGGCAGGATGCCTTGGCCGTCGGTCTCATTGTAGAGCGACACATTGCCCGACACGATGGGCATGTCCAGCGCCTCGCAGGCGCGGCCGATGCCTTGCAGAGCGCCGACGAACTGGCCCATGATTTCGGGTTTTTCGGGGTTGCCGAAATTCAGGTTGTCGGTGGTCGCCAGTGGTTTGGCACCAACGGCGCACAAGTTGCGGAACGCTTCGGCCACAGCCTGTTTGCCGCCCTCAATCGGGTTGGCCTTGACGTAGCGGGGGGTGACATCTGATGTGAAGGCAAGCATCTTGTCAGTACCGTGCACGCGGATCACGCCCGCGCCCCAGCCGGGGCCTTCGACAGTGTCGGCCATGACCATGGTGTCATATTGTTCGAACACCCAGTTGCGCGCGCAATAGTTCGGGCTGCTGATCAGCGCCTTGAGCGCGTCGATGGGATCAACCGCGGGCACGTCGTCCATAGGTGCGGGCGCCTCGGTGGGCACCCATGGGCGGTCGTATTCAGGGGCCGAGGAGGACAGGCGCGACAGCGGCATATCGGCTTTGACCGCGCCGTGATGCACGATCAGGAACCGGTCTTCGGCGATGGTCTCGCCGACAATAGCGAAATCCAGGTCCCACTTTTCAAACACAGCACGCGCCGCGTCTTCCTTTTCGGTGTCGAGCACCATGAGCATGCGTTCCTGGGATTCCGACAGCATCATCTCATAAGCGGTCATGTTTGTTTCGCGCTGCGGCACCTTTTCGAGATCAAGCCGGATGCCGAGCTTGCCCTTGTCGCCCATTTCCACGGCAGAGCAGGTGAGGCCAGCGGCCCCCATATCCTGAATGGAAATCACCGCACCCGTCTGCATCAGCTCAAGCGTGGCCTCCATCAGGCGCTTTTCGGTAAACGGATCGCCGACCTGCACAGTGGGGCGCTTTTCTTCGATGCTGTCGTCGAACTCGGCCGATGCCATGGTTGCACCGCCGACGCCGTCACGGCCGGTCTTGGCGCCAAGATAGACCACGGGGCGGCCCACGCCGCTGGCTGCGGAATAGAAAATCTTGTCTGCATCTGCCAAACCCGCGGCAAAAGCGTTCACAAGGCAATTGCCGTTATAGGCCGGGTGAAAGCGCACTTCGCCGCCGACGGTGGGCACACCGAAGCAGTTGCCGTAGCCGCCAATGCCTTCGACAACGCCGTGTACAAGACGGCGGGTCTTGGGGTGGTCTTTTTCCCCAAAGCTCAGCGCGTTCATTGCCGCAATCGGGCGCGCGCCCATGGTGAACACGTCGCGTAGGATACCACCCACGCCGGTGGCGGCCCCTTGGTAGGGTTCAATATAAGACGGGTGGTTGTGGCTTTCCATTTTAAAGACCACGGCCTGTCCGTCCCCGATATCCACAACACCTGCGTTCTCACCCGGGCCACAGATCACTTGCGGCCCTGTGGTGGGCAGGTTTTTGAGGTGAATTTTTGACGATTTATAAGAGCAATGTTCGTTCCACATCGCCGAAAAGATGCCCAGTTCGGTGAAAGTGGGTTCGCGGTTCATGATGCGCAGGATTTCTGCGTATTCATCGGCGTTAATGCCGTGCGCTGCGATAAGGTCGTCTGTGATGGCGGGCTCTTGCATGATGGGGTCCGGCGGCAGAAATGGGGTTGCGCGTGTCATATGCCATGGGCGCGCCGGAAGGAAGGGGCCAGCCGGATTTCGCGCCCTATGACCCGAGTTGCGGCGCGTGGCCGATCTCTTGGGGTCGGTTCACCTTGTCCATTGGTCAGATCAGAGGGGGTGCCGCGCAAGGGGCGGTGCCAAGGCGGTCGCCGGTCTCGGAGGTGGATTTCAAACACGATCCCGCGCGGTTTCCTTCAGCGGTCCGTCCGAAACGAGCATGTATCTTGAACCACCGGCAAAAAAAAGGCCGAGCTCAAAGCTCGGCCGAAGTCCAACAGGGAGGTATGAAGGTGATGCACAATTCAGCGCCGCACCTCATATGTGCCAAATATGTCAGCAAAGCCTGACATGGCAAGACGCTGAGCCTTTTTGATATATCATTCCCGCTATGCGTGAGGCGCATGGGTCACACTTTCGCGGGCTATTTGCCCTCAAGCGCGCGCAGCGTCTGACGGTGGGCAAATATCTCTTCCTGCACGAAATCCCGGAAAGCGGCGATCCGTTTGGATTGGCGCAGCTCTTCGGGATAGGCAAGGAAAACAGGCACTTCGCTGGATTCCACATCTGTCAGGACACGCTTGATGGTTGGGAAATCCTCAATGATATAGTCCGGCAGTACGCCGATCCCAAGTCCGGACAAAACGCTTTGCAGCACGCCAAAGTAGTTGTTCACGGTCAGGGTGGACCGAATATCATAGGTCATAAGCTGCTGCACAAGCGTTGTTCCGGCCGTGACCTGTGCGGCACGCAGATTTTGGCAAATCAACCGGTGCTTGGAGATGTCCTCGATGGTTTCGGGCGTGCCGTTCTGGGCAAGATATTCGGGCGACGCGTAAAGCCGCATGCGAATGGCCATCAGCTTTTTGCGGATCAGGTCCGCTTGGCTGGGTTCCTTCATCCGCACCGCAACATCGGCCTCGCGCATTGGCAGGTCCAGAACGCGCTCTTCCAGCATCAGGTCGATATTGAGGTCTGGATATTTCTCGTACAGCTTTGGCAGGCGCGGAGCGAGCCAGAGCGACCCGAACCCAATCGTGGTCGTGACACGCAATTCGCCGAACACTTCTTCTTCGCTGTCGCGGATGCGGGCGGTCGCCGCGTCGATGCGTTTGTTCATCGACCGCGTGGCATCAAACAGCAATTCGCCCTGTTCCGTCAGAATCAGGCCGCGCGCGTGTCGGTGGAACAGCACAGTATTAAGCGATTCCTCCAAGGAGCGAATCTGCCGGGACACGGCGGATTGCGACAGGTGAAGCGCATCACCCGCATGAGTGAGGCTGCCCGCATCGGCCACCGCGTGAAATATTCTGAGTTTGTCCCAGTCCATCTGATACACTTTCAATCGTTAAATAAGGTCTACATGACACAAAGACATATATGAATGACAACTTCGTCTCACACTGAAATTTGGGGAGAATTTTCTGGCAAGGTCAGCATATATGACCTAAATTTAAGCAAGGATACAGGCCCATTTCGCGCGGGGAGGCGTAAAATGACCAAAGCAGAAATTACATTGAACGACCGCTTTGATCTGGCCAAGTCGCCAGTTCTTCTCAATGGAACCCAGGCGCTTGTGCGGTTGATGCTGATGCAGAAAGCCGCTGATCAGGCGGCAGGTCTGAACACGGCTGGCTATGTAACGGGCTATCGCGGGTCGCCGCTGGGCGCTGTGGATATGCAGATGCGCCGGGCTGAGCGCTTTCTCAAAGCTGCGGATGTGACGTTCAAAGAAGGGCTGAACGAAGACCTCGCTGTCACGGCGCTTTGGGGCGCGCAGCAGGCCGAACTGCGCGGCGAAGGGCGCTATGATGGGGTGTTCGGTCTTTGGTACGGCAAGGGCCCCGGTGTGGACCGGTCGGGCGATGCCATGCGCCACGCAAATATGGCGGGCACGTCACGACATGGCGGTGTGCTGATGGCGATGGGGGATGACCATACTGGCGAATCCTCGACCGTGCTGCACCAGTCGGAATGGGCGATGGTAGATGCCTACATGCCCGTCGTGTCCCCGGCAGGCGTGCAGGAAATCCTTGATTACGGGATGTACGGCTTTGCCCTCTCGCGGTTTTCCGGTCTCTGGGTTGGTCTCAAGACGATGAAAGACACGGTCGAGGCGACGGCTGTGGTGGATGCCACGTTGGATCGGATGTCCTTTGTCCTGCCGCAATTCGACATGCCCGAAGGTGGGTTGAACATCCGTTTGGTCGACACACCCCACGCCCAGGAAGCGCGGATGATTGACCACAAACGCTTTGCCGCCGAGGCGTTTTCACATGCCAACAAGATGGACAAGCGCGTTTGGGGCAAGCCGGGTGCCAAGATCGGCTTTGTCGCGGCGGGCAAGAACTGGCTTGATCTGGTGCACGCACTTGCCCTGCTGGGCATTGATGGACCCGAGGCAGAGCGGTTGGGTGTCACGACTTATAAGGTGGGGCAAACCTGGCCTTTGGACGTGCGCGGTTTCTGCGATTGGGCCGAAGGTCTGGACCTGATTGTCGTGGTAGAGGAGAAGCGCAAGCTGATCGAAGTGCAGATCAAGGAAGCCATCTTTGATGACAGTCGCGGACGGCGTGTCTGGGGCTGGCACAAAGGCGGCGGGGCCGGGTCCATGCACGGGCCAGAGTTGTTCCCGACGCGCGGCGCGCTTGATCCGATCCTGATCGCAGAAAAGCTGGGCGAGATTCTGATCGAAGAGGGGCGCAATACCGACCGTATCAAAGCCGGGATGCAAGCCCTTAATGAGGCAAGAAAAGCTGACAACGCTGAAGAAATCGCGGCGCGTCTGCCGTATTTCTGTTCGGGCTGTCCGCACAACTCTTCCACCAAGGTGCCCGAAGGCAGCCGCGCCTATGCGGGGATCGGCTGTCACTACATGGTGCAGTGGATGGACCGCGAGACGCTGGGCTTTACCCATATGGGGGCAGAGGGCGCGAACTGGATTGGCGAGTCGCTGTTTTCGAAAACAGACCATGTTTTCCAAAACTTAGGCGACGGAACGTACAATCATTCGGGCATTCAGGCAGTCCGTGCGGCTGTCGCGGCGGGCACCACGATGACCTACAAGATCCTTTACAATGATGCTGTGGCCATGACCGGTGGCCAGCAGAACGATGGCGGGCTGAGCCCGCAGCGCATCGTTGCAGAACTGCGCGCAATGGGTGTCGCGCATCTGGCGGTGGTCTATGACGAAAAGGAAGACGTGGACGTCAAGACCTTTCCACAAGGCGTTGAATTTGCAGAACGTGCGGATTTGCAAACCGTTCAGGAAAAGTTTGCAAAGACGTCAGGCGTCAGCGCGATTGTCTATATTCAGACCTGCGCCGCCGAAAAGCGCCGCCGCCGCAAAAGGGGCACCTTCCCGGACCCGGACAAGCGCGTGTTCATCAATACCGATGTTTGCGAAGGCTGCGGCGATTGCGGTGTGCAAAGCAACTGCGTGTCCATTGTCCCCAAAGAAACCGAACTGGGCCGCAAGCGGGCGATTGACCAATCCTCCTGCAACAAGGATTTCTCGTGCGTCAAAGGCTTCTGCCCGTCCTTCGTCACGCTGGAGGGCGCGCAGGTCAAAAAGGCGGCAACCGCGGATGTGGCCTTGCCCGACATGCCGGACCCACATTTGCCGCGTATCAACGGCACCTGGAACATGGTTGTCACCGGCGTTGGCGGCACCGGCGTTGTGACCATCGGCGCGGTGCTGGCGCAAGCGGCGCAGATCGACGGCAAAGGGGCGGGCATGATGGAAATGGCAGGCCTCGCGCAAAAGGGTGGCGCAGTGCATATCCATTTGCGCTTGGCAGAAAACCCCAGTGATATCAGTGCCATTCGGGTGGCCACCGGCGAAGCGGATGCGCTTATTGGCGGTGACTTGGTGGTCAGCGCGGGCGCCAAGACGCTTGGCCTGATGCGCACCGGGCGCACCGGCGGAGTGGTCAACAGCCACGAGATCATCACCGGCGATTTTACTCGTGACACCGAATTTGCCTTGCCGACCGACCGGCTGCGTCTGGCGCTTGAGGCGCGGTTGCGCGACCGGCTTGATCTGTTTGACGCGTCTGATCTGGCCAAAGCCACGCTGGGGGATTCGATCTTTTCCAACATGATGATCCTTGGCGCTGCATGGCAGCGCGGGCTGGTCCCGCTGAGGCGCGACGCCATTGTCCAAGCGATCGACCTGAACGGGGCAGCGGCAGATAAAAACATCCGCGCGTTCGAGATCGGCCGCTGGGCGGTCCTGCATCCCGAAGACGCGGCACGGGTGACAGAGCCCAAGGTTCTGGCACTGCCCAAGACGTTGGACGACAAGATCGCCTACAGATTTGACCATTTGGTAAAATATCAAAGCAAGCGCTACGCCAAACGCTACCGCAAGCTGGTGGATCAGGTGTCTGATCCCGCACTGCGTGAGGCGGTGGCAAAGGGGTATCACAAGCTTTTGGCGTATAAGGACGAATACGAAGTGTCCCGCCTTCACTTGGAAACCCGCGCTAAGGCACAAGAGCAGTTCGGCGGCGATTTCAAAATGTCCTTCCACCTGGCCCCCCCAATGCTGAGCAAAACCGGTGCTGATGGCCGCCCGGTGAAAAAGCAATTCGGCGAAGGCATGTTGCGCGGCTTTGGCCTGTTGGCAAAACTCAAGATGCTGCGCGGCACGCCGTTTGACCCGTTTGGCCGGACCCAGGAACGCCGGATGGAGCGCGCGCTGATCACGCAATTTGAGGCCGACATGCGCGACTGGCTGCCCAAAGCCACACCCCAGATCATGGAGCCGCTTGTGGCGCTGGCCGAGCTGCCACTGCAAATTCGCGGCTTTGGTCCGGTCAAACACGCCAATGCCGCAAAGGCCGAGAAACGGCGCGAAGAGCTTTTGACGGTGCTGCGGGCGGGCGGTGCAGGGATGCAACAGGCGGCGGAATGATGCATAATATGGACGTTAAGGTTCTGTTACATCTTTGCGGATAAGTCAGAGCGCGCTAGCAGGGCGCGTTCCTCTGAACCGGAGTCCTCTTGGTGACGTCATCCGCCGCTCGTGATATTTCCTACGCCTATTCCGCGCGGTCAAAACCGGGCCGTGCCATGATCCGCCTGATGGAGAACGCGACAGGTCGGCTTAGCCTGATCAAGCGCGCCGCTGGCTATCAGGACGAGGTCGCACAAGGCCGCGATTTCTGGGAGGTGATGATCACACGCTACGGCCTTAGCCTAGATGTGGTCGGCGGGTCATTGGACAACATCCCCAAAACCGGGCCTCTGATCATCATTGCGAACCACCCTTACGGTATTCTTGATGGGCTGATCCTTGGGCACATCCTGTCGGTCACACGGGGCGATTTCCGAATTCTGGCCCATAAGGTGTTTCGCAAGGCCCAAGAGCTGGACCGCGTTGTCCTGCCGGTGAACTTTGACGAAACCAAAGCCGCCGTCGCGCAGAACATCGAAACCCGCAAAATCGCGCTGGACTATCTGGGGCAGGGCGGCTGCATCGGCATCTTTCCCGGTGGCACCGTGTCAACCGCCGTCACGCCATTTGCAAAACCGATGGATCCCGGCTGGCGCAGTTTTACCGCACGGATGATTGCCAAATCGGATGCCACGGTTGTGCCGATCTATTTCGATGGCCACACCAGCCGTTTGTTCCAAATGGCCAGCCACCTGCATTACACGCTGCGCATGGGGCTGTTGATCAAGGAATTCCACAAACGGGTCGACACACCGGTGCGTCTTGCCATCGGCGCACCTATCCCCGCGCATGAGATTGCCAATCGCAAAAAAGACGCGCGAGAGCTGATGGATTTTCTTCGCAAAGCCACGTATGAGCTGTCTCCAACGCCGTTTGCGTCTTACGACTACGGCTTTGAGTTTGAAGAGCGGCATCGGGTGCGCGGCTAAAAAGGCCACCCCTTGCCGATTGCGCGAGGGCGACATGGCGGTAGGTGTTTTTGACAGTGGGCTTGGCGGGCTGACGGTGCTGGATGCAGTGTCCAAGCGCTTGCCGGATGTGCCGTTTGTGTATCTTGGCGACAATAAGCATGCGCCCTATGGCGTGCGCGACGCGGATGACGTCTACACCCTGACCTGCGCCGCAACCGAACGGCTTTGGGATGCGGGCTGTGATCTGGTGATCCTTGCCTGTAATACCGCCTCGGCGGCCGCCTTGCGCCGGATGCAGGAAAGCTGGATTCCCCGTGACAAGCGCGTCTTGGGCGTCTTTGTGCCGCTGATCGAGGCGCTGACCGAACGGCAATGGGGTGACAATTCCCCGCCGCGCGAAGTTGGCGTGCAGCACGTGGCACTGTTTGCGACCCCGGCCACAGTGCGCAGCCGTGCGTTCCAGCGGGAGCTGGCGTTCCGCGCCATTGGCGTCGATGTCGAAGCGCAGGCTTGCGGTGGTCTGGTGGACGCCATCGAAGAGGGCGACATGATCCTTGCCGAAGCGCTGGTGCGGTCCCATGTCGATGCACTCAGACGCAAGATGCCGACCCCGCAAGCGGCCATTCTTGGCTGTACGCATTACCCGCTGATGCAGGACGTGTTTCAGGATGCGCTGGGGCCGGATGTGGCGGTCTACAGTCAGGCCAATCTGGTGGCAGAGTCGCTGGCCGATTACCTGACCCGCCATCCCCATATGATGGGGTCTGGTGCCGAGTCGGCGTTCCTGACAACGGGTGATCCCAAGCGCGTGTCCGATCACGCCACGCAATTCCTGCGACGACGGATCCAGTTCGAGGCTGCCTGAGCCTGACATCCTTAAATTTCACAGACCATCCGTCACGGGGAGTGACCCAATGACCTCGAAAATCGCCATCATCGGCGCAAGCGGCTATACCGGGGCCGAATTGTTGCGCCTCATTGCCACCCACCCCGATATGGAGATTGCCGCCTTGGCCGCAAATTCCAAGGCGGGTCAGACCATCGCGCAGGTGTTTCCGTTCCTGCGCCATTTGGACCTGCCGCAATTGGTGACGTGGGAAGAGATTGATTTCTCCGGCATCGACCTGTGTTTTTGCGCATTGCCGCACAAGACCAGCCAAGAGGTGATTTCAAAGCTGCCGACCCACCTCAAGATCGTTGATCTGTCGGCCGATTTCCGTCTGCGCGATCCGGCAGAGTATGAAAAATGGTACGGCAATCCGCATGCAGCCCCAGAGATGCAGCACGAGGCGGTTTACGGTCTGACCGAATTCTACCGCGACGCCATCAAAGACGCGCGTCTGGTGGCAGGCACGGGCTGCAACGCGGCGACGGGGCAATACATCCTGCGGCCATTGATTGCGGACCGGGTGATCGGCCTCAAGGATATTATCCTCGATCTGAAATGCGCAGTGTCCGGCGCGGGTCGGTCGCTCAAGGAAAACCTGCTGCATGCTGAACTGTCCGAAGGCACAAACGCCTATGCTGTGGGTGGCACACACCGGCATCTTGGTGAATTTGATCAGGAATTCAGCGCCTTGGCGGGCGAAGACGTTCGGATACAATTCACCCCACACCTCATTCCGGCGAACCGGGGTATTCTGGCGACCTGTTATGTCAGTGGCGACGCGCAGGCGGTCTATGCGTCTTTGATCAAGGCCTATGCGGATGAGCCCTTTGTCGAAGTGCTGCCGTTTGGCGAAACCCCCTCTACGCACCATGTGCGCGGATCGAATTTCTGCCATATTGGGGTGACCGGGGACCGGATCGAGGGCCGCGCCATTGTCGTGGCGGCGCTGGACAATCTGACCAAAGGATCGTCGGGGCAGGCATTGCAGAACGCCAACCTGATGCTGGGGCTGAAGGAAACGGCGGGTCTCATGCTCGCGCCGTGTTTCCCGTAAGAGGGGGGCGCGCCCAGTTTGCCGGTCGCGCAAGGCAGGGGGCGCTGCCCCCTTTTGGCCCTTTGGGCCAATTCACCCCCGGCAGTATTTGGAAAAAGAAGAAGACCAGAGCCGCGGCAAATTGGACCGACCCGTTTTCAGATGCGATTTTTCTGACTATATTCGTACCAAGTCTGGGAAGAGGACGTCATGGCACTGAAATCGCTGAAAAAACAACGCCGGATTCAGGTGGTTGCGCTGGCAACCGTGGCATTGATTCTGTCAACCGCCCTGATCGGGTACGGCATGCGCGACGGGATTAATTTTTTCCGGTCACCAAGCCAGATCATGGCAGAGCCACCATCGCCGAATGAGACCTTTCGCATCGGCGGCTTGGTTTCCGAAGGTTCGATCGTGCGGGGGCAGGGGTCTACCGTGTCGTTCAGCGTGACGGACGGAGGCGCCACTGTGCCCGTGGTGTATACCGGCGTGTTGCCAGACCTGTTCACTGAAAATGAAGGTATGGTCGGCACCGGGCGTTATGTGGACGGTGTGTTCGAAGCGTCCGAAATCCTGGCCAAACACGACGAAGAATATATGCCCGCCGAAGTGGTCGATGCACTGAAAGAGCAGGGCATTTACAAAGACCCGAACGCCGGGAGCTAAGGTACGGCGCTGCCTTTGGGCGCGTTCTGGTCTTCTTCTTTTTCCAAATATGCAAAAAGCCGGGCGCGCAGCGCCCGGCTTGTCGGATTTTCCATAGGAAAATTCGAAATCATCACCCGCGAAGGATCGACCGCCCGGCGTATTCGGCGGTTTCTGCCAGCATCTCCTCGATGCGGATCAACTGGTTGTATTTCGCCAACCGGTCTGACCGCGCCAGCGATCCTGTCTTGATCTGACCGCAGTTCGTTGCAACGGCCAGATCCGCGATGGTGGCGTCTTCGGTTTCGCCCGACCGGTGGCTCATCACGTTGGTGTAGCGCGCGCGATGCGCCATATCGACGGCCTTGAGCGTTTCGGTCAGTGTGCCGATCTGGTTCACCTTGACGAGCATGGAATTGGCGCAGCCGCGGGCGATGCCATCGGCCAGACGCACCGGGTTGGTGACAAACAGATCGTCGCCCACCAGCTGTACCTTGTCGCCCAGCACTTCGGTCAGCATCGCCCAACCGTCCCAGTCATCCTCGGACATGCCGTCTTCGATGGACAGGATCGGGTAGTCGGCCACCAGCGCCTGAAGATAGGCCACGTTTTCGTCCGAGGTCAGGGTTTTGCCTTCGCCAGCATAGACGTAATTGCCGTCCTTGTAATATTCGGTCGCTGCGCAATCGAGGGCAAGCATGATGTCCTCGCCCGGCGTATAGCCTGCTTTTTCGATGGATTTCAGAATGAAATCAAGCGCCTCGCGGGTTGAACCAAGTTCCGGCGCAAAGCCGCCTTCGTCGCCCAAACCTGTGGACAGACCTTTGGCAGACAGTTCTTTTTTCAGGGTGTGGAACACTTCGGAGCCCATGCGCACGGCATCACGGATGTTTTCCGCAGCCACGGGCATGATCATGAATTCCTGAATGTCGATCGGATTGTCAGCATGTTCGCCGCCATTGATGATGTTCATCATGGGCACGGGCAAAAGCCGGGCCGAAGTGCCACCGACATATCGGAAAAGCGGTTGTGCAGTGAAATCGGCCGCTGCTTTGGCGACGGCAAGGCTCACTCCGAGGATGGCGTTTGCGCCAAGGCGGCTTTTGTTATCGGTGCCGTCCAATTCGATCATCGCCATGTCGATGCCGACCTGTTCGGTCGCGTCCAGACCCACGATCTCGTCGGCGATTTCGCCGTTGACGGCGGCAACCGCTTCGAGCACGCCTTTGCCCATGTAGCGGCTTTTGTCGCCATCGCGTTTTTCCACTGCCTCATAAGCACCGGTCGACGCGCCCGACGGGACAGCGGCGCGTCCGATGGTGCCGTCTTCGAGGGTGACGTCTACCTCAACAGTGGGATTGCCGCGGCTGTCCAGAATTTCGCGGGCGTGGATGTCGATGATGGTGCTCATTGCGCTTGGGTCCTGAAAAAGCTGATGATGGGCGGGGGTATAGCAGGCAGGGACGTAAAGTAAACTGCGGCTGATAGCGCTAACGGTTCACCTTAGGACAGCGACTCCTGATCAGCGCGCGCGGCGCGGCGCAGCTTGCGTTCGCGCAGCACAGTATAGACGCCCGACCCCACGATCAGCGATCCGCCCGCCAGCATCCAAATGTCGATGGTTTCGCCAAACAGCGTCACGCCCAGGACAAGCCCGAACAACAGACGGGTGTAGCGAAACGGTGTCACAACCGAGATTTCGCCGACCCGCATCGCGGCGGTGATGGCGTAATAGCCTGCAATGGTTGGCACGATGGCCAATGTCAGCAACCCGGTCTGGTGCAGAGTGGGAAGCTTCCATGGACCGGTGAAGGGGATCAGGCAAAGGGCTGCCACGTTGAACGCGGCAAAGCCAACGGTTGCCAGTTGCAGGTTGCTCAAAGTTTTGGGTGCGGCCCGCGTGGACAGGTCGCGCGCGGCCAGCGCCAGCATCGCGCCCACAGCCAGCAGTGCGAGGCTGTTGAACCCGTCTGTGCCCGGTCTCAGGATGATCATTACGCCGGTCAGCCCGGTGAGGATCGCGCACCATCGCCGCCAACCGACTGTTTCCTTAAAGAACACCACAGCACCCAAGGCCACGACCAATGGCCCCGCTTGGGTGACGCTGGTGACCAACGACAAAGGTGTCAGCGCCAGCGCATTCACCATGAACAGCGCGGCAACGATTTCGGCAATGCCGCGTGTGGTGACGGCCGGATGGAGCAAGTCGCGCGACCAAACGGGCTGGCCTTTGGCCCGGCTGAGGCCGACAAAGAACGTGGTTCCGACAATCCCCATCGTCATCACGATCTGGCTGAGCGACAGGTCGGCGGACAGGAACTTGATGCCCACATCGCCAAGGGCAAAGCCCGCCATGGCCGCGATCATCAAAAGGATGCCTTGGAGGTTCTGCATCCCGCGCTGCTACGCCTGTTTCGGGACAGGGACCAGCGCTTTTGATGTGTAGGTCACTTCTTGATCGGAACGCCGTAGAGTTCGAGCTTGTGACCCTTGAGCCGGTAGCCCAGCTTGGCTGCGATCTTTTCCTGAAGCGCTTCGATCTCGGGGTCTACGAATTCGATCACCTTGCCGGTTTGCAGGTCGATCAGGTGGTCATGGTGATCGCGTTCGGCGTCTTCGTAGCGGGCGCGGCCGTCGCCAAAATCGATCTTCTCCAGAATCCCGGCTTCTTCGAATAGTTTTACCGTCCGGTAAACTGTGGCGATCGAAATGTTCGGATCACGCCCGGAGGCGCGGGCATACAACTCTTCCACGTGCGGATGATCGTCTGCCTCTTCGAGGACTTGCGCAATGGTGCGGCGCTGCTCGGTCAGGCGGAGCCCTTGCGCTTCGCAACGCGAGATGATGGTTTCGGTCATCGCCGGACCTCTTGTCAATGTGGCGCAAGGTGTATCCAACTGCGTGCGGCATTGCCATAACCGCACGCGGAAAAATTACGCGCGGCGGCGCAGGTGCCAAAGATATATCGCCAATGTCGACACCACGATGGCCCCGCCGCTCAGCATGGTGGGGGTGGGGGCCTCACCAATCGCCATCCAGACCCAAACCGGACCGAGCACGGTTTCGAGCAGCAGCACGAGGCTGACATTGACCGATGCGGTGTGCCGCGATGCTTCGGACATCAGGTAGAAGGACAGGGGCAGCACGACAAAGCTGGCCAGCGCTATGGCCCAAGTGGTGCCGGATGTCATGATCGCGGGTGTGGTGAACGCAAAAGCGGTGATCCCGGCCAGAAACGACCCTGTTCCAACAGCAGTCAACAACGGCATGTCGGGCCTGTTGCGCAGTAGCGTAAAGCTGAGCGCGAGGCTGAGTGCCACGCCAAGACCACAGGCCACGCCAATGACAGAGCTTCGGTTGAGCGCCACATCGCCTTTGCCCAGCATGGCCAGAACAATGCCCGCGCTGACAACGGCAATCGTGACCCATGTCGCGGGGCGGGTTGGCTGACCGTAGAGCACGCGCGACAGGATCGCCGCCCAGATCGGAACGGTTGCCACCGCGATCAGCACCAAGGCCACAGGGGCCAGCGAAATCGCCGGGGCGAACAGAGAGGCGTTGGCCCATTGCGCCAGTACCAACGCGAGGCCCGCGCCTGAGGCAAGACGCGGAAACAGCCGAAGTTGGCCTGTGAGCGTCGCTGCGATCAGGAACAGGGTCCCCATCGCCAGACCACGCCACGCGACAAGCGGGGCTGCCTCCAACCCCGACAGACGAATAAGAAGCGCGTCCGGTGTCAGGATCAGAACACCGAGAACGGCCAGCAAAATGCCTTTCATACAGGGTAAATGCGATCAGCTGTAAAGCGGCTGAACCCCCATCTGCATGTGCACAGTGTTGACGGTTGGTTGGTCCAGACCCATCGCTTGGGCCAGTTCGTGCAGGTATTGCGCCTCGGCCTGGGAGTCGAGGCGGATCGTCATGAGCGATGCGCCGTAGACTTGTGCGCGCAGCGCATCGGGCGTGTCCTTGGCAAGGCTTGCTACATCGACAGGCGCGGCAAGCTGGGCTTGGACAAAGGCAATATCTTCGGCGTCGGCGTCATCGCCTACTGTTTCAAGGATCTTGGCGCGTTCTGCCTCGTCGATGCCGCCATCGGCTTTGGCGGTCTGGATCATCGCACGCAGCATCAGGGCGGCGGTTTCCTCGGCCTGCGGGGCAGAGGCCCCGGACGCGGCGAACTGATCCATCAGACCCCCCATGTTCTTGCCACCCATCGCGGCCATGCCACCAGCAGCGGCCAGAATGCCTGCAAGACCCGCGCCGCCGCCACTGCCGCCGCCGCCAAGCTGGGACAAAAGCCCGCCCTTGTTGCCGGACGGTTCACTGGCACCGCCCCCCATGAGCGACGACAGGTCAAGCCCGCCGGATTGAAGTTTGTCCATGATCCCGGCCATTGGGTTTGCGCCACCGCCTGCGCCGCCCATCATCTGACCCAACTGCGCCTGAATTTGCGCCATTGGATTGTCACCGGGAACTTGCGCACCGCCCATGAGGCCACCCAGACCTTTGCCGCCTGAAAGCGAAGCCACGCCGCGCGCCGTGGCATATCCGATGGCCACTTTGGCCAGTGTTCCCATGAGACTCATATCCGTACTCCAAAGTTGTTTGGGGCAGGATGACAGATTCGTGTGACGCTGGCGACTGTTCTGCCCGGTGGGCCATATCCGCGCTTGGATATTGTGTCAGGTTCCGCAAAACGTGGCCTGCACCACCTCTTGTGGTTTTGGCGGCTGGCGCAGGTCTGCATCCGCGCCCGTGTCGGCATAGGGCGTCGCATAGGCCGTGTTGAGCCGGTGAAAAAGGCTGTCATCGCCCGCAACCGCGGCGGTGATCATCTCTTCGATGCGGTGGTTGCGCGGGATCAGCGCAGGGTTGGCCGTGCGCATCTGGCCCTGTGGGTCGTCCTCGGTCTTGATCCGGGCCTGCCATGTTGCGGCCCACGCATCAAAGGCCACGGGATCGGTGAACTGGTTCCGTGCGGTACCATCCACCAACCCCCGGAAGGTGTTGGTGAAATCGGCCTCGGCCTCTTCCATCACTGATAAAAGACCGGTGATCAGCGCGCTGTCCTCGGGTGTGGCTTGGGCCACGCCGATCTTTTTGCCAAAGCGCGACAGCCATTCGGCGCGGATCATCTCGGGCATGGCGTGGATCTGCGCGGTGAACGGTTCCACCGACGCCTCCGGGTCGGGCATGAGCGACAGCAATGCGGTGGCAAGCTGTGCCATGTTCCACACGATAATGTCGGCCTGTGCGGCATAGCTGTAGCGGCCGTACCGGTCGATCGAGGAATAGACCGTTGCCGGGTGATAGCTGTCCATAAAGGCGCAGGGGCCGTAATCTATGGTCTCGCCTGAAATGCTGCAATTGTCGGTGTTCATCACGCCGTGGATAAACCCAAGGCTAAGCCAATGTGCCACCAAAGCAGCCTGCCTGCGCATCACGGCATTGAGGAAACTGGCGGGGTCGGGCGCGTCGGGATAGTGGCGCGCAACCGCGTAATCGAACAGCGTTTGGAGGGCTTCGATGTCGCCGCGCGCTGCAAAGACCTGAAACGTGCCCACCCGCAGATGGCTGTGCGCCACGCGGGTCAGGACGGCACCGGGCAAGGGGCGCTCGCGCACCACCCGTTCGCCGGTTCGCACAGCGGCAAGCGCGCGGGTTGTGGGCACGCCGAGCGCGTGCATGGCTTCGCTCACCACATATTCGCGCAGAACCGGACCCAGCCATGCGCGCCCGTCGCCCATGCGCGAATAGGGCGTGCGCCCCGAGCCCTTGAGCTGAATGTCCCGGCGTTGACCGTCAGGTCCGATGGCTTCGCCCAGAAGGACCGCGCGGCCATCCCCCAGTTGCGGGTTGTACTGACCAAACTGGTGCCCAGCATAGAGCTGCGCCAGCGGCGTCGCGCCGTCGGGCAGGGCATTGCCGGAAAACAGCGCGGCGAGGTTCGGATCGTCCAGCCCGTCGATCCCCAGCTCCTGCGCCAGCGGCGCGTTCACGGCAATGAGCGACGGCGCCTTGACCGGCTCTGGATTGACCCGCGCAAAAAAGCTGTCTGGCAGGGTGGCGTAGCTGTTGTCGAACGGGATGTGTAAAGTCATAGCGCAGATATAGGACGCGGGGCCGCGCATCACCAGAGGCTTGTCTTTGTCAGATCGGCGCTAAGCTCAATAGGGTATTGATTAAAGGAGTATCCTGCATGGCCGCATCAGACACGTATGGCATGACGTTGAAGGATCGTCCCGAATTCGCGTCCAAACCCAAACCGCTTTGTTTCCCTCCAACCGCCACAGTGCTCGAAGCCGTGGTTGCGATGAGCGCCAAGAATTTCGGGTCTGTGGTAATTGTGGACGGCGATCAAAAAGTGATCGGCATCGCCACAGAGCGCGACGTGATGAAAAAGCTGGTCGCGGCGGGCAAGGACGCCGAGACGACGACACTGGCTGATATCATGACCAGTGATCCACGGCTTGCCCGCGAAACCGACGATGTGGTCGATTGGCTGCGCATCATGTCCAACGAACGGTTCCGCCGATTGCCCGTGGTGGACGAGGATGGCCGGATCAAGGTGATTTTCACGCAGGGTGATTTCGTCAGCTACACATGGCCGGATTTGATTTATCAGGCCAAAGAACTGGCCAAGGCCAGTGTGGGGCGCAACTACCCGATCTGGCTTATTGGCGGGGGTATCATGCTTTATTCGTTGCTCATGATTATCGTCGTGTCATCCATGGGCTAGGCGTCACAGCTCGCGGGACATATAGGCATAGCCTTCGCGGGTGAAGAACTTTGCGCGTTGATAGAACCGTTTGAGGGTTTCATCGTTCTGGTTGGCCTCAAGGTGAAGCGCGCGGATACCGCCTTCGCTGAGCGCTTTGGCCAAAGCGTTGAGCGCATCCGACCCCATGCCGCGCTTGCGTACGGCGTTGCGGACATACAATTCGTCGACGATCGCGTCCATGCCGCCATATTCGACAGACCAGCCGAATGACACCACCACATAGCCCACCGGCGCGCGGCGTGGACCAATCAGCCAGATCGCGCCGTGCGGGCTGCCTTGCAGCAGGGGCAGGATCGCGTCGTGCTGGTGTTCGGCTGTGGTGTTGAAGCCTTGGTGGTCGTGGAACCCGGCCACCAGCGGCAAAAGCTTGGGCAGGTCCTCTTCCATGGCAAGGTGAAGCGATCTCATAACCGGGCCAGCCGGTTGGTCAGCAGAGCAAAGAACCCATCGGCATCAATATCGCCCATGAAGGTGGCATTGGCAGGCCGGTCAGTGACACCCCACCAATCGGCGACCGTCATGCCGAGGGTAAGGTCAGAGCCGGTTTCAACCTCGACATTGATGTGCCGCCCGGAGAACAGGTCTGGCTGGATCAGATAGGCGACAACACATGGATCGTGCAGCGGCGCGCCAGAACTGCCGTATTTTTCCTTGTCGAACCGTTCAAAGAAATCGGTCATGTCCGCCACGGCCCTGCCCACAGGGGTTTCAAGCGCACGGAATGCGTCGTTGCGCGGTGTGGTGACCAACGCCTTGTGGGTGACGTCCAACGGCATCACCGTGATGGGGGCACCGCAGGCAAAGACGATCTTGGCCGCTTCGGGATCGACATAGATGTTGAACTCGGCCGCAGGGGTGATGTTGCCAACTTCGAAATAGGCCCCGCCCATCAGCACGATCTCTGCAATCCGCCCTGCAATATCCGGCGCGCGCTGCAACGCGACCGCAATGTTCGTGAGCGGTCCCAATGGGCACAGTGTGACTGTTCCCGCAGGTTCGGTGCGCAGCGTGTCGATGATGAAATCCACCGCGTGCTGATCCTGAAGCGGCATCGTGGGATCAGGCAGGGTTGGGCCATCGAGTCCGGTCTTTCCGTGCACATGTTCCGCCGTGACCAGCGTGCGGGCGATGGGGGTGTTGCAGCCTGCGAACACCCTGGTGTCAAGCTTGCCCGCCAATTCACAGACGATGCGCGCATTTTTTTCAGTCAGATGCAGTGGCACGTTCCCCGCCACGGCTGTGATGCCCACAACCTCAAGGTCTTCTGGTGAGGCGAGCGCCAACAGGATGGCAACCGCGTCGTCCTGGCCGGGGTCGGTGTCGATGATGATCTTACGGGGTGCCATACACGCCTCCTTAGCTTGGCGCGGTGGTGACACGCGGGTGTCTTGGGATCAAGCGTGATGATGGCGGCGGGCAAGGCTTTGCCGGTTCTTTTGGGGAACCCGATTGCAGCCCCTTGCCGGACTGTTAGACTGCTGCCATTCGATGCGAAATAAGTTTACATCCGCTTCGTTAGCGCTAACAAGGCGCTGAGCGAAGCAGAATCGGAAGGACCACGCCATGGTGTCCCGCGTTATTCCCGTTGACCCGTTTGACCTGGTGATCTTTGGCGGAACCGGAGATTTGGCGCGGCGCAAGATTTTGCCCGGCCTGTTCCGGCGCTTTTGTGCAGGCCAGATGCCCGAGGGCTCGCAGATCATCGGCGCGGCACGATCCGACATGGATGATGCCGAATATCGCAGCATGGTGTCCGAAGCGGTGGCAGAATTCGGCGGCGGTCAGGCCTGCGAAAGCGGAACGCTGGCGGCGTTTCTCGAACGGGTGTCTTATGTCACAACCGATGCCAAAGGCGATGGCGGGTGGGTCGAACTGCACGCCAAGATGCGGCAGGACCGCGTGCGGGCGTTCTATTTCTCGGTGGCTCCATCGCTGTTTGGCGACCTGGCCGAACGCCTGCATCGCTTTGGCATGGCAACCCCCGAAAGCCGCATCGTGGTCGAAAAGCCGTTTGGCCATGATCTGGAAACGGCGCGCGCGCTGAACGCGACGCTGGCCCAGCATTTCCACGAGACGCAGATTTACCGGATCGACCATTACCTTGGAAAAGAGACCGTCCAGAACCTGATGGCGGTGCGCTTTGGCAATATGCTGTTCGAGCCGCTTTGGAACGCGCAATATGTCGATCACATCCAGATCACTGTGGCAGAAACGGTTGGTGTTGGTGGGCGCGGCGGCTACTACGACAAATCCGGCGCAATGCGCGATATGGTGCAGAACCACCTGATGCAGCTTTTGTGCCTGATCGCAATGGAGCCGCCCGCAAAGTTCGAGCCTGATGCGGTGCGGGATGAAAAGCTCAAGGTCATTCGCGCGCTTGAACCGGTTGACTGGCATCACATCGTGCGTGGCCAATACGCGGCGGATGCCAAGGGGCCAAGCTACCGAGACGATGTGGAAGATCCCAAATCCAAGACCGAAAGCTTCATCGCCATGAAGTGCCACATCTCGAACTGGCGCTGGGCCGGGACGCCGTTCTACCTGCGCACGGGCAAACGGCTCAAGGCGCGCGCGTCCGAGATTGCGGTGGTGTTCAAGGACGCCCCGCATTCGATTTTCGGGGTGGATGCAGGGCGGCACCGCAATGTGCTGGCGATCCGTTTGCAGCCCAATGAAGGCATGACGCTGGATGTGACGATCAAAGAACCCGGACCGGGGGGCATGCGTCTGATGGACGTACCGCTGGATATGAGCTTTGCCGAAGCGCTGGGCCCGGATGCCGAAGAGGCCACTGACGCCTACGAGCGTCTGATCATGGACGTGATCCGTGGCAACCAGACATTGTTTATGCGGGGGGACGAGGTCGAGGCGGCGTGGGCGTGGACCGACCCGTTGATCGAAGGTTGGCAGGCGCGCAATGACGTGCCCAAACAATACGACCCCGGAAGCTCTGGCCCCGAGGATTCGCTGATGCTGATGCACCGGGACGGGCGCAAATGGCGCGAGGTAAAACCATGACCTATGACCTGCAAACCTATCCCGACCGCGAAATGCTGGCGATGGATTTGGCCAACCAGCTTTCGGGCGATTTGCGGATGCTGCTCAAGCACGAAGACCGTGTGGTGCTGGCGGTGCCCGGTGGGACGTCGCCGGGGCCAGTGTTCGATGATCTTTGTGCCGCCGATCTGGACTGGAGCCGCGTGGACGTGATGCTCACCGATGAACGCTGGGTGCCCGAAGACAGCGACCGGTCCAACACGAAGCTCATCCGCAAACGGCTTTTGGTGGATCGCGCCGCGGCGGCGCGCCTGTTGCCACTTTATGTGCCCGCACATCAACCCGAAGAGGTGCTGGCCGAGCTAGAGGCACAGATTGTCGACGCATTGCCGCTGGCGGTGGTGTTGCTTGGCATGGGCACCGACATGCACACCGCGTCGATCTTTCCCGGCGCGGACCAATTGGATTTGGCCTTGGCCCATGACGCGCCGATCCTGGTGCCGATGCGCGCCCCCGGTGCGCCGGAACCCCGGATCACGCTGAGCGCGCGGGTGCTCAATGATGCGATCCGCAAGCATGTGCTGATCTTTGGCGCTGACAAGCGCGACGCTTTGGACAATGCCAAGGGCAAGAAGCCCGAAGACGCGCCGATCATTGCCGTTCTGGACGGCGCAACAGTTCACTGGGCGGAGTAAGCAGATGTGGAACGCGCTGAAAGCAACCGCCGAGGTGGGCAAACATACATCCATCCTCGATTTGTTTGCCCAAGATCCGGGCCGGGCCGAGGCGTTCAGCCTGCATGCCCTCGACCTGCTGTTTGACTACTCCAAGACGCAAATTGATGACACCGCCCGCAATGTGCTGATCGACCTTGCCAAAGCGGCAGGGGTCGAAGCACGCCGCGAGGCG
The DNA here is from genome assembly GCF_051251565.1 of Marivita sp. Lineage (GTDB taxonomy): Bacteria > Pseudomonadota > Alphaproteobacteria > Rhodobacterales > Rhodobacteraceae > Marivita. The sequence continues at coordinate 32,098 of NZ_JBPOFB010000008.1, read as the reverse complement.
ATGTTCACGGGCGAAAAGATCAATGAAACCGAAGGCCGGGCGGTTCTGCACACGGCGCTGCGCAACCTTGATGGGGACGCGGTGCTGGTCGACGGGCAAGACGTGATGCCCGGTGTGCTGGACACGCTGGTCCGAATGGGCGCTCTGGCCGATGAGGTGCGTGGCTCTGGTTTTACGGATGTGGTGAATATCGGCATCGGCGGGTCCGACCTTGGGCCCGCGATGGCGTATCGGGCATTGGCGCCCTATTGTGACGGCCCGCGGTGCCATTTCGTGTCAAACGTCGATGCGGCGGATATCGCCGACACGCTGCGCGGTTGCGACCCGGAAAAGACGCTGTTCATCGTGGCGTCCAAGACCTTTACCACGATCGAAACGATGACCAACGCCCGTACCGCGCGCGCTTGGTTGCAGGACAATGGCGTGTCCACTGATGGCCGCTTTTTCGCGCTGTCCTCAAATGCCGAGGCCGCCGGTGACTGGGGCATCCCGTCGACGCGTGTTCTGGGCTTCGAGGATTGGGTTGGCGGGCGCTATTCCTTGTGGGGCCCGATTGGCCTGTCGCTGATGATTGCGATTGGCCCCGATGGCTTCAAGGCGTTCCTGCGCGGCGGCCAGTCGATGGACCGGCATTTCCGCGCTGCTGCTTTGCATGAAAACATGCCGGTGCTGCTGGCGTTGGTCGGGCTGTGGCACAACCAGGGCTTGGGCCAAACAACACGCGCGGTTCTGCCCTACGACAACCGACTGTCTCGCCTCCCGGCTTACCTTCAACAGCTCGAAATGGAATCAAACGGCAAATCCGTGGCGATGGATGGCACGGCGGTGCCGGTGCACACGGGCCCCGTGGTCTGGGGCGAACCGGGCACCAACGGCCAGCACGCGTTCTACCAGTTGATCCACCAAGGCACGCGTGTGGTGCCCTGCGAATTCATGGTCGCTGCCGAGGGCCACGAGGCTGACCTGCGCCACCACCATGATCTGCTGATCGCCAATTGCCTTGCCCAATCCGAAGCGCTGATGCGTGGACGGTCCTTGGACGAGGCGCGCGCGATCATGGCGGCCAAGGGTCTGACGGGTGATGAACTCGATCGACAGGCGCGTCACCGGGTCTTTCCGGGCAACCGGCCCTCGACCACGTTGATGATGCCAAAACTCACGCCCGAAGTTCTGGGCCAGATCATTGCGCTTTATGAGCACAGGGTGTTTGTCGAAGGCGTGATCTTGGGGATCAATTCTTTTGACCAATGGGGCGTGGAGCTTGGCAAAGAACTGGCCACATCCCTTGGTCCGCTGGTCAGTGGCGATGTGCCAGCTGGGGATAAAGACGCCAGCACGCAAGCGCTTCTGGGGTATGTGAAACGGTATTCTTAGACGTTGAAGGGGTTTCGACCGCGCGTGGTCAAGGCGCGTCGACGCGCCTTTCCACGCCATCAAATTCATGAAAATAATCAAGGATACGCGCGGGGATCGGCATGCGCCCGTTGCCATCCGGCTGGAGCAAAACAATCACGCAGGTGAATGCTGCACGCTTTCGGCCACCGGCCCAAATCTCTTGCTGCATGGTAAAGCTGCTGGTCCGGTACGCGACCGCCTTTGACAGGATCACATAATCCTCGTCTGCGCGCATTTCCGCAAGCCAGTCAATTTCGCCCCGCCGGATCACGATCCGCGGCTCGACCGCGTCATCCGCATAGGTCGAAATGCCGACATGCTTGAAATACGTCACCCGCGCACTCTCGAACCAGATCAGATAGGCTACGTTGTTCACATGGTTCAGCGGATCAAGCTCTGCAAAACGGACGCGGTCCGCAATGGCCAGCGGCCAGGGGTCCAGTACGCCAAAGGCGCGTTGCTGGTCGGGCGATAGCGGTGTGAGATACGGCAGATGTGTCATGCGGAAGCTGTGTCAATCGGCACGGGGAATGTCAAATCCCGGTGCGGCCAGCGCAAACCCTTCAAACCGAAACGCCGGGCTGACCGTGCAGCCCACAAGCGTCCAGCCGCCGGTGCTGTGCGCGGCTTGCCAATGGTCTTTAGGCACGATGATCTGCGGGGACTGACCGGCAAACAGGTCCGGCCCAAGCACATGGTCGGTAGCCGGTCCAGCATCGGTGGCCGATAGCGACAGGATCAGCGGCGTTCCGGCATAGTGATGCCAAATTTCGGTGGCATCGACGCGGTGCCAATGGCTGTTTTCACCTTCGGACAGCAGGAAATAGATGCAGGTGCCTGACGGGCGGCCCGCCTCATCGCCAATCCAGGTTTGCCGGTAATGCCCGCCTTCGGGGTGCGGGGACAAATCAAGACGCCGAATGATGTCCTCCGCTGTGTATCCCGCCAGATCATGTGGTTGCATCGTCATCTCCCGCATCGCGCGCCGTCTTGTCACTTCGTTAACCACAGATTTGCAGTCTTTGCACCGGGGAGCAATCAGTGGAGGTGAGATGGAGCGGCTTGTTCAGGACGTGCGCGCAATTGCGCAAGAGATCGTGGCGCGTGAAGGCGGGTATGTGGATGATCCTGACGATCCGGGCGGGGCAACCAACCATGGCGTGACGATCCACACGATGCGTCGCTTGGGGTTGGACTTGACTGGCGATGGTCAGATCACCAGCGCCGATGTGCGGCGGCTGAGCCGGGATCAGGCCATCGCCATATTCATCGAGCATTACTTCGAACGGCCCCGCATCGCGGATTTGCCGACACCGCTGCACGCGACTGTCTTTGATATGTATGTCAATGCCGGGACCAATGCGGTGAAAATCCTGCAACGCCTTTTGGGCAAGATGGGTTTTGCGGTGGCGGTTGATGGCGCCATAGGCCCCAAGACCATCGCCGCCACAGCCCGTGCGCTGGCCCTCGCGCCGGACCACTTTGTTGATGCCTACGGAATCGAGCGGCGTAACTACTACTTTGATCTGGCCGACCGCCGCCCCCCCAGCCGCAAATACGCGCGGACCCGCAAAGGCGGCAAAGGCGGTTGGATCACCCGCGCCGAGGCGTTCATCGCCGCGCGGTATCATCTGTCTTCAGCAGCGTTTCAGCAAAGGGTGTCGGCATGGGATTGATCGAACAGGTGTTCTCATTGGTCTTTGGATCGGGGCGCAACGTGCTGCGCGAAACGGCCGAGGTGTTCCGCCCCAATGCCGAAGCGCAGGCACAGCGCGATCACGGCATGCAAGACGCCGCCCTGCGCCAGTTCGCGCAGGAATTTCACACCCCGCAGCGCGGATGGTTTGACCGGCTGATGGATGCGCTCAACCGGGTGCCGCGCCCGGCAATGGCACTTGGCACCCTGGGCCTGTTCATCGCGGCGATGGTCGATCCGGTCTGGTTCGGGGCCCGCATGCAGGGGCTTGCGCTGGTGCCCGAACCGCTTTGGTGGTTGCTGGGTGCCATTGTCAGCTTTTACTTCGGCGCGCGACATCAGGCAAAGGGGCAGGAGTTCCAACGCGATCTGGTGGCGCGAATGACCGACGCTCCGCCACGGGACGTGGCGCGACAGGGGGCCGTTACACCGGCGCAGGCCCCACAGCCCGATGGCAATGCCGCTTTGGAAGATTGGGTCAAACAGCGCCGGTAAGAGCGGTCATCGCCGCAAACCGCTTGCGACAATGTGAACCGCGTGAATGGTCGAAACGGATTGGCCGATTGGCACTCTGCGCCTATAGTTACGACCATGATTACAGAACTCGGTCACTTCGCCCTTATCCTCGCGTTCCTTGTCGCGATTGTGCAATCTGTCGTTCCGCTCGTCGGTGCGCATAAACGTTGGCCCGGCTGGATGGCCGTCGCCGAACCGGCCGCTACAGTGCAATTCCTGCTGACGGCTTTTTCCTTTGCGGCGCTCACATATGCGTTCGTGACGTCTGATTTCTCGCTCCGGCTTGTTTGGCTCAACAGCCACTCGGCCAAGCCAATGATCTACAAGATCAGCGGTGTCTGGGGCAATCACGAAGGGTCAATGCTGCTCTGGGTGCTGATCCTGGCGCTCTTTGGCGCAATGGCCGCGTGGTTCGGCAAAGGCTTGCCGCCCACCTTGCGCGCCCGCGTGCTGGCGGTGCAATCATCTGTTGCCGTTGCCTTCTTCGCCTTTATCCTTTTCACCTCCAACCCATTCCTGCGCCTTGCAGTGCCGCCCTTTGACGGGCAGGATCTCAATCCGCTCTTGCAGGATCCGGGTTTGGCCTTCCATCCGCCATTCCTCTACCTCGGTTACGTGGGCCTCAGCATCTGCTTCAGCTTTGCGGTTGCCGCCCTGATCGAGGGCCGCGTTGACGCGGCGTGGGGCCGGTGGGTGCGTCCTTGGACGCTGGCCGCATGGGTCTTTCTGACCATCGGCATCGCGCTGGGATCGTGGTGGGCCTATTACGAGCTTGGCTGGGGCGGTTTCTGGTTCTGGGACCCGGTTGAAAACGCGTCCTTCATGCCATGGCTTCTGGCGGCGGCGCTGTTGCACTCCGCCATCGTGGTGGAAAAGCGCGAGGCGCTGAAAAGCTGGACCATTCTGCTGGCCATCCTGGCCTTCGGGTTCTCGCTGATCGGTACATTCATCGTACGCTCTGGACTGCTGACATCGGTGCATGCCTTCGCCAATGACCCGGAACGCGGCGTGTTCATTCTGATGATCATGGTGTTCTTCACGGGCGGTGCGCTCACCCTGTTTGCGGCCCGTGCCAGCACGATGGAGGCCAAGGGCATCTTTGGTGTCGCCAGCCGGGAAAGCGCGCTTGTCGCCAACAACGTGATCCTCGCGGTAAGCTGCTTTGTCGTGTTCGTCGGCACCCTGTGGCCCGTCGTGGCCGAGATGTTCTTTGACACCAAGCTCAGTGTTGGTCCGCCTTTCTTCAACATGGCCTTCACACCGTTCATGGTGGTACTCGGCCTGCTTTTGCCACTGGGGTCAATGCTCAGTTGGAAACGGGCCAAGGTCGGGCGTGGGATCAAACAGCTTGTCCCTGCGTTTATCCTGAGCGTCCTGCTGCTGGGTCTCTTCTGGACCATGCAGACGGGCACCAGCCTCTTGGGTCCTGTCGGCGTGTTCCTTGCGTCTTGGGTGATCTCGGGTGCGATTGTGGACCTGCTGAACCGCACCGGCCAATCGCGTGACCTGTCGCGTCTGTTCCGTCTGCCGCGTGCAGATTGGGGCAAGGCCACCGCACATATCGGTTTTGGCATCACCATGGTTGGTGTTGCGGGGCTGATGGCCTGGCAGGAAGAAGACATCCGTGTCGCTCAGATCGGCGAACGGTTCGAGGTCGGCGCGTTCGAGCTTGAGCTGACAGCGGTGAATGACGTGCGCGGTCCGAACTATTTCTCGACCATGGGGGACGTGATTGTCCGTCAGGACGGGGAACAGATCGCATTCCTGAATCCTGAGAAACGCAACTACCCTGTGGCGCAGATGCCAACCACGGAAGCCGCGATTGACTACCGCTTCTTGCGCGACATCTACGTGGTGATCGGCGACGAACAGGACAACGGCGGATGGGTTCTTCGGACCTATATCAAACCGCTGGCGAACTGGATCTGGGGCGGGTCAATCCTGATGGCGTTGGGCGGCTTGCTGTCCTTGTCGGACCGGCGGTACCGCGTCGCGGCTGGCACACGACAGCAAACCACGCCGCAGGGGGTGCCCGCAGAATGAACAGGTTCCGCACATGGTGGGCAAACGGCCCATCCTACGCCCTGATCCTCTGCCTTGCACTGGCGATGCCTCTGGCAACGCCAGTGCATGCGGTTCTTCCGGACGAAGTGCTGGACGATCCGGTTCTCGAAGACCGGGCGCGCGCCCTGTCACGGGGCCTGCGCTGTGTGATCTGCCAAAACGAAAGCATCGACGAATCCCATGCCGATCTGGCGCGGGAATTGCGGCTGGTGGTGCGCGAACGTCTGGTTCTCGGTGACAGCGACGAAGAGGTCCTGGACTACCTTGTCGACCGTTACGGCGAATTTGTCCTGCTCAAGCCCCGCACCGATGGCTGGAACATGGTTTTGTGGCTGTCTGCCCCGGCCCTGTTCCTGATCGCGCTGGGGGTGGGCGGCGTCTACATACGCGGCCGATCAATGGCGGTTGCGCCATCCGAGGCGGTGTTGTCCGACGCGGAACAGGCACGGCTCAAGGAAATCCTGAAAGACACCTGATTCAATTCATGACGCCGCGTTGGCCTTTGCCAAATCAAACACTTCGGTGTTTGATGCGGCCATTGGTTACACAAAGGCGCGGCGCATGAACTACGACACCATCACCTTCGACATCACCGACGACATCGCAACGGTCACATTGAACCGGCCCGATGTGATGAACGCGCTCAACAGCCAGATGCGGGCCGAGATTACAGACGCAGTGCTTGAGGGCGGCAAATCTGCGCGGGTGGTTGTGCTGACGGGGGCGGGCAAATCCTTCTGCTCGGGTCAGGACCTGGGCGACCGTGCCAATGCGGCGAACCTTGATCTCGAACGTACGCTGCGCGATGAATACGTCCCGATGCTGCGCGCGATCTATGACTGCCCGGTGCCCACCATCAGCGCAGTCAACGGCGCAGCAGCCGGGGCAGGGGCGAACCTTGCCCTTGCCGCCGATGTTGTCATCGCAACCGAGTCTGCCTTCTTCCTGCAAGCCTTCACGCGCATCGGCCTGATCCCGGATGCGGGCGGCACCTATTACCTGCCACGCCAGATGGGGCTGGCCAAGGCAATGGGTGCGGCGCTTTTTGCCGACAAGATCACCGCGCGGCAGGCCGATGACTGGGGCATGATCTGGGAGGCCGTGACCGATGCGTCCTTTGCCGAGCACTGGAGATCCCGTGCGGCCCATCTCGCCAAGGGACCGACCGCCGCCTATGCCCGCGTCAAGCAGTCCATCCGCGCATCGTTTGACAATGATCTGGAGGCGCAGCTTGCGCTTGAGGCGCGGCTTCAGGGGCAATGCGGCCAGACCCGCGATTTCAAGGAAGGTGTCGTGGCCTTCCTCGAAAAACGCCCCGCGCAATACGAAGGACGCTAAACCGCCCGCGGCGTCGCTATCGACGCCGCATCCCGTGGGGTCGCTGTCGATTGCACATAGCGCAGCGCGTCATTGAAATGGGACATCACCAAGGTGTCGCTGTAGACGGTGTACAGATCGACAAGATCGGTGGTCCGCGCGTCTCTCAGAACAAGTCGTTAGCTGTGCACGCGCATCTTGCGAAAAAGGCCGCCCCGAAGGCGGCCTTTCCTGTGTCTTAGCGATTTTCGATATCGACGTAGTCGCGCTCGGTCGGGCCCTGATAGAGCTGACGCGGACGACCGATTTTCATCTGTGGGTCAGCAAGCTGCTCTTTCCACTGGGAAATCCATCCAACTGTCCGGCTAAGTGCAAAGACCGGCGTAAACATCGACGTCGGGAAACCCATCGCCTCAAGAATGATGCCCGAATAGAAATCGACATTCGGGAACAGCTTTTTCTCGGCGAAATACGGATCGGCAAGTGCGGCTTCTTCGAGGGCCTTGGCGGTCGCAAGGATAGGGTTGTTTTCCACACCCATAAGATCAAGCACTTCATCGGCCGATTGCTTCATCACCGTCGCGCGGGGATCGAAGTTTTTGTAGACCCTGTGGCCAAAGCCCATCAGGCGGAACGGATCGTTCTTGTCCTTGGCGCGGGCGATGAATTCCGGGATACGGTCCGGCGTGCCGATTTCCTTGAGCATCTCAAGACAGGCCTGGTTTGCTCCGCCATGCGCCGGGCCCCAAAGGCACGCAATGCCAGCGGCAATACAGGCGAATGGGTTTGCCCCAGACGACGATGCCAGTCGCACGGTCGAGGTCGACGCGTTCTGTTCGTGATCGGCATGCAGGGTAAAGATACGGTCCATTGCGCGGGCGAGGATCGGATCGACCTGGTATTCTTCGGCGGGAACAGCAAAACACATATGCAGAAAGTTCGCCGCGTAATCGAGATCATTGCGCGGATAGACGAACGGCTGTCCGATCGAATACTTATACGCCATCGCCGCAATGGTTGGCATCTTGGCAATCAGCCGGTGCGACGCGATTTCGCGCTGGCGTTCGTCGGAAATGTCGGTGCTGTCATGATAAAACGCAGACATTGCACCAACCACACCCACCATGGTGGCCATCGGGTGCGCATCCCGGCGGAAGCCCCGGAAGAAGTTGTGCATCTGCTCGTGGATCATCGTGTGGCGGGTGATCGTCGCCTCGAAATTTTCAAGCTCTGCCGCAGAGGGAAGTTCGCCGTAAAGCAGCAGGTAGCACACTTCGAGGTAATGCGATTTCGACGCGAGCTGGTCGATCGGATATCCGCGATGCAGCAATTCACCCTTGTCGCCATCGATAAAAGTGATGGTGCTGTCGCAGGCGGCTGTTGACGTAAAGCCGGGGTCGTAAGTGAACACGCCAGCCTGACCATACAGTTTGCGGATATCGATCACATCCGGCCCAACCGAGGGCGAGTAGATCGGCAGGTCATAGGTGGCGTCACCAATCGTCAGAGTCGCGTTCTTAGAGGTGTCAGACATACGTGGTCCCTTCGTCTCAATGCTCTGAACAAAAGGCCCAGAGCCAGCAATCCCAAGCCTCGGGAAACCACACCAAGCGGTGTCAGTTGCCCCCCGAGGCAGCTGTTTCTGTCAGGCGCGCAACGGTTTCGTCGCGCCCCAGAACCAGCATCATATCGAACACACTCGGCGTCACGGCCCGGCCTGCAAGCGCAGCCCGCATCGGGCCTGCCAGTTTGCCGAATTTCGTCCCGTGCTCTGTCGCAAATCGGGATGTGACGGCTTCAAGCTCGTCGCGCGTCCAGCTAGCATTTTGCAGATGCGGCGTCAACGATCCCAGTATACCACGGGATACCGTATCCAGATGCTTTGCCGCTTTCTCGTCCGGATGGATGGGGCGGCTTGCCAGAACAAAATGAGCCTTTTCAATCAGTTCCGGAAAGGTGTGCGCCCGTTCCTTGAGGCAATACATCGCACGACCCAGGCCATCCTTCTGCGGCTCTGTCAGGGCAGATTCCCCCGCGGCCAAAAGATACGCCTGCAATTCATGCAGCAGCGCAGCATCGTCGCCGATGGCAATATGTTGGCCACTCAGATTCTCCAGCTTCTTGAAGTCAAACCGCGCGGGCGATTTGCCGATTCCGTTCAGGTCAAACCACTCTTTTGCCTGATCATCGGTAAAGAATTCGTCATCGCCATGGCTCCAACCCAACCGGGCAAGGTAATTGCGCATCCCTGCCGCCGGATATCCCAGTGCCTGATATTCCTCGACCCCAAGCGCGCCATGCCGCTTGGACAGCTTTTTGCCGTCAGGTCCGTGTATCAGCGGAATATGCGCCCAAACCGGCACGTCCCACCCCATGGCTGTATAAATCCCCATCTGGCGTGCGGCATTGTTCAGGTGGTCATCCCCCCGGATCACATGGGTCACGCCCATGTCATGGTCATCGACAACAACTGCCAGCATGTAAACGGGTGTGCCGTCCGAGCGTAACAGAACCATGTCATCCAACTGGTCGTTGCGGATGGTCACATCCCCCTGCACCTCGTCTTTGATCACCGTGGTCCCGTCCTGCGGCGTGCGCAAGCGTACCACATATGGCGCATCGGGGTGGGCGCTTGGGTCTGCATCGCGCCACGGGCTTTGGAACAACGTGGATGTCCCTGCGGCACGCGCGGCTTCGCGGAAGGCCTCGATCTCGTCTTGCGTCGAAAAACACTTGTACGCCGCACCCTTGGCCAACAGATCATGCGCCACTTCGGCATGGCGATCAGCGCCTGCCGCCTGGCTTACCACGTCGCCGTCATGATCCAGCCCCAGCCATTCCATTCCCCTGAGAATCGCAGCCGTTGCCTCGGGGGTGGATCGCGCGCGGTCGGTGTCTTCGATCCGCAGCAGGAACTTGCCGCCGCGCCCCCGCGCATAAAGCCAGTTGAACAACGCCGTGCGCGCCCCGCCGATATGCAGGTAACCGGTGGGAGACGGGGCGAAACGGGTGACGATCTGGCCGGACATTGGGCGCGTTTACCTTTCGATAACTGTCTAGGGGATATCTTAGGGTTCTCTTAACCAGCACCATCCACGGGGGCAAGCATGGCGCGGGTCTGGTCTGTCCTCCCCGACCTGCTTCTGGCACAGCGCGGCGGGTTGTTTCCCTTTGTGCCGATCTTCCTCGGGGTCGGGATTGGCCTCTATTTCGCCCTGCGCATGGAACCGCCGGTTTGGGCGCTGGTCACCTGCGCGACCCTTGGGGCGCTGACCTTGATCTGGCATCTGCGCAGCCGGTCTTTGTGGGCCCCGCTGATCTGTGCCTTTGCGATGGTGGCATGCGGCATCGCCTTGGCTGGCACCCGCGCGCATCTGGTGGCAGGGCCAGTGCTGGATTGGCGCTACTATGGCCCGGTGACGGGCAGGGTGGTGGCCATCGACCGATCCGCCTCGGACGCGCTGCGCGTTACGCTGGACCGCGTTTGGCTGGCCAATGTCCCATTGTCCGAGACGCCAACCCGCGTGCGCCTGTCACTGCACGCCGCCAATCCGGGTCTTGCGCCAGAGCCGGGCATGACCCTCATGACCACCGCGCATCTTGGCCCGCCGGGCGGTGCGGTCGAACCCGGAGGGTTTGATTTCCGCCGCCACGCGTGGTTCCTGCGACTGGGCGCCGTGGGCTATACCCGCGTGCCCCTGGTCCTGTGGGAAGAGGCGGGGCAGGATCGGTTCATCTTTCAGACCCGCATGCTGATCTCGACCCGCGTGCAAGAGGCGCTGCCGGGCGACACGGGTGCCTTTGCCACGGCCATCATCACCGGCGACCGAAGCGCGATCCCGCAACCCGTGCTGCAAGCCCTGCGCGACACCAATCTGGCGCATCTGCTCGCCATTTCGGGGCTGCATATGGGGCTGGTCAGCGCCTTTGTCTTCGCCAGCCTGCGCCTTGGCTTGCTGCTCACCCCCATCGGTCTGCGCTGGCCGATCAAAAAGATCGCCGCAGCAGGCGCGCTGGTGGTCGCGGCCATCTACCTCGCGCTCTCGGGGGGCAATGTCGCCACGGAACGCGCCTTTGTGATGGTCGCCGTGATGCTGCTGGCCGTGATGGTGGACCGCCGCGCAATCTCGCTGCGCGCTGTGGCGCTTGCGGCGTTGATCGTGCTTGTCCTGCGGCCTGAGGCGTTGATGGGGCCGGGGTTTCAGATGTCGTTCTCGGCCACAACCGCGCTGGTCGCAGTCTTTGGTGCGCTCCGGGACAGCACACATGACCTACCACGCCACCGCCTATTGCGCGGGGCGGCGTCAGTGCTCATGTCTTCGGCTGTGGCGGGGGCCGCAACCGCGCCGTTTGCCATGGCGCATTTCAACCAGATTGCGCAGCTTGGTCTGATCGCAAACCTGGTGACGGTGCCGCTTATGGGGATCATTGTCATCCCGGCGGCGGTTCTGGGCATCCTTCTGATGCCCTTGGGGTTCGAAGTAATTGGCCTGACGCTGATGGGCTACGGTCTTGACTGGATATTATGGGTCGCCGAGGCCATGGCCGATTTGCCGGGGGCAGTGCGCCCGGTGATGACGCCGGACCCATCGGTGCTGCCGCTCATCACTCTGGGGTGCCTGTTCGTCATTCTTTGGCAGGGACGTTCGCGGTGGCTTGGTCTGGCACCTGTCGCGCTTGCGGCCCTGCTCTGGGCCCAGGCCGAGCGCCCGCCGATCCTCGTTGCCGAAGGGGGGGCATTGGTGGGTGTCATGACCGATCAGGGGCGCGCGCTGTCCCGCGACAAGGGATCAGGCTTTATCGCCGAGGTCTGGCTCGAAAATGACGGGCAGGGGTTAGATCAACCCGCTGCCGCCACCCTGTGGGATCGCGCCGACACTCCCGTGCGCCACATTCATGGCAAACGCGCTGCCGCGTCTTACGAAGGCTGCACCAATGGCGCGCTTGTTATCTCCAGTGCAGATCTTCCCTCCAAACCGCAGACTGATGGCTGCGTTGTTCTGGATGCCAGCGCACTGGCCGGTCTGGGCAGTCTTGCCGTGACGCGGGATGATGCGGGCAACTGGCAGATCGAAAAAGCGCGCGACATATCTGGCGCGCGCCTTTGGAACGACAGGTCGGTGCGCGACGATCAGTAAGTGCGGATCAAGCCTACCAACCGGCCCTGCACCTTGACCGCGCCAACCGGCAGGATGCGTGGCTCATAGGCGGGGTTTGCCGCCTCAAGAATAATGCTTTCGCCCTTGCGCTTGTAGCGCTTGAGCGTCGCTTCATACCCTTCGACCTGCGCCACGACGATATCGCCATTATCGGCGGTCGCGGTTTCGCGGATCACCACAACATCGCCATCGTTGATCCCGGCTTCGATCATAGAATCGCCTTTGACCTCAAGCGCGTAATGCTTGCCGCTGCCCGACAGCATTGACCCAGGGATTGCCACAGTCGGCGGCACATCGTTGATCGATTCAATCGGCACACCGGCCGCGATCCGCCCCATCAGCGGCAGGTCCAGCGCATCCACACGGTCCACATGGATCGCATTGGCGGGCGGCGGCATGTCCGGCAGATCTCCATCAATCACTTTCGGCGTAAAGCCTGGCTGTTTCGCGGCCAGCGTATCGGGAAGCTTCACGATCTCGATCGCGCGGGCCCTGTGGGCAAGGCGGCGAATGAACCCGCGTTCTTCCAATGCGGTGATCAACCGGTGAATCCCCGATTTGGACCGCAAATCCAGCGCCTCTTTCATTTCATCAAAGCTTGGCGGCACACCGTCGCGTGTCACGCGTTTGTTGATGAAATCTAACAGGTCGAGTTGTTTCTTGGTCAGCATTTCCTGCCTCCGCTCGCATGATCATCACTGTTTGTTCTACTGTTGTTCTTGTTTTGTGTCAAGAAAACGTAAACAGACGTAAGATTTTATCGCAGCGGCAGATACTCAACACTGTCGCCCGCAGCGCGTGGGCCGTCATTTGGGGCTCGCACGATCAGGGCGTCGGCCTGCCCAAGAATGCTCAGAAGCGAGCTGTCCTGCGATCCAAACGCGGTCAGGCCACCCGCGTTGAGCCGTGCCCGCATGTAATGCTCGCGCGGCCCGTTCGCCGGGAGACCCTGCGCCAAAACACCGGTTTTGCGCGGCGCAGGGGCCGCACCCAGCCCCAGCATCGCCCGCACCACCGGGGCCACGAAGACATGGCCGCAGACCATCGCGGACACCGGATTTCCGGGCAAGCCAATCATCATAGCGTTCCGAAAACGACCTGCCATCAGCGGCTTACCGGGGCGCATAGCGACTTTGTAAAAGCTTTGATCAAACCCCAGTTGCGGTGCAAGGTTTGCCACCACATCGTGGTCGCCCACCGACGCGCCGCCAATCGTGATGATCAGATCCGCACCTTGGGCCAAGTCAAACGCCGTCCTGAGAGACGGCTCATTGTCGCGCGCAATCGGCAACATCCGTGGCTCTGCTCCCAGATCGCGCAGCAGCGCATGCAGGCCAAAGGTGTTCGACGCGATGATCTGATCGGGTCCGGGCGTATCCCCCGGCATCACCAACTCATCCCCGGTCGAGATCAGCGCCACGATTGGTCGCCGCGTCACAGGAACCTCGGCAATGTTCATCGCTGCCATCAGCGCAATGTCATTTGCTCCGATCACACGGCCTGCGTTGACAGTGTCACCACTGCGAAAATCCCCGCCGGCCGGCCGGATATACGTGTTGTCATCAAGGCTGTCGCCAAGCGTGATCCACTCACCGTCGCGGGTGACATCCTCTTGAATAACAACGGCTTTCGTACCTTTTGGCACTGGCGCGCCGGTAAAAATACGCACCGCTTCGCCATTTTTTACCGTCTGGTCAAATCCATGACCCGCCGCTGCCTCGCCAATCACCCGAAGCCGCAAACCGGGGGCGGCGTGCGTGACCGCATAGCCGTCCATAGCCGACCCGTCAAAAGGCGGCTGGTCCCGCGTCGCGGCCACGTCTTGCGCCAACATCCGCCCATGCGCCTGCAACAGCGGCACTGTCTCAACCGCAAGCGGTCGTGCCAGCGCGAACAGCTGCTCAAGCGCCTCTGCGACCGAAATCATAGCGCTTCGTACCGCCCTGATTTTCCACCGTCTTTCAGCATCACGCGGATGCCGGTGATCTCCATCGCCTTATCCACCGCCTTGGCCATGTCATACACGGTCAGCGCGGCCACCGACACAGCGGTTAACGCTTCCATCTCCACACCGGTCTGGCCGGTGGTCTTGACCGTCGCCTCGATCCGCAAGCCGGGCAAATCAGGGGCTGGTGTCAGCTCCACCGCCACCTTGGTGACGGGCAAAGGGTGACAAAGCGGGATCAGGTCGGGCGTCTTCTTGGCCCCCATGATCCCGGCAAGCCGCGCAACGCCGATCACATCGCCCTTTTTGGCACGACCTTCGGTAATGATATCAAACGTGTCCTGCGCCATCCTGATGTAGCCTTCGGCCACCGCAACACGCGATGTGACTGCCTTGTCCGACACATCCACCATGTGCGCATCGCCCTTGGCGTCGAAATGCGACAGCCCGCTCATGCCGCCACCGGATCCGTCAGCAACGCACGGGTGGCAGATGCCACGTCCGCTTGCCGCATCAGGCTTTCGCCAATCAGGAAACTGCGCGCGCCGTATGCCGCCATATCGGCCAGATCCGTGGGGGTAAACAAACCTGATTCCGAGATCAGCATCCGATCGCCCGGAACATGTTTTGACAGCTCGCGTGTTGTCTCAAGAGACGTCTCGAACGTCTTGAGATTGCGGTTGTTTACCCCGATCAGCGGTGATTTCAGCGCCAAGGCTCGGTCAAGCTCGTCGCGGTCATGAACTTCGATCAACGCCTCCATCCCCCAAAAGGTCGCGGCCTCTTCGAGCTCTGCGGCCTGTGCGTCGCTGACGCTCGCCATGATGATCAGGATGCAATCGGCCCCAAGGCTGCGCGCCTCGGCAACCTGATAGGTGTCGTACATGAAATCCTTGCGCAGCGCGGGCAGGGATGTGGCCGCACGGGCCGCCACCAGATAGGATTTGTCCCCCTGAAAACTGGGCGTGTCGGTCAGCACGGACAGGCACGACGCACCACCGGCCTCATACGCCTGCGCGAGGCTGGCCGGTTCAAAATCCGCCCGGATCAACCCCTTGGACGGTGACGCCTTTTTGACCTCGGCAATCAGGCCATAGCCAGTGACCTGCGCGGTGCGCAACGCGGCCCCAAAGGGGCGCACCGGGTCTGCGGTTTTGGCTGCGGCCTCCACCTCGGCCAAAGAAACCCGCGCCTTGTCGGCGGCGACTTCCTCAAGCTTGTAGGCTTTGATGGTGTCGAGAATGGTTGCAGTCATGGCGTGGTCCAATTGATCGGGGCATGTCCATGCTGTCTAAGCCAAGCGTTCACGGTGGAAAAGGGGCGCGACCCGAAAAACCCGCGCCGCGCCGATAGCGGCGACGGATGGGCGCTTTGCACCACCAAATGCCCAAACCCCTCAAGCAACGGCGCATGGGCGCGCGCATCATTGCCCCAAAGCACAAAGGCACGCGGTCTGTCCGACACCGCCCCAAGCACCTGCGGCACCAGTTTTTGCCAGCCAAGCCGGCGGTGCCCGCGCGCATCCCCGGCAGGCACCGTCAACACATCGTTCAAAAGCAGCACGCCCTGATCCGCCCAGAAATGCAAATCCCCATGCGGTGGGCAGGTGCCAAGATCGGCGCGCATCTCTTGGAAAATATTGCCCAAAGAGCGCGGCAAGGGTCTCACATCTGCATCCGCTGAAAAGGCAAGCCCGTGGGCATGTCCGGGGGTCGGATACGGATCCTGGCCCAAAATAACCACCTGCACAGCATTGGGCGCGCAGGCGTCAAGCGCTGCAAAGACCTGCGCCTCAGGTGGCAACACGGCGCGGGTCTCTGCTGCCAAAGCCGTGCAGATCCCGGGAAACACGTCCGTAAAGAACGGCAAATGCTCCCAAGCCGCAGGGGGTCTCAACATGGCGCACGCCCCCCGCTTCTCTGGTTCAAAAATATCCGGGGGTCTGGGGCAGCGCCCAAGGGTTTTCCGTTATCGGAAAATCTGCGATGCGTCGACGCGTCGCCCACTCCGCGAAACCCATGTCTCACGTCTGCTGGGTGATCCGCGCCAAGGCGGCAACCCGCGCGCGGGCCGCGCCGCTGTCGATGCTTTCTGCGGCCATTTCGGCCCCGGTTTTCAGATCGGATACCTTGTCTGCCACCACCAGCGCCGCCGCCGCGTTAAGCAGAACTGCATCGCGGTAGGCGGTTTTGGCTCCGTCCAGCAAGGCGCGGAAGGCCTGTGCGTTTTCGGCAGGTGAGCCGCCCATGATCTCGCGGAACGGATGGGCGGGCAGGCCCGCATCCTCGGGATGTACCTCGCGGCCGCGGATTTTGCCGTCCTCCAGAACGGCGACCTGCGTCGGCTCCGAGATCGAGATCTCGTCGGTCCCGTCGCCGCCATGCACCAGCCATGCTTTCTCGGACCCCAATTCCTTGAGCGTTTCCGCCATTGGGAAAATGAGGTCGATCGCAAAAGCGCCGGTCAGCTGCCGTTTGACACCTGCGGGGTTGGTCAGCGGGCCAAGGATGTTGAAGATCGTCTTCGATCCCAATTCCTGCCGCACCGGCATCACATGCTTCATTGCCGGGTGGTGCATCGGGGCCATCATGAACCCGATCCCAGCCTCAGTCAGAGCGCGTTCCACGATCTCGGGGCCGACCATCACGTTGATGCCCATCTCGGTCAGCGCATCCGCAGCACCTGATTTCGACGACAGGTTGCGGTTGCCATGCTTGGCCACCGGCACACCTGCGCCTGCCACGACAAAAGCTGTCGCGGTGGAAATGTTGAGCGTACCCATGCCGTCGCCGCCGGTGCCGACAATGTCCATCGCGCCCTCGGGCGCTTTGACCGGCGTGCATTTGGCGCGCATCACCGCCGCCGCCGCCGCGTATTCCGAAACCGCTTCGCCGCGCGCCCGCAACGCCATCAGAAAACCGCCGATCTGGGCGGGTGTAGCTTTGCCGTCGAACAGGATCTCAAACGCCTGTTCGGCCTGCGACCGGCTCAGCGGGCCTTCCGAGGCGGCATAGATCAGGGGCTTCATCGCGTCGCTCATGCGGGCACCTTCATATCGTTTACAAAATTCTGCAAAAGCGCGTGCCCATGTTCCGAGGCAATCGATTCCGGGTGGAATTGCACACCGTGCATGGGCAGTGTGCGGTGGCTCAGTCCCATCACTGTGCCGTCATCCAGCCACGCTGTCACTTCAAGGCAGTCTGGCACGCTGTCCTTGTCCACCACCAGCGAATGATAGCGCGTCGCCTCAAACGGCGAGGGCAGGCCCGCAAACACGCCTTTGTTCGCGTGGTGCATCACGCCCATCTTGCCGTGCACAATCTCGGAATGGCGCACAACCGTACCGCCAAAGGCCTGACCCAAGGTCTGATGACCAAGACACACCCCCATAAGCGGGGTCTTGGATTCGGCCGCCGCCGCTGTCAGGGCAAGGCAAATTCCAGCCTGATCCGGGTCGCACGGGCCGGGGGACAGCAAGATACCCGCCGGGCGCATGCCCATGGCGTCTTGTACGGTCAGGGCATCGTTGCGCACGACCTTTACGTCCGTGCCAAGCTCGCCCAGATAATGCACTAGATTGTAGGTAAAACTGTCGTAATTGTCGATGAGCAGCAACATAGGCGTTTCTTCTATCTCGGGGCTGGCGGGGCGGGGCGCAATCGCGGTATACATGCGCAGGCAGACCAAGGCGCGTCAAGGGCGCGGGTGGGTCAACCGGCACAACCGAGATGCCGGGGACACGTGAGACGGCAAGGCGAGGGCATTGAGCATGGCAAGAGGGTTTTTGTCAGGGGCCATCTGGGGCACAGTCCTGTCAGTGGGGGGGTTGGGTGCACTATCCGTGGTGACATCGGGCCAAACGGATGCACCGATAAGCACAGCCGAAATGCCTGTTTCCCAATCAGTGGACGATACCGCCGCCACCCAAAATAGCGCCGCCATACCTGAGCCCACCCAAGAGATCACCGCGCCCGAACCTGTCGATGCGGATGCGCTTGAGACTGCGCCGATCGCGCAGCCTGCCGAGATCACAGAGACGGCCCCGGAGGTGCAGACCCCGGATTTGCCCGAACCCGCCGCGCCCGAAGACACAGTCGCGGCAGACACATCCGCTGCGCCTAGTCCTGCGCCGGATGCGGGCGATACGATAGCCGCGCTCGCTACGCCAGAAGCACCGGATGCGCCCGAGGTGCCCCCGGCACCAACGGGCGACAGTGCACCCAGCGCGTCGGTGGCCCCGGAACTTACCGCACCGCAAAGCGAAACCGACCCAAACGTTTCGACCGATCCGGCGCAACCGCCAGCCCCCGAGCAGGTACCGCAAGCCGACGTGCCCGTGGTCGCTGATCCGAACGGGGCGGCTCTTGCCGAAGACGCGGCCACAGCCACAGACGACACTCCAGACGCCGAACGCCCGCAGGTCCGCCGCCTGATCCCCGATACTGGGGACATCGGCGCAGCAGATGACTCTGATGACGACACATCAGAGCCGCTGCGCCCGCAGATCGGAACCCCCGCAGCCTCCTTGGCCGACCGCAACCCGGGCAATTCCGCGCGCTTGCCATCCATCGGCGGAGCTGCCGACGCAGACACCGCCGCGCCCGCAGAGGCGCCACCCGCCCTTGATGCGCGACCGCCGCTGGAACGCTATGCAGCAGACGTAGACAGCGACCCGTCGCTGCCGCGCATGTCCATCGTGATGATCGACGACGGCACCGGGCCGCTTGGGCCCGACACGCTTGGCACTTTCCCATTCCCGGTGACTTTCGCGCTCGATCCCGGCAAACCCAACGCTGCGGACCGCATGGCCGCCTATCGCGCGCTTGGCTATGAAGTGGCCACGCTCATTGATCTGCCCGAGGCGGCACAGCCCACGGATGTGGAACAAATCCTTGGTGGTGCGATTGCCGCGCTGGCCGAAACCGTTGCCCTGATCGAAGCGCCCGGCAGCGGGCTGCAAGCCTCGCGCGCGGTGACAGAACAGGCCACACGTTTTGCTGCCGACAGCGGGCACGGTCTGGTGTTCCTGCCCAACGGGTTGAACACGGCACAGGCAATTGCGCAGCGCGAGAACGTCCCGTCCGTCAGCATCCTGCGCGATTTTGACGGCGAAGGGCAGGACGCCCGCACCAAACGCCGCTTTCTCGACGGTGCGGCGTTTCGTGCCCGTCAGGACGGCGCAGTCATCATGCTGGGCCGCCTGACGCCGGACACGTTGTCGGCGCTGGTGCTTTGGAGCTTGCAGGACCGCGCGGCCAGCGTGTCCATGGTGCCGGTGTCCACACTTTTGATCGAACAGTCGCAGTAAGGCATGACTGGCACCGCCCGTCAGCCAGTCGCCCAACCCTGCATGTGCGTCTCAAGATCACCGTAGCCGGTCAATCGCCGCTCGAACGCGAGCCCCAGCCGGTCGGCACAGGTCTTGGCCAATTCGGTCAGCGCAGGATCATCTGTCTGCGCCTGATAGACCAAGGTCTCGTAATGCCCGAAATACATGTCTCGCAGCTCAGGATGCCGGTCGAGGCCAAGCGGCTTCCACACAAACGCATCGAACTGGCGCGCCAGAAAATCGGTCAGGTAAAACGCCGTGATCTCGTCACGCGCGGCAAAGGCGGTGTTGCCTTCGAAAAAGCTGTAACAATGGGGCCCCGCGATCATCTCGACACCCATCTCGGCGCAGGCCGCCTCTAGCAACCCGCCGGTGCCGCAATCGCCATAGGCAATGAAGATGCTTTGATACGCGTCGCGGTGGCGGGTTACGGCATCGCGCACGGCCCCGACAATTTTTTCGGGGTGATTGTGATAAATTGCGGGCAGGCAGGTCAGATCAAGATGCGCCCAGCGATTGGCGTCACGCAGGGCCAGTATTTCGCGCGCAAGTGCGCCACAGGCCACAATCAACACCCGGCCATCGCCGCGCGCCGCAAGTCCCGCATCTGTCAGGATGGTGTCGTTAGGCAGGCTCGTCATCGCCGGGCACATGGGACAATCCCCAGCGCGCCGCAAGCGCGACAGCGATCAGGGCGGGCAATACCTTGAGAAGGCCAAATTCGACCAACGCCCAAACGGTCACGCCCGAGGCCGCGATCACGGCCAAAATCATAGAGACGAAGGTGGTCACTGGCATGTTGATCTCCTTGTTCTCAAAATATGGGATAGTTTGATCCATATGAAAAGGCCCTGCGATGAAGCAGGGCCAAAAAAAGGCAATTTCGCGTATAGTCAGCCTGCGGCAAGCTGATTGTGTTTGCGACTGACAAAGGTTTTGGCCGTTTCCACCGCCACGGCCGCATCCCGGCAATAGGCATCTGCGCCAATGGCCTTGCCGAATTCCTCGTTCAGGGGGGCACCGCCCACAAGAACGATGTAGTCGTCCCGAATGCCTTTTTCGATCAGCGTGTCGATCACAACCTTCATATAGGGCATCGTGGTCGTCAACAGCGCCGACATGCCAAGGATATCGGGCTGTTCGGCCTCGATTGCGTCCAGATAGCTGTCCACAGGGTTGTTGATGCCCAGATCGACCACTTCGAACCCGGCGCCTTCCATCATCATCGACACAAGGTTCTTGCCGATGTCGTGGATATCGCCTTTGACGGTGCCGATCACCATCTTGCCGACGCGGGGGGCGCCGGTTTCGGCCAACAGCGGCTTGAGAATGAACATGCCACCCTTCATCGCGTTGGCGGCCAAAAGCACTTCGGGCACAAACAGGATACCGTCGCGGAAATCGTTTCCGACGATGGTCATACCACCGACAAGCGCCTTGGTCAGAACGTCATAGGGCTGCCATCCGCGTGCCAGAAGAATGTTGACCGATTCTTCGATCTCTTCCTTGAGACCATCATAAAGGTCATCGAACATCTGTTCGACCAGTTCATCATCGTTCAGGTCCGCAAGGATGATATCGTCTTCTTCGTCAGCCATATGTGTCACTCCAGACGCTGGCGATGCCGCCAATGATTGATTTTCTCGAGTCTTGGTCGTTTTCTGACCCGGTCACTTGGTGAAATCCGACATGCGCGCGAACGCAACCGACGCGGCATGCCTTAGGGGGTGGAAAACAGCCATCCGGCGTGTGTCTGTCCTGTGATCAGGGACCATGCGCATCGAGGCAGCGTGCATGATGCGACCGATATGTCAGCCGCGACGGCGTCCGCGCCGTTCACGCTTGGGCGCGCCGCTTTGGTCACCGGTGCCATCCCCGTCCGAGGTGAACGGACCGATCTGATCCACGATCTGCTCCAATGTCGGGGCGTCGCCCTTTGGCGTGGTTTCCAGCGCCTCGCGCATCGCGCGCAAATGGTGGGGCATGGTGCCACAACAGCCGCCGATAATGGTCGCGCCCGCACCGCGCGCCAACACCGCGTAGCGTGCCATCAGCTCGGGTGTGCCATCATAATGGATATGGCCGTCGACATATTTCGGAATGCCCGCATTGCCCTTGGCGACAATCGCACGCGTCGTGCCCGTGGCGGTAAAGCCCAGAACGGTGCGCAACAGGTCCGACGCGCCGGTCCCGCAATTTGCGCCAAACGCCAATGGCGGGTTCGGCAGGGTGTCCACCATCTCGGCCATCGCCTCTGAGGTCATGCCCATCATCGTGCGGCCCGCGGTGTCAAAGCTCATCGTGCCGCACCACGGCATGCCGGCCAGCGCAAAGGCTTCGGCGGCGGCGCGATACTCTTCGGGGGCGCTGATCGTCTCGACCCAGAGCACATCCGCGCCCCCGGCCTTGAGCCCCTCGGCCTGTTCGTGAAACATCTCGACCGCGCTGGCATGGGACAAAGGGCCGACTGGCTCCATGATCTCGCCCGTTGGGCCAACGGAGCCCGCCACGATCACAGTGCGGTCTGCGGCATCGGCGATCTCGCGGGCGATCTCGGCCCCGATGCGGGACAACTCGAACGCGCGATCGGCGGCATTGTGCAGTTTGAGCCGCGACGCGTTCGACCCGAATGTGTTGGTCAGGAACAGGTCGCTGCCCGCCTCGACGGCGCCGCGATAGAGCGCGCGGATGTTGTCGGGTTTGGTCTCGTTCCAGAACTCGGGCGGATCACCGCTTTCAAGCCCCATGTTGAACAGGTTGGTGCCCGTCGCGCCATCGGCCAAAAGCCAGTCGCGGGTGCTCAGAAGGTCGTGCAGCGGGTTTGTCATGACGGGCCTGTGTGTCCAAAGAGTGGGCTGTGCCTGACAGATTTCTCTGAATGAGACAAATTCATAATTCTCAAGACCATTATGAATGCACCGCGAAAAATCCGTCAACGGATTGCACCAAACGCGTTGACGCGTTTGGTGCCAAACTCAGACCAGTTCGGTTTCCACGCGGCTTGAGGCCTCCAGCGTCTTGTGGACCGGGCATTTGTCCGCGATCTCCAGAAGCTTCTGACGCTGGTCGGTGTCCAGATCGCCGGTCACGGTGATCCGACGCCGGAACAGGTCGATATTGGCATCCGTTGGCGTGTTCGCGTCTTGGGCATGCACCTTGTCATGGCTCACATCCACCGACACATGGACCAGCGGCCATCCTTTGCGCCGCGCGTACATGCGCAGGGTCATGGACGTGCAGGCCCCCAGACCCGCTGCAAGCAACCCGTAGGGCGAGGGCCCCCGATTGGTGCCGCCATAGGCCAACGGTTCATCCGCCAAGAGGTGATGCGGGCCGGCCTGCACATCCTGCAAAAACCCGGCGGCATCCGCCTCGGACACCCGCACGATCCCCTCGGGCGCGCCGATGGGTGGGGCAGGCGGAGTCAGGTGCAGATAGCGCCCCACCCAAGCCGCGATCACGTCAGCGGCGTATTCCGCGTCTTTGGCCTGTGTGACAAGGTGGTCGGCATCGTCGAGCGTTACAAAGCTCTTGGGGTGCAAGGCGGCGGCAAAGATATTGGTGGCGTTCTCGATCCCCACAATGCTGTCGCGCGGCGCGTGCATGACCAACAGGGCGGCCTTTAGGCCCTTGATCGCCGGGGCCAAAGCCTGTGCCTGCACATCTTCGACAAACGCCTTGCCGATGGTGAAAGGCCGGCCGCCAAGATCGACCTCGGCCTTGCCCTGGGTCTGGATGTCGTCCAGCGCGTCGGCGAAATTATGGGTGACGTGTTCGGGGTCAAACGGAGCGCCGATGGTGACCACTGCCTTGATCCCGGCCATATCGCCTGCCGCCCGCAACACCGCCGCCCCGCCCAGCGAATGCCCGATCAGCATGGTCGGGGCCATCCCGCGGGTCGCCAGATAGGCCGCCGCCGCATGCAGGTCGCCGACATTCGACGTGAATGTGGTGTTGGCAAACTCACCTTTGGAATGTCCCAGCCCGGTAAAATCGAACCGCAGCACGGCAATCCCCATCCCGGACAGACGTGCGGCGATCCGCCGTGCCGCCGGAATGTCCTTGGAACAGGTGAAGCAATGCGCAAAAAGGGCGGTGGCCAGATGGGGACCGTCCGGCAGGTCAAGCCGTGCTGACAGCGTGTCGCCGGAATGGCCGGGAAAGGTGATGCGTTCGGTGGTCATGGAATGTGTCCTTCGGGCCGGGCAGGGCAGCCCTTTGGTGTTTCAGTATGTGTAGAACTGTAGGGTGTGTTGCCCTTTGGCAAGCATTGTGTCGGGAGCGTCACAGGATGGTGAGAGCGATGCGCAGGTTGGTGAGTTTTGTTGCATGTATCCTGACGGCCCTCGTCTTGGCCAGCTTTGCCGGTGCGCTGCATCCGGCGGGTGACAGTCTGGCGGTCTTTCGCATGCCCCTTGCGGTGATCTGCGCGCTTTGGGTGATCTGGTCACATTGGCCCGCATGGTCGCGGTGGGCGATTGCGGTGCTCTGTCTTGGCGCAATGGGGCAGATCGTGGCGCAGAAATACCTGTCGCATCCATCGGGGCCAATAACGATCTACCAAAAGAACCTGTTGTTCCAAAACGATGAGGTCGCAGCCCTTGCCGCCGACATCCGCGCGGCCAATCCCGATATCGTGGCGCTTCAGGAACTCACGTCGCGCAATGCAGGCCTCGTACACGACCTGCGCGCGGACTACCCCTATCAGGCAAGCTGCGCGTTGGTAGACTGGGCGCGGGTGGCGATCCTGTCGCGGTGGCCGGTCGAAGGGGAAATCTGCATTGAACGTCAGGGCCTTGTCGGACTTTTGGTCACGTCCCCGGAGGGCGCGTTCTGGGCCTTCAGCCTGCATGCGTTCTGGCCGTGGCCACATGATCAGCAAACCCAGTTGGACCTGATCCTGCCGGTGCTTGACAGCTTGGATCAACCCATAGTGATCGCCGGCGATTTCAACATGGTGCCATGGTCCTACGCGCTGCGCCGGGTCCAGGCGGCGACCGGCACAACCCGCGCAGGCCCGCTGTTTCCCACGCTGATCAAAGCCCGAGCGCCGCTGCCCATCGACCACGTTTTCGCCCCCCGGGGCGGCAAGGCGATGCCGCGACCGCTGCTTGGGTCCGACCACAAAGGCGTCCTGGCCGAGGTGTTTGTGTTCGAGTGATCGCGCGCCCCTCTGCACCGGTCTTTTCGCGCAGGACCGCGTCGGCTAAGACGTGCCCATGATCCTGCAAACCACATTGCCCTATGACATCCACGCGCCGCGCCCGTTGCCGGGTATTCAGCCTTTGGGCGACGCACCGTGGTTTCTGCTGGACGAAGCCTATGCCCCGCAGATGGCCGAACGCCTTCGCCTGATCGGAACCCACCGTGATGATGTGATCGCGCAGGACCAGCCAAACCCCGACAGCATGGCCAAGATGATGGACGCGGTGTTGGCGCATTTGCCAGCGGGGTTCGCGGTCCGTGGGGACCGGGTGACCTGCCCGGATGGGCGGGACGTGCAGATTGACCGCGCAGATCCGTTTGCCACCTTGGGGCAGATCGTGCAGGACGACATTTGTCTGTTGGAAAAACGTGGCGATGAACACGTCCTGACCGGCGCGGTTCTGTGCTTTCCGGCAAGCTGGCGACTGCGGGAAAAGATCGGCCATCCCCTGACCCATATCCATGTGCCGGTCAAAACCTACACCAACGACATTGCCCGCCGGGTGCAACGCCTGTTTGACGGGGTGCGCCCCGGCATGCCGCTCTGGCGGTTCAATGCGCTGTGGTACGAAGACCCGACGCTGCACCAGCCCCGATCAGAAACCGAACCGCGCCCGCTGACCGCAGCAGGGCAAACGGCCTATCTGCGCAGCGAACGACAGGTGCTTTGGCGGTTGCCTGACAGTGACGCGGTGTTGTTCACCATTCACAGCTTCATGCTGGCCCGAAAGGATGTTCCGGGCGCAACCGATTAGGGTTCAGCCGCCTGCGCGCTGCGCGGAATAGACAATCGCGCGCAGGTAGTTGCCGCTGTCATTCCAAACCGACAACACGTTGAAATTCTGCGTGCCTTCGCCAAACGGCTGTCCGGTCTGCCAGCCATTCCGGCGCAGCATGTTGGCCGCTGTCGCCAACGCATCGTCGGCGTTATAGGGATCGGCGCGACCATCGCCATTGCCATCGACCTTGTATCGCAGCCAGTTGCCCGCAAGGAATTGCATATGGCCCAGTTCGCCTGACGGCCCCCCCTTGGTGCTGGGCGACAGGATGCCATCATCCACCATATCAAGCGCGGCAATCGCGTGCGGCTCGAACCGTGGGTGGCGGCGGCAATAAGATGACAGCGTCACCGCACCGTCCACCACGGATGTGCCACCCAGATAGCCGCCCCAGCTTGTCTCTAGTCCCCAGATCGTCGCAAGGATCGACGCAGGTACGCCGTAGGCTCGTTCGATCGACCCAAAAGTGTTGGGGTTGCGCGCGATCTTGGCGCGGGTCTGGTTGATAAAGCTTTCCGCCGTGCTGCCCGACCGCTTGGCCAGAAACTTGGCTGGATCGCCCTGCAAGGTGCCGGTCTGGTTGCCGGGGTTGGATTCAAACCGCCATGTCAGGTCCGACAGGCGTGCATTCTGAAGCGCCGCCAGCCCGCGCTGGCCGACACCCGCAGCAGAGGCCTGACCCGCAAGGGTACGCTTGTATTGATCAAAGGCGCCTTTGCTTGTGATGCATTCTGCCGAATAGGCGGGCAGGGCGGCACAAAAAGACACACAGACAGCAGCTATCAAACGACGCATCAGGCAAACTCCAAACGGGAAAACAACTTGCGCGACGTTAGCAAATGCCGGGGTGTGGGCAAGCGGGAACACCGCGCGCGGTTTCCCCGCGATCCCCGGCTAAGCTCCGCATCACAGCAGCCCCGCCAATGCCGGAGCCAAGCCGGACTGGGCCAGACCTGAATAAAGCCCCGCGACCCCCAGCGCCAAAGCCGCCGCGCGGAGGTCTTCGCCGCGCACGAGATTGTGAACGATCAGCGGGATCGCCAAGGGGGCAGCAATCACCGCCGTGGCCAGCGAAAGCGCCCAAGCCGCCAACCGCGTCGGTGCGGTCTTGGCGCGGCGGGTCTCTACCTCGAACAATTCCGTGTCCGCCAGATCAAGCGGGCGTGGTCTCGGGCGGCAGTCCTCGGTGCGTCGCGCGGGCAGGGTGACCATTTCGGGACCGCCCGCGCGCGCAAAGGCAGCTCGATCAACAGGATGGGTACCATCGCACAGAAGCGTGTGCGCCTCAAAATCCCGACACAGCGCGGCCGCGACCGACACGCAGATCGCCGGGGCAAGACCGCGCGTTGCAATCACGATCAGGCAGGACGCACCAACCCGGTCCAACACAACTGTCACACGACCTGACCCGCTCACCGACCACTCGATCTGGTTCTGCGTCATGGGCAAACGTTTGTGCTCGAGGCCAAGCTGACAAAGGGCAAGGCGTACAAAAGGTATCACGGACGCGCACACATCTTCACGTTTTGTGCAGGTCACCAAACTCATTACAGTCACATCCGAAGTCGACATGCTCATGTCCTCCTGGTGGATCAAGACTGTGATCTTGGATCAAGGATGATCTGGGATTGTGGTCTGAATGAGAATGTAATCGGCCAAAATCGCGGTTCTTGCCGCTTGGGCAAAGTTTGGGCGTTTTGACCGCTCCATGCGGGCAGCTGAACGAAAACGGGCGACCCATTGGGCCGCCCGTCTGTCTGCGAACTGCCTGAGGGATCAGCAGCTGTAGTACATGCCGAACTCGACCGGGTGCGGCGTGTGTTCGTACAGTTCAACTTCTTCCATCTTCAGGCCGATATAGCCTTCGATCTGGTCCTTGGTGAACACGTCACCGGCCAGCAGGAAGTCCATGTCGGCACGCAGCTCGTCGATGGCTTCGCGGAGCGAACCACAGACTGTCGGGATGCCTTCCAGCTCTTCTGCGGGCAGGTCGTACAGGTTCTTGTCCATCGCCTCGCCGGGATCAATCTTGTTCATGATGCCATCAAGACCGGCCATCAACAGCGCGGCAAAGCACAGATACGGGTTGGCGCTCGGATCGGGGAAACGGGCTTCAACGCGCTTGGCTTTGGGGTTTTCTGTCCACGGGATACGAACGCAGCCAGACCGGTTGCGTGCGGAATAGGCGCGCAGAACGGGGGCTTCAAAACCCGGGATCAGACGCTTGTAAGAGTTCGTGGACGGGTTGGTGAACGCGTTCAACGCTTTTGCGTGCTTCAGGATGCCGCCGATGAAATACAGCGCTTCCTGCGACAGGTCTGCATATTTGTCACCTGCGAAAAGCGGCTTGCCGTCTTTCCAGATCGACATGTTGCAATGCATGCCGGTGCCATTGTCACCGTAAATGGGCTTGGGCATGAATGTTGCCGACTTGCCGTAGGCCTGTGCCACGTTGTGGATCACATATTTATATTTCTGAAGCTCGTCCGCCTGCTTTGTCAACGTGCCAAAGATCAGACCCAGCTCGTGCTGGCAGGACGCCACTTCGTGGTGGTGCTTGTCGACCTTCATGCCCAGACGCTTCATCGTGGACAGCATCTCGGACCGGATGTCCTGACCGTCGTCGATCGGGTTCACAGGGAAATAGCCGCCCTTGAGGCCCGGACGGTGACCAGTGTTGCCCATCTCGTATTCGGTGTCGGTGTTCCAGGACGCGTCGATTGCGTCAACTTCGTAGGACACCTTGTTGATCGAGTTCTGGAACCGCACATCATCGAACAGGAAGAATTCGGCCTCGGGGCCCCAGTAGGACACATCGCCGATGCCCGACGATACCAGGTAGGCTTCGGCCTTTTCGGCAGTCGAACGCGGATCGCGGTCATAGGCTTCGCCGGTGTCCGGCTCCACAATGGAACAATGCACGCAGACGGTCTTTTCGGCATAGAACGGATCGATATACGCGCTGTCGGTGTCGGGCATCAATTTCATGTCCGAGGATTCGATGGATTTCCACCCCGCAATGGAGGAGCCGTCGAACATAAAACCTTCTTCAAGAAAGTCCTCGTCAACTTCGTCTGCAATTACCGTTACGTGCTGAAGCTTACCGCGCGGGTCGGTAAAGCGGATGTCCACGTAGGCGACATCTTCGTCTTTGATCATCTTGAGAAGCGTTTCAGTGCTCATTCTCTTCCCTTTCACTGAGTTGGGTCGGTGTTCGTGTTGTGTGGCGCAGGATCAGATCGCGTCCGAGCCGGATTCGCCTGTGCGGATGCGGATGGCCTGTTCGACCGGAGAGACGAAAATCTTGCCGTCGCCGATCTTGTCGGTCTTTGCCGCATCCACGATGGCAGCAATCGCGCCATCAACCTGATCGTCCTCGAGGACAACCTCGATTTTTACCTTGGGCAGGAAATCAACCACATATTCAGCGCCGCGATACAGCTCCGTATGGCCTTTCTGGCGCCCAAACCCTTTGACTTCCACGACACTCAGGCCTTGTATACCTGCGTCTTGAAGGGCTTCCTTCACCTCGTCGAGTTTGAAGGGTTTGATGATGGCTTCAATCTTTTTCATGGCGGATCCCTCATTCCTGCATTGGGGTCGTCAGACCACTTCTGTTTGGAGGCCACAATCGGCTAAGCCCACAGAACAGCCCGAGGGCACGGGGATTGAAATATAGAGCCTAAATAATGTGCGTGTTGCACAATTAATATGCGAAAATGAATCGCACAAAGGAACAGACGTGACTGAATTGCTCACCGCAGCCCAGATGCGCGCCATAGAACAGGCCGAAATCGAGTCGGGTTCCGTCACTGGCCTGCGCCTGATGGAACGTGCCGGACGTGGCGCTGTGGACGCGGCGTTCGCCAAATGGCCGACCCTTGGGCAGGGGCGTCACAGGGCGCTGATCCTGTGCGGGCCGGGTAATAACGGCGGCGATGGGTTTGTCATCGCACGGCGTCTGGCCGATCGGGGATGGGATCTGGATGTTTTTTTATATGGGGATTCCGACGGGCTGCCCCCGGATGCGCGAACCAATCACGACCTTTGGGCGCAGATGGGCGCGGTTCAGCGGCTCGATCCCGCTGCCATCCGGAGCTGCGACCGGCCTGACCTTTTCATTGACGCCGTGTTCGGCACGGGGCTGACACGGCCACTGCCCGATGAGCTGGCCGAGGTGCTGGATATCGGGATGATGGGGGTCTGGACGTCTGGGCAAACGATCCGGCGTCTCGCCATTGATTGTCCGTCGGGCCTCAACCTCGACACCGGGATGATCCCGGCGCAAGAGGGCGCACCGCGCAAGGTGAATACAGCCGATCTCACGGTAGCGTTTCACAGCCTCAAAGCAGGTCACAAGCTTGGGCTTGGGCCCGCCCTGTGTGGTGAGGTGCGCATCGTTGATATCGGGTTGCACGCAGCGGATGCGGGGCCGCGCGCAGCATTGGGCACCCCGCCTGACCCGAACCGTGCCCGACTTGTCGCGCGAGCGCGTGAGTCAGAGGGCATCCCGCGCGTGTGGCCCAGTGCCCTGATCCCCAAGCTGAACAGCAGCGGTCACAAATACACTTACGGTCACGTCATGGTTCTGGCCGGTGGGCCGGGACGCGGCGGTGCTGCACGGATGGCCGCGCGGACGGCGCTGCGGTCGGGGGCGGGGCTGGTCACCGTGTTGTGTCCCCCGGATGCGATGCTGGAAAATGCCAACCACTTGGACGCCGTGATGCTGCATGCCTGCGCGGATGCAGAAGCCTTCCGCCAGATCGCCGACACACGTGTCACGTCGCTATGCCTTGGGCCAGGGTTGGGTGTGGGGCAGGCGACCCGCGATCTGGTTGCGGCGGCGCTGTGCCACAACGGCGGCACACGCAACCCGCGCCAAACGGCGGTGGTGCTGGATGCGGACGCGCTGACATCGTTCGAAGACGACCCGGACGCCTTGTTCGCCCTGTGCCATGGGCGCACGGTTCTGACCCCGCATGAGGGCGAATTTGCACGGCTCTTTCCAGACCTTGCGCAAGGCGAACGGGGGGCGCGCTCCAAAATCGACGTGGTGCGCATGGCCGCTGACCGGGCTGGGTGCATTGTCCTGCTTAAGGGCGAAGACACCGTGATCGCACAGCCTGGCGGCGGCGCAAGCGTGCACAGCGCCACCGGCGATCGCGCGGTCCCGTGGTTGGCCACCGCTGGGGCGGGTGATGTGCTGGCTGGTCTCATCGCGGGATTGGCCGCACCTGACAGCGTGCCGGACCTGTTCTGCGCCACTGAAGCGGCCGTCTGGTTGCATTGCGACGCAGCCCGCCTGTTTGGTCCCGGTTTGATTGCCGAAGACCTGCCCGATATGTTTCCAGAGGTTTTCTTAACCCTCGGGGCCTAAGAAACTTCGTACGACGTTTCTTAGGACGCTGAATTATCAGGGTTGCGGGTTTCGACGCAAAAATTCTTCTCGCATCGGCGCAAGAGCTTTGCTAGTGACCAGCGCAATGCGGGTGTGGCGGAATTGGTAGACGCACCAGATTTAGGTTCTGGCGCCTTTGGCGTGGGGGTTCGAGTCCCTTCACCCGCACCAATAAAGCAGATAGAGTTTTAATTTTAAAAGAAAAATTTGGTTTCCTACGCATCTATCCCCCAAATTCTCCCCAACACCACATCGGTTGTGCTGGGAGGAGGCATGTGGGCTTCGATAAAATTCGATTGCGTTGTTTGAGGGAGATCCTCTGCAGAGGGGGCTGTTGCATTAACTTGTGAACAGCCGTTTTGAGGCAGGTTAAGGGGCCACTGCGCATAGAAGGCAGCCCTACGGGCTGCCGCCTTTTCTGACTAACTCATTGATATAAATAATAAAACCCAATCAGCCTAAACCCTGTCCCAACATTTGTCCCACCTGGCAGACATGCAGGAAACCCACCGAGTTTGAGATGAAGCTCTTGACGACGGTAGGCGAGCCTTAAATCCATTTTTTCGATTACCTGCCTTTTCGCAATGGATCGAGACTACGAGAGGGGATCATCAGCTCCCATATTTTGGAACACGGTGGCCCTCTGTCCAGTTGACCTCGTCTTTTGAGTGAACGGTGTGTTTATGTTATCGGGCATTTGTGGCGGAAGAGGCAGGCTGATGCCGGAAGCGGGAGGAAGGATGCGATCTACGTTTGTGAGTTTGCAACAATATTTGTCACACGCAGCTGCAAACCTTCTACACCTATGAAGTGGTCTTGCTTTTTCGGACAGGTTTGCGGCTCAGCTAAAGCGTTTCGGTTTTAATTTGAGACATATCCGGCAACCTTGAAGTATTTCAAACATTCTTGAGGGTCGTAGCGGTCGCAGATTTTTCCAATGGCATCGAATACGTCGGTGAAGGTTCTTGCCCCGATCCGGCGCAGATGGGCTTTCAGTTTGGACAATGCCTGTTCGATTGGGTTGAGGTCGGGCGAGTATGGCGGCAGGAAGAGGAACCAGCATCCATGCGCGCGCAGGGCATCCGACGCTTCCTTGTTTTTATGCGTCGCAAGGTAGTCCAATATGACGACGGTGCCGGGCTCAATCTCTGGCACCAACACCTCACGC
The DNA here is from genome assembly GCF_051251565.1 of Marivita sp. Lineage (GTDB taxonomy): Bacteria > Pseudomonadota > Alphaproteobacteria > Rhodobacterales > Rhodobacteraceae > Marivita. The sequence goes on along the minus strand of NZ_JBPOFB010000008.1, from coordinate 127 downwards.
ACGTAGGCCGCGAAGGCCGGGCCATTCAAGGCACCCTTTATGACCTACGGAGTCCGGCCTGAACAACTCCCAAGGCATTGAAAATATGTGATTAAATGGTGGTATTAGTGGTCTTTTCCTGCAGGGT
>NZ_JBPOFB010000079.1:0-2079 GCF_051251565.1 Marivita sp. | reverse complement strand
GGCAAGGACAGTCATCGCCACCGCGAGGCGGGCGCGGCGCAGGTGCTGTTGTCTTCAGGCACCCGCTGGGCGCTGATGTCTGAGCTGCGCGGCGCGCCGGAACCGACGTTGGAGGCGCATCTGGCCCAGCTCGATCCCTGCGATCTGGTGCTGGTCGAGGGCTACAAAGCCTCCGATCTTGCAAAGATCGAGGCGCATCGCGGCGCGACCGGGCAGCCGTTGATTGCCAGCCACGACGCGCGGATCATCGCGGTGGCCAGCGACAGTGGGGTGCAGGCGCCGGTGCAGGTGCTGCACCTCGACGATACCGGCGCTATCGCCGATCTGATCGTTGCGGAGACCGGGCTGTGAACGGCTTTGATACGATGATCGTGGTCGACTGGTCGGGCGGGCTGGACCGTGGTCCGCGTCCGAAAAAAGACGCGATCTGGGCTGCGGTGGTGCGTCACGGTGTGGCCGAGCGCCCCGTCTATCATCGCAATCGTCGCGACGCCGAACACTGGCTCGGAACACTGATCGGCCAAGAACTGGCCTGCGATCGAAGGGTCTTTGCGGGTTTCGATTTCCCGTTCGGCTATCCAGCGGGCTTTGCCAGCGCGCTCACCGGGACCGATGACCCGCTGACCATCTGGGCTTGGCTGGAGGCCCATATCGAAGACGCTCCTCATCAAACCAACCGATGGGAGATTGCCGGTCGGATCAACGGACTTTTCCCCGGGATCGGCCCGTTCTGGGGGAACGGTCGGCCCAATCAGGATGTCGAAAACCTGCCGCGAAAGGGCAATGACCGCCGGGATCACGGTGTTGCCGAATGGCGCGCCGCAGAGCGTGCGACAAAGGGCGCCTTTTCCTGTTGGCAGTTGGCGGGTGCGGGATCGGTGGGCAGTCAGATGCTGATGGGGCTGCCGGTGCTGGAACGGTTGAGACGCAGGTTCGACACGGCGATCTGGCCGTTTCAGAGGTTGGATCGTCCGCTTGCGATTGTCGAGGTGTGGCCATCGCTGATTGCAGACTTCATCGGCGCGACGATGCCGGAGGGCGAAATCCGCGACGCGCATCAGGTCCGCGTTCTGGCCGGTGCCATCGCGGCCTTGCCCGATAACGATTTGGCACGGATGCTGCTGGTCGATGATCCAAGTGCCCACGAAGAGGGCTGGATTTTCGGCGTCGGTCACGAGGATCAATTGCGCAGCGCCGCAGATCTGGGCCTGTCCGCCCTTGCAGAACCTGCGGGCGTCCGTGCTGGTTCTTCGAAGAGACGTTCCCGCTCGGACCATACTTACGTTTCCGATCCTACCTCCGGGCGAATGGCATGACCGTCTCTCGATCACTGACGCCGCCACCGCTGCGCGACGATTGTTTTGCCCTGCCTCGCGGGACCGAGTGGACGCCGGTGGACACCGCGCTGGCACAGTTGCGCGACCGGCTGTCCGTCGTTGTCGGCGCGCAGTCGGTAGCGACCGCAGACGCCGCGGGTCGCGTGCTGGCCGACGATGTCAGGGCGGTACGGTCAAACCCACCCGCCGCCAATTCAGCGGTAGATGGCTATGGCGTCACTTGGGCCGAAACCGGGTCCGGAGCGCAGCAGATGCCCTTGGTCGATGGCCGTGCGGCGGCGGGCGATCCGTTCGATCAAAGCGTGCCTGCAGGACATGCGGTTCGGATCCTGACCGGTGCGATCCTGCCGGACGGCGTCGATACCGTGATCCTGCAAGAGGACGTGACGACGGACGGTGCGCATATCGCCTTTCGCGGACCGCTCCGCGGCGGCGCAAATGCGCGAAAGGCCGGGGAGGACTGCGCGAAGGGTGAAGTCATACTGCAGGCCGGGCGCGTTCTAACGCCCGCCGATCTTGCTTTGGCAACGGCCACCGGCGTCGCGACGTTGCCGGTGCGCGACAGGCTATCGGTGGCGGTTCTGTCGACCGGCGATGAACTGTGCGAAGCCGGTTCCGACGCAGGGCCGTCACGAACCTATGACGCGAACCGCCCGATGCTGCTGGAACTGGCGCGGCGCTGGGGATGTGACTGCGTCGATCTAGGCATCGTTGCCGACAACCGCGATGCCCTGCGCGCGGC
>NZ_JBPOFB010000078.1:0-2086 GCF_051251565.1 Marivita sp. | reverse complement strand
CGCCCCGGCCGCTTGATGCGCTGAAATTCCGCGCGCGGTTTGATCTTGAACTTGAGATCGGACGTCAGGGCGCAGATCAAGACACGGGTATCGGCGGTGAATTGTCGCTCGCGCGCAATGTCATCCGCGTTGACGACACCCCTTTGCGGGTTCGCGGCAAGGTTGGCTCCAGCTTGTATCGCTCAATGCGCGCAGCGGGCGTCCCGGCGAGCGCGGTGCAGGACTATCTGCGCACAGTCGATGACCAAATCGACATGGACCGCGAAGTCCGCTCATCTGACGATTTCGACATCATCATCGCCTATCGCCGCGCCGCCACGGGTGAACGCCAAGCAGGGCAGTTGCTTTATGCTGGGATAGACCGGGACGGAGAGCCGCGCACGCAGTTGATGCGCTGGGGATCGAACGACCGGTTTTACGAAGCATCAGGCGTCGGCGAACAGCGCCGAGGGCTTGTCGCGCCAGTGCCGGGGCCAGTATCCTCGCGCTATGGGATGCGGCGTCACCCGATCCTTGGTTATCGCCGGATGCACTCAGGCCTCGATTTCCGCGCGCGGCATGGCACGCCGATTGTTGCTGTTACGGATGGCACAGTGAAATCCGCTGGGCGCGCGGGCGGCTGCGGCAATGCGGTGCGGCTGGACCATGGCGGCGGATTGGAAACGCGCTATTGCCATATGAGCCGCATGTCTGTGCGGCGCGGGCAGCAGGTACGGCGGGGCCAAGTGATCGGATATGTCGGGTCAACCGGCCTGTCGACCGGCCCGCACCTCCACTACGAAATGTATCGCGGCGGCCGCTCAATCAATCCAGCGAGCGTCGATTTTGTCACCCGCGCGGTGCTTTCGGGCACAGAATTGCTCGATTTCCGCCGTCAGCTAATCCAGCTGCGCGAAATTGAGCCCGGCTCGGCGCTGGAAGATCTTGAGCCGCTCGCCAGCGAGGTCGAGGAACCGCAGCGCGAGATTGAAAAGATTGCGCCGACTGCCCGCACGAATTGATAACCGGCCAAAATTCCGGCAACACTCCGCGCCATGACTGGCCGATACCCAAATACCCGCCTTCGCCGCACCCGCGCCACAGGGTGGAGCCGCACGCTTCACCGCGAAACCTTACTGACCCCGGCAGATTTGATCTGGCCTCTGTTCGTGACCGAGGGGAGCGGAGTGGAGGAGCCGATTGCGACGCTTCCCGGCGTTTCGCGCTGGTCTGTTGACCGAATTGCTGAGCGCGCAAAAGAAGCGGTCGCGCTTGGCATTCCGGTCGTCGCGCTGTTCCCCAACACTCAGCCAGCTCGGCGATCTGATGACGGGGCAGAGGCGCACAATCCCGACAATCTGATGTGCCGCGCGATTCGTGCGATCAAGGATGCATGCGGCGACGATATCGGCGTGCTGACCGATGTGGCTCTCGATCCCTATACGAGCCATGGGCAAGACGGGCTGATCGACGCGTCGGGCTACGTCACCAATGATGACACGGTCGCAGTGCTGGTCGATCAAGCGATCAATCAGGCAGAGGCAGGCGCGGATATAATCGCACCGTCCGATATGATGGACGGCCGCATCCACGCGATCCGCATGGCGCTGGAAATGGGCGGGCACCACAATGTCCAAATCATGAGCTATGCCGCCAAATATGCCAGCGCCTTCTACGGCCCGTTCCGCGATGCGGTGGGATCAGGCGGCCTGCTAAAGGGCGACAAGAAAAGCTACCAAATGGACCCGGCGAACACCGATGAGGCTCTGCGCGAGGTTGAGCTCGACATTGCCGAAGGTGCGGACAGCGTGATGGTGAAGCCCGGCCTTGCCTATCTCGACATCATTTACCGGGTGAAGGAGCGTTTCGGCGTCCCAGTCTTTGCCTATCAAGTCAGCGGCGAATACGCGATGATCGAAGCTGCACAGGCCGCCGGTATCGGAGATCGCGACGATTTAATGATGGAGAAACTGCTGGCCTTTAAACGCGCCGGATGCAGCGGGATTTTGACCTATCACGCCCCGGTTGCAGCGCGGCTTCTTGGTGGCTGATTTCTACCACGAAACGGATCGCCTAATCCTGCGCGACTGGCGTGAGGAGGATTGGG
>NZ_JBPOFB010000077.1:0-2093 GCF_051251565.1 Marivita sp. | reverse complement strand
ATCATTACCCCAGCGAAGCCGAGCAAGGTCTTGTGACTTTTTGAAACACTTTTCGTCATGGCGATGGCCATAGCGAATAGGGGGTTAAGGATTGGTGCAAACGCCGCTTTCGACTTGGCCTATTCGCAGATCAATCAATTCCCCGCTTCAGCTCGTAGAGCAAATCGAGCGCCTCTCGCGGGCTGAGCGCGTCAATATCCGTATCGCGCAGCCGCGCTGCGAGGAGATCTTGAGGTGTCAATTCAGGCTCAGGCGCGGCGGCGGCGGCAAATAGCGGCAATTCCCCCAGTCCCGCAGCAAGACCTCCAGTTTCCTCGCGAGCATTCTCTAATTTTTCGAGCACTTGCTGCGCGCGTTTGATCACGGGGGTCGGGACGCCGGCGAGCTTTGCCACGGCAAGACCGTAAGATCTGTCGGCTGGTCCCTCTGCAAGTTCATGCAGCAGCACCAGATCGCCCTTCCATTCGCGCGCGCGAACGTGGTGGAGCGAAAGCTGCTCGCATGTCTCTGCCAATCGGGCGAGCTCATGATAATGCGTTGCGAACAGGCAGCGGCAGGCAATCCGCGAATGCACTGCCTCGACAACAGCCCATGCAAGGGCCAGCCCATCATAGGTCGATGTCCCGCGGCCAACCTCGTCCAAAATCACAAAGCTGCGGGTGGTCGCCTGTGCAAGGATCGCGGCGGTTTCGACCATCTCGACCATAAAAGTAGAGCGGCCCCGCGCGAGATTGTCTGACGCGCCGACACGGCTGAACAAACGATCAACCAACCCGATGCGCGCAGACTTTGCAGGCACAAAGCACCCGGCCTGTGCCATCAGAACAATCAGCGCATTCTGACGCAGAAAAGTCGACTTACCGCCCATATTCGGACCGCCAATCAGCCACAGCCGGTCATTCTCGCTAAGCGTGCAATCATTGGCGACAAACCGATCCCCCGCCTTCGCCAATGCCGCCTCGACTACAGGATGCCGCCCGCCTGCGATCGCGAGGCCCGGCGCGTCTTCTATGTCCGGCTGGCACCAATCGCCTTCCGCCGCGCGCTCGGCATTGGCGGCGCTGACATCGATCCGCGCGAGCGCTGCGGCAGTCGCAGCGATGCTTTCGCGTGCGTCAGAGACGTCGCCGACGAGTTCTTCGAAATGCGCGTCTTCTGCGGCGAGTGCGCGCCCGCCAGCTTCGGAAATGCGCGTGGCTTCTTCGTGCAGGCTTAGCGAATTGAACCGCACCGCGCCCTTCATAGTTTGGCGGTGGGTGAAGCCACTGTCTGCCGCCATCAATGCATCGCCGTGACGGCTGGGCACTTCGATGAAATAGCCGAGCACGCCATTGTGTTTGATTTTTAGCGAGGCGATGCCAGTTTCGTCGCGGTATCGTGCCTCCATCGCGGCAATCGCGCGGCGCGCATTGCCAGAGACTTCGCGCAGTTCATCCAGAGCAGCGTCGTAGCCTTCTGCGACAAAACCGCCGTTCGAACGCTCAGTTGGCGGCGATGCGACCAGCGCGCGGCTGAGCAAGTCGGTCAGCGCACCGTGTCCGGCAAGGCGCGGCAACAGGCTGTCCAGCAAAGCAGGGCGATCCGTCTCCCGCGTCAGCCAATCATACAGCCGTGCCGCCTCACTCAAACCATCACGCACTTGCCCCAGATCACGCGGGCTGCCTCGGCCTGCGACCACCCGTCCCAAAGCGCGGCCAATATCTGGGAGCGAGCGCAGGGCATCGCGCAGGTTCGCCCGCTCAATCGGCCGGTCGCGCCAGAATTGCACAAGCGAAAGCCGCGCCTCAATCGCTTTGCGGTCCAGCAAGGGTGCAGAAAGGTCTTCTGCCAGCAAACGTGATCCCGCACCGCTCGAACAGCGATCAAGCGATGCGATCAGACTGCCTGCGCGTCCGCTAGTCGCGCTTTCAAGGATTTCGAGACTGCTGCGTGTAGCCTCATCCATCACCATGCCGGAAGCACCAGAGCGCAGGACCGGGGGCAAAAGCAATGGCAGCGACCCGCGCCCGACATGATCGAGGTAAGCGACGAGTCCGCCCGCTGCCGCGAGCATTGCGCGGGAAAAATCGCCAAATCCGTCGAGCGTCGAAACC
>NZ_JBPOFB010000076.1:0-2138 GCF_051251565.1 Marivita sp. | reverse complement strand
ATCAACAACCGTCCCGACGGAGAGGAACCCTCCGCCCCTCAAGGTGCTGAAATCGAAGCCGCCGCGCGCGACGCGGGGCTGGACTATAGAGCGATCCCCATCGGGCATTCCGGCTTTAGCGAAGTGCAAGTTGACGAAATGGTTGCGGCACTAGCCGGGGCTGAAGGATCGGTACTCGCCTATTGCCGCTCAGGCACGCGCTCGACTTTCCTTTGGTCTCTTGCGCAAGCCAAGAACGGCGCGAACCCGGACGAGATCGCAAGCGCCGCGATGGCAGCAGGATACGACGTCAGCCCGGTTCGCCCCATGCTCGATATGCTGGCTGCTCGCTAAAGCTCAACGCCGGTAGTCAAGCGGCGGATCACGGTCCCCCAGCAGTGATCGATAGACATAGTCTGGTCCGCGCGCCGCCTCGAATTCTGCGCGCGCCTGCGCTCGCATTTCAGGATTGGTGAACAGCTCCACTGCCATCAGTGCCATCGCTTTGGCGGCCACTTGCGCGCCTTTGTGTCCGATTGAGTGCCCGCTGGCTGCCACTGCCTGCCAAGAGTGCGAGCTGGTGCCCGGCACCCATGTCGCGGTGCGCACGCCGACGGTTGGCGTTGCCCAAGACACATCGCCGACATCGGTAGAGCCATAGCCAAGACTGCGATTATAAGGCTGAATTTGACCCGCGCTATCCAGAGGCATGGCGGCATCGCCCAGCGATTCTTGCAACTGCGCGGCCCATTCACGCTCTGCGGAGGTGTAGGTCACTCCCCCCACCATTTCGAGCTTCGTGTGCATTGCGCGCGCCAGTGTTTCATTCACCAGCAGCGGGTTATTGCCGTGGATGACTTCCCACTCAACCTGCGTGCCTGTGCCCAGCGCAGCACCGCGCGCCGCATCTTCGAGCCGCGCCCAGATTGCCTCGACGCCTTCAGGGTCAGGATGGCGGACGTAGTAGAAAACTTCGGCAAAGTCTGGGACCACATTGGGCGCGTTGCCGCCGCTGGTGATGACGTAATGCATGCGCGCATCCTGCGGCATGTGTTCGTGCATCATATTGGCCATCATGTTCATGGCTTCGGCGCCGTCGAGCGCGCTACGCCCGCGTTCTGGCGCTCCAGCTGCGTGGGCTGAGACTCCTGTGAAGCGGAATTTCGCGGAGCGATTCGCAAGGCTTGTTCGCGCCGCCGCGCTGTTCTCATCATCGGCGTGCCAATGGATCGCGACGTCGACATCGTCGAACATGCCTGCGCGGGTCATATAGACCTTGCCCGAGCCGCCCTCTTCCGCAGGCGTTCCATAAAGCCGGATGCGGCCCGGCGTGCCGGTGGCTTCCAACCATTCCTTGACTGCAATCGCAGCCGTCAGCGAGCCTGCGCCGAAGAGATTGTGCCCGCACGCGTGCCCGGCATGTTTGTCGTCAACCATATCGCGCGTTGGCGAGCCCGACTGGTTGATGCCGGGAAGAGCGTCCATCTCGGCCAGAATTGCAATGACCGGGCCGCCCTCTCCCCATTCAGCGACAAAGGCTGTTGGGATTTCGGCAATGCCGGTTTCAATACGGAAACCTTCGCCCTCCAGCTCTGCTTGCATCAGCCCGCTGGACCGGGTTTCGAGATAGCCGAGCTCGGCAAATTCCCACAATTCCTGCGCCACGCGCGCTGTGCGATCCGCCTCTGCATCGACAAAGACTATTGGGTCAGGGGCGGAATGATTGTCAGCGGTTAGCGGCGTTGTTCCCAACAACAATGCGCCAAAGCCAGCCGCAACGAGCGATTTACCGGGCAATTTCATTGAACTCTCCTTGCAGCCATGCTTGCCGCAAATCACGCGCCGTGCCAATCCCGGCGCAAGGAAAAGGCGCGCATGGATATCCCCCAACAACTTTTGCAATTTGGAGTGTCGCTGATTGCGATCCTTGTGCTCGCTGGGCTCGCCTGGAGTTTGAAGCTAGGCGGGAAGCCAACGCTCAAAAGCGATGACGATGTGCGCGGCGCAGCTGGCGAAGTGGAAGACGGCTTTGCGGCGCAACGTATATCCATCGCCCGCGACGGCAAAGCGGCTATGGCAGCGGACACAGAGGGCCGGATCATGGTCATCAAACGCCACGGAAACCGCTTTGCAGGCCGCATTTTGACCAGCGCAGCAAC
>NZ_JBPOFB010000075.1:0-2142 GCF_051251565.1 Marivita sp. | reverse complement strand
GGTGTGTTCACCGCCAGCGCTAATGCCCGCTGGGATTGAGAGAATGGGCGCTAAACCTTTCCATGATTTCGACGCCGCGCTTGCCGAAAGCGATGTGGTGATGATGCTGCGGCTGCAATCTGAGCGTATGTCTGGGCAATTCATTCCCTCGGCGCGTGAATACCATCACCTTTACGGCCTCACCAAAGCGCGGCTGGAACGCGCTGCGCCTGATGCGCTGGTGATGCACCCTGGCCCGATGAACCGCGGCGTGGAGATTGATAGCGATGTTGCGGATATGCTCGATCGGTCAATCATCACCCAGCAGGTAGAGATGGGCGTCGCTATCCGTATGGCCTGCCTAGATGTGCTGACACGCTCTGCACGCGGTGTTGAAGGATGGGAGGCCGCGCAATGAAACAGCTTCGTCCTCTCACAATCACCGACGGTCAGATCGTCACACCCGGCGGCATTACGAAGGGTGCCGCGCGACTGGTCGATGGCCTGATTGAGGCTGCTGGCCCAGATGTCACTGCGCAAGACGGCGACGAAGTCTTGAGTGCCAAGGGCAAGCTAATCACGCCGGGGCTCGTCGATTTCGGTGTGTTCGCGGTCGACAAGCCCGCGTTTCATTTCGGCGGGATCACGCGCGCCGCGCTGATGCCCGATCAATCGCCGCCGCTCGATTACCCCAGCCGTGTCGCGCACACCGCCAAAAGCGGCAAGCCTGACTTGTGGGTTCATCCTTTGGCCGCTGCAACACGCGGGCTAGAAGGCACCGAACTCGCTGAGATCGCATTGATGCGCGATGCCGGGGCGAGGGGTGTTGCCACCGGAAGGCGCTGGATCGCGGATAGCGGCGTTATGCTGCGTCTGCTTCAATATGCCGCGACGCTCGATCTGGTGGTTGTCGCCCATCCAGAAGACGGTGCACTGGTCGGTGAAGCCGCCGCCACTGCTGGTGAAATCGCCACGCGGCTGGGCATACCAAGTGCCCCTGCCGAGGCAGAAACGCTGGCACTGGCGCGCGATATTGCGCTGGCTGAAATGAGCGGAGCACGCCTCCATTTTCGGCAGGTTACCACCGCATCTGGGTTTGATTTGATCCGCGCAGCCAAGACGCGCGGTGCGGCGATAACCTGCGGAATTACGCCAGCGCATTTTATGCTGTCTGACCTTGCGACCGCCGATTTCCGCACCTTTACGCGGCTATCACCGCCGCTCAGATGTGAGGCCGACCGTCAAGCAGCGCGCGCAGCAATAGCAGACGGCACGATTGATGTGATTTCCAGTGGCCATGATCCGCGCGGACCAGAGGACAAGCGCCTGCCCTTTGCCGATGCCGAGCCAGGTATGGCGGGCGCGGAAACATTGCTTGCGATGGTCATGAACCTTGTACGCGATGAAGTGATCGATATGCCGCGCGCATTCGATTTGCTGGCTACGAAACCCGCCGAATTGCTCGGAGTGGCTGCGGGTATGATTGAAGTGGGCAGAGAGGCTGACATCGCGGTTATCGACCCAGACGCACCGTGGATGATCGACCGCACCAAAATGGGAGCGAATCGCGACAACACGCCGTTCGACCGTCAAGGCGCGCAAGGACGCGTTCGCGCGCTTGTCAAAGGCGGCGTTAAAGTAGGCCTTTAGGCAGGCGAGTCTTTAGGCAGGTGAGCCATTAGCACACAAAAAATCCCGGCGACCTTGGGCCACCGGGATTAGTTTTGCTGAATCTCTCAAATAAGAGAGGGGAAGATTAGCGTGTGCGCGCTGCGATACGCACGCCGCGATCCACCGCGCCTGCTGGCGGGCTGGAAGCGGCATAGGCGAAGCAGTTTACACCGGCAGATTTTACGGTGTTGCACATGCTACGCGCGCTACGTGAGCCAAAGCCGGCTGCGGCAACGCGGAAATATGTGCGGCCATTCACAACCGCTTCTGTGATCACAACATCGCGGTCGGCGAGCTGTGTGAAGCGGCTCTTCATTTCGGCCCATTTGGCCTGTGCAACGGCGCGGCTTTCAAAGCTGCCGAGCTGTACCAAGTGCGTTGCAGCCGATCCGGTGGCAACCGCCATGCGCCGCTGCGGAGCCGGAGCGGAAGAGGCGACGCGGGTAGGTGCCGCGCTGCGCGGTGCTGCGGCAGGAACGTCTTGAACTACAG
>NZ_JBPOFB010000074.1:0-2216 GCF_051251565.1 Marivita sp. | reverse complement strand
GCCTTGCCGATGCCGAGGGTTTCGGCTGGAGCGTGCCGGAACGGTCGTTCTCATGGGAAAACTTCCAGACCAAGCTTCAGACCGAGCTGAATCGGCTCGAAGAGGTCTATCGCAAGATGCTCAAGGCGTCCGATGTCGATATATTCGACAGCCACGCCACCCTTACCGACGCCCACACCGTCAAGTTCGGCAACAACGCGACAAAGACCGCGCGTCACATCCTGATCGCGACCGGTGGCAGCCCGGTGCGCCCACCGCTGCCCAATGCGGGACTGGGTATTGTGTCCGACGACATCTTCGACTTCGACACGCTGCCGCGCAGTATCCTGATCGTCGGCGGTGGCTACATCGGCTGCGAGTTCGCTTGCATCCTCAATGGCCTGGGGGTCGAAGTTACACAGATTAACCGCAAAGGCGGTATCCTGCGCGGCTTCGACGAAGAGGCGACTGGACTGATTTCCGAGCAGATGCGGGCTAGGGGAGTCGATCAGCATTTTGGCACCACGATCGTCGAGATGACCGCCGCACACGAACATGAGGACATGCCGAAGGGCACCGCGTCCGATGCCGCCGCCGGCGCCGACAGCGCGTCCGCACCTGCCGATCTCCAACCTGGATCGGTGCCGGTCTGGGTCAAGATGAGCAACGGTCAGGAGAAGATCTTCGACAAGGTGCTTTTTGCCACCGGTCGTGCGCCCAACACCGAAGGCCTCGGCCTCGAGGAAGTCGGCGTTAAACTGGGACGCCGTGGAGAGATCGAGGTCGATGACTACTCAAAGACTTCGGTGCCGTCGATCTATGCCATCGGTGACGTGACCGACCGGGTTCAGCTGACCCCGGTTGCGATCCGCGAGGGCATGGCTTTTGTCGAGACGGTGTTCAACGACAACCCCACCAAACCCGATCACGAGACGATTCCGTCAGCCGTGTTCTCCCAGCCGGAATTGGGCACCGTCGGGCTGACCGAAGAACAGGCGATGGAGCGGGGGCCGGTCGAAATCTACTGCACCTCGTTCAAGCCGATGCAGCAGGCCTTTGCCGGTCGATCCGATCGGGTGCTGATGAAACTGGTGGTCGATGCGGAAAGCCGGGTCGTGCTGGGCTGTCATATCGTCGCGGATCATGCCGGTGAAATGATCCAGTTGGCAGGCATCGCAGTCAAGCTGGGCGCGACCAAAGAGCAGTTCGACCAGACCTGTGCAGTCCATCCAACCATTGCCGAAGAGCTGGTGACGATGAAGGAACCGGTGCGAAGCGCTTGAACTCCTGCCTCTTTGCGCACAGGTAGAGAGACAGCGAATACCCTAGAACACTTGGCATGAGGACGATTTGCGTCATGGCTCAAAACAATGGCGGCCCTTGGGGCGGCGGAGGCGGCAACGACGATGAGCCTCCAAGAGGTGGATCGAACAACGGCGGCCGCAGACCGCCGCCACGACGCGGCGAGGGCCCGCAGATGCCCGAAATCGACGAGCTGTTTAACCGTGGCCGCGAACAATTCCGCACCATCATGGGCGGACGCGGTGGTCCGGGCGGCGGCGGTGGCCCCGCTGTAACTCGCGGAACCATCGCGATCGCGGTGGCTGTCGCCGTGGTTTTGTGGCTGGTGGCCTCGCTTTATACGGTGCGCCCCGAGCAGAAATCGGTCGAACTGTTTCTCGGAGAGTTCTCGGAGATCGGCGAGCCGGGTCTGAACTTTGCCCCATGGCCCTTCGTTACCGCCGAAGTCCTCGACGTGACGACTGAACAGACGATCTCAATCGGTGTGAACCGCGCTGGATCGGATCTCGGCCTGATGCTTACCGGTGACGAGAACATCGTCGATATCGACTTTCAGGTTGTCTGGAACATCCGCGACCCGGCGATGTATCTCTTTAACCTCGCCGATCCGCCCCAGACCATCGAGGCAGTCAGCGAATCGGCGATGCGCGAGATTGTCGCGCAATCCGAGCTTGCGCCGATCCTGAACCGGGACCGTGGTGTGATTTCCGATCAGCTCAACGATCTCGTGCAATCCACGCTCGACAGCTACGACAGCGGCGTGAATATCGTGCGGATCAACTTCGACAAGGCCGACCCGCCGGAGCCCGTGATCGACGCCTTCCGCGAAGTGCAGGACGCCGAGCAGGAACGTGACCGGCTTCAGAACGAGGCAGACCGCTATGCCAACCGCGTGCTGGCCGAAGCCCGAGGCGAGGCCGCGCAGGTGCTCGAGC
>NZ_JBPOFB010000073.1:0-2218 GCF_051251565.1 Marivita sp. | reverse complement strand
GCTGTTTCTAAGTGAGGCCATTATACCAGACCTCGCGTGCCACCCGAGAGCGACCGCCGCGATCACACCATGTATGGAGTTCGATCGCCTCGGGTCCAAATCGATCTTGAGGACTATTGATGTCCTTGATTACTATATGGTTTTCCCGATGCGGATCAGCCGATGCTTTTGCCCATAATTGTCCTTTGATCTCCTTACTTTCCGGAATTTGTCAGCGCGAGCCGACCGTTCCGAACCTCTGCGCGGCGTCAGGCATACTCGACCAAACCACCACGATAATCCTGTTTCTTCGTGACCATGGCCCAAAGAATGCGGGCCATTTTGTTGGCCAGAGCGACGGCAGCCAACGTGCCCTGTTTGCGTTCAAGCAAGCGCCCTAGCCAGCCGTCGGGTTTGACACCTTTCCAGCGCGCCCATCTGATGCATACGGTGGCTCCTGTGATCAGTAATCGCCTCAGATCGGACTGGCCCATCTTACTGATACGACCCAGTTTGGTTTTGCCACCCGTCGAGAGTTGTTTGGGCACCAAGCCCAGCCAGGCTGCAAAGTCGCGCCCGCGCCGGAAGCTTTCCATGGGCGGCGCGAACGCAAGGAATGCCGCTGCTGTGATCGGGCCAACACCCGGCATTGTGCGGAGACGCTGGATGCCTTCGTCTGCTTTGGCCGCATCAGCCATTTGGCGTTCCAAGGTGGCGATTGTCTGAGCCAGCTGAGCCATGTGGTGATAATACAGGCGCGCGGTCTCGCGTACCAAATCCGGCATAGCGCCTTCTTGAGCTTCCATTGTGTCTTCGTAGGCCAGGAGTGCGGCGTCTCCTTTGGCGACGATGATCCCATGCTCGGCAAAATGACCACGCAGGGTCGTGATCAGTGTCGCCCTCTGGCGGGTTAAGGTCTGATGCGTGCGAAAGAGCATAGCGTGGGTTTGCTGTTCTTGGCTTTTGACCTGCACAAACCGCATGCCGGGTTGACGCACCGCCGTTGCAATCGCCGCAGCGTCGTTGGCGTCATTCTTGGCGGAGCGTTTGACGAAGGGTTTCACATAGATCGGCGGGATGAGCCTCACCTCATGACCGGCTTCTTGTGCATAGCGGCCCCACCAATGGCTGGTCGCACAGGCTTCCATCGCAACGAGGCAACTCGAGTGTTCCGCCAAGAGCTGGCTCAGCTTTCCACGCGAATACTTGCGATTGAATTTGACAACGCCCTCTGCCGTCGTAGCGCAAACCTGAAACGAGTGCTTTGCAAGGTCGATGGCCAGAATGCTAATATCTGACATGGATGCTTCCTTTCTATTGAACTGACTTCCAACAAAGCCAGTCTGGCACATTGCGATGCCGCTGTGGGAGGGAGCATCCACCCCATCAAACTTCCAAAACACTTGAACTGCGCCGTGATGAAACGAGCCAAAATCGTGTTCCTGATAGGGGTCGTTGAGAGGTGTGAAACGATCATACCAGCGCACCTGATCCAATAGGTCTGGAAGATTGTCCATGGCCTGAATGCCCTGTGTTATCACAACACGACAGCCAGTGAATGACTGCCGTGCACGATCATTGAGTTCCTGTATGCGATCTGTGTCACAGTCAGCCATTTGACGCCGCCTTCGCCGCGCCGGGTTTGATGCGGGGTTTGCGTTCAGCTGTTTTGGCAATAGCTGTGTCCAATTCCCCTGCTCGGGCAGCTGTCAAAAACAGGTCCATTACAGCACCCACGTCTTTGAGTGTTTTGACGAACACAGCATTATTGGTGCCATCAGCTGCGATCACACGTGCCCCATAACGGCACTGAACATACCAACCCCCGTCTTGCTCAAAAAACCACGGACGCACTCGACGATTGGTTTTGACCAAGACCCTCTCGCCCTGCTCGTTGTTCACCCAACGGGATTTCTCCACGCGATGATCTTCGCCTTTGAGTGCAGCTGCATATACCAACTGCTGCTCTTTCAATCCCGCAACCAGCTTGTCACGACGAGCCAGAACAGGATCACGTTGGGTGCTTCGCGTCACCGATTTGAAGTTGAGTTTTGCTAATGCAGTCATCTGCCAAGTGCTCCCTTGCTATACACCTATAGCGCGAACATATGGTCAGAGTTTTGTGTGGACGACCGAAAAGACAGGTGTTGTGGAAGGAAATGGGAGTTATTGTCAAATCTGGTGTCCAAGCGATCATCATGCGGCGGTTAGCTGCTGGTTTATTGGTTTGATGCCGTTG
>NZ_JBPOFB010000072.1:0-2264 GCF_051251565.1 Marivita sp. | reverse complement strand
GGCCAGAGATTTGGCGCATCGGGGAATCGCTGCGCTTCGAGCGCGACACCGGCGTGACTGATCCCGACACCGTCGTAGACCTGAAGCCCAGGCTGATCGGTCGAAAGCGACAGCTTTGCAGACGGTCCTTCGAGGATCGCGGCGGGCTCGGCCCCGGGGATCAGGCAGAAATTTGTATCGAGCGCATCCGACGCATTGCCGTTCAAAACCACGCCATTACGAAACTGCGCCGGGTCGAACTCTCCGGTCGGGAGCTTTGCTTTATCGACCTGCGTGACGGTGTCGGCCGCGACCGTCAGACGATGGCCCGCGACGGTGGGACCGGGCCCCATCCGCCAATAGCTGTGATTGGTCAAATTGATGATCGTCTCGCGATCGCTGGTCGCACCAAGCGTCAGCGACAGGCTCGCCGCATCGAGCGAAAACCGCGCAGTCAGCACCCTGTTGCCCGGAAAGCCGCCGTCGCCATGCGCGAGGTTCAGCCGCAAAAGCGCGCTGCCTGCATCGCTCTCGACCAGATCCCAGAGGTATCGGTGGATCCCCGCCGCGCCGCCGTGAAGCGTGGTTGAGGGCGGCTCGTTCACGGTGAAACGGTGCGGCGCGCCTGCGATTGTGGCCGCCGCATCGCGTATCCGATTGGCGACGGGTCCGACGATTCCGCCGTTGAAACTGCTGTCCGCGAGATAGGCCTCCAGCGAAGACATGCCGAGGCACAGTCCGTGTTCGACGCCGTCCAATCTCACATCTTCGAGGATCGCGCCAAATGTGAGGATACTTACGCGAAGCCGATCGTTTTGCAGGGTGATCCGCTTCACCTCCCGGCCATCGGGCAGGATGCCGTAGTGGCGCGGTTTCACAATGGCAACCGCAGGATATCGGCAGCGGCGATGTCGTGACCTTCAAAATTGGCGGCGGTGTCGCCGTAGTTGAGCACGATGCGGTGGCTCTCGGTGTCCCGGATGCGGACCCCGCCAGGCAGGTCCATTGTGCCGATTTCGCACGCCTCGCAGATCGTGCTGAGCAGACCATCCCAGCCGGCCTCATCCGGCCATCCGGCGAGATAAGTGAGATTGCCCGCGATCATTGCCGCTGGGCGGCCATCTTCGAGCCGTGTCACGATATCCGCGCTGCCTTCGAGATGCTCGAACCAGCGGATCAGATTGCCACCGGTCGACAGTGGCAGACGCTCAGACGGTGGCAGGCTTTCGTTCAGGACGCTGGTGCACTCGAGACCGGGCAGGTCCGGCCCCATCGGAGTGGGGATCGACAGATGTGCGGTCTTGAGATCGCTGCGCGGTCCAATCAGGGCGTGGCCGTCGAAGGCTCCGATAGCTGCGCGCAGCGGATCGGAAAGCCGCATCAGCCCCGGCGCGAGCACCAGGCGATAGCCGTTCAGATCAGCGGTGTCAGGTGGCAGGATATCGATGTTCAGCCCCAGCTTCCGCAATGCCCGGTAGGCGTCGAAGGCCAGACGGAAGCCGTCGAAATCCTTGCCCTGCGGTTGTGCCTGCCACGCCCAGCAGCTTTCGTAGTCGAAGATCAGTGCGGCTTGTGCCGGTGCACAGCCTGCCTCGGGCATCTCCTCGATTTCGCGCGCGACCTGCGCGCATTCCGCCAGCGCGGGGGCGGGCGCGCCGTCGGGGCGCAACAGACCCGCGTGCATCTGCTCCTGTGCAAACGGGGCCTGCCGCCAGCGGAAATAACAGACCGCCTCGGCGCCATGGGCGAAGGCCTCCCAGGCCCAGAGCCGGGCCATTCCCGGCAGCGGTGCGGGGTTCCACGGTGCCCAGTTCACCGGTCCGGGCTGCTGTTCGATCACCCACCAGCGGCCTTTGCCGACAGTGCGGTAGAGATCGTGGTGAAACGCCTGAAGATCCGGATCGCCCTGCCGCAGGTAGCGCGATTTATGCGCGGCGTCCGCCTCGAGCCGGTCGGACAGAAAGCCGATGGGATAGCTGTCCCAGGTCGCGATATCGAGGTCGGCGCCGAGCTTGAAATGATCGAAGGAAACCTCGCGGCCCATGTAGTTGTGTAGAAGGTCGGCATCGGTCAGCGGGCGCAGGGCATCGACCTGCGCTCGGTTGAAACGGGCCACCTGATCCGATGAAAACCGCGCGAAATCCAGAACGTGAGATGGGTTGGGTTCCGTCACCGTCAGGTTCGGCAGGCCGATCTGCGCAAAGTCGTC
Source organism: Marivita sp. (assembly GCF_051251565.1). Lineage (GTDB taxonomy): Bacteria > Pseudomonadota > Alphaproteobacteria > Rhodobacterales > Rhodobacteraceae > Marivita. The sequence continues at coordinate 76 of NZ_JBPOFB010000072.1, read as the reverse complement.
ATACTCCATCGACCAGAACACATTGCCCCATGCGTCGTTCAACGCATCAGGGGATTGGTACTTTTGTGCCAACCAG
>NZ_JBPOFB010000071.1:0-2293 GCF_051251565.1 Marivita sp. | reverse complement strand
TCGTATCCCTTGCGCAGATGCAGCTCTCCGGGCTGGCGCCGGGCGGCCATTGCGGCGGCCATCGCCTCGGTCCCCAAGAGATCCCCGAACTGGTCATCGGTGCCGGTCTCGATCAGGACCGGCCCGTCGAAGCCACCTTCGCGCATCATCACGCTGGCGTCCGGCCCGGCCTCCGCATCGCCGAGATAGCCCTCAAACTGCTTGCGGCCCCAGTCGCTCTGCGTCGGATTGCAGATCGGCGAAAACGCGGAGACGGAGACAAAGCGACCGGGCTCGCCCATTGCCAGGGTCAGCGCGCCGTGGCCGCCCATGGAATGGCCGGTGATCGCCTGCCGTTCCATGTCCAGCGCGAAGCTCTCGCCTACCAGTGCGGGCAATTCGTCCATGATGTAGCTGCGCATCTTGAAGTGACTGGCCCAGGGCGCCTGCGTCGCATCGAGGTAGAACCCTGCCCCTTGACCCATGTCGAAGGCCTCGTCGTCAGCCACGCCCTCGCCGCGCGGCGAGGTGTCGGGAAAAATCAGCGCGATCCCGGCCTCGGCGGCCCAGCCCTGCGCGCCAGCCTTGGTCATCGCGTTCTCATGGGTGCAGGTCAGCCCCGAGAGATACCACAACAGTGGCACCGGGCCGTCGCGCGCTTCGCGGGGCAGGAACAGACCGAACGTCATGTCGCAGTCGCAGGCCTCTGACCGGTGGGAGTAGACTCCTTGGGTGCCGCCGAAACACCTGTTCTCGCTCACTGTCTCCATCGCCTATCCTCCCAGATTTTCAATCCATGCTATGACCAGCGACACCGTCACGATGCTGGCTGCCGTGCTGATGAGAATGGACGCCGAGACCCGCGTCGGCGCAACCCCGTAGTGCTGCGCGAGGATATAGACGTTTCCCGCCACCGGCAGCGCTGCCGCCGCGATCATCACGCCCGCCGCATACGGGTCCACCGGGATCACGAAGATCACGACCAGCGCCACCGCCAGCGGATGCAGCACCAGCTTGCAGAAACTCAGCCAGCCCGCGACGAACACCCGCTCGGCGCTTTTGCCCGCCAGCGACGCGCCGATGGCAAATAGCGCGCCTGGCGTCGCCGCGGCGCCCAGTATGGTCAGGAAGTCGGCCATCGGTCCGGGGATCGGCAGGTCGGTCGCCGACCAGATCAGACCCAACACGATCGACACGATCATCGGGTTCTTCAGCAGGCCCAGCCCGACCGTCCCGAAAATTCGCACCGACATTCGCCCGTCACGCGCCCCGGTGATCAGAATCACGATAAGCGAGCCGAAAACGATCAGATCGCAGGCCAGAACCAGCATTACCGGCCCGATCGCGGCCTCGCCCAGCAACAGGACCAGCATCGGAATGCCGAGGAAGCCGACATTGCCGACCACCGCGCATTGCGCCTCGAAAGCGGCCTCCTCGAGGCCCACCTGCCGGTAGAGCGCGACCATCGTGACCAGAAGATAGACGCAGGTGGTGGCCCAAAGGTAGGCGCCGACGAAAGGCCAGTCGATGACCTCGGCAAAGCTCAGGTTGGCGGCAAAACCGAACAGCATCGCGGATAGGGCGAAATAGAAGACGAACTTGGTCAGATAGGCGGTCGCCTCGGCGGTGAAGAACCCCACGCGGCCCGATCCGTATCCCAGTCCGATGATCCCGAAAAACGGCAGGGTCTTGAGGAAAATCTCCAGCATGCAAACCGGTTAGCAGCAGCGCGGGCCGTGGGCAATTCCGACCGTAACGCAATTTCACGCTCCGAGCCCCGACGCCCGGTCGTCGCTAGCCGCTGCCGATGATGACACCGGCGGCGAAGACCAGCGCGCCGCCGACCACGACCTGCAGCGCGGCCCGGAAAAACGGCGTCTGCATGAACCTGTTCTGAATCCAGGCGATCGCCCAGAGCTCCACGAACACGACGATGATGGCTACCACAGTCGCGGTCCAGAAATCCGCGATCAGGTAGGGCAATGCATGGCCCAAGCCGCCAAGCGTCGTCATCACGCCCGATGCGACGCCGCGCTTGATCGGCGATCCACGTCCCGAAATCGCACCGTCGTCCGAGGCGGCCTCGGTGAACCCCATCGAGATGCCTGCCCCGACACTTGCCGCCAACCCAACAAGGAAGGTGGTCCAGGTGTCCTGGGTGGCAAATGCGGTGGCGAAGATCGGCGCCAGCGTCGACACCGAACCATCCATCAACCCGGCAAGCCCCGGCTGAACCCATGTCAGGATGAACTGCCGGTGCGCCGCGGCCTTTTCACCGGCTTCGGCCTCAACCCCCAGATGTTCGGTCGTCAAC
>NZ_JBPOFB010000070.1:0-2312 GCF_051251565.1 Marivita sp. | reverse complement strand
TGGTTGAAACCGGTGAATTTCTGGCCCGTGCCGCGGTTCATGCCGCGCGCAACCCGGACGCGAAGCCGATGCAGCATCTGATGGTGCCGGGGGGGATTTAGCCGTGGGTCATCCCAGCGCGTAGCCAGCCCCGCGCACCGTGCGCAGCGGATCGCTTTCGCCGCCCGCCATCAGTGCCTTGCGTAATCTGCCGACATGGACGTCGACGGTGCGGGTGTCGAGCATCGCCTCCCGCCCCCAGACCCGGTCGAGCAGTTGCTCGCGGCTCCAGACCCTGCCGGGACGTGCCATGAAAGTGGCAAGCAGCTTGAACTCCAACGGTCCCAGCTTGACCTGCCGCGCGGCGCGGTCGACGCGGTGTGTCTCCGAATCCAGAGTGATGTCCTCGAAGTGCAGCACCTCGCCGGCGCTCGCGGGACGCACGCGGCGCAGTTGCGTCCTGATCCGCGCGACCAGTTCGGCCACCGAATAGGGTTTGACCATATAGTCATCCGCCCCGGTATCGAGCCCGCGCACGCGGTCGCCCTCCTCAGAGCGGGCCGAGAGCATGATGACGGCCACCTCGCGGGTCTCGCGGTTGGCCTTGATCCTGCGGCAGACCTCGATGCCGGAGACCTCGGGCAGCATCCAGTCCAGCACGACAACATCGGGGGCGGCCTCTTCGATCAGCAGCAGCGCCTCCGATCCATCTGCCGCGCGGCGCACGTTGAAGCCTTCCTTTTCGAGATTCCAGACCAGAACCTCGGCCTGCGCCGCCTCGTCCTCGACGATCAGAACGTCGCCGCGATCCATGGGATCAGGCCCCGGCCGGGTCCAGCGAGGTACGGTCGCCCTTCTGGCGGCTTTCCTCGGGCATCGTGCCGGTCACCAGATAGATCACCTGTTCGGCGATCGAAGTGACGTGATCACCCATCCGTTCGGTGTTCTTGGCGATAAAATGCAGATGCATGCAGGGCGTAATGGTGCGCGGGTCTTCCATCATGAAGGTCAGGAATTCGCGGAACAGCGAGGTATACATCTGATCGACGTCCAGATCGCGGTCGCGCACGCTTTCCGCCAGATCGGCATCGCCGCGCAGGTAGGCGTCGAGCGCGTCCTTCAGCATCTCCTGCACCTCGCGAGCCATCCGGCGAAGCGCGGCATCGGCCCCGCCGACACGCTCCATCTCGGCCAGAAGCACGGTGCGTTTCGCCATGTTCTTGGCATAGTCGCCGACGCGTTCAAGGTTGGCGGAAATCTTGATGACGGCCAGCAGCGCACGCAGGTCGCGACTGACCGGAGCACGCAGCGCGATGATGCGGGCGGCGGCCTCGTTGACCTCTTCTTCGAGCGCGTCGATCCGTTTGTCTCCGGCGCGCACCTGTTCGGCCAGTTCGACGTCGCGGGTGTCGAGGCTCTTGGCGGCATCGAGGATCGCCGCCTCGACCAGCCCGCCCATCTTGGCGATCAGCGCCTGCGCCTCTTCGAGGTCGCGGTCGAAGGCGGAGGCGATATGTTGTCCGTGTTCGTTCATCTGTCCGGTCTCCTACCCGATCCGACCGGAGATATAGCTCTCCGTGCGGCTGTCTTCGGGGTTGGTGAAAATACGGTCCGTCTCGCCATATTCCACAAGGTTTCCAAGGTGGAAGAAGGCGGTCTTCTGGCTGACCCGCGCGGCCTGCTGCATCGAATGGGTGACAATGACCACCGAATAGCGGGCGCGCAATTCGTCGATCAGTTCCTCCACCTGCGCGGTGGCAATCGGGTCCAGCGCCGAGCATGGCTCGTCCATCAGCAGCACTTCGGGTTCGGTCGCCACGGCGCGCGCGATGCACAAACGTTGTTGCTGACCGCCCGACAGGCCGGTGCCCGGGGCCTGCAAGCGGTCCTTGGCCTCGTCCCAGAGCGCGGCGCGGCGCAGAGCGCGCTCGACGATATCGTCAAGGTCGGATTTGTTGCGGGCAAGCCCGTGGATCTTGGGGCCATAGGCCACGTTGTCGTAGATGGATTTCGGGAACGGATTGGGTTTCTGGAACACCATACCCACCTTGGCGCGCAGCTGCACCGGATCGACGCGCTTGTCGTAGATGTCTTCGCCGTCGATACGAATATCGCCTTCCACGCGAGCCACATCAATCGTGTCGTTCATCCTGTTGATACACCGCAGAAATGTCGACTTTCCACAGCCGGACGGCCCGATGAATGCGGTGACGGTCTTGTCCTGAATGTCGACGCTCACGTCCTTGATGGCGTGGGTCTCGCCGTACCAGACCTGCACGCCCTTGGCCGCGATCTTGATGTCGTCCTGCGTGCTCATGGCGCGGTCCTCTTTC
>NZ_JBPOFB010000007.1:0-190995 GCF_051251565.1 Marivita sp. | reverse complement strand
CCGCCGTCCCGTCGTCCGCCTCAGCAGCGCCGGTGAAGGGGTATTTAGAGTCACCGCAGGATGTCCGCAAGAAGAAATCTTGGGAAATTCATTAAAAATGTCATTTTTCTGTTATGTCATTGATTTATAATGATTTTATTAGCTCCAGTGAGCCGCGACCTCCGGCGAATTGCTCTGTGTTTCGGCAGCACCAAGCTGACAAGAAACCTTATCCACAAGGTTACCCACACCTACCCCTAGGTCAACACCCTAAAGTTACCCGAGTCACCGACCTTTCCACACCGGATCCCGCTTTTCGGCAAAGGCGCGCGCCCCTTCCATCTGGTCGTCGGACGCGTACAGCATATCAACGCTCGGCAATTGGCGTTTGGTGATGCGGTTCATCATGTCCTGAAAGGCCGTATCTTCGGCCTCGCGCACGATCTCTTTGATGGCGGCATAGACCAAGGGTGGACCCGAGGCCAAAAGCGCCGCCACCTTGCGTGCCTCGGCCATCAGATCGGCTGCCGGATGGATATGGTTCACAAAACCCCATTTTGCGGCCTCCTCCACATCCAGCCAACGCCCCGTGAGCAGCATCTCCATGGCAATGTGGTATGGTATGCGTTTGGGCAGCTTGACCGAGGCCGCATCTGCCACCGTGCCCGAACGGATTTCCGGCAAGGCAAAGCTGGCATGGTCAGCTGCCAGTATAATGTCCGCACTCAGTGCAAGTTCAAGCCCGCCTCCACAGCAAATGCCATTCACAGCCGCGATCACCGGTTTGTTCATGCCCCGCATCTCTTGCAGACCGCCAAAGCCGCCAAACCCGTAATCGCCATCGACCGCGTCGCCATCCGCAGCCGCTTTCAAATCCCAACCCGGACAAAAGAACTTGTCCCCTGCCCCGGTGATGATCGCCACACGGGCCTCGGGATCATCGCGGAAGTCACGGAACACCTCTCCCATTGCGCGGCTGGTCATCAGGTCGATCGCATTGGCCTTGGGGCGGTTCAGGACAATTTCGGTCACATGGCCGGTTCGGATAACGTGAAGGGGGCTGTCCATTAGGGGGTCTCCCGGATCAGGGCGTCTGCCACCACCGCGCGGGTTGGGGTGACGATCAGCGGGTTAATCTCAACTTCGGCAATATGGCCGGTCTGTGCACACACATAGGATTGCAACGCCATCACGGCGGCAATCACGGCATCATAGTTGGCGGCCGGCCTGCCGCGGTAGCCCTCAAGGCAGGGTGCAATACGCAATCGGGTCAGCGCCGCAGCGATCTCGGCTTCCGAAGCGGGGACCAAAAGCTGTTGCGTGTCCTGCCACAGCTCGGTCATCACGCCGCCTGCCCCAAGGGTCAGCACATAACCATGCGCCGGATCGGCAAGAATAGCGACCAGCAGTTCCACCACTCCGTCTGTGATCATCTCTTCTATATAGAACTGGTCGCCGCCCATGGCCTGCGCCGCAGCCATAACTTCTGCGCCCGAACGCAACCCAAGCGCCACGCCCCCCGTATCGGACTTATGCGCCACGCCCCGCGTCTTGAGCACCACGGGCAGCAAAGGCGCGGCAAGCGCATCTAAACGGTCCACCCCGTCGGCCAACACATGGCGCGGCACATCCAGACCGTATTCAGAGAGGATCGCTTTTGCGGCGGCCTCATCCCTCATCCGGGGATCAGCGCCAATGACGGGCAGCACGATGTCCCGTTCCGGGTCCGCTGGTGTTCGATCCGCATAAAGCACGGCCAACGCGTCCAGTCCGGCCTCAAGTCCATGCAGCGGCAAAATACCGGCCTGCATCACCCGCGTGGCCAATTCTTCAGGCATGGATTCCGGCAGGGTCGTCAGCAAGGCGATGGGTTTGCCTGTCCTGTCGCGGGCGATCCGGGCGGCGGTTTCCACGCAATCCCACGCATCGGTTTGGCAGCGGTCGGTGCGCGGAAAATCCACAACGATCACGGTCAGCGCGGCAAGCCCACCAGCCATGATCGCATAGACCTCGGCCATCCGGTCCGCATCGTTCCAAATGAAGGTGTGGTAATCCAGCGGGTTGGCCCGTGTCACCAAGGGCCCCAGCACGGTTTCCAGCGCTCTGTCCTGCGCTTTGGTCAAAGGCGCGAACCGCAGGCCCCGCGCCGCCCCACCATCCGCCATCAGGCTGGCCTCTCCACCCGAGCACGACAGCGACGCAATCGCACCGGACGCAACCGGGCCATATAGATGCGCATGCTTGAGCGCTTCGATCATCGCCTCAAGCGACCGCACCCGCAGAATGCCAAGCCGGTCGAACAACGCAGACGCCCCCGCGTCAGACCCCGAAAGCGACGCCGTGTGCGACAGCGCCGCAATCTGTGCCGCCTCAGAGCGTCCGGATTTCAACGCGATGACGGGCTTGCCCAAACGGTGCGCGTCTTGCATCAGGGCATGCAGCGCAGGCAGATCGCCAACTCCTTCGATATGCAGGCCAAGCGCCGTGATGCGGGGATCATTCAGCAGATGCCGAGCAAGAACACTGAGACCAATCTGCGCCTGATTGCCTGCGGTGCCGACAAACGCAATCGGCAGCCCGCGTGCCTGCATCGACAGGTTCAGCGCGATGTTGGAGCTTTGCGTCAGGATCGCAACGCCGCTGTCGACCGGGATCAACCCATGCACGTCCGGCCACAACGCCACCCGGTCGAGCGCGTTGACAAAGCCATAGCAATTGGGCCCGACGATCGCCATGTCCCCCGCCGCCGCCAGCAACGCGGTGTTCAGCCCAGCACCATCGCCAGTTTCGGCAAAACCGCTGGCAAAACACACCGCGCCGCCTGCACCCATGGCGTTCAGCGCTTGCAAGATGTCAATCGTGGCGCCGCGGTTCACACCGATGAAGCAGGCATCGGGCGCGGCGGGCAGGTCCGAAAGGTCGCGGAATGCCCCTTTGGCAGTGGGGTGAACATGCCAGACCGAACCGTCAAACCCGATATGGGCCAAAGACGTGATGACAGACCGGCACCATGCCCCGCCGCCAATCACCGCAACAGAGGCGGGTTTGAACAGACGATCCAAGGCCCTGCGCATCAATATGCGCCCTGAATCAAGCCTGCGCACATATTCTTCGTGGAAGAATCTGGCATCAGCCCATAAAATTCTGTGAACCCGGCCATCACGCCCCCAACGGCCGCAGCAAATCGCGGCTGATGATGTGGCGCTGGATCTCAGAGGTGCCGTCCCAGATCCGCTCTACGCGCGCATCGCGCCAGAACCGTTCAATCGGGTAGTCGTCCATCAGCCCCATGCCACCATGGATTTGCAGCGTCGCATCGCAGACCCGCGCGAGCATTTCGCTGGCATAAAGTTTGGCGCTGGCGATTTCGCGGTTGGCGGGCAAGCCCTGATCCAACCGCCATGCTGATGCGAGCGTCAGCCAGTCGGCGGCATCGATCTCGGTGATCATATCGGCGATCTGAAAGCTGACACCCTGGAACTTGCCGATCTGCTGGCCGAATTGCTTGCGGGCGGCGGCATAGCTCAGCGCATGATCAAACACCCGCCGCGCCCGGCCCACAGCCATTGTGGCAACGGTGATGCGCGTGGCATAGAGCCATGTGTTCATCACCTCGAACCCGCCATCAACCGCGCCCAAGACCTGCGCATCGCTCAGGCGGCAGTTGTCGAATTCGAGGATACAGTTTTTGTAGCCCCTATGGCTGACGGACTTATAGCCATCACGCACTGTGAAACCGGGATGGCCGCGATCCACCAAAAAACAGGTGATGCGTTTTTTGGGCCCCTTCGGTGTCTCATCAACCCCGGTCGCCACGAAGACGATGAAGAAATCCGCGTGATCTGCGCCCGAGATGAAATGCTTGGTGCCATTGACAACCCAATCGCCGCCCTCTCGTCGCGCGGTGCAGGCCATGCCGCGCACGTCCGATCCCGCCTCGGGTTCGGTCATGGCCAGCGCATCCATCCTTTCGCCCCGCACGGCAGGCAACAGATAGCGGTCACGCTGGTCGCCCTCACACGCCATCAGGATATTCTGCGGACGCCCAAAGAAATGCGTCAGCGCCATCGATCCGCGCCCCAGTTCGCGTTCGACCAGCGCAAAATCAAGATGACCCAGCCCCGCGCCCCCCACCTCTTCGGGAAAGTTGCAGGCGTAGAAACCAAGATCAATCACTTTGCGCTTGATCTCTTGCGCCACTTCGTGCGGCACTTCGCCGGTGCGTTCCACCTCGGCCTCATGCGGGTAGATCTCGCGCTCGACAAAGTCGCGCACGGTCGAGACGATCATCTCTTGCTCGTCGCTCAATCCGAAATTCATGTGTCGACCTCCGAATGCGCCGCAGCCAGCCGTTCGACTGCCTCTGCGACATGCGGCAAGGGCGGACAGGACCGGCGCGTGTCAAGCGACACGTGCAGCAGAAATTGGTCGCAGGTCGCCAACACGGTATCATCCGCTGCGCGGCACATCTCGTGCCAAAGGCGTAGCTTTTTGCCCTCGCCCAGCATAACCCGCGTGGTGACAGTGATATCTTCACCAGCATGGGTTTCCGACAGGTATTTGACCGACGTTTCAGCCGTGAAATAGCTGTTGCCCGCCGCGATGTAGTCACGGTCTGCACCGACATGGGTCATCAGCTCCTCAGACGCATCCGAGAACAACTGGCCATACCGCCCCTCATTCATATGACCGTTCACATCGGTCCAATCCACCGGCACCACCCGGCGCACTGTGACCAAGGGCACACCATCCCCCAAAGGCCCGCGCAGCGTGGCGTCATGTTCGAGGATCAACTTGCCCGCCGCGGCACCCTGTTGTTTCAGCGCACGCAGGATAGCGACCAGATTGTTGTCGCGCAGGCGTTCCAGATCGCGGATGCCCAAAGCGCCCGATTGCGCATCTGACTGTCCGGCGATCAGGTCGACCAAGTCGTCGGTGAACTCGGGCACATCGGTGAGCTTGGTCCACGGCCATTGCAAACATGGCCCAAACTGCGCCATGAAATGCCGCATGCCCGCTTCGCCCCCGGCGACGCGATAGGTCTCAAACAGGCCCATCTGCGCCCAACGCAGGCCAAACCCATAGCGGATCGCGTTGTCGATCTCTTCGGTGGTGGCGATGCCGTCCTTGACCAGCCAGAGCGCCTCGCGCCAGACCGCCTCAAGGAAACGGTCGGCAATATGGGCGTCGATCTCGGCGCGGACATGCAGCGGGAACATACCAAGGCCTATGAGAATATCCTTGGCCCGCGCCAAGGTTGTCGCGTCAGATACCGCACTGGGCACAAGTTCAATAAGCGGCAACAGGTAGACCGGGTTGAACGGGTGCGCGACCATGATCTGACCGGGGCGCGCCGCGCCCTGCTGCAATTCGGACGGCTTGAACCCCGAGGTCGAAGACGCCAACACTGCACCTTCGGGACAGGCCGCCTGTATCTCGGCAATGACCTTGTGTTTGATATCGAGCCGTTCCGGCACGCTTTCCTGTATCCAGTCGGCACCGGCAACGGCCTCGGCGACAGTCCCGACATAGGTGATCGCCCCGCGCACAGGCATCGGGGCCTCGTAAAGCATCGGCAGCACCCGCGCCGCGTTGGCCATGACCTCGGCGATCTTGCGCTCTGCCTCGGGGTCGGGGTCAAACACCCGGACATCCCATCCCATCAGCGCGAACCGCGCGGCCCAGCCGCCACCGATCACGCCACCGCCAATGATTGCTGCGCTCTGTGTCATGGTACAAGTGTCTCCGTATGGCCGTCGATCGCAACGATCTGGCCTGAAATCCGTTTGGCCTGCGGCGAAGCGAGCCACAGCACCGTGTCCGCCACATCGTCCGCCGTCACCCAGGACCGCAGCGACACACCTTTGACGTATAGCGCACGCACCGCGTCTTCGGACCGGCCCGACGCCGCCGCTTCCATCGCCACAACCCGGTCCATCCGGTCGCCCTCAACCGCGCCGGGGCAGATCGCGTTGACGCGCACCCCTGCCGGGCCAAGCTCCATCGCCAATGTCTTGGTCAAACCGACGATACCCCATTTCGCCGTCGCATAGGGCGACCGCAACGGATAGCCGAACTGGCCCGCGGTGGACGAGGTCAGCACGATGAGCCCCTGCCCTGCCGCACGCATTTGCCTTGCCGCCCAGCGACAGGTCAGGAAGGTGCCAGACAAGTTGACCTCAACACAGCGGGTCCAATCGGCAAGCGACAGATCCTCGATCCGTCCCGCCGGGCCGCCAATTCCTGCATTGGCACAGACCACGTCAACGCCTGAAAAAGCCGCCTCAACCGCGTCAAAGACTGTGGCCATCTGAGCCTCGTCCGTGACATCTGCGGTCATGGCGATGTGGTCAGGATACGCTTGCGCGAACCCGGCCACTGCCGATGGATCGGCGTCACAAATGGCCACGCGGTCACCCTCTGCGATGAAACGCTCGGCCATCGCGCGGCCCAGACCCGATGCGCCACCGGTGATGACGACACGCCTCACAGGCGTTCCACCACAGCGCGGGCCATCACTTCGCCAAGCGCATGATGCGCGCCTGCGTTCCAATGCACGCCGTCCACGTCCGACACCTCTACCACTGCGCCGGCATTGGCAAAGCCACAGCCCTGACGCGCCGCCGCTGCGGCGATGTGTTCGGCCAGTCCGTCCTGCCGCGCCTCGGCTCCGGCAAAGACATCGCGCAAGACCCCCGCTTCGCGGACCGGCGCCGGGGCCATCATAACGATGTCCACCGGACCCAGCTCTGCCCGCGTGGCTTGCACCAGACGTTCCAGCGACCGGGCGATTTCAAACGCGGTCACGGAAAACCGGTGTTTGAGGTCATTGGTGCCCAACATCAAAAGCACGAGATCAATCGGCGCATGGCTGTGCAGGATCGCCGGAAGCACCGTCATGCCATTGCGCATTCCGCCCTCAACCAAATCGTCATGCACCGTTGTGCGCCCGGGCAGGCCTTCGCTGATCACAGTGTGACCCGGCCCAAGGGCCTGTGCCATCACATCGGGCCACCGATCCCCCGGCGCGTGCCGCGCGAACGCGCCGAGTTGGATCAGCGGCGTGGTGCCGTGGGTGTTGCTGTCGCCGTAGCATAAGATCACTGCCATGGCTCAGCCTCGTGGCGCGCGTTTGGTGAGGCCCAGCTTATCGCGTACCGCTTGCGGCCCCATGATCTTGGCGCCCATCCCTTCGACGAGGCCAACCGCCCTTTCTACCAATTGCGCATTGGTGGCCAGTATCCCTTTATCGAGCCACAGGTTGTCCTCAAGCCCGACCCGTACATGGCCGCCTGCCAGCACCGCAGCGGCGGCATATGCCATCTGGTTGCGGCCCAGGGAAAACGCGCTGAAGGTCCAGTGATCCGGCACGTTGTTGACCATGGCCATAAAGGTGTTGAGGTCATTCGGCGCGCCCCACGGCACCCCCATACAAAGCTGCACAAGCGCCGGGTCTTCAAGGATGCCTTCGCTTACCAATTCCTTGGCGAACCAGAGATGCCCGGTGTCAAACGCCTCGATCTCGGGCTTGACCCCCAGCTCGGTCATCATCCGCCCCATGGCGCGCAACATGCCGGGCGTGTTTGTCATGACATAATCTGCTTCGGCAAAGTTCATCGTGCCGCAATCAAGTGTGCAAATCTCGGGCAGGCACTCCGCGATATGCGCGACGCGTTCGGCAGCCCCCACCATATCAGTGCCTGCGGCGTTCACGGGCAACGGCGCGTCGGTGGACCCAAAAGTGATGTCGCCCCCCATCCCGGCGGTCAGGTTCAGAACCACATCGACCTCGGCATCGCGTATGCGGTCCGTCACCTCGCGGTAGTAGCTCAGCTTGCGCGACGGCGCGCCGGTCTCGGGATCGCGGACATGGCAATGCACGATCGCGGCCCCTGCCTTGGCAGCAGCAACGGCACTGTCGGCAATGTCTTTCGGGGACCGGGGCACATGTGGGCTTCGGTCTTGGGTGCCACCCGATCCGGTGACGGCGCAGGTGATGAAGACCTCTTGGGTCATGGCAAGCGGCATGGAGACTCCCTTGTGTTCTGTGCAGAGAGTTTGGCACTGGATTTACGCACAACCATGCAGATACAGTCACAGCCATGCAGAATCCGCCAGAATCTACCGCACCGAAAGTGAAAATCGCCTTCTTCCTCGTGGACCGGTTTTCCAACCTGTGCCTGTCCAACGCGCTTGAACCGTTGCGCGCCGCCAATGGCTATGCCCGGACGCCGGTTTACGTCTGGGATTTCTACAGCCTTGACGGCGCACCTGTGCGGTCCAGCTCTGGCCTTGCAGTGATGCCCAATGGGGCGATTGGCGGGATCGGTCGGGTAGACCGGCTTTACGTGATTTGCAGCTACGGGCATCTCGACAATGACACGCCCCAGATGCGGCGCGCGCTGCAACAGGCGGCGCGGCGATCAGGGATGGTGTTCGGACTGGACGCGGGCGCATGGTTGATGGCCACCGCAGGGTTGCTCGCGGGCAAACGGGCGACAGTACACTGGGATCTTCTCGATGCGTTTTCGGAACGATTTCTGGATGTGACCGTCGAACAGGCCCTCTGGATCGAAGATGGCGATGTGCTCACCTGCGCAGGTGCGGCAGCGGCCCTGTCGCTCAGCCGGGACGTGATTGCGCGCGACATCAGCCCGGCGATTGCGATGGATGTGGATGCTCTGCTCATCCCCCCGGTGCGCAGCGAGGCGGTGCCAACGATCCGCGACCCGCTGTTAACCCGTGCGACCCGGCTGATGCGTGAAAACATCGAGACACCACTGGCACTTGGCGACCTTTGCACCCGGCTGAACACCAGCACACGCACCCTGACACGGCGCTGTCAAACGGTGCTGGGAATGACACCGGGGCGGTTATATCGGCACATCCGGCTAAGCGCCGCGCGGCAATTGGTGGAAGGGTCACAAGCCAGCATCGCAGAGATCGCGGTGCGCTGCGGCTACGACGATCCAACGGCCCTCACCCGCGCGTTCCGGCAGCGCTTTGGCGCGGCACCGCGGGCGTTTCGTGGCGAAACCGCCGCAAAACCGGCATAAAATTACCGCATTTTCGGATCATCAAGGCCACTATGTCAGACCGCCTGGGGAGGCCTTATGCGACATTATTCAGACCTGCAAACCGCAGGTCACCGTGACGTGCGCCGTGCCAAATTGTTCGAGCTGCACCGTCAAGAACAACTTCAAACCGACTCGGGAAGAGTGTACGGCGAACCGCAATCGCAACGCCCGGACGTGGCATTGGCGTTGCGGGAACGCGCGACCCGTTCGCTGCGTCCCGGCCAACCGCACGCGACCCAACCGCACGCTTCATCTGCGCGGTAAGGCCTCAGACGTCTGGTTCACTCAAAGGTGTCGCCCTTAAATCCGGTGGCAACGACGAATTTCTCGGAGCTGTCGGCTCTAGACGCGGGCGGCTTGACATTCAGCACCTTGGTGAACCGACGCTTGAGCAGCTTTTGCAACTCGCCCTCTGCGCCACCGGCCAAAACCTTGGCGACGAAGGTGCCCCCTTCCTCAAGCACGTCAAAGGCGAAATACGCCGCCGCTTCGCACAGGTGGATGATGCGCAGGTGGTCGGTCTGTTTGTGGCCCGAGGATGAGGCGGCCATGTCGGACATGACGACATCGGCCTTGCCCCCCAGCCAGTCCTTGACCTGATCATCCGCGCCTTCATCGAGGAAATCGAGCTGGTGCAAGTCGCAGCCGGCAATCGGCTCCATCTCTTGCAGGTCGATGCCGAGGACGGTGCCGATCTTTTTGCCCTGCCGTTCGCCAAGCGCGTTCACCCGTTTGACGGCAACCTGACACCAGCCACCGGGGGCGGCCCCCAGATCGACGACACGGGCACCGGGGACGAGGAAGCGGTACTTTTCGTCCAGTTCGAGAATCTTGTAGGCGGCGCGGCCCCGGTAGCCTTCGGCATGGGCGCGCTTGACGTAAGGATCGTTCAACTGCCGCTGGAGCCAGCGGGTTGATGAGAGCTTGCGACCCCGCGCAGATTTCACCTTGACCTTGAGGTCCCGCTGTCCGCGCCCGGAGGTGTTCTTGCCGTCCGGGGTCTTGCCGGTTGGGGTCTTGGCCATGTCTGCGCCCTTCGTGATGGTTTGGAGGGTCATGTAGCATGGGTTTGGGGGAAGGTCAGTAGGTGATCATCGGAGTTAACTTTTAATGCAGATTGCCACTACGACCCAATAAACATGCAAAAGTGATCTTCAAAAGACTGGCAAGGTCTTCACGTGGAACCAGGCAATTTAGCCTCGACAGATTGAACAAAGCTATCAATAGGCTTAGCCAGCTGCTCTTTTAAAATTTTATCAGGATGCATGGAAGCATAGATTGCAAGCCAATTCTTTACTGAAGCTTTTATTTCGTTATCCCACGGCTTCCCCGCCATCTTAAAGAGCTGCTCAGTGGATTTCGACCACTTAATTTTCTTCTTACCCATAATCTTACCTTTTATATCAACGCCAAATTCTGCGTTGAAATCCTCCGCATATACAGATTTGTCATATAGATCTTCAAGTTCAGCCTCTTCCAGATGCGGAACAGTACATAAATTAACGTCGCGCAATTTGAGAATCTTGTCATCAATTGCCTTTTTTACAGCACTGCGACCTGAAAGGTCATCATCAAGAAAACACTGTATTGAACAAGCCCCAGACAAATAAAACGAAGCCTTTTGTCGTAATCCACTAGCACCACCTAAGCTATCAAATGTAAGTGTACCCAAATCAATTGCACTCGTAATAATCTGACTACGAGATTTCAATATTGAACGGAGCGCAGTAATATCGTCAGAACCTTCGAATAAGAGCACCATCCTTGCATTTTCGAGATTATCTGAAAATCGAACACCAAGGGCATCTCTAATTTCAGAAACATGACCTGCTGGTGCTGCTCTGCTCTCCTTTACAACAATTGTGTTACTTAAGTCATGTGGGTTTACAAAAAGAGGTGAGTGACTTGTCAGCACTACCTGATTGTTTTCTGCAAGTGCCTCAATAACAGCTCTCAACTCATGCACTGCACGTGGATGTAAATGTGACTCAGGTTCCTCAATTGCAATTACCGTGCTTGCATCATCGTCACTTTGAGCCGAAGCATGTCTCATTAGAGCAAGAGCAACGAGGCTCTGTACACCATCGCCTTTACGTTCAAGGCTTGTTAAATTGCCATCGTCAATAATAATATCAACTTCCCGCCGAAGCGATCTGTACCTCGCTTCTCTTCGGCTCTTTAGCTCCACAGACTGAACATTTGGAAGAAAATTTGCGACTGTTGATTGGATTGTATCGGCCAACTCGTCAAAAACTGGCTGCTGTAATTCTTCAATTTTTGCCACTGCACCTGCGTAATCCTCATCAGCGTCAAGTTTATGTAACTCTTTCTCGACAAGAGTGGCGATTACCTTACTCGCTGACTGCGCAGTTCTGATT
This sequence comes from Marivita sp., assembly GCF_051251565.1. Classification (GTDB taxonomy): domain Bacteria; phylum Pseudomonadota; class Alphaproteobacteria; order Rhodobacterales; family Rhodobacteraceae; genus Marivita. The sequence goes on along the minus strand of NZ_JBPOFB010000007.1, from coordinate 179,561 downwards.
GCCGGAATATATTCGAACCGAATCCGCCGTGAGACAAAATCTGCAATTCTGGTGCTTTTACGCGTCAGAGTGGCTTGACCTCTTCCCGGCTTCTTGACCGTAACATCAAAGCTTCTTTGACCAAAAGATATTTGGAGAGGCAATGTACCGTTAAGGTTACTCTTTATTTCTTCTTTGAACTGAATGGTTTCATTTTCATCTAAGGCAAATTCTAATGTGATATTACTTGTGCTGTTTATGGTTGATCTTTTTTGCTTACTTACCGGGAAATCCACCTCCCAATCATAGCCTATTCTACCATAACGCCCCATTCCTTGAGGTATTATTGATCTTATTACTCGTCCGTCTGCCGTACGACGGATTTGCCGATGCCACTCGATCAAAGCATTCATACCAAGAGTAAGAGCGTGCAGAATATTTGACTTGCCTTCATTATTCGCACCGACGAGCAAAGAGTATTTTGAAAGCGGTATTTTACGTGCAGTCGTAATTGAACGGTAGTTTTCAACGGAAAACGAGACAAGTTTCACAAATAAATTCCCCTTGCAACACTTTAGGTTGTTTATAGGCCAAAAAATTCTCCCCTTCAATGCTCACATAAGCACTTTTCTACCAGCATTTGTCGTTTCCCTCGCCAGTTGGATCTCCGCACAAGCTTAGCAGGTTTATCCGTAATTCGTAGACGCGGGCCAGCGTCCGTCCGGGGTGGGCGCTGCGACGGTGGAGCGAGGCGCTCCGATTGGCTCAGAATGACGGTTCTTCGGCGTAATATTGGTGCAGAAGCGCCCGCCCGGGGGGCGGACGGGCGCTGGCCCGTTCCGGGCTGGGGGTGACCTCTTGGGTTGCTCAAATGCGCCAGCCTCTACCGTGTTAAGCCCGCCGCCAAGCATTTGCCCCCCGCTCCCACCGCTGGACCAGCCCGTACTCGATGCTCAGCATCACGCCTGTGAAGGCCAGTGCGTAGGCCATGACGGTGGCGGTGTCGAAGAGCTGGAAATAGAGGTGGATCTGGAAGCCGACGCCGTTGGAGCGCCCCAAGAACTCGACCACCAGCACGATTTTCCAGATCACGGCCAGCCCGTTGCGGGTGGAGGTGGCGACGAACGGTCCAAGCTGGGGCCAGATCACGTGGCGCAGGCGGGTCATGGGGCTTAGCCTATAGACCTGCGCCATGTCACCTATGCCCCGGTCCAGCGTGCGGACGCCCTCGCGGATCGTGACGGTGACCATGGCGGTCTTGTTGAGGGCGACGGCGATGATGGCCGCGACCTCGTTCAGGCCGATCCAGAGGTAGCAGAGCACGATGATCACCAGCGCGGGCAGGTTCAGGAAGACCGTCACCCACGGGTCGAGCCACATGTTGATCTTGTCCGAGCGGCCCATGATCAGGCCCAGCACACAGCCGACGCTCATGGCCAGTCCAAAGGCCAGCGCAACGCGGCGCAGGGTGTTGGCCATGTGATACCACAGGTCCCCTGATGCGCTTTCCGCCGCGATGACTTTCCAGACGGCGATGGGGGTGGGCAGCATGTCGGGGTCTTGGGCGATGGCCGCGCCAAGGGTCCAGAGCAGGCCCAACAGGCCCAGAGAGATCAACGTGACGTGAACGGGTGCGCGCATGGATCGGAGCATAGGGGATTGCCGGGCAGCGTGGCTCTTGGACGAAGGTCCAATAGGGCGGCACGGGCAAGCGGATTTATGGTCAGCCCCATGCGCATGTATGCTTTCCTTGTTGTTGCCGTGATGTGGTGCGTCAGCGCCCTGAGCGCCGTTGCGGATGTGTTGGACGAAGACGAGATCGCCGCACAGATTTTCGCACCGATGAGCCTTGGCGCGCTGATCTCGGACAACGGGGTGTATGAGCTGCTCAATTCGGGCGGCGCGCATGCGGGGTATGTGTTTCAAACCGAACCAATGGCCCCCCTGCCCGGATTTTCGGGCGCGCCGGTGAATGTGCTGGTGGTGCTTGATCTGGACGGGCGGTTTCTGGATGTGCAGCTTTTGAACCACAATGAGCCGATCTTTGTCAGCGGATTGGGTCAAGCGCCGTTTCACGCGTTTTTCGAGCAATATCGCGGACATTCGATCAGCGATTCCCTCGTGGTCGGCTCGCCTTATGGGGCGGGCGACGGTGGTGGGCAGTTGATCTATCTGGACGGGGTGACCAAGGCGACGGCCTCGGTGAGGATTGCGCACGAGTCGGTGTTGGCCGCTGCCTTGCAGGTGGCGCGCGAAAAGATGCAGGGCATCGCGTCAGGGCCACCCGCCTATCCCGACCCGGACTATATCGAGGTGCTGACCTGGGATGATCTGGTGACGCAAGGACTGATCACGCGCCGCGTTGCCACCAATGCCGAGGTGCAGGCCCTGTTCGAGGGCACGGTGTGGGACGATGACGATGCCGAAGCGTTGGACGATCCGGATGCGCCCTATCTCGACCTGTGGATCGCGGATGTGGGGCCTGCCTCGATTGCGCGGGTTCTTTTGGACGAGGACACGATCGAAGAGCTGGACCGCTTCATGGCGATCTCGACCTTTGACGAACCGATCCTCGTGATCGAAACCGGACGGCATGGGTTGGTGTCGGACGACTTTGTGCGCAATACCGCACCCGACTGGATCGGCGCTGAACAGGACGGGTTCCCGGTGGCGCTGCGCGATGCAGACCTTTTTGTTGAACTGAGCGACGCCGTGCCGGATGTGCTACATGATGGCGTGGCGATGATCCTGCGTACGGATCGGCGCTTGGGATTCGATCCGACACGGGACTGGGTGATGACGGTCGAGGCCGTGCGCTCTCACGGGATGTTCCAGCCCGAAATTGGGTCAGTGCAATTGGCCGTAACCCATGTGACAGATGAACGGTTCTTTGCCCGCCCGGTGGTGGTCGAAAAACTCGCCCCATGGAAAGAGGCAATCCTGAACCGCCAAAGTGACCTGATCCTCCTTGCGATGTTCCTAAGCCTGCTGGTTGCGGCGCTGCTGGGGGCACAAAGCTGGTTGGCGGGGCTTGCAGCTTACACACCAGTCCGGCTTGGCATATTGGCGGTGGTCCTGGGTTTTGTCGGCTGGTGGGGTCAGGGGCAATTGTCCATCGTGACACCGTTAGCCGGCTTGCAGACCACGATGGCTGGGGGATCGTTTGCATTCCTGCTTTATGATCCCTTCTCCTTGTTGATCTGGGCAGTGGTGATCGTCGGCTTTGTGCTTTGGGGGCGTGGCTTGTTCTGTGGATGGCTGTGCCCGTTTGGGGCGATGCAGGAATTTGCGCATCACCTTGGGCGCATGTTGCGCCTGCCCCGGATCGAACCGAGCGCGCTTTGGGATGCCCGTTTGAAATCGCTGAAATACGTGGCTTTGGCTGGACTGGTTGCGGTGACCGTGTTCGCCCCCTCCTACATGGACAAGGCGGCCGAGATTGAACCGTTCAAGACCGCGATCACCACGGTGTTTATGCGTGAATGGTATTACGTTGCCTATGCCGCGCTTTGGCTGGTTTTGGGCTTGTTCGTGTTCAAGGGCTTCTGCCGCTACCTATGCCCACTGGGGGCATTGATGGCGATTGGTGGGATGCTCCGCCTACGACGGTGGATTCCACGCCGGGCGGAATGCGGATCACCCTGTCAGCTGTGCCGCGTAAAATGCAGTTACGGGGCAATCACCCCAAAAGGTGAAATCCAATATTCTGAATGTTTCCAATGCCTTGATTGTGTGACTATTCATGACGACACGGAACAATGCGTGCCGCTCATCCTTAAGGATCGGGCCAAGACACGCGCGTCGCGCAATTTGGGCCATCCCAACACGGTGCCTGCCGAATGAACCGTCGTCGCTTCCTTGCCTTGTCCGCGGCCTTTGCGTGCTCGCCTGCCCTGGCCTATGCCGACACCTGGTCAGGCCGTGCCCTGGGGGCCGAGGTGTCGGTGACCCTAAGCGGACCACGCGAGCTGGTTCACCGCGCTTTGGCCCAAGTGCCGGATGCGCTGGAGGAGATCGAACAGGCCTTCAGCCTGTATCGCCCAACATCCGACCTGTCCCGGCTGAACTCCACCGGCGAATTGAACGCGCCAAACCCGCAGATGCGAGCGCTTATAGCGCATGCCGATACTGCCCACCGGATTACAGGAGGGTTGTTCGACCCGACGGTTCAGCCCTTGTGGCGGGCTCTGGCGACAGGCGGTGACGTCATACAGGCCCGGACAGCGCTTGGATGGGAACGCGTGCGTGTTTCCAAAACTCGAATCGCGCTGCAAGATGGTCAGGCTTTGACATTTAACGGCATCGCGCAGGGCTTTGCCACGGATGTGATCCGCGCGCGACTGCGCGCGCAGGGCGCGACGCGGGCGCTGGTGAATATCGGCGAGCAAGCCGCATTGGGCGGGCCGTTCACCTTGGGGATCGCCGACCCTGAACAGGGCCATATCGGAACACGCACCCTGCGGGACATGGCAATTGCCACCTCCAGTCCAAGCGTACTGATGCTCGGAGAGGCCGCACATATTCTGGGGCCGCGCGAAGAGACGCCGCTTTGGTCCACAGTGAGCATCGAGGCCCCCACAGCCACGATGGCAGATGCACTGTCGACGGCTGCCGTTTTTATGGATCGGGAAACGCTGGCGCGGCTCAAGATCACCGCAGGCCTGCACCGCATCACGCTTGTCGACACAGATGGAAACGTCCAAACGGTCTGATCTTCTCTGGTTCAAAATAACCCGGGCTTTGGGGTGGAACCCCAAGGGTTCCCGTCCCGCAAAAAAGCCCCGGTCCTTAGACCGGGGCTTTGTGTTGTTGACGTGCGAGCCCGGATCAATGTGCGGCGGCAACCGCCCGCTTGGTCATCACACCCACAAGATGCGCGCGGTATGCGCCCGAACCATGCAGATCCGAGATCATACCGTCGCCCGACACTGTCAGGCCTTCCACGGCCTCGGGGGCAAAGTTTGCCGACAGCGCCGCTTCGGCCTCGGTCCAGCGGAAGACGCCCTCTTCGGACGCGCCTGTCACTGCAACACGCACGCCGTCCGCGTATTTGGCGACGAACACACCGACCAGCGCAAAGCGCGAGGCGGGTTGTTCAAACTTCATATACGCCGATTTTTCCGGCACCGGGAATCGCACTTCGGTGATGATTTCGGCCTCATTCAGAGCAGTGTCGAACATGCCCAAGAAGTAGTCATCCGCCGCGATGCTTCGCGTGTTGGTCACGATGGTGGCACCCGACCCAAGGGCCGCCGCAGGATAGCAGGCCGACGGGTCATTATTGGCCAAGCTGCCGCCTATGGTGCCGCGATTGCGGACCGCCGGGTCACCAATATGGCCGGCAAGGTCAGCAAGACCCGGAAAGACCAATGCCTCACGGGCGACCGTTGCGTGGGTGGTGCCGCCGCCGATGGACAGCGCGCCATCATCCGCGGTGCACACGCCCTTCATCTCGGCGATGCCGGTCAGGCTGACCAGAACCGATGGGGAGGCCAGACGCTGTTTCAGCGTTGGAATGAGGGTTTGCCCCCCACCCAAAGGCTGGGCTTCGTCCGTGCCCAATGCCGCAACCGCGTCTGCCACGGATGTGGGCCGTTGAATGTCAAAGCTATACATATCCGAAGCCCTCCTTATTGGCCGTTCATCGCTGCCCAGACGCGCGACGGCGTGACAGGCATGTCGATATGGGAAATATGGGTGTGACCACCCGAGTGCAGCGCGTCGATCACCGCGTTCACCACCGTGGGCGGTGAGCCGATCGCGCCTGCCTCACCGCAGCCCTTTACGCCGAGCGGGTTGTGTGTGCACGGGGTTTGGCAGGAATGGTCCACCACATAGCTGGCCATATGTGGGATATCATCCGCACGGGGCATGGCGTAATCCATGTAGGACGCCGACAAAAGCTGACCGTTTTCGTCATAGGCACAGTTTTCCAAAAGCGCCTGACCAATGCCCTGCGCAATGCCGCCATGGACCTGGCCCTCGACGATCATCGGGTTGACCACATTGCCGAAATCATCCGCCGAGACGAACTTTTCGATAGTGACCTTGCCCGTTTCCGGATCAAGCTCGACCTCGCAGGCATAGGCGCCTGCCGGGTAGGTAAAGTTCGCCGGATCGTAGAACGCCGTTTCCTCAAGACCCGGTTCAATATCTTCGAGCGGGTAGTTGTGCGGCACGTAGGCTGCCAATGTGACATCGCCCCAAGCGACCGATTTATCGGTGCCTGCCACGGTGAACTGGCCGTCCTTCAACTCAATATCGCTGTCCGAGGCTTCGAGCATGTGACCCGCGATCTTCTTGGCCTTGTTGATGATCTTCTCGGTTGCCCGCACCATCGCCGATCCGCAAACCGCCAGCGAGCGTGAGCCGTAGGTGCCCATGCCGAAGGGGATCTTGGAGGTGTCGCCGTGCACGATGTCGATCATGCTCTCGTCGATGCCAAGCATTTCAGCCACGACCTGTGGGAACACGGTTTCATGCCCCTGACCATGGCTGTGCGCGCCGACCATCACTGAGATCGATCCGGTGGCGTTCACGCGCACGGTGGCAGCATCATAAAGACCGGCACGTGCGCCAAGCTGACCCACGAGGTTCGACGGCGCGATGCCGCAGGCTTCGATGAAACAGTTTACGCCAAGGCCACGCAGCTTGCCGTTCTTTTCGGAAGCGGCGCGACGGGCAGCGAAACCGCCCATGTCGATCAGCTCTTCCATCTTGGCCATCGTCGCTTCGTAATCGCCGGTATCGTATTCAACGGCGACGGGTGTGGCGTAGGGGAATTGCGTGATAAAGTTCTGGCGGCGCAGGGCAATCGGATCGACGCCCAGTTCGCGTGCCGCCATGTCGATCACACGTTCCAGCTGGAACGTCGCCTCGGGGCGGCCTGCGCCACGGTACGCATCGACGGGTACGGTGTTGGTGAACACGGCCTTGACGTTCACCTGGACGGCAGGTGTGAGGTAGTTCCCAGCCATCAGAGTGCCATGCAGCCATGTCGGCACCGATGTAGAGAAGGTCGACAGGTACGCGCCCATATTCGCCTTGGTGTCGGTGCGCACAGCCAGGAAATTGTTGTCCTTGTCGAGCGCCAGTTCGATTGTGGTGACGTGGTCACGACCATGCGCGTCGGACATGAACGCCTCGGAGCGGGTCGAGGTCCATTTCACGGGGCGGTTGATCGCCTTGGCGGCGAAGGTGCAGAACGCCTCTTCGGCATAGTGGAAAATCTTGGTGCCAAAGCCGCCGCCCACATCCGGGGCCACGACGCGCAGTTTGTTTTCCGGGATGCCCAGAACAAACGCACCCATCAGCAGGCGGATCACATGCGGGTTTTGCGACGTGGTGTAGAGCGTGTGTTCGTCATTGGCACGGCTGTAGTCACCGACCGCAACGCGCGGCTCCATAGGGTTTGCGACAAGGCGGTTGTTCACCAATTCCAGCGTCGTCACATGCGCCGCCGCTTTGAACGCGGCATCCATGGTGTCGCTGTCGGTGCCGAATTGCCAGTCATAGCACAGGTTGTCGGTCAGATCGTCGTGCACCTTGGTGGCGCCCGCTTCGAGGGCGCGGCCCATATCGACAACGGCAGGCAGTTCTTCGATATCGAGCACGATGGCTTCCGCCGCGGTGCGGGCCTCTTCCAGGCTGTCGGCAACAACGGCCGCGATCGGATCGCCCACATGGCGCACTTTGCCTTGGCACAGCACCGGGTGAGCCGGTTCCTTCATGGCCTGGCCGTTTTTATCGGTGATTTCCCACCCGCACGGCAGACCGCCCACGCCTTCGAAATCGGCGCCTGTGAAAATGCGAACCACACCGGGCATGCCTTCGGCAGCGCTGGTGTCGATCTTGTTGATCTTACCATGCGCCATGTCTGAGCGCAGGAAATGGACATAGGTTTGTCCATAAACATTGATGTCGTCTGTGTAATTGCCAGCGCCTGTCAAAAAGCGGACGTCTTCGCGCCGCTTCGGGCTTGCGCCAATGCCATGATCCTTCGGCATGTTGTTCCTCCCTTGGAGTGGTGCACGCATGCACGCACCCTGCGTGAATTGATTATTCGGCTGCGACTGCGGGCACGTCTTGGCCGCTTGCGGCCATGATAGCCTTGACGATGTTGTGATAGCCGGTGCAGCGACAGATATTGCCTTCAAGGTAGTCCCGCACTTCGGCCTCGGTTGGCTTGGGATTGTCCTTCAGCAGGGCTGCGGCGGACATCACCATACCCGGAGTGCAGAACCCGCACTGGAGACCGTGATGTTCCTGAAACGCCTGCTGGATCACGTTGAGCGAGCCGTCTGCGTTTGCCATGCCTTCGATTGTCTTGATCTCTGCGCCATCTGCCTCGGCGGCAAACATGGTGCAGGATTTGACGGCCTCGCCATTCACATGCACGACGCATGCGCCGCATTGCGAGGTGTCACAGCCGACATGGGTTCCTGTAAGTCGCAAATCGCTGCGCAAGAATTCGGTCAAGAGCGTGTTGCCCTTTACCTCACCGGAAACGGACTTGCCGTTCACCGTCATTGTTACCTTAGTCATCAAACTCCTCCCGTCGATATCCATTATGTAGTGTGTTGTCGGCGCTTTGACCGATCAAGACACAAGTTTCTTGAACCAGCCCTTTTTCTTTTCACCATTTTCAGCGTCGGGCGTGTCTGCCTCGGCAGCGGTGTCCGCCTCTTGCGGGCCTTCGACTGCCGTTTGAAAATTACCGAAGAACTGGTCAGCCATCTTTTTGGCAAAGCCATCAATGATCCGGCTGCCAAGCTGCGCTAGCTTGCCACCAACCTTGGCATCCACCTCGTACTGCAATTCGGTACCGCCTTCGACGGAGACAAGTTTCACCTCTGCGGCACCCTTGGCAAAGCCCGCAGCCCCGCCCTTGCCTTCGCCGGTCAGGGTCAATGATTGGCCGGGCACCATGTCGGACAGCACGACAGTGCCCTTGAAGGTCGCTTTTACCGGGCCGACCTTTTGCACGACCGTCGCTTCAAAGCCGTCTTCGGCAGAGCCGCTCATTTCGGTGCAACCGGGCACACATTGCTTGAGCACTTCGGGATCAAGGATCGCCGACCACACCTCTTGCGGGCTGGCGGCAATGGTGCGGGAATCGGTCATGTGCATGGGTGTGATCCTTATTTGGTGGCCAGCCTAGGGTGTCGGACCCCGAGGGCATATAAGACCAATGGCTTAACAGTTACGTAAAAGCTACCTTTCCGGTGGCTGATGGGTCAGCCCGTAGCTTTCAAAGATCGCGGCAATCCGACCATCAGACAGCGCGGCAAAGATCGAGTCGTCTACCGAATAGCTCAGACCACGATAGGCGTAATGACTGCCGGTGCCGAGGGTCCATTTGGATTTCGCAAAACCAGGTAGCGGAGGCTGGTGAATTGACACCCCCACGCCCGCGCCGAACTCAAGCTGCGCCAGAGGGCCCATCGCCGCCATGACCTCGCCCTTGGCCAGCGCCTCCATCGCGCCTGCCATGGTGGGGAAGCGGCGGATGCCAGATGCCAATTGCCCACCAGCAAAGCTTGTCAGGTAGAAATCGGTGATCGAGTCGTTTTCCACTGCAACGGTGTCGAACCGGAAATACGCGGGGACCGGGCCGCCATCGGGATAATCGGCGTCCCTATAGGCGATTGCCACGGATTCTGTCATGTATTGGCCGGTAAACACCACCTGCTCCACACGACAGCTAAAAGCGCTGTCGTAGGGCACGCGCAGCATCACGTTTGACACGGCGCCGTCGATGATCGGCCCCTTCCAGATGTGATTGCGCAGGTCCGCTTCGAGGTTTTCACCTGCGGTCACGAATTTGAACTGGGGCGTCACTCCAAGGTCTTGCGCAATGAGACCGGCGATATCCACATCTATGCCGCGCGGTTCACCATCATCCAGCCAGCTATAGGGCGGGTAGTCTTCATAGACCGCAAAGGTAATGAACCCACGGTCCATGATCTGGTCAATGTCCTGACCGACAATATCCCGCCCAGCGTTTTGCGGTTTGGGTTGGGGGATAAAATCAGCACAGGGATCGCTGGCCGTGGCAGGGGCAGCCAAGGCCAGCAGGGTCGCAGTGAAGGTCGCGCGCAGATATTTCATGAGATCAGTGTGCTGCTGAAAGACCAATCGTCAAGGCTTCGGCCGCGCGGACATAGGCGTCCTGTGTGCCGTCGATCAGATTTGCGGCACGGAACGCCGCGCTGTCGGCCACAGGTGCCCCCGACACGGTTTCGATATTCGCCGCAATCTCGGACAGGCGCGCCTTGAGCGCATCGGCATCAGCCGCCGCGGGATCGGCCCCGTATCCGGCAATCTGGTCCCGCAGCGCCTTGAGCTCCTCGGCCACCTCTTCCATCGAAGCATCATCCGGACGGGTTTCGATATAGGTGCGGATCGCCCAAGCAGCATCTTGCCCCAGGAGCTCTCCAAACTCAGGCATCTTCGTGGTTCCGTTCTGAGTATAGCCAAAGCGGAACCGCTCAATATACCACTCGTCCCCGTATTCCTCGGCCTCCAGAAAACGCACATCGGGGGCCAAACCGCCCGAGATCGCTTCAAGCCCGTGGCAGCGGGCGCAATTCTGATTGTAACCCGATGCGCCGATCTCAACTGCGCGAGCCCAGACCTCGTCTCCGACCGCGTCAGCCCGGTAAGGGTTTTCCGACAGCCACTCATCGCCGGTTTCCGGCAAGCCCGCTGTGTCGACCGCCTGCGGTGTCACATCGCCATGGGCATAGACAAGGGTGGCACTGACGGTCAGGGCCACGGCGGCAAGTGCGGATTTGTATGTGATGGCTGTCATGGGGTCCTCCTCAGGCACAGTCGTGTCTTGTCGGATTTGTACATTTCAGTTTTGGACTGGGGTATTGGACTTTCGTGGCGCGCAGCGGCGATTCCAAGGACAATTGCCCGAGACAATGGTCGTATTTCAGCTGAATTTGTCAGCGGTCTACTGTGCGACAGGGAGGGTTTGATATGCTGCGATCTGTGCGCGCGTTGCGTGACATGTGCTGCGTGTGCGCCTGTATTTCGGCGACCAGTGCCAGCGCACAAATGGACGTAACGATCCATTACCTCAAACAAGAGGTGCCCGCCCCACCCACCTTGTCGAACCTCGATCCGATCCCCGAGGACCTGGGCCTTCGCGGTGCCGAGCTTGGGTTGGAAGACAATATCACCACGGGGCGCTTTCTCGGTCAGACCTACAGCCTGAGCGTGACAACTGTCGCGCCAGATGGCGATTTCGTGCAAGCCGCACGCGCCGCTTTGGCCGACGGCGATCTCTTGGTGCTGGACGCGCCGATGGCACAGGTCTTGTCCGCAGCGGACCTGCCCGAGGCCGCGGGGGCCTTGCTGTTCAACGCCAGTGCTGCGGATGTGACGCTGCGCGATACCGAGTGCCGGGCAAACCTGCTGCACACCCTGCCCTCTTACGCGATGAAAGCCGACGCTCTGATGCAGTTCTTCGTGACCCGCCGATGGGACGAGATCGCACTTGTAGCAGGTGAACGACCTGACGATCAGGCTTGGGCCGATACACTTGAGACATCGGCGCGCAAGTTCGGGCTGTCGTTTGAGGCGCGCAAGACATGGGTGTTCGACGCCGATATGCGCCGCAACGCAAGTCAGGAGGTGCCGCTTTTCACCCAGGATCTTGGAGATTACGATGTGCTGCTGGTCGCGGACGCGGCTGATGATTTCGCGCGCTACATCTCGTACAATACATGGCGGCCCCGGCCTGTGGCTGGATCGGAAGGATTGCGCCCGGTGACCTGGCATCGTGTGGTCGAGGCCTGGGGTGCCGCGCAATTGCAATCCCGCTTTGAAGAACTTGCGAGCCGCCCAATGCTGGACCGCGACTATGCTGTCTGGGCCGCGCTGCGCGCCATCGGCGAAGCTGTGACCCGCACCGGCGTGGCCGATGCCGACGCCTTGCGTGACTACATGCTCTCGGACGCGTTCGAACTGGCGGGTTTCAAAGGCCGCCCGCTGACGTTCCGCACGTGGAACGGCCAGCTGCGCCAACCGATCCCGCTGGTCCATGAACGCGCCTTGGTGGCTCAGGCACCGCTCGAAGGCTTTTTGCACCAGCGCACCGAACTGGACACGCTGGGCCTCGATCAACCCGAAAGCAGCTGCACCGCCTTTGAAAACTGATCTTCTTATTTTTACAAACATGCCGGGGGTTCGGGGGGCTAACCCCTGCCATCACCAAACAAAAAGGACCGACACCGATGAAACTGCCGATCCTCACCACAGTGATCGCTGCCTTGCTGTCCAGCACCGCGCTTGCGGATGAAATCTGGGTCACGAACGAAAAAGACGACACAATCAGCGTGATCGACATCGACACGCTTGAGGTCGTGCGCACCTTGGAAACCGGAGAGCGCCCGCGCGGGATCACCTTTTCCAAGGATTTCTCGGTCGTTTATATCTGCGCGTCCGACAGCGACGCGGTTCAGGTCATGGACCCCGAAACAGGCAAAATCCTGTATGACCTTCCCTCGGGCGAAGACCCCGAACAATTTGTGCTGCATCCTGACAACCGACACCTTTATATCGCCAACGAGGATGACGCGATCACCACCGTGGTCGATACCGAGACCCGCACCGTGGTAGCGCAGATCGACGTCGGCATCGAACCCGAAGGCATGGCCGTTTCGCCCGATGGCAGCATCGCGATCACCACGTCCGAGACCACCAACATGGCCCATTGGATCGATACCAAAACACAAACCTTGTTCGCCAACACGCTGGTGGATTCCCGCCCTCGCCATGCAGAGTTCGTCAAAGACGGCACCGAGCTTTGGGTCAGCGCCGAGATTGGTGGCACGATTTCAGTGTTTGATGTGGCCACGCAGACCGAAAAGGCCAAGATAGAGTTTGACGTGGCCAACATCCATCCCGACCGGGTGCAACCCGTGGGGTTTGAATTTACCACCGGTGACACGCACGCCTTTGTGGCTTTGGGACCGTCGAACCATGTGGCGGTGGTGAATGCCGAAACCTACGAGGTCGAAGACTATATCCTCGTCGGACGCCGCGTCTGGCATATGGATTTCAACCGGGACCGAAGCTTGTTGTTCACCACCAACGGGGTGTCCGGTGATGTGACCGTGATCGACGTGGCCAGCCGGAAAGCGATCAAGAGCATCAAAGTGGGCCGTTTCCCCTGGGGTGCTGCATTTCGGCCAACCGACTGAAGTCGGCGCGACATTCCGCACAACACCGTTACCAAGGAGACAAACATGAAACCAACCCTCGCCACATTATGTCTGGCCCTGCTTGTGCCAATGGTTGCCTTTGCCGATGGCGCACCACGTGATCAATGGGGCCGCGCGGGCATCCTGTCTTCGGCCAACAAGGCCGATCTTCCGCCCATCACATTGAGTTCGGGCGTGCCGCTTGCCGACGCCCCTTGGGTTCTGAGCTCGGGCACATATTACGAGTTCGAGATCGAAGGCGACGGGTCAGCCGAGCTGGCGTTGGAAGGTTCAGAGTTCTTTCGCGCGATCTGGATCGACGAGGTTATTGTCAACGATCTGGAAATTCGCCCAATCGGGTTGAATTCCATCGAGTTCGACGACGCCGGCACAATGGAGATCGGTTTTGTTGCGATCAAACCCGGACAGTATTTCTTGCGGGTGCCGGGATCGACCGGTGAGACGCAGCGGCTGGAGATTACCATTGAATAGTCTGGACTGGGTCATCCGGCGCTGACGATGCGTCGACGCATCGTCAGTTTTCCGTTAACGGCAAACCTTGGGGCTCTGCCCCCGCGCGCAAAGCGTGCCCACGAGGATATCTTGAACCAACAAAGACAGGCAGGACAGAACGTATGAGTTTGCAAGTCTTCGATCTGTCCTTTTCCTACGGCCCCAAAACCGCGCTGGACGCTGTGTCTTTTTCGGTACCGAAGGGACGCTTTGCCGCCCTGCTTGGACCAAATGGGGCGGGAAAATCGACGTTGTTTTCGCTTTTGACACGGCTTTTTGTGTCTCAAGCCGGGGATGCGCGCATTGCAGGGCATGATTTACGGACCGCGCCTTTGGCAGCGATGGCCAAACTGGGCGTGGTGTTTCAACAAAGTACGTTGGACCTGGACCTGACTGTGCGGCAGAACCTGAGATATTTCGCGGCACTGCACGGACTATCGGGGCGAGATGCGGACCGGCGGATCGACGGCGCGTTGGCACGGCTTGAGATGGGCGAGCGCGCGAGCGAAAAGGCACGCGCTCTGAACGGTGGCCATCGCAGGCGGACTGAAATCGCCCGGGCGCTTTTGCATGATCCAAAGGTACTGTTGCTTGATGAGCCGACGGTCGGGTTGGACGCGACCACGCGCGCGGGGTTGACGCGGCACATTCACGACCTGTGTACCGACAGCGGTGTGACCGTGCTCTGGGCCACGCATCTGACCGACGAAGTGTTGGACGACGATCAGGTGATCGTGCTGCATCGCGGGCGGGTTTTGGCGGATGGGTCCTGTGGTGAGCTTCGCGGAGATACATCCCTGCCCGCCTATTTTGCAGATTTGACGAGGGCAAAGGCATGAGTGGGGCGCGGCATGCATTGGTGGCGATGCGCGCCATCGTGATCCGCGAGGCGTTGCGCTTTGTGCATCAACGTGAGCGGTTCATCGCGGCTTTGGTGAGGCCGCTGGTGTGGCTTTTGGTGTTTGCGGCGGGATTTCGGGCGGCTTTGGGTTTGTCGATCTCGCCACCCTACCAGACCTACATCACCTATGAGACCTACATCGTACCGGGGCTTTGCGGGATGATCTTGCTGTTTAACGGAATGCAATCGTCGCTCAGTCTTGTCTATGACCGCGAGATGGGGTCGATGCGGCTTTTGCTGACGGCGCCCTTGTCGCGGGCCTGGCTTTTGTTCAGCAAGCTGCTTGGGAGCACGATTATCTCGGTTTTGCAGGTCTATACGTTCCTGCTGGTGGCGTGGTTGTTTGATATCACGCTGCCGGGCTGGGGCTATATCGCGGCCCTGCCTGCGTTGATCTTGGCCGGGTTGATGCTCGGGGCGCTGGGTTTGGCCCTTTCGAGCTTTATCAAGCAATTGGAGAATTTCGCAGGCGTGATGAATTTCGTGATCTTCCCGATGTTTTTCCTGTCCTCGGCGCTTTACCCGCTGTGGAAGATGGCAGAAAGTTCAGAGCTGTTGCACGACATCTGTGCGGCCAACCCCTTCACACACGCGGTCGAATTAATCCGCTTTGCGCTTTATGTTGATGTCAACGGGACGGCGCTTGTGTGGACCGCGCTGGCAACGGTTGCGTTCATGGGGCTGGCGGTGTGGGGTTATGATCCAGCGCGGGGAATGATGACCCGCAAGGGCTAGGACTACGACCATAAGCGTGATGATTTGAGCGGTCTTATGCGGTAGGATCACGATATGAAACAGATCCTGATCCCGCTAAGTTGCGCGCTTGCACTGACTGCCACCGCCCTTTGGGCCGAGCCCGATGACGATGATCCGGGTGGCGTACTGAATCCAGACGAGATGACGTGGCAATCCATGCTGGACCGCGCCGAGAAAGGCGAGACCGGCATGGTGCTGTGTTCGACCGGATATATGCTGACCAAGTCGGGCGATCATGCCACTGCGCGGGCGTTGTTCAAGAATTGCGCGGAGGCAGGATATACCGGGGCAATGACGTGGATGAGCCAGCTCGACAATAACGGATTGGGCGGAGAGTATGACCCGGATGCCAGTGCAGACTGGGACCGACAGGCCGCCGAATTGGGCGACCCGGTGGGCAAGTTCAACCACGGCCTGAACCTGATGCGTGGACATGGCATTGTTCAGGACGAAGCGCTGGGGCGGCAATTTGTCGATGAAGCCGCTGCCGACGGATTGCCCGTGGCCAAGCGGTTGCA
Source organism: Marivita sp. (assembly GCF_051251565.1). Taxonomy (GTDB): domain Bacteria; phylum Pseudomonadota; class Alphaproteobacteria; order Rhodobacterales; family Rhodobacteraceae; genus Marivita. The sequence goes on along the minus strand of NZ_JBPOFB010000007.1, from coordinate 163,680 downwards.
GGGTGCGGGCTATGATCTGGACGAGGTCACGCCCGATGCCGACAACTGGAAATACGCGCCCGTGTTCTAGGGACGTTTAGGCGCCGCGCGGTTTGAGCTGTGCCGGCGTTCCGGACAGTTCAACGATGCGGTTGGCCAGCCGTTCCGCCTCTGGAATTGCGTGCGTAACGAGCAGCGTTGCAACCGGATGACTGTCACGCAAACGCTCAAAGAGGGTCATCATTTCGTCACTGAGGTCAGCGTCAAGGCTGACAAAAGGCTCGTCCATCAACAAGACATCGGGCTTTCCGGCGAACGCACGCGCCAATGACAGGCGGCGTTGCTGACCAAGCGATAGCTGGTCGGGAAACGCGCCGCCGCGTCCCGGCAACCCCACCTCTTCCAAGGCTGTGTCGATCTGCACCCGCGTCAGCCCCAAAGTGATAGACAGGTTGTCGGCCACGCTGCGCCAGCGCATGAGCGTTGGTTCCTGAAACACCATGGCCAGTTTTCCGGGGCGACGGACATGGCCCGCGTGGCGCTGCTCAAGCCCGGCGATGATGCGCATCAGGGTGGTCTTGCCCACACCCGACGGCCCAATGATCGCCACGGTTTCGCGCGGCGCGAGTTTGAACTCGATGGGCCCAAGAACCGCTTTGCCCCCAAAAGACATGCCTTCGAGCGAAACCGTCAACACAGGCAAAGGCGACTCTGCCGGGTTTGCGATACCGCTGTCACGCACCAGTTTGAGGTTGGGCACCGCGGTCACATCAACTGCCGGGTTGGACAAAAACGCCCTCGGGCAGTGTGGTCGCGGCCCCGATCAGCTTTTCTCCGCCCAATTCGGCCATAAGCGCCAACATACGCGCGGCGGCCTCTTCATCGACCGCGGCATCTGCGGGGATGCCCTGTAGAAACCCGGCCTTGAGCGCCCCAAACTCGGCATCAGTCTTGGCATTCATGCGCGGGCGCAAACGGTCCCATTCGGCGTCAGAGCTGGCCAGCAGATCTTTGGCAGCCCGGCTTGCAGCGGCCAAGCCTTTGACCAGTTCGGGATGATCCCGCAGGGTTTCCCCACGCATGACATACCCCAGAAGCGGTGTTTCGGGATCAAGGCCCAGTTCACGCGCAGCGGCGTCCACAGTGATAAGGGGTTTCATGCCCCCAGCTTCCATTTTGGCAAGGAAATGCCAGAAATTGATCGCACCATCCAATTCACCCTGAAGGCCTGTCTTGAAGATCAGCGGCGGTGCGCCAAAGACCTGTTCGGTCTCGGTGACAAGGTCCATGCCGTGCATCTTTTCGGCATAGGCGCGCAGGATCAACCAGCTTTTGTCGAGCGGGCCACCGGCAATGCCGATCTTGCCGCCCTTGAGGTCTGTCAGCGATGTGGCTGCGCTGCCTTCCGGCACCAGCAACGCGCCGACCGCCTTGGAATACGGGATAAAGATAAAGTCCTTGCCCTCGGCCCGTTGGCGCGCAACCCAGAGCCAGTCAGACACGATCACGTCCGTTTCGCCGCCCTGAAAGGCGACCTGCGCAGCAGAGCTTCCTGCGACACCCTGCACCTGAAGATCAAACCCCTGTGCCATGTCAAACCCGTTGTGTTTGATGGTGTCGAGTTCCCAATTCACTGTGCCGAATTCCAGTACCGCAGCGCGCAGAACGGGTGTTTCGGCAAAAGCGCCTGTAGCGACGAGAACCAGCGCGGCAGAGGTCGCACGGATGGTTGAAAGTAAGCTCATCATGTCCTCCCAGAATGACTGCCCCCACAGTAACAGCGGCTTTTCTTGCGAAAATACGACCAAAGGATGTGGGCACGCAGAGGATGTGTTGATGTGGATCATATTGGCTGGTTCGTGGCGTTCTTACGCTGAGGCATCAGCATAAAGGAGACCACCCCATGACACGCCTTGCCCTTATCGCAGCCGCAAGCCTGTGCGCTTTTCCGGCCTTTGCCAGCGAGATCACTTTTGAGCAGGTGAAGATCGACGCAGGCAAGACGCTTTTCGAGGCAGAGTGCCGCCGCTGTCACGCGATCGAGCCGACAGATGCGTCCTACGGGCCTCCGCTTGAGAATATCGTAGGACGCGGTGCCGGGACCTATGAGGATTACGACTATTCAATCGCGCTTGCCGCGTCGGGCATTGTGTGGACCACCGCCGCCTTGCGGGCGTGGATGGAGGACAATGACGGGTTTATGCCCGGCACCAAGATGCGCCATGTCGGGATTGAAGATCGCACCGTGCAGGATTTCATCCTTGCTTATCTTATATCCATCACAACACAGGACAATTCGGCCATTTCGAAGTGAAGCAGGGATTGGGGGCGGCACCAAGAGGTGCTGTCCTTGGACCGAGTGGCACCCGAGTACAAAATGTTGTGCGGTTTATGTTGAAAATCCAGCGAAATTTCCGTCTTTCCGTGATGGGTCCAATATGAATCGTCTTAGTGCCCAAACGGTGATGCCAAGCGAAATTTCTGGCGCCCGCTTTAGCGCATCAATGCTTGCCGTGCGCAACGTCAGCGAAACTTGGCGCGCCGCGGGGGCGCCTCTATTTTATTGACCGGCGACTAGGGAATGCTTATCTTTCGCATAGACGCATTTTACTGATGTATTCCGTTATCGAGTTCGCCAAAAAAGACTGGCCATCTAACCGTTTTCAAAATGAGACCATTGAGCAGATGACCAAAACGCGGTTTGTTTTTGAGTGTGTTGTTAGCCAAAACAATGGGACTGGCATCCGCGTAAGTGATTGTACGATCGCGGTTTTAGCGGAAGACGACAAGCAAGCCGAAAGCGCGCTCAGAGATTACATCTTCGAGACAGACTACGTCTTAGAGAGTGTCACCTCGCGTAAGCGATTTCCCGAAGACTTCGATGACGGCGCGGAACTGGGCCTGGCCAGTGACCTCTTGTCAAAGCTTTCGGATGCGGCATCAGTGCACCTCGGGCCACTTCAGGAAAGACGCAACCCCTTTGAGGCTCATTTATCTTCTCTCGCGTCCAATCGTACACCTCTGTTCGCGCTACTCGACGGAGCACAATTCGACAATCTGCCGACCCTGCTTTTGCAGAAAGGATTCAGGTCTCGCTCGCTGTATCTGGACCGAGGTGACAATGATCCACAGCGCGTTATCACCGCGCCGCACCTTGTTGTTTTAACAGAACAAAACGAAATGGCCCCCAACCGGGATCACGCTGGAACTGTGACCGCCCTTTTCGATTTGCTTTCCGGAAGACCTGCAGCTGTCTTTTGGCAATGCGACGCGGGCGAAGACGCACTTTACAAGCATCTGCGCGGGCTGAACATGGTGCTCTATCCCATCGATGCAATGGACCCAAAGCCAGATCTTGATGACAGCAATGCGCAAGATGAAATCGCGCAGGATGATCCCGACGTTCCGAACCCGTTCGCACCCCAAGATACGCAGGGGGAGACGTCCAACGCGGAAGACAAAAGCGCGTCGGCCGCAACACATGACATGGTTTTATTTCGGCACGCCGATGCCAATGTCATGGCACAAACCCTTATTGCGCTCGACGCGACAGAGCGTGCGCGTTTGTTTGGACCGGCAAGCAGAATACTGTTCATGCCATCCCCGGAATTCTGCCCCGCCAATGAAGCGTGGATGGAGTTCTCCAATCGAAGCACTTCCTCCTCTCGCGGCCCCCTTAAGATTTCTATCGAGAGCGCTGCACGCATTGGCGGTGCGAGCGATCAGGCAATCTTGGCTGACATGCGGACCTTTCTTTACGGTTCTGACCCGGAAATGTGTGCGCAGTTCACCCCGGCGCAAATTGATGCGACCATTACAGCCGCATTGTCCTCTGGTCAGGCCATAGGCTTTGAAGAAGATGCGTCTTTCGCCTGTTGGTCATATCTCATGCTGATCACAAATCATGCGATTGCTGGTGATGCAGATGTATTGGCTGGTTTTCAGGATGGAAAGCGCACGCCAGACGAAAATATGAATCGCATGATGGCGGAGTTTCAGCGTATGGATGCTACTGCCCTGAGCAATGTGGGTATTTAAATGGTTGTGCCCCTCGTTTTAGCCGCGGCACGCGTGCTCGCGAGCCCTGCAGGACGGGCTGTTCTTGCATCAGCCGGTGCCGCGGTGGCGCGTGTCGGACGTGTGGCAGCTCGCGCTTACAGAGTTTATCGCAATGGGCGCAGACGATTTGAACAGTGGCGCCGAAACAACTGTAGAAATTGTCCGCTCAACCAGCAGACATGCGCCGCAGCATTTGGTGGGAATGGTGCCAGACCACCACCATACAGCGGCGGAGCATACAGTCGATTAGGAGCGCAACGCGGCGTGACTGAGCGACATCACATGCCCCCGAAACGCATGGGCGGACTGTCCGAAAGTGCAGGCATTGCAATCCAAATGGATCGAGCCGATCACATGGCCACGATAGGGCACGGAAGCCGTGGCCCTGCCTACCGGAGTTTCATGCAAACCGTCATAAACACAGTTGGCGTAGAGGGTGCATTTCTCATGGAAGCTGGTGTGATTGCTGTGCAATTTCCCGGAAAATACAACGAAGCATTGACGGAAGCTGGCGCTTACATGGCCTGCCTCAGCGCAGCAGGCGTGATCTAAGGCCGTAAATCGCACAGAGCGAAGGAGCATATGAAGATGGACTGGACAATAGAGCCGTTGGTGGGTGTCGGCCCAATTCGTTTTGGTGACAGCCCAGAAGAGGTGGCCGCGAAAATCGGGCCGGCTCGTGAAACACAGCGCCTTAGCGCAATGCCGCAGTTTCTTCAATTCCTCGGGGGCAAGGACAGTGTAACTGAACTTCGGAGCGACCCGTCAATTGAGTATACGCAATGGATGCCGAATGTTGCTTATGAAGACGGCAAGGTTGTTGAACTCATCATGACGGATTCGCAGGAAAATCTGAATATCAACGGTATTCCATTCTTTACCGGGGTGATTGACGAAAACTTTGTCGCTTTAAAAACATTGTCGCAGAAGATCGCACATACAGACGACGGCACGTACTTTTTTGTCGATCTTGGGATTTCTATGCTTGATGAAGAGATTTTTGGATTCGAAGACCCGGTCACTGTCTTTACGAGAGGCCATTATGACGGCTTCATCGAAAAGTCGATTTCCGCAGGAACCTGCCGATATATCAAGGGCACCTGAAGCACAGAACTTTTCTGCGCTGCCAACTCATGAACGCGGACTTGAAGCGGCGCAGGCCAACACGCATAAAAAACTATCGGTTTTTGACCTTCTGGGTTAAATGGCAAACACAGTAACTTAACTGTGCCAAAACCCTCGGTAGGAAGTCGCAGGGTTAAGTCTGCTATTTTGTCGGAAAAGTCTGACACACACAAAGTCAGTAAGCCCAAACAAAGGCTCTGCCTTCTGGACGTCGACTCGCAGAACATTACGACCAAAGTCCTGTCAATCTCCAAAAGGTCTTACGACACAAGTCGCGTACAACGGCGTTTGGTTATCCTTATACTGCCAACAATCGTCCATGTGCGCCGGTGTGCATCTGGATCTTTGCAACTGTACGTTCACGGGAGGAATACGGATGAACAGATTTGTTGCCGCCGTTACAGCCAGCATCTTCGCCGCATCAGGCGCATTTGCAGCGGGTGTGACAGAAGAGATGCTGGCCAATGACCAGACCATAACCAATCAGGTCGTGACCAATGGGATGGGTCGGCATTTGCAGCGCTACTCACCGCTGGACACGCTGAACAAGGACAACGTCAAGAACCTTGTTCCTGCCTGGGCGTTCAGCCTTGGGGGCGAAAAGCAGCGCGGCCAGGAAACGCAACCGCTGATTTATGATGGCATCATGTACATCACAGGGTCTTATTCGCGCCTTTACGCGATTGACCTGAACACCGGCGAAGAGCTGTGGCAGTACGATGCCCGTTTGCCCGAAGGCATCCTGCCCTGCTGTGACGTAATCAATCGCGGCGCAGCATTGGCGGGCGACAAGGTGATCTTTGGCACATTGGACGCGCGGATCGTGGCACTGGACTACAAGACCGGTGATGTGGTGTGGCGCGACAAGATCGACGACTACAAAGCGGGCTATTCCTACACGGCTGCCCCGCTGGTTGTGGGGGATTTGGTCATCACCGGCAATTCGGGTGGTGAATTCGGGATCGTTGGCTCTGTGCAGGCACGCAACGTGAATACGGGCGATCTGGTTTGGCACCGTCCCGTAATCGAAGGCCATATGGGCATGCTCAATGGCGAAGAAAGCACGATGACCGGCACGCTTAACGCAACATGGCCGGGTGATATGTGGAAAACCGGTGGCGGTGCCACATGGCTTGGCGGTTCTTACGACGCCGACACGGATACTCTGGTCTTTGGCACGGGCAACCCCGCGCCGTGGAACAGCCACCTGCGCAATGCGGGTACGCCAACCGATGGCAACGCAGGTGACAACCTCTACGCCGCCAGCCGTATCGGGATCGACCCGGCCACCGGCGAGATCAAGTGGCACTACCAGACCACACCGCGTGAAGGCTGGGACTATGACGGCGTGAACGAGGTCGTGTCTTATGTCGACCGTTCCGGCAACATGCGTTACGCCACCGCCGACCGGAACGGGTTCTTCTATGTCCTGAACCGCGAAGACGGCGCGTTCGTCGATGCCTATCCGTTCGTAAAGGACATCTCTTGGGCCAGCGACATCGGTGATGACGGGCGCCCGGTCTTTGTCGAGGACAACCGCCCCGGTGATCCCACCGCCTCTGCCGATGGCAAGAAAGGCGACGTAGTTTTCTCGTCTCCGGGCTTCCTCGGTGGCAAGAACTGGATGCCGATGGCGTTCTCGCAGCGGACCGGCAATTTCTATGTGCCGTCCAACGAATGGGGCATGGATATCTGGAACGAGCCGATCACCTACAAGAAGGGCGCGGCCTATCTTGGCTCCGGCTTTACCATCAAACCGAACTACGAAGACCATATCGGGTCGCTCAAGGCGATTGATCCTGACACGGGCGAATGGAAGTGGGAATACAAGAACGAAGCGCCGCTTTGGTCTGGTGTGATGACGACCGCTGGTGGCCTCGTGTTCTTTGGCACCCCCGAGGGCAAGTTCCTGGCGCTGGATGACGAGACCGGCGAAACGCTTTGGTCCTTCCAGACCGGCTCGGGCATCGTGGGTCAGCCGATCACCTGGGATCAGGACGGCGAGCAGTATGTCTCGGTCATCTCTGGCTGGGGTGGTGCGGTTCCGCTGTGGGGCGGGGAAGTGGCCAAAAAGGTCAACTACCTGAACCAGGGCGGCACGCTCTGGACCTTCCGTCTGCCGAAAGAGCTGGCAGCGGCGAACTGACTTTTACCAAGCGGTAAAAAAGAGCGGCGCACCTTGGGGTGCGCCGTTTTTTGTTGGGAGGGTGATTGGTGCGAGAGTAGTTTCGTGTGAAACCTGCTAGACATTGTCACCTACATGCTTGCGCGTTGCCCCAATGTCATTGATCCATGATCTAGAGGAAATAGAAAGAACGGTTCTTGCAACCGATCCCAGCTTCCGAGAAATCGCTCGTGAGGACTTGGATCACCACATTCGAGACGCCCGCCAGGCTGCACTAAAGAACGCAAAGGACGAGTTTCTCCTTTCACTGATGCGGCTTCTGGCCCTGCCGAGGAATGGACACACGCGTCTGATCCCTAATACTGCCATCTCGATTCTGCCTTACAGGTTTGTCACCATCGGTCACAGTGTGCGACTGGTTGGCGCCCCTTTCGATTCAGGCGCTGCAATTGGCAGCGAATTGATCTCCATAAATGGCATTGCCGTTTGCGAAATCGAAGCCATATCACGGAACCTGCTTTCAGGGACCAGACAGCGAGAACGTGTCATTGGACCAATCCTGTTTGTCTGGCCAAGCGCATTGGCCAGCTTGGACGTAGTCTCTGGCAGCGGCACACTTAAATTCCGTCTACGAGACGCCACTGGACAGATAAACCGGATCACCCCGGATACTGGAAAATTGGTTTTCGCGTCTTCGCTGTATCCTCGAAACGAACATGGAAAAGCCGACGCGCATTGGACCCCCAAAACCTATCTTGAGGTTGTGGATTTCGGTCATCTTGGACTGCTCATGGTGCTTCCGAGCTTCTTCGATCTTGGCGACACTGACCTATCAAATGCGGTATCCCGGGCAGCGGATCGCGTCAGGTCCCGTCCTGATACTCCCCTTATCATTGATGTGCGAGGCAATACTGGCGGCGATTTTCTTCGGACCATGCCTTTGATCGACGCAATCTCGGAAGGCGCAAACGACCGTCAGGTCGGCGTACTTGTCGATAAATTCACCTTTTCAGCAGCGATAGTTTTTGTCGCAATTCTCAAACATCGACTTGGAGCACGTTTGAGACTCATCGGCGAAGAGATGGGAGATGCGCTGACCTTCTTTGCAGAAGGAGGAACCGTCGAGCTGTCGGCCAGCGGTGCCGTAGTCCGTTATTCATCGGCCTTTCATGATTGGACGGAGGGACGTATTGACGAGACTACTCCGCAGGAAATCGCGAAACAGATCGTTGCTGTTGGCAATTTGGTTGTAGACCATGCATGGGTCGCTAATTCGGACGATATTGAAGCGCGGGATCACATCTGCAAGGAGATGTTAGACAGCTTGAGTAGGTAGCGTCCCGAACGCTTTTATGAAAATCTGACCGCTACGACCTACCCACGTCCCTTTCCCAAATGCTTCTTCAACGCACCAGCGTTCTTTTCGCGGCGGCCTTTGTAGGGGTTCTTGTCGCCCTGCCCGCGCAGCGTCAGGCGAATGGGAGTGCCGGGCATGTCGAAATCTTCGCGCAGGCCGTTCACCAGATAGCGCTTGTAGCTTTCGGGCATCTTGTCGGGGTGTGAACACATGACAATAAAACCCGGCGGACGGGTCTTCGCCTGTGTCATGTAGCGCAGCTTGATCCGTTTGCCCTGCGGTGCGGGGGGCGGGTGCTGTTCGATCATCCCACCCAGCCAGCGGTTCAATTGCGCCGTGGTCACGCGGCGATTCCAGATGTCATGCGCCTTGATGATGGCGGCTTGCAAACGGTCCAGACCGCGCCCGGTTTTCGCCGAAACGGTCACCAAAGGCGCGCCGCGCAGCTGTGGCAAGAGGCGTTCAAACTCCTCTTTCAGCATCTTCAGCTTGTCTTGCTTGTCATCCTCGGTGTCCCATTTGTTGACCGCGATCACCACGGCGCGGCCTTCGCGTTCGGCCAGATCAGCGATGCGCAGATCCTGGCTTTCAAACGGGATGGCTGCATCCAGCAACACAACCACGACCTCGGCGAATTTCACCGCGCGCAGTCCGTCAGAGACAGACAGCTTTTCAAGCTTTTCCTGAACCTTGGCCTTTTTGCGCATTCCGGCGGTATCAAAGATGCGCATGTGCACACCTTCCCATTCCGTCTGCACCGAGATCGCATCGCGGGTGATTCCCGGCTCGGGGCCTGTCAGCAGGCGGTCTTCGCCGATGATCTTGTTGATCAGCGTCGATTTGCCTGCGTTGGGGCGGCCGACGACGGCGATTTGCAAGGGCTTGGTCTTGGTGATGGCGCGGGGCGCGTCGGGATCGTCTTCGCCCACATCGACTTCGGTTTCAGGTGCGTCCGCTTCGGCACGTTCGTCGAACACGTCAGCCAGCGGTTGCAGCATCGCATACAGATCCGGCATGCCTTCGCCATGTTCAGCCGAGATGCGCAGCGGTTCGCCCAGCCCCAAGCCGTAGGCTTCGAGAACACCCGCCTCGGCGGCGTTGCCTTCGGCCTTGTTGGCACCAAGGATTACATGGGCGGCGCGTTTGCGCAGGATTTCAGCCAGTACTTCGTCAGCGGGCGTCACGCCGACACGGGCGTCGATCATGAACAGGCAGATATCAGCCATGTCCACCGCTCGTTCAGTCAGCTTGCGCATCCTGCCTGGCAGGCTTTCGTCAGTGGCCTCCTCCAGACCAGCGGTGTCGATCACGGTAAAGCGCAGATCCCCCAGCCGTGCAGCACCTTCGCGCAGATCGCGGGTCACACCCGGTTGGTCATCGACCAAAGCAAGCCGTTTGCCGACCAGTCGGTTGAACAGGGTCGATTTGCCGACATTGGGACGACCGACGATGGCGAGGGTAAAGGACATGGGCGCGCAGGGCTCCGACTTGGGCTCGGTGTGATATCAAGCCGCTCGCCTAGCCTATTTCCTGCGCCTGTGAAAGGGGTCAGCGATAAGCGTGCAAAACACCATTGGTCGAGACGACATAAAGCACCCCATTCGCCACTACAGGCCGGGTTGTGGCCCCGCCCCGGATTTCGGTCTGACCAACAAGGTCGCCCGAAGCCGGGTCAAAGGACCGGATCAGCCCGTCCGACGATGCCACGATAAGACGACCGCCTGCCATGATCGGCCCGTGATTGGTAAAGGCAGAATCGCGGCGGCGCTGCGGGCGGCGGACGGGTTCATACCCCGGCAGGTCCACCGACCAGATTTGTGTGCCGTCATCGGCGTCAAGACGGATCAACTCGTTCAGATCGGATACGAGATATACCGAATTGCCCGCAGGCCAGACCGGATCGAGCGCGCCGTGCTGCGCCGTCCAGCGGCGTTCGCCAGAATTGACGTTCAGCGCAACAACGCGGCCCGAATGGTTGCCCGCGTAGACAGTGTTGCCCTCAATCACCGGATAGCCGGTGATGTCATCCACCAAGGCAATGGCAAAGCCCCTGCGCGCGCCAACGATGTCCGCGCTCCAAAGACGCAGACCGCCCTGACGGAACGCGCCCTGCACAGCGCCGCTGCCAAACGAAAACACCACATGGCTGTCATTCACCGCAGGCGGCGCCGCCCCGGCCACGTTGCCGATGTCGCCCAAGCCGTCGGATTGCCAACGCACGCGGCCATCATCAGCCTCAACCGCCCAAGCGGTGCTGTCGCCCGCAACCACATAAACCAGGTCGCCAAACACGGTGGGCGCGCCTGTGGCCGCAGCGTCAAGACGTTGGGTCCAGATTTCCGCGCCGGATGATGCGTCAACGGCGGTCAGCGTGCCAAAACCCGATGTCACATAAAGCCGACCGCTGTCATAAGCCAACCCACCCGCCAAGGCTTGCGAAGCGTCATCACGCAGCGGCACAAGACTGTAGGACCAAAGCGCTTGCCCGCTGGTCGAAGTTGCGGACACGCGTCCTGCGCTGTCGATGGTAAAGATGCGGCCATCCGCAACAACGGGATCGGTGATGATCCGCGCGCGACGCTTATCGCCTTGTCCGATCGAGGTCGACCAGAGCGGCGTCAGGTTAGCAGCCAGCGCCGCGTTGGTGGTGCGGGCAGATGGGCTGACATGGCTTTGCGCCCACGACGCGTTGTTCGTTGCCGCCGGAACATTGGCAGGGATCGTGCTGTTGGTCAAAGCCTCGGTCGGCGTGCTTTGCGTTTCTTGCAAGACCTCCCGTACACCAAGACGTTCGCCGGGCAGGATGATTTCGCGTTCCGCGCACCCAGCCAGAACACCGGTCGCAATCACGCTTGCTACGATAAGTTTTGCTTGCACTGCCCTGCCCTCGTCTTTTTGCCGTGTCGGTACTCTTTGAGCTTGCCGATCAGGACGCCGCGATCTCGCCCCCCAGCGCCACAATCAACTGAGACGCGCGTCGGCGCAAGCCTGCTGTGACCTCGGAATCCGTGAGCAGCGCGTTGAGGCGCGTCAGCGCCGCATCAGTGTCGCCTGCCTCGATGTCCAGAAGGGCCAGTTGTTCTTCTGCCAACAGGCGCAGCGGCGCGCCGGGGGTAGCCATCGCTTCAAAGGCCACGCGGCGTTCCTCAGCGCCCAAAGGCGTTTCAGGACGGGTCAGCGCCTTGAAACTGGCGATCTGGCGGTAAATCTCGGGCAGTTCGCCATTGATGGCGGTGGCATTGAGCCGGGTGGCGGCCGCTGTGCCATTGCCATCCAGCGCCTCTTCGGCGGCGATCAACATGTCAAGAACGGCCGCACCTTCAACCGAGGGCGCATCGATCTGGTCAAGCGCCGCAACGCGATCAGCGGCGGCATCGTTCTCAAGAGCGACAAGGATGGCATCACCGAACGCTTGCGCCTGTGCCGATTGGGTGGCGCGGGAATATTCACGGTAGGCCGTTCCACCTACGAGCAGCAGGACCGCCAGAATCGCAATCCAGCCATAGCGGCGCATAACCCCGAAAAGCCGGTCGCGCCGAACCTCTTCGGTTACCTCGTCGATAAAGCTGTCTGTATCGCTCACCCGAAAGCCCCCTCTTGACGTGTGTTTGGTCCACACCACACCTGAATGTCGCCCCTCATACCGCGCTGCGGCTCAGGTGCCAAGCAGGGCTTTTCATCTGTATAAGGAACCACATGTGACACTCCCAGTAGGGTTGCGCCGAAAAATGGCGCTGCCGGAGTGCAAATCGGTGCCTTTCCACACTGAACCGATCGGTTCATCTTGAAAATCTTGGCACCTTCTGTAATCTAAACCGATTAGTTCACCGTATACATTTTGTCTGCTGACAGGATGGGTTTCGGTATCACCGGTCTGCGTTGGCAGCCCCAAGCAATGATAGACGTGCAGGCACAAGGTTACCTCTGATGCGAATTGTTCCCCTTATCACCGCCTGCCTGGTTGCAGCCGTGCTGTTCGGCCTTGTCATTGAACGTGACAGGTTTTTTGCGCTGGTGACCGACCTGAGCCCACGCGACGATGCAGTGGCCGCGGATGACCCAGCAGTCACGGAGCCTTTCACCGATGACATCCCCGCCGCAGAAGCGGTTGCCGAAGGTGTCGTGCGCGTTATGGCGAAACGCTCTGTTGCACGCGAAGTTGACACGCAGGTGCGTCTTCGTGGCGAAACCCAAGCAACGCGCTTTGTATCCGTTGTGGCCGAGGTGAGCGGCAAGATCGTGTCACCGCCCTTGCGCAAAGGCGCGTTTGTGCAAGAAGGCCAAGACCTGTGCACGATTGACCCCGGCACCCGCGAGTCCAGCCTTGCCGAAGCACAGGCGCGTCTGGCCGAAGCCAAGGCCCGCCGCCCCGAGATCGAAGCCCGCATTCCAGAAGCACAAGCGCGCTTGGCCGAGGCACAGGCGCGGCTGGAAGAGGCGCGCATCAATGCCACCGCCGCATCCCGACTGAGCGAGGACGGGTTTGCCAGCCAAACCCGCGTCGCAAACACGGAAGCCAGCGTTCAAAGCGCACAAGCCGCGATCACGACCGCCGACTCGGGTGTTGCTGCCGCCAAAGGGGGTCTGGAATCGCTTCAGGCCAGCATCGAAAGCGCCGAAGCGGCTGTCAATCGCGCCCAAACCGAGATTGACCGGCTCAGGATCACAGCCCCTTTTGCAGGCGTTCTGGAAACCGACACCGCCGAATTGGGCAGCTTGCTGCAACCGGGCGGTTTGTGCGCGACGGTGATCCAGCTTGATCCCATCAAGGTGGTGGGCTTTGTACCGGAAAACGAGGTAAACCGCGTTGAGGTCGGTGCCATCGCGGGCGCGCGGTTGAACCAAGGGCCCGATGTGCAGGCGCGTGTGACCTTTCTGTCCCGCTCGGCGGATCCGACCACCCGCACGTTTCGCGTGGAATTGACCGTGCCAAACTCGGATCTTGCGATCCGCGATGGTCAGACGGCAGAAATTCTGATCCAGTCGCGGGGCGAAATGGCGCATGTTCTGGCGTCTTCGTCTTTGACACTCAACGACGAAGGCACGCTTGGGGTGCGCACCATCGACGCCGAAAGCGCCGCCCTGTTCATGCCCGTGACCATCCTGCGCGATGCGCCCGAAGGCATCTATGTGACCGGCCTGCCTGATCAGGTCGATGTCATCACCGTTGGACAGGAATTCGTAACCGACGGTGTGCCCGTAGCACCCAGCTTTGAAGAGGTCATCCAATGACCGGGATTGTCGACTGGGCTGCGGAACGCGCCCGTATGGTGCTGGCATTCATCGCGCTGTCACTGATCATTGGCTGGTTTGCATATGACACCCTGCCCAAGGAAGGCGAACCGGACATCGAGATCCCGGCGCTTTTCGTGTCCGTGCAGTTTCCGGGCATTTCGGCAGCCGACAGCGAGACCTTGCTGGTCAAGCCGATGGAAACCGAGATGGCCGATCTTGACGGTCTCAAGGAAATGTCCGGCACCGCAGCGGAAGGGTATGCCGGGATCGCGCTTGAGTTCGAGTTTGGCTGGGACAAAACCCAGGTCATGGCCGATGTGCGCGATGCGATGAACAAGGCTCAGGCCAATTTCCCCGCAGGGGCTGAACAGTATTCAATCAACGAAATCAACTTTTCCGAATTCCCTATCATCATCGTGAACCTCACCGGGCCGGTGCCCGAACGCACGATGGCGCGGGTGGCCAAGGATTTGCAGGACCGGCTTGAATCGCTTGAACCGGTGCTTGAGGCCGGGCTTGCCGGAAACCGGGACGAGATGCTTGAGGTGGTGATCGATCCGCTTCGGCTTGAAAGCTACAACGTCACTGCGGATGAATTGATCCGCGTGGTTCGCAACAACAACCAGCTGATTGCTGCTGGTGAATTGCGCAGCGAACAGGGCACCTTTGCGGTCAAGATCCCTTCGAGCTTTGACGACCAAAGCGATGTGTATGACCTGCCCGTCAAGGTTAACGGCGACCGTGTTGTGACGCTGGGCGATCTGGCGACCATCAACCTGACGTTTGAAGACCGTCAGGGTACGGCCCGGTTCAACGGGGAAAAGACGCTTGCGTTGCAAGTTGTCAAACGCAAGGGATTTAACCTGATCGACACGGCCACGCTGGTCAAAGCCGAAGTTGCCGCAGCCGAAGCTGGTTGGCCGCCCGAACTGCGCGCTGCTGTTCAGGTGGGCAGCTCGAATGACCAATCGCGCATCGTCGACAGTATGGTACGGCAGCTTGAAGGTTCTGTTCTGACGGCTGTTGCGTTGGTGATGATCGTGGTTTTGGCCGCCCTTGGCCTGCGCGCCGCACTTCTGGTGGGCTTTGCGATCCCGACCTCGTTCCTTTTGTGCTTTGTCTTCCTGACGATCATGGGTGTCAGCATTTCCAACATCGTAATGTTCGGCCTGATCTTGGCCGTGGGCATGCTGGTGGACGGCGCGATTGTGGTGGTTGAATACGCCGACAAGCGCATCAAAGAAGGCTCCGGCCCGATGACGGCCTATGTCGAGGCCGCCAAGCGGATGTTCTGGCCCATCGTCAGTTCGACTGCGACCACTTTATGCGCGTTCCTGCCAATGCTGTTCTGGCCCGGTGTTCCGGGCGAATTCATGGGCATGTTGCCGGTCACGTTGATCTTTGTTCTGTCCGCCTCCTTGGTTGTGGCACTGGTCTATCTGCCGGTTATGGGTGGCGTCACGGGCCGGTTTTCGCGGATGCTGGACGGGGCATCGACCGCATTGAAGGCCAAGGCAACTTGGCCGGTGCGCGTGGCAATGGTGCCGGTTGTATTGCTCATGCTGTTCGCGGGCGCACTGATGCTGCTGGAGCCGGGGTTCCTGTTCCCGCCCATCGGCACCGGGCTTGCCGCGCATCTGCCGGGGATCGCGCTGTTCCTGATCGCGTCCGTGTTGGCGTCGATCGTGCTGGATGCCGCGTCGATCTCGTGGAAGCGTAACCGCATTGACGGACACCGACGGCGGACGCTGTTTGGCTATTTCATCAAGTTCATCGCCGGCAACCCGATCATGCCGATTGTGTCGATCGCTGCCGTGCTTGGCTTTGTCGTCAGCGTGTTCATGTATTTCGGCGAAAACAGCAACGGCGTCGAATTCTTTGTGGAATCCGAACCCGAACAGGCCATTGCCTATGTGCGTGCGCGCGGCAACCTGAGCCTGCAAGAAAAAGACGCATTGGTGCGGCGGGTCGAAGACATCGTGCTGGCGCATCCCGGCGTCATAAACGCGTTTTCCTTTGCCGGTGACGGCGGGCTGAACACCGATGCAAGTGGCGCGGCAATTCCCGGTGACACCATCGGGCAAGTGCAGTTCGAGACGATCCCGTGGGAAGACCGCGCTGACCGTCCCGACTTGGATGGCAATCTCATCATTGAAGAGCTGAACGCCACCGCTCAAACCCTGCCGGGGATCGAGGTCGAGATCAAAGCGCTTGAACAGGGTCCCGCCAGCGGCAAGCCGGTGCATCTGCGGCTTAAAGCGGATGACTGGAACCTTTTGCTGGCGGTGACCGAAACCACGCGTCAGCGGTTCGAAAACACACCCGGTCTGACGCTGATAGAAGACACGCGCCCCCTGCCCGGTATCGATTGGCAAATCGACGTCGACGTCGAAAAGGCCGGTCGCTATGGCGCGGATGTGGCCACCGTTGGCGCGATGGTGCAGCTTGTGACACGCGGCATCCTGCTTGATACCATGCGGGTGCCCAGCTCGGACGAAGAGATCGACATCCGCGTGCGCCTGCCCGAAGAAGACCGCTTTTTGTCGACGCTGGACACGTTGAGGGTGCGCACCGAAGACGGGCTTGTGCCGCTCTCCAACTTCATCACGCGCCAGCCGGTGGCCAAACTGGCCGAGATCAACCGCGTCGACCAAAAGCGCTATTTTGACGTGAAAGCGGATGTGCTGGTCGGTCTGAGCAAGGTTGTAATGGACGGGCCGGACAACACGGATGTGACGCTGGGCTTGCTTCAGCAATCGGACAGCGGCCAGATCATCAGCTCGAACGAGGAAACCTACGCCCTGTTTGGCGCCGCACAGACCTCGATGTCCGAGATGCAAAGTTTTCTTGACGATGGTGCGCGGATCATTCCGGTCAATGCCAACGAACGGATCGCGGTTCTGACCGAGTGGCTCAACACCGATCCGCTGTCCGGTGTGGAATGGGAATGGACCGGGGACCAAGAAGAACAGGAAGAAAGCGGCGCGTTCCTGATGAACGCCTTTGCAGCGGCCTTGGGTCTGATGTTCATCATCCTTCTGGCGCAGTTCAACAGCTTCTATAACGCGCTTCTGGTGCTGTTGGCGGTGATTTTGTCGACAACCGGCGTTCTGATCGGGATGCTGGTGATGGACCAGACATTCAGTATCATCATGACCGGGACAGGGATCGTGGCGCTTGCCGGGATCGTGGTGAACAACAACATCGTTCTGATCGACACCTATCAGGAATACTCGCGCTACATGCCCCGGATCGAAGCGATTGTTCGCACGGCAGAAGACCGCATTCGCCCCGTTCTGTTGACCACGATCACGACCATGGCAGGGCTTGCGCCGATGATGTTCGGCCTCAGCCTTGATTTCTTCGGTGGCGGCTATTCCATCGACAGCCCCACCGCACTGTGGTGGAAACAGTTGGCGACGGCGGTGGTGTTCGGTCTGGGTATTGCCACGGTACTGACCCTGATCTTTACGCCGTCGATGCTGGCGTTGCGGGTCTGGTTCACCACCTACGCGTTGTGGATGTTCCGTCTGATGGCCCGTCTGGGCGGCGGCAGCGCAAGCCGCGCAGGCCGGGACTGGGCGTTGCAGCGCGCAGCCAAAAAGGTCTCTTCACCGACAATCGTCTGGGAAGATGATCCGCTGCCCGGCACCGAATACGAAGACAGCCAAACCGGCGCACCCAAGCTGGACGACCTCAAGAAGGTGCTGAACCGAAGCCGCCGCGATGATGGCGACCTTCCGGTGCAAGCCGCTGAATAGGGCTTACTGATCATCGGGACCGAATGCGGTGACGCGCTTGGTCCCGATGATTTCGAGGCTCAGCGTCGATGCCCGTGAACGTGTCAGGCCGCCGCATCTTCCTCTTGCATCTGACGGTTCCAAAGCGCCGCATAGCGCCCGTTCCGCGCCAGTAGATCGTCATGGGTGCCCTCTTCGGCAACCAGCCCGTCTTCGAGCACAACAATCCGGTCCGCATCGGCGATGGTCGACAGACGGTGCGCGATGGTGATGACCGTGCGCCCTTCACTTGCCAGCTTCAGCGCACCCTGGATCGAGGCTTCGGTTTCGGAGTCCAGTGCGGATGTCGCCTCATCCAGAATGAGGATCGGCGGGTTCTTGAGCAGGGTGCGGGCGATGCCGACACGCTGCTTTTCCCCGCCCGACAGTTTGAGCCCCCGTTCGCCCACCATCGTGTCATAGCCTTCGGGCAAGGACAGGATGAAATCGTGGATCTGGGCAGCACGCGCGGCACCAATGATATCAGCCTCAGTGGCCCCCGCACGGCCATAGGCGATGTTATAGCGGATCGTGTCGTTGAACAGAACCGTATCCTGCGGCACGACACCGATAGCGTCATGCAGGCTGTCTTGTGTCACGTCACGCACATCTTGACCATCGATCTTCACCGACCCGCCGCTGACGTCATAGAACCGGAACAAAAGCCGCCCGATGGTGGATTTTCCCGATCCCGACGGACCAACCAGCGCCACGTTTTCACCCGAACGCACATACAGCGACACGCCTTTCAGGATGGAGCGCGCAGGATCATAGCCGAACTTCACATCCTCAAACCGCACCGCCCCTTCCGAGACACGCACATGGGGCGCGCCGGGTTTGTCCGACACCTCTTGCGGCTGTTCCAGAAGGTCGAACATTTCGCCCATATCCACCAACGCCTGACGGATTTCGCGGTAGACCGTGCCAAGAAAGTTCAGCGGCATGGTGATCTGGATCATATAAGCGTTGACCATGACGAAATCGCCCACGGTCAGCGTGCCGTTCTGCACACCCAAAGCTGCCATGACCATAACCGTGATCAGACCAGCGGTGATGATGACGCTCTGCCCAAAATTGAGCAGCGCCAGCGATGTGGCTGTTTTGACAGCAGCGCCCTCGTAGCGCTCCATCGACTGGTCATAGCGGTCGGCCTCGCGGGTTTCGGCGCCGAAATACTTGACAGTTTCAAAGTTGAGCAGGCTGTCGATCGCCTTTTGGTTGGCATCAGTGTCCTGCGCGTTCATCTCGCGGCGCAGGCGCACGCGCCATTCGGTGACTTTGAAGGTGAACCAGACGTAAATCACGATGGTGACCATGACCACGCCCATGTAACGCACGTCGAGCAAGAACCACAAAAAGCCCATGATCAGCGTCAGTTCAAGGATCAGCGGCCCCACGCTGAACAGCATGAAGCGCAGGAGGAAATCGACACCCTTGACCCCGCGTTCGATGATCCGGCTAAGCCCACCTGTCTTGCGTGTGATGTGATAGCGCATCGACAGGCGGTGAATATGGGTAAAGGTTTCCAGCGCCAGCGCGCGCAATGCCCGTTGTCCAACCTTGGCAAAAACTCCGTCGCGCAACTGCTGAAAGCCGACGTTCATCAACCGCGCCACGCCATAAGCCAGCGTCAGGCCAATGCCGCCCAACATGAGGTCTGACACCTCACCGCTCAGCGCATCCACCGCTTTACCGAACAACAGCGGAGCCATGACGTTCACCACCTTGGCGATGATCAGGCAGGCAATTGCGATCACGACACGGCGCTTGACCCATGGCTTGTCCACGGGCCACAGGTACGGCCCCACCTTGCGAATGGTGCGCGCGCCCGAGCGCCGTTCGTCAGCGGCGATGTCGGCGTCGGTTCTGATGTCACTTGGCATGTGTGGGCTTTCGTCTTGGCATGGTGCCTCCACTTAGCCCGCAGACCCGCAAAGAACCAGTGCTCACCGCGCTTTGAACAGCCCGCCCAGTATACCGCGCACGATGCGGCGACCCGTTGTGCCCTTGAGTTCCTTGACCACGACATTCGCAATCGCCTCGCCGATGCTTTCGCTGTTGCGGCTGGACCGGGTGCGTGCCGGTTGCGAGGTCGACCGCCCCACCCTTGCGCCGGTGTACCGCCGCCCGGCCGTGTATTCGCGCATAGCAACGTCCAGATCGACCTCTTTGGTCTCTGCCGCTGCGGCAGCCACCGCCGCGTCTTTGGTGCGTTGGGCAAGGATTTCGTAGGCAGACTGACGGTCGAGCCTGTTTTTATACTTCGTGCCCAGATCACTTGTTCCAATGACACCGCCACGTTCCGCAGGCGATATGGGGCCGAGCTGTGACGATGGTGGCCGGATCAGCGTGCGTTCGACAACGCCCGGAATGCCCTTGCGTTCCAGCATCGAGGTTACGGCCTCGCCCACGCCGACTTCGCGGATCGCCTGTTCGGTGTCAAAGGCCGGGTTTTCGCGGTAGGTCTCCGCCGCCATACGCAATGCCTTGCGATCCCGCGCGGTGAAGGCCCGCAGCGCGTGCTGCACGCGGTTGCCCAATTGGCCAAGAATATCTTCCGGAATGTCATCAGGGTTCTGGGTGATGAAATACACGCCCACCCCTTTAGACCGGATCAGGCGGGCGACCTGTTCCACCTTGTCGACCAATGCCTTGGGCGCCCCGTCAAACAACAGATGCGCCTCATCAAAAAAGAACACCAGCTTGGGTTTGTCAGGATCACCCACCTCGGGAAGCTCTTCGAACAGCTCGGACAAGAGCCAAAGCAGGAAGGTCGCATAAAGGCGCGGCGAGGCCATCAATTTATCTGCCGCAAGGATGTTGATCTGCCCCTGACCGTCCGCATCAACGCGCATCAGGTCACGTAGATCAAGCGCCGGTTCGCCAAAGAAATCCGCGGCCCCCTGATTTTCCAAAACCAGCAGACGACGCTGGATCGCACCCACCGATTGCACCGCGATATTGCCGTAGCGCAAGGACACGGTGTCCTTGTTTTCACCCAGCCAGACCAGCATGGATTGCAGGTCCTTGAGGTCAAGAAGCGGCAAGCCTTCTTCATCGGCAACCCGGAACGCGATATTCAGGATGCCCTCCTGCGCCTCGGACAGTTCCAGCAAGCGCGAAATCAAAAGCGGCCCCATTTCCGCGACCGTGGTGCGGATCGGATGTCCCTGATCGCCAAACAGGTCCCAGAAGGTGACCGGAAAGGCGCGGTAAGCAAAATCGTCAAAACCAATCGTTTGGGCGCGGTCGGTGAAGGGTTGGTGCAGCTTGAACTCTGCGCTGCCGGGTTTCGCCAGACCGGACAGATCGCCTTTGACGTCCGACATGAACACCGGAACCCCCTGGGCGGAAAAGCCTTCGGCTAGAATTTGCAGCGTCACGGTTTTCCCGGTGCCCGTGGCCCCAGCAACAAGTCCGTGCCTGTTGGCAAAATCCAGACGCAACCATTGCTTGACGCCGTAGCCGTCGCCCCCACCACCAACAAAGACACCGTTTTCCATACCCATTCCCTTGTCCATCTGTTCCGGGTCCGAACATACAATCTTAACCTCTTGTCGCCAGTCTGTATTTGTTTGGACGGTTTTGATCCTCTTGCCGTGCAAACATTCCTCCCTGTTGGACTGGCCGCGCGTGACAGCGCGGCCTTTTTTGTGAATTCGGGTTTGAATTTTGCCTGTTGACGCTGTGGGCATCATTTCGTAGCGTCACCTCAATAATAGTCGGTCAGTCCGACAGGGAGCTATGAGGGGAGATGTGGTCAACACATCTTCCCTTTTCATTTCAATGCCTTCCTATGCAATGCTCTTTCATCACATGAACCCAGCGTTCCTGAAATACCTTATCGGCAACGACGCAAGAAACCGCCGCATCGCGGATCAACTCTTTGCGTTTGGACCTGACACTCTGTGTCACCCATGATAACGCAACTTCAAACGTGACCGATGTTTCGGAGAGGACTTTATGACCAAACGCCTTTTTCTTCTGACCACGATTGTTGGACTGACCTTGGGAGGCGTCGCACTGGCGCAAGAGACGACAGCAACCGAAGACGCGCCCGCAGTACCAACGCCGGCTCCTTCCGCGGATCTGTCTGTTCTGGACACCGGGGAAGCGGTGGTTGATCCTGTTGCACAGGATGACAATACCTATGTCAAAGCCACACACGGGGACTGGGCGGTGCAATGTCTGCGCGTCAGCGAAGGCACAGAGCCCTGCCAGATGTACCAGCTTCTCAAGGATGAGAACGGGGGCAACGTGGCCGAAGTCAGCATCTTCCGCCTTGTGAATGCCGGTCAGGTTGCGGCAGGTGGCACCTTTGTTGTGCCGCTGGAAACCCTGCTCACCGAAAAGCTAAATGTGCGCGTCGATTCCGGCCAGGCCAAGCGCTATGACTTTTCGTTCTGCACCACCGTTGGCTGCTATTCGCGGGTTGGCTTTACCGCCGAAGACGTCGCGGCGTTCCGCCGTGGCAACGCCGCCAATGTGACCATTGTTCCGGCTTTGGCACCCGACCAGCGTGTGACCGTGACCATGTCCCTATCGGGCTTTACGGCTGCGTTTGACGAAATCACCGCGCTGGAAGAACAGCGCCAGTAAGCAAGATCTTGGATCAAAAGTGCGGGGGTGGAATCAGACGGTTCCACCCTCGTTGCGTTTCAGCCCGTCCAGAACCGCCAACGCAGCACGTTCCCCCGGAGGCAGCCCGCCCTGCCCCAAGCGCTGCAAGGTCAGTGCCATCGCCGCAACCTGCGTGTCTGGCGCGTCGAGGATGTTCAGCACCGCCTGTGCAATAGGGTCGGGAAGGCAGTGGGCCCCGATAAATTCAGGCACCACGCGAGTTTCAGACACGAGATTGACCAGTGTCACTGTGTCCACCAGCAGCAAACGTCCGATGATCTGACGGCTCAGCCAGTTCATGTCATAGGCGATCACCATTGGTGTGCCTGCCGCCGCAAGCTCTAGCGACACGGTGCCGGACGCGGCAACCGCCACATCCGCCGCTGCAAAAGCCGCGAGTTTGGACGCCATCCCCTCTTGCGTTGGATTGAGGATCACGGGCTTGACAGGCCATGTGTCGATCGCCGCCTCAACCAGTGAGGCCACATTGGGTGCGACGGGAAGCACAAACCTCAGGTCCGGGCGAGCAGCGTGCAGGCGTGCGACCACCTCTGAACAGATCGGCAAAAGGCGCGACACCTCGCTGCGACGCGACCCTGGCAGGATCAAAGCCAACGGCGCGTTTCCGATCCCAAACTGGGCCCGGAACGCGGTCACATCAGCTTGCGATGCAACGGGATCGGTCACCACCGGGTGACCGACGAAATCGCAGCGCATGCCAGCGGCTTCCATATAGGGCGGCTCGAACGGCAAAAGGGCCAGAACCTGATCAATGTGGCGGGCCATCTTTTTCGCCCGTCCCGGTCGCCACGCCCACACGGTTGGAGCGACGTAATGCACGGTGCGAATGTCGCTGCGTTCCTTGACAAGCTTGGCCACCCGCAGACCGAATTCCGGCAGGTCGATGGTGACAAGCACATCGGGTTTTGCCGCCAGCACCGCATCCGCCGTTTGCCGGATGCGCGCCTTGAGCGCGCGGTACTTCGACAGGATCTCGGTGATGCCCATAATCGAGATTTCATCCATCAGAAACAGGCTGTGCAGCCCCTCACCGATCATACGGTCGCCACCGATACCCTCGAACGTCACACCCGGCGCGTGCAGGCGCAAACCGGACATCAAAGCCGCGCCCAGCTTGTCTCCCGAGGCTTCTCCAGCGACGACAAAGACCCGCATCAGGCGCTCTTTTCCCGAACCCACAGGAACAGGCCCAGCGTGTCGCACCGCGCCACGGTCTTGGCGCGATCAAGGATCATCACACCATCGGCTTCGATCACGATGCCAGACAGCCCCGCGGCGGCCACGGCGTCGGGTGTGCCCCCACCGATGACGGGCAGATCCGCGCGCCGGTCCTGCCCAGGCTTAGGGGCTTTGAACAGGATGCCGCCCTCGGTGGGCGACGTCCCACCGGTCAGCCAATCGGTGGCATCGCCCAAAAGCCCGCCGAACATGTCGCTGGCAGCGTTGATCGGGTTGGTGAGGAAATCACCGCCCCCACTGTTGCGGTCCCGTGCCAACCGTCTGAGCATCGCATCCGTGCCCGCCGCGTCTTCACGGGCCAGCACCGTGTCGCCCCGCACAACACAGGCCTGCCCCGCATCGCGCGCGCCCATGGCGGCTACGGCGCGTTCACCCATCCGGGCCTCAGTGCTGTTCTGGGGGGCGTAGGATTTAAAGGTCAGCACGCCCTCTGCGGGCAAAAGATCAGGCACCAGTTCATCTACGGCAGCAATTGTCAGGCCTGCCTCTTGGAACAGCTCCATTACGATGCGCAGCGCGCCATCATCACCCGAAGTCAGCGCCATTTGCAGGCGCGGCACCAGCGGCGCAGTTTTCGTGTCCAGACGCGCAGGATCAATCGGAGGACGGCGAATGGACCCGCACAAACACACACGGGTGATACTGCGCGCCCGAAGCGTGTCCAGAAGCGTGCCCAGCGTTTCAAGATAAAAGGTCAGGTCCGCAACAAGCCCGTCAGGTTCGAACCCCGCCAACACGCAGATCAGAGGGCGCTCTGTCTGCGCATCTGCCACGATGCGTGGCAACCGTCCCTGACCACAGATCAGCGCAAGCGTCATCGCTCAGCCCGGTGTGAGGAACGACCGATCCGTGTCCCCCAGAATGAAGTCAACGATATGGTGAACATAGGCGCTGTCAGTCTCATCCCCGAGCCGCCGTGCGCGGTCCTGAAACGCGCCTTCGCCTTGTGCCAGCATCTGGAACGCAGCACGTAGCGCGGTGATGTCCGCACGGCTGACGCCTTTGCGTTTGAGCCCAACAAGATTCAACCCGTCCAGACGCCCGCGATCTGCCTGCACAAGTCCATACGGGATCACGTCATTGGTCACCATCGTGACCGCGCCGATGATGGCCCCGCGCCCGATGCGCACGAACTGGTGCACCCCCGACAGGCCACCGACGATCACGTCATCCTCGAGAATACAATGCCCGGCCAAGGCCGCGCTGTTGACCACGATCACGCGATTGCCGATCTGCACATCATGGGCCACGTGACAGCCTGCCATGAACAGGTTGTCGTCCCCCACACGGGTCACACCACCACCGCCATTGGTGCCGGTGTTCATCGTCACATGTTCGCGGATGCGATTGCGCGCGCCGATAATCAGGCTCGTCTTTTCGCCCCCGAATTTGAGGTCCTGGGGGATCTCTCCGATCACCGCGAAGGAATAGATTTCCGTCGCCGCGCCAATCAGAGTTTGGCCCGCAACGACCACATGGCTTTTCAACACCACGTTCTCCGACAGGACCACTTCGGGGCCGATATGGCAGAACGGGCCGATCACACAGCCGTCACCGATCTGCGCGCCCTCTTCGATGACGGCGCTGGGATGAATGTGGGCTGTCACGCGGGAAGATCCATCATGGCCGAAAATTCGCATTCCGCCGCCATCTCGCCATCGACCGTGGCCATACCAGAAAATTTCCAGACTTTGCCACCGGGCTTGCCGCGCAGCGTGGTCAGGCGCATCTGCAACTGGTCACCGGGAATAACCTTGCGCCGGAACTTGGCTTTGTCGATCGCCATGAAATAAACCTTCATGTCCTTGTCCGCCATGTCAAGCGCTGTACCCACCATGACGGCGGCGGTCTGTGCCATCGCTTCGATGATCGTGACACCGGGCATGATCGGCATGCCGGGGAAATGGCCCTGGAAATGCGGCTCGTTCATCGTGACGTTCTTGATGCCAATCGCGGTTTGGGTGCCGTCGATCTCTTCAACCCTGTCCACCAGAAGGAACGGATACCGATGCGGCAGGATGCGCTGGATCAACTGGATGTCGGCGCGAAGAAGCGTGTCGCTCATGGGGCGTCCTTTTGAATTTGGTGCGCTGTGAGTAGCAATCCCATTGCCGGGGGGCAAGGTTTAGGGACGTGGCGGCAGGATCTCTGCACCATCGCCGAATTCCGCGTTGACCCGCAAAATGGCCTGCTCGGTGATATCGACGGAATCTACGCTAAGCAGAACCACGCGCCGGTCCAAAACCGCCACTGCGCCGCTTTCGACCATCAATTGGAAAAGCACCGGCTGCGCCGCCGTCAAGAGCGCGCGGCGAGCCTCTTCGCTGCGCTGACCGACAGCGCGGGCTTTTTCGTCCTGTTCACGGCGAAGGCGCTGGACCTTTTCATCAAACGCTTCTGCCCGAGTACGGAACACTGCCGCAGCAAGCGTGTCGCGCAATTCAGTCAAATCGCGCTCTTCTTGGGTCAACTCTGCTTCGATGCGCCGATTTTCAGAGGCGATTTCAACGCTTTCCGCTTCGATTTCGCGGGCAATGCGTTGGCCAAAATCACTTTGCGCATAAAGTGCTTCTGGCGCAACCGTGAGGATCAGGCTTTGTACCACGCCCACATTCGACAACCCGCCATCCTGCTGGGCATGGACGGGATGTGATATGCAAAGAAGCGCTCCGAAGAGCGCTCCTGTCCATGTGCGAAAAGAAACCAGCATTTAGAACTGCGTTGAGATGGTCAGATCAAAACTTTGGTCTTCGTCGAACTGTTCCTTGCTCAGCGCTTCGCTGAAGTTAAAGCGCAGCGGCCCAAGCGGTGTTGTCCAGAAGACGGAAACACCGATCACATGACGCGCGGAGAAGTCTTCGTACAGGACGTTTGCGTTGGTGTCATCGAGGCCCCAAAGGCTGCCTACATCGTAGAACACGCCACCGGAAATTCCATATTCCTCGGGCAAGGGCAGCGGGAACTCCGCCTCGAAACGCGCAACAGCAAAATAATTACCGCCCAGCGGATCGTTGACATTTCCCGGCCCCAGTTCACGCGGACCAATGCCACCGCCTTCAAAGCCACGCATCAGGTTTGATCCCAGCGCGAAACGGTCGGTTACCCGCGACCCACCCTCGGAATAGCTCAGCGCGCCAGCCTGCAAGGTGGCCCGCAACGTGACTTCGTCATTGTAGACTCGCGTCTGTGCCACGGCCCGCAACGAGCTTTCGATATAGGTGCTGTCGCCGCCCAGTCCGCCGAAATCCTGACCAAACTCAAGCAGAACACCTGCATTCGGGTTCAGGCCGGTACGCCGCGTGTCGAAGCTGTAGCGATAGCCAACAAAGCTGTCCCACACTTCGCCGCGTTCGGCCTCTGCGGTGATGATTGATCCCACTTCGGGCGCAAGGTTCCTGATCTCGGAATAGCGCGCGCCGTAACGCAAACTCAGACGACCGTTTTCCGAGACCGGAAAGGTGAAGCCAGTCGAAAAGTTGCCAATTACGGTGTCATACTCAGCCGATGCGTTGTCCGTTTCCAGATAGTTGAGGCTGAAGTTGAAAGCCACATCCCGGCCAAGGAACGCCGGTTCGGTAAAGCTGAAATTATAATTCGACGTATCCACCCCCGAGGTCACACCAAGGGCAAGTTGCTGCCCCCGCCCCAGAAAGTTGCGTTCGCGGAATGTGATCGCCGCACCAAAGCCACCGCTGGTGGAATACGATCCCCCAAAGCTCAACGAGCCGGTTGGCTGTTCCTGCACGTCCACGTCGATCACGACCTGCTGCGGCGTAGAGCCTTCGCGGGCTTCAACCTGTGCATCCCCAAAGAAACCAAGTGCGCGAACACGCTCTGCGCTTTCGCGGATTTCGCGCGGGTTGAACGGATCGCCTTCAACCAGACGGAACTGACGACGGACAACGCGATCCAGCGTGGTGGTGTTGCCTTCGATGTCAATCCGTTCGACAAAGACACGTTCGCCACGCGTCAGCAAAAATTCAACATCCAGCGTCAGGTCGCGGTCATTGCGGGTCACGCGCGGCTCAACGCGGACAAAGTTAACGCCCTCGCGGATCGCAAGACGTTCGAGGCGGGCGATCTCAGTTTCAACGGCAGTCGGTGAATACACACTGCCCGACCGCAAGCGGATCGCGTTCTGGAACACGTCTGCATCGACCTCGGCCAAATCGGAGGTGGCGGTCACCTCGCCAAATTTGAATTGCTGCCCCTCTTCAACATTGAAGGTGATGAAATAGCCGTCGCGTTCTTCACTCAGCTCGGCGTTGACGCCGGTGGTGCGGAAATCGACATAGCCGCGCGACTGGTAGAAGTCGCGCAAGACCTGACGGTCAAATTCGATGCGGTCTTCGATAAACGTGTCCGACTGCACCAATGCGCGGAACAAACCGGCCTGTTTGGATTCGAGCACCCGGCGCAAACGGCGATCGTTGAAAACCTGGTTTCCGGCAAAGCCGATGCTTTCGATCTCGGACACGCCGCCTTCGAACACTTCGAATACCAAATCGACGCGGTTGTCGGACCGGCGAATGACCTTTGGCTGAACGCGGGCGGCGATCCGGCCCTGCTGTGAATAAGCTTCGGTGATGCGCGCGGCGTCCGCTTCGGCGACAGACGGGCTGAACACCCGGCGCGACTCCGACTGAACGATGGTGGCAAGGGTGTCGTCGTCTACGCGCGCATTGCCTTCAAAGGTGATGCGGTTGACGGTCGGAAATTCGACGACCCGCACAACAAGAGTGTTGCCGCGTGGTTCAATCTCGACGCTTTCGAACAGACCAGAGGCAAGAACCCGCTGATAGCCGTCATTCAGCTCCGCCGCAGATACAGTTTCGCCGCGCGCCACACCCAGAAAACTGGCGATTGTGCCGGTCTCGATGCGCTGGTTGCCTTCGACCGAAATCGCGTTGAACCGGAAATCCTGCGCCAACGCCATATTCGGCACTGCAACGGACCCTAGGGTCAAGGCAACAGACGCAGCCATAAGAAGAGGTCGAAATGAGGGGTTCCGCGCTGCTCGTCGCGTTACCTGCCCGCTTGTTTTATGTGTCATTGTTGGCAACCTACTCAGACATCCTTTTGTGGACGTGAGTACCCAGATTGCCATGGCTTGTCAAAAGCGCAGACGCCTATGCGGTCAATAGCCCGCAGGGTGTGTCATTGCTTCGATCATCAAAGTGCCAAGAAAGGCGCCCAGAAACAATGAGGCCACAATTGCAAACACGTAAAGCAACCGATCCCAGTTGATTGAGATCAGCAGACTGAATGACCGATAGCCTTCTTGGATGGTTTGCATGACGCACCTCGAATGTCGTTTTCTGATCCAGAAAGTGTCGGTGAATTGTGTCAGCAATCGGGCGGAAACTAGGGCGATTCTGTGAAATCGCCCTAGTTTCCGGTGGGATCAGGGACAGAACAGATCGTTGGACAGAGCAAAGAGCATCAACGACAAAAGCATGGTCAGACCTACACCCATAAGGACGCGCAGTGCCTTGTCACTCGGCGGCTTGCCGGTGACCGCCTCATAGGCGTGGAACACAAGATGCCCGCCGTCCAGAACAGGGATTGGAAACAGGTTCAACAAGCCAACCGCAGTGCTGAGCACGGCAATGAACCAGATAAAGCTGGCGGTGCCTTGCGAGGCCATCGATCCAGACGTTTCCGCGATTCCAATCGGGCCAGACAAGTTGCACGTGCTGATCGCGCCCGTGATCATCGACCAAAGCCCGGTCAGCGATCCGTCAATGATGCGTCCCGTCTGCTCAACACCAGACACAAACGCACTGACGGGGCCCGCGAATTCTGTTGCCGGTTCAAAGAACATGCCACCAACGATGCCAATTCTGTATGCTGTGCGGAACGTTCCATCCTGTTGCGGCTCGTCGGTGCGGCGCGGCGTAAGCTCAAGAACGCGGATCTCGCCGTCCCGCCAAACTTCGAGGTTCAGTGTCGCCCCTTCGGACCCTTCGACCGCATCGCGCAACTGATCAAACGCATAGATCAACCCGCCATCCACCGAGATGATGATGTCTCCGGCACGGAACCCTGCATCATCCGCCGCAGAGCGTGGAATGATCTGGGTCGCTACAGGTGGGTACACATAAGGCCCCTGCACTGTCACTTCGGATCCATCGCGCAGAACGGTATAGTCAAGGTGCTCTTGTTCAGGCAGGTCATCAAGAAAGGTCTGGAAGCTTGCAGATTCGCTAAACGGCGGAAGGTCCGTGCCTTCGATCCCGATCAGGATATCCCCGACCTGAAGTTCATTCTGCGCAGGAACGGCGCGCAATTCTCCGACCTTGACCGGCTCGGTAACATCGCCGCGCATCATGAAGACACCGGTAAAAATCAGGATGGACAGCGCAAAATTGAAAAGCGGTCCCGCCGCCACGGTCGCAGAGCGCGCCCAGAGCGGTGCGCCATTCATCGTCCGTCGGCGTTCGCTGGCTGATAGGGTCGACATGGCCTCATCGTCCTTGCCACCCGACGCATTGCTGTCGCCCTTGAACTTGACGTAGCCACCAAGAGGCAGCAGGGCGAATTGCCATTTCGTTCCGCGTTTATCGACCCGCGAAAACAACACCGGACCAAAGCCAAGCGAGAATACATCGGCGTCAATCCCAGACCAGCGACCCACGATGTAGTGGCCGTATTCATGGATTGCCACGATGATCGACAATGCGACAACGAAGGCAAGGAGGGTCCAAATCAGACTACCGAACTGCGGCAGAAGCGCTGCAATATCCAAAATTCAACCCTCTATTTCGTTTATGATTTCATCTGCCCGTACCCGTGCGAGATGGTCTGCGTTCATCACGTTATCAAGTGTAATGTCGGCATCAATGTGACCCGGTTGGGCCAAAACTCTGGACAGAACCTCTTCGACAACCACCGCAATCTGTTGGAATCCGATGCGTTTTGCGATGAACCCGTCAAGTGCGCGCTCCTTGGCTGCATTGAACACCGCGCCGCTCAAACCGCCCTGCGCCATGACCTCGCGCGCAAGGCGCAGCGCCGGCCAACGGGTTTCGTCGGCAGCGCGAAAGGTCAGTTGCCCCAATGCCACAAGATCGAGCCGTTCCACGGGCAGCGGTTTGCGATGCGGATAGTGCAGTGCAAAACCGATGGCATGGCGCATATCAGGCGGCCCGACATGGGCCATAAGCGCCCCGTCGTTGAACCCGACAAGCGCGTGAATCATGGATTCCGGGTGAACGACAGCTTCGATCTTTGATGGATGAATCTCGAAGAACTCTTTGGTCTCAATAAGTTCCAGTGCCTTGTTAAACATTGTCGCGCTGTCGATCGTGATCCGTTGCCCCATGTCCCAATTGGGGTGTTGCGCCGCCTGCTCTGGCGTGGCGTTTGCCAAATCTTCCAACGGCCAGTCGCGGAACGCGCCACCCGACGCGGTGATGATGACCCGCTCCACCGCGCTGATGTCTTCACCGATCAACGCCTGAAACACTGCTGAATGTTCGCTGTCTACGGGCAGGATTTGTGCGCCATGCGCCTTCGCTGTGCTTAGCATCAACGGCCCCGCACAGACCATGCTTTCCTTGTTGGCCAGCGCAAGGCGTGCCCCCTGTTCAAGCGCGCGCAATCCGGGGGTCAGCCCCGCAGACCCCACAATTGACGACATCACCCAATCCGCAGGACGGCTTGCTGCCTCAACCAAGGCATGCGGCCCCGCTGCGGCTTTGATTCCAGTGCCGGACAAGGCTGTACGCAGGTCATCCAGCCGATGGACATCGGCCGTGATCGCAATCTCGGCCCGGTGCTGAATCGCATCGCGCGCCAGCTGTGCGATGTTCTGATCACCCGTAAGGGCCACAACCTGATAGGCTTCACTGTCCCGTGCGATCAGATCCAGCGTGTTTTGACCGATAGAGCCTGTGGCCCCGAAAATCGTGATGCGCCTCATGGGGTCCCCGGTGGAAATCCGACAAGCTGCCCAGCGATCACGATGAACAGCGCAGCCCCGAGCATACCATCAAAGCGGTCCAACAAACCACCATGCCCCGGAATGAGCCGCGAGCTGTCCTTGACCCCAGCACGCCGTTTGATCGCGCTCTCGGCGATATCGCCGATCTGGCTGGCCATGCTGACAGCAATGCTGACCCCGATCAATCCGATCCCAGCATTGGTTCCGCTTGCAAAAAACACCGCAACCACCGCGGACCCAGCCCATCCTGCAACCGTTCCCGACCATGTTTTCTTGGGGCTGACGCGCGGCCAGAGTTTCGGCCCGCCGATCAAGCGCCCGGCAAAGTATCCCGCGATATCCGTGACGACCACCACCAGCAAAAGCCAGATCATCCAAGTCAGGCCAAAATCGTCCCGCAAGGTCATGAGGCCGTAGCCAGCAAGCAAGATCAGGGCTGTGAAGACCGCGTAGGTCACGCCGCCCTGCTCCATCCGGGACAAGCCCAACATCGACGGCATCAACAACAATGGCAGCGCAAAAGCAGCGGGGATTTCGACCGCAACCATCGACACAAGACCAGCCACAACACCGAGCACCAGCGCGGATTTGCTGCGCGCGGTGTCCAGCATTTTCACCAGTTCCCACACCATCAGTCCAACCACGATGGCGATCAAAGCATGGAACCACAGCCCTCCTAGCCAAACGCCGAGCGCACCAATGCCGACCATGGCCACGGCCGAAAACAGCCGCGGGGCAAGGTCGTCCCACTTACCAGACGTCATGCAGACACGGCTCCGAACCGGCGATCACGGGTTCCAAAGCCTTCGACAAGGGTGCTGAATTCTTCTGCTGTGAAATCAGGCCAAAGCGTGTCGATAAATTCATATTCTGCATAGGCCGATTGCCACAGCAGAAAGTTCGAAATCCGGGCCTCTCCACTGGTGCGGATCACAAGGTCAGGATCAGGTAAAACGCATGTATCCAGATACTTTGGCAGCGTTTCTTCATCCACTGCATCAGGATCTAGCTTGCCATCTGCCACATCGCGGGCGAGCCGCTTGGTGGCACGGGCTACCTCGTCGCGGCCTCCGTAGTTGATCGCAATGGTAAGGTTCACCGTCTTGCAATTGGCAGTCAGCGCTTCCAGCTCATCCATCATGGACACCAGCTTTTGATCCAGACGCACCCGGTCCCCAATAAAGCGGACACAGACATCGTTGGCCTTCAAAGACTTGGCTTCCCGCGTGATGTACCGACGAAACAGGTTCATCAATCCGGCCACTTCGGACTGGGTGCGTTTCCAATTCTCGGTCGAAAAGGCGAACACTGTCAGGTAATCAACACCCAGGTCCGGGCAAGCTTCGACGATTTCGCGCACCCGGCGGGCACCTGCCTGATGGCCGAACAGACGGGGACGCCCCCGTTGCGTCGCCCATCGACCATTGCCATCCATGATGATGGCCACGTGGCGGGGTCCGTCGTCTTTTGCTTTGGGCTGAGGCTGTGCCATTGTGACCGCGTCCTTCCGGGTTGGTCCTCAGACCTGCATGATCTCTTCCTGCTTTGTCTCCAAAGCAGCGTCGACTTTCTTGATGTAGCCGTCGGTCAATTCCTGAACTTCGGTTTCCCAGAATTTCTGGTCATCTTCGGACAGGCCGTCTGCCTTGGCCTTTTTGATCTGATCCATGCCATCACGCCGGATGTTGCGGACCGACACGCGCGCATGTTCTGCGTAATTGCCAGCAACCTTGCCCAATTCGCGGCGACGCTCTTCGTTCAATTCGGGGATTGGCAGCATGATAATGGTGCCATTCAGCTGCGGGTTGATGCCAAGACCGCTTTCGCGGATCGCCTTTTCGACCTTGCCGACCAAACCCTTGTCCCAGACGTTGATCGTGACCATCCGCGGCTCGGGGACGTTGACAGTCCCGACCTGGTTGATCGGGGTACTGCTGCCATAGGCATCTACCATGATGGGCTCCAGCATCGAAGCGCTGGCACGGCCGGTGCGCAGGGACGCGAATTCCGTACGCAGGTTTGCCATTGCCCCATCCATGCGGCGCGTAAGATCGTCGGTATCAAGTATAAAGTCGTCTGCCATGTAGCCCTCAAGAGCGGTTTTTCTGCTTTGATGGCGGTTCTAAGCGACACACGCGCGAAAGTATAGCGCCTTGCACCGCAAGATCGCCCAAGATCTGTGATCTGTGACCGATTGGTCGGGCCGCCCTGCCCGATCAGGCCGTAGGCGCGCCGCCATGGACCTTGGTGTAGGTGCCTTTTCCGGCAAGGATGCCACGAAAGCCGCCCGGTTCGTCCAGCGGAAAGACAATGATCGGCAGGTTGTTGTCGCGCGCCAAGGCAATGGCTGAGGCGTCCATGACCTTCAGGTTCTTTTGCAGAACCTCGTCATAGGTCACTGCATCGTAACGTTTTGCATCCGCATGAGCGCGCGGGTCTTTGTCGTAGATGCCATCTACGCCGTTTTTGCCCATGAAGATCGCTTCGCAATTCATTTCGTTGGCACGCAGCGCAGCCGCCGTGTCGGTGGTGAAATACGGGTTGCCTGTGCCTCCGGCGAACACGCAAACGCGCTTTTTCTCAAGATGGCGCACAGCGCGGCGACGGATATACGGCTCGGCCACTTCATCCATGCGAATGGCCGAAATCACGCGCGTGAACACTTTCAGCTCTTCCAAGGCCGATTGCATCGCCAGCGCGTTCATCACCGTGGCCAGCATGCCCATGTAATCGGCCGTTGTACGCTCCATACCCTGAGCGCTGCCTTGAAGGCCGCGGAACACATTGCCGCCGCCGATCACCATGCAAATCTCGACGCCCAGATCATGGACCGATTTGACCTCATGCGCGATGCGCTGGACGGTCGGCGGGTGCAGTCCGAACCCTTGATCGCCCATGAGTGCCTCGCCCGAAATCTTGAGCATGACACGTTTGTATTTCGGATGATGGGTGATGCTGTCCGCCATATTGCGCTCCGTTCAAACGAGAGTCTAAAGTTGCGCATAAACTGTCGGAAAACCGGCACAGGGGCAAGGCGAAGTCGCGCCCAATACCAACACGCCGCAAGACAGGCATGGTTCAAAGGATCAACAGGCGTGGCAAACGGCGTTTTGGACGATATTAGGGCTCATGATCCGCGCAAACCGGTTCTGATTGCCGGGCCCACGGCAAGTGGAAAGTCCGAACTTGCGCTGCGCATTGCCGAAACACAGGGCGGGGTTGTCATTAATGCAGACGCCATTCAGGTCTATTCCGATTGGCGCGTGCTGACCGCCCGCCCCACGGTTGAGGATGAAGCGCGCGCGCCTCATGCGCTTTATGGGCATGTGCCGGGTGATCTGCCCTATTCGGTGGGGGATTGGTTGCGCGATCTGGAACCGTTCCTGTCAGAAGGCCCGCGCCCCATCATCATTGGCGGCACCGGACTTTACTTTACCGCGCTTACCGAAGGCTTGGCACAGATCCCGGCCACGCCCGACCATATCCGCGACACCGCCATGCAAAGGATCAATGACGAAGGCCACGCCGTACTGGCAGAAGAACTGGACGATGCGACCCGCGCCCGCATTGACCTTGCCAACCCGATGCGGGTTCAGCGCGCGTGGGAGGTGTTGACGACAACTGGCACCGGGCTCGCCGCGTGGCAGGACGACACCGCGCCACCCCGGCTCGCGGTGTCGGACGCCACTGCGCTAGTGATCACGGCAGACAAGGACTGGCTGACGCCCCGGATCGGTGCACGGTTTGCCCGGATGCTCGAAACAGGGGCGCTGGACGAGGCCCGCGCCAATCATCCGACATGGTCCGCTGACCTGCCCTCTGCCAAGGCCATCGGCGCGGCAGAGCTTATGGCCGTCATTGACGGGACTATGACGCTTGACCAAGCGCGAGAGAAATCGACAATCCTCACACGACAGTTTGCCAAACGGCAACGCACTTGGTTCCGTGCACGGATGAAATCATGGCAGCAGATTGACGCAAGGGAACTCTAAGCGTCGCAATCTAAACCGCAGAGCCAACTGCAAAAGATGTCGCACCGGGTCACAGTTGGTGTCGCAAACGAACCTCAAATGGTCTACTCTGACGATTGACGAGTGCGTTGGGATCAGGCGCTATATCGATTACACAACAAAGTGCCATCCAGCTGCACAAAAAATCGGCACAAAAAACAAACGTGTCACAGGGAGATACAGATGACGCAAACCACACAGCCCAAGACCCTTCATCCGGCAGCCGCGCTTTATGCCGAAGAATTCAAGGCAGGCAAAATGGACCGCCGCGAATTCCTGACGCGGGCCACCGGATTGGGTGTCACTGCGGCGGCGGCTTATGGGATAATTGGCTTGTCCCAACCCGCGCTCGCGCAAACCGCCAACATCCAACAAGGCGGCACGCTGCGCATTCAGACGCTTGTCAAAGCGATGAAAGATCCACGCGCCTATGACTGGTCCGAACTGGGCAACCAGTCGCGTGGGTTCCTTGAATATCTGGTTGAATACCAGCGCGATGGGACATTCCGCGGCATGCTTCTTGAAAGCTGGGAGGTCAGCGACGACGCCAAGACCTACACGCTCAATGTGCGCCCCGGTGTGACGTGGAACAATGGCGATGCGTTCACCGCCCAAGACGTGGCCCGCAACATCGCTGGATGGTGTGATGCCGCGATGGAAGGCAATTCCATGTCCGCGCGCATGGGCGGCTTGATCGACGCAGACACCAGTCAGGCCCGCGACGGTGCAATTGAGGTTGTCGATGATCTTACCGTGCGTCTGAACCTGTCCGCGCCCGATATTGCGATTGTGGCCAATATGTCGGACTACCCGTCCGCAATTGTGCACGAAAGCTATGACGGCGGCGATGTCTATGCACATGGCATCGGAACAGGTCCGTTCCGTCCCGTCTCCATCGAAGTCGGCGTCAAGGCTGTGATCGCACGCGCCACCGACCACACATGGTGGGGCACCGAAGCCTGGGGTGGCCCGTATCTCGACCAGATCGAATTCATCGACTACGGCACCGACCCCGCATCTTGGCTGTCAGCGGCAGAATCGGGCGAAGTGAACATGCTCTATGAATCCGTGGGTGACTTCATCGACATCCTTGATGCCATCGGGTGGGCCAAGACTGAAACCGTTACCGCCGCCACGCTGGTACACCGTTTCAACCAGCAGACCGATGTTGACGGTCGTGTTCCCTATGCCGACCGCAACGTGCGCAAGGCGCTGACCATGATGGTGGACAACCAGGTCTGCCTTGAGCTGGGCTATAACGGTCGGGGTCAAGTCGCCGAGAACCATCATGTCTGCCCAATCCACCCCGCTTATGCCGATATCGGCGCACCCGAATTCGATCCGGCAGCGGGCAAAGCAATGCTCGATACGACCGAGTTTGCCGATTTCGAACACGAGCTGATCACCCTGGACGATGATTGGGAGCGCAACACCGGCGCGTCAATCGCGGCGCAGATCGCGGATGCGGGTGTGAACATCAAACACACCGTGCTGCCGGGATCGACCTTCTGGAACGATTGGACGAAATTCCCGTTCAGCGCCACCAGCTGGAACCACCGCCCGCTCGAGGTGCAGGTCCTGTCGCTGGCCTACCGGACCGGCGAAGCATGGAACGAAAGCGCCTATGCCAACCCCGAGTTTGACGCGCTGATGGCAGACGCCCTGTCCATCGCAGACGCCGATACCCGGCGCGAGGTGATGTCCAAGGTACAGCAAACCCTGCGCGACGATGGGGTGATCATCCAGCCTTATTGGCGGGCGCTTTACAACCACCACGACGGCACCGTGGTGAACGCAGAAAAGCACCCATCCCACGAGTTCCGCCTTTACAAGCTCGGCTTCGCGGCCTGATCCATAACTCCGGCTCTGCCCCTCTGACGATCAGGGGGGCAGACGCCACCTGAGACTCCACGCTCTGCGCGCTGCCGTGCGGACATGACGAGGGAGACCCACCCGACATGGCTTTGTTTTTGCTTCGGCGCATCGGAACGATGGTGCTGACGGCTCTGTGCCTGACATTCATCGTTTTCTGGCTGACCAACCTTGCGCCAAACCTTGAAAAGCTGGCCAAGAACCAGGGCAATGTCCGGATGACGGACGAACAGGTCGACAGCTTTCTGCGCGACCGCGGTTATGCTCAACCTTTGCCGTTGAAATACGCCCAATGGCTTGGTGCCGCCCCCGGCTGGGTGATCGAAGGCCGCGATGGCACCGTGCGATCGCGCTGCAACGGCACCATGGAAGACGGTATCACCACCGACACAGACCGCCGGTTTTGTGGCGTGCTGCAAGGCGATTGGGGCCAATCCAGCGTATTTCAGGATGATGTCGGCGCAATCATCGCCACGCGGCTTGGCCTGACGGGCAAGCTGATGTTCTGGGTCATGATGGTCATGGTGCCCGGCGCGCTGATCATTGGCGTTCTTGCCGGTATGCGCGAAGGCAGCCGCACGGACCGGTCGCTCTCGACCGTGTCGATCATCAGCACTGCAACGCCGGAATACGTGTCCGGCGTTGTCTTCATCGCTGTGTTTGCATCCACCGCGTTCGGCCTGCGCTGGTTCAACGGCTCTGCCACCAGCGCGATGGAGAACGCCACGTTTGAAAATTTCACCCTGCCGGTGATGACCATCGCCCTTTACGGCATGGGATATATCGCCCGCATGACCCGCGCATCGATGGCCGAGGTCATGACAGCACAATACATCCGCACCGCCCGTCTCAAGGGGGTCAGCTTTCCCAACATCGTCATCAAACATGCCCTGCGCAACGCGCTGATCGCGCCGTTTACGGTGATCATGCTGCAATTTCCGTGGCTGCTGAACGGCGTGGTGATTGTCGAGACCCTGTTCAACTACAAAGGCTTCGGCTGGACGCTGGTACAGGCCGCCGGGAACAATGACATCGAATTGTTGCTCGGCGTATCTGTCGTGTCGGTCTTCGTCGTTCTGATCACGCAGCTCATATCCGATATCGGGTATGTCTATCTTAACCCACGCATCAGCGTGTCCTGAGCGGAAGGAACAGCACCATGGAACCGCTCGGTTGGTTTGACATTCTCACCCGCGTCCTCATTCAGTTTATGCCTGTCTGGGTCGCTCTTATTGTCCTTTTCACCCTGTCCATCGTCTACAAACGCAGACTGGGCCTGTACGGCAAGCTGTTTGACAGCACGATCGGCATGATCGGCTTTGCGCTGGTCATGTTCTGGGTCTTTACCGGGATTTTCGGCGCGTTTGACATGATCGTCACCCATGATGCACTGGCGCAAGTTTCGAGCATGAAGAACAAGCCGCCCGGAACGCCGATTGTTGGCGCAGACGAGGGCCAATACGCCTATTACCTGTTCGGCGGCGATAACCTTGCCCGTGACGTGTTCAGCCGCATGGTCAAGGGCGCGTGGGTGGTGGTACAAATCGCCCCCCTGGCGACGCTGTTCGCGTTTATGGTCGGCATCACGCTGGGCCTGCCTGCTG
The DNA here is from genome assembly GCF_051251565.1 of Marivita sp. Taxonomy (GTDB): domain Bacteria; phylum Pseudomonadota; class Alphaproteobacteria; order Rhodobacterales; family Rhodobacteraceae; genus Marivita. The sequence continues at coordinate 124,710 of NZ_JBPOFB010000007.1, read as the reverse complement.
GATATTACGGCGGCAAACTGGACACATTGCTCAGCTTTCTGGCCAACCTCATCCTCGCCTTCCCGGTGATCTTGCTGTTCTACCTGCTCGTCACACCCGAGATCGTCGATACAGGCATTCCCAACTACATGGCGATGGTGCTGTTTGTCTTCCCGATCATCTTCGTCGCGGTTTTGCTTAACTCGCGCTACCGCACCCAACCCAAGGTCCGCACACCGATGCTGATTGCTGTGCTGGGGGTGATGGGATGGCTTTACCTGTCGCTCATATCTCAGCCGGGAACAGCGATCACCGTGCTGCCCGATGCCATCGACCTGTTCAACCTGCAAGGCGGCATTCTGGTGGTGTTCGTGTCCGTGGTGTTCGTGAATTCGCCCACCGTGTTCCGGATCGTGCGCGGACTGGCGATGGACATCAAAACCCGCGATTACGTCGCCGCCGCCCAAACGCGCGGTGAACGCCCGTGGTACATCATGTTGTGGGAAATCCTGCCCAATGCGCGCGGACCGCTGATCGTCGATTTCTGCCTGCGCATCGGCTACACGACGATCCTTTTGGGGACATTGGGGTTCTTCGGTCTTGGCCTGCCGCCGGAAAGCCCGGATTGGGGCACGACCATCAATGACGGACGCAGGTTGCTGCAAATCTACCTGCACCCCGCCATGGTCCCGGCCTTTGCGCTTTTGAGCATGGTGTTGGGGCTCAATTTGTTGGCCGATGGATTAAGAGAAGAAAGCTTGCGCGATTGATTGATGGCGGAACTGGGGGCCAGCCCCCAGACCCCCGGAGTTTACTTGGCAAGATGAAGAGGGACGCAGGTCTCCAGCTCCGACAGGGAGAGACAGAATGAAAGACAGCTACGACGGTCCGATCCTTGAGATTGACACGCTTTCGATTTCCTTTTTCACACGGTTGCGGGAAATCCCGGCAGTCATGGATTTTTCCGTCAAGGTGATGCCCGGAGAGGCTGTTGGGCTTGTTGGCGAATCCGGCTGTGGCAAATCCACGGTTGCCTTGGGTGTGATGCAGGACCTCGGGAAGAACGGGAGGGTTGTCGGCGGGTCGATCAAGTTCAAGGGCCGTGATCTGAGCCAGATGAGCCCGGACGAGCTGCGCAAGATTCGCGGGTCCGAGATCGCGATGATCTACCAAGAGCCAATGGCGTCCCTGAACCCCGCCATGAAGATCGGCCGCCAATTGATGGAGGTGCCGATCATCCATCGCGGAGCCTCCGAGAAAGAGGCGTATGCGCGTGCGCTTCAGGTGGTCACCGATGTGAAACTGCCCGACCCCAAGCGCATCTTGGATGCCTATCCGCACCAATTGTCTGGCGGCCAACAACAGCGCATCGTGATTGCCATGGCGCTCATGGCCGAGCCGTCACTGCTTATTCTGGACGAGCCAACCACCGCGCTGGATGTGACGGTCGAAGCGGCTGTGGTCGAGCTGGTCAAGGAGCTGGGCAAGAAATACGGCACCTCAATGCTGTTCATCAGCCACAACCTTGGACTTGTTCTGGAAACCTGCGACCGCATCTGTGTGATGTATTCTGGAGAAGCGGTGGAACGCGGGTCGATCACCGATGTGTTTGACGAGATGCAGCACCCGTATACGCAGGCGCTGTTCCGGTCGATCCCCCTGCCCGGTGCCGATAAGAACGCCCGCCCCTTGCGCGCCATTCCGGGCAATTTCCCGCTCCCACACGAGCGGCCCAAGGGCTGCAACTTTGGCCCCCGCTGCGATTACTTCGAGGCTGGGCGCTGTGATGCAGGCGATATCAAGATGATGGACGTGCCCGGCAATGAACGCCACGCCACGCGCTGTCTGCGCTTTCAGGAAATCGACTGGCAGGCCCCCATGGCGCTTGCCGAAACCACGCAAAAGGCCGAACCGGGGCGGGTTGTTCTCAAGATGGACAACCTCAAGAAATACTATGAGGTCGCGGCCAACGCCCTTTTGGGAAAACGGGGCGACACCAAGGTAGTCAAGGCCAACGAGACCCTGAGCTTTGAGGCACGCGAATCTGAAACTCTGGCCATTGTGGGGGAGTCGGGATGTGGCAAATCCACCTTTGCCAAGGTGTTGATGGGGCTTGAGACGGCGACAGACGGGCAAATCCTGCTCGACAATCGCAACATCGAATCCATCCCGATCGAGGCGCGCGACACCCAGACCATCGCCGATGTGCAGATGGTGTTCCAGAACCCGTTCGACACGCTTAACCCGTCCATGACCGTGGGCCGCCAGATCATCCGCGCGCTCGAAGTGTTCGGGATTGGCAAGAGTGATGGCGAACGGCGTGCACGGATGCTGGAATTGCTTGATCTGGTCAAACTGCCGCGCGCCTTTGCCGACCGCATGCCGCGTCAGCTGTCTGGGGGACAAAAGCAGCGCGTCGGCATTGCACGCGCCTTTGCCGGGAATGCTCGGATCGTGGTGGCCGATGAGCCGGTGTCAGCGCTGGACGTGTCGGTGCAAGCAGCGGTGACGGATTTGTTGATGGAGATCCAGCGCGAACAGAAAACCACGCTTCTGTTCATCAGCCATGACCTGAGCATCGTGCGCTATCTATCTGATCGCGTTATGGTTATGTATCTAGGGCATGTGGTGGAACTGGGCACAACAGATCAGGTTTTCGCGCCGCCCTACCACCCATATACCGAGGCGCTTTTGTCTGCTGTGCCGATTGCCGACACGCGGGTCAAGAAAAAGCACATCGTGCTTGAGGGGGATATTCCATCGGCAATGAACCCGCCATCGGGATGTCCGTTTCAGACACGCTGTGGTTGGAAATCACGGGTTCCGGGGGGGCTTTGCGAAAAAGAGGTTCCGGCACTGCGCACGCTGGAAGAGGGACATCAGGTCAAATGTCATCTGACCGATGCGCAACTGGCCGAAATGGAACCAGTGATCCAGATCGCGGCAGAGTGACAAAACGATCCGCGCCAGCCTTAAATGAACAGACAAGATGCCTGACCCCAGGCACCCATGACGCCGTCACGGTATGGCGCGATTTCTATTCGAGGTAATCGACCGCTGTCGCAACGGCTTCGCCTGTGGCTTCCAGCACGACTTCATTGCTCGCTTCCAATTGATCGTAAGACAAAAACGCCAAGCCAACGACTGCAGCCGTTAAAACCACCCATTCCACGGTGATTGCGCCGTCTTCATCATGGCAAAAGCTCTTGATGAACTTGATCATACCATTCTCCAACCTTTAAGAGACCACGCCGTCTGGTCCAAACCTATCTATCAACTGGCGATATTTTGCTAAATCGCATCGTTGTCTGAACGTAGGTTTGATGCAGAAATGGGGCATCAATTTGACCTCATTGGCACAGATTTGGAGCAATTTTTGTAAATTTTGCCCACAATAATCCTGACCAAACCACCAAGTCCACGCTGCCTGCGCGTTAGTCTAAGCTGCTGAGCACGCGTCTTAATCCGGGACGGCTTAGCGGCCCCAGATTTTCTTGACGTAGTTGCGCGTTTCACGGAAGGGCGGGATGCCGTTGTGCTTTTCAACAGCACCGGGCCCGGCATTATACGCGGCAAGCGCCAGCGGCCACTGGCCAAACTTGCGATACTGTTCCTTGAGGTAGCGCGCGCCCCCTTCAAGGTTTTGGGCAGGATCATTCGGATCAACGCGCAGGTCTTTTGCCGTTCCGGGCATCAACTGCGCCAGACCGATCGCGCCTTTGTGAGACCGGGCGTTTGGATTGAAGTTCGATTCCTGCTGCACGAGGCGTAAAAACAGGTCTTCGGGAATACCATGGCGGCGCGCGGCATCGCGGGCCATACCGGCATAGACACCTGTATATCCGCCACGGTACTGGGGCACGCTGTCTCCGGTGCCTGCATCACCCCATTTCGTCGGTGTCACCACCTTGGGCGGCTGCAACCGCACCGAGCTTTTGTATTGCTGCGCGGCGCGGGAGTCCAAAACCTTGGTTTTGCTGGAAAAGAGCGCAATGCGGCTCTTGGAGGACAACACCTCTGCGCTCACGGCGCTTGTACTCATCATCACGGCCACACTGATTACCGCAACAAATCTCTGTCTTGCTGTTCGCATAAATGCTCACGTCCCACATTGAGATCTTGCTGCTGTATAATCCGAAATTGGCGTTCACACCAGCCTTGGTTGGTCATGATTTCTTAACCACAAGCTGATGGTATCTGAGGGATGCGCTGGTGTAAGGTCGTGGCAACGGCGCGTTGCGCCAGAGATTCGAACAAAGATGGGGGTATCATGGCCGGCTCAGTCAACAAGGTCATCATCGTCGGCAATCTTGGCCGCGATCCGGAAGTGCGCACTTTCCAGAACGGTGGAAAGGTCTGCAACCTGCGAATTGCAACATCCGAGAATTGGAAAGACAAAAACACTGGCGAACGCAAGGAACGGACCGAGTGGCATAGCGTTGCCATTTTCTCGGAACCGCTCGCGCGGGTTGCCGAACAATATCTCAAGAAGGGCTCCAAGGTGTATATCGAGGGCCAGCTTGAAACCCGCAAATGGCAGGACCAATCCGGTCAGGACCGCTATTCAACCGAAGTCGTTCTACGCCCATACCGAAGCGAACTGACCCTGCTTGACGGGCGTAGTGATGGCAGCGGCGGTGGAGGTGGCGGCGGTGGCTATGTTGGCGGAGGCGGCGGCAACGACTATGGCGGCGACTACGGCGGGGATCGCGATTACGGCGGATCTAGCGGTGGTGGCGGTGGCCCAGCCCGCGCGCCTGCGCGCGACATTGACGACGAAATCCCGTTCTAAGACAGATAAGAAAAAGGCGCCCATAGCGGCGCCTTTTTTATCGTTCCGCCAGCGCATCCCGAAGCAGGTTCAGCACAATTTCAGACGGCACGTCCGACGTGACGAACGCATCCCCGATACCGCGCGCAAGAATAAAGCGCAGCTGACCGTCGATCACCTTCTTGTCTTGACCCATCAGGTTTAGCAATGCCGCCGCATCCGGTAAATCGCCCTCTATATCTGCCAACGTGACCTTCATGCCCATCGCATGCAGTATCTGCCGCACGCGGCTTGGCTCTTCCTGGGCACATAAACCAAGGCGCGATGACAGCTCGAACGCAAGCGCGCACCCGATGGCGACTCCTTCACCGTGCAAAAGACGGTCCGAATAACCCGTCGCTGCCTCAAGCGCGTGACAAAACGTGTGGCCAAGGTTCAACAGCGCGCGGTCGCCCTGCTCCGTCTCGTCGCGCACCACGATATCGGCCTTCATTTCAACGGATCGTTTGACCGCATAGGCCAGCGCATCGGGGTCACGGGCGGTGATCCGAGCCGCGTTCTTGTCTTGCCAGTCAAAGAACGCCGCATCCCCCAGCAATCCGTATTTGACCACCTCGCCATAGCCAGCAAGGAAATCACGCTCGGGCAAGGAGTGCAGCACAGAAATATCGGCCAGCACCAGTGCAGGCTGGTGAAAGGCCCCGATCAGGTTCTTGCCCTGCGGCGCGTTGATGCCGGTCTTGCCGCCCACCGAACTGTCCACCTGCGCCAAAAGCGATGTGGGGATCTGCACGAACCGCACGCCCCGGCGCAGCACCGCTGCCGCAAAGCCAACAAGATCGCCGATCACGCCGCCACCAAGCGCCACAACCACGTCGCGGCGTTCGACCTTTTGCTCAAGCAGCCATTCCACGGTGCGTTCGAACTGTGGCCACCCTTTGGTGGATTCGCCGGCTGGCAATGTCAGGCTGACAGATGCGATGCCCTGCGCAGCCAACGCCACTTCGAGAGACCCCAGATGCAGTTCGGCAACATGCGCGTCAGTGACAATCGCCACCCTTGGGCGCGCCAGAAACGGGGCGATCTCGGCCCCGGCGCTGGTCAAAAGGTCGGGTGCAATCCGCACGTCATAGGCGCGGCCCTCAAGCGGAACATGAACGGTTTCGATCACCCTTGAACCTCCAGAACATCCGGGCGCGTCTTGAGAGCCTCAATCACCCGCATCGCCATATCATCGATTGAGATACCGGGGTCCGACGGCACGGTCAGATCCGCCATGGCGTAGACCGGCACTCGTTCTTCATAAAGCCGGGTCAAGGCCGCCAGCGGCTCTGGCACCCGCAGCAAAGGCCGCGTATCTTTATGCCGGACACGACTCCAGAGCAGGTCCAGATCGGCATTCAGCCACACCGCCACGCCCTTTTCCGAAATGATGTCCCGGTTGGCTGCGGCCATATAAGCGCCGCCACCCGTCGACAGAATGCCGCGCTCTTTTTCAAGAAGCCTCGAGATCACCTGACGTTCCTTGAGGCGGAAAAACGGCTCACCGTCGCGCTCAAAGATTTCGGGGATCGTCATGTTGGCTGCCTTCTCAATCTCGGCATCCGAATCAAGGAAGGGCGCATCCAGCGCTATGGCAAGTGCCTTGCCAACAGCGGTTTTCCCGGCACCCATCATGCCCACCAGCACCACCGTTTTCTTCAGTCTTGCCTGCATTGTGTCTGACATAGCCCTTGTATCTCGGCCAAGTGCCGCCAATTTTTTGTCAACGGTGGTTGAATGACGTGATCTTGGGGAAAAGGCCAGTTATAACTTGGAAAAAATCAACAAGGCAGGGCAAGGATCGTCATGGGGCGCATAGCAAGAGGACTGATCTATCTTTTCATCATCGGTGCAGTGGCACTGGTGGCCTATGCCTATATCGGGCCGTTCTTCGGTGCTGATTTTTCACCGCCGCAAACAGAAGTCAGAAAGCCTGTGACGCTGGATGCAGATTAAGCCCCTCCTTATCCCTTTTGCCTTTTGGGCACTGCCGGTCTGGGCGCAGGAACAACCGCTGTCGGCGATTGATTGGCTTGCGGTGCAGCGCAACGCGCCGCCTGTGATCATGGCCCCGCCCGCAGCAGCCGACACACCGATCGCCCAAAGCGTCCGTGTCCCCGACATTGAGGTCCAATCCTTGGACGCGCCAAGCGCGGGGGGCGTTGGCTTGCTGCCGACTTCGGTCACAGGCCTACCGCCCACGCTTTGGCAAGGCAGCCGCGACACCGACCTGATCGCAGCCCTTGACGCGTTACAAATGCGCAGCCCGTCGGTTCCGGCACTGGATATGCTCTTGCATACCTTGCTTCTGGCCGAAGCCGAAACACCCTCGATCAGCACAGGCGATGCATTCCTCCGCACCCGGATCGACGTGTTGTACCATCACGGTCTGGTCGCCCCGGCCGAAGCCATGCTGGAACGGGTCAGCCCCCTGACACCCGACCTGTTTGATCGCGCCTTTGATCTTGCCCTGCTCACCGGCTCGGACGAGGCGCTGTGCATGATGCTTGCCGACAGCCCCAATCTGAGCCGCGATCTGCCTACCCGGATCTGGTGCGCCACCCGCAGCGGCGATTTCCCGCGCGCAATGACGGTCTATCAAACCGCCACAACGCTGGGCCAATTGTCCGATCTCGACACCGAACTCCTGCTGCGGTTCCTTGATCCCGAGTATAGCGAAACGACAACACCGCTGCGCCCCCCCGTGCGCCCGACGCCGCTACAATTCCGCCTGTTCGAAGCCATCGGCGAAGCGCTGCCGACAACCCCGTTGCCCCTGCCCTTTGCAGTGGTCGAAGTGACGGGCGATTCGGGGTGGCGGGCGCAATTGCAAGCCGCTGAACGGCTGGCCCGCGCAGGAGCGATCGACGGCAACCAGCTTTTGGGCGTCTACACCGAACAGATGCGCGCCGCGTCCGGCGGCATCTGGGACCGCGTCGAAGCACTGCAACGGTTCGAAACCGCGCTGAACACCGGCGATCCGGGGGCGGTGTCGTCCTCGCTCGAAAAGGTCTGGCCGCAAATGCGCAGCGCGGGCCTTTTGGTGCCCTTCTCGAACCTTTTTGCCATCCGCCTGCAAGACTTGCCCCTGTCCACCCGCGCGCAGGAGATCGCGCATATTTCGGGGCTTTTGTCGAATGATTACGAAACCGCCGCCCACGCCTTGACGACAAGCGCTGACCCACGTCTGGCGTTCCTCTCGGCCATCGCGTTGGGCCAGTCGCCGACCAGCCCCCCCTCTGATGTGCCGCATGGCGAAGCGCTTGCGTTGGCCTGGACCGGCACGGTCCGCGCGCCCGAGGATCTGACGGCGCTTCCCGGCCAGAACCGGTTGGGCGAAGCCTTGCTGATTGCCATCCAGCGGTTCGAAACCGGGGCCAGCGGCAATGATGCCGATGTCACCGAAGCCTTGCACACCTTTCGGGCCTTCGGGCTAGAGGACACCGCCCGCCGCGCGGCGCTGCAACTTGCGATCCTTGACATGGAAGGCGCGCGACGATGAACGACCGGCACTGGATTTCGGCGTTTCTGGATGCTCAGGCCGCCGAACGCGGGGCGGCGACGAACACGCAACTCGCCTATGCCCGCGATCTGTCGGATTTCACCGGCTGGCTGCGCGCGCGCGGATCGTCCTTGCCAGCGGCGCAAAAGGCGGATGTCGAAGACTACCTTGTCTATTGCGACGCGCAGGGCTTGGCCAAGTCCACCCGCGCGCGACGGCTGTCCGCAATCAAACAACTTTATCGCTTTTGCTTTGAGGAAGGGTTCCGCACCGACAATCCGGCAGTGCAGATCAGTGGTCCGGGGCGCGACAAGCGCCTGCCCAAGACGCTCTCGATCGAAGAGGTGGACCGCCTGCTTGATGCCGCCATTGCGCATGGCCGCAGCCCTGCCGAGAAGGAACGCAACACCTGTCTGATGCAGCTTCTTTACGCCACCGGCATGCGCGTGACTGAACTGGTGTCTTTGCCCCTGTCCTCGGCCAAGGGCGATCCGCGCATGCTGCTGATCCGGGGCAAAGGCGGCAAGGAACGCATGGTACCGCTGTCCCCCCCGGCCCGCGCCGCCCTACGCGACTGGCTCAAGACCCGCGAAGAGATGGAGGACAGCGCCCGCGCCAACGGCAAAGCCGCGTCGGCGTTTCTGTTTCCGTCGCGCGGCAAGTCCGGCCACCTGACGCGGCACGCATTTTATGTGCTGATCAAAGACCTCGCGGCCGAAGGTGGCGTGTCCCCTGCCAAAGTGACCCCGCACACGCTGCGGCACGCCTTTGCGACCCATTTGCTGGCCAACGGCGCGGATCTGCGCGCAATCCAGACGTTTCTGGGCCACGCGGATGTGTCCACTACCGAGATCTATACGCATGTTCTCGAAGAACGGCTCAAAGAGCTGGTGCTTGATCACCACCCGATGGCGCGGGACTGACCCACGGCTCTTGAACACGACGGGCCCTGCCCCCATAACCCTGTCAGCATTTCAAAACGTTGGACCCCATGGAACCCGCAACGACAGCGGCAGACGCCGCATTCTGGATGACCTCCACCGCCATTCTTGGCCTTCTCGTGCTGTCAGCGTTCTTCAGCGGCTCTGAAACCGCGCTGACCGCCGCATCACGTGGCAAGCTGCGCTCCATGTCCGACAAAGGCTCCAAGGGCGCGGACCGCGCGTTGCTGATCACCGAAGACAATGAGCGCCTGATCGGGTCGGTCCTGCTGGGCAACAACCTTGTCAACATCCTCGCCACCTCGCTGGCCACGGCGCTGTTCACACGGGCGTTCGGCGAATCCGGTGTGGCACTGGCCACGTTGGTGATGACCGTGCTTGTTCTGGTCTTTGCCGAAGTTCTGCCCAAGACCTATGCGATCACCAATCCCGAAGCTGCCGCAAGCCGGGTGTCGCCAGTTATTGCGCTGGTGATCAGAGTGTTTTCCCCCATCGTCAGCGCCGTTCGGGTGCTGGTGCGCGGTGTTCTGGGCCTGTTCGGCGTCAAGACCGACCCCGACAGTCACATCCTTGCCGTGCGCGAGGAAATCGCCGGCGCGCTGCAACTGGGCCATTCCGAAGGCGTGGTCGAAAAAGAAGACCGCGACCGCATCCTTGGCGCGCTGGATCTGAGCGAACGCACGGTCGAAGAGATCATGCTTCACCGGTCCGGCATCGAGATGATCGACGCCGACAAAGACCCGCAGGACATCCTGCGCCAATGTCTGGAATCGAACCACACCCGCCTGCCAGTGTTCCGGGGGGATCCCGAAAACATCATCGGCGTGGTCCATGCCAAGGATCTGTTCCGCGCAATGTACCAGTTCATGCAGGAAGGCGAACGCCCTGCCGATGCCATGAGCAGCTTCAAATTCGCCGAAGTGGCGATGAAGCCGTATTTTATCCCCGAAAGCACGTCGCTGGACGACCAGATGCGCCAGTTCCTGCGCCGCCGCACCCATTTTGCGCTGGTCGTGGATGAATATGGCGCGTTGCAGGGGTTGATCACGCTCGAAGACATCCTTGAGGAAATCGTGGGCGAGATCACCGATGAATTCGACCCCGATGGCGATCACCCTGTCAAAGCGGACGAGGACGGCAATTACTGGATTGATGGCGCCATGACGATCCGGGACGTGAACCGCCAGCTTGACTGGACACTGCCCGATGATGAGGCCAACACCGTCGCCGGTCTGGTGATCCACGAGGCGCAGATGATCCCCACTATCGGCCAATGTTTCAGCTTTCACAGCTTCCGGTTCGAGGTTGTGGCGCGCGACAACAACCGCATCACCGCGCTCAAGATACGGCCCTTGTCGGCGGAATAGTTCCGGCAACGATTGGGGGCTTTGGAAACCCGAAAAGGTCAGGCGCGCAGACGCGTACCGCCCGGATCGAAAGGCGGTTGGTCAAGGATCACAGCCCTATGCGGACGTCCCAGCACCATCACATCGACTGTATCGCCTGGCTTTGCATCTTTGACATAGGCAATCGCCAGCGACATCCCCACATGATAGCCGTAAGCCCCCGACGAAACCCGCCCTATGCCGATGCCGTCTTTGAAGATCGGCTCCCCGCCCGTGGCATCCGCGTTTGACGCATCGGTGTCGCTGGCATCGAGCGCAAGCAGGACCATGCGTTCGCGGGCGGGTTTTTGCATATTGGCCAGCGCCGCATCCCGGTTCAGGTAAGGTTTGTCACTGCGGCACAAACGGTCCAGTCCACATTCCTGCGGCCAGTATTCCGGACTGTATTCGCGCCCCCAAGACCCATAGCCTTTTTCCATCCGCAGGCTCATCAGCGCACGACTGCCCACTGGCACCGCCCCAACCTCTTGGCCTGCCTCCAGCAACGCGGTGTAAAGCGCCGCCTGATCCCCGGCCCGGCAATGCAGCTCCCATCCCAGATCGCCGGTGAAAGACACCCGCAGCGCCATCACCTCCACCCCTGCGACCTCAACCAGCTTGGAGCGCATGAAGGGCCAATCGGCGGTGTCGAGCGAGATGTTGGTCAGGCGTTGCAGCAGCGCGCGGCTTTGTGGGCCTGCCACGTTAAAGCCGCTCCAGGTGGTGCTCAGCGATTCAAATATCGTGCCCTCGGGCAGCGGCACCGCGTCGTAAAAACGTTTCTGATAGCGTTCCGCCATGCCAGAGCTGATGATCCAGAATTCGTCCTCGGCCAGCCGTGTGACCGTGGCATCGCCGGCAACGCCGCCACGTTTACCAATGAGCGGTGTCAGACAGGACCGACCCACGTCGCGCGGCATGCGGTTGGCAAACACCGCGTTCAGCCACGCCTCGGCCCCCGACCCCGTGACGCGGTACTTGGCAAAGTTCGAGATGTCGATGATCCCGGCTTTGTCGCGCAAGGTGCGCGCCTCATGGCCCACCACATCCCACCACGGCTGACGGGTGAACCCCGCGCTTTCGACAACATCCTGCGAGAAATAGAGCGGGTGTTCCCAGCCGTAGTTCAGGCCGAACACCGCGCCCATCTCGCGCTGCATCTCGTAGACGGGGCGCGTGCGCACCGGTCGACCCGCCGCGCGTTCCTCGTTCGGGAAATGAATCTTGAAGCGGTGCGCGTATTGATCTCCAACCCGTGCCTTGGTGAATTTTGCGTCGGCCCAATCGCCAAAACGCGCCACATCCCAGGCAAACATGTCGTACTGCATCTCGCCTTCGATGATCCATTGCGCCACCATCAAGCCCATGCCGCCTGATTGCGAAAACCCCGGAATGATGCCGTTGCAGCAGAAATAGCCCTGTTTCTCGGGCACCGGACCAAGCAGCACATTGCTGTCCGGCGACCAGATCATCGGGCCGTTGATCACCCGCTTGATCCCGGCAGCCCCCACCGCTGGCACCCTGTCGATGGCACGCATCATGTTGTCTTCGATCCGTTCCAGATCATCGGCAAACAGCTCGTGGCCAAAGCCCTGTGGCGTCCCGTCCTCGGCCCAGAAACGGACGTCCTTTTCATACGCGCCCACCAGCAGGCCCTTACCCTCTTGGCGCAGGTAATATTCGCCGTCCCGGTCAGCAACCGACGGCAAGCGCCGGTCCATCGCGGCAATCTCTGCAATGGTTTCGGTCACAAAATACTGATGTTCGGTCGGCAAGAGCGGCAATTTGATCCCTGCCAGCGCGGCCACCTCGCGGCCCCAGAGACCGGCGGCATTCACGACCCAGGGCGTGTGAATGTCGCCTTTGGGTGTGCGGACAATCCATGTGCCGTCAGGTTGCTGATCCGTGGCGGTCACGGGCGTAAAACGGTGGATCTCTGCGCCTTTCTGACGGGCCCCGGCGGCATAGGCCGCAGTCACGCCGGACGGGTCCACATTGCCGCCATCGGGTTCATACATGATGCAACGGATGCCATCGAAATTCACCAGCGGATGCAGCACCTCAGCCTCGGCGCGGCTCACCTCGTGAAAGTTCATGCCATACAGCTTGGCCTTGGCCGCTTGCAGGCGCAGCTGGTGTTCGCGCGCTTCGGTCTGGGCAAGGTAAAGCGATCCGGGTTGGAACACACCGCAGCTTTGGCCGGTCTCGGCCTCAAGCTGGTTGTAGAGGGTCATCGTGTAATGCTGGATACGGCTGATATTGGTGCTGTCATGCAGCCCGTGAATGTTGGCCGCCGCGTGCCAAGTTGACCCGCTTGTCAGCTCGTCGCGTTCCAGCAGAACAACGTCAGTCCAGCCCAATTTTACCAAATGGTATAAAATCGAACAGCCGATGACGCCGCCTCCGATGACAACGGCCTGTGCGTGGGTCTTCATGGCGAGTCGCTCCGGTGATTTCGCCTCCACCCTTTGCCGACACGTCTAAAAGATGTTGCCCTCTGCCGACACACCGTGTCGTTTTCCGACAGGACGAAGAGAACCTGTCCCGCCCATTGTCACCTCAACAAAACGAGGAAACCTTCATGAAAACCACCACCCGTGTATGTGTGATCGGCGGCGGCGTCGTTGGCGTTTCGGTGCTGTATCACCTGACCAAGCTAGGCTGGTCAGATGTGATGCTGGTCGAACGGTCGGAATTGACCTCCGGCTCGACATGGCACGCGGCGGGCGGGTTTCACACGCTGAATGGCGACACCAATATGGCAGCACTTCAGGGCTATACGATCCGGCTTTACAAAGAACTCGAAGAGATCACCGGCATGTCCTGCGGGCTGCACCATGTCGGCGGCATCACGCTGGCCGATAATAAAGACCGGTTCGACATGCTGCTCGCAGAGCGGGCCAAGCACCGTTACATGGGGCTTGAGACAGAAATTGTTGGTCCGGAAGAGATCGCCAAGATCGCACCGATCACCAATCTCAATGGCATCCTTGGCGCGCTTTATGATCCGCTTGACGGGCATCTTGATCCGTCGGGCACGACCCATGCCTATGCCAAGGCGGCGCGGATGGGCGGTGCCACGATTGAGACCCATGTTATGGTCAGGGAAACCAATCCTCGCGCCGATGGCACTTGGGATGTGGTCACCGACAAGGGCACGATCCATGCCGAACATGTGGTCAATGCAGGCGGTCTTTGGGCGCGCGAAGTAGGTGCGATGGCGGGGGTCTACCTGCCGCTGCATCCGATGGAGCATCAGTATATCGTCACCGACGAGATCGCAGAGATCTACGAACGCGACAACGAGCATCCGCATGTGATGGACCCGGCGGGCGAAAGCTATCTGCGCCAGGAAGGGCGTGGGTTGTGCATCGGGTTTTATGAACAACCCTGTCGCCCCTGGGCGGTGGATGGCACGCCGTGGAACTTTGGCCATGAGCTTTTGCCAGATGACTTTGACAAGATCGGGGAGAGTATTGAATTTGCTTATAAACGCTTCCCCGTGCTTGAACGTGCCGGCGTGAAATCGGTGATCCACGGACCGTTTACCTTTGCGCCGGATGGCAACCCGCTTGTCGGTCCAGTGCCGGGTTTGCGCAACTACTGGTCAGCTTGCGGCGTGATGGCGGGGTTCAGCCAAGGTGGCGGTGTTGGCCTGATGCTGGCGCAGTGGATGACGACCGGCGAATGCGAACGCGACGTGTCGGCGATGGACGTTGCACGGTTCGGGGATTGGATCAGCCCCGGCTACACGCTGCCGAAGGTGATCGAGAACTACCAGAAGCGCTTTTCCGTCAGCTACCCAAACGAAGAACTGCCCGCTGCACGGCCCAATCGCACCACACCCATGTTTGATATCTTTGATGGCATGGGCGCGGTCTGGGGCGCGCAGTACGGGTTGGAGGTGGTGAATTACTTCGCCGCCCCAGACGAGCCGCGCTTTGAAACACCGAGTTTCCGCCGTTCCAACGCGTGGGAGGCCACTGCCCGCGAGGTGAAAGCCGTGCGCGAGGCCGTTGGCATCAATGAAGTTCAGAACTTCGGCAAATACGAGGTGCGCGGCGCCAATGCGCGCGATTGGCTGGACCGGATCATGGCGGGTCGCATCCCCAAAATCGGGCGTCTCTCATTGACTCCAATGCTGTCCCCACAGGGACGCCTGATCGGTGACTTCACAATTTCCTGCCTTGCGGATGACTGGTTCCAGCTGACCGCAAGCTATGGCGCACAGGCCTATCACACGCGGTGGTTCGAACAAAACGCACAGGATGGCGTGACGGTGCGCAACGTGTCGGACGCGCTGACCGGGTTCCAGATTGCAGGACCGAACGCACGCAAGGTGCTCGACGCGGTGACGCGCGATCCCACGGATCTCAAGTTTCTTGACGTCCGGTCCATGACCATCGGCATGACCTCCTGCCTTGTGCAGCGGGTCAGCTATACGGCGGGTCTGGGCTATGAGATTTACTGCGAACCCGTGGCGCAACGGCAAGTGTGGCACACGCTTTGGACGGCGGGTCAGGATCACGGGATGAAACCTTTTGGCATGCGCGCGATGATGTCGCTGCGTCTGGACAAGTTCTTTGGCTCTTGGCTGTCGGAATTTTCGCCGGATTACACTGCCGCCGAAACCGGCATGGACCGCTTTATCGCATGGTCCCAGAACGTCGATTTCATCGGACGCGCAGCGGCAGAGGCAGAACGCGCCACGCCCCCCAACCGCGTGCTGTGTGCGTTCGAGGTCGATGCAGGGGACGCGGATGTGAATGCCTATGAACCGATCTGGGTCGACGGCGTGGTTCAGGGGTTCTGCACCTCTGGCGGCTATTCGCATCATGCGGGCAAATCGATCGCCCTTGGGTTGATCCCGCGCGCCCATGCGCAGGACGGGCAAAAAGCCCAGATCGAGATTTTGGGCGAGATGCGGGATGCCACGCTGATCACAACGCCGCTTTACGACGCTGACGGAGGCCAGATGCGCGGCTAGACTGCGCGGATGACCCAAGTAACCATCGTGATTCCCGCCGCCGGGGCCAGCCGCCGGATGGCGGGCCGCGACAAGCTGATTGAACCCGTGGACGGCGCGCCGCTTTTGCGCGGTGTGGCCGCGCGGGCGCTGGCCTTGGGCGCGGATGTGCTGGTCACCCTGCCCGATGGTCCATCACCGCGCGCGGACGCGCTTGCCGGATTGCCCGCGCGGTGCATCCCCGTCCCTGACGCGTCCGAAGGTATGTCGGCCTCCTTGCGTCTCGCCGCCCGCGCGGTGCGGAGCGACAGCACAGGCCTGATGATCCTGCCCGCTGACATGCCCGACTTAACCGCAGCGGATATGCGTCTGGTGATAAGCGCGTTTGAAACCGCCAACCGTGACTTTATTGTGCAAGCCGCGGGCGCGGATGGGACGCCGGGGCATCCAGTGATCTTTCCGGCCGACCTGATCACCCAGTTCGCAGACCTGACCGGAGATCACGGCGCGCGGGCGATTCTACAGACCAACCGCGCCCGTCTGATTCGGGTCGCGCTGCCGGGGAATAACGCACTGACCGATCTTGATACGCCCGATGCCTGGACCCTGTGGCGGGCGAACAATCCGGACCGATGATTTTTGGATATGTTTGAAAATAAAATGGGACGGCTCTCCCCAACCGTCCCATTCCCTTCGATCGCTGCCACTTTCGGGCGCAATCGGCTGTAAACTTGATGCGAAATTCATCGCTGGCGGCTACAGTAGCCAAGGAGCGTGCCGAAGCAAGACAAAAGTGGCAGTTTTGTGACAATCTCCCTGCCAAAGGCCAAGATACATGACGTTAGGGCACCCGCCACTCTCCAAACCAGTCATTTTGCGCGCTGAACACCGCGCGCCTGTGCGGATCTGTAAGCTGCATCAGCTCAATCGAATCGATTCGGCAGACCATCACGGCGAACCAGTCATGACTTGCCAGCTTTTGATAGGCGTTGGCGGTTGGGATAGCTGTGCCGGGTATTGGCGTGGCCCCATAGGCCATGCGTGATCCGTCGGGCACGCTGCGCCATTTGTCCGCCACATCGGCCCCTTGGTGGATCGTGACGGTTGTGGACAGGCGGATCTGCAATTTGGGCTTTTCGTCCCACACCATAAGCTGTGCATGGGGATTGGCACGCAGCGACGTGATCTTGTCCGACCCACCATCGGTGTGCACCTCGACCGTCCCGTCGCTCCTGCTGGCGCCGCGCAGAACAACGGTACGCGCCTCCGGGTGACCTTTGGGAGATACGGTGGCAAAGACCGGATGCCGCGCGGCCGCGCGTCTGTCGGCAACTCCGCGTGTCAGGCGCTGCCAACCGAGATCCAGAAACGCTGCCAGCTCGGTCTGTTTATTCATATCCAGTCATCTCCAAATAGCCGAGCCCCGTATGCGATCCGTCGACGATCACCGGCCCTTCCCAATAGGGGATGGACACCGCCATCCACGCATCCGGGTTCATCGCACGCACCGTGACGTCGATGCCGCGTTCCGGCAATTGCACCGCCCATTGTGTGGGCACGTCGCGTCCCGCAACGCTGTGCATCACCAAGGGCTGCGCCGTGAACGCCCCGTCAGGATAGGCCGTGGTCGTGCCGTCCGGCGCGATCCATGTGGCTGAGGTGAAGGCCGTGCCATCGTCTTCGCGCAACAAGAACCCCATCAGCTTGTCTCCGGTGTCAAAGGACAGCGAAAACCAATCCCAGCCGGTTTGCGTATCGGCCAAAGGTTGCGACGACCATTCCCGGTCAAGCCAGGCCGCCCCGGTCACAGGCACATCGCCCGTCGGCAATGTCAGGGTGCCCGTCACCGCGTAGTAAGGTTGTGAATAATAATAGCTCGCCTGCCCTTGCGCCGATTTCACCGAAAACCCGTCCTGGCCATGAAACACCAATGGGCCAGTGGCGTTGAGCGCCAGATCATAGGCAAAATCACTGCCGCGTGCTGTCAGGGTGACGGTGTCAAATGACGGCCCTGCCATACGCCAATCGTCGATCCATGCCTCGAACGGCTGGGTCGTGACCCCCGCCTGCCCGATCCCGCCTCGGGCGATACGTTCGGCCACCAGATGCGTATCAGGTGTCGTGACGGCGGCATGGGCAAACCAGACCTGCGGGTCCGACCAGCCCACGCGCGTTTCAGGGGCCAATGCCGAGCGGAACAGCGTCCACTGCACGCCGTACGGTGTGCCGTCCGGGCCGCGCAAATTGGCGGTCAGATACCACCATTCGATGCGGTAGTCCGGGTGCGCGCTGTGATCCTGCGGGAAGTTGAACACCGGGTTCGGCGCGGGTACGGCAAAGCCGTCGGCATCGGTCCCAAGTCCGGCAAAGCCCTGCGCCGCTGCGTGCACCGGCAACAAGAAGATCAGAAAAAGCGCCCTAGCGATCATTGGCAAACACCTTGAGCAGGTCTGATGGCGGCGTGCGCATCAGCCGGATCGCAGGCCAGAGGGCCGCCAGCCCCGCCGCCAGAAGCGCAAACAGCATTAGTAGCGCATAATGGCCGGGGAACAGGTACATAGGCAGCTTCCATCCGAACGCCTCGACATTCACGTAAGACAACAAAACCCACGCCAGCATCAGTCCCAACGGGATGGCCAGCACCGTTGTCACCAACGCCAAAGCCACCGCGCGCAGCAGCTCCAGCTGCCCGAGCCTGCGCCGAGTCAGGCCAAGCGCCCAAGCGGGGGCAAGTTGCGGGATACGAAGTGCGGCCAATGTCAAAAGGCTCATCAGAATGGCAAAGGCGGCCACCGCAAGCGTCAACACATTCAGCGCGGCGGTGACGGTAAACGTGCGCTCAAACACATCGAGCGAGAACGCCTTGATCCGCGACTGATCCGTGATCAAACCGTAGGGTAAGCCGTGGTCATTGGTCAAGCGGTCGCGCAATGCCGCCGGATCGTCCGAGCGGACGCCAAAGGACAGCGGGATCAGGTCGGGATAAAGCGTGCGGAACAGATCCTCGGCAATCAAGGCCTGCCCCAAAGGGTTGCCGTAATCGGCCACAATGGCCGCGATGGGCAGGGTCAGGTTGGGTGCAACCGCAACTGTGTCGCCGGTCCAAAGCCCTGCACGGCGGGCAAGCTGTTCGCTGACAACAACCGCCGCGCCTGTCTCAACGCGGTCCCAGACATCTGGGGTATCCGCCAGAAACAGCCAATTCTCGCGGTATGTTGGCCCGACACGCACACCGAACAAGTCAGAGGGCACGTCCGCGATGTTTGTCTCAACCGACAGAAGCGGCAGTACCTCGCGGGCGTTGACGATCAGATAGGCCTCAAGATCAAAGCTTTGCGCGGCGTCGTCGATGCGGATGAACAGCTCGGGTGCCAAGCGTTGATCAAGAAAGTCGACAAAGGTCATCCGAAAGCTTGAGACCATTGTGGTGACGCCCACATTCGCCGCCGTCGCCAACAAAAGCGCCATCAGCGCAAGGCTCATCCCCGGCACCTGCTGGCGCGTGTCAGCCCAGAACCATTGCCACATGGCACTTTGAGCGAATCCATCGGCCAGCGACACTGCTCCGCGCAACAGCAATGGCAGGATCAACGCCGCGCCGATCAACAGACACGCCAGCAGCGCAAAGCCAAGGGTCAAGCCCTCCCCCCAGATCGCAATGCCTGCGCCTGCCACGAAAAGCGCTGTGGCCGCTGCGGCCAGGCGCCATGCGGCTTGCCCAGATGCCACGGCCCATGCGCGTGGACGGGCGCTCGACAAAAGTGGCATATGGGCGATTTGCCATAAGGCACCGGCTGCCGCCACCCCCGTGCCCACCACTGCGATGGCCATGCCGGACAGCCACCATTCCGCGCGCAATTGCAAGGTGCCGGCCACGGATGCCCCGTACAGCCCTTGTACCGTCGCCGCGACGTTCGGCAAAAGCACAGCGGCAATACCGTAGCCCAAAGCCACCCCGATCGCACCTGCGACCAGCGCAAACAGCACCAGTTCCGCAATCATCAACCCGATCAAGGTGTTGAGCGGCACGCCAAGGGCGCGCAGGGTTCGCACCATGCTGCGGCGCTGTTCAAAGGCAAGGCTGATGGTGCCGTGCACGATGAAGATCCCCACCGCAAAGCTGAGCAATCCAAAGGCAGTCAGGTTCAGGTGAAAGCTATCTGTGAGCCTGCCCGCACCCGTGTCCTGCGCCGGTTGGCGGGTCAGATCAGGTGCAACTGCCGCGATCTCTGGCAAACCCATCGGCTGGTCTGGGGCCATGATCAATCGGCTGAGCGTGCCAGCCGACCCCAGCAGCATTTGCGCCACACCGATATCAGTCAACGCCACACCGGGGGCGACAGACGGATCGCGGATAACCTGCTGTGACACCGCGCCGTCAAGGCGGTCTGCCACGTCCGGGGACGCGAACAGCACACCGCGCGTCAGGAAATCGGTCAGGGATGTGTCGCCCTGAAGACCTACCGGCGCAATCGTGCCCGGCGCGGTAAGAGGGTCAAGCCCCACGATCCGCACGCTTCCTGCATCCGTGTCGAACCGCCCCTCAAGCACCGGCGACACCTGCCAGCCCGCGCGGCGCAAAGCGATGTAGGTGGATTGGTCGATCCCGTCGCCTGCGCGCGGCACAAGCTGGTCGAACTGGCCTTCGCCCAAGGTCGCAGCGGCAGCGTCATAGCTTGCGCGGGCCTCTGCATTGATCGCCTGCACGCCTGACCACAGCGCCGTGGCCAGCGCCAGCCCGCTGATCAGGGCAAAGAACTGCACCCCGTTGCGCCGCCAATGCGACAGCAGCGCTGTCAAGGCTGTCCAGATCACACCACGTGACCTTGGCTCAGATGCACATGCCGCCCCATCCGCCGGGCCACGCTGTGCGAATGGGTCACCATCAAAAGCGCCGCCCCGGTGTCGCGTACAAGACGCAACATCTGGTCAAGCACATCCGAGGCGGTGGCCTCGTCCAGATTGCCGGTTGGTTCATCCGCCAGCACCAGCTTGGGCCGTGCCGTCAAAGTGCGGGCGATGGCGACGCGTTGTTGTTGCCCGCCGGACAGGGCTTCGGGGTATTTGGTCAAGTGGTCGGTCAGGCCCAAAGCGGCGGCCAGTTGGGCCGCGTGATCCGCGTCATAGGCCCCGGCCAGTCGCGCCTGAAACGCGATATTGGCCGCAACAGTCAGGGAGGGGATCAGGTTGAATTGCTGAAAGATCACGCCAACCTCCGATCGCCGCAGCGCCGCGCGGGCCGTGTCGGTCATATCGGTGATGTCGCGCCCGTCCACATGGATTGTTCCGCTGTCCACGCTATCCAAGCCACCGATCAGGTGCAACAGCGTGCTTTTGCCCGATCCCGATTCCCCGGTCAGCGCAAGCGTTTCCCCCCGCGACAACGCCAGCGACACGCCACGCAAGACAGGCGTACTGCCCTCGGCGGCGGGGTAGGATTTTGTCACGTCTTGAACAGTCAACACCATGCGCCTGAGCTATCACGCGCCACAGCAATGAAAAGCCCGGTCTGGTAAAAAGACTGCGTCCCGCGCGATTTGGCACCGCTGCCAAAGCGACATGGCACGAGGATCACCGCAGGATATCGATTCTGAAAAGATGCCGACAAGCGCCATAAAATCGGCACAGTCTCTCTTCATGCAAGAGATGAAGAAAACACTGTAAGCGATTGGTACCCAAGGTCGGACTCGAACCGACAAGACCGTTAAGTCGGGGGATTTTGAATCCCCTGCGTCTACCATTCCGCCACTTGGGCACGGAATGTGGAGTTAGCGAACTTGTCTCAAAAGGTCCAGCCCCTATTGCGCGAAAACGCATCCATTTTTGTGGGCCGATATCCACGATGTTCTGCCAGGCAGACGCGCAACACCTAACTCTGCCTCAGTCTAATGCTGGTGTCGACCACAGCGATTTGATACCCCGCGAGACAGTTGGCGACAGCAACGATCGCATCGGCCCCAAGGAGACGCCCCAATGACAGCCGCACAGTTTGAGGACATGGCCATTTCGGACCGTCTCGACCGGCTGGCCGATGACGCGCAGAACGACAGTGTCACGCTTGAATGGGTGCTCAAGCAATTGAATGAACGCGCCTTTGGTCTGTTTTTACTGATCCTTGCGCTGCCCTGTTGCATTCCGTTTCTCTACGGAATCCCGCAGGTGGTCGCGTTGCCGTTGATGTTTGTTGCCGCACAAATCCTGCTGGGGCGGCGCGTGCCGTGGTTGCCCACCCGGCTGGCCGCACGCAGCGTGTCCTCTGCGGACTTGCGCGTTCTAGCGACGCGTGCAGGCCCATGGTTGCGCCGGATCGAGGCGGTGAGCCGCCCGCGTTTGGGCCTGCTCACCCGCGCGCCTTTGGACCGTGTGGTCGGCGCGGCTTTGGTGTTATTCAGCGCGTCGATCTTGGTGCCGCTGCCGGGCACCAACACGGTTCCCGGGATCGCGGTGGTCGTGGTGGCGATGGGCCTGTTGCAGCGCGACGGTATCTTGGTCATTCTGGGCACTCTGTTGGGCACGACATGGATCGCAACGCTGGTCATTGCGGGTGCGACGCTGGCCAGCATCATCAAAGCCTGGTTGGGGATGTAGAATGCGCGTGACACGCAAGATACTGATGCTGCTCGCGGCAAGCGGATCGCTGGCTCTCATGCTCGGGGCGTTCGGGTTCCAGTACATCGGCGGGTTACCACCCTGTGCGATGTGCATCTGGCAACGCTATCCGCATGTGGTGGCGATTGTCATCGGCCTGATCGCGTTGCGGTTCGGAGCACCGATTCTGGCGTGGATTGGCGCGTTGGCTGCCTTCAGCACAGCGGCCATCGGGGGCTTTCACACCGGGGTTGAGCGCGGGTGGTGGGAAGGTCCGACCACCTGCACATCTGGCCCCATTGGCGGGCTGTCCACCGACGAGCTGTTCGACCAGATCATGACCGCACCCTTGGTGCGCTGCGACGACGTCCCATGGGAAATGTTCGGCCTGTCGATGGCAAGCTGGAACATGGTCATCTCACTCGCACTGGCCGGGATCTGGATCGCAGCGGCGCGGCGTTCGGCCTAGAGCCCGCTTTTGCGGGTGGACAGCAGCAGGGACGTTTCCGACTGCGTCACCCCTTCGACTTTGCGGATACGGAACAGCACGTCGTCGAGCGCCTCAAGCGTGTCGGTGCCAAGCTCTGCAATCACATCCCAGCGGCCATTTGTCGAATGCAAGGCGCGCACCTGTGGCAGGCTGTTCAACTGCCGGATCACCCGGTCCGTGCCGCGCCCCTCGATGCCGATCATCATCAAGGCGCGCACCGGATCGCGCGCCACATCTTCCCGGACCACAACGGTAAAGCCCACCACATCGCCAGCCATTTGCAACCTATCCAGCCGTGCCCGCACCGTCGCCCGTGACAGCCCCAGAATGCTTGCCAGATCAGACACGGAGGCCCGCCCGTTGTGGCGCAACGCAGACACGAGTCGTTTGTCGATATCGTCCATATTGATCCACCAGATTACCAATATGTAAGATCATGCGCCAAATTGTGCAATTTGCACAGTTCCTGATGTCTCATTTCGTCAGATACACCTGACGACACAGACAAAAGGGACACAGGATCGATGGCAACACAGGATATCGTATTGGTTGGCGCACCGCTGGATTGTGGCAAGGCGCGCAAGGGCTGCCTCATGGGGCCCGACGCCTATCGCACCGCGGGGATTGCCCGCGCGCTGACCGATCTGGGGCACCGCGTGACCGATCTGGGCAATGTCGCACCAGACGCCAATGATATCCTTGAACGTGACGGGTTGGTAAACCTGTCCGAGACAATCGGCTGGACCACCGCGCTCATGCGCGCCGCCCATGAGGCGATCCAGCAAGGGCTGCCAATCTTTCTGGGGGGAGATCACGCGTTGTCGCTGGGCACCGTTCCCGGCGTGGCCGCGCATGCTGCGCAGGAAGGTCGTCCGCAATTCGTGCTGTGGCTGGACGCGCATAGCGATTTCAACACGCTAGAAACGACCGGGTCGGGCAATCTGCACGGCACACCGCTGGCCTACGCCACAGGGCAATCCGGCTTTGACGGCTTCCCGCCCCTGCCCGCCGTCGTGCCGCCTGCCAACACCTGTATCATCGGGTTGCGATCGGTCGATCTGCCGGAACGTGCGTTGATGGCACAGACACAGGTGCGCGGCTTTGACATGCGGGCCATTGACGAAGTCGGTGTGGCTGCTTTGCTCAGCCCGTTCCTCGAGGATGTCGCCAAAGCGGGCGGCGCGCTGCATGTGTCCCTGGATGTGGATTTCCTCGACCCGACCCATGCGCCTGCGGTCGGCACCACTGTGCCCGGCGGGGCCACCGTGCGCGAGGCGCATCTGGTGATGGAGCTTTTGTGCGACAGCGGGGTGATGACCTCGCTTGATCTGGTCGAACTGAACCCGATGCTGGATGAACGTGGGCGCACCGCGCATCTGATGGTCGATCTTGCCGCCTCGGCGCTGGGTCGCCGTATCTTTGACCGCCCCACCCCCCGCTTGATGTAAGGACCGCCCATGCAACCGTCAGACAAGGCCCTTGTCCCGTTCGTTTCCGTCGATCACATGATGCAGCTGGTGCACCACGTCGGCCTGCCCGAGATGATCCGACGCATCGCAGACGCCATTGAGCATGATTTCAGCCGTTGGCCGTCGTTCGACAAAACCCCGCGCGTGGCCGCACATAGCCCTGTCGGGGTGATCGAGCTGATGCCGACGGCAAATGACACGCTCTATGCGTTCAAATATGTGAACGGCCACCCCAAGAACACCGAAGACGGGTTGCAGACCGTGACTGCCTTTGGGCTGCTCGCGGATATGGAGACCGGGTATCCGGTGCTTTTGTCAGAAATGACGCTGCTGACTGCGCTGCGCACCGCGGCCATGTCTGCTGTTGCCGCCAAGCATCTTGCGCCCAAAGGGGCTGACACCATGGCAATGATCGGCAATGGCGCACAGGCGGAATTTCAAAGCATCGCCATGCAGGCGATCTGCGGCATCACCACTGTGCGCCTGTTTGACAAAGATCCCGAGGCGACGGCGAAATGTGCGGCGAATCTTTCAAGCACAGGGTTGAACGTGGTGGCCTGCACCAGCGCCGAAGCGGCCATTGAGGGCGCGCAGATCCTGACGACCTGCACGGCAGACAAGGCCTATGCAACGATCCTCACAGACAACATGGTGGGCAGCGGCGTCCACATCAACGCAATTGGCGGCGATTGTCCGGGCAAGACCGAACTGGCCGAAGCGATCCTCCTCCGGTCGTCGATCTTTGTGGAATACCCGCCGCAAACGCGGATCGAGGGCGAGATCCAACAATTGGACGCGGATCACCCGGTAACAGAGCTATGGCAGGTGATCACCGGTGCTGAACCGGGTCGCCGCGATGCGCGCGAGATCACGTTGTTTGACAGTGTGGGCTTTGCGATCGAGGATTTCTCGGCGCTGCGGGTGGTTCATGACCTGACCATTGAGACCGGGTTGAACCTGCCGCTGGATTTGCTCGCCGACCCGGACAACCCACGCGATCTTTATGGAATGCTGATGCGCGCAGCTGGATGAGCGGGGACGGATTTTCGAAAATCCGTCCCAAGCCATTTCGAAAAGCTTTGCCCCGCCTAAAGGTAGTCGGAGCGTTGCAATCCGTATTTGGCCATCTTTTCGTTCAGCGTCCGGCGTGGCAGGCACAGCTCATCCATGACGGACGCGATGGATCCGCGATGCCGGCGCATGGTGTTGTCGATCAACATCCGTTCGAACGCCTCGACATATTCCTTGAGCGGTTTGCCTTCGGTTGTCATCACCGGCTGCATTTCGTCATGGTCTGACATCAGCAGCGACGCGATGGTCCCCGTGCCGCGACGCGATTGCAGCACCGCGCGTTCGGCGAGATTGATCAACTGGCGCACATTGCCCGGCCACGGCGCTTGCAAAAGCTGTGCCGCTTCCTGCGCGCTGACTTGCGGGGCCTCGCAGCCATACTCATCGGCATATTGATCAGCGAGGGCAGTAAACAATGTTAGGATATCCTCGCCCCTGTTACGCAGCGGGGGCGGTGTGATCTTGAGCGCGGCAAGCCTGTAGTACAAATCCGGGCGTAGCGCGTCTTCGCAGGTGCGGCCCTCGTCCTGAAGGTTGCAGATCGCCACGATCCGCGTTTCAGGCGGGTTGCCCTGATCATTGATCATCGTGAGCAAGCGTGCCTGCGCGACATCAGACAGCGCTTCGATGTCTTCGAGCACAAGCGTGCCGCCACGCGCCTCTTCGACGGCAGGCAGGCGCGCATCGTCCGGCAGCGTTGGACCAAACAAGCGCCGCAGCAGCGAGTCTTCGTCCATTGCCGCACAGGAGATCAGAACGAATTTCTTGCCCGCGCGGCTGCCCACGGCGTGCAAGGCATGGGCGATCAGGGTCTTGCCGGTGCCGGTTTCCCCGTCAATGAGAACGTGGCCGTCCGCCTGCCCCAGATCAAGGATGTCCTCGCGCAGACGCTCCATCGCGGCGCTGGCCCCGATCAGCTTGCGCATCATCTGGGTGCCGTCGCTCAGTTCGCGCCGCAACGCCCTGTTATCGAGCGTCAGGCGGCGCGCATTGGTGGCCTTTTTGGCCAGATCGGACATGCGGTCCGGGTTGAACGGTTTTTCGAGAAAATCAAACGCGCCGATGCGCATGGCCTCAACAGCGATGGGCACGTCGCCATGGCCGGTGATCATGATCACCGGCAGCGCGGAATCCGATCCCATCAGCTTGCGCAACAATTGGATGCCGTCCATCCCCGGCATCTTGATGTCAGAAATAACGATCCCCGGATAATCCGCCCCTAAGGTTCCAAGCGCCTCTTCGGCGCTGGCAAAGGTTTCGGTGTCATATCCCGACAGTGCCAGCCATTGGCTGATCGACTGCCGCATGTCCTTTTCGTCGTCGACTATGGCAATCTTCATGGCTTTGCCCATGGCTTTACTCCGCCGCCTGCGTTTGATCGTTCAATATCGGCAATTGCATTTCGAACACCGCGCCGCCCTGTTCAGCATTACGCGCCAAAAGCCGTCCCCCTAGGTCGTTGACGATCCCCGAGGAAATGGCAAGCCCCAGCCCCACGCCGTCACCCGGCTGTTTGGTGGTGTAGAACGGCTCGAACAGGGCATCGAGGTCTTCGATCCCGTGGCCGTTGTCGCGGATGGTCAGCGTCGCAGTTTCCCCACTGGCCAGAATAAGCTCAAGCTGCGGGTCGGCGACGGTCTTGGTGGCATCCAACGCGTTGCGCAAAAGGTTGATCATCACCTGTTCGATGCGCATCCGGTCGCCCATCACCAGCACCGGCTCTTCGGGCAGGATCTTGGTGATCTTGACCTTGCGCGACTTCAACTGCGGTTCCATCATCGACAGGCTTGAGGCCAGCGCATCCCCCATATTTACTGGGGAAAACGCCTCTTGCCCCTTGCGCGCATAGCTTTTGAGCTGGCGTGTGATGCCGCCCATCCGTTCGATCAGATCGTCGATCCGGCCAAAGGCGGACAGCGCCTCTTCGGGACGGTTGCGGCGCATCAAAAGCTTGGCCCCCGCCAGATAGGTTTTCATTGCTGCCAAAGGCTGGTTCAATTCGTGGCTCACGGCAGCTGACATTTCGCCCAAGGCGGCCAGCTTCGAGCTTTGCGCGAGTGTCTGTTCGGCGACAGCAAGCGTTTCCTGCACCCGTTCGCGTTCGGCGATTTCCCGCTGGAGGCGTTGGTTCAATGCGCGAAGCTCTGCCGACTCACGCTGGAACAGCGCCATGCGCAGCGCGGTCTTGCGGCTCAGGGCATAGAACGCCATCGCCAGAAGAATCGCAAAGCCCATGATCTCAAGCGCCAGCACCGCGTTGACCCGTTCCCGGACGCTGGAATAGGTGGTGAAGGACGCCATGTTCCAGCCCCGGAACGGAATGCGGCCTTCGATGCGCATCACCGCTTCACCCTGAAAATAGGCATCCGCCGGAAGCGCTGTCCAATCGGCAGTGGCGCGGATTGCCCGTTCAATCGCGCTGTCTGCGGGTTGGCGTTCCAGCGCTGTGGCGATGGTCTGGCCCCGCCAGCGCGGCTCGGTTGCGAGGATGATCTCGCCTTCGCTGTTGGTGACCAGCACTGCGTCGGAAATCCCTGCCCACGCGCGTTCGAATTTGGCCAGATCCACCTCCACAACGATCACGCCGATGGACTGGCCCTGGCTTTCGATGCGCCGCGAATAGCTGAAGTTGAAGCTGCCCACCTCCTCGCGCTGCGAAGTGAAGACGGTGGCGTTCGAGCGCAGGGCTTCGATGAAGTAACCCGCGCTGCGATGTTGTTCGCCCAGCCGTTCGCGGTTGGTTGCGGCCACCGTGCGCCCATCGGAGTCCAAAAGCATCAGCGACGCCGCGCCGATCTCGTCGACAAAGGAGATCAAACGCTGCGAGCTTTGCGAGAAATCTCCAGAATTCAAAGCCCCGATAAGCGCCGGATCACGCGCCAAAAGTTGCGGCACAATGGCGTTGCGGCGCAGTTCGGACACCAGGTTGCCCGAGTATAGCGCCAGTCGCAATTCCGCCCGGTTGCGGGTGCTTTCGGTGAATTGGTCAGTCAGATACCGATTGGTCAGGAATACCGTCACCACGGCCACTGCGGTCAGCAGCGCCAATGCAAAACGCACGCGCCAAGACAGCGATCCTGTCCGCGTTGAAATACGTGTCAATGACGTGCCCTTGCCCATAGCCTCAGAATAGACAAAGCACACGCGCCTCTCAAGCAGCGGCGCGTCACGCTTGCGTCAACCGGCGCTAAGCCGCTGTCAGGGCTGCGGCGAGACCAGAAAACAGGGCCTTGCCATCGGTGCCGCCGTGCTTTTCATCCGCTGCACGTTCGGGATGCGGCATCATCCCCAGCACGCGGCGATTGTCAGACAGGATACCCGCGATATCTGCCGTCGATCCGTTCGGATTGTCGCCATAGCGGAACGCCACGCGGTCCTCGGCGACAAGCTGTGCCACGATCTCGTCCGAGGCGGTGAAATTGCCATCGTGATGCGCAATCGGCACACCGATCTGCTGCCCGACCGTGTAGCCGTTTGTATAGACGCTGTCGGCTGTACCCACGGTCAGGGGCACGGTCCGGCAAATGTATTTCAGACCCGCATTGCGCAACAGCGCACCGGGCAAGAGGCCCGTTTCGGTCAGGATCTGGAATCCGTTGCAGACCCCCAAAACAAAGCCGCCGCGCGTAGCGTGGGCTTTGACCTCGGCACAGATGGGCGAATTGGCAGCAATCGCGCCACAGCGCAGGTAGTCGCCAAAGGAAAATCCGCCGGGAATACCGACAATATCAATGCCCTGAGGCAAGGACGTGTCCTTGTGCCAGACCATCTCGACCGAGCAGCCCGCCTCGCGGAACGCCACGGCCAAATCCCGATCACAGTTTGATCCGGGAAAAACAACAACCGCCGCGCGCATCAGGCCATCTCGATCCGGTAGCTTTCGATCACCGTGTTGGCGAGCAGCTTTTCGCACATGTCTCGCACAACCTCTTCGGTGGTTCCATCGGCCAGATCAAGCTCGATCACCTTACCCTGACGGACCTTTTCGACACCGTCAAACCCCAGACCGCCCAAAGCGTGGCGCACCGCGTCACCCTGCGGGTCCAGAACCCCGTCTTTCAGCATCACATGCACCCGTGCTTTCATGGTCGTCTCCGTCTCAGCCAAGGGGCTCGCCCCCTGCTTCTTCGTTTTCCAAATACGCAAACGCCGCCCCCGTCACCGGGCGCGCCGTCAGTTGATCAGCTTCGGCTTTTCCATCGGTGTCGCGTTCTGCGGCATCACGCCCAGACGTCGGGCCACTTCGGTATACGCATCCGCAAGGTTGCCCAGATCGCGGCGGAACACGTCCTTGTCGAGCTTGCGGCCGGTTTCGATATCCCAGAGCCGGCAGCTGTCGGGGCTGATTTCATCGGCCACGATCAAACGCTGGAAATCGCCGTCATACACTCGACCAATCTCGATCTTGAAATCCACCAGCTTGATGCCGACGCCGTACATAAGACCGGACATGAAATCATTGACCCGCAACGCAAGGCTCAGGATGTCATCCATGTCTTGTTGGCTAGCCCAGCCAAAGGCGGCAATGTGTTCTTCGGTGACAAGCGGATCGCCCAGCTTGTCGTCCTTGTAGCAATATTCCACGATGGGACGCGGCAGCGGTGTGCCCTCTTCGATGCCCAGACGCTTGGCCATGGTGCCAGCGGCAAAATTGCGCACAATGACTTCGAGAGGAATGATTTCGCATTGGCGGACCAATTGCTCGCGCATGTTGAGCCGCTTGAGAAAATGCGTCGGCACGCCAATGGAATTCAGGCCAACCATGAAAAATTCGCTCAGTCGATTGTTCAGAACGCCCTTACCGTCAATAACGTCACGCTTTTCGGCGTTGAAGGCAGTGGCATCGTCCTTGAAATACTGAACAATCGTGCCCGGTTCCGGGCCTTCATACAGGATCTTGGCTTTGCCTTCGTAAATTTTTTTGCGACGGGCCATGTGGGGTCTTTCTGTCAATGCGCCGGATGGCACGAAAAAACTGTGCGCATCACCGTCCGTCTTACATGAAAAACGGCTGCGTTTGACTGCGTCTTAGTGCATGCAGGCACCTGCCGCAAGCAACGCGCGCACTTGAACCGCCGGGTCTGTCAGGTCATACCAAGGGCAACCCAAAACTCGTCTTCTGGAGATCAGCGCCATGACCACGTTCAACGACCGCGAAAACGCCTTTGAGAACAAGTTCGCCCATGATGCAGAAATGCAGTTCAAGGCAGAAGCCCGCCGCAACAAGTTGCTTGGTCTTTGGGCCGCCGATCTGATGGGCAAATCCGGCGACGAGGCAGCCGCCTATGCCAGGGAAGTGATCAAGGCCGATTTCGAAGAGGCGGGTCATGAAGATGTGGTGCGAAAAGTGTCTGGCGATCTGGGCGGCAAGGCCAGCGATGAAGAGATTCGCGCCAAGATGGCAGAATTGATGATCGTTGCGCAAAACCAGATCCTGACCGAACTCTGATCCATCGCACCGCCGCCACTGCGCGCCCGCACCACGGGCGCGCTTTTCTTTTGTGCCAGCCGTTCTTTGAGGCCCCATGTCCCACATCGTTCTGGTCCGTCACGGACAAGCCAATACCGGGGCGCGCGACGACCGCGAATATGACCGGCTGAGCCCGCTTGGCCATCAGCAGGCCGGGTGGCTGGGTGACCATTTCCGACAAAAAGGCGATGTTTTCGCACAGGTCTGGACCGGCACCTTGCGCCGACATATCGAGACCGCCGATGGGATCAGTGCCGACACGCCCGGCCCGGTGACGCGCGATGCGCGGCTCAATGAGCTGGAATATTTCACCCTGTCGCAGCTTTTGGCCGAACAGCATGGCATTATGCTGCCCGATACACGCGAAGGCTTTGTGCGGCATCTGCCTGCGCTTTTTGGACATTGGCGGGATGGCAAGCTGGAGGGCGCGCCGGAAACCTTTGTCCAGTTTGAAACCCGCGTCCGGGATGCGCTGGCGGAGATCGGCGCATCAAACGGCCGCGCGCTGGTGGTCACATCCGGCGGGTTGATCGGTATGGCGATGCGATTGACGCTGGGCCTTGATATGACGGCGTTTTGCAACGTTTGCCTGTCGGTCCAGAACACCTCGGTCAGCGCATGGTTGCCGCTGGAAGGACATTTGGCCCTGACCCAGTTCAACGCCTTGCCACATCTGGACACGCCGGACCGGCTGTTTGCCCAAACACATATCTGAACAACGCGGAATCCATTGAGCGCGCTGTTGCGCGCCCATGATATCTCGATCACAGCGCGGTGCGCTGCGCCCTCGGGATTGCCTCCGGCGGAGGTATTTTTCGCCCAAAGAAGTCCGCGACAGGGCTTTTGTCTCAGGGGTGCGCTGACTAGTGTGCAATGAGTCGACGTGGGGGGAACAGGATGACCCATTTATGGGTGCGCGCAGAAAGCCGCGACAACGAAGAACGTGTGGGTGTCCTGCCGGACGGCGTCGCGGAGTTGATTGCGCACGGCCTACAGGTCACGGTTGAGGACAGCTCGGCACGGGTGATCCCAACGGCAGATTATGCCGCGGCCGGGGCTGTTATTGCGCCCGAGGGCAGTTGGGTCGATGCACCACGCGATGCCATTATCTTCGGATTAAAAGAATTACCGGATAATGATATGGCACTGCATCACCGCCACATCCTTTTTGGACATGCGTATAAAGGCCAGCCCGCAGGTCAGCGCCTTTTGGCGCGGTTCAAGGCCGGTGGCGGGACACTTTATGATCTGGAATATCTCGAAAATGTTGACGGTCGGCGTGTTGCGGCCTTTGGGTATTGGGCCGGGTATGCGGGTGCAGCGGTGTCTTTGCTCGCCTATGCGGCGCAACTGCGCGGCGCGCCGTGCCCGCCTGTGTCCACATGGGCGTCGTCCAGTGCAATGCGCGAAGATGTAAAGACTGCTCTGGATGGGGCGGCGCCTTCGGCTCTGGTGATCGGGGCCTTGGGGCGTGTCGGCACCGGGGCGAGCGATCTTTGTGAAGCTGTTGGCTTGCCGGTAACCAAATGGGACATGGCCGAGACCGCACATGGCGGCACCTTCCCGGAAGTGCTTGATCACACGTTGTTTTTCAATTGCATCCTTGCGCGACCCGGCACGCCGGTCTTTGTGCCTGCCGACGCTTGCACGCAGCCTAGAAACCTGCGGGTGATTGGCGACATCGCCTGTGACCCAGACAGCGATTTCTCTCCGATCAAGGTCTATGATCACGTCACACGCTGGGACGCGCCCGTGACGCGGGCCTGCACCGCGCCGCCACTGGATGTGATGGCGATCGACAACCTGCCCTCACTGATGCCGCGCGAATCCTCGGTGGATTTCGCTGCGCAATTGCTGCCCCATCTCAAGACGCTGGGCGCGCTGGAGGCCGGTGTCTGGGGACGCGCGCAGAGCTATTTCGACGACCATATTCAAAAGGTGACGCTATGAGAGTGCATTGGTGTGGAACGGGCCTGTCTTCGGTGCCCGGCCTGCGGCGGCTGATTGAAGGTGGCCGTGCGGTGACGGTCTGGAACCGAACGCTGGACAAGGCGCGCGCCGCGGTGGGTGATCTGACCGACGACATCCGCGTGTTTGATCCGACCGCTCTGAGTGCTGCGTTGTCCGAGGGCGATGTGGTTGTGTCCATGCTGCCGGGCGATTGGCACGTGGACCTCGCTCAGATGGCTATCGAGGCCAAGGCGCATTTCGTGTCGTCGTCCTATATCGCGCCCGAGATGCGGGCGCTGGACAGTGCCGCCAAGATGGCAGGTGTGGCGCTCGTCAACGAGGTGGGGCTTGATCCTGGCATCGACCATCTGATGGCGCATCATCTGGTGACCGATTACATAAAGAGTGGCGCGTATGACAATGAAAACGTGATCTCTTTCAAATCCTATTGTGGTGGCGTGCCAAAGGTGAGCAACGCGTTCCGCTATAAGTTCAGCTGGGCACCCGTGGGGGTTCTCAAGGCACTTCGGTCACCGTCAAAATCCATCCGCCACTTTACCGAATTGGAGGTGAAACGCCCTTGGGATGCGATCAGCCGCTATGATGCGCCCTTGCCGCAGCCCGAAGCGTTCGAGGTGTATCCGAACCGCGACAGCCTTCCCTTTATGGCCGACTACCGCTTTGATCCACGCTGGCAGGTCAAGGAATTCGTGCGTGGCACCCTGCGGCTGAACGGATGGGCCGAGGCGTGGCGCGATGTCTTTGCCGAAGTTGGCACGGCGGATGAGGCGCGCCTGACCGAGATGGCTGCCGACCTGCTGGCCAAGAACGCCTATGCCGATGGTGAGGCCGACCGCGTGGTGCTTTGTGTGGACCTGCTGGTCGAACGGGACGGGCATGCGGTTTGGCACAAGACGTATGTGATGGACGCGTGGGGCGATGAACGGGGCACCGCGATGGCGCGGCTTGTGTCGGTGCCGGTGTCGCTGGCGATTGAAGCGGTCCTGAACCGCGAGATTGCGCCGGGCGTCACGCCTGCCCCGCATGATCCGAAACTGGTGACGCGCTGGCTGGACGAAGTCCAGACCCTGGCACAGCACCTGATGGTGGTGGATCATTTGGCCTAGTGGGCCGTCATCCTCGGGCTAGACCCGAGGATGACCATGCTCAGGACTCCCCGAACACGCGGGCAAAGATCGTATCGACGTGTTTGGTGTGGTAGCCCAGATCAAACTTCTCTTCGATCTCCTCGGCGCTGAGGGCGGCAACCACATCGGCATCGGCCAAAAGCTCGGCTTTGAAATCCGTGCGATGTTCCCAGACCTTCAGCGCGTTGCGCTGCACGTAGGTATAGGCGTTCTCGCGGCTGACACCGGCTTGCGTCAGGGCCAGAAGCACCCGCTGGCTCATCACCAGACCGGGGAACTTGTTCATATTGTCGAGCATGTTGTCGGGGAAGATGAGCATCTTGTCGATCACACCCGTCAGACGCGCCAGCGCAAAATCCAGCGTGATCGTAGAATCCGGCCCGATCATGCGCTCGACTGAACTGTGAGAGATATCCCGCTCGTGCCAAAGGGCCACGTTTTCCATCGCCGGGATTACGGCCATCCGCACGATCCGTGCAAGCCCTGTCAGGTTCTCGGTCAGCACCGGGTTTTTCTTGTGCGGCATAGCCGACGAGCCCTTTTGACCCATCGAGAAGAACTCTGCCCCTTCCAGAACCTCGGTGCGCTGCATGTGGCGGATTTCAATGGCGATGTTCTCCACCGACGACGCGATCACACCCAATGTGGCAAAGAACGCGGCGTGCCGGTCGCGCGGGATCACCTGTGTGCTGATCGGTTCGGCCACGAGGTCGAGCTTGGCGCAGACATGCTCTTCGACTCGCGGGTCGATATTGGCAAAGGTGCCCACCGCGCCCGAGATCGCGCCCGTGGCCACTTCGGCCCGTGCCGCGTGCATCCGGGTCAGGTTGCGATCCATCTCGGCGTAGAACCGGGCAAAAGTCAGGCCCATCGTGGTAGGTTCAGCATGGATGCCGTGTGATCGGCCGATGCGCACGGTGTCCTTGTGCTCATACGCGCGGCGCTTGAGTGCGGCCAGCAGCCCTTCGAGATCGGCGATCAGGATATCGGCGGCGCGCACAAGCTGGACGTTGAAACAGGTGTCGAGCACGTCCGAGCTGGTCATGCCCTGATGCACAAAGCGTGCTTCATCCGCGCCCACATGTTCGGCCAGATGGGTCAGAAACGCGATCACATCATGCTTGGTCACCGCCTCGATCTCGTCAATCCGGGCCACGTCGAATTCGACATCCTTGGCCTTCCAGACCGCCTCGGCATTCTCACGCGGGATCACACCCAGATCGGCCATCGCATCGCAGGCGTGGGCCTCGATCTCGAACCAGATGCGGAACTTGGTGGCGGGTTCCCAGATGGACACCATCTCGGGACGGGAATAACGGGGGATCATGGGCGCGATCCTTTCTTGGGCTGGCTTGCAGATTTCAAGCGCTGTCCTAGACTGCCCTCCACAGCGCGACAAGAGAGGCCACCGGGAATGAGACGCTTTGCCCTGACCGAAGCCCGTCGCCTTGCTGATTTCGAGGGGCATTGGCGCGTCGCGCGCGACATTGTGGACCACCGTGCCGGATCAACGGGTCGATTCGTCGGCACGGCAGAGTTCACGCCTTTGGCGGCGGGGCTTGGCTACCGCGAAATTGGCCAACTGCACCTGCCCGGCCAGCCGCCCTTTCACGCCGAACGCCGTTACATTTGGCGGCAGGACGACACAGGCATTTATGTCGACTTTGAGGACGGCCGCGCCTTTCACAGCATCACGCCCAATGCGCCCAACGCAACCCATTGGTGCGATCCAGACACGTATGACGTGACCTACCGGTTTGATACCTG
Source organism: Marivita sp. (assembly GCF_051251565.1). Taxonomy (GTDB): domain Bacteria; phylum Pseudomonadota; class Alphaproteobacteria; order Rhodobacterales; family Rhodobacteraceae; genus Marivita. The sequence continues at coordinate 89,171 of NZ_JBPOFB010000007.1, read as the reverse complement.
GCCCGACTGGACCAGCACATGGGACGTGTCCGGACCGCGCAAAGCCTATAAAATGATCACGCGCTACAGCCGACCGGGGCTCTGAGCAGATAGGTTTTGCCAAATGCGCGTCGCGTGCTACCTTTCATCCACTCAAAACAGGAGAACGACTGATGACCATCAAGACACTTCTGACCACTGCCGCATTGACGCTTGCCACGGCAACGTCCAGCTTTGCGTCCTGCCAATGGGGACATGAAGAGGCCAAGATGACCTGCGCAACAGGAAGCATCTATGACGCAGAGTCCAACAGCTGCAAAGTCGTGAGCGGCTAAAGCCCCCACGATCAAGACTTCTTGAGGGCGGCCTTTCTGGCCGTCTTTTTTCTTTGAGCTAAATGCTGACCTGTCCAAAAGGAAGTCATCATGCGCGCACTACTTCTTGCCACGACCCTGATCACAGCTCCGGCTCTTGTTTTTGCAGTCGGTTTTGACGACGACACGCCGCCGACGCCAACAGACACGACCAAAACCTGCACCGATGGCTTGGTCTGGGATGCCGAAATCAAATCCTGTGTGGAACCCACCGACAGCAGCCTGAACGACACAGACCGTATGAACGCGGTCCGAGAGCTTGCCTATGCGGGGCGGATTGTAGACGCGGAGCGGGTGTTGGATGCGGTCACAGATCAAAGCGCCGACAGTGTACTGACCTATCGAGGTTTCACCGCGCGCAAAGCGGGGCGCATGGATGATGCCTATGTCTGGTACAACCGCGCGCTTGAAGCAAACCCCGACAACCTGCTGGCGCGGTCTTATCTGGGCCAATGGCATGCCGAGACGGGCAATATCACCCTTGCCAAGGCACAGCTGAGCGAAATTCGCCAGCGCGGTGGTCGGTCCACATGGTCAGAAATGGCGCTGCGCATGGCCATACAATCGGGTCGTGGCTACAGTTACTGACGATTTCTTAACCTTACCCGCCTAACCCTGCACGGACAGGACGGAGTATGGTTCATGACGCAGCTTACACAAGTTTCGGGGCGCCCCGTGGCCGCCCCGCCCCCAAATCGCGTGGCGCGCCTGTCGCGTCGGGCAAAGGCAGCGATTGTCGTGCAGTTCATCCTCAAGGAAGGGGCCGATGTGCCCCTGACGGCCCTGCCCGAGGATTTGCAGATGCAGCTGACACAGCTTTTGGGCGAAATGCGTTATATTGACCGCCAAACGATGAATGCGGTCATCACAGAATTCACTGAAGAACTTGATTCAATTGGGCTTTCCTTTCCCGGAAACATTGCAGGTGCATTGACGGCGCTTGATGGAAAGATCAGCGACCAAACCGCCAACCGCCTGCGCAAAGAAGCAGGCGTGCGCCAGATCGGGGATCCGTGGAAACGCATTGCGGATCTGCCCAACACGCGGCTACAGGGCTTTGTGACGTCAGAATCCGTGCAAGTGGCCGCAGTTCTCGTATCCAAGCTCGACGTGTCCAAAGCCGCCGCTCTGCTCAGCAGCCTGCCCGGCGATCTGGCCCGGCGCATCACCTATGCAATGTCCATGACCGACGCCGTCACCCCCGACGCGGCAGAGCGTATTGGCATCAGCCTTGCCAGCCAGTTGGACGCCGAACCCCTCCGCGCTTTCCGTGCGCAGCCTTCGGAACGGGTGGGTGCGATCCTTAATTTCTCGCGCGCGGCCACCCGCGACGAATTGCTGACTGCACTTGATGAAGAGGACAAAGGCTTTGCTGAACAGGTGCGCAAGTCGATCTTCACCTTTGGTCATGTACCCGAACGTATGGCTGCCATCGACGTCCCAAAACTGACCCGCGATCTTGATCAAGATACGCTGGCACGGGTCATCGCAGGCGCGGAGACAGAGGATGACAAAGCAAGCGTTGACTTCATCTTGTCCAATATTTCCAAACGGATGGCGGATTCTCTTCGTGAAACAGCCGAAGACCTTGGTCGTATCAAACCAAAAGACGCTGAGGGCGCCATGAACGCCATTGTCCGGGTCATCCGCGATATGGCTGACAGCGGGGAAATCACCCTTATTGCCGCATCCGGCGATGACGATGATTAAACCCGGATCACCGATCCGCTGTCCTTTCGAAACACGAAACATCGGTCGCGGCGCACGGTTAGCCACATCACCGTTCCGGGTTTTGGTAAAAACACGTTTGGCACCGTCGCGCGGATCATACTGTTGTCGTGATCCATGCGAAATTCCACAAGGCTTTCTGAGCCCATGAACCGCGCCCGTTCCACCACAGCACGCGCCGGGGCGCCGGCAAGCGGGGTTGGGTTCGGCCCACGCCCGTGGCGGTCAAAGTCGATGCCCACATGCTGTGGACGAAAGACAATCTCGACCTGTCCCCCGTCCGGCACACCGGGCGCCAGAAACTGGCCAAACGGCGTGTCGGTCAGTGCGCCACGCACCGTGCCGGTCAACAGGTTGATGTCCGAGAAAAACGCCACCGCAGCCTTGTCCGCCGGGGCGTTGTAGATGTTATAAGGCGCACCGCGCTGCACGATCTTGCCGTCACGCATCAGCGCAATTTCATCAGCCATGCGCATCGCCTCTTCGGGCTCATGCGTCACAAGCAGAACCGATGTGCCCTCTTCCTTCAAAAGCGCCAATGTCTCGTCGCGGATGCCGTCGCGCAGTCGGTTGTCGAGGCCGGAGAACGGCTCGTCCATGAGCATGATCGAGGGACGTGGCGCAATAGCACGGGCCAGTGCCACACGCTGCTGTTCGCCACCGGACAATTGATGTGGAAATTCGTTGATGTAATGCGCAAGCCCCACCCGTTCGAGCAATTCTCCCACGCGGGGCAGCTTGTCCTTGCGCGATCCGGTCAGGCCAAAGCCCACATTGTCGCCCACACTCAGGTGCGGAAACAGGGCAAAATCCTGAAAGATCAAACCGATAGATCGGCGTTCGGGGGGCACACGAAACACCGTGTCACAGACAAGATGCCCATCCACATGGATCGTGCCGCTGGTCTGCATGTCCACGCCCGCGATGATCCGCAGGGTTGTAGATTTGCCGCAGCCCGACGGCCCCAGCAGGCAGGTCACATTGCCCGGCTGAAGCACGAGCGACACATCATCGACCACGCGCTTGCCGTCATAGTCCCGCACGATGTTGCGGATTTCCAGCCTGGGATGGGTGCCGGTCACTGCTGCCTCACGAGTTTTCCGAGTAAAAGTATCGGATTAGCCTATGTCAGGTAACAGTCCAGCGGCACGCAGACAACCCCTCAGCTCCGCGTTGTGCCGTCGCCAACCACGATGTATTTGAAGCTGGTCAATTGCTCGGCCCCGACCGGCCCACGCGCGTGCATTTTGCCCGTCGCAATGCCAATCTCGGCCCCCATGCCAAATTCGCCGCCATCGGCAAACTGGGTCGAGGCATTGCGCATCAGAATTGCGCTGTCGATCTGTTCAAAGAACGTGTCAGCAGTGGCGTCGTCTTCGGTCAGGATACAATCGGTGTGGTTCGAGCTGTAGCGGTTGATATGGGCAATGGCTGCATCCGCATCATCGACCACCTTGGCGGCAATGATGCTGTCAAGGTATTCCGCACCCCAATCGGCCTCGGTCGCGGCAATGGTGCCTTCGATGGTGTGCAGGGTTGCGTCGGCACGCACTTCGACGCCCGCATCCACCAGCGCGCGAATGACGCCCTGCCCGATCGTATCCACCACATCCTTATGGATCAGCAGACATTCCGCCGCGCCGCATACGCCTGTCCGCCGGGTTTTGGCGTTAAGGATCACGTTCAGCGCTTTGACCGGGTCGGCGTGTTTGTCGACATAGATATGCACGATGCCTTCAAGGTGGGCAAAGACCGGCACACGGGCCTCGCGTTGCACAAGGCCGACAAGACCCTTGCCGCCACGGGGCACGATCACATCAATCGTTTCGGTCATTGTCAGCATCTCGCTGACCGCCGCGCGGTCGCGGGTGGGCACGCGTTGGATAGCGTCTTCGGGCAATCCTGCTGCACGCAGACCTTCGACGAGGCAGTCGTAGATCGCGCCCGATGAATGAAAGCTTTCCGATCCGCCGCGCAGGATCACCGCATTGCCCGCCTTGAGACACAGCGCGCCAGCATCCGCCGTCACATTGGGACGGGATTCATAAATCACGCCGATCACCCCCAACGGCGTGCGCACACGTTTGATGTGGAGACCAGAGGGACGGTCCCATTCGGTCATCACCTGACCAACCGGATCAGGTTGCTCTGCCACGGTGCGCAAGCCGTCAACGATGCCGCGAATGCGGCCTTCGTCCAGCATAAGACGGTCCAGCATGGCGTCGGTCAGGCCCTTTTTCCGGCCATATTCCATGTCCTGCGTGTTGGCCTCGATGATGGCAGCGCGGTTGGCCCAAACGGCATCTGCCGCACCGATCAAGGCCGCCTGCTTGCGCTCTGCCGGGGCGTAGGCCAATTCGCGGGCGGCCGCTTTGGCGCGCAGGCCGATATCGTGCATGAGTGCGGGGATGTCTGTGAGGTCTTTCATCGGTGTCGCCCTTGCAGAGGTCGGAAATGCGTATTTGCAAAAAGAAGAAACGGATCAGATCGCCATATCATCGCGGTGTATTACCACGGCGCGCCCCGGATAGCCCAGAATTTCCTCGATCTCGGCTGAATTGTGCCCCTTGATCGCCTGCGCTTCGGTCGCGGTATAGCGACTGAGACCCATACCAAGATCACGGCCCTGCGCATCTTTGATCATCACCGGATCGCCCCGTCCGAACTTGCCCGAGACGGCAACAATGCCCGGTGGCAAAAGCGATGTGCCGCGCCCCAATGCGCGGGCTGCCCCGTCGTCGATGGTCAGCGCGCCTTGCGGTTTCATCGCCAGAATCCAGCGTTTGCGCGCCGCGTGCGGATCAAGCTGCGGTGTGAACCATGTGGCGCGCGCGCCGTCCTCAAGTGCGGTCAGCGGATGCAGGCGCGACCCTTCGGTGATTGCCATCGCGCAACCCGAGGCAGTGGCCGTCTTGGCCGCCATCACCTTGGTCTTCATGCCGCCTTTGGACAAGCCCGAGCCTGCGTCACCTGCCATCGCCTCAATCTCGGGGGTGATAGTGTCGATGATCGGGAAGAATTCGGCAGTGGGGTCAATATGGGGGTTGGCGCTATAGAAGCCATCCACATCCGACAGCAGGATCAACTGGTCCGCACCTACAGTGGCAGCGACCTGTGCCGCGAGCCGATCATTGTCACCATAGCGAATTTCGTCGGTTGCGACCGTGTCGTTTTCGTTGACGATAGGAATGACGCCAAAGCCGATCAGCGTCTCAAGCGTTGCCCGGCTGTTGAGGTAACGGCGGCGGTCGGTGCTGTCTTCGAGCGTCACAAGCACCTGTGCCGTGGTCAGACCATGCGGATCAAGCGCTTCTTCATAGGCGCGGGCGAGACGGATTTGCCCCACCGCCGCAGCCGCCTGCGATTGTTCCAGCGGCAAAACTGTCCGCGGCAGTTTCAACACACCGCGACCCAGCGCAATAGAGCCCGAGGACACAAGGATCACATCGGTGCCCCGCGCCTTGATCCGGGCCACATCGGCGGCCAGCGACAACAACCAGTCGCGGCGCAGGGTGCCTTGAATTTTGTCAACCAGAAGCGCCGACCCGATCTTGACGACCAGTCGGCGTGCGTCGCTTAGGGTCGCCACGGTTCAACCTCGTCGATTGCCTGTTCGCGTTTCCGCGTCGTCTTGACATGCTGGCGCAGCACCCGCAGCACATCTGTCAGCCCCTCCTTGGACACGCCGGACATCAGCATGACCTCGTGACCTGCCTTGCGTTCCAGCTCTTCTTTCAAGAAGGCGCGTTCTTCGTCGTCCAACGCGTCGATCTTGTTGAGTGCAGTGATGCGCGGCTTGTCGGCGAGACCTTCGCCATAGGCTTCGATCTCATTGATGATGGTCTGGTAGTCTTCGAGCAGCGTGCCAGACGTGCCGTCAATCAAGTGCAACAGCGCGGCGCAGCGTTCGACATGGCCGAGGAACAGATCGCCCAGACCCCTGCCCTCATGTGCGCCTTCGATCAGACCGGGAATGTCGGCAACCACGAATTCGGCATCATCGACCCCGACGACACCAAGGTTGGGATGCAACGTGGTGAACGGGTAATCGGCGACCTTGGGACGGGCGTTGGACGTGGCCGCAAGAAAGGTGGATTTACCAGCATTGGGCAGGCCCAGCAGCCCCACATCCGCGATCAGCTTGAGCCGCAGCCAAATCGTGCGTTCCACGCCTTCTTGCCCCGGATTGGAGCGGCGCGGCGCCTGGTTGGTCGATGTCTTGAACTTCAGGTTGCCCCAGCCACCATTGCCACCCTTGGCCAGCAGCACGCGCTGACCCAAGGTGGTCATATCGGCGATGACGGTCTCTTCATCCTCATCCAGTATCTCGGTGCCGACAGGAACCTTGAGGATGATATCTTCGCCATTGGCACCCGTGCGCTGACGCCCAGCACCGGGGCGGCCATTGTCGGCAAAGAAATGCTGTTGATATCGAAAATCGATCAGCGTGTTCAGCCCGTCCACCGCCTCGGCCCAGACATCCCCGCCGCCTCCGCCATCCCCCCCATCGGGACCGCCGAATTCGATGTATTTTTCGCGGCGAAAGCTGATACACCCATTCCCGCCCGAACCAGAGCGGATATAGACTTTGCAGAGGTCGAGGAACTTCATGTGTTAGCCTTTGATCGAGCCCTAGCGCGGTCTATCGGGTTTGCAGACGCGCGTCAGCCCATACGTTTGAGGTAGGTCCATGTTTGGACCGTTGTGTTTCTGGCGACGGAAAAGGATTCTGCGTCACCGATATATTCAAAGCCGCAATGGGTCAAAACACGGGCCGAGGCCGGATTGTCCTGAAACACGCTTGCGAACATTGTCGCATTCTTCAGCGGGTTGGCCGCGACCAGCGCCTGTACCGCCTCGGAGGCCAGGCCGGTGTTCCAAAATGGCGGTGCCACCCAATATCCAACCTCGGATTGGTTGCGATCCATCCGCTTGAGCGAGATCACCCCCATCAATTCGGACGCATCGTTCGGCGTGCCGTCCATCGCCCAAGCGTCTTCTGTCCGGTCCGTCGCGCAGATGCGGTCGATAAACGCCTGCGCCGCACCGGGTGGATACGGATGAGGCAAGTTCGACGTCATCGCCGCCACACGCTTTTCGCTGGCATAATGCGTGATGAGCCCCGCGTCAGACGCTCGAAGGGGGCGCAGCACGAAACGGTCGGTTGTCACGACGGGCGGGTCGGCCAAGGGTTGGTCATGGATCATCTGCTTTCTCCTCAAGGCAGATATCGAAGGGGCGGCGCGCTCCAAGAACGGCAAAAGGGACCGACGACTGCGCCGATCCCCTTTTGTTTGTCAAACCTTAAGGTCGGCTTACTCTGCGGCCTTCGCCGCTGGCAGAACCGAAATGAAGGTGCGGCCCTTGAGGCCCTTGTGGTACGTCACAGCGCCATCGACTTTTGCAAACAGCGTGTGATCTTTGCCCATGCCCACGCCTTCGCCCGGCCAGAACTTGGTGCCTCGCTGACGCACGATGATGTTGCCGGGAATCGCGGACTGGCCACCGTAGAGTTTGACGCCAAGACGGCGTCCGGCAGAGTCGCGACCGTTGCGGGATGAGCCGCCTGCTTTTTTATGTGCCATAGGTCAGGTCTCCTTACTTCGATGCCAGTTCTTTGGCTTGTTCAATCCAGCCTTCACGCTCGATCCGGCCCTTGAAAGACAGCTTTTCGCCGAATTCTTCGACGTCTGCATCTGTCCAGGCTGCAATCTGCGCAAAGCTGGTCACACCAGCTTCAATCAACTTTTTCTCAAGCGCCGGGCCAACGCCGGACAGCAGCTTGAGGTCGTCTGCACCGCCAGCAGCGGGTGCTGCTTTGGGCGCTTCGGCTTTCTTGTCTGCTTTCGGAGCAGTCGCTTTCTTGGAGGCAGCCGCCGCAACGGCCACACCTGCAACAGAGCCAGCACCGATGGCCGCCTTGATCCCGGACTTGTCCGCGCCGGAAGCCAGAATGTCTGTCACGCGCACCAAGGTGAGCTTTTGACGGTGACCCTTGGTCCGCTTGGAGCTGTGCTTACGGCGGCGCTTGACGAAGTTGATGACTTTTTCGCCTTTGATCTGGTCCACAACCTCGGCCTGAACGGCAGCGCCGCTGACCATGGGTGCGCCAACGACAACGGTGTCGCCGCCCAGCATCAGAATTTCATTGAACTGGACTTTCTCGCCTGCATAGGCTGCCAGTTTTTCGACACGCAGAATATCGCCCGAGTGGACTTTGTACTGCTTGCCGCCGGTTTTCATCACCGCGAACATCTGTTCTTTCCTTTATCACCCGCGTCCTGTGGCCCCGCATAGCGGTGTTTTCGGGCCTACGACCCACCTCGGACTGCGTGCCCCGTCAGGGACAACGTTATCATCAAAAACAAAAGGCGGGACCAAAGCCCCGACTTTCATGTGCGCGGCTTATGCGGCGACCTACCCTCTTTGTCAACGGCTTTGCCGCCTAAAGCTCTTGCACCTGCATTTGCCGCGCAACCGCCAGCCCAAGCGCATAAGAGATGTCGTCATACATCCGGTTGAAGCCGGCAAACAACGCCCTGTTCAAGGTACGACCTGCGTCAGTTCGGGACAATGCAGTGTAGTCTTCGACCACCCCATCGGCCAGCGGTCTGTAGGCCATCAACAAGAAGGCAAATACCCATTCGCGGGTCTCGGCGCGGGTTTCTTCTTCGGAGGACCAAACTTCGGTCAAAATATCGCCCTCGCTCATTTCAAGCGCGCCACCATCCACAAGCCCAAGATAGAACATATAATTGGCATTGAGCGCGCCGACGAGGTTGGCCTCGACCAGATCATTTGTGTCGACGAATTCGGTGATTGCGGCAAGCGGTTCTGAATCGCCGCCCTGAAGATCCCGGTAGGCCGCGCGCGCAGCGTCTTCGATTTCCTGTTCGCGCATCGCGGTCCGCGCGCTTAGCTCAAGGCTGACGATCTGCTGCCCGGTGTCGGACGCGAAAAACGCAAGCAGGTCCGTCGTGTCTGCATCGCCGAATTCGCTGGCAAAGACATCGCGCACCGTGGCCAGCATCCGATCTTGGTCATAGATCCGCGCAACTGTCGCCGTCCAGCCATTGCTTGACCCGCCCGGGATCATGTCCTGGGCCAGCGTATCGCCGTAAACCAGACCTTCCTCGCGCATGATCTCGACAATCTGGGGCACGCCCAAAGCGTCCAGCAAATCGTCAACAGGCGTCGCCCATGCGGGCATCGACCACGAGAGCATCGCAACGCCCGTAGCTGCCGTCAGCATCATATTGCGGAACATCGCGCGTCTCCCCGATTACATGCCCATAACTTAAGCCGCGGGTCACGCAATTCCAACCCGTCCCGGCGGAAGTCGCCGACGTGTGATTGGCATCAAATAGAGGTTGCACAGGTCTGACGCAAAAGCTAAACGCCCCTCCAGACCCCCGCGGAGAGGTGCCGGAGTGGTCGAACGGGGCGGTCTCGAAAACCGTTGTGGGGGCAACTCCACCCAGGGTTCGAATCCCTGTCTCTCCGCCACTTATCTTTGTGGCAGCCACACAGGCGCAGACGTTCGATTGAACGAATTGCGCCTCGGGCGCGACTTGAGCTAGTTGATTGCGCTGTCCAAAAGATGTTGCGTGTCGGGGGATTTGGCCTCGGTACGGCGCAGGGCTCAGACGCTCAGCACTTCTGCAAAGCAGCCCTGCTTCATGACGCCGACGCCTTCGTACAGATGGCATACAGCGCTCTGATCATGGCTGATGAACATCAGATCCATGCCACATAAATGTTTTGAAATTAATATCCCTGATCAAGTTAAATTATATGCCCCACGTTTGCCGCAGGACCCGCACCCAATTCCCATGTGTGATCTTGGCCATAAGGCCATCATCAACGCCGCGAGACCGCAGTGCCTTGATGAGATTGGGAAGGCCCGCGCAGTCCCCGATCTTGTCAGGAACAAGCGCGCCATCGAAATCAGACCCAAGTCCGACCCGATCCTCACCAAGGCGTTGAATAAGGTGGTCGAAGTGTTGAAGCAGGATGTCTATCTCAAACTCGGACTCCATCCGCCCGTCCGGCCGCAGAAACGCGCTGGCAAAGTTAATGCCCACCATTCCATCACTGTCGCGGATCACGTCCAGCTGCCGATCCGTCAGATTGCGTGAATGGGGGCAAACCGCCCAGGCATTCGAATGGGTCGCCACCAGTGGTGCGTCGGTGATGCGGGCCACGTCCTCGACTCCTTTGGCATTGAGATGGGACAAATCGACCACGATCTTGAGCCGGTTACATTCGCGGATCAGCGCCTTGCCCGCGTCGGTCAATCCCGGCCCTGTGTCCGGGTCGGACGGATAGCGGAACGGCACGCCATGACCCCAGACCGTGTCCCGGCTCCAGACCGGGCCAAGGGACCGCAGCCCGCGCGCATGCCATGCGTGCAGCTTTTCGAAATCGCGGTCGATGGCTTCGGCGCCTTCGATATGGATCACGGCTGCCATTTCCTCGGCGGGCAACGCAGCTTCGATCTCTTGAGCGGAGCGGCAGATACGGACGGCACCTGCGGCCTCAAGATCATAGATCGCATCCATCCCACGCTCGGTCCAGCTTGTCGCCTCAGCCTCGGCAACCTGTTCGGGCAGAGGGATGTCGTAGCTGTCCTTGCACATCTCGTCGTCGCTGACGCTGGCCCCGCCGAGGCTTGGTACGAATATCGCAAACATCCCGCCGCCCAGACCGCCCTGTTGCGCACGGGGCTTGTCGATATGCCCGTCCGGCAGGCCAGAAGCAACGCCCTCGGCGGTGACATCGCCACGCAGGAGGCGCAAAAGCAGATCGTTGTGGCCGTCGAAAATGGGGAACTGGGTCATGGTGTCTCCAATGACAAGCGCCCCAGAATTTGAGGGCGTCGTGTCTGAGTTAGATACCGCTATCCCAGCAAAGGCGACCCAAAAACCGTCGCCTTGTGTCGCAGACCATCAATCCGGCTGACAGATTTCATCGCGCAGGATCGCCAAAGAGGTCCGCCACACCAAGCCCGCGATGATCGTACAAAGCAGCGCCAGCAATGCCCATGCGATGATCCCAAAGACTGCCGCCCCGGACAGCGCCGCATACCGGAAAGATGCGATGGTCATGGCGGCAATCGGAAAGGACAACGCCCAAAAGGACAGCGCAAATGGCAGACGGATCAGCCCTCGCGCCTGCAACAAGACCAGCGCAGTAAAAAACAGCCCAAGGTTATACAGCACCCGCGCCGGCGCATCGAGCACGCCGCCATTCAGTTGAAGCCACGCAACAAAGGCAACCGCAGGCGGCGCAATAAGAATGGTCAGAGTCGGGCGCAGTTTGCCGGGCAAGGGATCGTGAAACACCAGCCGATTGAACACCAGCGTCAGCAGCACGATCCAGAACAGCAGCCCAAGCGAAAAGAAATACCAGCTCGCATCAACGAACCCCAGCGACACACCTGCAATGGGCGCGATCACATTGCCCACCGCCGGGATAAACCACGCGGGCGACATTTGTCCCACGCCAAAACCACGGTGGCTGATCCAGCTTGTGACGATGGCAAGGGTCAGAATGCCCTGCAACACAGCGCCAGCCACCCAGATCGCCAGCGCCGCACCGGGCATCACATCGCGCAGTGCCACCGCACCCAAAAGCAGCGAAATGCTGATCGCCGGAAAAAACGCGAGCTTGATCGGATGGTTCCACTCGGCCGCTACGGCCTTGGGATGCCGCAGCGCCTTGGTGGCGTAGAACGCCAATTGCACCGCGAAAACGAACAGCGCAAACCCGGCCACGCCATAGCCCGTTGTGACAAACCCCGCCGCCTTGAACGCCAGCGATGTGCCCATGAGCCCCATGACCGCACTGAAGAAGGCGACGGGAAAATGCGCAAGGCGGTTTTGTACGGGAACGGGCTCGGCGGTGGTTTGTGTCATGTGGCGGTGTCTTTCCTAAGCGCATGTCGGGTCATTGCGGCCACCCTACTCTGCCGCGTCGGTTGTGCCGGACGGTGGCGCGAGCTGCGTCCATGCCTCGAACTGTGACAGGAACACCCGACCATTGAGCGCATGCAAGAGATGTGTTTGTTGCAACCGGTCCATCACCGGGCCTTTTACCTCGGACAGATGAAGACCGATACCCAGATCCGTCAGACGCAGGTTAATCGCCTCAAGGCTTTCCAGCGCGGAATAATCCACCTCGTTCACCGCCGAGAACATCAAGATCACATGCTTGATCGCACATCCGTCCACGACCCGTGCCTGCACCATGTCCTCAAGAAAGCGCGCATTGACGAAATACAGGCTTTCATCGACCCGCAGGCTGAGGATCGTGGGGTCAGTTTGAACATTGTGGCGGTTGATGTTGCGGAAATGCTGGGTGCCGGGAACAAGCCCGATCTCGGCCACATGGGGACGCGATGTTTTATAAAGATGCAACAGGATCGAAATGCCGACGCCCGACGCCACACCCACCTCAACCCCAAGTGCCAAAGTCAGAACGATGGTGGCGGCAACGGCGGTGAAATCGGTCTTGGAGTAGACCCACGTCTTTTTCAGGATCGAAAAATCCACAAGGCTGAGAACCGCAACAACGATGGTGGCGGCCAAAGTGGCAGTGGGCAGGTAGTACACAAGCGGCGTCAACGCGACGGCGGCTATGGCCAGACCCACAGCGGTGAACGCCCCAGCCGCGGGCGTTTCGGCCCCTGCGTCAAAGTTCACAACCGACCGCGAAAACCCGCCCGTGACAGGATAGCCGCCCGTGAATGCAGCACCGATATTGGCCGCACCCAGACCAATGAGTTCCTGATCGGGGTCAATCCGCTGGCGTTTCTTGGCTGCCAATGTTTGCGCCACCGAGACGGATTCCACAAATCCGATGATCGAAATAAGGATGGCAGGCATCAGCAATTGCTGCACCAGATCAGGCGATAATCCCGGCAAGGTCAGCGGCGGCAGGCTTTGTGGGACCTCGCCCACGATCTTGACGCCCTGCCCGTCCAGACCAAACAGCCAGACCGACATCGTGGTCACAGCCACTGCCGCAACTGGTCCAGCCTTGGTCAGCACATCTGCCAGCGTGGGCGATGCCCCCAAACGGCGCAACAACGGCTTGAGCCCCTTGCGCACCCAGAACAAGAACCCTGTGGCCAGCCCCCCGATCAGCACGGTGATCAGGTTAATGTCCCCCAGATGCGCCCAAAGCGAGCTGATCAATTGCGGTAAGGTATGTCCATGCGCGGTGATGCCCAGCAGGTGCTTCAACTGGCTGAACGCGATCAGGATGCCCGATGCGGTGATGAAGCCCGAAATCACAGGATGACTGAGAAAGTTTGCCAGAAACCCAAGGCGGAACAGGCCCAACAGCATCAGGAACCCGCCCGACAGGAACGCAAGCGTCAGAGCGGCGATGGCATAGCCTGCGGTGCCTTGCTCGGCCACCTGCCCTACGGCAGAGGCCGTCAGCAGCGACACAACCGCCACGGGCCCCACGGCCAAGGCCCGGCTGGTACCAAAGATGGCATACAGGATGATCGGCGCGATCGACGCATAGATCCCCGCCTCGGGCGGCAAACCCGCCAAAAGCGCATAGGCCAGCGATTGCGGAATCAGCATGATCGTCACGATCACCGCTGCAATCATGTCGTTCGAGAAAGCGTTGCGGTCATAGCGACGCCCCCAGTCCAGAACCGGGAAATAGCCGCGTATATTGAAAGTCATGTGTCTTCTCGGATCAGAGTACGGACAAGGCGGTCAAAGCGTATTGATTGGCACCTTCAGCACCGGATTGCCGTCTTTGTCCTTTGGAACTGTCCCGGCACGCATATTGACCTGCAAGGACGGGATGATCAACTTGGGCATGTCCAACGTCGCATCGCGTTCGGTGCGGAGCTTGACAAAGTCTTCTTTGGTCTTGCCGCCGCCCACATGGATATTGTGCGCTTTCTCGTCACCTACAGTGGTTTCCCACTGAATGTCGCGGCCATTGGGGCCATAATCATGGCACATGAACAGGCGCATGTCGTCCGGCAATGTCAGCACCTTCTGGATGCTGTCATACAGCATGCCCGCATCCCCACCGGGAAAATCGGCGCGTGCGGATCCGCCATCGGGCATGAACAGCGTGTCACCGACAAACGCCGCATTGCCGATCACATGCACCATGCAGGCCGGGGTGTGGCCGGGGGTGTAGATCGCAAACGCATCCATCGTGCCAATCTTGTAGCGGTCACCGTCCTCGAACAGCGTGTCAAACTGGCTGCCATCACGCTGAAATTCGGTGCCCTCATTGAAAACTTTGCCAAAGGTATCTTGCACCACCATGATCTTGGACCCGACACCGATCTTGCCCCCAAGCTTGTTCTGAATGTAGGGCGCGGCAGACAGGTGGTCGGCATGAACATGGGTCTCGATGATCCATTCAAGCACAAGCCCGCGCGACGTGATCTCGGCAATCAGCGCGTCCGCATGATCATAGGTGATCCGCCCTGCCGCGTAGTCGATATCCATCACGCTGTCGATGATCGCGCAAGCGTTCGATGCGGGGTCTTTTACGATATAGCTGATGGTGTTGGTGGCGTCGTCGAAATAGCCCGAAACCTCGGGGATGACGGCCATGTCCACGGGATACTGGGTCATGATGATCTCTCCTCTGGTCGCCAGATGTAAAGTACGCGACTGGAACAACGACAGGTCAAGGCGACGCAGGTCTGCGCCGCCTCTGCCGTGTTGCAGCCCCTTTGCGTCAGGTCCGGCAGGTCTTGATTCCGATGATCGCGTATAGCGGGCAGACACGCACCGCAGCAACAACAAGCATCACGACCCCGACGATCGCCGCGCCGTATTTGAACACTGCCCCGTCGAACAGCGGCAGGCCGCTTGCAAACGCGAGGTAGAGCAGAACAACCCCAAGAACCGCGCGCAAAACCCGGTCTATGGTACCGACATTTACAGTCATTTTGAAACCCTCCAAGGCTAAAGCTAACGTGTTGCTACGCCTTTGGTGTAAAGAGTTCAGTGATATTGTCACCTAATATTCCGAAATTCGCAGATGAGGCGCACTTGGCCGCTGCCTGATCCGGTTGCAAACCTCAAACCGTCGCCGCCAAAGCCTCGATCTTGGTGCGTTCCAAAAGCGTGATCCGGCCACGCGACTGGGCGATCAGGCCACGTTTCTGGAAATCATGCAGAACACGGGAAATCACCTCGCGCGCGGTGCCCAATTCATTGGCCAATTGCTGATGCGTCGCCATCAGGTCATCCCCCTCGACTGCAAGACTGACCAAGCGGCTGGCCAGTCGGACATCAATCCGCCCAAAAGCCACTTCGTCGATCACCCGAAACAGGTCTGTGATCCTCCGCGCATAGGCGGTCAGGACAAAGTCCCGAAAGTCGCGCGAAGCCCCCATCAGCCGATCAAACGTGCCACGCGGGATTGCAATCGCGGTGACATCGGTTTCCGTGATGCCTTCGGCTGAATACGGCTCATGCGCCAACAGACAGGCGGTGGTCAGGACACAGCTTTCGCCCGCCTCGACCCGGTAGAGCACAATGTCGCGCCCTCCTTCCGAGGTTTGCTGCACCCGCACGCGCCCCTTGGTCAGAAACAGCAAACTGTCCGGCACTGCACCGGGGCCGAACACCGATGTGCCTGGCGGGACATGCACGACCTTGCTTTCGGCGACCAGAGCCCGCTTAACGGCCTCTGGAAGAGTGCGAAGCCCTTGAAATTGCTCGATCCAGCCGGTGTCGGTCATTTTGCACCCTTCGCATGATCAGGTTTTCGTGGCCCTCCTCGTCGAGCCACGACGCCCATCATGCAATCGGGTCGAACGGATTGTCCAGCACACCGACCATCGGCATCAGAAACGCGCCCGTGTCAGGGTCAAGCGCCGCTGCGTAAAGCTGGTCAATCGCATTAAGTGCCTCAGAAAGGCTGGCCTGCGACCCATCAAACACCGCGATGGCGTCGGCGCCATTGCTCAGCCCGCGATGCACGGCGAACAAGGCCCCCAGATCGGTTTTGGCCTCAAGATAGGCCTGATCGGCAAGCTGCTGCTCGACGAACGCCTGTGTCGCATCCGGTCCCGGATCTGCCTTGGCACCGGCCAGCACGTCAAGAATGAACTGGTCTTTGCTCACCTCATTTGTGTCCAAAGCCCGGACCCAGAACGCCAAGCCGTCTTGATCTGGCTGACGGCCAAGGACGTTGTCATAAACGACCCTCGCAAAGTCCGTGTTTGTCATGTCGCCACCAAAGGTCGCGCGGGTTTCATTCTGATCGAAGAAGTACTCCGACATCGCCGTCAGCGTGACACCATTTGCAAACGCCGTGCCCCAATAGTTCAAACCAATCGCGTCAGGCGCGCGGTTGAAATAGGCGACGTAAAGTTCAATGATCAGGTCCAATTCCGGGCCACTGAGTGCTGCCGCGCCGCCAAACGCGGTGAGATCCATAACCTGGCTGTCATTATCAGTGTAGAATTCGACCAGTTCTATATTGCGTAGCGTGTCGATTCCTTCGCCCTCTGCGCGCCGGTCTTGCACCAAAACAGAGTCCGGTGTGAACGTCAGGGTAAAGGACGACTGGTCTCCCCAGAAAAACGCCACGTCCAGTCCCTCATTGCCGTCAATGACATCATTGCCCTGCAGCCCTTCAAGACTGTCGTCCCCGCGTCCACCCCGCAGATCGTTGTCAAACCGATTGCCCGCGATGGCATCCGCAAACCGTGACCCGGTGGCGTTTTCGATATCCCCCATCAGCCAGATCAATTCCGTCGGCGCGGAGTCGACCAGCGTTCCGTTCAATTGATCCAAGGGCAGCGCAAACCCTGTGAGCGTATCCACAAGCTCGGACGCCTGAAAGTCGGGAAGTATGATCGTCCAGCCTTCAGACTGGCCAGACGCATCCGCCCGGTCAACACCGGCGGCATCCCAGATCGTATAGTAGAACGGCTCACTTTGAAGGCGCAGAACCGTGTCGCCTGCATTGGTGTCGGGGTTTTGCCCATAGAGATATTGCAACGCCAGCACGTCAAGTATCATCGGGGTGGCCGGGTCCCACCGCTCCAGTTCCTGTTCGTATTGATCCGAATAGGACATGATCGTAAACCAATCCATGTCCCGCACCAGCGATTGGTCCAGCTGATCCAGCGTTGGGCGCCATGGGGTGGCATCGAACGGATGTTTAAGGCCAAGGGAATGGCCGATTTCATGAATAACGGTGAGGAACCCTTCCGACCCGGGCCTGAAACTCGACGACGCCATGATGTCATTGGAGAAGTTCATGAAAACGTCGCCGCCTTCGGTCCCGTATTGTTCGGTCCGTGTGGTGGGCTCAGGGCCAGGGAAATAAGCATACGCAAAGGTAAACGCGTCCACAGTTTCGCTATCAAGCGTGTAGACAATATCGGCCCCAACGCGCCCGGCCGCGACAGGATCATCGAAACTGCCCCTGTATTGGAACTCAACATCGATAAACTGTTCGATTGACGCCAAGGCGGTTGAGAAGGTCTGGATAGCCGCAGCACGGTCGCCCCACTCTTCTCCCGTCAAGCCGTCCGCAATCGCCCAGCTTATTGTCCGCGAGAACGTCATGTCCCACGCATAGCCACCTGTCAGCACATCGATAATGGGATCATTGGTCGGCCCGTAGGTAAACGCTATTTTAAAGGCCATGCACAATCTCCGCTCGACAACCGTCTCAGAAAAATTTGGCCGTAAGCGTTTCAAGACATTGCGAAAATCATACCGTCGGCTCTAGCGAACGTAAGTGATCAACTTAAGAAGTAAATAAAAATCTAAAGATTTTGGGGCAAAATTTCGCCGCGAAATCAGACCATCCAGAATCCGTTCTTTTTGATTCTCTGACGGATGGGTTGTTCCCGGCTGGGCAGATGCGCGCGATCAAACAAGGCACGCACCTTGTGACCACGGTTTTGGTAAATCATCCGCTTGAGAGGCTCATATTCCTTCAAAAGCCGCTTCACGGGGTTGGGAGCCGCAATCTGTTCCAGCAGATCCACCACAGCGTCGCTTTCACGGGCATACAGCAAAGGCATGTTCCGGTAATGCACGCTGGTTGCGCCGTCCAGATATCCGCCCGGCAAAGCATCGCGCCCGCCCCCCAACTTGTGGACAACCAGCGGCAACGCGATCTGGTCCAGCCACGGCTTAAGCTGCTGACACACAAGCGCCTCGGGCGGGTCGTTCTGAATGCTCAGTGCCATGTCGAGAAATGCCTGACCAAACACATGCGGACATGAATAGAAAAAGTAACCTGCATTGAAATAGAGGTAGCGTCTCCAGTATTCATCCGGCTGCGACAGGTCCAAAGAGCTTTCGAAATCCAGTCCGAAACGCGCGTACAGAGACGACCAAATCTCGGTATAACCCGGACCGTATAGTTCAATCTGCGGCCATGTGCCTTCGACGCGCAGCGACGCGCTTGGCTTAGCGAAATCGAACGGCACATCGCCCAGCTCGCCCGTGATCAGGGTGTCGGTGTCAAAGAAAACGAACGGTTCGCCTTTGGGCAAGGCAAACAGGGCCTCGATCTTGTTGCCATAGGCATAATCGCTGCCAAAATGGCGGTTCTCAAACTGGACGATGGTCGCCCCTGCCGCCGTTATCATATCGCGCAGCGGTTCGGGCCGGATTGTTGGATCGGTCGGCCATTTTGGCCCGGGCTGGGGTTCGGCCACGATCAGCTTGAACCGGGGATCAGCAGTGTTTGCCTTCATGGAAAGGGCAAACAAGAGCGCCTCGTAGGCAAGACGCCCCATTTGCCCAACGATCAAGACGTTGACGGTTTTCGGGTTTGCCGGTCGTCGGGCCATAAAATTCCTTTGGCGCTCTGCTCTTGGTGTTTTGGTCCAATATAGGCAGAGTTCCGTCAGACGCCTAGGGCAGAGATCACCGCGATATGATCTCGTAGACAAGTGTTACCTCGGCACGCAGTTCGGTTTCCCCCTGCGCCGTCGGAATACCTTCATCAGAAGCCCGTGCCATGCTCATCATCATGGGCTGCGGGGCATGTGCACCGCCTTCGCTCAGGCTGATCAAGGCCCCAAGATCAACGCCCGCAGCATCCGCCAGCAAAGCGGCGCGCGCCCGTGCATCGGCCACAGCGCGGACACGGGCGTCATTCAACAACGGCGCCGGGTCCGACACCGTGAACTGAAGACCACCAAGCTGGTTTGCACCGTCGCTCAGAACCGCATCAAGGATATCGCCAAGCGCATCCAGATCGCGCACCCGAACGGTGACGCGATTGGATGCCTGATATCCGTCGATCTGCGGGCGGCTATCCGATGACGCCCGGTTTGACCAAAGCGGTGACAACGACAGGTCCGAGGTCTGAATGTCTCGCAGGTCGACCTGTGCATCCGTCAGCCGGTCGAGAATCGCTGCCGTGATATCCGAGGTCTGATCCATTGCCCCCTTCGCCGTCTCGGCCTCGGCGGACGCGCCCATCGTGATCACGGCCATGTCCGGCACCGCAAAAACGCGGCCTTCGCCGGTGACAGTGATCTGGCCTTTCGTCTCGGCCAAAACTGGCAACACACTGGCGACAAGGGCAACAGCAGCAAGAAAACTTGATATTTTGAACATCGGACCCTCAAATCATGCCTATCACAGCCTCAGACAATCACGATCTACCGTGTTGCTTACAAGTCCAGATTTTTCCCCGCGCGAAAGTTTGCTAAGTCGGGTTCATGACGTGTCTAAGTGACTCCCATCCGACGCAAATGGCTGCTAAATTACAAACATGACGCCAGACTTTGCCCTGACTCTTTCCTTCGACGGTATCGCGCTGCTGCGCCGGGTTCCCAACGGCTGGGCCCGTGTGGGCGATGTATCGCTTGACGCCACGGACCTCAGAGGGGCGTTGGCCGATCTGCGATCCGAGGCCGACACCCTTTCCACCGATGGGGGGCAGGTCAAACTGGTGATCCCCAACGAGCAGATCAAATACCTGTCTTTTCCGGACACCGGGCAAACCGGCGATGGCCTGCAACACGATATCCGTCTTGCGCTGGACGGGGCCACGCCCTACCCGGTCGATGACCTGAGTTTTGATTGGTCGCACAACAACGGGTCCGTCTATGTTGCGGCGGTGGCCAACGAAACGCTGGACGAGGCCGAGGCGTTTGCCAAGAGCCATCACTTTGACCCTGTGTCCTTTGTTGCGATTGCACCGGACGGACAGTTTGCAGGCGAAGTGTTCTTTGGTCGCGCAGCCAGTTGGATGGGCACGTTCCCCGTGCGGGACACACAGACGATTGTCATCGTTGCGGCCCCGCCGCCTGCGCCGGTTGTGCTGGATGATCCCTTTCAGCCAGACTTGCTTGCTGACCCTGAGCCGGATGCTGCTGAGCCAGTTGTCGCTGAAGCGACCCCTGATACAGCGGATGCTGTGCTGCCCGATACACCGGCAGTCGCAGATAGTGCTGCCGACACAGAGCAGACGGACGAGGTGTCCGCCCTCGCGCCCGGAGCCGCCGATCCCGACGCCGCGCTGCCCTTGAGCCCTGTCGCAAACATCCCGGCGGAACCGGTCATCCCAGCGCCGTCTGTGATCCCTGCCGAGCCGCCTGCAACCCCGTCCTTTGCCTCGATCCGCGCTTCGCGGGACGATGATGGCACCCCCCCGGCGACCCCCGCCCCAAAGATAGACGCCTCACAACCCGAAGCTGCGGGCTTGCCACGCTTCAAGATTGGGGGCGCGCGCAAATCGACCCGTGACAGCGACGTGACCGCGCCCATCCTTCAGGATGATCCCGCAGAAAGTCCGGTTGAGCGCAAAGGCTTCAGCTTTTTCAGCCGCCGCAAATCCGAACCTCGCTCAGAGCCGTCAACCCCGTCACCTGTTGCGCAGGCCCCCACGACAGGCGCCAAGCCGCCACACGACCCAGAACCGGCGCGCGCGGCCGTTGCCCGCATTGCCGCGCTGCGGACGGGACGCAAACCAGACGACACAGCCAGCAATCCTGCCCCGGTTCAGGACGAACAGGCCCGGATGACTGTTTTTGGCGCGCGGACAGACCCCCAGATCGGCGGCAAGCCGCGCTTTCTTGGCCTGATGCTGACAAGCGCATTGCTGATCTTTCTTTTGGCAGTCGCCGCATGGGCCAGCGTGTTTCTGGACGAGGGCGTTTCGCGGTTTTTCGACCGTGATGATGACACGCCGTCGATTGCGCGCCTGCCGGACGTAGAGCTTTTGCCGCTGGATGGATCGGTCACCGCCCCGCGAGACGAAGACGAAAACGCCCGGTTTGCAGCGCTTGATGTTGGCGACGCTGCCGACAGCGCTGACACCGGACTGTCTGACATCATCCCCCCGCCTGCCGCGCTGACACCCGAAGAGGCCGATGCGCGCTATGCGGCCACTGGTATCTGGCAGCGGTCGCCCGACGCGCCTGCGACCCCGACGCTGACAACGTTGGATAACCTTTATGTCGCGTCCATCGACGGCCGCATTCAGCAGTTTGACGCGGTCGCCCTTCCGAGCGTTGAAACCCTGCGCAATGATCAGACATACCTGTCACAACCCAATCCCTCGGCCCCAGGCGTCCGGTTTACACTTGATGATCGCGGATTGGTGGTTGCAACACCCGAAGGCACGCTGAACCCAGAGGGTGTGCGCGTGTTTTCAGGCCTGCCGCCCGTTGTGCCCCCCGCACGACCAGCCCCGACACAACCCGACATTGAAGAGCCGACAGGTGAAACCGCGACCGAAGTGTCCCCGGCGTTGCAGGCCTTCCGCCCACGATTGCGCCCGAATGACCTGATCGAAGGCAATGAACGCGCCCAGCTTGCCGGGCGCACCTTGGCCGAACTGGCCGCACTTCGCCCTGCCGCACGCCCTGATACGCTCAAGGCGGAAGAAGAAGTCGCGCAACCGGCGGCAACGGAATTTGCCGTGGCCCAATCCGCGGCCCCAGTAACCCGCCCGCGCAATTTTGCGCGGGTTGTGGAACAGGCCCGCGACACCGAACAGCAACAACCCGAAGTCACACAAGTCGCAGCCGTCGCCCCGCGCACAGTACAGCCGCGCATCCCGTCGACGGCGAATGTGGCACGGCAGGCAACCGTGTCGAACGCAATTAACCTGCGCCGGATCAACCTGATCGGCGTCTACGGAAAACCGTCCAGCCGTCGCGCATTGGTGCGTTTGTCGAATGGCCGATACCAAAAGGTGCAGGTTGGCGATCGTCTTGATGGCGGCCGAGTTGCCGTGATCGGCGAAAGCGAACTGCGCTATTCCAAGAATGGCCGGAACGTGGTTCTGGATATGCCAGACGGCTGATCTGTCTGATCTGCGCCAGCGCTTTCAGCAGCAATCACCGCTGTGCCACATAACTTTGCAAACATTGGGCCACGCAGTTGCAATTGCCCCAAGACGGCTTGCATGCTGGGGGCAGCTTGAAAGGCGTGATCTGAATGGGCGAATTTCTTTTTCTGGCATCGGTCTTCCTGTTGGCCGCTGTGATAGCCGTGCCAATTGCCGCACGCTTGGGCCTTGGCTCGGTCCTGGGATACCTGTTGGCAGGTGTTGCCATTGGTCCGGTGTTTGGGCTGGTTGCCGACACCACGGATTTGCAGCATTTCGCGGAATTTGGCGTGGTGATGATGCTGTTCCTCATCGGACTAGAGCTTGAACCCCGCACGCTTTGGGACATGCGCCACCGGTTGATCGGTTTGGGCGGGTTGCAGGTCTTGATCACCATGCTGGCCGTCATGACCGCCGCCATCTACCTTGGCTTTGTGTGGCAGACAGCTTTGGCCATAGGGATGATCTTTGCCCTGTCCTCCACCGCAATTGTGCTTCAAACGCTAAGCGAAAAGGGGCTGATGCAAACCAGCGGTGGGCGGTCGACCTTTTCGGTTTTGCTGACGCAGGACATCGCGGTGATCCCGATGCTGATCATCCTGCCCTTGCTGGCGGTGCCATCGCTTCCGATGCTAAGCGCGGATGGCTCGATCTCCCGAGATGTGCTCGACCATAGTGACGGCGCGCATGGTCACTCGATGTCCTTGATCGAAGGTTTGCCCGGCTGGGGCGT
Source organism: Marivita sp. (assembly GCF_051251565.1). Classification (GTDB taxonomy): domain Bacteria; phylum Pseudomonadota; class Alphaproteobacteria; order Rhodobacterales; family Rhodobacteraceae; genus Marivita. The sequence goes on along the minus strand of NZ_JBPOFB010000007.1, from coordinate 66,041 downwards.
GACCCTTGTGACGCTAGGCGCCGTCGCGCTGATCATCTTGGGCGGTGTCTATGGTGCACGGCCCCTGTTCCGCTATATCCACGCGGCTCGCCTACGCGAGATGTACACCGCGCTCGCGCTGCTGATCGTGATCGGCATTGCCTTTTTAATGACGGCAGTTGGCCTGTCCCCTGCCCTTGGCACGTTTCTGGCCGGGGTCGTTCTGGCCAACAGCGAATTCCGCCATGAACTTGAATCCGATATTGAGCCGTTCAAGGGCCTGTTGCTTGGCCTGTTCTTCATCACTGTTGGCGCGGGCATTGATTTTGGCCTGCTGTTTTCCGAACCCGCCACAATCCTTGGTCTCGCCCTTGGCGTGATGTTCCTGAAATGGGTGATCCTGTTCGGGCTGGGCCGTGCGTTCAAACTGCGCGGGCGGGATCAGTGGTTGTTCACCCTTGGCCTTGCGCAAGCCGGTGAGTTCGGCTTTGTCCTGATCTCGTTTTCGCTCCAGCAATCCATCCTGCCGTCGGATGTGGCGGACCGGCTGCTGTTGATTGTGGCGCTGTCGATGCTGATCACACCGCTGGCATTCATTCTTTACGAAGTCCTGTCCAAGCGCCTCAAGGACAGCGACGACGTTCTTGAACATGACGAGATCAACCAGCAAGGCACCGTGATCATCGCCGGGATCGGGCGGTTCGGCCAGATCGTCAACCGCCTTGTGCAATCCGTTGGCGTCAAAACAGTGGTCATCGACAACAATCTGCAAACCATCCAACTGATGCGACGGTTCGGGTATCAGGGGTTCTTTGGCGACCCGCTGCGCCCGGACCTGCTCCATGCAGCAGGCATTGATACCGCGCGGGTGCTGATGGTGGCGCTGGATGATCCGGTGGCAGCGGAACGGCTGATCACCTATGCCCGCAGGCTGCGCCCGGACATCCACATCGTCGCCAGATCGCGCGACCGCACCCACACCTATCGCCTGTATCAGGCCGGGGCCAATGACATCGTGCGCGAATTGTTCGACAGCTCACTGCGCGCAGGACGTTACGTTCTCGAAAACATCGGTCTGACAGAATACGAGGCCAATGAGGCGGAAAAGCTGTTCTATCATCACGACCGCTACACCGTGCGTGAACTCGCCGATCTTTGGGATCCCAACATCCCGTCGGCCCAGAACGAAGCCTATATCGCGCGCGCCAAAGAGCTTGAGAAAGAACTCGAAGCGTCCTTGCTGACCGCGTTGGAAAATGCCAACAACGACGCGGCATAAAAAAAGCGGCCCCAAATGGGACCGCTTTTCGATCTAAAACTGTGCAGACTTACGCAGCCGCTGGGGCGCGCGACATCAGAACATCGCCAACCTGCTTTGACGCAGCAAGCTCGTCCCCACCGGATGTGGCCGCCACTTCGCGTGTCAGACGTTCCAGCGCAGCCTCGTAAAGCTGCCGCTCGGAATAGCTCTGCTCGCGCTGATCGTCGGCACGGTGCAAGTCGCGGACAACTTCTGCAATTGCGATCAGATCACCGGAATTGATCTTCTGCTCGTATTCCTGCGCCCGGCGCGACCACATGGCCCGCTTGACCTTGGCTTTGCCCTTGAGCGTCTTCATTGCCTGGCTCACCACATCGGGCGAGCTTAGCGACCGCATTCCGATTTCCGTGGCTTTATGTGTCGGCACGCGCAGGGTCATCTTGTCTTTCTCGAACGAGATCACGAACAGCTCAAGCGTGATGCCTGCGATCTCTTGTTCTTCGATCGACACGATCTGACCCACACCATGTGCGGGATACACAACAAAATCATTCGGACGGAATTCGGATTTTTTCGACTTGGTCATTCAGAACCTTCCTTGGCGTGCACCCATGCGACACAGACGAAAATAGCGAACGGAGGCAGCGCTTCCGGTCGTTTCATTCAGAGTATCAGAACAAGCTTATGTCAGCTTATATGCCATACGCCCTAAGGCGTGTGTCCCACAGGTGTCATTTACGTGGATAGTATAACACAAAAAACAGGTCACTGGTAGCGCCCCGTCCAGATGCGAAAAACGTAATTCAAACAACGTGCTACGCCGCACACCTGCCGGCTGAACGGCTGGTAGGACGAATCATCACCCGCCTTCGCCGGGCGCCTCAGAGAAGTACTTCTCAAGTTTGCCGCTTTCGCCATCCCGCTCTTCTGCATTGGGGAGCGGGTCTTTCTTGGTGATGATCACCGGCCATTTCTCGGCATACTTACGGTTGAACTCGACCCATTTATCCATGTCCGGCTCTGTGTCCGGACGAATCGCATCCGCCGGGCATTCCGGTTCACAGACACCACAATCAATGCATTCATCGGGATGAATCACCAACATGTTTTCACCCTCATAGAAGCAGTCGACAGGACATACCTCCACGCAATCGGTGAATTTGCAGGAGATGCAGGCATCGTTGACAATATAGGTCATGGGTCAGTCCATCGATCGTTCGCAAGCTAGCTAAGCCACTCGCAAAAATCATTCAAGAAGGTCAGTCCGGGTTTGTTGCAAAGCGCGACGATCTTTCTTTGTCGGACGCCCTTTGCCCTCAAATCGCGGAACTTGTGGTTGGGGGTCTTTAGGCTGTGGTGGCTCCAGATCATCATAAAGCAACCGCGCCTCAGGGGCCGGACCGCGCCGGTCCCCCATGGCAAGCACACGGATCACTCGAACAGCATCGCCTTGCGGAAAGGTCAACACATCCCCCGCCGCGACCGAATAGGCCGGTTTGGAAATCGGCTGGCCGTTCACACGCAGCTTACCCCCCGACACGATCTTGGCGGCAAGGCTGCGCGTCTTGAAGAAACGCGCATGCCATAGCCACTTGTCGATGCGCAGTTTTTGCCCCGGCTCGGCCAAGTCAGTCCTTGTTTTTCAGCCCCATGAGGGCCGCTGCGAAAGGATTGTCCGGGTCGATCTGCTTTTCCTTCTTGGGCGGGCGCGCTTGGAACGATTTGGCCCCGGCATCGCGCGGCTGGCCTTTGCCCTTGGGCTTGCCTTTGCCACCACGCGGGCGGTCGCCCTGCGGCTTGGCCCCGGCCCCGTCGCGCCGACCCTTAGTTGCGTCGCGGCGCGGTTGGCGGTCCGGGCGGTTGCCACGCCAAGTAAAGGTGTAGAACACCTCAACCTCTGGCTCGGCCAACGCGGCATCAGGTGTACCACCGGGTGCAACTTCGGTCTCAGCTACAGACGGCACCGCAGGCGCGCTTGCCACTTCGGCCACCGCGTCAACGGGTGCAGGCGCGTCTGCGGCTTGCTCAGTCGCCTGACCTGCATCCGCGACCGGCGCATCTTCGACAGGTGCCGCTGCATCTTGATCCGGCGCAGCGGCGTCAGTGACCTCGGCCACGGCCACATCGACCGCGCGCACTTTGGCGCGTTCGCCCTTTTCAGCCTTGTACCCAAGCCCGCCCATCAGATCGGCGAATTGCTCCAGTGTGAGACCCGTAATCGACAGCATATCGGGATTGGCCTCAAACCCGCCCCGGCTGTCCTGACCGCGCAGAAGATCGGCCAAGCGTTCCAGCATGTCGATGCGGATCGCCCGGTCGCCCGCAGCACGGTAGCCCGAAACGGTATGATGCTCTGCCGGGGTATCTGCGACATTCGGAACAGTCACCAGTCCCGGAGGCGGCGCCTCGGGGAAAATATCGAGGTTCTTCGCAAGGCTCCACAAGACAAGGCGCAGACGTGTCGGCGCAGGCTTGAGCAGCAGCGGCATGAACACGGTGAACTGACCAAAGCGGATGCCATGCTTGCGCAGCACCCCACGTGCGTCCTGATCGAGCGCCTTGACGTCATCGGCCACATCAGCGCGCGGCAGAATTCCCATCGACTCGACCATGCGGAAGGCAAAGCCCCGTGCCAGGCCATTCAATGTCTCGTCATTCTGGAGGTTGAGAAGCGGCTCGAAAAGCGCCGCGATCTTGCGATCAATAAAGTGCTGCAAGCGGCGCTGCACCTTTTGCGCCACATCCGGTCCAGCCTCTTCATCGACAAACGCCACAATGCGCGGCTTGAGCGGATCATCGCCAGCGGTCAGCTTGCCCACCGCCTGATCGCCCCACATGAGGCCACCCTGTTCGGTGTAATCCATCTCGGTATCGGGCGCGTTATAAAAGCGGTCCGCCCGAAGATGGAAATGTGGGGCCAACGCCTGAAGCGACGCTGTCTTCAGCGTCTTGGCCTCTTGCCCGGTTGCATCCTTGTCCTGGCGGAACCGGAACCCTTCAAGCCTGCCGACGAATTCGCCTTCGACGGTGACTTCACCCTTGTCATTCACTTCGGCCAAAAGGGCCTCCTTCTGCTTCAACCGCCGCAAGAGCACTGATGTGCGCCGGTCAACAAATCTCTGGGTCAGGCGTTCGTGCAACGCATCTGACAGTCGGTCTTCTACAGCGCGCGTTTGCTCGCGCCAATGGCTTTCGTCATGCACCCACGCTTTGCGTTGCGCCACATAGGTCCATGTGCGGATATACGCCAATCGTTTCGACAGCGTGTCAATGTCGCCATCTGTCCGGTCGATCCGATTGACCTGCCGTGCCAGAAAATCATCCGGGATCGCGCCGCGCTGGTGCAAATGCCCGAAAATAACCTCTAACAACCCCGCATGTTCGGCGTGGCTGATACCGCGAAAATCAGGGATACGGCAAACATCCCACAACAATTGTACCGATTGCGGGCTCGACGCGCGCGCCTGCACCTCGGCCACAGCGCTTAACGCCTTGAGCGCCTGAAGGTCGTCCGCCTCACGGGCCTTGACCAGACGGTCGTCATTTGGGCTCACCTCAAGCGACGCAATCAGCGTCTCCAGGGTGCCAAACCGCAAATCGGCACTGCGCCAGTTGAGTTTTTTCAACGGAGTGAACCGGTGATTGGTGATCGCCTCGGCCACGTCTTCGGTCAGTTGCCCCGCCTCGCCGGTCACGCCAAACGTGCCATTCGCCATCCCGCGCCCGGCCCGTCCGGCGATCTGCGCCAATTCATTGGGCATCAGGGGGCGCATCCGGCGACCGTCAAATTTGGTCAGCGACGAAAACGCGACATGGTTGATATCAAGGTTCAGCCCCATCCCGATGGCATCAGTCGCCACGAGGTAATCCACCTCGCCATTCTGATACAGGTCCACCTGCGCGTTGCGGGTCCGGGGCGACAACGCACCCATCACCACAGCCGCGCCCCCCTTTTGACGGCGCAACAGCTCGGCAATCGCATAGACGTTTTCAACCGAGAAGCCGACAATCGCCGTGCGCGGCTGCAACCTGCTGATCTTTTTGGATCCGGTATACGTCAGCTGGCTCATCCGTTCGCGGCGCACAAATTCAACGCCCTCGACCAGTTCCGAGATCGGCCCGCGCATCGTGTCAGAGCCCATGAACAGCGTCTCATGCAACCCGCGCATCCGCAGCAAGCGATCAGTGAACACATGCCCCCGCTCGGGGTCGGCACATAGCTGGATTTCGTCGATCCCGACAAAATCACAGCCCATCCCCTCGGGCATCGCCTCTACCGTGCACACCCAATATTGCGCGCGCGGCGGCATAATACGTTCCTCGCCCGTGACCAAGGCCACAACGGACGGCCCCCGCGCCGCGACGATCTTGTCATAAACCTCGCGCGCCAAAAGGCGCAGCGGCAAACCAATCATGCCGGTGCGATAGCCCAGCATCCGATCAATCGCGTAATGGGTTTTGCCTGTGTTGGTCGGGCCAAGGATGGCCGCAACCCGCGCATGTCCGGCCATGTTGGCGTCCTTTGCCGTCCTGCTGGGTCGTCAAGATGTCAGAGCGTCTGCCCGTTCACTTGAAGGTCTAACCGCTCCAACGCGTCAATCACATCGGAATCGTGCGGTCGCAGGCTGAGTACCCGCGAATAGGCATCATACGCAAGGTGCGGCTTGTCCACCTGTTCGAATATCGCACCCAAGCCGCGCATCGCCCCGAAATGGTCGGGGTTGAGCGCAAGCGTCCGTTCCAGCGCATCCACCGCAGGCCCAACCATTTCAGCCCGGAAATAGGCCAGTGCCAGCGCGTGCCAGCCTTCGGCAAAATCGGGTGCGTGATCCGTAAGCGCGGTTAAATGCTCTAACGCGGCCGCTACATTGTCGACATCCAACGCATCCTGCCCACGCTTGAGCAACAGATCCAACGTGGCTGACCCCGATTTCGACCATTCCTGCCGCACCTGCCGCTCAAGCCGATCAGCGGCGCGGGCATCTTCGGCCTGTGCAAGGTCTTGCATCAGGTCGCGTGCCGGTTCGTCCTGTGCCAAAACAGGGCCAACGGCCACCCCGGATGCCAGAATAAATGCCGCAACGGCAGATTTGTATTTGCGCATTGTGAACCTCATAACCACGGTGGAGTTTAGCGCGAGGTTCGGCAAATGCCAGCCTTTCAGACCCTGATACGATCACAAGGAGACGATATAATGAGCGATGTTGTGGCACAGGCGGTCGCCGCTATGAACGAAAAACTGGGTGGCAGCGGAATCGACGGCACCGCGCAATTCAACATCGAAGGCGAAGGCAGCCTTGTTGTGGACAGCGATGGCGCGCGCGCCGGGGACGCGGACGCAGACGTGACCTTCACTGCCGATGCCGACACCCTGCGCGAGATTTTCGACGGGTCGCTCAACCCCACATCTGCCTTCATGTCGGGCCGCCTGACCATTGACGGCGACATGGGCATGGCAATGAAACTGGCTGCCACGCTCGCTTGATGGCCGAACCCGCACCCTATCGCCACGATCTGGCATCAGGCCCGGACACTCAGGCCTATTGGCTGCGCAGCTCGGATGGGGTGCGCCTTCGGGTAGGTCACGCCGCCGCACCAGAGGCCAAGGGCACAGTGTTCATCTTGCCCGGCCGCACCGAATACACCGAAAAATATGGCCGCACCGCCAAGGATTTTGTGCGTGCCGGGTTTCACACCCTGACCGTCGATTGGCGCGGTCAGGGACTGGCGGACCGGCTCGCTCCAAATCCAATGGTGGGTCACGTTGACCGGTTTCTGGATTTTCAAAAGGATTGGGACGCGGTGCGCAGCTTTGCCCGCGATCACGGCTTGCCCAAACCGTGGCACATGGTGGCGCATTCGATGGGCGGTTGTATCGGGTTGCGCGCGCTGATGACCGGGTCGGACATGAAATCGGCTGTGTTCACCGGCCCAATGTGGGGCGTCAAGATGGCCCCCTACTTGCGCCCCGTGGCGTGGGCGTTGCCACGTCTGGCCATCGCGCTGGGGCAAGGCCACCGCCTGTCGCTCACCACGTCGATCCAAAGCTACCCCGCGTCCGAACCGTTCGAGAACAACCTGCTGACCACCGATCCGGCCCTTTACGAAGACCTGCGCCGCCATGTCGAGGCAGAGCCGAAATTCGGCCTTGGCGGGCCGTCTTACGCGTGGTTGTCCACCGCTTTGACGGAATGTGCAGCACTTGCCGCGATGCCCTCGCCTGCGCTTCCGACCCTGTGTTTTGTCGGCTCCAACGAACGGATCGTCGACACCGACGCCATCCGCGACCGCATGACAAAATGGCCCGGAGGAAAGCTGCTTCTGGTCGACGGTGCCGAACACGAAGTGCTGATGGAAGGTGGCAATATCCGGCGTCAGGTCACCGGCTCTGCCGTGTCACTGTTTTCAAGCTTCAAAACCTAGCCCACCTGACCTAAGCCTTGCCGATCTCGTGCACACCGCGCGCCTCTGCGGTGGCACCGGCCCGCATCCAAGCATGTTCCGAAGATATGAAAAAACAGCTCATTCCGTACTGCGACCAGTCCTGCGCCTTTTGCGCATTGGACACCCAAGTTACATAGGCTTTGCCCGCCGCCTCTGCCGCCTTGCCCACCTGCGCCATGGCCACCATCAAATCCTCTGACCCTTGATGGTCATGCCCGTAGCCCACTGACAAATCCGCAGGTCCTAGAAACAGCGCATCGATCCCCTCCGTGGCGGCGATCGCACCACTTGCCGCAACCCCTTCGGGTTCTTCGATCTGCGCCATGACAACCGTCTCCTCTGCCGACTTCCGAAGCAAATCTGGCATCGACTGCGTTGCGTAGCCCGCCCACCGCGAAGACCCGGCATACCCACGCCCGCCGCGCCCGAACCGCGCGGCCCGTGCCACATCCGCCGCTTTGGCCGCACTGTCCACATGTGGAACAACCACGCCAACTGCCCCACAATCCAGCGCTTGCAGGATTCCGCGCGCCGAACTGTCTCCAACGCGGACCAGCACAGGGAAATCCAAGGCCCGACCCATCGCACAGCACGCATCAATCGCACTGCGGTCAAAAGGTGCGTGTTCCGCATCCAGACAGACGAAATCCAGCTCTGACTGCGCAAGCACCTCGATCACCTGATACGCCGGGGTTTTCAGAAAGGTGCCCGCCAATGGCACACGCGACAAAAGGCGTTGACGAAATCCGGCGATCTGCATGAAGGGTCTCCTGATGGTCTTGATCAGGCCACCCTACGCCGTGCGCGCGCCATGGCAACCCTTCGTCCCCACTGGAGATGTGTGATTTGTCTCCTATACTTAGGCGCATGGCCAACCAAGTTCTCACATTTACCGACCGCGGCATATATTGCCTCGCCGGCGATTTCTACATCGACCCATGGCGCCCCGTGGATCGTGCCCTCATCACCCACGGTCACGCCGATCACGCCCGCCCGGGTCACAAACGGTATCTGTGCACCGATGCCTGCGCGCCGGTTATGCAACACAGGTTGGGGCCAATTTCTGTAGAAACCGTTAAATTCGGGGAAGTTCGTAAAATTGGCGATGCTTTCGTGTCATTTCACCCCGCTGGCCACCTGCCGGGCTCCGCGCAAATCCGTGTCGAAGTGGCGGGCGAAGTCTGGGTTGCGTCTGGAGATTACAAAGTTGTTCCAGATGGGTTTTGCGAAGCTTTTGAACCTGTTAGATGCCATAGCTTCATCACTGAATGCACATTCGGCCTGCCGGTTTTCAAATGGGACGATCAAACTTCAGTGGCCCAAGACCTCAACACCTGGTGGGCGCGCAATGCAGCCGATGGTAAGGCAACGATCTTGGGGGCGTATTCGCTGGGCAAGGCGCAACGCCTCTTGTCGATGGTCGATCCCAGTGTCGGCCCGATTCTCACTCATAGCGCGGTGGAAAACACCAACGCGGTCTTACGCGCGCAGGGCTATGCCTTGCCCGACACCATAGCGGTCACGCCCGGCTTGAACGCCAAAGACCACCCCGGCGCGTTGATCATTGCACCGCCTGCCGCGCTTGGGTCCAACTGGACCCGCCAGTTTGGCCCGGCATCCACCGCATTTGCTTCGGGGTGGATGCGCTTGCGCGGCGTGCGCCGCCGTCGTGCGGCCGACAGGGGATTTGTCATTTCAGACCATGCCGATTGGGACGGATTGATTGATGCCATAAAACAAACATCGGCGGAAAATATATACACAACACATGGTTACACGGATATATTTGCGCGATGGTTGAACAGTGAAGGCTATAATGCACAGGTTGTTCCAACCGAATTTGGCAGCGGTGATGACGCGGCAGACGCTGCATGAAAGACTTTGCCGCGCTCTTCATCACCCTCGACCAGACCACCAAAACAAGCCTCAAAACCAAGGCGTTGGCCGCGTTCTTTCAGACAGCTTCGGACGATGACAAGCTCTGGACCATCGCGCTGTTTTCCGGCCGTCGCCCCAAGCGCGCAGTTACCACACCGCAGCTGCGCGCATGGGCCGCCGAGGTGGGTGGCATCCCGCTTTGGCTGCTAGAGGAAAGCTACCCAATCGTTGGTGATCTGGCCGAAACCATCGCCTTGACCCTGCCTCTGCCCAGCCGCCAAAGCGACCTTCCCCTAACCCACTGGATCAACGAGCTAAAATCACTTTCTGCGCTTGATATCGACACGCGCAAGGCACGCATCCTTGACGCTTGGGATCAGCTTGATCCAACAGAGCGGTTTCTGTTCAACAAGCTGATCACTGGCGGTTTTCGGATTGGCGTCAGCCAAAAGCTCATGACCCGCGCTCTGGCCCAGGCCACGGGGCAGGCTGAACCGAGCCTCGCGCACCGTCTGATGGGGGGCTGGACGCCGGAAACCACCACCTACCACGCGCTGATCGTAGCCGAAGATGCCACCGCTGACGACAGCCGTCCCTACCCATTCTACCTGGCGTATCAACTTGATAGCGCACCAAGCGATCTAGGGTCGCCTGCGGACTGGCAAGCCGAATGGAAATGGGATGGAATCCGCGGTCAGGTCATTCTGCGGGGCGACACCCACCATGTCTGGTCGCGCGGTGAAGAGCTGATGACCGACCGGTTCCCAGAATTTGCGCGCCTGTCGGATATTTTACCAGATGGTACAGTTCTCGATGGAGAGATCGTCGCGTGGGACGGTGTGCAGCCGCATTCGTTCAACACATTGCAAGCCCGCATCGGGCGCAAGACAGTGCCGAAAAAGCTTTTGGCAGAGGCGCCAGTGATCCTTTTGGCTTATGATCTGCTGGAACAAAACGGTGAGGATCTGCGCGATCTGCCCTTGAGCACCCGCCGTGCCCGCATGGACACGCTGCTGCAAACCCTCCCCGACGACGCACCGGTCAAAGCCGCCCCGCCCTTGCCGTTCGACACGTGGGATACGCTGGCACAGACCCGCGCCCGCGCCCGCGAGGCCCGTGCCGAAGGGCTTATGCTCAAACGCAAAGACAGCCCTTACCTGTCGGGCCGCAAGAAAGGCGATTGGTGGAAATGGAAGCTTGATCCCCTGACGGTGGACGCCGTGATGATTTATGCCCAGCAAGGCCATGGCCGCCGCGCCAACCTGTTTACCGACTTCACCTTTGCCGTCTGGAATGGCAACGATCTGGTCCCCTTTACAAAAGCCTATTCCGGCCTCACCGACAACGAATTCCGCAAGATCACGGCATGGGTCCGCAAGAACACGCAACAGCGATTTGGCCCGGTGCGGCAGGTCACACCGCACCATGTCTTTGAAATCGCATTCGAAGGCATCCACGCGTCTCCTCGTCATAAGTCCGGCATCGCCTTGCGGTTCCCGCGCATGGCACGATGGCGGCAGGACAAACCGCTGCAAGAGGCAAATACCCTCGATGATCTTAAGGAATTGCTAAAGACTTATGGATAAACCCACCGCAGACGCACCACCCAGTACGGTCACCCCGCCCAGCGCCTGTTTGCCCAACGCCGCTTGCGACGCCCATGTGCACCTTATCGGGGATGACTTTGCCCTATGGGACGGCCGCGTGGAAACCCCGCCTGCAGGCACGCTGGACGCTTGGCTGGGCCGTTATCGCACGCATCTGGCGGCTTTGGGCTGCACACGGGGGGTTATCGTGCACTCCATCCTCTATGGCGGCGACAACACCATCACCCTTGAGGCGACCCGCCAAATGGGCGAACAGTTTCGCGCGGTCTGCCTGATCTCGGACGACGCAACCAGGGCCGGGATCCGCGCGCTGGCCGAACAGAACTGCAAAGCGGTGCGCCTGAACTATGTCCATGGCGGTTTGCTAAGCTGGGACGGCATGAAGCGCCTTGCGCCGATCTTGGCAGATCACGGGATGCATGTCGAAATGCTGGCCCATTCTCACCTGCACCTTGAGACCCTCGCCCCTCAGGTACGCGAGTTGCCGGTGGACATCGTCTTTGACCATTGCGCCTGGCCGGACCCTGCTCTGGGTGTAACCGACGGTCAAAAGGCGCTGGAACGCCTGCTTTCCGAGGGCCACGCATGGACCAAGCTGAGCGCCACATACCGCCACAGTCCAGAGCCACACGCGCTTATCCAGCGCCTCGCCAAAGCCAATCCTGACCGCATTCTCTGGGGCAGCGACTGGCCCCATCTCATGCTGAACGGCGTAGGGATGCCCGATGCCGGCCAACAGCTCAATAACCTGCTTGACGCAATCCCGGACACACAGACCCGTCAGAAGCTCTTTACCGACAATCCCGCACGCCTCTACGGCTTTGCCCCTTGAACCTTTCGCCGACACGGCACAGGTTCCAAGGCAACACGGAACAGGAGACACCCGATGCTGCGCACGCCTTCCCCGACCTATGACGCCAATGCCCTGAGCGGTGGCAAAAGCTATGGCGACCTGCCGGAATGGGACCTGACCGACCTCTATCCGTCCGATGACGCGGCAGAGCTCAAGCGCGATCTGGATTGGCTGGAAGACGCCTGCCGCAGCTTTGCCACGGATTTCGAAGGCAAACTGGCAGACCTAAGCGCACAAGACTTCCTAACGGCAATTCACCGGCACGAGAAGATCGAAAACATCGCGGGCCGTATCATGTCCTATGCGGGTTTGCGCTACTACCAGCTTACCACAGACGCAAAGCGCGCGAAATTCCTGTCCGACCATCAGGAAAAGATCACCAATTACACTACGCCGCTGGTCTTCTTCACACTGGAACTGAACCGCATTGACGACGCGGTTGTGGACGCGCTGTTCGATGCGAATGCCGATCTTGCCCGCTACAAACCCGCCATCCGCCGCATCCGCGCGATGAAGCCCTACCAACTGTCGGACGAGATGGAGAAATTCCTGCACGACATGGGGGTGGTTGGCGACGCGTGGGAACGGCTGTTCGATGAAACCATTGCCGGGCTGGAATTCGAGGTTGATCGCGACCCGCTCACCATCGAGGGCGTGCTGAACCTTTTGACCGAACAGGAGCGGTCTGTCCGCGAAGCCGCCGCCAAGGAACTGGCCGCTGTGTTTGCCGAAAACATCAAGATTTTCGCCCGCGTGCACAACACCCAAGCCAAGGAAAAAGAGGTCATGGACCGCTGGCGTGGCATGCCCACCGCCCAGACCGGACGCCATCTGAGCAATGATGTTGAACCCGAAGTGGTCGAGGCGCTGCGCAACGCCGTGGTCGCCGCCTACCCCAAGCTGAGCCACCGCTACTATGCGCTCAAGCGCAAATGGCTTGGGCTGGACGTCATGCAGGTCTGGGATCGCAACGCCCCCCTGCCCATGGAGGCAACCCGTATTGTCGGCTGGGACGAAGCCGAACAGACCGTAATGACCGCCTATACCGATTTCGACCCCCGCATGGGCGAGATCGCCAAGCCGTTCTTCACCAAAGGCTGGATCGATGCCGCCGTCAAACCCGGCAAGGCACCGGGCGCGTTCGCCCACCCCACGGTGACGGATGTGCATCCTTACGTCATGCTCAATTACCTGGGCAAACCGCGCGACGTGATGACCCTGGCACACGAACTGGGCCACGGCGTGCATCAGGTGCTTGCCGCCGAACAGGGCGAGATGCTGTCCTCTACCCCCCTCACACTTGCGGAAACCGCATCCGTCTTCGGCGAAATGCTCACCTTCCGCAGGATGCTGGACAACGCCAAGGACGATGCCGAAAAGAAAGTGCTTCTGGCTGGCAAGGTCGAAGACATGATCAACACGGTCGTGCGCCAGATCGCGTTTTACGATTTCGAATGCAAGCTGCACGAAGCACGACGGGGCGGTGAACTCACCCCCGATGATATCAACGCATTGTGGATGTCTGTTCAGGCGGAATCGCTTGGGCCAGAGTTTGAATTCATGGACGGGTACGAAACCTTCTGGGCCTATATCCCGCATTTCGTGCATTCGCCCTTCTATGTCTATGCCTATGCCTTCGGGGATGGCTTGGTGAATGCGCTGTATGCGGTGTACCAGGAAAACCCCGACGGCTTTCAGGACAAGTATTTCGACATGCTCAAGGCGGGTGGATCGAAACACCACAAAGACCTGCTTGCCCCGTTTGGGCTGGACGCCAGCGATCCCAAGTTCTGGGACAAGGGTCTCAGCATGATCTCGGGCTTCATTGACGAACTGGAGGCGATGGAGGGCTGATCCAACAACGTCGCGCAACCTGCAATGTCATGGGTGCATATTTGGAAAAAGAAGAAGCAGGAGGGTGCGCGCCATCCCCCTGCTTCTTCTTTTTGAAAAATATGCCAGTGCCCAGGTGGCCGTTAATCGGAGCGGCAGAAACCCGCGACACCTTGCAAAAAGGCCCCAAGCCGCAGGCGAGATACCCTGCGCTGGTGGCAACCAGCCACTTTATTTCAGCTGCGACTCCTTGGACCCGCGTCGATTGATCCCTGCGCGCGCCTGAAACACGCTGTCGCGCTCTTGTTGACACGCAATGCACAGCTTTACACCGGGCAACGCATTGCGACGCTTTTCTGGGATCGGCTCTTCACATTCTGCGCAATGGCTCAGGCTGACGCCCACAGGGGTCTTGCGCGCTTTGAGCCGTGCAAGCTCGTCATTGATCGACGCGTCGATCTGATCTTGCACCGCACCGCCTCGGGCCCATCCGCCGACCATGTCACGCCCCCTGCCTCTGATCCAGGAAATATCGGCCGATGCCTGCATCCGCGCAAGGCACTTGTCGCAATGTCTACGAAAACGCCGCGCAGGATCGCGGGCTTGTCATGGTGTTTCGCAGACCCTGAGGCTTTCCCTTTGGGCGGTGCCGCCTAGATACTTTCGCAAGGAGACCCGAAATGCGTGTGTTACTTGCTGCTCTGATCGTGTGCTTGGCGCCGTTGGCCAATGCCGCCATGTCGGGCTTTACCTTCGCGTCAATGGATGGCGGCGAGATTGATCTGGCCGAATGGCGCGGGCAGCCGGTTCTGGTGGTGAACACCGCCTCGCGCTGTGGATATACACGGCAATATGACGGGCTACAGACACTTTATGACACCTACCGCGATCAAGGCCTTGTGGTGTTGGCCATCCCGTCCAATGACTTCCGACAAGAGCTTGCATCAAACGAAGACGTGCAGGAATTCTGCGAGGTGAATTTTGGCCTCGACTTTCCCATGACAACCATCACCCCGATCTTGGGGGACGGGGCGCATCCGTTCTACGCATGGCTTGAGGCAGAGGTAGGGTTCACGCCAAAGTGGAACTTTAACAAGGTGCTGATTGCCCCGGATGGCAGCGTGGCCGCGACATTCGGATCGAATGTGCGACCCCTGTCCCGAACGGTGACCGATGCGATCACCGCCCTGCTGGACTGATCACTTCTGTAGATAGCTCCAGATTTCGTCCTTCAACGCACCGCGCTGTTTGCGCAGGTCGGTTTCGGCCAATGTGTCCATGGGTTCAACATTGGTTTCAGCGCGGTGAACACTGCGGTTGATGTCATGATAGCTGGCAAACAGCTTGGCAAAATGCGCGTCCGACTGTTTGAGCGCGCTCATCTTTTCAACGTGCTCGGGGAATTCCTCGGCCAATTCATGCGGGGTGTGCGACATGGGTTCACTCCTCTCCTGATGTGATCTTGAGACGAGCCTGACAGACAGGATGCCGCGCCACATTGACCCGGATCAAACCGGCATCACTTTCGCGCTTTTCTCCATCCCGCAGCGCGTGCCTCGGCCTCAGAGCAAAACCACCGTTCGCCGTTGTGTTCAGAGATACGCGTGTCGTCGTAATGTCTCTGCCCCGGCAGATGGTAGATGCGGCTTTCGCCATTCCGGCTGATATTTCCCTTGATCACACAGGCCGGGTTGATCGCCTCAGGCACAGTGTTGCGCGCAGCCTGCCTCTGATCGGTTTGCGCAGCATCGCGTTGCGCCGACCGGAACGCTGCCGGAGACATGACACCAGTGCCATGCAATCCGCGCGCAGTCACCGCGGCGCCTTTTTCCGCCAAGTCGTAATCCATCCCGTAATCGCGGTAGGCAAAGGCCAAACCCTCGCTGACCAGCGTTTCGCCGATATCGCGCCCATTGGCGCTGCATTTGGCAACGACGCGACCATATCTGTCGGTATCCGTGGAGGTGCAACGGGCAGTGCGGCCCTCGAACATCTCGCGGGTTTTGTCGCGCACCCATGCACCGCAGAGCCAAGCCGGGCTTTGCGCATCGCCACACATTTGATCCACCTCTGGCGCGTCAATGGCATGCAGGCGCACGGTTGTGTCACCCACCTTGATGGTATCCCCGTCCACGACGCGGATGGTGCCGTTTGGTCCGGCATGGGCCATCGTGCCCAAAACCAAAGCCGCTGTGACCAAAGCAATTCTTAACATTCCGTTTATATGGGCCAAAAAATCTGGCCACGAAATGGCAACCGTTAAGAAAAGTTAATTTATTCCCCGCGCGGGAAGCGTTGGTTTCCCTCAAGCACGTTCAGGTCCATATGGTTGCGCATGAACCGCTCGGAGGCATCGCGCAAGGGCTGGTAATCCCAAGGGTAATATCCCCCCTGCCGCAACGCCTCGTAGACCACCCAGCGTTTCGCCTGACTGCCCCGCACATCCGCATCGAACCGCGCCAAATCCCAGCGGGCCTCGGACTTGGCGCGCAAAGTCTGCACAGTGCCCTGATGGTCCGGGTGATCTGCCAGATTGGTCAGCTCATGGGGATCGACCTCCAGATCAAACAGTTGATCGGGATCGAGCGAGCAGCGGTTGTACTTCCACTTGCCATAGCGCAGCGACACCAGCGGCGCGTTCGACGCCTCGGCGGCATATTCCATCGCCACCGGGCTGGTCCGCTCAGCCCCCTGACCCAGCGATACCAAGGATTCTCCCGTGGTCCAGGGCATGACCTCGTCCATGCTCACCCCGGCCAGCGCACACAGCGTCGGGCAGACATCAATGGTTGAGACCGGGTCGCGCACAAGCCCAACCGCCATGTCCGGCGCTGAGATCATCAGCGGCACCCGCGCAGAGCCTTCGTAGAAGCACATCTTGAACCACAGGCCACGTTCGCCCAGCATATCCCCGTGATCCGAGACAAAGAGAATGATCGCCTCTTGCCGCGTGTCTTCAAGCACTTGCAGTATCTCGCCAATCTTGTCGTCAAGATACGAGATATTGGCAAAATACGCGCGGCGGGACCGGCGGATGTCTTCTTCTGAAATGTCGAAATTGCGCCAGTCATTTGCATCAAAGATGCGTTTGGCGTGCGGGTCATGGTCGTCATACGACATTGCCGGGATCTCGGGCAGCAGATGATCACAGTCTTCGTATAAATCCCAGTATTTGCGCCGCGCCACATAGGGGTCATGCGGATGGGTGAAGCTTGTCGTGATACACCACGGGCGGTCGTCCTTGCCGCGCGCGCGCTCATACAGCGCCAGCTTGGTCTGATAGGCGACCTCGTCATCATATTCGAGCTGGTTGGTGATCTCGGCCACACCCGCGCCGGTGACCGAGCCCATATTGTGATACCACCAGTCAATCCGTTCGCCCGGCTTGCGGTAGTCAGGGGTCCAGCCGAAGTCCGCCGGATAGATGTCAGTGGTCAGCCGTGCCTCGAACCCGTGAAGCTGATCCGGCCCCACGAAATGCATCTTGCCCGACAGCGCAGTGTAATAGCCCGCGCGGCGCAGGTGATGTGCGTAGGTGGGAATGGAGGATGGAAATTCGGCGGCATTGTCATAGACTCCCGTGGCCGACGGAAGCTGCCCCGACATGAACGCCGCCCGCCCCGGCGCGCAAAGCGGGCTTGCGGTATAGGCGTTCTGGAACCGGGTGGACCGGGCCGCGAGTTTCTTGAGGTTGGGCGCATGCAGCCAATCGGCCGGACCATCGGGAAACAGAGTCCCGTTGAGTTGATCCACCATCAGAATCAGGATGTTCGGCTGCATGATTTGCCCCTTGTGCGTTGTGCTGCGCGACACTGGTCAGATCAGGATGCAACGTCAATCCGGGGCGAACGAAGATGCGTTGACGCATCTCCGCGTTTCCGTTGACGAGAACGCTTGGGGGGCAAGGCCTCCAATGCTCATTTGGCAAAAAGAAGAAGATCAGGGCAATGCGTCTATTCCCATTCCATCTCTTCAAACACCCGGCCCGCGTTGCGTGTCGCCAGTTCCTCGAACGTGTCCAGATGTACCCATTGCGACTGGTCCACGTAATAGGCACCCGCCAGATCGCCCCCCTCTTCGATATGCACAGCGATCTTGGCGCGCAGATCTTTGATGTAGTCGGAGGTATAGCGCGTTACTTGCGCCATGTTGGTCGGGTGGCCGTGTCCGGGGATTACATATGTCGCCCCGAGCGCGGTGAAAGGGCCATCAAAGGTCTCGATCCAGGCATCCGTGTCGGTTTCTGCAAAGATCGGCGGCATGCGTTCGTGAAAGGCGATATCGCCCGCGATGACGATGTCCCATTGCGGAATCCACACCTGCACATCACCCGGATCATGCGCCGGGCCCAGATGCAATGCATGCAGCGTCACATCGCCCATCTCTATCACATATTCATCGTCAAAGCTGATATTGGCGGCGACAACTTCGGTGCCTTCGGCCCTGTCGCGGTTGTAGCCTTGCATGCCTTGCAGAATGAAATCGCCATCCGCTTCGACCACGGCAATGGCATCGGCATGGGCAAGGATATCCACGCCCTGTGCGGCCCAATAGGAATTGCCCAGCATTGCATGGCCTTGCGCGTTTTCATTGATCACCAACTTGACCGGCTGGTCGGTCACGGCCTTGATCTCGTCGTGCAGCGCCGCGGCCAGCCGCGCTGATGCGCCGCCATTGATCACCACAACGCCGTCACCCGTCACAACAAAGCTCAGGTTGTTGTTATGGCCCGCGTTTTCATAGGTGGGCGGCGCAGTGGCCCCGATGGCCGAGAACACATGCGGGATCACCTCCACCGGTTTGTTATACAGCTCGGATTGCGGATATTTGTCGGCAATGTCTTCGCTGGCTTGGGCTGCGGCAGCCAAGACGCTGGCGGCAATGATAAGTGTCAGGCGCATGAATGGTCTCCTCCTAATTCGGACACATTCACGAAATCGAATGAGAAATGCAATCCCTTTCCTCTGGTGTGCCTTGCCACCGCGCCCCAGACCGGTACGGTCGCAGAAACGGGAACGGGGAGAACACCATGACATTGGGCGGCAAACATGCGCTGGTCACCGGGGGCGGTACGGGCATTGGTCTGGCCATTGCGGTGGCTTTGCGCGGCGCAGGCGCGGTTGTCACGATCACCGGACGCCGGACCGAGGTGTTGGATACGGCGGCCAAAGCGCATGATCTGCACCCCCTAGTGATGGATGTGCAGGACGAAGCGTCTGTGGTGGACGGGATCGCCCATGCGGTCGCATCCCGTGGTGCAATTCAGATCTGTGTGCCCAATGCCGGGATCGCCGAGGGACGTGCTCTGCACAAGATGGATATGGCGTTCTGGCGCAACATGATGGCGACCAATATTGACGGCACATTCCTGACGATCCGCGAAAGCCTGAAGTCGATGCACGAGACCGAGTGGGGCCGCGTGATCGCCATCAGCTCTATCGCCGGGCTCAGGGGCCTGAAGGGCGCGCCCTGCTATACCGCGTCGAAACATGCGATGATTGGCCTCATCCGGGGGCTGGCTGCGGATTACCTAGGCAAGCCCTACACCTTCAACGCCATCTGTCCTGCGTATGTGGACACCGAAATCGTCCCGCAGAACATCGACCGCATCATGGCCCGCACGGGCATGAGCGAGGCTGATGCGAGGAACGTCATGGTTGGGGCGAACCCACATGGCCGCCTGATCACACCCGAAGAAGTGGCCGATACAGCACTTTGGCTTTGCGGTGCCCATTCAGGGAGTGTGAACGGCCAGGCGATCCAGATCGCGGGGGGCGAGTTTTGACCGATCCCTACGATCCGGCCCGTGACGGCGCGCAGATGTCGTTTGACCGGCGCATGTCCTACACCGATTACCTTGGTCTGGATGCCGTGCTTGACGCGCAGCACCCGCTCAGCACCGCGCATGACGAAATGCTGTTCATCATCCAGCACCAGACCTCCGAACTTTGGATGCGGCTGGCCCTGCACGAACTGCACGCCGCGCGCGAGACCTTGTCCGCCGATGACATCCGCCCCGCATTCAAGCTGCTGGCGCGGGTGACGCGCATCTTTGAACAGCTCAATTCAGCGTGGGATGTGCTGCGCACCATGACACCCAGCGATTACACCACGTTCCGCGAAACCTTGGGCCAAAGCTCGGGGTTTCAATCGTCGCAGTACCGCGAGATCGAATTCCTGTTGGGCAACCGCAACCCCGCAATGATCAAACCACATGCCCACCGGCCAGACCTCGAAGCCCGCCTGCATGCCGAGTTGGGCAAGCCATCGCTCTATGATTGCGCGCTTAAGCGGCTGGCGCAGGCAATGCCCCTACCCGAGGCTGCGTTGCATCGAGATCGAACCAAACCGCACCAACCCGACGACACCCTGCAAGCGGCCTGGGCCGAGGTCTACCGCGACCCAGCGCGCTATTGGGATCTGTATGAATTGGCAGAAAAGCTGGTCGATCTAGAAGATTATTTCCGCCGCTGGCGGTTCAACCACGTCACCACCGTCGAACGGGTCATCGGCCTGAAACGCGGCACCGGGGGCACGGGCGGCGTATCTTATCTCAAACGCATGCTGGAGGTTGAGCTTTTCCCCGATCTCTGGCACCTGCGCACCAGTCTTTGAAAGTTCTGAGCATGACCGATTTCACCGCCACCCGTGACGCGTTTCACCTGCCCGAGGGGATGATCTATCTCGACGGCAATTCCCTTGGCCCCTTGCCAAAGGCCGCTGCCGCCCGCGTGGCGCAGACCGTCACGGCGGAATGGGGCGAACACCTCATCACCGGCTGGAACGGCTGTGGCTGGATGGAGATGCCCGCACGCATGGGAGACAGGATTGGCCGTCTGATCGGCACAGAGCCGGGGCATGTGGTGGTTGGTGACACGTTGTCGATCAAGGTGTTCCAGGCGCTTGCCGCCGCGATCAAGCTCACCCCGGAGCGCCGGGTGATCCTGTCGGACACCGGCAATTTCCCGTCTGACCTCTACATGGCCGAGGGGCTGATTTCCCTGCTGGGTCCGGAATACGAACTGCGCCTTGTCGCCCCCGAAGAGGTCGAGGCGGCGATCACCGACGAGATTGCCGTGACGCTCATCACCGAGGTGGATTACCGCACCGGGCGCAAGCACGACATGGCGGCCCTCACCGCAAAGGCGCACGCGCATGGCGTGGTCACGGTTTGGGATCTGGCCCATTCCGCAGGCGCATTCCCAGTAGATCTCGCCGGGTCCGGGGCGGATTTCGCCATCGGTTGTACCTACAAATACCTCAACGGTGGCCCCGGCGCGCCCGCTTTCATCTATGTCGCGCCGCGCCATGCTGACACGGCCCTGCCCGCCTTGTCAGGCTGGCTGGGTCATGACAGCCCGTTTGCCTTTGATCTTGGCTACAAGGCAGGTGCAGGGATAGCCCGGATGCGCGTCGGCACGCCGCCGATTGTGCAGATGGCCGCGCTCGAGGCGGCACTGGACGTTTGGGACGAAGTCGACCTGCAAGACCTGCGCGCACGCTCCATCGCGCTGTCCGAACGCTTTATCGCCGGGGTTGAGGCCACCTGTCCCGATCTGGAACTGGCCAGCCCGCGAGATCCCGTGCAGCGCGGATCGCAGGTCAGCTTTCACTTTGCCGATGGCTACGCCGCCATGCAGGCGCTGATCGCACATAAGGTCATCGGGGATTTCCGCGCGCCGGATATCATGCGGTTCGGGTTCACGCCGCTTTACATCAGCGAAGGCGATGTGGATGTGGCCGTTGAAATTCTCGCCCGGATCATGCGTGACCGGCTTTGGGACACACCTGAGTTCAAACAGCGCAAAGCTGTGACCTGAGCAGGACAATCTCGATCCAAGGAGGATTATACCGCAGTGACGCGGTCTCCGCCGACGATTTCACCTTGCCTCCAGGCCCGGACCGCGTCGCCGAACGCCTGAAATAACGGCCGCGAAACCGGATCGTTGGCCGCGTCCCATTCCGGGTGCCATTGCACCGACAGGGTGAAGCCCGGCGCGTCCTTCACATACGTCGCCTCTGGGGTGCCATCCGTCGCGTGGCCCTCGATCACGATACGCGCGCCGGGGGTCTTGATCCCCTGACCGTGCAGCGTGTTGGTCATCACCTCGGTTGCGCCAAACAGCCGGTGGAACACGCCGCCCTCCTGCACCGTCACAACGTGGCGCAGGGCGAACTTTTCCTCAAGCGTGCCATCGGGCGGCATGCGGTGGTTCATCCGCCCGGGCAGATCGCGGATCTCGGGGTAGAGCGTGCCGCCCATGGCCACGTTCACCTCTTGGAAACCCCGGCAGATGCCCAGAAAAGGCTGGCCGCGCTCAACGCAGGCCCGCACCAACGGCAAGGTGATCGCATCACGCGCACGGTCAAACGCACCGTGCGCCTCGGTTTCGGCCTCTCCGTACTCTTCGGGATGAACATTCGGACGACCGCCCGTCAGCAGGAACCCGTCACAAACCGACAGCAGTTCCTCAACCGTCACAAAGCGCGGATCAGCCGGAACAACCAGCGGGATGCAGCCCGCCACTTGCGCAACCGCCTCGGAATTAATCGAACCGCCCGCATGGGCCGGGTACTGATCGTTAATGAGGTACTGGTTACCGATGATTCCGACGACAGGCCGCGCCATGTGATGTTCCCTATATCTCGGCTGTCAATCCAACCGCTTCGATCCCAGCCGTCGCGGCAATGGCATCATTGTCCGACGTATCACCTGTCACCCCGACAGAGCCCAGCACCGCACCCTTTGCGTCGCGCACCAACACGCCACCGGGCACCGGGATCAACTGACCACCAAGCGCCCCGTTCGCAGCGGCGATGAAATACGCCTGCGCCTCGGCGCGCTGCATCTGTGCCGTGCCCGCCATGCCCAGCATAACCGCGCCGTACGCTTTGCCATGGGCGATCTGGAACCGGCCCGGGCTGGCCCCGTCTTCGCGCTCGAACGCCTGCACATTGCCACCGGCATCAAGAACAATCACCGAAAGCGGCTTCATTTCGGCTGCGCGGCCCGCCTCAAGCGTTTTGCGGATGATGGTGCGCGCACGGCGCAAGGATATGGTTGCCATTTTCTTTCCCAATTCAAGCAAACAGATCATGCGCCAATTCAAGCGCATCGACCAGTTTGTCCACTTCTTCTTCTGTGTTGTACAATCCGAACGACGCCCGACAGGTGGCCGTCAGACCAAGATGGTCCATCAGCGGGCCTGTGCAATGCTGTCCCGCCCGCACCGCGACACCCTTTTTGTCAAGGATGGTCGAAATGTCATGCGCATGCGCGGCCCCGTCCAGCGTAAAGCTAAAGATGGCTGCTTTATTCGGCGTTGTCCCCTGCACTTGCAGCCAATTGAGGCCGTCCAGCCTTGTGCGGGCATAGTCACGCAAACGGGCTTCATGGGCGGCGATATTGTCCATCCCCAAACCCATCATGTAATCCAGCGCCACGCCCAGCCCGATCTGCTGCACGATACCGGGGGTGCCTGCCTCGAACGTCATGGGCGCGTCGTTCCAAGTCACCTCGTCCTTGTGGACCTCGCGGATCATGTCACCGCCCCCCAGAAAGGGCTGCATCTCGGCCATGCGGGCCTTTTTCATGAAGGTCGCACCGGACCCGGATGGACCGTAAAGCTTGTGCCCAGTGATGGCATAAAAATCGCAGCCGATGTCATCCACGTTGACCGGCATATGCACCGCCGCCTGAGATCCGTCGATCAGCGTCGCAATGCCCCGTTCGCGTGCCGCGTCGCAGATGGTTTTGACATCCACAACCGTGCCCAGCACGTTGGACAGATGCGTGACCGCGACCAGCTTGGTCTTGGGGCCCATCGCGTCAATCACCGCCTGCGGATCAAGATAACCGGTGCTATCCACATCCACCCATTTGATGACCACCCCCTGCCGTTCGCGCAGGAAATGCCAGGGCACGATGTTGGCGTGATGCTCCATCACCGACAGGATGATCTCGTCGCCTGCCGTCAGGTTCGGCATCGCCCAGCCATAGGCAACCGTGTTGATGCCCATAGTGGTGCCGGTGTTCATGACGATCTCGTCTTCGTCCTTCACACCAAGGAATTTCGCAATCACGCCGCGCGTGCTTTCGTATTTTTCGGTTGCGAGGTTCGACAGGTAATGAAGCCCTCGATGCACGTTGGCATATTCCTCGGAATAGGCCCGCGTGATCGCGTCAATCACCACCTTCGGCTTTTGCGCACTTGCCCCGTTGTCGAGATACACCAGCGGCTTGCCGTTCACCTCGCGCGACAGGATCGGGAAATCACGACGGATTTCGGTGACGTCATACATATCCAGGAATCCCTCCGGTCGAGATGCCAAGCAGGCTGAAGATCAGGCTCAGGCCCAGCATCATGCCCACCACGGCCAACAGCAAAATCAGTCCTGCACGCAGCAGGCTTCCGATCTCGTGGGCCACATCAATGAAATTCAAGAAGATCCAAATGCCCAGCACCGATGCGGCGCTGATCACGACCCCCGATAAAAACAGGCTGATCGGGCCAAGAACCACAACAACCGCCTGCATCAACACCCGCAACGCCTGCAACCAGATCACGAGAACCGCAACCTGATCAAGCGTTGCCACACCCCCCAAAGGCCGCCCACACAAAGTCACAGCCACAATCAATGCGCCCACGGACAGCGCCAGCATCAACGCAAAGACCACCGGACTGCCAAGGATCGGGCCAAACAGCTCATCCGCTGGTGTGACCATGAGCGATACCGAAAACATCATCGTGTTCAGCACGATCACCAGCGCAAAGGCCAACCACACGGCCTGCGACGGCAGGTTCATCGCCATCAACAACCGCGCAACATCGCGCGGTGCAGTCACCGTGTTGAGAGCAAGTCTCAGAAAGCCGTCAATTGTCACGCTTGGACCCCGCGATAAACTGCCAACATGCTCGCAATCCAGAACCACATGAACACGCAAAACCAGATCAGACCAACGATCGTCAACTGGATACCAGCTCCGATATAGCCCGCCACCAGCCCGTTCAACAGGATCAGCGGCGAAGATGCCAGCAAGCTCCAGAACAACGCCAGCCGTGCGTTGTAAGCCGGGCCTGTGCCTCCCACTGCGCGCGCTATCAGATGCGCCAGCAAGGCAAGCGCGTAAAAGATGAGCGGTGCAAAGAACACCGTCGCCATCAACGTGCCACCCAAGAGCATATTCAGCTCTTGTCCCTCAAGATGTGCCTGACGCGCCAGCGCAGGCCAGCGCGCCACGAACAGGATCACGCAGGCCCCCATCAGGATGGCCAGGGCGCGGTCTTCGCGCTGTCCGGCGTCTAGCAGACGGCGCACAACCTTGCCCGGCCCCCGATACGTGGCCGCGATATCCTGTGTAAACGGCACCGGACGATCAGCCGTTGCGCCGCGACAGCCACGCGTCAATGCGGCTGTTGATTTCATCCTGAAGCGCTTGGTCCTCGATCTCCATGACCGCTTCGGCAAGGAACGCGATGGTCAACAGGTTGGTCGCCGGTCCCTCTTCGATCCCCCGAGACCGCAGGTAGAACAGACCCTCTTCATCGATCGCACCGGACGTAGACCCATGCGAACAGGCCACGTCATCGGCGTAGATCTCAAGTTCCGGCTTGGCAAGAAACTGGCTGTCCTCGTCAAGCAAAAGCGACTGGCTGATCTGGTAGCCATCGGTCTTCTGCGCGCCTGCCTTCACCAGGATCTTGCCCTGGAACACGCCCGTCGCCCCATTGCGCAAGACCTTCTTGAACACCTGACGGCTTTCGCAATTCACCGCGTCATGGGTGATGAACACCGTGTCGTCGTGGTGGAAATCGCCATCTCCAACGCAGCACCCGGCAATATGCGCGGTGGCATTGTCGCCGGTCAGTTCGATCACACATTCATTGCGCGTCAGCACCCCGTTTGCCGTCAGCGTGAACGACTTGAACACTGATTCCTCGCCCAAACGGGTGAAAATCGCGGTGGCCGCACGGCGTTCGTGGTCCCTGCCTTGAGCCCGCACATGGTGAAAGACGCCGCCGTCGGCGATCTCGACTTCCATGCATTTGTTGAACCGCGCCGCTGCTGGGCCGTTCTCAAGCAAGGTCAGTTCCGCACCTGAGTCAATCTTCACAACATGGTGGAGGATCGCATCAGAAGCCTCTGACACATGGCGATAAATCAGGCTGATCGGCTTGGGTGCCTTGCCCGTCACATGGATCAGCACACCATCCGCTGCAAACGCCGTGTTCAGCGCCGCCAAGGGGCGGTGCACCGGGGTCTGACCCCGTGTTTCCAAAACACCGTACAGGTCTTTGGCCCAATGAATATCCGGCGCGTCGGCCAGACGGTCGATGCTCACATGCGCCATCGCCAGATCATCAGAGGCGTCCGGGTCGAACACCCCGTCCACGAACACGATCTTGAGGCGCTCCACCTCA
Organism: Marivita sp.; assembly: GCF_051251565.1. Lineage (GTDB taxonomy): Bacteria > Pseudomonadota > Alphaproteobacteria > Rhodobacterales > Rhodobacteraceae > Marivita. The sequence continues at coordinate 39,764 of NZ_JBPOFB010000007.1, read as the reverse complement.
CCAAAGACCGGGCCTTCATCAGTCTTGAGCACTGCCGCCTTGGGCGCTTCGGCCTGCACCAAAGTGTCGGGCTTGGTGTATTTCCAATACTCGTCCCGCCCGCTGGGCAGGCCCATTGCTTTGACCCGGCTCAGCGCATCGGCGCGCGCCGCGTCGGACCACCCGCCCGCGGGCAGGTCAAGCGCCGCCAACCGCGCGTCGGTGGCATCCTGTTTGATCTGCGGCAAGGCCATTACGCCACCTCCGCCAAAATATCCGCATAGCCGTTGTTTTCGACCTCAAGCGCCAGCTCGGGTCCACCGGTCTTGATGATCCGGCCATCCGCCATGATGTGCACCACATCCGGTTTGATATGGTCCAAAAGACGCTGGTAATGCGTGATGACAAGGAACCCACGGCCCTCGTCGCGCAGCGCATTCACGCCATCCGCAACCAGCTTCATCGCGTCCACATCAAGACCGGAATCGGTCTCGTCAAGAATGCACATCTTTGGCTCAAGCATCGCCATCTGAAGGATTTCGTTGCGCTTTTTCTCGCCACCCGAAAAGCCCACATTGACCGGACGCTTGAGCATGTCTGCGTCGATCTGCAAATCTTTGGCCTTGGCGCGGATCACCTTGAGAAACTCTGTCGCAGACATTTCGTCTTGTCCGCGCGCCTTGCGCTGGGAATTCACCGCGGTGCGCAAAAAGGTCATGTTGCCCACACCGGGAATCTCGACGGGATACTGGAATGCAAGGAAAACGCCAGCGGCGGCGCGCTCTTCCGGCTCCATGTCCAGAATGTCTTCGCCGTCCAGCGTTGCAGACCCTTCGGTCACCTCGTAGCCACCTTTGCCGGACAACACATAGGACAGGGTCGATTTGCCCGACCCGTTCGGACCCATGATCGCATGGACCTTGCCCGCCTCGACCGTCAGGTTCACACCCTTGAGGATCTGCTTGTCTTCTTCCTCAAGTTGAACGTGCAAGTTTTTGATTTCCAGCATTTCTTTCCCTCTCTCGTGTTTCCGTGCCCAACGCGCCTGCGTCAGAATGATTTCGTGTAAAGTGTCAGAATTTCCGTCAGATCGCGCTTGGGCAGGTCGGTCGGTTCAATCTCGAACCGCGCCATCCGCCCACGCATCTCAACCGGCTTCACAAAACGTTCGATCCGCTGATACTGGCTGCGGCCGATATAATCGTCGAACAGCACCGTCACCGGCTTTTCCGTCCGCAGCATCGCGGTCAGCACACAGGCAGTGCGAAACCGCCCGTCCACCAGCACCAAATCCGGAGCTTTGAACCCGTCCAAATCCCAAACCGAATTGGGATAGCGATGATAGCGCGCCCATTTCGCATCGGTCTTGGGACGTCCCCATTTTCCGACTGGCCCGACATTGGCGTAATGCAAGGTCACATCCGATGTGGTCCCCGCGTGATCGAAATAAACCTGCATCATCTGGCACCAATCGGGATCGGATTCCACCGAATAGACCGTCTTGCCAGCCATCTCAGAGGCCAGAACGGTGGACCCACCGCTGCCATATTCAAGAATCACATCCGCCCGCGCATACAACTCGCGCACCCAATCGCTCACCTCTTCGGGAAAGGTCAGGACGGGGCGGTCAATGACCGGCGTATCAGGGACAGGCTTTTCCATAATCTAGGCCGTATCCAAATGCGCGAAATAGGCTTGGCAATCCGCCTCGGTCACGGTCCCACGATCCACCAGGTGTGACAGGCACCGGACAACCAGATCGAAACTGCCGAAACACCCGTCCGCCAACAGCGCCAAATGCTTGAGCCGCTCGTCCGAAACGGTCTCAAGATCCAGCAGATCGCGGATGAACACCGCATCGCCGTCAATCAACTGATTCCGGCTGGTCTGCCGCCGCAACTTAACCTTGAGCGAGGACGGCATCGGCATGGATTTCGCAAACATGAACTTGTGCAGATGGAACCCCTGCCCGCGCAAAACCGCCATCTGCGCATCCAGCAAAGGCTGGTCTTCATAAAGCGGCACAAACGCCACTTCGGTCATGATCGCAACGCAGGATTTCAACGTCTCGCGCGCGTTCTCGAACACGTCAACCTCACCGCCCTGAATGTCGATCTTCAGGAAATCGACCTCTGCGATCTCGGAAATATCGTCCAAGCGGCGCGTGGGGACCGGCACCCGCTCCAACACACGGCCCTGCTTGTGGAACCGTCCAAGGAAATCATAGGTTTTGACCCGTGGCTCCAGAAGCGACGTGAAGCCTGAACTTTTGCAGACCCGCAAATCATGCGTGCCGCCATCGCCCACCGCGTAAGGAAAGAACCGCGCGCGGTCATTTTCCTGTGCAGCAAGCTCAAGATACGCCTCCTCCTGTGGCTCGAACCCCGTCACACGCACCAGACCAGAGGCAAACATGTCCTCATAATCCGGCGCATTGACCGGATTGGCACCCACGTCCACGATCTCGGTCAGCCGTTCGGGCGACAGCAGATCGTGCAGCGTGCGCAAGCGTATAATGTTCGGGCGTTCCACCTCAGCCGTCCTTATCCGCGATCCGTCAACACGGCTGTGCCGCTGGCCGACACCATAAGCATCGAATTGCCAACAACTTCGTAATCCAGATCGACGCCGACCACCGAGTTGGCCCCAAGCGCCACCGCGCGCTGCTCCAACTCACGCATGGCGACGTCACGCGCATCCTGCAACTTGGCCTCATACGCCCCAGAGCGGCCACCGACGATGTCCGTGATCGACGCAAACATATCCCGGACCACATTGGCCCCCATGATCGCCTCTCCCACCACAATGCCCTTGTATTCAAGGATTTTCTGGCCCTCGATAGAGTTTGTTGTCGTAATAATCATGTCGTCCTCTTTAAAACAACTTGCGCAAACAGCGACCCGGTGAAGCCTGATAAAAACGCCAGTGCAATCACCACCCACATATCCAAGGCGTCGGTAATCACATCAACGAACGCGGCAAACACCGCGCAAAACACACCCGTGATCACCGAGGTCATAAGAACAGCGCGCAACATGGATCAGCCTTATCTCATCATATCCAGGGGCGCCGCGCCGTTTGGCGCAATCCCCCACATATTCACCCCCGCAGGCAATTTCTGGCTGGCCCCAGGCAGTGACACCAATCCACCCGCCATTGGCAAAACGGCAGCGGTCAAAAGCAGGCCGATCGCCAGCTTTTTCACCCCACCGACCCTTCAAGCGAGATCGCCACAAGCTGCTGCGCTTCCATGGCAAATTCCATCGGCAGGGCCTGCAAGACGTCGCGGCAGAACCCGTTGACGACCAGCGCCACGGCCTCTTCCTCGTCCATACCGCGCTGGCGGCAATAGAACAGCTGGTCATCATCCACCTTCGACGTGGTTGCCTCGTGCTCGACCCGGCTGGAATTGTTCTTCACCTCGATATACGGCACCGTATGCGCGCCACACAGGCTGCCAATCAGCAGGCTGTCACACTGGGTATAATTGCGGCTGTTCTTGGCCTTCGGGTGCATCGACACAAGGCCCCGATAGGTGTTCTGCGCATGACCCGCGCTGATGCCCTTGGACACGATCCGGCTCTTTGTATTCTTGCCCAGATGGATCATCTTGGTCCCGGTATCGGCCTGCTGGTAATTGTTGGCGATGGCGATGGAATAGAACTCGCCCTGGCTGTCATCGCCGCGCAGGATGCAGGACGGGTATTTCCACGTCACCGCAGACCCGGTTTCCACCTGCGTCCACATCACCTTGGCCCGGTCGCCCCGGCAGTCGGCACGTTTGGTCACAAAGTTATAGATGCCGCCCTTGCCGTTCTCATCGCCGGGATACCAGTTCTGAACGGTGGAATACTTCACCTCTGCATCTTCTTCGATGATGATTTCGACAACCGCCGCATGCAGCTGCGAGATATCGCGCTGCGGCGCTGTACAGCCTTCGAGGTAGGACACGTAAGAGCCCTTGTCGGCAATGATCAATGTCCGTTCAAACTGGCCCGTGTTTTCGGCATTGATCCGGAAATAGGTGCTCAGCTCCATTGGGCAGCGCACACCCGGCGGCACGTAAACAAATGACCCGTCCGAGAACACCGCAGAATTGAGCGTCGCATAGTAGTTGTCAGACACCGGCACCACGGACCCGAGGTATTTCTTCACCAGCTCGGGATGTTCTTGGATCGCCTCCGAGATCGAGCAGAAAATTACGCCCGCCTCGCGCAGTTCTTTTTGGAAGGTCGTGCCCACGGACACGGAATCAAACACCGCATCCACAGCCACCTTGCGGCCCTCGGCAGGCATGTCTTCAGCCCCCTCAACCCCGGCAAGGATCAACTGCTCCTTAAGCGGGATACCAAGCTTTTCATACGTCGCCAGCAGTTTCGGATCGACCTCATCCAAGGATTTCGGCTTCACCTCCATGCTTTTGGGGCGCGCATAATAGTACTGGTCCTGAAAGTCGATCTCGGGGTAATCGACCATCGCCCATTTGGGCTCGTCCTTCTGAAGCCAGCGATCATAGGCCGCCAGACGCCAGTCGAGCATCCATTCCGGCTCGCCGTTCTTTTCCGAGATCAGGCGAACGATATCGGTGTTCAGCCCCTTGGGCGCATACTCCATCTCGATATCGGTGTTCCAGCCATGCTTATAGGCCCCACCCACTTCGCGTACGGCATCGACGGTTTCCTGATCGACGCCTTCCTTGACGGTCGTATTGTCCAGAGCAGCCATGCTTCGTACCTCTTTCCGGTTGTCTCACGCGGCGCGCGCGCGGTGTTTCTTCCATTTGGTCAGCCATGTTTCGGCAAACCGCATAACATCGTCTTCTGTTGTCCCAGGGCCAAGCGACACCCGAATGGCGCAGCTGGCCGAGACCGTATCAAACCCCATCGCAGTCAGAACCGCGCTGGCCTTGACCTTGCCGCTGGAACAGGCCGACCCCGCGCTGATCGCAAAGCCCGCAAGGTCCATCTGCATCACTTGGGTCTCGCCCTTCCAGCCCGGCGTCACAAGGCAGGTGGTGTTCGGCAACCGCCGAACGCCTTTCCCGACAAAAATAGTCTCTTTTGCGCCAGCCTCAAGAGAAGAATCTAGAATGTTTCTAAGTTTTTCCACCCGATCCCAGACGCCGGCATCCAAATCCCGCGCCGCCGCCTCTGCCGCGGCGCCAAACCCGGCGATCCCAACCAGGTTTTCAGTCCCTGACCGGCGGCCCATCTCCTGCCCGCCCCCGCGGATCTGCGCAGCCAGCTCTGTGCCCCGCGTCATCACAAGCGCGCCAATGCCCTTGGGCCCGCCCAGCTTGTGCGCCGAGATCAACGCCATCTGGCACCCAAGCCAATTGAACGCCAAGGGGATCTTGCCAAAGGCCTGCGTCGCATCCACCACGGCCAATCCCTGCGGCAGCTCCTGCACCACGCCGGTTTCCGAATTCGCCAATTGCACCGCTGACCGCGCAGGTGCGCTCAGATGCACCTGCCCCGTCGCATCCACAGGCAAAACCGGGTCAATCCACGCCCGCACCGCGTCATGCTCGACCTCGGCCCCCAGCAACCCGCGCCCGGCACAGGCCAAAGCGGCAGCCTCGGTCGCGCCGGACACAAACACAATATCCGCACCATCCGCTCCAAAGGCCGCAGCAACCTGTGCCCGCGCCCGTTCGACCAACGCCTTGGCCGTACGTCCCTCGGAATGGACCGACGACGGATTGCCCACGACATCCATCGCCGCAATCATCGCCGCGCGCGCCTCTGACCGCAAAGGGGCCGTGGCGTTATAATCCAGAAACACCCGGGCCACTCAAACCGCTCCCGGTTTCTTTGGGCCCCAAATACCTCGGGGGAGGCGCGCACAGCGCGCAGGGGGCAGAGCCCCCATTCTGTCGGATTGGCGCAGCCAATGCGACACCATCACTCGTCCACCACGGCGAACAGGTTTGGCACCGCAGGACAAGGGGCCAGTGAATTGTCCACCACATCCGACAACCGCGTCTGGTGCAAAAACACATAGACATGCGCCGACAGGCCTTCCCACAGCCGGTTGGTCATGGATTGCGCCCGGCTGCCCGAAAGCCCCCCGGACGCGCCTGCCCCTTTGTGCATGGCGTCCACGGTCTCGTCCACAGCCGCAAACACCTCCACGACGCGAATCTCGCTGGCGGGACGCGCCAATCGGTATCCGCCCCCCGGACCGCGCACCGATGTGACCAGCCCACTGCGGCGCAGCTTGACGAACAACTGCTCAAGATACGGCAAGGACACATCCTGCCGCGTGGCGATATCGCCAAGCGTGACAAGCGTGCCATCGGGCTGCATTGCGATATCCGCCAACGCAACCATCGCATACCGCCCCTTGGTGCTCAGTTTCATGGCCGTCTCCCAAACGTCCGTGCGACACAATTGACCTTGCAGGGGCAATTGCCTATGTGCGGATAACTGTTTCGGGGAATATCCCGATTTAGAACCATTCTAAGAAGCCCGAGTGAAGCTGTCAAGATTAACGCATCACAACACCGGTACCCAATCAGGAGCCACCAGCACCCATGCCCGAGGTGATTTTTCCAGGACCAGAAGGCCGCCTCGAAGGCCGCTACCATCCCCAGAAAGAAAGCGACGCACCCATCGCCATCATTCTGCACCCGCATCCGCAGTTTGGCGGCACGATGAACAACAAGGTGGTCTATAATCTGCACTACGCCTTCTACAACATGGGCTTCACAGTGTTGCGGTTCAATTTCCGCGGTGTCGGGCGCAGCCAGGGCGAATATGATCAGGGCATTGGCGAATTGTCAGACGCGGCCTCCGCGCTGGATTACCTGCAATCCATGAACAACAATTCCAAGCATTGCTGGGTCGCCGGTTTCAGCTTTGGCGCGTGGATCGGCATGCAGCTTTTGATGCGCCGTCCGGAAATCACCGGCTTCATCTCGGTCAGCCCGCCTGCGAACATGTACGACTTTTCGTTCCTCGCACCCTGCCCGTCCTCGGGTTTGATCATCAACGGCACATCAGACCGCGTGGCCCCGCCTGCTGACACCACATCGCTGGTGGGCAAACTGTCTGAACAAAAGGGCATCACCGTCACCCATACCCAAGTCGAAGGCGCGGACCACTTCTTCAAGGAGCCGCATATGGACACGATGATCGACACGGTCAGCACCTATGTAAAGCGCCGCCTCACCGAAAACACCCGCTAAGGAAATCTCCGCATGTCGATGGTTCAAGACCTTGCTGAAAAGCTCGCCGACGATACGCTCAAGGCGATGAAGCATCTCGACGATGACCGCTTCTTCATGGAGGTCGCGGCCGAACTTGGCGCCGCCTCCACCACCTTGGAAGAAGCCTTCCTGACCGCGATCCGTGTGCGGCTTGCCGAACGCAAGGCCCGCGCCTTTATCCGGGCGCGGATCGAAGGCCAGAAGAAAGATGAAAACTTCGGGCGCTGACCCGCAGCTTTCCCGAAACACCAGAGGTCGCATGTCCCGTCTCGACCAACAGATGGCGTTCCTGAACGAAGCGGATCGCCTGAAATCCATCCTGCGCGCCACCACCCTGTGTGACGGCTCGCGGATGGAAAACAGCGCCGAACATTCGTGGCACATCGCGCTCTATGCGCTGGTCCTGACCGAACACGCCGAAGCGCCGCTCGACACAGCCAAGATCCTCAAAATGCTGCTCTTGCATGACCTGGTCGAGATCGACGCGGGCGACGCGCCGGTCTTTGGCACTCATGATGCCGATGACTTGGCCAAGCGGGAACAGGCCGCGGCTGACCGCATCTTTGGTCTGCTCCCCGATGATCAGGCGCAGGCGTTCCGCGCGATCTGGGATGAGTTCGAGGCCAACCTGACACCCGAAGCCCAGTTCGCCAAATCCATCGACCGGATGCAACCACCGATGCAGAACCTTGCCTCGGGCGGTGGATCATGGATCGACTACAACGTCAGCTATGACCGGTTTGCCACCCAGATCGGCCCCAAGATCAACCATGGTGCGCCGAAAATCTGGGCGTGGCTTCAGCCAAAAATCGCCACCTTCTTTGCCAACCGCGACTGACACGCTTTGGTCCTCGCGCCGCAGTCCAACATCCCCTAGGGTGACCGCATGTCAGACACACCGCACCAACGTACCCTGCTGCTTACCGGCGCAAGCCGGGGGATCGGCCATGCCACCGTCAAGAAGTTCGCCGCCGAAGGCTGGCGCGTGATCAGCTGTTCGCGGCAGGCGTTTTCGCCGAATTGCCCCTGGCCCGGCGGAGAGCGCAACCACATTCAGGTCGATCTTGCCGATCCGCAGCAAACGATGGAGGCGGTCCGCACGGTCAAGGAACGGCTAGACGGCGGACGGCTCGATGCGCTGGTCAATAATGCGGGGATTTCCCCCAAAGGGCCAAACGGCGAACGGCTGAGCACGCTGGACACCGATCTGCGCGACTGGGGCAAGGTGTTTCACGTCAACTTCTTTGCCTCCGTGGTGCTCGGGCGCGGCCTGAAAGATGAACTGGCGCGTGCGCAAGGCGCGATTGTGAACGTCACCTCCATTGCAGGCGCGCGGGTGCATCCGTTTGCCGGCGCGGCCTATGCCACGTCCAAGGCGGCACTGGCCGCCCTGACCCGCGAAATGGCGCATGATTTCGGGCCCTTAGGCGTGCGCGTGAATGCCATTGCACCGGGCGAGGTTGAAACCAGCATCCTGAGCGAAGGCACCGACAAGATCGTCGAGAAGCTCCCGATGCGACGCCTGGGCCAGCCTCAGGAAGTGGCGGATGTGATCTATTTCCTATGCTCGGATCAAAGCAGCTACGTCACGGGCACCGAAATCGAGGTGAATGGCGGTCAGCACGTGTGATCAGCCACCCTGCGTCACCGCAGGGTCCGTTTCAGTCACCGGAAACGGCAAATCAGTAGTGAATCGCCCGCCCCCAGGCATCTAACACGCTCTCGTGCATCATCTCGGACAAGGTCGGATGCGGGAAGACTGTTTGCATCAGGTCTGCCTCCGTGGTCTCCAACTGCCGCCCAATGACATAGCCCTGAATGAGCTCTGTCACCTCGGCCCCCACCATATGCGCCCCCAACAGCGCACCTGTTTGCGCATCAAAGACGGTTTTGACCAGCCCTTCAGGCTCTCCCAAGGCGATCGCCTTGCCATTGCCAATAAACGGGAAGCGACCGACCTTCACATCGAAGCCTTGCTCCTTGGCCTGCGCCTCGGTCAGACCCACGCTTGCGACCTGTGGCTGACAATAGGTGCAGCCCGCGATGCTGTCCGGTGACACCGGGTGGGGATGCCCGCCAGCGATCAGTTCGGCCACCATCACACCTTCGTGGCTGGCTTTATGCGCCAACCACGGCGCGCCTGCGATATCGCCGATGGCATAGACACCCTCGACCCCGGTGCGGCACATCGGGTCGGTCACAACATGGGTGCGGTCCACCTTGACGCCCAAAGCCTCAAGCCCCAGCCCTTCGGTGTTGCCAACAATACCAACGGCAGAGATCACCGTGTCGAAGTCTTCCTTGGTGGTTTTGCCACCCTGTTCGATATGGGCGGTCACCATGCCCTTACCGCGATCCAGTTGTTTGACCAGCGCCTTTTCGCGGATCATCATGCCCTGCTTTTCGAACTGTTTCTTTGCGAAACCGCTGATTTCGGAATCCTCGACAGGCAGGATGCGGTCCATCACCTCGACCACTGTCGTTTCGGCGCCCAAGGCGTTGTAGAAACTGGCAAATTCAATGCCAATCGCGCCCGATCCGATGACCAGAAGCTTCTTCGGCATCCGCTTTGGCACCAGCGCGTGTTTGTAGGTCCACACCAGATCGCCGTCGGCCTCAAGCCCCGGCAATTCGCGGGCACGCGCGCCGGTGGCGAGAATGATGTTCTTGGACGTCAGGTCTTCGGTGCCGGTGTCGGTTTTGACCTTCACACTGCCCTTGGAGGGGATCGTGGCCTCGCCCATCACGACGGTGACTTTGTTTTTCTTGAGCAAATGGCCAACGCCGGAATTAAGCTGTTTGGCTATCCCGCGAGAGCGTTTGACGACCGCTTCCAGATCATAGCCGATGCCTTCGGCCTTGAGCCCGAATTCGGCGGCGCGGTGCATGAGGTGGAAGACTTCAGAGGTGCGCAGCATGGCTTTGGTCGGGATACAGCCCCAGTTGAGGCAAATACCGCCCAGATGTTCGCGTTCGACAATCGCAACATTCAACCCAAGCTGCGCGCCACGGATGGCGGCGACATAGCCACCGGGGCCCGCACCGATCACGATCATGTCGAAGCTCTTGCTCATGGCCTGCTTTCCTCCCTCAAGGTCAGGTTTGGAACAAAGCCTAGGGCAAAGGGAAAGGGCTCACAATGGGGTCTGGCACGATAGGTCCGAAGCGGACCCAGTGTTTCGCGTGCGAAACAATGGGTCATGGGCACTGACCATTTAACCAATTGTTAATACGTCCGAAATCAGGCCTCAGCCTTCTTTTCCCAGCGCCCCGATTCCTCGGACCAATATTGCGCCGAACACCCAGCACTTGTCAGGGTGCGCCATTGGCCGCGTGCCACATCCACCGCTGCCGGATCGTTGCCGTCAAACAGCACGCAAACCCGCTCAAGCGCGTGCACCTCGTCGGGTGCCACCTCTGCGCCGTCCACGGTCATCAGGCATTGCGGCGCGTTTGCCGCCTCTTTCGTCAGTGTCAGAAGCACCGGCTGCGCCGCGTCATGCGGACCGCCAGCCAACCCGTGTGGCAGGAAACCGTCCTCGGCCCCCAGCCACAGCTTTTGATCGAGCCAGTCCAGCCGGGCCGCATCTGTCCCGCGCACCGCAACCCGCCAGCCCGCGCCACGCGCCTTGCCCAACAACATGGGCAAGGTCGCCTCGAGCGGCTTTTGGGTCAGGTGGTAGAAATACGCAGCCCCCATGGGTCACTCGGACTTTTCGAACATATCCGCGACCAGACGGTCCAGCGCCCGCACGCCCCAGCCTGTGGCCCCTTTGGGCGACAGGTCCAGATCGCTTTTGACATGGGCCACCCCGGCAATGTCGAGGTGAATCCACGGCATGTCGTCCTTGACGAACCGCTTGAGGAACTGTGCCGCGGTGATCGACCCGGCGGGGCGCCCGCCGACGTTTTTCATATCGGCCACGGGGGATTTGAGCATGTCGTCATAGGCCTGTCCCAAGGGCATGCGCCACGCGCCTTCGTCTTCGGCCTCGGCTGCCTTGAGGAACGCGCCGACCAGGGGATCATTGTTGGAAAAGACAGCGGCGTTTTCATGGCCCAAGGCGATGATGCAGGCCCCGGTCAGGGTGGCCAGATCAATCATCGCGGCGGGTTTCTCGGCCTCTTGGGCGTGCCACATCACGTCACACAGAACCAAACGGCCCTCGGCGTCGGTGTTCACCACTTCGATGGTGTCCCCCTTCATCGAGGTGACCACATCACCGGGACGCACCGCGTTGCCCGAGGGCATGTTTTCGACAAGCCCCACCATGCCGACCACATTGGCCTTGGCGTTGCGTTTGGCCAGGGCGTGCATCACACCGGCAACCACACCCGCACCGCCCATATCCATGGTCATGTCTTCCATGCCAGCGGCAGGTTTGAGGGAAATTCCACCGGTATCGAACACCACACCCTTGCCAATAAGCGCCAGCGGCGCATCGCCTTTGGCCCCCCCGGTCCAGCGCATGATGACCACTTTGGACGGGCTGTCAGACCCCTGTCCGACACACAACAGCGCCCCCATGCCCAGCTTGGCCAGCGCGGCTTCTTCGAGCACGTCAACCTCGACGCCCAGATCGCGCAGCGCCTCAAGACGTGTGACGAATTCCGTGGTGGTCAGCACATTGGCAGGTTCGTTGACCAGATCACGGGTGAAATGCACGCCTTCGGCCACCGCGATGCGTGGTGCCGCAGCGGCGGCGGCCTCTTCGGGCTTGGCACACATAAACGTTGCAGGCCCAAAGGCATCGGCCTTGGTGGTCTTGTGATCGTCAAAGCCGTAGCCGCGCAGGGCCACGCCGAGCGCGATCTCTTCGGCGCGGTTGGTGCCTTCGACCAGCACGGTCATCGCCGACGCGCCTGCCGCCACCGCCAATGCCGCCCCCACCTTGCGCGCCAAACTGTGCGACGGGCGGCGGGACAACTTGACCAGATCGACCGCGTCGGCCTCAAGCCCCGCGGGCCAATTGAGCGACATCACCTTGCCTTCGGCCAGCTTGTCCCATGCCTCGGATGCGGTGGCGCGGGCCAATGCGCCCTTGGTCAAACGGTTCAACCGTCGTGCCCCGGCGCTGAGTTTCAGATCGGGGGTGATGAAGACGGCAATCCGTCCCGGCACGGTGGTCAATGCGTCGGTATCGACCGGCAGGAAGGATAGTGCGCGAAGTTCCGCCATTTTCTGCTCCATTTGCTGTGTTGGCTATAGGGGTAGCGCCCGCGCACGCTGTTGACCAGAGGCGGGTTTTCCCGCAAACCCTAGGGGACGGGTCCAAGGTGGCCCACTCTATGTCGTATTAAGGGGTCGTTGTGCCAAGATTCGACAGATACATGCTGTCGCAACTCATGGTCCTTTTTGGGTTCTTCGCATTGGTTCTGGTCGCGGTCTACTGGGTGAACCGCGCAGTTGTGCTGTTTGACCGTCTGATCGCAGATGGCCACTCCGCCGGCGTGTTCTTTGAATTCACTGCGCTGAGCCTGCCCGGCGTGATTGCGCTGGTGCTGCCGATGGCCTCTTTTGCGGCGGCCGTGTACGTGACCAACCGGCTGATGAGCGATTCCGAGCTGACCGTGGTGCAGGCAACCGGCTACAGCCCGTGGCGGCTGGCCCGGCCTGTGTTGTTGTTCGGGGTGATCGTGGCGCTGATGATGTCGGCGTTGACGCATGTTCTGGTGCCCACGTCCATGGCGCAGCTCAAGGAACGCGAGGTCGAGATTTCGGGGTCGATCAGCGCGCGGCTGCTGCGGGAAGGGGCGTTTCTGCATCCCGGACCGGGTGTGACATTCTTCATCCGCGACATCACCCCCGAGGGTGAGTTGCGCGATGTCTATCTGTCGGACCGCCGTCAGGATGACCGCGAGGTGACCTATACCGCCGAACGTGCCTATGTGGTGCAGGCCGAAAACGGGCCGCGCCTTGTGATGGTCAGCGGGCTTGCCCAAACGCTGCGCCCCGAAACGCGCACACTCTCGACCACGATCTTTCGGGATTTCACCTATGATATCAGCACCCTCATCGTACAGAATCAGAACCTAAGCCTGCGGCCCAGGCACTTGTCGACCTGGGCGATGCTGACCCAGCCCGAAGCGATGGCGGTGCTTACAGATGTGCCGTTGTCGCGGATCAACGAAGAATTGCATGGCCGGTTTCAGCAAGCGTTGCTGGCCTTGGTCGCGCCCTTGATCGGGTTTGCCACCCTGCTCACCGGAAGTTTCAGCCGCTTTGGCGTGGGGCGTCAGATCGTGGTGGCGATCTTTTTGCTGGTGCTGATCAAGCTGGTGGAAAGCGCGGTCGCCGATCCCACCCGCAACAATGCGCAGCTTTGGCCGCTGATCTATCTGCCCTCTGCGGTTGGGTTGGCGATTGCGACGGCTGTGCTGCACCTTGCCGCGCGGCCGTTTCGACGACGCCCGCGTGCGCCCCGGACCGAGGTGACGGCATGACCTTGCATGTGTACTTTGCACGCCGGTTCCTGTGGACCTTTCTGGGTATTTTCGCCGTGTTCTTTCTGTTCCAGGTGCTGTTGGATCTGGTGGAACAGATCCGCCGCTTTGACAGTTCGGTCAGCTTTGGCGAGGTCATGCGCCTGACGCTGCTCAACACCCCCGAAGGCATGTACCAAATCCTGCCGCTGGTGATGATCCTGTCGTCCATCGCGCTGTTTGTGGCGCTGGCGCGGTCGTCGGAACTGGTGGTGGCCCGCGCTGCCGGACGGTCAGGACTGGCAGCCTTGGTCGGGCCGCTGGTTGTGGCGGCGATCATTGGCGGGCTGACCGTGGCGATGGGCAATCCGATCGTGGCGGCAACCTCAAAGGCCTATTCCGACCTGCGCGAGACCTACCGCAATGGCGGTACATCCGCCTTGTCCATCGGAGCCGAAGGGCTGTGGCTGCGCCAATCCGATCCGCGCGGGCAAACCGTGATCCGTGCGGCGCGGGCCAATCCGAACGGCACGGTGCTTTATGATGTGATGTTCGTGGCCTATGCCGAAAACGGTGGCCCGGTGCGCCGGATCGAGGCGGCAGAGGCCGAACTGGCCAATGGTGCGTGGCTGTTGCGCGAGGCCAAGGTCTGGCCGCTTTTGGCGGGGGTGAACCCCGAAACCAACGCAGTGTTGCATGATGAACTTTCTGTACCCTCCACCCTGACTGAAGACAGCATCAAGGACCGGTTTGGGCGGCCTTCGGCGATCTCGGTCTGGGAATTGCAGGGCTTCATCACCGATCTTGAAGAGGCAGGCTTTTCTGCCCGCCGTCATGCGGTCTGGTTGCAGATGGAACTGGCGCGGCCGGTGTTCCTGATCTCGATGGTGTTGATTGGTGCAGCCTTTACCATGCGCCACAGCCGGATGGGCGGAACAGGCATTGCCGTACTTTCGGCGGTTCTGCTTGGGTTTTCCTTGTATTATGTGCGCAACTTCGCGCAAATTCTGGGCGAAAACGGTCAGTTGAACGCGATGGCCGCGGCTTGGGTGCCGCCGCTTGCGTCGGTGTTTCTGGCCTTGGGATTGATCCTGCACCGGGAGGACGGGTGATGTTGCGGTCCATTCTTGCGGGACTTCTGGCGCTGATCGTCACCACCGGCGATCTGCGGGCGCAATCCGGCGATATCATGCTGCTGGCCGATCAGGTGCTGGTTCAGGAAGGCGGCGACACGCTGGTGGCGACCGGAAATGTCGAGGCGTTGCACAATGGCACCCGGCTGACCGCGACACGCATCATCTATGACCGCGCCAACAACACGCTGGACATTCAGGGCCCCATCCGCATCACCCAACCCAATGGCGATGTTCTGACCGCAACGCAGGCGGAACTGGATCAGGGCTTTGAAAACGGTCTGCTGGAAAGCGCGCGCTTTGTGCTGGACGAACAGTTGCAGATCGCGTCGGCGCGGGCCGCACGGGTGCAGGGACGCTACACCGCGATGAGCCAGGTTGCCGCCACCTCGTGTCAGGTTTGCGGCACCGATGGCCCTCCGCTTTGGGCCATTCGTGCCAGCCGCGTCGTGCATGATGCCGAGGAACGGCAAATCTATTTCGACGACGCGCAGTTGCGCATTCTTGGCGTGCCGGTGTTCTACATCCCACGCATGCGCCTGCCGGACCCGACGCTCACGCGGGCGCGCGGCTTTATGATCCCGGAACTCAAGACCTCATCGCTTTTGGGGTTCGGCATCCGCCTGCCCTATTTCATTCCGATTGGCGATCATGCCGACCTGACGCTGACGCCCTATCTGTCCCCCATCACCCGCACCCTGGACATGCGCTACCGGCAGGCGTTTCGCACCGGCGACATCACGGTAAACGGGGCCATAAGCCGCGACACGCTGGAAAGCGGAGACCTGCGCGGCCTGTTCTTTGCCGAAGGCGCGTTCCGCCTGCCCCGCGCCTACCGGCTGTCGTTCGACATCGAAGCGGTGTCGGATGATGCCTATCTCAATGACTATAACAGCACGTTTAAGAAAGACCGTCTGGACAGCGCGCTGACCCTGTCCCGCACCACGCGCGACAGTTTCTTCTCTACGAGCCTGATCCATTACGAAAGCCTCACAGACGGCGAAAACAACGCCACCCAGCCGACCATCATCGGTGATCTGCGCTACAATCGCCGGTTTTTCCCAACCCGCCTTGGCGGAGAGTTGCGGCTTGGGTTTCAGACCCATTCGCATTTCCGCTACTCGGACGACGACACAGACGGTTCGGACGACGATCTTGTGGTTGACGGGCGTGACGTGGCACGCGCCAATCTTGATCTGAGCTGGCGCGACCGCTGGACCTTGCCCGCCGGTGTGCGCGCAGGTGCAGTGACGCAGGTCTGGGTCGACCATTTCGAGGTGGGTCAGGACGCCGCTGCCGAAGGGTCTTACACCGAAGTGACGCCGGCGGCCTCGGTGGAGCTGCGCCTGCCCCTGGTCAAACGAACAGCCACAGGCGCGCGCATTTTGTTTGAACCGATTGCCCAGGTGGGCTGGGTTGGCGGCGACAGGTCCGGCGTGCCCAATGACGAAAGCACACGGGTCGAATTCGACGAAGGCAACCTGTTGACGTTGTCGCGCTTTCCTGCCGCCGACCGCCGCGAACGCGGGCTCGTCGGGGCGGCTGGCCTGCGTTGGATGCGGCAAGACCCCGAAGGCTGGCGCGCCGCGCTCACCCTTGGCCGGGTTTGGCGCGCAGAGCAGGACAGCGATTTCTCGCGCTCGTCCGGGCAGGACAGCGCTGCGTCAGACTGGCTGATCGCGGGGCAGTTCGAACACAAGACCGGGATGCAGATCCTCGCACGCGGACTTTATGACAGCGACCAGACCCGGTTCACCAAGGCAGAGATGCGCGCCAATGTCACCCGCGACCGCTATGCGCTTGGCGCATCCTATATCCTGCTCACCACCGATCCGCTGGAAGACCGCGACGATGCCCAATCGCAATGGCGCGTCAACGGGCGCTATAATGTCGACCGCAACTGGACTGCCACGGGCAGTTCGCGCTACGATATTGCCGAGGGGCAGTTCCTGACTGCGGGTGTGGGGGCGGAATACCGCAATGAATGTGTCGCGGTCGACTTTTCGGTCTCGCGCAGCTTTGCCTCTTCCACTAATCTTGAACCATCTACCGATTTCGGCCTGACCGTCGCGCTGACCGGGTTCAGCACAGGCGGCAGCGGCAAGGAGTACCGACGTTCATGCAGCTATTGAACACGTCCATTCGCAAACTTGGCGCGCTTGCGCTTGTGGCATCATTGGCCTTTGGCCCAGTGCCGACACAGGCGCAGAACCTGTTTGCCCCCGTGATCCGCGTCAATGACAGCGTGGTCACCGCCTATGAGCTGGACCAGCGCGCGCGCATGCTGACGGTGCTCCGCGCCCCCGGCAATCCGCAGGAACTGGCCCGCCAGCAGATGATCGACGACCGACTGCGCATTCAGGCCGCCGAGGCAGCAGGCATCGTGCCCTCGCCCGAAGAGGTGCTGGACGGGATGGCGGAATTCGCCAGCCGTGCGAACCTGAGCCGCGAAGAGTTCATTCAAGCGCTCGAAGCCGATGGCGTGTCCGCCGAGACATTCCGCGATTTTGTGCGCGCCGGACTTAGCTGGCGGCTGCTGGTGCAGGCACGCTTTACCGGGCGGGTGAACCTGTCCGAGGCCGAAGTGGACCGCGCGCTGGGGGCCTCTGGGGGATCGTCGGTGCGGGTGCTCTTGTCGGAAATCATCATGCCTGCCCCGCCACCACAGGCCGAGGCCGTGCGCGCACGCGCCGAACGGATCAGCCAGATCACCTCTGAGGCCGCGTTCTCGCAGGAGGCGCGCCGCTATTCCGCCACGGCCACACGGCAGGCCGGTGGACGCCTTCCATGGCAGAACCTTGACGATCTGCCGCCGGTCCTGCGTCCGCTCGTGCTTGCGCTTGCGCCCGGCGAAGTGACCGCCCCGCTGCCCATTCCGAACGCGGTCGCCCTGTTCCAGCTGCGCGGTATTGAAGAGACAAGCTACAGCGCACCGACCTATTCCGCGATTGAATACGCCGCCTATTACCTGCCCGGAGGCCGGTCTGACGCGACGCTGGCGCAGGCTCGTGTATTGGCCAGCAAGGTGGACCGCTGCGATGACCTTTACGGTATTGCCCAAGGCCAACCCGCCGAAGTGCTGGACCGCCAGACCCTGCCGCCCGCAGACATCCCTACGGATATTGCCCTGGAACTGTCCAAGCTGGACCCCGGCGAAGTGTCTACCGCTCTGACCCGGTCAAACGGTCAGACGTTGATGGTTCTCATGCTGTGTGGTCGCACCGCCGAGATCAACGAGGACGTGGACCGCAACCAATTTGCGATCGGTCTGCGCAATCAACGCCTGCAATCACTGGCCGAAAGCTATCTTTCGCAACTGCGTGCTGACGCCCGTATCGTTTCGCAATGACCGCAGCGCCGATTGCCCTGACCATCGGGGATCCCGCCGGAATTGGCCCCGAACTGGCCGGGCTGGCATGGGACGCGCTGCGCGATGAGGTGCCGTTCTTTCTGATCGGAGACCCGGCGCATTTGCCCGCTGGCACCAATTGGGTTGAGATTGCCGCGCCCGATGAGGTGTCGGTGGGTGGCACCGCCCTTCCCGTTCTGCCACACCGTTTTGACGGCGCCCGCACCCCCGGTCAGGCACAGCCCGCGCAGGCCAAAGGGGTGATCGCGGTGATCGAACGCGCCGTGGCCTTGGCCGCCAGTGGCAAGGCGGGCGGCATCTGCACCCTGCCCATCCACAAGCAAGCCCTGCAAGAGGGCGCTGGGTTCGCCTTTCCCGGCCATACCGAGTTTCTGGCCCATCTGTGCGACACACCCGATGTGGTGATGATGCTGGCAGGCCCCGACCTGCGTGTCGTTCCCGTGACGATTCACATTCCGTTGGACGAGGTGAAGCTGGCGCTGACGCCTGACCTGCTGGAAACCCGCATCCGCATTACCCATGCAGCACTGATCGACCAGTTCGGCATTGCCGCGCCCCGGCTTGCCGTGGCCGGTCTGAACCCGCATGCGGGCGAAGGCGGGCGGATGGGCCGTGAAGAGATCGACGTGATCGCGCCGGTGCTGGACCGGTTGCGCGCCGAAGGGATGCAGATCAGTGGGCCGTTGTCGGCGGACACGATGTTCCACGCCGCTGCGCGCAAGGGCTATGATTCTGCGATTTGCATGTATCACGACCAAGCCCTGATCCCGATCAAGACGCTGGATTTCGACCGGGGGGTGAATGTCACGCTGGGCCTGCCGATCATCCGCACCTCGCCCGATCATGGCACTGCGTTTGACATCGCAGGCACGGGTCAGGCGCATCCGACATCCACCATCGAGGCGTTGCGCATGGCGTGGCGGCTGGCGCAGCGCGGGCGGTGACACTAGTATCAGCGGCTCAGGCAGATTTTGAGTATTTGGAACCAGAAGAAGCAGGAACCGCGCGCGGTTTCCGAAAGGTGTGACCTTGGCAATTGATACCCTTCCCCCCCTGCGCGATGTGATCGCGACACACGGGCTCAGCGCGCGCAAAGCGTTGGGCCAGAATTTTCTTCTGGACCTGAATCTGACGTCCAAGATCGCGCGGCAGGCGGGCGATTTGACAGGCACGGATGTGCTTGAGGTCGGCCCCGGCCCCGGCGGTCTGACGCGCGGTCTGTTGGCCGAAGGCGCGCGCAGGGTGCTTGCGGTTGAGAAAGACCCCCGCTGCCTGCCTGCCTTGGCCGAGATTGCCGACGCCTATCCGGGCCGGTTGGAGGTCGTCGAGGGCGACGCGCTGTCGGTCGATGCGCTGGCGCGATTAACGCCGCCCATCGCGATCTGTGCCAACCTGCCCTACAATGTCGGAACCGAGTTGCTGGTGCGCTGGCTGACGCCGCCGACATGGCCGCCGGTCTGGGACACACTGACCCTGATGTTCCAAAAAGAAGTTGCAGAGCGGATCGTGGCGAAACCGGGGGACAAACCGTACGGGCGATTGGCGGTGCTGGCGCAATGGCGCTGTGATGCGCATATCGCCATGCATTTGCCGCCCGAAGCCTTCACACCGCCGCCAAAGGTCAGCTCTGCTGTGGTGCATCTGCGCGCCCTGCCCGCGCCCCGGTTCGAGGCCGATCCGAAAGTGCTGGAACGGGTGGTCGCCGCCGCCTTCAACCAGCGCCGCAAGATGTTGCGAGCGTCGCTCAAGGGGCTGTCGCCCGAAATCGAAGATCACCTCAACGCCGTCGGTATCGCGCCCACCGAACGCGCAGAGCGGGTATCGGTCGAAGGGTTCTGCGCCTTGGCGCGGCAATTGGCCTAGCGATTTTGGGGCATGGGTGGTGGGCATGACATTGCCCACCCTACGCGGTGACGCATGCCTACTCGGCAGCGTCCGGTGTTTTCTGCTCGGGCTGGGTCTCGGCCTGAGGTTCCGGCTTTTTCCGAGGTTTGCGCGGCGCGCGCGGTTTCTTAGGCTTTTCTTCGGCCTTGGCCTCGGGTGTTTCAACAAGGCCGCTATCACCACCATCATCGCCTGCCGTTTCCAGAATATCCGGCTGCGGCGCATGGGCCGGGTCGGACTGGGGCTGGTTCTGATTGTTGTTCTGATTGTGATTGTGCGATGCCTGTGACGGCTGCTGATCCTGATCAGGCCGGTTGCCCCGATCCGAATCCCGCTGCTGCTGGCGATCACGGTTTTCCCGCTCCTGCTGTTCGCGGCGGGCATCTTGTTCGCGCTGCGCTTCACTGAGCAGGCGCATGTAATGTTCTGCGTGCTGCTGGAAGTTTTCCGCATTCACGCGGTCATTGCTCAGCTGAGCATCGCGCGCAAGCTGGTTGTATTTGTCGATGATCTGTTGCGGAGTTCCGCGCACCTTGCCTTCGGGGCCAGAGCTGTCGAACACACGGTTGACGACATTTCCGACAGTATTCGGGCGGCTGCGGTTGTTCTTATTCCGCGAACGTTTGTTTGAAGAACGCATTTGTAACTTTCCAGCCTTCTTTCAGCTGTTACTGCGATTGCTGTGTGCGCTTTGTGCGCGGGACTTGTGCAATGGCATCCATGTGTGGGCTTACGATCGCGCGAGAGGGGTGTGAACCTGCCTCGACCGCTGCAATATGTCTGAGTAACCATGTCCACCCGCTGCTGACAAGTCTAAATTGCCCAATATGTTTCGGATTTTACAGTTCAGCGTTTGGTGTGTTGCGTCAACACGCCGATGACAACCCGATCGCGCCCGTCAAGGTCGGGTTGCGTGGTCACATCCGACAGACCTGCGGCGACAAACAGCGCTGCGACCGCCTGTGCTTGTGTCGGGCCGATTTCCACCATCAAATGCCCCTGCGGTGCAAGGTGCTCCGTCACATCGCGGGTGATGGCCCGGTAGGCGCCCAGCCCGTCGCCTTCGTCGGTCAGCGCCATGCGCGGCTCGTGCGTCAATTCGGGTGACAGCCCAGCCATTTCGGGCAGCGCGATATAGGGCGGGTTGGACACGATCAGATCAAATGTTGCGCCCTGCGGCACTGCGTTGAACCACGCGCCCTGGGCAAACTGCACCCGGCTCTCAAGCCCCAGCAGCGCCGCGTTCTGACGGGCCACGCGCACCGCATCCGCGCTCAGGTCAGTGGCCAGCGCAGTGGTTTCGGGGCGTTCAGCCAGAAGTGTCAGTGCGATGCATCCTGACCCGGTGCCAAGGTCAAGCACCCGCGAAAACGGAGGTTTGAGCGCCTCTTGGATCAGGATCTCGGTCTCGGGTCGGGGATCGAGCACATCGCCGGTCACGGTAAAATCACGGCCATAGAACGCCCGTGTGCCAATCAGGTGCGACACCGGCACACGTGCGGCGCGACGGCTGATCAGCGCGGCAAAGGCGGTTGCTTGATCGTCGGTGATCGGATCAGGCAGCACCAGCGTCAGCCGACCGGCAGGCAGGGCCAATGCATGCGCCAAAAGCCGTCTTGCATCGCGGGCCGGATCGTCGATCCCTGCGGCACGCAGACGGGCCACCGCTTGGGTCAACGCCTGAGTGCCCGTCATGCCCCCATCTCGGCCAGCATGGTGGCCTGCGCATCGGCGGTGAGCGCGTCGATGATATCGTCCAGATCGCCCGCCATCACGGCATCCAGCTTGTAGAGCGTAAAGCCAATGCGGTGGTCGGTCAGGCGGCCTTGCGGGAAGTTATAGGTGCGGATGCGTTCGGATCGGTCGCCCGTCCCAACCTGTGACTTGCGGTTGGCCGAGCGTTCGTCATCGGCCTTTTGCCGCTCCATATCGAACAGACGCGTGCGCAACACCTGCATCGCGATCTCGCGGTTGCGGTGTTGGGATTTCTCGGAACTGGTGACGACGATGCCGCTGGGAATATGGGTGATCCGCACCGCCGAATCGGTGGTGTTGACGTGCTGTCCGCCCGCGCCGGAACTGCGCATGGTGTCGATGCGCAGGTCGTTGGCGTTGATCTGGATGTCCACATCCTCGGCCTCGGGCAGAACGGCCACGGTGGCGGCAGAGGTGTGGATGCGCCCACCGGATTCCGTTTCGGGGACACGCTGCACGCGGTGCACACCGGATTCGTATTTGAGCCGGGCAAACACGCCTGATCCGGTGATATGGGCCACAACTTCCTTGATGCCACCGATCTCGGTGGATTGTTCTTCGATGATCTCGAACCGCCAGCCCCGCGCCTCGGAGTAGCGCTGGTACATGCGTAAGAGGTCACCCGCAAACAGCGCTGCCTCTTCGCCGCCGGTGCCGGGACGGATTTCCAGCATCGCAGGCCGGGCATCCGCCTTGTCGCGCGGCAGAAGTGCGAGTTGCAGCATGCGTTCCACCTCGGGCAGGCGCGACTTGAGACCGGGCAATTCGTCCTGCGCCAGTTCGCGCATTTCGGGATCATCCAGCATCGCTTCGGCATCACGGATGTCGGCGCGGACCTGTTTCCATTCGGCGATCTGTTCCACCACGGGCCGCAGGTCGGAATATTCCTTGCGCAAAGTCGCAATATCGCCGGACCCTGCGGCCATCTGGGCCTCAAGATATTCAAAACGCGATGTGATCTGATGCAGGCGGTCTTCGGGGATCATGCGGTTCTGTCGGACATCACAAGCGGACCGTCAATAGGATGTTACAGTTTACAGCGGATTTGGCGCGCGGCACGGGCGGATGGACGCAGATGTCCTGCGCGTGTCTCGGCAGTGTATGCGCCATCCCCATCTTTACAGCCGCTGTGTCAAAACAGACATCAGGCGCCCGATATTCTGGCAATGGTTTGCCCGACCTTCACAAGCGTTTCCTTGCCCGCGGCACTGTTGTCGATCAGATCCTGACTGAAATTCACCTTGCCCGCTTCGAAGACCAGAACGATGGTGGACCCCCCAAATTTGAAGTATCCTTTCTCGTCCATCTTCCCGACCTCGCCGGACGACTGGGTGTTAACGATACTGCCCACGCCAAAAGCCCCAACTTCGACAAAGCAGACCGTGCCTGCGTTTTCGGTGTCCATCAGGGTGTAGCTGCGTTTGTTTTCGCCAAAAACATCGGGTCCGCTGCCCAGAGCGATTGGATTCACGGAATGAAGTGCACCGCTGATGTCTTTGCTGTCCGTGATCCTGCCCGCGCAGGGAAAGTGGTAGCGATGGTAATCCGCTGGACATAGCCGGACAATCGCAAGCGCGCCGTTGACGTACCTGTCCGATACATCGGGAAGCATCTTGTGTATGGAAAACCGAGACCCTTTGACCGGGACAAAAATATCCTGTTGCAAGCTTGGAAAAACAAGCACGCGGCCATCAGCAGGCGAGACGATATCATTATCGTCGGTGCTAAAGGGGCGGGATTCGGGCTTTAGGTGGCGGATAAAGAAGTCATTGAAAGACTTGAAGGAGTCTGTGGTCTCAAGAAATTCGGTTTCGTCGATCCCGAGGTCTTTGATCGCGGGCGCAATCTTGCCCCTCGACAGCGCGGAATCGTACCAAAGCCCCATGATTTTGCTGACGATGGTCGATCTGAACAAGAGGCGTTCGAGGACGTTGGAGGTCGAATCCTGATACGCCCATCGGATGTATTTCTCACCCAGGATAACTTCTTCGAATTCGGTTCCCGTGTCCCTGTCGACGACACGGATCGGCGCGGTATCAGCCATTCTGTCCCCTATACCCAACCTTACTGACCTAGCCCTTTGCCGCCTCGATCTGATCACGGCTTGGGGCCCGGTCCAGCACGCCGCCTCAGCCGCCCAACCGCGCCAGCCAGCCATCCACACGTGCCTTGTTCACGCCCATGTCGGATTGGCCAAAGCGCAGACGCGCGTGCAATTCCAGCACGCTGTCGTTGCGCATGACAGTGGTGTAATCGGGAAAGCCCATCCACTGCGACCGGGTGATGTAGGTGACCTTGCCCTCTTCGACGCTTCCCGCAAGCACCTCGGTGCGCGGGGTCGCAAGAATGATGCGTTCCAGCGCGGCAAAGGTGCCGTCCTGGGCCGGGATGCGCCGCCGCACGCCGCCGGCAAGGTCTTGTTCTGCGGTCACTTTGGGATCGACATGCCACACGGTCGGATCTGACGGGGCCAGACGCACCCACGCCAATCCCCCGACCACGATCAACACCAAAGCCCAGAAAATCATTTTCACGACGCCCTTATCCTTGTTTCAAGGAGCACCTTGCCCATCGGTCACGCGTACTGAACATCAGGCGCGGCGGGTCCAACCCCAAAGCGACAGAATCTCTGTCGCCACATGCGCGCCTGCAATCGCTGTTGCCCCCGTAGTATCGAATGGCGGGCTGACTTCAACCACGTCGCCGCCCATCAATTCGATCCCGGCGATATTTCGCAAGATCACCGCCATGTCGGCGCTGGACGGCCCACCCCAGACAGGGGTGCCGGTGCCGGGTGCAAAGGCCGGGTCCAGACAATCAATGTCAAAGGTCAGGTAGGTCGGGTAATCCTTTAGGATTTCACAGATTTGGTCTGCCACGGCCTCGGGTCCGATGCGGTGCATCTCGCGCGCATCGATGATGTTGAACCCCAACGTGTCGGGGTTGTCGGTGCGAATACCCACCTGCACCGACCGGCTCGGGTCTACCAGCCCCAGCTTGACCGCCTTATACAAAAACGTCCCGTGGTCGATCCGTTCCATATCATCGTCTGCCCAGGTGTCGGTATGGGCGTCGAATTGCAACAAGGACAGCGGGCCGTATTTCTCGGCATAGGCTTCCAGGATCGGCAGGGTGATGAAGTGATCGCCCCCCAGCGTCACCGTCGCGGTGTCGGTCGCCAGAATGGCTGCGATGTGGTTTTTCAGCGTTTCGGGAAATTCAGACACCTTGGCATAGTCGAAGGCCAGATCGCCGTAGTCGGCAATCGCAAATTCTTCGAGCACGTTATACCCCCAGCCATAGGGCATGTCATAGGGCTGAAGGCTGGAGGCTTCGCGGATCGCGCGCGGACCAAAGCGGGTGCCGGGGCGGTGCGTCACCGCCTGATCGAAAGGCACGCCGGTGATGGCAACATCCACCCCTGTCAGGTCCTTGGTATATTTGCGCCGCAAAAACGACGTCGCCCCGGCAAAGGCATTCTCGAAACTGCCGCCGCGCAGGTCGGTGCGGGTGAACGCGTGGTCGATCTGGGTTTTCGCGTCTTCAAGGGCCATGGCTTACACTCCGTGTCGGGTCTCAATCAGGCGGGCAAAGAATGACGCGCCAATGGTGGCCACGTCATCGTTGAAATTGAACGCCGGATGGTGGCAGGACGGCCCAATCCCCTGGCCCAGCATCAGGTAACTGCCGGGGCGCGCCTCAAGCATATACGAGAAATCCTCGGCTCCCATTTCAGGGCTGCGGTCATCGACAACATTGGATGTGCCCACAATCTCTTGGGCGATCTTGACCGCGAACCGGGTTTGGTCGGCGTGGTTGATGGTGGCGGGATAGTTGCGCACATAGTCGAGCTTGGCCACAACGCCGTAGCTGGTCGCCTGCCCTGCGACGATCTCGTGAAAGCGGCGTTCCACCAGATCGCGCAGATCGGGGTCAAAGCTGCGCACCGTGCCGGCCAGCCGCATGGTTTCGGGGATCACGTTGGTGGCGCTGCCGGTCTGAACGATGGTCAAAGACACCACCAGCGGCAGGCGCGGATCAGCATTGCGCGACGGGATCGTGTGCAACGCCTGCCCGATGGCCAGCCCGCAAGGCACCGGATCAAGTGTGGTATGCGGGAACGCGCCATGCCCCCCTTTGCCGGTGATGGTGATCTCGAAGTCATCCACCGCCGCCATGATCGGTCCCGGACAGGTATTGAACGTGCCTGCGTCGGTGAACGGATCGGTGTGCAGGGCATAGACCTCCTGGATGCCAAACCGTTCCATGATGCCCTCTTCGACCATGATGCGCGCGCCGCCCACGGTTTCCTCGGCCGGTTGAAAGATCAACGCCACGATGCCTTTGAAATTCCGCGTCTCGGCCAGATAGCGCGCAGCCCCAAGCAGCATCGTCGTGTGGCCGTCATGGCCGCAGGCATGCATCTTTCCGGGAACGGTCGACGCATAGTCGACCCCCGTGGTCTCTTCGATGGGCAGCGCATCCATATCGGCGCGCAGGCCGGTGACCGGCCCGTCGCCCTGCCCGTGAATCAGGGCAACAACACCAGATTGCGCGATCCCTTCGTGGATCTCGTCGACGCCGAACTCTCTCAGGCGCGCCACCACAAACGCCGCGGTTTCATGACAATCAAGGCTTAGTTCGGGATGCATGTGCAAATGCCGCCGCCACGCGGTCATGTCCTCTGCGTAATCCCCGATCCGGTTGATGATGGCCATGTCTGGACTCCCTCGCGCTGATACCGCATCCCTGCATGTAATCCCGAAGCACAGAGGCCCGCAATGTCCGATGACCTGATCCACACCCCCAAAGGCGGCATGCCCCGCCTGCTTGAGATCATGCGCCGCCTGCGCGACCCGGACACGGGCTGTCCATGGGACATTGCACAGGATTTCGCATCCATCGCGCCCTACACGATTGAAGAGGCCTATGAGGTCGCCGACGCAATTGAACGCGAAGCCTGGGGCGAGTTGAAGGGCGAATTGGGTGATCTGCTGCTTCAATCGGTCTACCACACCCAGATGGCCGAAGAGGCCGGCATGTTCAGCTTTGATGACGTGGCCAACGCCATTTCCGACAAGATGGTGGCGCGGCACCCGCATGTGTTTGGCGACGAAAGCCGGGACAAATCCGCCGAACAACAGGTGCTGGACTGGGAACAGATCAAGGCGTCGGAGCGCGCGGGGAAGCAAGAGACCGGGGTGCTGGACGGGGTTGCCAAGGGCCTGCCCGCCCTGACCCGCGCGATCAAACTTCAGAACCGCGCGGCACGGGTCGGGTTTGACTGGCCAACCACGGACGAGGTTCTGGACAAGATTGTCGAAGAAGCACAAGAGGTGCGAGACGCCAAGACCCCCGAACACCAGTTCGAGGAATTCGGGGATCTGCTGTTCGTGGTGACAAATCTGGCCCGTCACATGGGGATCGACCCCGAGGCAGCCCTGCGCGCAGCGAATGCGAAGTTCACCCGACGGTTTGAAAGCATCGAGGCGGCGCTTGCGGCACAGGACAAAACGCCCGCCGACAGTGATCTTGCCGAAATGGACGCGCTTTGGGATGCGGCGAAGGCGGTGGAGAAAGCCCAAACAAAAAACGCGCCCTGAACCAGAGCGCGTTTTCGTAAAACGTGACGTTCGAGGCGCTTACTGCGCTTCGTTGATGAACTTCACCGCGTCGCCAAACGTCTGGATGGTTTCGGCGGCGTCATCCGGGATCTCGATGCCGAACTCTTCTTCGAATGCCATGACCAGCTCAACGGTGTCGAGGCTGTCAGCGCCGAGATCGTCGATAAAGGACGCATTCTCAACAACTTTGTCCTCTTCCACACCAAGGTGCTCGACAACAATCTTCTTAACGCGATCTGCGACGTCGCTCATGTTTTCTTCCTCACAGTTTCGTCGGCGCGGTGGCCGGGTTAGCCCTCGCCCGGGCGGAATGGATCGTGCCCTTGCGGGCGG
Organism: Marivita sp.; assembly: GCF_051251565.1. Classification (GTDB taxonomy): domain Bacteria; phylum Pseudomonadota; class Alphaproteobacteria; order Rhodobacterales; family Rhodobacteraceae; genus Marivita. Next base: position 12,053 of record NZ_JBPOFB010000007.1, on the reverse strand, counting down.
CGGTTTGCGTCCTGCTAAAGCCGCGGAAGACCAAAGGTTCCCTTGAAAAGGGTTGGCCCAAAACCTGCGCCGCTATAGCACATGGGACCGGGATGGCAAACGCTTTCAATGCAAAGACCATGCGGGGAATTTACACGCGTTTTCAGCAGTTTCTGCACCTGCAAAGCATGTCTTTCCCCTATGAAATCAGAGCATTGCCATACCCCCATTGACGTGCAGCGTGGTGCCGGTGACATAGGCCGCCTCAACGCTCGACAGATAAAGCACGGCGGCCGCGATCTCTTCGGGGGTGCCCATGCGACCAGTGGGAATCTGTGTCAGGATCGCCGATTTCTGATCCTCTGTCAGCTTGTCGGTCATGGCGGTTTCGATGAAACCGGGGGCCACAGCGTTCACGGTGATGCCGCGCGACGCCACTTCGTAGGCCAAGGATTTGGACATGCCCACCATGCCCGCCTTGGCCGCGGCATAGTTGCCCTGACCGGGATTGCCGGTGGCCCCGACGACGGACGAAATATTCACGATCCGCCCCCAACGCGCTTTCATCATCCCGCGCAGCACGCCTTTGCACAGCTTGAAGGTGGCGGTCAGGTTCACGTCAATCACCGACTGCCATTCATCGTCGGACATACGCATGAACAGGTTGTCACGCGTGATGCCAGCGTTGTTCACGAGGATATCCAAGCCGCCCATCGCCTCTGCGGCCTGTTTTGGGAGGGCCGTCACGGCCTCGGGATCGCTCAGGTTACAGGGCAGGACATGGGCGCGGTCGCCGAGGCTGGCCGCCAAAGCGGCGAGCGGTTCGGTCCGAGTACCAGACAGACCAACCGTGGCCCCTGCTGCGTGAAGGGCACGGGCGATCTCGCCGCCAATGCCACCCGATGCGCCGGTTACCAGCGCGGTTTTGCCTGTCAGATCGAACATGTCTTGGTCCTCTTCATTCCGTTTTAACCAGCGGTGCTCAGAATCTTCGTACGAAGATTCTTGGGGCTGGTCATAAAATTCTGGGTGCCTCAGGCGGCTTGGGTCGCCGCCTGCACATCCTCTGCCGTTCCAACAGCGCGCGTGACAGCGGTCCTGTCGATGCGGCGCACCATCCCGATCAGCGCTTTTCCTGCCCCGATTTCCCAGAATTCACCGACACCCTGATCCACCATCCAGTTCACGGATTCGCGCCAGCGCACAGCCCCGGTGATCTGCTCGGCCAACAGGCGACGGATCAGGTCAGGCGACGACACCGCCTCGGCCAGCACATTTGCCACAACCGGCACAACGGGTGCGGTGATCTGCACATCGGCGAGCGCGGCTTGCATCGCCTCGGCAGCCGGGGCCATCAGCGCGCAATGGAACGGCGCGCTTACCGGCAAAAGAACGGCGCGTTTCGCACCGGCCTCTTTGGCCAGATCGACGGCGCGTTCCACCGCCGCCTTGTGCCCCGAAACAACGACTTGTCCCGGATCATTGTCATTGGCCGCTGCGCAGACATCCCCCTGCGCCGCCGCATCTGCCACCTTGCGCACGTCCTCAAGCCCCAGCCCAAGGATCGCCGCCATCGCGCCAACCCCCACCGGCACCGCGTCTTGCATGGCCGTGCCGCGCGCCCGCAACAGCCGCGCCGCGTCGGACACCGACAGCGCCCCGGCTGCGGTCAGCGCGGAATATTCCCCCAGCGAATGGCCAGCCACATAGGACGCCGAGGTCACGGCAACGCCTTCCGCCTCCAATGCGCGCATCGCGGCAAGAGACGTGGCCATCAGCGCAGGCTGCGCGTTTGCCGTCAGGGTCAACGTGTCAATGTCACCGTCCCAAATCAACGCGCTGAGCTTTTCGCCCAAAGCGTCATCGACTTCCTCGAACACGGCGCGCGCGGTGGGATAGGTCTCGGCCAGATCGCGTCCCATCCCGATGGTTTGCGCCCCTTGTCCGGGAAATAGAAAAGCTCGGCTCATGACATGTCTCCACCTTTGGTCGGGACAAGCCATTACAACTGGCGCACAGATGACGCAATGTTGCTGCACGATTTCTGTGCGCTGGTGAAGATTGCGCCTGCGCATCGCTGGGATAGCTGTGGATCAGACATATCTGAATTCGGAGCCTTCCCATGCCCGCCACCCTTGCACCCACACAATACGGTGCCATCACCAAGACATTTCACTGGCTGACCGCCCTCGGCATCGTGGCCGTGATCCCATTGGGCATCATTGCAAATGACATGCCATACGACACCGCAGAACAGCTTGCCGACAAGGCGCGGCTGTTTTCGCTGCACAAGACGATTGGCGTCAGCCTGTTTTTCGTGGCGCTTGCGCGCATCACATGGGCCATCAGTCAACCCAAACCCGCACCCTTACATCCGGACCGCAAAGCCGAAACCCTGCTGGCCGAGATCGTGCATTGGCTGCTCTACGGGTCTTTGGTGCTGGTGCCTCTGTCGGGCTGGGTGCATCATGCCGCCACCGAAGGGTTTGCACCGATCTGGTGGCCGTTCGGGCAAAACCTGCCGCTGGTGCCCGAAAGCCTGATCCTGTCAGAATTCGCTGCCGGGATGCACATCGTGTTTGAACGCGTGCTGATCGTGTCGCTGGTCCTTCACATTGCGGGGGCCGTCAAACATGCGGTGATCGACAAGGACGACACGCTCGCCCGCATGCTGCCACGAGGCCGCGTGACAACAGCCGCCCCTACCCGCCCTGCGCACAGCCTTCTGCCGCCGGTATTTGCCACCGTCGTCTGGGCCGCAGCGCTTGGCGTGGGCAGCCTGTTTGGCGTCTACAGCAAATCCAACGCTCTGGCCGCCCAAGCGCCTGCCTTGGAGCAGGTGCAAAGCGATTGGGTCGTCCAAAGCGGTACGCTGGGCATCACGGTGGGCCAGATGGGCGCGGATGTGTCGGGGTCTTTTGAGGACTGGACCGCGTCGATCAGCTTTGATGACACAATTGCGGACGGCATCGCCGGGACTGTGGATGTCGAGATCGCAATCACGTCCCTGACGCTTGGATCGGTGACGCAACAGGCGATGGGCGCAGATTACTTTGCCAGCGCTGACTTCCCGACCGCCCGTTTCAGCGCCGAGATCCGCACCACAGATACCGGCCATGTGGCAGACGGCATGCTGACACTGCGCGGGGTTGCAGTGCCGGTCACCCTGCCCTTTGACCTGATGCTGGACGGCGATGTGGCACAGATGCAGGGCAGCACGGTTCTGGACCGCCGTCGCTTTGGAATTGGCACAGGCATGACCGACGAAAGCCAGCTGGCTTTTGAGGTAGGGATCAACGTTGACCTGACAGCAGACCGCAGCGGGCAGTAACAGCACCGTGCAAGACACAAAAAAACCCCGGGCGCATGGCCCGGGGTTTTTCATCGACCAGATCAGAAAGATCAGTTGGCCTTCATCGCCTCGATCGAGATCTGCACCTCGACCTCGTCACTGACGAATGGGGCAAAGTTGCCAACGTCGAAATCACTGCGCAGCAGGGTCGTCGTCGCGTCGAATCCAGCCCATGGCTTGGCTTCCATCGGGTGATCGTTCGCCTGGTTCAGGGTGGCGGCCAAGATGACCGGCTTGGTGATGCCGTTCAATGTCAGATCGCCTGTGATGTTTGCAGTTGTCTCGCCCGTCACCTCAATCGCGGTAGACGCAAACGTGACCATTTCATCCTCAGCCGCGCCAAAGAAATCCGCCGACATAAAGTGCTCAAACCGGCCTTCCCAGCCTGTGAACATCGACCGCACCGGGAAAGACACGGTCACGGATGAATTGGCGGGGTCTGCCTGATCAAAGGCGATTTCGCCCTCAAACCCCGAGAACATGCCCCAAGTGGTCGAATATCCAAGGTGGTTGTAGGAAAAGAGGATCTGGCTGTGGCTGGCGTCCAGCGTATAGGCTTCGGGTTCCGCCTGTGCGGCGAATGGCAGGGCAACAAGTGCTGCGGCAAGAAGTGTCTTTTTCATGGGTCTGTCCTGTGTGAAAATTCCGATGATCCCTAAATCGTCGTGAATCCGCGCAACCTCAATTGGACGAAACTCAACAGAGTCTGTGTCGGAATGAACAGTCAGCGCCGCGCAAAGCACAACCCCGCCAAACCCATCAGCACGACAGACAGGCCCAGCCCCATGATCCGCGCCTCGGCAACCGCACCATGCACCGCGATCCAGATGCCCGGTATCGCAATCAGACAGGCAATGCCGACAATGCGCCACACCAAACGACCAAGCGAGTGTGCGTCCTTGGTATAGCTCTCATCATAATGAACCATTTCACCTCTTTCCGGCCGCGATCGCTGCGGCCTTGGACTGTTTACCTTTGCGAAACAGTCTGTTCAGACAATCCGCCGAATTCGGGGCACACGCCGCGCGTCACCAAGGTAAGTTCTGGGCACGATTGTGACGCCGCCCGCAAACCCGCACCACGATGCTTGATCCCCCGACCAATCCGTGTATACGGGCGCTTCCTTTCGCGGATCGATTTTTACCGCGCAGTCTCTCGTGGGCAGGTGCGAAAGGACTCGGACCCTGTCCTTTGAAATGCGCCAGAACAGAAACGGAGTTCACATGCCGCTATACGAGCATGTTTTTATCTCGCGTCAGGATTTGTCCAACGCGCAGGCTGAAGGCCTCATCGAACATTTCGGCACAGTCCTTGCAGACAACGGCGGCAAGCTGTTGGAGCATGAGTACTGGGGCGTCAAAACGATGGCCTACAAGATCAACAAGAACCGCAAGGGCCACTACGCCTATCTGCGCACCGATGCACCGGCGACGGCGATCCAGGAAATGGAACGGCTGATGCGCCTGCATGATGACGTGATGCGTCTGCTGACCATCAAGGTCGACGCGCACGAAGACGGACCCTCGGTTCAAATGCAGAAACGCGACGAGCGCGGAGATCGTGGTGATCGCGGCGACCGTGGTGATCGTGGCGAACGCCGCGAACGTCGCAATTGATCGCCTGAAGAAAGGACGCTAAACCATGGCTACGAAACCATTTTTCCGCCGTCGTAAGGTGTGCCCCTTCTCGGGCGACAACGCACCCAAAATCGACTACAAAGACACCAAGCTGCTGCAACGCTACATCTCTGAGCGTGGCAAGATCGTGCCGTCGCGCATCACAGCCGTGTCCGCAAAGAAACAGCGTGAGCTGGCCCGTGCGATCAAGCGCGCCCGCTTCCTCGCCCTGCTGCCCTACGCAGTGAAGTAAGGAGAGACTGACATGCAAGTTATCCTTCTGGAACGCGTGGCCAAGCTTGGCCAGATGGGCGACGTCGTTGACGTAAAGCCCGGATTCGCGCGCAACTACCTGCTGTTGCAGGGCAAGGCACTGACCGCCTCGAAAGAGAACATCGCGTCCTTCGAGGGCCGCAAAGCCCAGCTCGAAGCACAGAACCTTGAGACCCGCAAAGAAGCCGAAGCGATGGCCGACAAGCTGGGTGGACAGCAGTTCCTCGTGATTCGTCAGGCGTCTGACGGCGGCAACCTCTACGGCTCTGTCACCACCCGTGACGCGGCTGACGTGGCCACCGAAGAGGGCTTCACCCTCGACCGCAAGCAGGTCATCATCCGCAAGCCGATCAAGGTTCTTGGCCTGCATGACGTTGAGGTGCACCTGCACCCCGAGGTTATGGTCACCATCGAACTGAACGTCGCGCGCTCTCCCGAAGAAGCCGAACTTCAGGCCTCCGGCAAGTCCATTCAGGAACTCGCCGCCGAGGAAGAAGCACAGGCCGATTTCGAGATCGCGGAACTGTTCGACGACATCGGTGCAGCCGCATCCGAAGACGACGATCAGGACGGTGGCGCACAAGCGCGCGCCGACGACGAGACCAAGTCGGAAGACTAAGCGCCTATTCAATAGGACTGCGAAAAGCCCCGCCCGTTTGGCGGGGCTTTTTTGTTGGCGCATACCCGCCCCCATTGCCGCCACCATGACGCGGGCCAGACAAGACACCGCACGCTCCGTTTGCCGCGCGTTAACCCATCCGCCCGATACCCCTCAGCATTGGATCCGATACCCGTTGCCCCTTTTGGCGCAACACCCCAGGCGACTACCCTCTCTCTGCGGACGCTATGTGTGCGTTCAGACCATGAGAGATGCATCTCACAGGCCCCTCGGGGCACAGGTTCGGAGCGGTTCAACCGCTCTGCACGGGGGAGAGGATGTCCACCCAACTCAGGTGACGTCACCTCTTTTTCAGGGCCAAAAACAGCGCAAACCATCCTCCTCGGGCCAAACCCAAGGACTCTGACAAAAGGATCACACGACCTTACCCACAGACCCGCTTGCAAAAGCGGGCGCGTCCTGCTGTGCTGGTTCCATGACCATCACCCTCACACGCATCACCGTGTCCGCCTACCGCGTTCCCATCACATCGCCGGTGGCCACGTCCTTTGGAGTCATGACGAACCGTCCCGCGGTGTTTGTCCGCCTTGAGGACCAGGACGGCACGTTTGGCTGGGGGGAGATTTTCGCCAACTGGCCCGCCGCCGGGGCCGAGCACCGCGCGCGGCTGGTGGTCGAAGACATGGCCGATCTGCTCTTGGACCAAAGCTTTGACAGCGCACCGGACCTCTTTGCAACGCTGACCCGCAACACCCATATCCGCGCCCTGCAATGCGGCGAATGGGGCCCGTTCCGTCAGGTGATTGCCGGGCTGGATACCGCCATGACCGATCTTGCGGCACGCCGCGCTGATCTCTCCGTCGCGCGCTTCCTGTCGCCCGATGCGGCCACCTCGGTGCCGTGCTATGCCAGCGGTATCGCCATCGCCCAAGCCGCCGACCAGATTGCCCAAAGCCGCGATGCCGGGTTTCGGACCTTCAAGGTCAAGATCGGCTTTGACATGACCCGCGACACGGGACTGTTGACCCAGATCCTCCGCGACCTGCCCCCTTCCGAGACCCTGTGCGCCGATGCCAACCAGGCGTGGGCGTTGGCCGAGGCACAGGCGTTTCTTGCGGCCTGTCCCGACATGCACCTTGGCTGGCTCGAAGAACCCCTGCCCGCCGATGCCCCGCAAGCCGATTGGCGCGCGTTGGCTGCCATGTCGCATATCCCGCTCGCGGGCGGTGAAAACATCACCGGCAGCGACGGGTTCGGAGACGCGATCGCCTCGGACGTTTTTGGCGTGTTGCAACCCGACATCGCCAAATGGGGTGGGTTCAGCGGGAGCTGGCCAGTGGCGCAGGCCATCCGCAAAGCCGGTTTGCGCTTTTGTCCCCATTTCCTGGGTGGAGGCATCGGCCTGATTGCCTCTGCGCATCTCCTGGCCGCTGCGGGCGGCGACGGGGTGCTGGAAGTCGACGTGAACCCCAATCCGCTGCGCGATGCGTTTGATCCGTGGCAGGGCGCTGCAAATCGCGGTCATATGTCCGTCTCCAACGCCCCCGGCCTTGGAATCACCGATCTGCCCGCAGAGATCACGGATTTCACGACAACCACCCACGACCTGCACCACTAAGCTATCGCGCCGCGGTCCTCAAAGTCTCAGTTCCAAAATATCCTGGGCGAGTCTTGCACCCTGTCCGGGACAAGAGGCAGAGCCCCAAACAAAAAAGACCGCCCCGAAGGGCGGCCTCTTGATCTCGATGAACGTGTGAAGAGTTTACTCTTCGTCCAGCGCCTCAACGGCCTTCTGGAGATCGTCTTTTGACACCTCCGTCTCGGTCACGGTTGCCAGCGATGCGACGTGGTCAACAACCTTGTCTTCAAAGATAGGTGCACGCAATTGCTGCTGCATCTGCTGGTTTTGACGCACAAAATCAAAGAACGCACGTTCCTGACCGGGATACTGACGCGCCTGGTTCATGATCGCCTGTGTCATCTCGGCGTCGGTCACTTCGACCTCGGCTTTCTGACCCAGCTCGGCCAGCAACAGACCCAGCTTCACGCGGCGCAGGGCAAGCTTTGTGTGCTCTTCTGTGGGTTCCACCTCGGGATGGTCATGGCCCTCAACCTCGGGGTTTTCCTCGTGCCACAGCTGATGCGCGATCTGCTTGGCTTCGGCCTCAACCAGCGATGGCGGCAGATCGACAGAGACCTTGACGTCCAACTGGTCCAGCAGCCCGCGCTTCATTACCTGACGCGCAGCGCCGGTGTACTCGGCCTCCAGACGCTCGGCGATCTGAGATTTCAGAGCGGCCAGATCCTCGGCACCGAACTTGGTTGCAAGCTCGTCATTGATCTCGGCCGCGACAGGTTCTTTCACAGCCTTGATCACGCATTCGAACACAGCCGCTTTGCCAGCCAGGTTTTCCGCGCCGTATTCTTCGGGGAAAGACACTTCGACGTTCTTTTCGTCGCCTTCCTTCACGCCGACCAACTGCTCTTCAAAACCGGGGATGAACGATCCCGACCCCAGAACCAGCGGGTAATCTTCGGCGGCACCGCCTTCGAACGCTTCGCCATCAACCTTACCAAGGAAATCGATCACAACCTGATCGCCGTCCTTGGATTTTGAGCCTTTTTTGCGATCTTTGAAATCCTGCGCCGTCTCGGCAAGGTTTGCCAAAGCTTCGTCGACTTCCGCGTCGCCTGCCTTGACCACCATCTTTTCGAGGGTCAGCGTCGACAGATCGACTTCAGGCATCTCGGGCAGCTTTTCATAAGACATGTCGACCTGAATGTCGTCACCCTCTTTCCAGTCGTCATTGGTCATCTTGACCTCAGGCTGGAGCGCCGGACGATCGCCGCTGTCCTCGAAGTGCTTGGCCATCGCGCCGTCGATGGTTTCCTGCATGGCTTCGCCCAAGAGGCGCTGGCCATACTGCTTTTTCAAAAGCGGCATCGGCACCTTGCCTTTGCGGAAACCCTTCATCTCGATGTCGGGCTGCGCTTCTTTAAGCTTTTCATTGACCTTCGCGTCCAGTTCGGCCGCCGAAACGGTGATCGAATAGCTGCGCTTGAGGCCTTCATTGAGAGTTTCGGTGACCTGCATGTCGTCCTTGTCCATTGCATAGGGGCCGCAGAGGCGTCCGCGGCGGTCAAAATCCACCGCGTCTTAGTGGGGCGGTGGCAGCGGTGCAAGCGCGAAATGCAGGCCCGCCTCAGGCGTCAGCAGGAAGATGGGCCTCACCGTCGCGCTGTTGTGGCGCGGCCCCGCCGGGCGCGCGTGCGACCACGCAAAATCCCCGCACCTCTACGCCCCGGTCCGTGCGCAACGCCACGTCCCGCAGATCAACCGCACCAAACCCGGCGGCGTTCATCAAGTCCTGCACATAGCCGCGCCCATGGGCAAAGCGCCGGGTCTCGCGCAGCGTCACATCGCAGCGGTCCGTGGATTCCACGGTGAAAATGAAAACGCCACCCGGAGCAAGGCTGGCCACACACCACCCCACAATCCGTTCAAGCGCCCCGAGGTAATTGAACACATCGGCCGCCACGATCACATCGTAGCGAGCGGGTTCAAGCGGCAGGTTTTGTATGTCGTCTTTGGCAAGGTGGTCATAAAGCCCCTTGGCCTGCGCCTCGTCCAGCATGGGCTGCGACAGGTCCACGCCTGTCAGATGCGCGCAATATGGACGCAAGACCGGCCCGATCAATCCGGTGCCACAGCCCAGATCTAGCGCCCGCGCCACCGGGGCCGGAACGTTTATAGCCAAGCCATCAGCGATAAGGGCCGGCCCCTGATAATCGAGACCGTTCAACAAGGACGCCTCAAATCGCGGGGCGTATTGGTCAAATAACATTTCGACAAAGGCCGGGGGCATGCTGTCACTCAGCGGCTCGTCGCGCAACAGATCGCGTCGCAAGCCTGCGCCAAACGGATCGTCGGGTGCCACGGCCACTGCCTGCCCCCAAGCCTGCGCCGCGCCGGTCAGATCGCCCGCGCGTTCGAGATATTCGCCAAGCCGGAACCATCCCGCGCCCCAGCCCGGCACAATTTCAAGCGCGCCGCGCATGACCTCCACCGCTGCATCCAGATCGCCCAAATAAGCAAGGGTTTCCGCAAATTCCGCACGCCGGTCGACATGCAGATCGCCGGACGCAAATAGCTTTGCCGCCATGTTCGTTTGTCCAAAGGGCCCGCTCATTTGCCTGGAACTCCAGACCACGCGACGGGCAACACGCCACACCGGTCCCCCGGTGCCTGCGCGGGCGTTAGCGGTCTGCCGCCGGGTCTGTCAACGGGTTTGATGGGTCCGGCGCACGGTGTGTGATGGCGAGACCGCAGGGACACGTCTCGGGATGGGTCTCAGCAAGGTGCGGTTGCACGTCCAAACCCCAGTTTGCATCGGTATTTCGATATAGGAGCTGGAAGTGGTGCGGGTGAGAGGACAAACCTCGAACCACACCGGCCTCAAGTAGCCGAAGGCGGTAGGCCAAACAATAATGGTGCGGGTGAAGAACACCGGGCAGTCTTCCCAGAGCATCTCCTATCGCCCCACAACTATCTGATAAAATTAGATGAAGTCTATACCCGCGTCCTCCTGCGTCTTGCGTAATCTCAGCAGATCCTATAGCTTCTTGGGGATAATTTGGGGGATATTTTCTTGGGAAACCTAACAGCCCTGTTCATCAAATCCGCTCCGCCCGGCAAGTACGAGGATGGTCACGGCCTGCGCCTGATCAAGCGCGCGGACGGCGGCGGGCAATGGGTGTTTCGGTATACCTTCCTGGGTCGCCGCCGGGAGATGGGGTTGGGTGGTCTCATCAGCCTCCCCCTGAAGGATGCGCGCGAGATGGCCAGTGACTACCGGACGATGGTGGCCAAAGGCGTTGATCCAATCGAGTATCGCCGCAAAGAGCGTAAAGCGGCGATACGGGGCCGTCATCTTTTGCGCGACATCGCGCGGGATGCGTTTGAGAGCCGCAAGGCCTACCTCAAGGGCGATGGGATCGCAGGTCGCTGGTTCAGCCCGTTGCAGCTTCACGTGCTGCCCAAGCTTGGGCGCATGCCGGTGACCGAGGTCTCCCAAGTCGATGTCCGGGACGCACTCGAGCCGATCTGGCACGCGAAGGCCGCAACGGCCAAGAAGGCTGCAGACCGCCTGAAGATCGTCCTCGATCATGCAGCTGCTTTGGGCCTTGATGTCGACCTGCAAGCAGTTGCCAAAGCGAAGCAACTTTTGGGTCGGCAGCGGCATGAAACGACGTCGATCCCGAGTATGCCGTGGGGCGAGGTTCCGGACTTTTACGCGTCCCTTGAGGAGCCGACGGTCACACATCTGGCGCTTCGTTTGCTTATCCTAACAGGATTGCGCTCTGCCCCTGTGCGGTTGGCGCGACTGGACGAGATCAACGGCGATATCTGGACAATCCCTGCAGAGAACATGAAGGCTCGGGTTGGCGTTGGAGAGGATTTTCGCGTGCCCCTTAGCGATGAGGCTTTGCGCGTCATTGAATTTGCGCGCGCCTATGAGCGGGATGGGTATCTGTTTCCATCTGTTCGCAATAGCGTCATCAGCGATGCAACCATGTCTCGCATGATGGAGCGCAGAGGATTAGAGGCGCGTCCGCATGGGTTCAGAACCAGCCTGCGGACATGGCTTGCGGAGGAAACGACCGCGCCGCATGAAGTCGCGGAAACCGTTCTCGCACACGCAGCAGACAGCAAAATTGTGAGAACCTACAGGCGGACTGACTTCATGGATCAGCGGCGGCCATTGATGGAGCGGTGGGCAGAGCACTGCACCGGTTGAGGCCCACGAAAGTGGAACGAACCGCTGACCTCTGGACCACTACTGATCGGACGGCACATCACTTTCCCGGTCCGCCTCAAACCCCGCCTTCCCCATCCTCCTCCAGATTTCCCGCGCACGGTCCCCTTCGTCGCTATCATGCTTCGCGGCGATCCACAGAAGCGCGCCGTAGATCAGGGTCCGGTCGTCGCCGGTGAGGTCCACGATCCCGGCTTTGACGACGAGGCCACCGAGTTCGATCAGATGCCGGGTGCGTTTGCGGCGCTCGGCCTGCCAGTTGCGCATGTCATGCCGCGCCTTTGTTGCCTGATGGCGGTGACGTGCGGCCCGATTGCGCCGGATTGGACCTGTCGCGGTTTGGTGCCGCTCCTTTGATAGCATAATGTGCAGCAAAGGAGACGAACTATGGGCACGGG
>NZ_JBPOFB010000069.1:0-2329 GCF_051251565.1 Marivita sp. | reverse complement strand
GCGCTACGAAGGCTGGCGGCAGCTTGTCGCACTTGGCCTCATGGAAGCGGCGGATTGGTCACCATGACGGTGTTTCGATGCCGAAGGCATTGTTTACTTTGAATGGTCGGACAACTATCGAAATGTGAGAATTCTGGGCAGCGACATGTGTCTCTGTTACCGGCCATTCAGACGGGGTTAACCCTGTTGAGGCACGATGACCCCGAATGGGGCGAGACGCGAAGGGCGAGGATAAATTGGGTGTTTGGCAATCATACCGATTGAGGTTGATGCGCAGGCGCTACCGTATCCGTGCGCTTCGCAAATCGCGGGAGCTGGTTGCGGTCGCGGATCGCACTTCGGAGATCGCGCCGGACGCGACGTTGGCCTTTGTCACACTGCGCAATGAACACATCCGGCTTCCGTATTTCCTGAAATACTACCGCGAAATGGGCATCGACCATTTCCTGATCGTCGACAACGACAGCGATGACGGCAGCGGTGATTATCTCGAGGGGCAGCCCGACGTGTCGCTGTGGCGCACCGAGGGCGGCTACAAGGCATCGCGCTACGGGATGGACTGGCTCAACTATCTGCTGGGCAAATATGGCCACGACCACTGGTGCCTGACCGTCGATCCTGATGAGCTGTTTGTCTATCCGTTCTGCGACACCCGGCCCCTGCCCGCACTGACCGACTGGCTCGACAGCTGTTCAATCCGGTCCTTCGGCGCGATGCTGCTGGACATGTATCCGAAGGGTCCGATCGAGGCGCATCCCTATCAATCCGGCCAGGACCCGCTTGAAATTGCGAGCTGGTTCGATGCCGGGAACTATACCTACAAGATGAACTGGAAGATGCGGAACCTCTGGATCAGGGGCGGACCGCGGATGCGGGCGTTCTTCTCGAAGATGCCGCATCGCGCGCCGGCTTTGAACAAGACGCCGCTGGTCCGCTGGCACCGCAACTATACCTACGCCACATCGACGCACATGCTTTTGCCGCGCGGGCTGAACCTCACCTACGAGGAATGGGGTGGCGAAAAGGCCAGTGGCATGTTGCTGCATACCAAGTTCCTGAACACCTTCGCCGCCAAGGTCGAAGAAGAGCTGGCACGCGGCCAGCATTATGCCGCCAGCCACGAATACAGGGCCTATGCCGCCGAAGAAGGCAGCCGCAAGGATCTGTGGTGCAAGTGGTCCGAGAAATACATCAACTGGCGTCAGCTCGAGATTCTCGGCCTCATGTCGAAGGGCAACTGGGCATGAGCGTCGGCATCGTCATGTTGGTGCACACGGCTCTGGACCGCGCCGAACAGGTGTGCCGCCACTGGCAGGCCAGCGGTTGCCCTATCGTGATCCATGTCGATAAATCGGTCCCCCGGCGCACCCACGACGCCTTTGTCGAGGCGCTGTCCGACCTGCCGTCGGTCGCGTTCTCGCGGCGTCACCGTTGCGAATGGGGGACGTGGGGGTTGGTCGCCGCGACGCAATCGGCCTCGGAGCTGATGCTGAAGACCTTCCCGACGGTGCGCCACGTCTATCTTGCCTCCGGCTCCTGTCTGCCGCTTCGACCTGTGCAGGAACTGATCGACTACCTCGGTCAGCGGCCGCGGACCGATTTCATCGAAAGCGCGACGACCGCGGACGTGCCCTGGACGATCGGCGGTCTCGACGAGGAACGGTTCACCCTGCGGTTTCCGTTTTCCTGGCGTCGGCATCGAAAGCTGTTCGACTGGTATGTCGATTTCCAGCGCAAGCTCCCGTTCCGGCGCGAGGTTCCCGCCGGGCTGACGCCGCATATGGGCAGCCAGTGGTGGTGCCTGACCCGGCAGACCCTGTCGGCCATTCTCGAGGACCCGGATCGTCCGATGTACGACCGGTATTTCCGCCGCGTCTGGATCCCGGACGAAAGCTATTTCCAGACCCTCGCCCGGCTCTGGTCCCAGAAGATCGAAAGCCGGTCGCTGACGCTGTCGAAGTTCGACTATCAGGGCAAGCCGCACATTTTCTACGACGATCACCTGCAACTGTTGCGGCGCTCCGATTGCTTTGTCGCGCGCAAGATCTGGCCGCGGGCAGAATTGCTCTACCGTGCTTTCCAGACGGACGCCGAACACGCGATGCGTCGCACGGAACCCAATCCCGGCAAGATCGATCGCGTATTCTCGAAGGCGGTCGACAGGCGGACGCGCGGGCGACCAGGCCTCGTCATGCAGAGCCGATTCCCCCGCGAAGGTCGCGAGAACGGCGTCACCTGCGCGCCTTACTCGGTGTTCGAGGGCTTCGCCGATCTCTTCGTCGATTTCGAGGATTGGCTGGCCAAGACCTCGGGTTGCCGGGTGCACGGG
>NZ_JBPOFB010000068.1:0-2340 GCF_051251565.1 Marivita sp. | reverse complement strand
GGGATTGTCCTCGCGGCTGACCCCGCTCAGGACGCGCCGGGGCAAATCCTCATCCAGATACCGCTGCTGGGCGGGCTTCAGACTCTTGCCCTTCAGGCGACCGTAGAAATTACGCCACGGAGTACCGGATGCATGTTGGTCATCAGTCACGACTTACCTGCCGGAATTATGCACAGATCGGCTCAGACCGCCGCCTTGAGCCGTTCCACCAGATCCGTCTTCTCCCAGGAGAAACCACCGTCTTCTTCCGGGTCGCGTCCGAAGTGGCCATAGGCCGCGGTCCGCTGATAGATCGGACGGTTCAGCCCGAGATGTTCCCTGATCCCGCGCGGTGTCAGGTCCATCGCGGCGGCGACGGCTTTCTCGATCTGCTGGGGTGTGACTTCGGAGGTGCCATAGGTGTCGGCATAGATCGACAGCGGCTCGGACACGCCGATAGCATAGGACAACTGGATCGTGCATTTGCCGGCAAGACCGGCGGCAACGATGTTCTTGGCCAGATAGCGCGCCGCATAGGCGGCAGAGCGGTCAACCTTGGTCGGGTCCTTGCCCGAGAATGCGCCGCCACCGTGGGGCGCGGCCCCGCCATAGGTGTCGACGATGATCTTGCGCCCGGTCAGGCCCGCGTCGCCATCCGGCCCGCCGATCACGAAGGTGCCGGTGGGATTCACGTGCCAAGCGGTGTCCTCGTCGATCCAGCCGTCCGGCAGGACCTCGCGGATATAAGGTTCCACGATGGCGCGGATGTCGGCGCTAGACTGGTTTTCGTCGGAATGTTGATGCGACAGCACGATCGAGGTCACACCCACAGGACGCCCGTTCTCGTAGCGGACCGAAAGCTGGCTCTTCGCGTCCGGTAGCAGCGTAGGCTCGGTGCCATTCTTGCGCACTTCGGCCAGTCTGCGCAGGATCGCGTGGGAATAAAGGATCGGCGCCGGCATAAGCTCCGGCGTCTCGTCGGTGGCGAAGCCGAACATGATCCCTTGATCGCCCGCGCCTTCGTCCTTCTTCGCGCCCTTGTCCTCGTTCACGCCCTTGGCGATATGCGCCGATTGCTCATGCAGGAAGTTCAGAACATGGCAGGTATTCCAATGGAACTTCTCCTGCTCGTAGCCAATATCTTTGATGCAATCGCGGGCGATCTGGCCGATCCGGCCCATGTAATCCTTGAGCCGCTCCTGATCCGACAGGCCGACCTCGCCGCCGATCACGACCATTCCGGAGGTGGCGAAGGTTTCGCAGGCGACACGCGCCTCGGGTTCTTCTTTCAGAAATTCATCGAGGACTGCATCCGAAATCCGGTCGCAAACTTTGTCGGGATGGCCTTCGGAAACGGATTCCGAGGTGAAAATATAGTTGTCGCGTGTCATATCAGGGGTCGCTCCAATGAATTGTTACCGATCCGTCAGGAAGCCGTTGGACCGGGAAGGCTTTTTCCCTACGCCGCGCCCCGACCCCGGTCAATCGCTTTCAGACTGAGGCCGATGGCGGAGAGGGCGACCAGAACGAGGCCAATCAGGGCCGGCAAATCGCCCCTGATCGCATAGAGCGTGGGGGCCAGCTCGTCTGGCAAAGCCACGTCGAGAAAGCCCGCCTCGCCCAGCGGGATCGAGGCCACGATCCGTCCACGCCCGTCGATAACCGCCGAGACACCGGTTTGCGCCACCCGCACCATCGGCACGGCCAATTCGATCGCGCGGGCACGCCCCTGTGCCAAATGTTGATATGGTCCCGAGAAACGTCCGAACCAAGCATCGTTGGTGATCAGCACGATGGCGCGCGGCCGCTCGGTCATCGTCGCGACTTCTGCCGGAAAGACGCTCTCGTAGCAGATCAGCGGCATGATCGCGCCCACGCCCGGCACGTCGATCAATTTGCGCTCTGACCCGGCGGTAAAACCACCCCCCGGGTTCGCCGCCAATCCCGCCAGCCCCAATCGCGTCATCAAACTGTCGAACGGCAGATATTCACCGTAAGGCACCAGATGCACCTTGTCGTAGACCGCCTGCAAAAGCCCTTCGGGGCCCACCAGCGCCAAGGAGTTGAACCAATCCGCGCCCTCGCGCCGCTGTGCGCCGAGGATCACCGATCCGCCGCGCGCGGCCTCGGCGGCCAGCGCCAATTCCGGGCCAGCGTCGTCCAGCACATATGGCAGCGCGGTCTCCGACCAGATCGTCAGATCGACCGGTTCACCGGCAGACGTGAAAGCCATGTGAAGATCGATGAAGCGTTGCAGGTTCGCGGGTCGCCATTTTTCGCGCTGTGTCGCGCCGGACTGAACCATCCGCACGACCGGTGCATCGGCCGAGGGCGGCATCGCCGGGCCGGGCCGGAGCACGA
>NZ_JBPOFB010000067.1:0-2380 GCF_051251565.1 Marivita sp. | reverse complement strand
CACCAGGCCGCCGTAAAACAGCGCCAGTCCCGGCACGATCATGAACAGCACCAGCACGGTCGCGATCATCATCCAGGCCACGTCGCCCTTGTCGACGATCATCTCGGCGTCCTGTGCCAGCGCCACTCCCGGCGCGGTCATCGCGGCCAGTGCCGCCATCAATCTACTCAGTTTCATGGTCATCTTTCCGTTGATCCCTCTGGTCATCTTTCGGCGCGGCCCGGTTACGGACCGCGGGCCTAGATTGCGTCGTCGTTCATCTCGCCGGTGCGGACCCGCAGGGCGCTCTCGACGTCGATGGTGAAAATCTTGCCGTCGCCGATCTTGTCGGTCTTGGCGGTGTCGGCGATGGCACGGACGACCTGATCGGCCTCCGCATCCGGCACGACGATCTCGAGCTTGACCTTCGGGACGAAGTTCACGGCGTATTCGGCGCCACGATAGATTTCGGTATGGCCCGACTGTGTGCCGAAGCCCTTGATTTCGGTCACCATCATGCCGCTCACGCCGATCGCGGTCAGCGCTTCGCGGACCTCGTCGAGCTTGAATGGCTTGATGGCAGCAATGATGAGTTTCACGGTTTGCTGTCCTCTTGCTGTGATCTCCGGCGGTCTGCCGGTGGCTTGCGGCAAGCAGGGCCGAGCCTCGTTGTCGAAACAAGGTCGGGTCCCGTCGGAATTTCCGGCGACGGCTGCAAGTTGCACAATTTTTGCACTAATTGGTGTGTTTGCCCAAAAATTGGGCGCTTCGCTGATGCCGCAATGCAGCGTTACGCTGGCCGGTCGCCGCTGCGGAACCTATAACGCGTCTCTACAAAGCTGCCGCGACTCGCTAGTGTCGCGGCAAAACAAGAGCAGCAAACAGAGCGGCAGATGAGCGGAAACGGCAAAAAGAAAGCGCCGCTGGTGGCGGACCGGAGATATTCGGGCAGCACCAAGGCGAAGGCGAAACCGGCGTCGAAATCGACGAAGCGGCGCGCCAAGCCTGCACGCAGGTCGAAGCGACGCGGACCCATTGGCGCGCTCGCTGGGCTGGTGACAGGGCTGTTTCGCTGGATTTTCCGACTGATCTGGCGCGTGACGTGGTATTCGGCACTGATCGTCGCAGGGATCATCGGGCTCGGCATTCTCTATTATGCGTCGACCCTGCCGCCGGTGAATGCACTTGTTGATGGCCGTATCCGTGGCTCTGTGATCCTGCTCGACCGCGAGGGCGAGGAATTCGCTTGGCGCGGTGACCAGTTTCGCGGTGTCGTCACCGCCGAAACCGTCTCACCGCATCTTCGCAACGCCGTGGTCGCCACCGAGGACAAGCGCTTCTATCGCCACTTCGGCATTTCTCCGCGCGGTATCGCCTCTGCGGTGCGGATCAACCTGCAGGCCGGGCGCGGGCCGCTGTCGGGCAACGGCGGTTCGACGATCACCCAGCAGACCGCCAAGCTGCTGTGCCTCGGGCGCGAATACGACCCAGAGGTTTTCGAGAACGAGACTGAATATGAACGCGACTGCCGCCGCACCACGCTTTGGCGCAAGGTGCAGGAGGCGGTCTATTCGATGGCGATGGAGCTGCGGTATTCGAAGGATGATATCCTCACGCTCTATCTCAACCGCGCCTATCTGGGTGCTGGTGCGCGTGGCTTCGAGTCGGCAGCGCAACGGTATTTCGCACGCTCTGCCGCCGAGGTGACGCCGGCACAGGCGGCGATGCTGGCGGGGCTTCTGAAGGCCCCCACGACGCTGGCACCGACCAACAACCTCGAACGCTCGCAGGACCGTGCCGCGCTGGTCATCTTCTTGATGGAGGAACAGGGCTACCTGTCGGAATCGGCGGCACAGGAAGCTCTCGACAACCCCGCGCAGTTGTCAGCGGTCGCGGCATCGCGGGCCGGCGGTTGGTTCGCAGACTGGGTGATGGACAGCGGGCCTGAATTCTTTACTCGCAACACCACCGAGGACGTGATCATCCAGACCACGCTGGACCGCGCCATGCAGCGGCAGGCCGAGGACGCGCTTGCCGAAGTGTTCGAAAACCGTCTCAGCGAAAGCAGCGAGGCGCAGGCCGCGATTGTCGTGATGACACCCGACGGCGCGGTGCGCGCCATGGTCGGCGGGCGCGACGGATCGGGCGGCGGATCGTTCAACCGCGCCACGCAGGCCAGCCGTCAGCCGGGATCGGCATTCAAACCATTCGTCTATGCCACCGCGCTGGAACTGGGTTATTCGCCGAACGACCTGATCGAGGATGCGCCGCTGTGCCTGAATATCGCAGGCTCCGGCGAATGGTGCCCGCGCAACTACACCAACAGCTATCGCGGCACGGTCACGCTGACCGAGGCGCTGACGCAGTCGCTCAACACGCCCGCGGTACGGCTCTATCAGGA
>NZ_JBPOFB010000066.1:0-2403 GCF_051251565.1 Marivita sp. | reverse complement strand
GCCATGCGCTTTCAAACCCCTCTCATACCGGGTCGACTGATCCGCCGCTGGATGCGTTTTCTCTGCGAGGTCGAACTTGAGACCGGCGAGGTGGTCCGCGCCCATTGTCCCAATCCCGGCGCGATGCTTGGGCTGAAGGACACCGGGATGCGTGTCTGGCTCGAGCCGAACGACGATCCCCGGAAGAAGCTCGATTATGGCTGGCGTCTCGTGGAGTTGGGCGGCGGTCATATGGCGGGCATCGACACCTCGGTTCCGAATCGTGTGGTTGCCGAGGCGCTGAGGGCGCAGGCTGTTCCCGCGCTTGCCGCCTACGGAACCGTGCGGCCCGAAGTGCCCTACGGGACCCGATCGCGGGTCGATTTCCTGCTCAGTGAACCGGGTTTGCCGGATGCCTATGTCGAGGTGAAAAACGTGCATCTGCGCCGCCATGACGACTGGGCCGAATTTCCCGATTGCGTCACCGATCGGGGCGCCAAGCACCTGCGTGAGTTGACCGAAGTCGTGGCGCAGGGTCATCGCGCGGTGATGCTCTACCTCGTGCAGCGCACCGATTGCGGTCGCTTCCGTCTTGCCGCCGATCTCGACCCGACCTATGCCCGCGCCTTCGACGCCGCCCGCGACGCCGGGGTGGAAATGATCTGCCATGGCACACGGATCGACGTCGATGGTGTAGACTTCGGAACAGCGCTCCCGGTCGATCCGGGTGCGCAGGGGGTGGAATAACGCCGCGCCCTGTCCTATTTGCAGAAAAATCGCTGCAGGGACGCAGAAAATGGACGAACGCAAAGGCACACTGACGCGCGATGGCATCCGGCTGTATGAGCCGGGTGATTTCGCTGGCATGGCGGCAGCGGGCAAACTGGCGGCAGAGATCCTCGATGCGATGGCGCCGCTCGTGCGACCGGGTCAGACCACCGGCACAATCGACGCCGAGATCACCCGCATGGTCGAAGAGGCGAACGCGACCTCGGCCACCATAGGTTATCGCGGTTACCAGCATGCAAGCTGCATTTCGGTGAACCACGTCGTCTGTCACGGTATTCCCGGCGACAAGGTTCTGAAGGATGGAGATATCGCCAATATCGACGTCACGGTGATCGTCGATGGCTGGTATGGCGACAGCAGCCGGATGTATGTCGCGGGCAAGCTCTCGCGCAAGGCCGAGCGGTTGATCCAGGTCACCCATGACGCGCTGATGAAGGGCATCGAAGTCGCCCGTCCCGGCAATACCTTTGGCGATATCGGCCACGCGATTCAGAGCTACGTCGAAAGCCAGCGCATGTCGGTGGTCCGCGATTTTTGTGGCCACGGGCTTGGCCGGGTTTTCCACGCGCCACCTAACGTACTGCACTACGGCAAGCCGGGCACCGGACCGGCGCTTCAGGAAGGCATGTTTTTCACCATCGAGCCGATGGTCAATCTTGGCCGTCCGGAAACCAAGGTGCTGGCCGACGACTGGACCGCTGTCACCCGCGACAAATCGCTGTCGGCGCAGTTCGAACATTCGATCGGGATCACCTCTGGCGACGCGGAGATATTTACGCTGTCGCCCAAGGGTCTGTTTCACCCCACCTGGACCTGAGGTTCAATCGCGCTCCTCGCGCGTCAAAAGCAGCGCGAGCAGGGTCGTTCCACCCAGCGGCGTCACCGCGTCGGTGATCAAAGCGGGCGTCGTGAGGATGCGGGCAGGCGGCAGCGACTCAGACGTCGTCCGCTGGGTCCAAGGCAATAATGCGAAGGCATCGGTATCGGTCATGCACCGATCTTAGCGCCACCTCGCGATTGCTCCAAACAGCGCTGTCGGGCGCTCAGGTGGCGCGCAGAAGCGTCAGATGGGTGTCGCCGTAGCGGCGATGGTCGTCGAGCGTGAAACCGTCGGGCGCGTCCTGTGGCGCGGCCTCCTCCCAGACGATCACGGCGTCGGGCGCGATCCATCCGCCGTCCCGCGCCGAGGCGAGCGCACGTTCCCCCAGCCCCTTGCCGTAGGGCGGATCCAGAAACACCAAATCGAAAGCTGCATCCGTGTTGCGTGGCAGGCGAGTCGCGTCGCATTTCAGATGACGGATGTCTTCGGCCAGCGTCCGAGCATTGTCCGCGATCAACCGACCAGACACCCGCCCGTCGTCTATCGCGACCAGCGCGTCGGCGCCGCGCGACAGGGCCTCGAACCCCAGCGCGCCGCTGCCTGCGAAGAGATCGAGCACCCGCGCGCCGTCCGGCAGACCGTAGCCCGCCAGCACGTTGAACAGGCTTTCGCGCACCCGGTCGGGGGTTGGCCGCAGGTGCGCGGCGGCGTCGCCCTTTCCCAAGGCCGCCAATCGCCGCCCACGATGTCGCCCCGCGATGATCCGCATGTTGTCCCCCGCTGGTCACGCCTTTGTTGCCGCCTATACTTTAGAC
>NZ_JBPOFB010000065.1:0-2414 GCF_051251565.1 Marivita sp. | reverse complement strand
TATCTCCTTCAAGGCTTCTATCCCCGCAGCTTGCACCATCCATCCGATCAGCGCCGCCGCGATTACCTCATGTATCGTAATCTCGCGTCCGGCTAGACGTGCGGCGGCTTCTTGATCTTCGAGGCCCTCAGCCGTTGTCAAAAGCGATGCTAGGACGTTCCCGGATGAATACGACCACCATGCGACCCCTGCATTGGATAGGGGTGCAGCGTGCACATCTGCATTTGGAAACCTGGTGCTGGGGATTGCATCTTGGCCTGCCGAAGCCTGCGTCACCCGAGTTCACTCAGAGGTTTTGAATTGCAGTCGCTGCCTGCACGAACCGAACGAAGAATTGCGGCAAGATGCTCATCTGGCGCATGGGTGATGTCGGTCCTGACCGGCGCAGCCAAATCACCATTACTAAGCGACACGTTCATTGCTTCAGATCGCCTTTTCTTGCCTCTCTTGACGATCACAAGTGACAGTATGGTGTCAGAGTGACGGAGGACGATTTGCAAACGAAGACCTGCAGTTTTCTTTGCGAAGGCCAGTTCAAAGCTCGGTACAACTGCACACGATTGAATGTTGCAAGACCTATCGGATGACCGAATTCCCGAAGTAATCGGTTTGAGAGTTTGTAAACGCATGACGGTGCTCTGGCAGATTGGCAGGTGCGGATTGATCGCGCGGAAAGCAGGGTACCGCATTGTCAGGCGTCAACAGAACACTGCGAACCGACGCGTCATACAACGTCGGTTCACCCCTCAACGTTAGCCGAAGTAGCGGCAGGGCCAAGACTTTGCGTTGATTTTGCGGGCCGTCACCCTGCGACTGACCGCTCTTGCTGTCACTGGCATTCCCGTCGGACCCATCAAAAGACGGAGCTGTTGCGACGCGGGGTAGGCTCTGTATGATCAGGTCCAGAATGGTTGTCTTCCATTTTCCCGTGCTTGTTTGAACTTTGTTCGACATCGTCACTGGTTTCTAATGAAAAGGGTCGGGCCTATGGATAGGATGTGCAATTGTCGCCGGGTATCGACCGCGTGCCTTCACCCGTATGTGCCGTTGAGCAACTTTCCACGAACCCTCTCTGCAAATTTTCGCAGACGGCCTTTCGCTGCTTGCCGATCCCGATCACTCTTCAGGTTGATGATGCGCTTCTCGCTTACTCCGAAGTACTGCGCGATTTCAGAGGTGTTCAAACCAAGATCGGTGAAGACCTGCACTGTAACATCTGGAAATGGCCCCATGGGATCGTCCGGCCGCCCGCTGACTTTACTTCGAGAACGCCCAGTCGCAAGAAATCCGAGCGGTACACCTTCCGGATCCGGGTCATGGTCATGCCATCCCTGTGACTCGCTTGCTCGACTTTGATGTTGCATATGTCCCCTCCTTCTTTTCGTCGGCCAAGCAAAAGGCCACCATCGATGCCATTCATTGATGGACGTCAATGTTGGAAAGCAGCTACCGGTCGCCAGCCGTTTTCCGCCCGAAATTTGGAGCTTGCATGTTGACCTCCGCCGACTGTTGACGGGCGACAATGAAGGCTAGACGATCCTACGCTCTTCTTTTGATTGACACGCCGATGATTGTGTCTGTTGCACGTTGGAGAAGAACATGAAGACACATACAACAATTCTTGCCAGCTTCCTCCTTCTGACTGCACCTGCCTTCGCGCAGATGGTAGATGTCGATATGAACGAGGATGGCATGGTCAGCTTTGAAGAACTTGTCGCAGTGTACAAGACTGTGACCGAAGAGCAGTTCGCCGAAATGGACACCAACAGCGACGGTAGGACGTGTTGACAAAAGGGATTCACAGGGCGCGCTTATCGTGATTCAAGCTGGTATCTGCGATGGAGACCAGCTTGGCACGAGACCTGATGTCGGACGAGGAGTGGGCGTTCTTTGAGCGCTTCATCCGGACAGTCCGCGCCCCGAACGGGCGCAAACCTACCAACCACCGCCTTGTTCTTGATGGGATTTTCTGGATCGCGCGCGCAGGCTCTCCCTGGCGCGATCTGCCGGAAGAGTTCGGCAAGTGGTCAAGCGTCTACCGCCAGTTCCGGCGTTGGACGCTGGCGGGGCTCTGGGAGCAGATCATGGACGCCCTGAACGAAAGCGGCGCGGTGCCGCACGCACTGCAAATGATCGACAGCACCGTGGTTCGCGCCCATCATCAGGCAGCGGGCGCTAAAGGGGGACTCCGCGACAGGGTTTTGGCCGTTCGCGTGGCGGCTTCACGACCAAGATCCACCTCCTCGTCAATGCGGCTGGGCTGCCCATGAGGACGGAGATCACCGCAGGGCAAACCTCCGACTATCTCGGCTTCGATCTGGTCATGGCCGACAATCTGCGAGTTATTGTCAAATCTGGTGTCCAAGCGATCATCATGCGGCGGTTAGCTGCTGGTTTATTGGTTTGATGCCGTT
>NZ_JBPOFB010000064.1:0-2422 GCF_051251565.1 Marivita sp. | reverse complement strand
TCACATGCGTGGCATGAACTTCGGCCACAGAGACATTCTCTTCGATCTCGACCCCGAGATCGGCCATCGCGGCCAGCAGCCTGTCACGGGCTGCCTCTCCGATACCGCGCAGAACCTCTTCGGTTTCCAGAACGGTGATCCGCGTGTCTCGCCCGCCGTTGCGCAGGGCGTGGGCCATCGCCATCGCAAGCTCGACCCCGCCGACACCACCACCGATGACCGCGGCCTCCGCCTTGCCCTGCGTGCTGCGCCACCCGTCCCATCCCGCCGCCAGCCGATCCAGCGGTTTGGCCGGGATTCCGTGTTCGGCAAAGCCGGGAATTTCCGGCATCGCGCTGGTGATGCCGATATCGACCGAAACCACGTCGTAGGAAATCTGCCGGTCGTCGACGGTAATCCTCCGGTTGTCCCTGTCGATCGCGCTGGCCTTGCCCGCGATCAGACGTGCGCCCGCAAAACGGGCCAGCCGCACCAGATCGATGTCCAGATCGCCGCGATCGTAATGTCCCGCGACATAGCCCGGCAGCATTCCGGTATAAGGCGCCGTCGCGCCGGGATTGATGACTGTTACCTGTACACCAGGCAACGGGTTCATCCCCCATGATCGCAAGAGAAGCGCGTGTGTATGGCCGCCTCCGATAAGGACAAGCTGTCGCGAAAGGGGGATTTGTATTTGCATGATGTTTCTCTAAAGCAGCCTGAGCGCGGGCGAAACGATGGTCGGCATCAATAGCCCGTCATCTCGAGGTAGCCACGTCCGCTGTGCGATCCATCCACGGTGACCGGCCCCTCCCAATAGGGAACCGAGGTCGCCATCCATGCCTGCGGGTTCAGCGCCTCGACGGTGATGTCCACGTCATGATCCGGGAGCCGCACGGCCCAACGGGTCGGCACGCTGCGATTGGCCACCTCCGTTTCGGACAAAGGCTCGGCCTGAAATGCGCCCGGTGGCAGCGCCGTCGCGCGGCCCTGCGGGTCAATCCATGTCGCCGAGGTGTAGGCGGTGCCGTCTTCCTGCCGCAGCAGAAATCCCATCATCCGCTCGCCGCTCTCAAATACCAGCGAGAACCAGTCCCAGCCGGTCTGGCTTTCCGATAGCGGTTGCGACGACCATTCACGGTCCAGCCAGGCGCTGCCGTTGACGGCAAGATCGCCTTCGGGAAGGCTCAGCGTCCCGGCGATGTCGAAGAACGGCTGCGAATAATAGTAGCTCGCCTGCCCCTCAGCCGATTTGACGGAGTAGCCTTCGTCGCCATGCAACACCAGCGGACCCTGCGCGCTTAACCGCATGTCATAGGAGAAATCATCTCCCGTGGCGCGCAGCACGCCGGGCCCGGTCAGACCGGAAAGCTGCCATTCGTCGATCCATGCGACGAAGGGATCGGTCTCGACACCGGCCTGTCCGACGCCGCCGCGCGCGAACCTCTCGGCGACATAGTGATCTTCGGGCGTGGTCACCGCTGCGTGTCCCATCCAGAGCTGCGGCGTGTCGAAGCCCTCACCAGCCTCCGGCGCAAGCGCCGAGCGGAACAGCGTCCATTGCAGCCCGTACTCGGTGCCGTCCGCTGCCGAAAGATTGGAGGTCAGATACCACCACTCGATCCGGAAATCCGGGTGCGCGGCGTGGTCGGCCGGAAATGTGAGCGTGGTGCCGCGCTGCGGCGTGGCAAAGCCGTCCGCCGTCGTTCCGAGCCCGGCAAAGCCCTGCGCGGCTGCCAGCATGGGCAGCAGTGTCAGGAGTGCGGCGATCCTAACGCTCATTCGAGAAGACCTTCAGCAATTGCGACGGCGGCGTACGCGACAATTGCCGCGCGGGCCACCATGCTGCGGCAACCGCTGCGACCAAGGCAAGCAGCCCCAGCCGCGCGTAATCCGCCGGGAACAGATACATCGGCAGCTTCCAGCCAAACGCCTCAACATTGACTACCGACAGCAGCGCCCAGGCCAGCGCCAGTCCGAGCGGTAGGGCAACCAGAGCGGTCAGCGCGGCGAGCATCAGGGCGCGGAGCAGTTCCAGCCCGCGCATCCGCCGTCGCGTCAGACCGAGCGCCCACACCGGTGCCAACTGCGGCAGACGCATACCGGCCAGCGTCAGCAGACTCATCAGCATGGCGAACCCCGCCACAGTCAGCGTCAGAACATTCAACGCGGCGGTTACGGTAAAAGTGCGCTCAAAGATTTCCATGGAAAGTGCTTTCAGCGCAGCCTGATCGACGATCGCATCCGGAGAAAGGCCCAGGTCCTCGGTCAGGTCCCGACGCAGGCCTCCGGGGTCTGCTGTCCGGAGGCCGAACCGCGTCGCCACCACATCCGGGAAACGGTCGCGAAACTCGGCCTCGCCCAGAATCGCCTGACCCTCCGGATTGCCATAGTCACTGTAGACCCCCGCAATAACGTAGTGCTCACCGTCGATCTCGAGGGT
>NZ_JBPOFB010000063.1:0-2462 GCF_051251565.1 Marivita sp. | reverse complement strand
GTGCATTGGTGAGCTGGTCGGCGCCGAGAATCGCGGGTTGATGGCGATGTTCACAATGATGAACAATGCGCGCATCAATGTCGGCAACCAAGGCAACCAGATTGCCGAACGTGCGACGCAGCAGGCGATCTATTATGCGAGCGAGCGCGTGCAATCAGCGCGCGCCGGGTCACCCGACAAAACTCCCGTCGCGATTATTGAACACCCCGATGTGCGGCGCATGATCCTGCGGATGAAGGCGCTGACTGAAGGCGTTCGCGCGCTGCTGTATTACTGCGCTGGTCAAGTGGATCGCGGATCGCTCGGCAATGCGGACGCAAAGAACCGCGCCGAAGTCCTCGTCCCGTTACTCAAGGCTTGGGGCACAGACATGGGCGTCGAAGTTTCTGGGATCGGCATCCAAATTCATGGTGGAATGGGCTTTGTCGAAGAAACCGGCGCAGCGCAGCATTGGCGCGATTCGCGGATCGCTCCGATTTATGAGGGCACCAATGGCATTCAGGCCGCAGACCTTGTGACGCGCAAGCTCGGACTTGAAGGCGGTGAAGCGATGATTGGCCTGTTCGAAGAGATCGCGCGTGATGCGAGTGGAGAGGCCGGACTTTCGGCGCTCGCGTCCGATTGCGCAAACATCGCGCGTTGGATGCGCGATGATGCGAGCCTTGATGATCGGCTCGCGGGCAGTGTCCCGTTCTGCACGATGGCCGCCGTTGCGGTTGCCGGGTGGCAACTGATGAAACAGGCCGCCGCTGTTGCGGATGGTGCCGCGCCGTCGCTCGCTGAGACAAAGCCTGTAACCGTGCGCTTCTTCCTCGACCGGATTGTGCCCGAAGCCGCTGGACTAAAAGCTGGCGCAACTGCGGGTGCGGACCTGCTCTACACCCTCTCTGCCGATAAACTGGCTGGATAGGAGAAATGGGCGCGAAGCGCGGCGAATTGGAGCGGATCGCCGCAGCACTAGAACGGATTGCGCCGCCGACACCTGAACCAGTCGATTGGCTCGCCAGCCCAGCTTATGTGTGGAGCGGTGAGAGCACTCGGACAGTGTTGGCGCTCAAAACAACGCCGCTCGAAACACTTCGCGGGATCGACCAGCACAAGGCTGCGATCTGTAGCAATTTTGCCCGATTGGCATCGGGCGCCGTTGCACATGATATGCTGTTGTGGGGCGCGCGCGGGATGGGCAAATCGGCGCTGATCCGCGCGGCGGCGGTTGCCACGCAAGACGAGCATCCGGGCAAGCTCGCTCTCATCCAAGTCGCGCCCGGTGCCTTGGCGAATGTAACGAATTTGATTGCCGAGCTGTCGGTGCAGGCCCGCGCCTTTGTGCTCTTCATCGACGATCTTGGGTTTGGAGCAGGCGACACGCAGGACAATCTCGCACTGCGCAGTCTGCTTGATGGCGGTGTGATGGCGCGGCCTGCCAATGTGCGGCTTGCGGTCACGTCTAACCGCCGCGCCATCGTTCAACGCAATGCGGCAGAGGACGGCGCGCTGCATGAACGCGATGAGCGTGACAACGCTCTGGCATTGGCGGACCGGTTCGGACTGACGCGCGGCTTCCACCCGTGCGACCGCGATACCTATTTGGAGATATTGCACGCCTACACCGATCCGCTCGGTATCACCTTTGACGAAGAAGAAGCGCTCGCATGGTCGATAGCCCGCGGCAGCCGCTCGGGCCGCACTGCGTATCAATTTGCGTGCGAATTGGCTGGCCGCGAAGGCTTCAGCCTTTAAGTCAGATTATTGCGAGCTGCTGCTGCGCAGGTAATCTTCCTCAAACTGGGCGCGCGGATCGATCAGCTCACCTTCGGGCCGCAAGGGCGGTCCGCGCAGCTGCTCAATCCCTGCACCCGGCTCACTATCAGTGGCGAGAGTTCGCCAGATAATGCCTGCTGTATCGTCCGAAACCAGCAGCGATCCGTCGCCGGCCCACTCCACCCAGGTTGGGCGGCCCTTGGTCGTACCATCGTCGTTTAGGAATCCCGTGAGTACAGGCACCGGTGATCCGGTCGGCTTGCCGCGCTCATCAAACGCAACATAGACCACGTCATAGCCAGAGGGCGGTTTGCGATTCCACGAACCATGGCGAGCGATAAACGCGCCGCTCGCCATATCGTCGCCCATCCGGTGGCCTTGCACAGTAAACACCAGACCAAGCGCGGCAACATGCGGGCCCAATGCATATTCTGGGTTGCGGGTGTATTCGAGCAGGAAGCGCGGCCGCGGTGCATCCACCCGGCGATCAATGTTCTCGCGGTAATAGACCCATGGCCAGCCGTATTGCGCGCCAATCGGCACATTGGTCAGGTAATCAGGCACCAGATCCGATCCGAGCATGTCCCGCTCGTTCACCGTAGTCCAAAGCTCGCCCGACCAGGGGCTGAAATCGAGGCCGTTGGGATTGCGCAGACCGCCTGCAAACTGGCGCGCGCTGCCCGATGCGAGGGTGTATTCCC
>NZ_JBPOFB010000062.1:0-2465 GCF_051251565.1 Marivita sp. | reverse complement strand
ACTTCGCGCGCTTCGGCATTCAGCAGGTAAAGCACGACCGTGCCGCATGTCGCCGACAGCAACGCGACAATCCCAAGGTTCGCCAAGCCAGGTTTCCCGATCGACGACCAGAGTTGGACCAGCCCAATCCTCCGACCCTTCTGACCGGACTGACTGCCCGAGGCCATGAGCCTCAAAAGCTTTTCGCCCAGCCCGTGGGGCTGAGCGGATTGCGACGCTTTTCTGGTCATATTTTTCCGGGCACTTGCTTAATGCTTGGGCTGGGTCAAAAGCAATGTGATGGCCACGGTTAGCGGTGTCAGAATGATGGATAAGATGAAAGCCCCGCCAAAACCCAGCGCACGGTCACGCCCGAAAAGCCCTACAATGGCGCACAGGCCAAGGTAGGCTATGACGACGACCGGATTCATCACTCTACAGACCTATTTGGAGCTGGCGGCAGCGAATTCGTCCTGTAGGTCCTTTTTGATGGCATCGACGCTGAAGTCGAGCATCGATCCGCCGCCTTCGAAATGACGCACAAAGACTTTGCCGATTGCATAGGTGGATGCGGCGGCAAATGCGGCCATTCCAGCGCTGCCAATCAACGTGCCGCTGAACGGGATCAGCTTGACCGATGATCCCAGCAGGCCGGTACTGACCGCCGCCGGTGCCAGTGTCCCCAACAGCGCCGTGATCACGGCCTTGAGGTTCTGCTCATCCGCGTCCTGTGCGTAGGCAGCCGCGATCTTGCGAACCATCTGTACCTGAACGGCGCCGATGGCGAGCAGGTCGAAATAAGGTACGGGTACAACGCCGCCCGCAGCCGACCACTTCACCGAAGACGAGATGATCTCTGCAACTTTCTGGTGCCGGATATCGACAGGAGTTTCCGCCTTGTTGTCATTTTTTGCCATTGTTGTGGTCGCCATGGTGTCACCTCATATCGGGCTTGGAATTAAATCGGACGGATATCCATAAATTTTCAGACGTCGATATTCCGCAACGTCATCCAGCTATTCATCTATTCAACAAGCCAAGGTCAAAGTCCAACCTTAATTACCCCTGATGTACAGGTTTTGTCGCTGTAATCCCGGTTTCGACAGCCGCCTCGGTCTGAAAACCCACAAGATTTACAAATCATGAATATTCTGAGTGAATTCAAATAAAACAACGCTGCGATCTGCGCCCTTCGATTGAGTGTGATTCGCCGCATTTAACCATGTTTGGCCGCACGCAAAGAGTTATGACATGGCCCTGCCACCAGCCCGCCCGAACCTGCAGAATGCTTTGACGAGCAAGCTGCGACGACAACTCCGGTTGCAGTTCAAACCACAGATCGTCCCCCGATATGGTCGTCAGGCGCGCTTCGTGAAAATCGACAAATCTTTTGACCGTAGGGTAAACGGCCTTGAAAATGGACTCCTTGGCCGAGAACAACAGAGTAAATCCCGCGTCGGACCAAGGAGTCTGAGAGACAAGTGCCAACTCTTCGGGCCGGATGATCTGCGACCGGATTTCCAGGCTGTCCTGCGGTCGAACAGTGGCTTCGATGTCGATGCCCAAACCGACGTACTGTCTAGACTTTGCCGTTAGGCAGACCACGAATCTGTCGCAGTGCGTCAGGCTGCCGGTGACGCCGGTTGGCCACACGGGCGCGCGGTCAGGCCCCAGGATCGGCCAGTCCGTGGCGGTGTCGGTCAATGCTAGCAGATCCGGGGCAAGATCGCGTATCGCCTCCATCGCACAGCGTCGCCCCGCACGATATTCACCCTTTCGCTTGGCGACGGCCCGGGCAAGCTGCGGTGGTAGGGCAACGTCAAGCGCCGCCATTTCGCCGCCATCCAATGCCATCCAGCGCGCACACATACCGTGTTCCGTCGGCCACAGCGGCAGTGCAGGGGCTCCTTGCTGGCCGCTACACGGCTGGGAACGCTGTCGATGTTCATCCCTGTCAATCATTCCGTGCACTCCCTGCGCGCCATATTCAAAGCAGAGCAAGTCCATGTCCAGACATGACAGACGACCAGCAGGTCTTAAAACCGCAGGTTCGGGCACAACGCGATTTTCAGCTGGCGCCTTCGCCGGACACAGTGTCGCTACCAAGTATCCGTGTTGATCAAGCGTAATTTTCAGTCCATTTCCGCCCGTCTCTGAGAAGTGCGTTTGCGACAACGACAAGCTTTCGCATGATGGCGGTCAGCGCGACTTTGGGCGGTTTTCCGGCTTTCACCAGCTGGTCGTATTTCCTCTTTGCGCTCAGATCGTGACGGATCACGCACAGTGGGGGCATATACATAGCGCGGCGGAAGAATGCGCGCCCGCCCTGGATGCGATCCTTGCCCTGCCATTTTCCTGATTGGCGTGAGATCGGAGCCAATCCGGCCAGACATGCAGCCTGTTTTCCGCGAGTTATGGCTGAATCTGGTGTCTGGGCGGTTTGAATGACGGCGGTGCATCTGGTTGGTTTGTTGTTGCGACACAAG
>NZ_JBPOFB010000061.1:0-2539 GCF_051251565.1 Marivita sp. | reverse complement strand
CTCAGTGGTTACGATGAGCCAACAACACTCTCTTATCAAATACCGCTATTTGGACCCATAGGCGCTGACGTCAGACACTGCTGCCGCACTGGCGCGATCGCGTTTGTCTGCATGGACTGGCGTCACATCGCGGAACTGCTCGAGGCCGGACAGCGGTCCTTCGATGCCTATTTGAACCTCTGTGTATGGGCGAAAACGAACGGCGGAATGGGATCGCTGTACCGCTCTCAGCATGAACTCATCGCCGTGTTCCGAAAGGGCACGGTTCAACACCGCAACAATGTTCAACTCGGTCGCTTCGGACGAAATCGAACAAATGTCTGGTCTTACGCCGGCGTCAACACCTTTCGGGAGGGACGGATGGACGAGCTTTCGGCGCACCCGACAGCCAAGCCAGTGTCGATGATACGGGACGCTATACTTGATGTGACCAAACGCGGAGAGTTAATCTTGGATCCGTTTCTGGGAGGGGGTGCAACACTGATCGCGGCCGAGCAATCCGGAAGAGTGGCTAACGGCATGGAAATCGATGCCGCCTACGTTGACGTCGCGGTGAGACGCTGGCGAAAAGACACTGGACAAGAACCGCGCAGGGCTTCGGACGGCCGCACGCTGTCCTCCCTTGAGGCCGAGCAACCAGAGGCGGCCGAGACATGAGCCGCGGAAATGATTATGAGGTCGGCTACGGCAAGCCGCCGAAGTCCGGCGCGTTCAAGAAGGGCCAGTCTGGCAATCTGAAGGGACGGCCCAAGGGCACCAGAAACTTCCAGACAGAATTGCAAAGAATCCTGTACTCGCGGGTGACGGTGACTGTGGGGGGCAAGCCGAAGTCGGTGAGTGTCGTTGAGGCAAGCTTGATGCGCCTGCGGGAAAAGGCATTGAAGGGTGATCAAAAGGCGCTCGAGATCATCCTCGGCTTTGCGCGGGAGAGTTCCAATGCTTCCGATGCCCGTTCACGTGAACGGGAACTGAGCAAACTTGAGCAGGACATTCTTGATCGGTGCAAATTGTTCGGAGAGACCGGGAATGCCGCCGGTTCGGATCATGACCAAGATAAATGATACCGACCTACTTTCAGTGTTGCTGCGCAACGATCTTTCCAGCTTTATCCAGCGAAGCTTCGCAACCGTCGACCCTGCTGGCAGATATCTTCACAACTGGCATATCGACGCAATCGCGCACCAGCTGGAACAGGTCGCACTCGGCACGACAAGGCGTCTGATAATCACGATGCCACCGCGGTCGCTGAAGTCGATATCTGCGTCGATCGCCTTCGTGGCCTGGATACTCGGAAGACACCCCACAATGCGCGTCCTTGCGGCCTCATACTCTGAAAGTCTGGCCGAGAAACTGGCGTTCGATTGTATCAAGGTAATGATGTCCGACTGGTTCAGGCAGGCGTTCCCACTCTCTCGTATAGCGACGAACCGGTCGAAACGATCCGACTTCGAGACCACCCGGGGTGGTGGCCGGTACTCGGCTTCGGTTGGTGGTGCCCTAACCGGTCGTGGCGGTGATCTCATAATCATTGACGATCCGCATAAGCCCGACGAGGCGCAGTCGGACGCGCGGCGCACCAGTGTACTCGACTGGTATTCCTCAACCTTGCTGAGCCGCTGCAACGACCCCGTGAATACGCCTATTGTTCTCATCCAACAGCGCATCCATGAGAACGATCTGGCGGGCATGCTTCTGGATCAGGGCGGCTGGAATCTTCTTGATCTGCAGGCGGTGGCTGAAGAGGCAGCGACTTTTCAACTTGGGCGCCGAGGGATGATCCATCGCCAGGAAGGAGACCTGCTACACCCGGAAAGGCTTCCCCGCGACTTGCTTGATGACTACCGAACGACGCTTGGGTCCTATGTTTATGCCGCCCAATATCAACAGCGCCCGGCGCCACTGGAGGGTGGAATCGTAAAGTGGCATTGGTTCAAGACCTATGACATTCCCCCGGAACAACAGGGGGCCTATGAGATTGTCCAAAGCTGGGATACAGCCTCAAGTGCGGGTGAACTGAACGACTACTCTGTCTGTACGAGCTGGCTGGTATGCAGACCCAACGCATGGTTGCTTGATCTCTGGCGAGGTCGCCTGGAGTATCCGGAGCTCCATCGACAAATCCGGACCATGTCGGCGAGCATGAATGCCAGCAGAGTCCTTATAGAACAGGCCGGTTCTGGGCTGAGCCTGCTTCAGGATCTCAATAGGTTCAGCGGGATCAATGCCATAGGCATCGTCCCGAAACAGGACAAGGCGAGCAGGCTTATGAGTGTGTCGGCCATGATCGAGGCTGGACGGGTCCTGATCCCGGCGGCGGCACCTTGGCTGGCCGAGTTCCGGCGCGAAATGACGCTGTTTCCAAATGCACGTCATGACGATCAAGTCGACAGCGTGTCCCAATTCCTGGGATGGATGGATCAACCGCAGTTCGAATGGTACATCGCAGAGGACTGACGAGTCTGTTCGGAGGGGACTGTTGCGTTATTTGAGGCGGGATGATCTGCACCTAGCATGTGGCCTTGAGTTAGAGTGCTCCCGC
>NZ_JBPOFB010000060.1:0-2539 GCF_051251565.1 Marivita sp. | reverse complement strand
GAAAAGCCCCGTCGCCTTCGAGCGGAAAGTAGCTTAAACGAGCACTTGGGGCGGCACAGAAGCGTGACAGGTCCAATGACGACCTTCGCGATCTCGGTTGCAAGTCCGTAGCCGAGAATGATTGCTCCAACCGAAAAAATTAACTGAGTGGAAATCGCTTCGAAGCCAAGCACCGCTCCAAAACCCGACAACGGCAGCAACACCGCAATCACCGTGGTCGCAATGCTTAGTCCCAGCAAGAGCAAAGATGGGCAGCTGCGCCATGCCTGCCTTGCAGTCCGGATGGACATCAGGAAGATCAATTCCGTCAGCAGAGAAACGACGAACCAGCCGGTGTGAAACACTTGTGGCCCTGTTTCGAACACGAGGTACAAAAGAGCAAATGTGAAGGCGTCAAAAAGTGAAGATACCAGCCCAAAGACAAGCATAAATCGCAGCATGCGGTGCGCGGACCAACGATGTGGTCGTGCGCAGTCTTCGTCATCAACGCGGTCGCCGGCAAGAGCCAGCATCGGGACGTCCGACAAGAGGTTGTTCAACAGGATCTGCCCTGTCGTCAAAGGAAGAAACGGTAACAGAAGGGACGCCACCGCCATCGAGATCATGTTTCCGAAACTTGCCGCCGTGGTAATCCGGAGGTATTTTTGAGTGTTGGCAAATGCGCGCCTGCCTTCATCGACACATGTCAACACGGTGCCAAGATCAGGTCTCGTCAGGACAAGGTCGGCCGCGTCGCGCGCAACCTCGGTTGCGGTGTCGACCGAAATCCCGATATCGGCGAGCCGCAATGCAGTGGCATCATTTATGCCATCTCCCAGATACCCGACGACCTCTCCTGCATCCCGAAGCGCCTGTACAATTCGTTCCTTGTCAGCGGGCTCCATCTCAGCGAAAACTGCGTTTGCGGCCACAATCCTCATAAGCGCTTCGGCACCTGATTGACGAACCTCCAAACCCGTCACGGGAACCGGGTTTGGAAGGCCAAGCCTGGAAGCAACGCTCTCGGCAACATACCGGTTGTCGCCGGTGATGATTCGAATGGTAACGCCACGGTTCTTCAGTTCTTTGATCAAGGCTGGTGCGTCAGTTCGTACTGGGTCGCTGAAGAGCAGGAACCCTTCAAGATTCAAACTTGCCTCGTCCTCGGGAAAGATATCGGCGGATGCACATCGTTTGGTTGCGACCGCCAGTACACGCAGCCCCTCCGTCCCCCAGGCCGCGATCCTTTCTTCAAGCCGGACCCTTTGCAAGGTGTCAATTTCGCCGTCACGCGTGCTGTTGCAGCAGGCAAGAACCGGCAGCGCAGCACCTTTGGTCAACAAGCGCATGCCGTTGCCATCGGGCACCAGCACAGACACACGGCGGCGAGAAAAATCGTAGGGGATTTCTGCAAGCCTGGGGCCATCGAGCGGCGGGTGCCCTGCCAACTCTGCAGCCGCCAGAATTGCTGCATCAAAGGGGTTTGCCTGTCCGTGCTGCCGTGCCGCGTTCAGGGCCGCAACGTCCAGAACGCTGGAATTTTCGGATCCGTCGGGCTGCACGGCTTGCAAAAGTGCGATGCGCCCTTCTGTCAGCGTTCCCGTCTTGTCGGTGCAAAGCACTGTCATCGACCCCAGATTTTCCACCGCCGAAAGCCGTTTGACGATAACACCTCGGTGGGCGAGACGCCGGGCACCCGTTGCGAAGGTGACGGACAAGATCGCCGGCAGCATCTGTGGGGTCAGACCCACGGCGAGAGCGAGTGAGAACGTCAGGCTCTCGATGAGCGGGCGA
Source organism: Marivita sp. (assembly GCF_051251565.1). Taxonomy (GTDB): domain Bacteria; phylum Pseudomonadota; class Alphaproteobacteria; order Rhodobacterales; family Rhodobacteraceae; genus Marivita. The sequence continues at coordinate 766 of NZ_JBPOFB010000060.1, read as the reverse complement.
CCAAGCCCCGTATTCACGGCAAAGACCGATACGACAATGACCAGCATGATCTCGGACAGCATGACGCCGAATTTTCCCAGTCCGCGTGTAAAGGCCGTTTCTGTCTCGCGGCGCTCTATTGACTTGCCAAGTTGACCAAAGATCGTTTCGGCCCCGGTCGAGACGACGACTGCCTCTCCAAAGCCACTGCGGACTGACGTTCCGGCCCAAAGTGCAGACGTGCGTGTTGCAAGTGGTTCAGCCTGTGGGACAGGCTCGGTCGATTTTTCGACCGGAAACGGTTCGCCGGTCAATGCACCTTCAACTACGAACAGATGTTCCGCAGAAATCAGTCGACAATCCGTAGGCACAAGATCACCGGCGGCAAAAGAGAGTATATCACCCGGCACCACATCGTCTGCGGGTATCGTTTTCCGTTTGCCGCCCCGGCGGGCACGGACCATATGTTGGCTCTGCGAAAGCAGATGCCGAAAGTCGCGCCGAGCAGCATATTCTTGAGTTGCTCCCAGTACAGCGCTTAGCAGAAGAATGACCAGAATGATTGCCGCATCAGAATAACTCCTCAAGCTGAGCGACAGGAGTGCGGTCAGGAAAAGAATTGAAACCACAGGATTTTGGAACTGGCTAAGCGCAAGCTCGCCAAAGGCAGTGAGGCGATTACGCCCGCGTTGTCTAATCGCGGACTGTGGGTTGTCTAATCGCGGACTGTGGGTCAAGCACTTCTTCTCTTGAACGTCGCCATAAGGGCGGCGTTTTTTGTTTTCTA
>NZ_JBPOFB010000006.1:0-231886 GCF_051251565.1 Marivita sp. | reverse complement strand
GTCTTGCCGTGGTCAACGTGACCAATCGTGCCAATGTTGCAGTGCGGCTTACCGCGCTCAAACTTTTCCTTGCCCATCTGTTCAGACGCCTCGTGACTTGGGGGGTCCACCCGACCCGGTTTTCATCGCGGGCGATCTATTCGCAGACACGCGGAAAATCAAGCCCAATTGAGGGATCGCGTATAGGCTCCGCTGCAAAGTGAGCGGGCAAAGATGTTCCAGCCCAGAAACCAGGTGTGTGAACCGATGCTTACCGCGCGGGAACCGCCGCATTCGCGTCTCGCGCACCTGCTACTGCGCCGACTAAATTTACCTGCTCTGGCAATGTGTTGCCTTGCAATGCAGGACTTGTGGCCTGACCTTCCGGCACAGTCGCACCGCCAAACCAGCCATCGCTTTGTTGCATTTCCCGCAACCAGACTTCGACCAGACGCGCGGCCTCTTCGGCGAGGCCGGTAAGCTGTTCGTCGCGGTTTTTCGAGATGCGGGATTCGAACACCTTGATCACCTGAATCTGCTTGGGCTCTGCGTTCATCTTGGCCTGCGCCGCATCATCCCAAAGCGTCACGTTCAACGCCACCGCAGATTTGCCCGGTATGATGGGGGGCGGCAGGGAATAGGCTTCGACACTCACACCAAGATGGTAAAACTTGCCGCCCTCAAAGCGGCCAAACCGATCGCCCAGCGCCTTTGTGACCTCTTCGATCCATTCCTCTTGCGTGGCGTCGCGCGACACCAGAAGCTTTTGAAGGTTGGGGGCGACCACGCCGATATGGCCGATTTTGAAATCGCCCAGAGGATCGGTCGGCCCTTCGAGATCGCGGGTGGAACTGGCACAGGCGGCCAGCGCAAAAATCAGTGGCAGAACAACGAAAAAGCGGCGCATTGCGTCCCCCGGACCTATCATCCGGCCCTGTTTAGCCCAGCCTCTGGGGCGGCGCAACGCGACGGCACTGGCCGCGACGCCGCGCAGACCTAACTTTTCGGTGACATGCATCACAATCCAGTCCCTTCGGTACAGCCAACCCCTGCGGTCGAAACCGCCCCGCTGCCCGTGCGCGCCGCACTTGCACGCGCACCGCTGACGATCCTGCAAAGCTGGCAGGCGTCCCGCGAGAACCTTTTGACCATCATCCCCGAAGCCGCCACGCATCAGCCCATTGTGTCCGGACAAAGCGGCACGCGCTGGCACATGGTGACCGACCCTGCTGCGATCCGGCATGTTTTGCTGGAAGCGGTCGACCGCTACCCGAAATCCAAAGTCACGAAAAATTTGCTGCGTCCCGCAATTGGCGAGTCGTTGTTTATTGCCGAGGGCGCGCATTGGCGCTGGCAACGGCGCAGCGCAGCGCCCGCCTTTTCGCATCGCAACGTGACCGCGCTTGCCCCGGTGATGACCCGCGCGGCTGATCGGTCCGCTGACCGGATCGCCAAAGTGGGCAACCGCGCAATCAACATGTTGGACGAAATGATCAACACCACGTTTGACGTGATCTCGGACGTGACGTTCTCGGGCGATACCGGATTTGACCGCGCCGCTGTGCACCGCGCCATCGACATTTATATCACCGAGGCCGGCAAGGTGTCCTTGTTCGACGTGCTTGGCCTGCCCGATTGGTTGCCGCGTCCCGGGCGCGGCCAAAAAGCAAACGGCATGAGCGACATGAAAGCCGCCGCAGACCGCGTGATTGACGGGCGACAGGCGGATCGGTCCTCTGCCATGCCAGACCTGCTTGACCTGTTGCTGGACGGCGAAGACCCGAAAACCGGACGCCGGATGCGCACCGAAGAAATCCGCGACAACCTGCTGACATTTATCGTCGCGGGACACGAAACCACCGCGCTGACCCTGGCATGGTCGCTTTACCTGTGCGCCTTCGACCAAGAGGTGCAGACCCGTGCCAGCCATGAGGCACAGACGGTCCTCATGGGTCGCGCGGCCACCGCCAAAGACGTTGCCAATCTGCCCTATATCCGCCGGATCATAGACGAGGCGCTGCGGCTTTACCCGCCAGCCGCAATCGTATCCCGCACGGCCCTTGCCCAAGACACGCTGTGCGGCACGCAGGTCCATCCCGGCGATACGGTTATCCTGCCAATTTATGCCCTCCATCGGTCACACCAACTTTGGGACAATCCCGACCAATTCAACCCCGACCGCTGGGCACATGGCGCAAAACCCGATCGCTACGCCTATCTGCCCTTCGGGGATGGCCCGCGCATTTGCATCGGTGCCAGTTTCGCCCTGCAAGAAGCCGTGATCATCCTCGCCACCTTGCTGGGGCGATTCCGTTTCAAATCGGTTAAAGGCGTTGATCCAAACCCGGTGATGATCCTCACACTGCGCCCCGAAGGCGGCGTCTGGCTCGAAGTTGATCCGCTTTAGATCACCGCTTTTTCAACTTGCGGCACACCAGTCAAAAGCCGGTCATAATGGAACGCACTCAGGTCAATTGTGCGGTACCCGCCGTGGCACATCCATTCCGCCAAACCGCGCCCCATTGCCGGGGCCTGTTGTAGCCCGTGTCCCGAAAATCCATTTATGAACAACAGATTACCCAGATCGGGATGCGGACCTAAAACCGCGTTATGGTCAAAAACGTTCATCTCGTAGTGCCCAACCCAGCTATGGGTCAGGCGAACCGCCTCGAACTGCGGGATGCGCGCGGCCAAAAGGGGCCAGGCTTCGGCCTCCCAAAGCCCGTGATCCATCTCGAAATCGTCAAACGCAACCGCAGGGTCATCGCCGAAATGCCCACCCGCCTGATAGGTGCCACCGCCGTTTTCGCGCACATGCAGGCCCGACGGATCAATCGTCAGAGGCAAATCCCGATCCAAAGGCTGTTCGGCCTTGAACACCCAGGAATATCGCTTGCGCGGCTCCACCGGCAGGTCGATCCCCGCCATCGCGGCCACATGTCCCGCGCGCGGCCCGGCGGCGTTGATCACCTGCCCGCAGGCAATGCGCGCGCCACTCGCCAAGCGCACGGCCTGCACCGATCCGCCTGACATATCCATACCGGTCACCTCGGCCTCGACATACTCAACACCGCGCTCGCGCGCCTGCCGCCTGAGCCATTCAAACACGGCCATACTGTCGAAATAGCCTTCGTTTTCGGTGTTGATCGACCCCAGAACGATGTCGTCCAGCGCATAGAACGGGTAGGCTTGCGCAATCTGGTCCGGTGTCAGCAACCGCGTCGCCGCACCTGCCGCCAGCTGAACCCCCGCCCGCGCGCGCAGGTCATCCGCAAAGGCTGCGTTATCTGCCAGATAGAGATAGCCGAAACTGCGAATACCGATCTCGGGCACCCGCATATCGCCGCCCATAAACCCGCGCAGATGGGTAACGAACTCCGCCCCGAACTGGCTGATCTTTACGTTCAACGCTGTCGAAAACTGTTGCCGTATGCACGAGGTCGATGTCGCCGTCGCGCTACGCGCAAAACTCATATCCCGGTCAATGACCAGAATACGCCCCTCGAACCCCAAATCCGTCAGGAACCACGCAACAGACGATCCCATGATCGCCCCACCAACGATCACAACATCATAGCTGTCCCGCTCTGGCACAGCGCCCATGGGTCAGATCGCGGCTTTGCGGCTTTCGTCGAGGTAAATCTCGCGCAAGCGTGCGGTGCGTGCCCCCGGAACCCCACCGCCCAGCGCCACGCCGTCAATCTCGATCACCGGCATCACAAAGGCCGAGGCCGAGGTGATGAACGCCTCATCCGCGCCCTTCGCCTCATCAATGGTAAAGTTGCGCTCTTCCACCTTCATCTGCGCTTCTTTGGCAAACCGCAGCACGGCAGCGCGGGTGATGCCATGCAGAATGTCGTTCGACAGCGCACGCGTGATGATGGTGTTGCCCTTGATGATATAGGCGTTGTTGCTGGTGCCTTCGGTCACATGACCGTCCTGCACCATCCACGCATCATCCGCACCGGCCTTCTTGGCCATCATCTTGCCCATGGACGGATAAAGAAGCTGTACTGTCTTGATGTCCCGGCGGCCCCAGCGTTCATCCTCGATCGAGATGATCTTCATCCCGATCTTGGCAGCGGGGCTGTCCGCAAGTCCGGGCTTATTCTGGGTGAACAGCACCACGGTCGGTTCCGTTGTCTCTGGATCGGGAAAGACGAAATCCCGGTCTCCGGGCGCGCCGCGCGTGATCTGGAGATAGACCAGACCATCCTCGATACCGTTCACTTTGACCAGTTCGCGGTGGATCTCCAGCAGGTCGTCAAACACCGCCGGTTTCTTGATATCAAGCTCGTTCAACGACCGTTCCAACCGCTTGGCATGACCCGCAAAATCAATGAGCTTGCCACCCAGAACGCTTGTCACCTCATAAACCCCGTCCGCCATTAGGAAGGCCCGGTCAAAGATCGACACGGTCGCCTTGTCCTCGGGCAGATAATCTCCGTTCACAAATACGGTGCGGGTCATGTGTGGTTCTCCTTATCCCCAGAGACCGGGCACCGATGGATGCACGCCCGCCTCGTCAAACAGCAATGGTTCCTCGCGGTCTTCGGCCAGAAGCAGCGGCCCGTCAAGGTCCGTGATCGCCGCCCCCTGCGCTACCAGAACCGCCGGTGCCATCGCCAGCGACGATCCCACCATGCACCCGACCATCACGTCGTAGCTTTCGGCGCGCGCCGCATCGCGCAAGGCCAACGCCTCGGTCAGCCCCCCGGTTTTGTCGAGCTTGATGTTCACCATGTCATACTTGCCCTTGAGCGCAGCCAGCGATGCACGATCATGACAGCTTTCATCCGCACAGAGCGGCACAGGACGCGTCACACCCAGCAGCGCATCATCCTCACCTGCGGGCAATGGCTGTTCAACAAGCGCCACACCAAGCCGCAGCAGATGTGGTGCAAGATCAGCATAGACCCCGGCCGACCAGCCTTCATTGGCATCGACGATGATCCGGGCACCCGGCGCGCCCGCCCGCACGGCCTCAAGACGCGGCATGTCATCCGGCGTGCCCAGCTTGATCTTGAGCAAGGGCCGATGCGCATGCTGCGTTGCCTGCGCCTGCATCGCTTCGGGCGTGTCCAGCGACAAGGTATAGGCCGTCACCTCTGGCCCAGGTGCCACCAATCCAGCCAACTCCCAAACCCGGCACCCTGCCTGTTTCGCCTCCAGATCCCAAAGCGCACAATCCACAGCATTCCGCGCCGCACCCGCAGGCAACGCGTCTTGCAACGCCGCCCGGTCGATCGCCTCGGGCAATGACCGGATCTGCGCCTCGACACTCTCCAAGGTCTCGCCGTAGCGCGCATAAGGCACACATTCGCCCCAACCCGTCACGCCGCCCCGCGTGATCCGCACGGTCAACACTTTGGCTTCCGTCCGGCTTCCGCGCGAGATCGTAAAGACCTGCGCCAGCCGAAACACATCGCGCGACACGTCAATCATGGGCTCGTCCCCTGTTTCTTCTTTTTACAAATATGCACATGCAACCGGGCCACAAGCGCAACGGCGTGGGCCGTCAAAGCACCGCCAAAGCCTCGGCCAACCGATCCGCACCCTGCCGGAACGGATCGACGGCAGGAAGCCCCATCTGATCCTCCAGCTTTGCCAGATAGGCCACCGCCTCTGCCTCGCCCATATGCTGTGTGTTGATCGAAATACCTGCAATCACGCAATCTGGATTGGCAATCTTTGCCAAAGGCAGCGCCGTATCGCGCAGCGCCTCAAGCGAGGGCAGATCATAGCCCGGCAATCCGCGCATATGGGTCCGCGTCGGCTCGTGGCACAGGATCAACGCATCCGGTTGCCCACCGTGGATCAACGCAAGAGTCACCCCCGAGAAAGACACGTGAAACAGGCTTCCCTGACCTTCGATCACATCCCAATGGTCGGGATCATTGTCCGGGGTCAACCATTCGATCGACCCGGCCATGAAATCCGCCACCACCGCATCAAGCGGCACACCGTCCCCGGTGATCAAGATACCTGTCTGCCCGGTCGCGCGGAAGGTGCTTTTCATTCCAGCCTTGCGCATGGATGTGTCGAGCGCGAGCCCGGTATACATCTTACCAACCGAACAATCGGTGCCCACACCCAGCACGCGCTTGCCAGACCGCTTGACGCCGTCGGCAATCGGATAGTCCACCTCGGGCACGCGCACATCATGCAAGGCGCGACCCGTCGCTTCGGCCACGGCCACCAGATCACGTTCATCGCGCAGCAGGTTGTGCAACCCAGAGGCAAGGTCAAACCCTTCCTCAAGCGCCATCACCAACACCTTTTTCCACGCCGGGCTGATCTTGCCACCCCGGTTGGCGACACCGATCACCAGCGTCTTGGCCCCCGCTGCATTGGCCTCGGCCAATGTCATATCGGCCAAGCCAAGATCGGCTTTGCAGCCCTCCATCCGGTATTGCCCGACACAGTTTTCCGGACGCCAGTCCTTGATGCCCTGCGCCACTTTCGCGGCCAACCCGTCGGGCGCATCGCCCAAAAACAGTAGATATGGTGTTTTGATCATTATGGCCCCCTGGAGTCCGATCTGCTTATGGGCAGAATGACATCCCTCCGGATCAAGTGCATTGCCTCGGCAGGCGCATATGCCGCCTCTTGCACAATTTTTTTGCGCATCTTCGCGCAATACTCGAAGATTCTTGCGCAACGTGATCACGCTGCACAGCAGCGACGATTCCGCAGGTGCAAAATGCACTTGCAGAAACTTGCGCAATTTCATAACTCAAAGACGTCAAAAAACGAAATATCCTTACCAAGAGGCGCCCCATGTCCTTTCGCATCCAGCCCACTCCGCCCGCACGTCCCAACAGGTGCCAGCTGTTCGGCCCCGGCTCGCGTCCGGCGATCTTTGAAAAAATGGCAAAGTCGGATGCAGACGTCATCAACCTCGATCTGGAGGACAGCGTCGCACCATCCGACAAGGACAGTGCACGCGAGAATATCCTTCAGGCCATTGGCGACATCGACTGGGGCAACAAAACGCTCAGCGTGCGGATCAACGGGCTCGACACACCGTATTGGTACCAGGATGTGGTCGATCTTCTGGAACGCGCGCCAGAGCGGCTCGACCAGATCATGATCCCCAAAGTCGGATGCGCCGGAGATCTCTATGCCGTCGATGCGCTGGTCAGTGCGATCGAAGCGGCCAAGGGCCGGACCAAGCGCATCGCGTTTGAGGTGATCATCGAGTCCGCCGCAGGTATCGCCCATGTCGAAGAGATTGCCGCCGCCTCATCCCGCCTTGAAGCAATGAGCCTCGGCGCCGCCGATTTCGCCGCTTCCATGGGCATGCAGACCACCGGGATCGGCGGGACGCAGGAAAACTACTACATGCTGCAAGACGGCCAAAAACACTGGTCTGATCCGTGGCATTGGGCACAGGCCGCCATTGTCGCCGCCTGCCGCACCCATGGCGTGCTGCCCGTAGATGGCCCGTTCGGCGATTTCTCGGATGACGAAGGCTACCGCGCGCAGGCATTGCGGTCGGCAACCCTTGGGATGGTGGGCAAATGGGCCATTCACCCCAAACAGGTGACACTGGCCAACGAAGTCTTCACCCCGTCCGAGGCCGCCGTGGCAGAAGCCCGCGAAATCCTGGCCGCAATGGACGAGGCCAAGGCCAAAGGCGAAGGGGCCACGGTTTACAAAGGACGCCTTGTGGACATCGCGTCGATCAAACAGGCCGAGGTGATCGTGCGTCAATTAGAGATGATCGCGGCGTCCAACTGACACCTGCGCCATCGGCGCCGACATGACAGAAGGTCCCCGGCAAGGGGCCTTCTTGGGTCAAAGGCCAGACCAGAACTGGATGGCCAGAATTTTATGGTGCGTCCCTAGAATCTTCGTACGAAGATTCTCTGCCCCAGGTTGATAAACCGTAAAGATCAGTCTGGCCAAACCTTGCGCCCATGTGCGCCGGTCTCATCCAACAGCCCCAGACGCTTGGCATCAAAATAATAACCGCGCGCATACCACATCACTGCCTCACTCTCATCTCCCCCTGACACCAGCCATGCCCCGCGCAAATAGCGCACTGCGTATTTCAGGTTGGTTTCCGCATCCAGAAGGTCTTCAGGCGCCCCCCGGAACCCCATCGACCGGGCGGTGGCAGGCAGGATTTGCATCAGGCCATAATAGGGCCCGTTCCGCGCGTCGGGCCGGTGCGTGCTTTCGCGGATCACAACACGCTGCACCAGTGCGACAGGCACATCGTTGCGCGTCGCAGCATCCACGATCTGCCGCCGCAATTCAGGTGTTTCATTTGGATACAGCGAAAGCATCTGCGCCGGGGGCTCAGGCGCGGGCGGCGATGTCACTCCGCACGCAACAGGCACCACCAAAAGCGACAACATAACGAGACAGGCACGGAGTTTTTTCATCCCGCCGATGTGCAACACCTCCCGATTCAAGGCAATTGCCCAAATTCGGGATCAGCGGCCCTTTGCCGAAGCAAAAGACCGCAGGTCCGACAGCCAACTTTCAGGCTGCATAATATTCGTCAAACACCGGGGATGGCTGGCTGTTGCGTTCGGTCACAAGCTTGGGCAGCGGCGTGTAATACGCCCATGCTTCGTTCAAAATGCGCAGCGCTTCTTCGGCGGTGGGGGTCTGCGACGCAGACGCGGGTGTGGATGTCATCGGGCCATTCCAATATTCAATGTCCCTCCCTGCTCAAATACCTAAGAAGATCAATGCGTCAGGACCAGAGTCAAATCCGCAGTCTCGGCATGCGGGATATGCATGTCTTACGCCCGGTCATCCTTGGGCGATCCCATCACCACATAAGACGTGATCGCATTGACCTGCGGCAGAACCCCAAGAACATCGGTGTGAAAATGCTTGTATGCCGCCAGATCCGCGGCTTCGACCCGCAACAGGTATTCCACCGCTCCGGTGATGTTGTGGCATTCCTTCACTTCGGGACTGCGCGAGATCGCCCGCTCAAACGCTTCTTGTGCAGCCTTGGTATGCTGGCTGAGCCCCACAGTGACATAGGCGACGAACCCCACCCCCGTCTTTTCCGGGCTCAGCACCGCACGATAGCCCGCAATCACCCCGGCGCGTTCGAGCGCGCTGACCCTGCGCAAACAGGCCGACGGAGACAGACCGACCCGGTCGGCCAAGGCAAGGTTGCTGATCCGCCCGTCACTCGACAGAACGCGCAATATCTGGTGGTCAATGTGATCAAGGTCGCTCATTTATTGCAAACTTTACCCGCACTCACACCAAATTCGCAACCTTCAAGCCTGACATTCGACACATATTGCACATCATGACACCTGATCTCTTCTTCGCCCTAGCGGGCTTTGCCCTCGTCACCGTGATCACCCCGGGACCGAACAACCTGATGCTGATGACCTCGGGGGCCAATTTTGGCATCCGCCGATCCCTCCCGCATATGCTTGGCGTCGGCCTTGGCTTTCCCATGATGATCGTCCCCGTGGGCCTGGGCGTGATGCAGATCTTCGACCTTTGGCCGCCGTCCTATACGATCCTCAAAGTGCTGTCGGTGCTCTACATGCTCTATCTCGCATGGCGCATCGCCAATGCCGCCCCGCCCGATGGCGCGCCCAAGTCCGGCAGCAAACCCCTGACCTTCCTCCAGGCGGCGGCATTTCAATGGGTCAACCCAAAGGCATGGTCCATGGCGCTAGGCGCAATCACGCTTTACGCCACCGGCCGCGATCTGGCCGCGGTGCTTTGGGTCGCGGGCACCTATGTCGCCATGGGATGTCTCTCAACCACAAGCTGGACGCTTCTGGGCCAACAGCTGCGCCGCCTCCTGAACCGCCCCAACCGCTTGCGCGCGTTCAACTGGGCCATGGCGGCGTTGCTGGTGGCGTCATTGATCCCGGTGATCTGGACCTGAGCCACATCTGATTGCAAATCCCTGCCCGGACGGCCATATAAACCGCCAGCCGCAGGCAACAGGGCGACCGCACGCAATGACAAACTATCTCGATTTTGAAAAACCGCTGGCCGAGATCGAAGGCAAAGCAGAAGAACTGCGCGCGATGGCGCGCAAGAATGACGAGATGGACATCGAAGACGAGGCCCGCGCACTTGACGCCAAGGCCAACGCCCTGCTCAAAGACCTGTATAAAAAGCTGACGCCCTGGCGCAAATGCCAGATCGCCCGTCACCCCGAACGCCCGCATTGCAAAGACTATATCGAGGCGCTGTTCACCGAATATACGCCACTTGCAGGTGACCGAAACTTTGCCGACGACAACGCCGTGATGGGCGGCCTTGCCCGGTTCGACGACCAGCCGGTGATGGTGATCGGCCACGAAAAAGGCCACGACACCGAAAGCCGCCTGCAACGTAATTTCGGCATGGCGCGCCCCGAAGGTTATCGCAAAGCCGTGCGCCTGATGGATATGGCCGACAGGTTCGGCCTGCCGGTGATCACGCTGGTGGACACCCCCGGTGCCTTTCCCGGCAAAGGCGCAGAAGAGCGCGGCCAGTCCGAAGCGATCGCGCGGTCGACCGAAAAATGCCTGCAAATCGGTGTGCCCGTGATCTCGGTCGTGATTGGCGAAGGCGGATCAGGCGGCGCCGTCGCCTTTGCCACTGCCAACCGGCTCGCAATGCTCGAACACTCGGTCTATTCGGTGATTTCGCCCGAAGGCTGCGCGTCGATCCTCTGGAAAGACGCCGAAAAGATGCGCGAAGCCGCCGAAGCCCTGCGCCTTACAGCACAAGACCTGCTTAATCTTGGCGTCGCTGATCAGGTGATCTCGGAACCGCTGGGCGGCGCACATCGCGGCCGCGAACAGACAATCCAATCCGTCGGCAACGCCCTGCGCAGCATGCTCAAAGACCTGTCCGACATGAAGCCGAAAAAACTTGTCGCAGACCGTCGCCGCAAATTCCTTGATATTGGCAGCAAAGGCCTCGCCGCCTGAATGCGCGCGCTGATCCAACGCGTGTCCGAAGCATCCGTCACCGTGGACGGAGAGGTGCTGAGCGAGATAAACGCAGGCCTGCTGATCCTGATCTGCGCCATGCAGGGCGACACCGAGGCGCAAGCCGACAAACTGGCGGCGAAGATTGCCAAGCTACGCATTTTCAAAGACGACGAGGGACGCATGAACCGCTCTCTGCGCGACATCGAGGGCAGCGCGTTGGTGGTGAGCCAGTTCACCCTCGCAGCAGACACATCGCGCGGCAATCGGCCCGGTTTCTCCACCGCAGCATCGCCCGAGGACGGCAATCGTCTCTACGAATACTTCGCTTCTCAGGTGACCGCGCAAGGTATCGCGGTCGCCAAAGGCCGCTTCGGCGCAGATATGAAAGTACGGCTGCTGAATGACGGGCCGGTCACGATCTGGATCGACACCGCGGACTGACCACAATAGGTTTCGCGTTTTTCACCCGCGCTTTTGCATATTTGAAAAAAGAAGAAGCAGCAGGTGGCGCATGCGCCTTAACTCTCAATTAACCTTGACCGAATAGTGATGCCCTTACGGTACAGGCAGGCATGCCGATGACCGTAAAAGGAGAAGCCCCAACCCGAGGTGGACCAAGAGCCTCGCTCGAACAGGGTGACTTGGGTGGGGTGGACCACGTCCCGTCTTCTTCTTTTTTCAAATATGCAAACACACCACACGCCATAATCCCGACGCCGTCTTGCGCGTCACGCCTCCAAAAGCTCGAGCCGCAGGCGAGACACCCTGACAGGGCGGGCGCGCCCGCCCTGTCCTTAGGGTTCGCGCAGCGCCTCTCGGGTTTTGTACAGCGGTTTGAGAAGATATTGCAGAACCGTCTTTTCGCCGGTGTGCAGCTCAACACTGGCCTGCATGCCGGGACGGATTTCGAGATGCCGCTGCCGGTCACTGAGCGAGGTTTTGTCGACCCGCACTGTCACCTTGTAATGCACCGGCGCCTCCGGGCGGCGTTCGTCCTTGAACGTGTCTGCCGAGATCACATCGACCCGCCCCTTGAGCGATCCGTAGATGGTAAAATCATAGGCCGACAGTTTGATCGTGGCTTCCTGACCAGGGCGAATGCGGGCAATGTTTTCCGGCGCGACCTTGGCTTCGACATATAGCTCTTCGCCCAGCGGGATGATCTGAAGGATCTCCTCGCCCGGCCGCACCACGCCGCCGATCGTGGTCACACCCAGCTTGTTGACCACACCATGCATCGGGCTGACCAGAACCGTCCGGTTCAACTGATCCTGCGAGGAGCGCAGGTTTTGCCGCAAGGTCGACAGCTCTTTCAAAGTCTCGGAATATTCCTGCGCGCGCAAAAGCTCGGTCTGGGTGATGATCTCGTCCATTTTGATCTGCGCATCCGCATGCGCCTTGCGCGCGCGGGTCACTTCGATCAGGGCGACAACCTTTTTGTCCAGAAGGTTCTCCATCAACTCCTTTTCCTGCGCCGCTTGGGCCAGCACCCTGCGGGCCCCGTCATGACGGGAATTGAAGTCAAGCTGACGCGCCGCCAGCAACGCCTGTTCCGACGCCGCCATCTCGGGGCTGCGCTGAGCCAGCTCAGTCGGGATGCTGAACTGCACAAGCCCGGCCATCTCGGCCTCAATCCGCAAACGGCGGATTTCCAGCGCGGTGATCTGATCTTCCAGATCATCCACCGAAGACCGGAACTGCGTGCCGTAAAGACGCGCAAGCACATCGCCTTGCATCACCTCATCACCCTCTTTGACCAGCAGCTCGGCCAGAATACCGCCTTCGAGGTTCTGAATGATCTGCGGGCGCGACGTCGAAATGAACTCTCCTTCCGAGCGCACAATCTCGTCGATCCACGCATAGGCGGCCCAGATGATGAACAGCCACACCGCCGCGCCGGACAGCCAGATGATCATCGACGGTCCGCGCAGGCGGCGGCCCAGTTGTGACGACAGATCGGTGGTGCTGACAGCCATGGGTTACGCTCCTTGCCCGGCGCGCAGGTGATCCAACACCTGATCGCGCGGTCCATCCACGACAAGCCGCCCCGACGCCAGAACGCTGGTGCGGTCGGCAAGGGCGAGGATCGGCACACGGTGCGTCGCAACAATCGCCGTGCGGTCGGACAACCAGCTTTCCAGCCGGGAGATCAGCGTCTTTTCAAGCGTCTGATCCAGTGCTGCTGTCGGTTCATCCAACAGGCAGATATCGGGATCCTGCAACCACAGCCGCGCCCATCCGATAGACTGGCGCTGCCCTACGGAAAGACCTTCACCCCCATCGCTGATCGGCAGGTCAAGCCCCATCGGGTGCCCCTTGATGAACGGCCCAAGCCCGGCAAAATCCAGCGCCTCGAACAGGCGGTCGTCATCGCGTTCAAGCATGTTGAGATTGAGGTTGTCGCGCAGCGTTCCGTGGAACAACCGAACGTCCTGTCCCAGATACCCCAGCGACCGGCGAATATCGCGCATGTCGATCTGGTTCATGTCGGTACCATCAATCAGGATCGCCCCGGCGGTGGGGGCGTAAAGACCCGACAACATCTTGAGCAAGGTAGATTTGCCCGACCCGTTGGTGCCCAGTATGGCCAGCGTTTGGCCGGGCTGGATCACGAGGGTCGGGATATCCACCACATTCGGGCTTTCGGCATCGTAGCGAAAACTGACTTCGCGCAGCTCGAACTTGCCACGCAGCTTTTCGCGGCGCAGGTATTTGCGGGTATCGGACCGGTCCTGCGGCAAATCGGCAATGCCATCCAGCGCATCAAGCGCCGCCTTGACGTTGCCCCAACGTGCCATAATGCCGGATAATTGTGTCAGCGGGGCAAGCGTCCGCGAGGTCAGGATACCCACCGCAATGATGGACCCGACAGTGAATTCGCCCGCAAATACCAGATAGGTGCCCGCAATCACCGCCCCGACATAGGTCGCTTGCTGTACGCCTTGGCTCCAGAAGGTCAGGGCAGCGGCAAGGCGGCGTTGTTCGGACGATTTCAGCGCCTGTACCGAGGTCAGTTCTTCCCACTGGCGCGCAAAACGGTCTTCGGCACGCTGTGTCTTGATCGTGTCCAGCTCGGTCACAGCTTCATTCAAAAGACGCGACTGCTTGGTCGAGGCCCCCTGCATTTCGCGGGTGATGCGGATCATCTTCTTTTGCAAAAAGAACCCCGGCAAAACCATCAACACCGCACCAGCCAGAAGCACCCAGACCACGTTGCCCGCGATGGACCACACCATCAGAAGGAACAGCGCGATGAACGGGATGTCCGCCAAAGCGCCCACTGTGCCCGCGGTGAAGAACTCGCGCACGGAACTGAATTCGCGCATCGACGCAAAAAGCTGGGACGGAGACCGCCCCGCCGCATCGGACCGCATGCCAAGCAAACGGTTCAGAAGGGTCTGTTGAACGCCGGTTTCGATCTGTCGACCGGCCCCGTCCAAAAGCGTGGATCGCGCAACCTTGAGGAATGCCTCGAGCATCAGCGCCATCGCGGCCCCGATCGCCAACACCCAAAGCGTGGCAGAAGACTGGTGCGGGATCACGCGGTCATAGACCTGCAATGAAAACAACGCGACGGACAGGGCCAGCACGTTGGCGACAAACGACCCCACCGCGACCTCGCCAAACTGGCGGGTGTAGTTGGAAAAGCTGCCCCAGAACCAATGCGCCTTGTCGCCTGTATCGGCATGCGTGCTGACAAGCGTCTGCACAGGTGCTTCGCCCCGGATCAGAACGCCGCTGTAGAACGGCGCAAATTCCGCAACGTCCACGCGTTCGACCTTGTCCTTGGCGGATTCGTCCCAGATCGTCAGGGTCATCCGGTCCTGCCCCAAGACCAACACCGCCTGCCCGTTGGACATCAATGCAATGGCCGGCCAATGGTCCGGCGTCGGGCGCGGCACATGAAGCCCCTGCACCAACAGACCGGCGGCTTTTGCCCCCGCAATCAGCGCGTCTTCGCCCACCGTGCCATCCGCGTCTTGGTGCAGACCGATGGCTTCGTTGACATCCGCCGCCACCGTGGTCAGCCCCAACCGGCCCGCATAGGTGCGGATCAGTTCGGTGCGGGCGCGCACCCGGTCGGTATAACGCGGGGCGCGTTTGGGTTCATTTGCAGGCTTAACCCCCTGCGGCACCATCCGAAGGACCGCGTCTTTCGCGCGCCCTGTCAGGAGGGTGATGTTACTCACACCACTCAAATCTTTGCTCCATCCGCAAGAACACCCAAACGCTTGGCTGCATCCAGCTCGGCGCGGGCGGCCCGGTATTTCAGGTCGAGTTGTTTTTCCAACGACCGCAAGAAAGTTTCATAAACGCTGACCACATCCATCACCTGACGCGTGCCCGCATCATACTGGCGCTGAAACAGGTCCAGATTGGCCTTGGCCTGCGCGGTCAGCCCTTCGGCCTCGGCGGCTTGCCGTTTGAGCGCGGCAAGATCGCGCTGGTCGGCCTCAATGGCGCGGGCCGAGATATCGCGCGCCTCGGTCACCCTGCGCTCTGCGGTCAGTTTGGTTGCCTCGATCGCCGCAAGCGACGCGCCCGTGCCAATGCCCAGCATGTGTTCGGTGCTGACGCTCAGGCCAAGCCCCTCCCCCCCGTTGCGCAGGCTGCCGCCCGCAGACAGGCCGGGCAGATGGGCCGCACGGGCAATCTTGGCCTGTGCAAGCTGTCGGTCGCGGTCCACCATCGCACGAAGCACGGATAGGGATGTGTCGGAAGGAGTCGACCCCATGCCGCGCAATCCGCGCTGATCCGACAAAGAAACCGCAGACATCGCGTTCAGCTCGGCCATGGCGCGCATGGTCTTTTCACGCGCGGCCGCATCACGGGAACGCAGATCAGCAAGCTTTTGTTGCAGGACATTCAGGTCCGAGAAATCCGACACGCCGCCTTTGACGCGCTCGTTCATAACCCATTCGAAATGGCCCATATCCTTAAGAGCCTGACCATAAAGATCGTTGGCGGATCGGCCTTCTTCGGCCTCAAGATACAGGACCAGCCCGTCATAGACCCGGTCATTGCTGCTTTCGGACAGGGCAACGGCGGCCATCTCGACATCGGCCTTGGCCAGGTCGCGTTCCGCTTGCTTGCGGCCATTGTCGAACAGGACTTGGTTGATCACCAGATCCGCCACCAGATCCCCAAGCGACGTAAGGCTGACGCGCGGCGAAATCGTCGGCCACCAGTTCTTTGAGGCCGCCTCGGCCCGCAATTGCGCCACTTGCAGCTCTGCCTCGGCAACGCGTGCATCCGCCGCCAGAACCCCGGCGGCGACCTGCGCATAGGGAGAGCCAGCCGTCAGAACGCTCTGACGCGCAGCAAGGTCTGCAATGATCGGAGACGCCTCTTGCGTCACAGCCGGTTTGGATTGGGCAACCTGCGTTTCATTTGCACCGACCACATCCGTCGATGAGTGCGGCTGAAGAAACCGCGAAACGGTCCCCTGCCCCATATCCTGCATACATCCCGACAGAGCCGTTATCGCAAGCACCGCCCCTGCCATGGCCCTTTTATTGTGCCTCATGTCGTATGAGCCCCCGCCTCTTTGGCTTTTGTTTTTTGGGGCTCGGGCCGTCACCGCAACGGCCCGAACAAAACTGTCCTCTTTATCAGATTGAAACGTTGTTGATGTCGTCGTCGATCAGGATCGTGGCATCACCCAACTCGTAGACGTTGAAATTCTCACCATCCTCGAACCGCGATCCGGTTCGGGTCGCTCCGGTGATGCGAACGGTTTCGTCCGAGTTGCCCAGAACCTTGACCGTGTTGTCTTCGCCTGTCAGCGCGATGATCTGCGCCTCGGTGATGGTCAGCGTCGCCTCTTCGGTGAACTCGAGGTCGATAACGTCGATCTCGCGCCCCCCTACATTACTTGTAAGGCTCACGTTGCTGCGGCTGACATCCGGGTCGCCCAACACGACATAGGTGCCGGTGCTGTTACCCGCGCTGTCTGTTGCGGTGACCACAAGATGCGAGCCGTCAGGCACCACGTTGCTGAAAGAGAAGTTGGTTTCGTTGCCGCCGTTCAAGTCCTGCTCGTTAAAGCCAACCGCCTGCACACCGCCCGCGCCGACGCGCACGATGGACACGTCATGATCGGAGGCTTCAAGGATAATCCCACGCGGTGCCTGCGATTGATCCCACAAGACCGCTGTCATGTCCGGTGCGTCCGGGGCCACGTTGTCCACCACCATGGTTTCGGTGATCGACTTGGTGTTGCCCGCCTGATCGGTTGCCGCAATCAGGATCGACACGCTTTCGCCATCGGCCATCGGGATGACGGCTGCGGGAACAGCCAGCGACCATGCGCCACTGGCGCTGACCTGGGCTGTCATCTGCTGGCCACCGATGGTGACATTCACGGTTGATCCGCGTTCGACCTGGCCCGTCAGGGTAAAGCCCTGCGAAGATTCCGCCTCGTTCACCACACCGTCGCTGCCGCCGGGCTGGCTTGTCGAGGTGAGCGGCACCACTTCTGTGTCAACCTGGAAGGTCTTGGTTGTGGTCGCCGTGTTACCGGCAAGGTCGGTCGAGCTGATCTGAGCCGTGGTTGTGTACGTGCCATCCGGGATATCCAGCGCCGAGAAGGTCGCGGTCCAGTTGCCAGAGCCATCGACGCTTGCCGTGCGGCTGACGCCTTCGACCACAACAGTCACACTGGCACCGGGTTCGGTTGTGCCGCTCAGCGTCACACCCCGGCCCTGTTCACTATCGTTGACGGTGTTGTCCGCCGTCACTGGATCCGCGCTCACTGCAAAGTTGCGCACAAAGGTGTCGACCATCACAGTGTCGGTCCGCGTCAGCGAGTTGCCTGCCGCATCGACCGTATAGGCTGTGATCTGCGCCTCGTATTCACCGGGGCGAATTTCACCCGCGTTATAGGTCGCGCGCCAGATGCCGACAGTGTCGGTCTGTACGGTTTTGGTCACGCCATCCAGCGTCACCTCAACCATCTGGTTCGGTGTCGATGTCCCTGTCAGGGTCACGCCATCCGACGCTTCGGCGTTGTTGATGATGTCATCGGTCTCAACCGGGGCAGAGCTGATGGTCAGCAGACCCGCATCAGTGTCGAACACCACGTTGCGCGTTTCCACAGCCGTGTTGCCGGCCGGATCGGTTGAGCTTGCCCGCAAGGTCGCGGTTTGCTCGCCCGACGGCAGCTCGGCCGCCATGAAAGTTACGGTCCAGTTGCCATTGGCGTCCACACTGGCCGCGCGCGACACGCCACCCAGCGACACAGACACAGTGGCGCCCGGCTCGGTTGTGCCGGTCACGGTCATGCCCTGCATCGCCTCTTCGGCGTTCACGATACCGTCGGACCCGCCCGCCTGGCTGGTGATGTCAAAGTTGCGGACCCATGTGTCCAGACGCACCTCACCGGAGGCGTTGCTCACGTTGCCCACCTCGTCGGTTGCGGTGGCATTGATGGTCATATTCCGTTCGCCCACCGGAATTTCGGTGGCGATAAAGGTGACCGACCAATTGCCCTGCGCATCCACGGTTGCAGTGCGGGTGTAGCCGTTCATTTCGACCACAACGTTTGATCCAGGATCGGTTGTCCCGGTCACTTCGACCCCATCCGTGCGCTCGTCCGCGTTGATGATACCGTCGGTTTCAATGGTCGTGGTGTTCACGGTCACGCCGGACACGGTGTCAATCTCGATTCCATCATTAACGGTGGTCGAGTTGTTGAAGCTGTCGGTCGCAATCACCTGAATGTCGGCGATGTATTCGCCACGCTCAAATGTCGAGCTGGACAGCGTGACGCTCCAGTTGCCCTGCGCATCCACGTCCGCCACATGGCTCACGCCGCCTGCAATCAGAACAACAGTCGCGCCAGCCTCGGTTGTGCCGGTGACCGTTGCGCCACCGTCAAATTCGATCTCGGTGATGATTTCGCCACTGGCGGTTGTCCCGCTGGTGATGGCCAAGGGCGGAGGCGTTGTGTCGATGATGACATCGGGACCGACCAACGTGGTCTCGCCGTCTTCACCTGTCACGGTCACGTCTGCGATATATGTTCCGTCTGATGGGAAGTCTGGACCGGTAAAGATCACCTCCCATTTGCCGTCTGAACCAGTCGTCGTTGTCTGAGTCTTGTCGCCGACAACCACAACAACGGTGTCGCCTTCGTTGGCGGTCCCGCTGACAAGAACAGACCTGTCTTCGTCGGTCAGACCATCGCCGCCGATCACGAATTCACCGTCATTCACGGTTGGCGCATTTGATCCGCCGGTTTCACCCTCGTTGTCGACAAGGCTGCCGCCACCACCGCCGCCACCGCCATCGCCGTCACCGCCGATAACAGCAGCGCCCGCAGCAACCGCCGCCCCCGCGCCAAGCCATGGCATCATGCCACCGCCC
The DNA here is from genome assembly GCF_051251565.1 of Marivita sp. Taxonomy (GTDB): domain Bacteria; phylum Pseudomonadota; class Alphaproteobacteria; order Rhodobacterales; family Rhodobacteraceae; genus Marivita. Next base: position 212,615 of record NZ_JBPOFB010000006.1, on the reverse strand, counting down.
GCCAAAAGCCCGGCAGCCAACATCGACACACCGCCTTCACTGTCGGCGGCAACAAGATCACCTGCTACAACGTCTGCGCGGTCAAAAAAGATCAGGGAATCGTCCGGGCTCCATTTGCCCCATGCAGCCACATCCGCATATTGCGCGAACAGCGCGCCACCATCGCCCTGGGCGAAGGCGACTTCGCTCAACACGCCGTCAGCGCTCAGGAACAGTCGGCTCACGCCACCATCGCCAAAGTAATCTTCAAGGATGATCACCCGCCCATCGGCAAGCGTGATCTGCAAATCATTCCCGGCACGGTCATAGCCCCGCAGGTCCGATGCTTGAAGGTTGAGAGAAATTTCGCGGCCACCTGCGGCGTCGATCAGATAGCCCTGATCTTCCGCACCAACTACACCACGCTCGATCGCACCCGTACGTGTACGGACAACGAAATTAATCGCATTCATAACAACACCGCTCTACCTCAAAGCCGCCCGTTTTCGGGTTCGGCATTTTTTGCTCTGTAACTTTTGATATATCAAAAACACATTCGATAAAAGTATGGAGTTAGACGAAAATTCGTTTTTTACGGGTGCGAGTCAGAGTGTTGCGCGAAAAATACGGTCGCTGCGTGACTAAAATATGTCCACGACCGAGTGCGAAGTGGCAGATTTTTGTGCAGCCAAGCCCATACGAACCGCCCAAGCACCGTCCCGGATTGACACGTCTGGAACACCGCCGCTCCGCACCATGTCAAGAAAGCGCGCGTGTTGGTAAAATGTCGATCCGTTGTGGTCGCCGGCTTCAAGCAGCGTTGGATCAACCGGGATATCCACCGCCATAGGCCCCTTGGGGTGGCGCGGGCTGACAATGACCTGCGGCACGGGCGGCGCGCCAAGATGGGCAGGCCAGAACCGCCCCGGCCCTGGCACGAATACCTCGATCTTGCCATCCGGGCCTACAGCGCTGATCTCTTCCTGATAGCGCGCGCCTTCGGCATACATGCACAGCTCCAGCAACGCCCGCGCGCCATTGGCGAAATCGACAATCACATAGGCGCTGTCCCAGATGTCGGGCACTTCGCCATCATAGGCTTCGTCCAGATGGTTCACCTCTTGCCCGGCGCTGGCAGTCACCCGCACAGGATCAGACCCAAGGATGAGGCGCATGAGGTCAAAGAAATGGCAGCATTTCTCGACCAGCGTGCCGCCGGTGTTGCGATTGAACCGGTTCCAATCCCCAACCTTGTGGAGGAACGGAAAGCGATGTTCGCGGATGGTCAGCATCTTGACCCCGCCAGTGGCGCGCTGCACCTCGTCGGCAAAGGTCTGGATCGGCGGCATATACCGGTATTCCATCGCCACCCAGATCGGCGCGGGATAGCTGGCCGCAATCGCATCGATCCGCGCGATGTCGGCGGGATCAGTATATAACGGCTTTTCCATCAGCAGCGGCAACGGGTTCAGAGCGGCGATCTGTTCAAGCGCATCAACATGGCAGTGGTTCGGGCTAGCCACCAGAAGGCAGTCCAGATCATCCCGCGCGAGCAGATCCGTGATCGACGATTCAAGCGCAGCCTCCGGCACAAGCGCCTTTGCGGCTGCGGCCATAATTGCATCCGGCTCGTAGATCGCCGCAACCCGCGCGCCGTCAAGCAAAGCGATATTGCGCAGGTGTTCTTGCCCCATCATGCCGCATCCTATGATGCCGTAAGTGATGATCTTCATTGTGACCCTTTAGGTAATACGCGACATGGCGCAGTGTTACGTGATCCGCGCGACATAGCGCGGTCTTAAGTGATGCGCGCGACGTAGCGCGCGACGTCTGTGTTGATCCAATTCCACGAGGCCTCGGCAGGCAAGCCCTCTGGTCCGTAGCTGACCCGCGTGGCGCGCATGCAGGGCTGTCCCACCGCCTTCCCGAACGCAGCAGGTGCCCAGCCCGGCACCTTGTCCACATCCAGCCGATCCTCGGCCTTGGTGATCCAAAGCCCAAGTGTCTCCCGGTAATAGAGATACAGCGACTCGCGCAGCGCCACGGCGTCGATGACATCCGTATATGACCCGTCGAGCCATATCTCTTCCAACACCGCAGGCACGCCGTTCAGACGCCGCAAGCGGCGAATCCGGTGCCCCTCGGGTGATGCGCCGGACCGCGGCAACCCCTCGGGTTTGACCAAGCGGTCCACCGACAACAGCTCGGCCGTGGGCAATCCGCCGCCTTCGATCAGTTCGACCCGGAAGAAGGCATAGACCGATTGCGTGTCCTCCTGCGCGCAGATGTAGTTGCCCGACCCCTGCACCCGCTCCAGCAGGCCCAAAGCGGTCAATTCATCCAACGATTTGCGCAATGTGCCCACCGAAATACCAAGCCCCGCCGCCATGTCCCGTTCGGGCGGCAGGCGTTCGCCATCGACCAAACGGCCAGCCTGTATATCCCGGATCAGCAATTCGCTGATCTGGACATATTTCGGCAAGGCATGGGTGTCGCGCATTTCGTGCACCAAGAATTGATACACTATTGATCTACATTTTTGACGGTGCTACGCAAGAGGAAATGATACTCCCGGAGACACCTTATGACCATCGTGCCGATCACCTCCCCCGACCTTGATGCGGCCGAGGTTTCATGGTTCGCGGCGCTGTGTTCAGACGATTACGAATTCCTGGGTGTCCCGGACGGCAAATTGCGGTCCAGCTGGGCGCATTGCTCGGGCATCGTCAAAGAGGCCGAGGCGCAGGGGTTCCGTAACATCCTGTGTCCCTCCTCGTATCAGGTGGGTCAGGACACGCTGTCTTTTGTCGCCGGGTGCGCGCCGATCACCGACAGGATCAACATGCTGGCCGCCGTGCGCTGCGGTGAGATGCAACCGATCATGCTCGCCCGGACCATCGCCACGCTGGATCACATGCTCGAAGGGCGGCTGACGGTGAACATCATCAGCAGCGACTTTCCCGGCGAAAAAGAAGACAGCGCCCTGCGCTACCGCCGGTCGCGCGAAGTGGTTGAAATCCTCAAACAAGCCTGGACGCAGGACAGCATCACTTACAAAGGCGAGGTCTACAATTTTGACGGGCTGACCACCGATCCGGTCATCCCCTACCAAACCGGCGGTCCCTTGCTCTATTTCGGCGGCTATTCCCCGGATGCGCTCGAACTGTGTGGGCAGCATTGCGATGTCTACCTGATGTGGCCCGAACCCAAAGACGCGCTGGCGCAGCGGATGAAAGACGTGAACGCCGTGGCCGAACGCTACAACCGCACGCTGGATTACGGTTTGCGCGTGCATGTCATCGTCCGCGATACCGAGGCCGAGGCCCGCGAATACGCACAGCACATTGTCAGCCAACTTGACGACGAGCAGGGCAAAACCATCCGCGACCGCGCGCTGGACGCCGGATCGCTGGGCGTGTCGCATCAGGCCAAGAACCGCGAATTGGCGGATATGGAGGGCTTTGTCGAACCGCATCTCTGGACAGGTGTGGGCCGTGCCCGGTCGGGCTGTGGCGCGGCATTGGTGGGATCAACAGATCAGGTGTTGTCCGAGCTCGAAGCCTATCAGAAAATGGGCATCCGCGCCTTCATCCTGTCGGGCTATCCACATATGGAGGAATGCCGCCATTTCGGCAGCCGCGTGTTGCCGCAGATGAAAACCTGTTCCCTGCCTGAAGCGTACGGGCGGGTCCCAAAGGGGACACCGCGCACCCCGCTTGGTGCCGGGGTCCGACGCTGATGCACCACCAGTCACCAGAATTTAATGGCACACGTGCAGAATCTTCTACGAAGATTCTGTCAAAAAGCATCAAAGCAACCGAAATCCGGGTCAAATAAGGATCAACATGGATCGCATCACACTTACCGACACCCTCGACCTCAGCCGCCTCGTCTATGGCATGTGGCGCTTGGGTGACGATGCCGACACCAGCGTGGACCACATTCGCAACAAGATCAGCGCGTGCCTTGATCAGGGCATCACGACGATGGATCAGGCGGATATCTATGGCGGCTACGAGGCCGAAGAGATCATGGGTCATGCGCTGACGCCCGAGTTGCGCAACCAGATCGAGATCGTGACCAAATGCGATATCGTGGCCCCCGTGGGTCGCTATGCCGATGCGAAGGTGAAATACTACGACACCAGCCGCGCGCACATCATGGCGTCAGTCGACCATTCGCTGCGGCTGATGAAGATCGACCATATCGATCTGCTGCTGATCCATCGCCCCGATCCGTTGATGGACCACCACGAAACCGGTGCGGCGCTGGACGACATTGTGGCAAGCGGCAAGGTCCGTGCGGTTGGTGTGTCAAACTTTCGGCCCTATGATTGGGAGCTGCTGCAATCCGGGATGACAACAAAACTGGTCACCAACCAGATCGAAATCAGCCTGTTGCACCACGCGCCGTTCACCAATGGCGATATCGCGTTCCACCAGAAAAACGGCCAGCCGCTGATGGCGTGGTCGCCGCTTGGCGGTGGGGCGTTGTTCGACACCAAACTTTCGAGCTTGCACAGCGCGCTGCAAACCATTGCAACGGCACATAATACTGATACGGCCGCTGTTGCCGTGGCATGGCTCTTGGCGCATCCCGCGCGCATCCTACCTGTCCTCGGCACCAACAATCTGGACCGCATCGCCCGCATCGGGGATGCTGCCAATATCCAGATCGACCGGGAGACATGGTTTGACCTTTACACACACGCCCTTGGACATGAAGTGGCCTGAGACACGCGATGAACGCCTTGACCCACAGCTTTGAACCCACGCAGGACAACAGCCGCGATTTCCGAGCAGCGCTTGGCCGCTTTGGCACGGGCGTCACCGTCATCACATGCGCCACCGGCGATGGCCCGCTGGGCATCACCGCCAACAGCTTTGCCAGCGTGTCGCTTGACCCGCCGCTTGTGCTTTGGTCGCCTGCGAAATCATCCTCGCGCTATCCATTCTTCATGGCAGCGGATCACTTTGCCATCCATGTGGTGGGCGCGGAACAGGCCGATCTGTGCACGGCGTTTGCGCGCAATGGCAACCCGTTTGACCAATGCGACTGGGAACTGGGTGACCACGGTGTGCCGCTGCTCAACAATTGCCTGAGCCGCTTTGAATGCACCAAGACTGCGGAACATGACGGCGGCGACCATTCGATCGTGGTGGCGCGGGTTCGTCAGGTCACCACGCGGGACGGAGACCCGCTTTTGTTTTACAGCGGACGTTACGGAGGCTTTACTGAACCGACATAAACCGCCGCGATACCACAACAAGCGGGGCCACCGGCGAGGAGGCCGGTGAGACGGAACAAGGGAGGAGGCCAGTCATGGCCATTTTGCTGGGGTTGCTGGCCCCTTTACAGATGTTCAATGACATTGCCCTGCGGATCGGTCGCGGGTTCGCTGTTGTGTGCATCGGACTGATGGTGTGCGCCATCCTCCTGCAAGTTTTTTGTCGGTACGTTCTGGGCAACGCCCTGCCTTGGCCCGAAGAGGCCGCAATTTTCCTCATGCTCTGGATGACCGCCGCGATTGCGCCCTCGGCCTATCGGCGCGGCGGGTTTGTGGCGCTTGAGATCCTGTCCTCGGCACTGCCGAAACGTGGGGCCGCGTTGCTCGCGCTGGTCCTGCTGCTGATCTCGGGCATGGTCCTGTATATCGGCGCGCAGATGGGTTTGGGCGAAATGACTAGCCTTGCGGGCAAGTTCAAAAGCGCATCGCTGAAATACCCCACGGCGGATGGTTGGGAAAAGATGTCCAACGCGTGGCAGATCGCGTCGCTCGTGACCGGGCTTTGGTTGCTTTTCATCGTCAATATCGAACTGATCCTGCGCAATCTCATCACCCTGGCCGGTGGCGAGACCCGCTTGCGCCCCCCTCTCGATGCAGAACTGAAGGCGGAATAACACAATGCTGGTCTGGTTCCTTCCCCTGTTCCTGCTGTTCCTGATGATCGGATTGCCGGTGTTCTTCGGGATGCTGGCGGCACCCGGCATCCTTTTGTGGCTCAACGGGCAAGAGCGCGATCTGATCCTGCTTTACCGCAACGTCTATAACGGCATGGCAAGCTTTCCGCTGATGGCGATCCCGTTCTTTATGCTTGCGGGCGAATTGATGAATCGCGGCGGCATCACCATGCGGCTGGTGGAATTCAGCCAAGCGATGATGGGCCATTTCCGGGGCGGTCTGGCCCATGTGAACGTGCTGTCCTCCATGCTGTTTGCAGGGCTTTCGGGGTCTGCGGTGGCCGACACATCCGCGCTTGGCTCCATGTTGATCCCGGCGATGGAGAAAGAGGGTTACACCCGCAAATTCGCCGCTGCGATCACCGCCGCCAGCTCGGTGATCGGCCCGATCATCCCACCCTCGGGCATCATGATCATCTATGCCTACGTGATGGGCGAGAGCGTTGCCGCGCTGTTCCTCGCAGGTATCGTGCCGGGCATTCTTGTCGGCGTTGGCCTGATGCTGATGATCCGCTGGCAGGCAGACCGATACGATTTCCCCGTGTCGCGCCAAAAGGCAAGCTGGGGCGAACGGGGCAATGCATCGCTAAAGGCGTTCTTTCCGCTGATGACCCCTGTGATCATCATGGGCGGCATCCTTGGTGGCGTCTTTACCCCAACCGAAGCCGCAGCGGTGGCCGTGGCCTATGCCATTGTCATCGGGATGTTTGTTCTGAAAACGCTCAACCTGTCTGACCTGCCAGACGTGCTGATGCGCGCTGCCATGACATCGGCCACGGTGCTTTTGCTGGTGGGCGCTGCGATGGCGTTCAAGACGGTTGTGTCGCTGTCACACACGCCCGAGATTTTGGCCGAATTCGTGCTGGGTCTGAGCGAGAACCCCTTGATCCTGCTGTTCCTGATCAACCTGCTTTTGTTTGTCGTGGGCATGTTCCTCGACGCCGGTCCCGCGATCATCATCCTTGGGCCAATCCTTGGACCGATCTTTGTCGATCTGGGCGTCGACCCGATCCACTTTGCGATCATCATGTCGGTGAACCTGACCGTGGGCCTTGCCACGCCGCCCATGGGGCTTGTCTTGTTCGTGGCAAGTTCGGTGTCGGGCGAACGGGTCGAGACCATCTCAAAGGCGATCCTGCCGTTCCTTGCCATCGAGATCGTGGTGATTTTCCTCATCACGTTCATCCCCGAAATTTCCATGACCATTCCGCGCCTCACCGGGTTTGCGGACTGACATCTGCGGGTCATCTGATCCGTGTAACCGACCAAAGAAAGCGATAGGGAGAACACCAATGCTCAAAGGTCTTACCACAGCGGCGCTGACAGCCGCTCTGCTCGCGGGTAGCGCGATCACGGCGGCGGCACAGGATTTCACGATCCGCGCCACCGCAAATTCGAACGAGAATGACGAGGATTACGACGGTCTTGTCGTCTTCAAGAACCATGTCGAGAACGCGTCGAACGGGCGTATCGCGGTCGAGTTGTTCATCGGCACGCAGCTGTGTTCGGGTGGTGCGGAATGCTTGCAGGGTATCTCGGATGGCTCTATCGACGTGTTTGTGACCACCTCGGGCGGGGCTGCGGGCATCTTCCCGTATGTTCAGGTGCTCGACCTGCCGTATCTGATGTCGGATGACCGCGTGGCCGAACACGTCCTGTCAGGCGATTTCACCCGCACGATGCGCAATATGGCGCTCGAAGACAGCGGTGATACGATCCGCATCATGACCATTGGCAACACCGGCGGCTGGCGCAACTTTGCCAACACGCAGCGCCGTATCGCGCAGCCGTCCGACCTTGAAGGTCTGAAAATCCGCACCGTGGTTGCCGACCTGCCGCAAGAGCTGGTCAAGGTGCTGGGCGCGGCCCCCACCCCGATCAGCTGGCCAGAGCTGTTCACCTCGCTGCAAACCGGCGTCGTGGACGGGTCCAAGAACGGCATCACCGACATCATGGGCATGAAGTTTCCCGATGCAGGTCTGCAATACCTGACGCTTGACGGGCACGCCTATATGGGCGCGATCTGGGTCATGAACAATGAAAAATTCATGGGCATGCCCGAAGACATGCGCCGCGTTGTGGTCGATGGGTTTGCAGCGCTCCAGCAGGCGACATTCGCGTCGCCCAAGCGCAAGTCGATCGCCGCCTATGAGGAATTCGTCGCCGGTGGCGGGGATCTGTATGTGCCGACTGTCGAAGAAAAAGCTGCCTTCCGCGATGCGGCAGCCCCTGTGTTCGATTGGTTCCAGGAAAATGTCGATGGTGGCCCGGAAATCTATGAGGCGCTGACCAAGGCCGTTGCCGAAGCCGAAGCCGATCTTGCGGCAGAGTACGAGGCCGATCTGAACTGATCCGGTTCAAGAACGCAGACGGGGGCCTCGGAGGAAACTCCGGGGCCTTTTTCATGCGCATTTGCAGCCGGTCGGGGACTGTCCCGCCGGAATGCTCTGCTGCAAGCGGTGACTTGCATATTTTTAAAAAGAAGAAGCGGCGCCGCCCTTATGGGCCTGACGGGTCTCTCAAATCCCCGAGTCAACGGGCGACCTGTACCCTGGGTCTCAGGGCCTGTTCGGAAACCGGTCTCTCATGGTCAGCCTTCCGGCATGTGAGAGGGTGTCAGTTCTGTGGTGTCGCGGCATGGGAGTGACCCTTCCCGCTCGATGCGCATCGTGGGTGGGGTATGGGGGATTGAGGGTTAACGGGTTGGAAATGGGGCGTGCGATGTATGGTTCCCACCACTCGTAGGGTGCGTGATTTCACGCACCATTAACCATTCCATCGTAAATGACCCCATGCCCACCTACATACGCCCCAAAATCCACGGCGCTCTTGTCTTTTTCACTGTCGCATTAGCCGATCGAAGCAGCGATGCGTTGGTCCGCAACATCGAACAACTGCGCCACGCGGTGCGATTGACCAAAGCCGAACGCCCTTTCGAGATTGAGGCTTGGGTCGTGTTGCCAGATCACCTTCATTGCATATGGCGATTGCCGGAAGATGATTGCGACTTTTCAACACGCTGGCGCGTGATCAAATCGCGGTTTTCACGTGCCGTCCCGAAAGGCAGCTTACGTCAAAGCCACGTCGCGCGTGACGAGCGTGGAATTTGGCAAAGGCGGTTTTGGGAACATCACATCAGATGTGACGCGGACTTCAACGTGCATTTACGGTATTGTTGGTTCAATCCGGTGAAACATGGGTTTGTGGGACGTCCAGAAGATTGGGCGTATTCGAGCGTTCATTGGGATGTGAGGTTTGTTGTCGGTGGAGTTGGTGCGTGAAATCACGCACCCTACGTTTGATCTCTGTTGCCGTCGCTGGACGTACCATGAATGCGCTTTTCCAATAGCTCAATAAGCTCAGACAAGCTTTGATGTGCTTCAAGGATTTGATGCTCCAGATAGACCTCCTCGCCGCCTTGGAAACAAATCATGATTTGACGAACACCACCAAACCTACCTTGGCCATAACGCCCGAGCCCATAGCCTCTAGACTTTGAAACGACTTGGTCAGAACGCTTCACGGTGGGCGCGCCTCTCGTTAACACTGCGTGTTTATTGGCTTTGGCAACGTCCAGAACTAGCCCGAAGCCGGTGCAGTTTTCGGCGAGACGGTGCCGAAAGATACTGTCGTTTGCGTTTGCTGGATAACCATCTTCATGCCATCCTAGAAGATCAAACGGATTAATGCCATTCTCGTGTGCTTGTGCAAAAATTTGAGCAGCAAGCGCGTCAACCACAGCAACCGCCAGAAATGCTCTTCGCAGGCACGAGAATTCAGCATCGAACTCGGCGAGTGTTGGCTTTACGATTTCTGCATTAAATTTTTTAGCGTCGGCCATGCCCAAATTTCATCCGTGTTTTCGTGGAGCTACGACGTAGGGTGGGTGAAATCACGCACCAAACACAACGAAAAAACCGCCACACTCCTGCCACTTGCCCCTGCTAGAGCAATCCGCGAAACTCAGCGGAACGGGTAGAGCCAGACCCGGTAGTCGTCCACGAGGGATTGTGCATGGTCTATTTGCTCGCGCGTCATTTTCTTGACCACTTCCTCGACCGAGATGGCGGCGTCGGGGTCGCCTCCGATGGTGCTCAGTTGGTACCAGAGGAACGCGCGGACGAGGTCCGGGGCGGGCAACCCGAGGCCGGTTTCATAGTACCAGCCGATGCCCGATTGCGCGCCGGGGTGGCCTTTCATGGCCGACCGCAGATACCAGTCGAAGGCGCGAACGTAGTCTTGTTCCACCCCGAGCCCCAGCGCGTACATGACGCCGATCAGCTCCTCAGCCTCGGCATTGCCGGACCGCGCGGCGGGCCAAAGCGCTTCGCGGGCCTCTTCAAAGCGGCCTTCTTCCATCAGGTCGCGGGCGTCTTCGATATCGGCAAAGGCCGGCAGAGCGGCAAGGCACAGGGCAAATATCCATCTGGTAAGCGTCATCTTGGTGTGCTCATTGCCTTTTGCCTTGGTGCCCCGGCGACGGTGGCGCAACCGATCACAGCCGAGGATTTCCTGTCTTTCGATGCGGATCAGGCCCGCCTTGGTCAAGTGCTGTTTTACGACAAGATCCTGAGTGGCAACAGGAATATCTCGTGCGGGACATGCCATCACCACGATCTTGGGGGCACGGACGGGTTGTCTTTGGGCATCGGCGAGGGCGGTGTTGGCTTGGGGCCGGAGCGCACGGCGGGTGACGGGACCGATGCGATCCGCAAACGCATCCCGCGCAATGCGCCTGCGCTGTGGAATTTGGGGCACCGCGATGTGCGGGTGCTGTTCCATGACGGGCGGCTGGAACCGTCAGAGATCTATGGCAACGGCTTTGACAGCCCGGCCGAGGAATGGCTGCCACAAGGGTTGAACTCGTTGATTGCCGCGCAGTCCCTGTTCCCGATGACGGCGCAGTTCGAGATGGCCGGGAATGTCGGCGAAAACGAGGTGATCGGCGCGGTGACGGACCGGATTGATCTGGGCTGGCCGATCTTGGCCAAAAGGGTGCGGACGATCCCTGAATACGGGCAGATGTTCGTGGCGGCCTTTGATCATATCGACCGGCCCGAGGATGTGACGATTGTCGAGATCGGCAACGCTTTGGCCGCGTTCATTGGCACCGAATGGGCGAATTTCGACAGCCCATATGATGCATTTCTGACGCATGGCACGCCCCTGCCCGAGGATGCGGAACGCGGGCGGCAGTTGTTCTTTGGCGCGGCAAATTGTGCACAATGCCACAATGGACCGCTGTTCACCGATCAGGACTTTCACGCCATGGCCCTTCCCCCTTTTGGCCCTGGACGCACCCGTCAGTGGGATCCCATCCCGCGCGATGTGGGGCGCATGGGGGCGACGGATGATCTGGAAGACGCCTACCGCTTTCGCACACCGTCCTTGCGCAACATCGCGCTGACAGCGCCATATGGGCATAACGGGGCGTACGCCAATCTGCGAGACATGGTGCGCCACATGGCCGATCCGATCACCGCGCGCGCGGAGTGGCATGCAGAGCTTGCGGCGCTGCCCGATGTGCCCTGGTTGGAGGAGATCGACTTTGTCATCCAATCCGACCAGCTTGAGATGGATCGACAGGCGGCCATGTTGGATGTGCGTCCCGTGGCGCTGAGCGACGCGGAGGTGGATGATATCGTTGCATTTCTGCACAGCCTGACGGGGGACACCGCGCGGCACCGGCCCTTGGGTCGCCCCGATCATGTGCCAAGCGGATTGCCGGTGGATTAGGGCCGGGACATTGCCGCGATGTACGTTGCACATCGGGTCACGGGTGGTCGCCCATTACGACGCCTTGAGGAATTCCCGGATCACCGGCTGCTTGGCGGGCTTTTTGATCAGGCTTTTCAGAAGCTTCTCCAGCTTCGGTTCGCTGACTCGTTTTGCGGCACCCTTGGCACTGAACCAACGGCGTTTGCGTTGATCGCGTTCTTTCCAGTTGCGTTTGAGCTGTTCGACGACCATCGGGTACACATCAACTTCGCATTTCAGGAATGATCCATCCGCGAGCTTTTTGCGGTAGGTGTAGGTGCCAATCACTTCTTCACCGATATAGCCAACAGCGCCCGCCTCTTCGAGGGCTTCGATTTCGGCAGCGGCCCAAGGTTTGTGGCCATCCATTGTCCAGCCTTTCGGCATGATCCAGCGCTTGGTTTCGCGCGACGTGACCATCAGAACCTGAAAGGTTCCATCTTTTTTCCAGCGCATTGGCAACGCTGCAATCTGTTTCCCGATTTCTGCCATGACCGCGCACACAATTTGTTGTTATTTTACTGCCTCATCCCACAAGATACATAAAAACAGTCTCATATGCAAATTAACGTAATGTGACCGCCCCGCGATTAAAGCCCTGATATCTGTTTCAAATGGCCCAGAACCTCGTCCACGCCCTGATCATGGCGCACGGCGGCAAAGACAAAGGGCCGTCCGTCGCGCATTTTCGTGGCGTCGCGGTCCATCACGTCAAGCGATGCGCCAACATGCGGGGCAAGGTCGGTTTTGTTGATCACAAGGATGTCTGACCGGGTCAGCGCGGGGCCACCTTTGCGGGGGATTTCTTCGCCTGCGGCCACGTCGATCACGTAAAGTGTCACGTCCGCCAGTTCCGGGCTGAACGTGGCCGACAGGTTGTCGCCACCGGACTCGATCAGCACCACTTCGACATCGGGGTGGCGTTTGACCATCTCGGCCACTGCCGCGAGATTGATGGATGCGTCTTCGCGGATGGCGGTGTGCGGGCAACCGCCGGTTTCCACGCCAATAACCCGGTCTTGTGGCAGGATCTGCATGCGCATCAGCGCTTCGGCGTCTTCCTGCGTGTAGATATCATTTGTGATCACACCGATCGAGTGGGTTTTCGTCAGCCGTTTCGCCAGCGCGGCTGTGAGCGAGGTTTTCCCCGCCCCGACCGGGCCGCCGATGCCGACACGAAGGGGTCCGTTGCGGGTGGTCATGTTCGGAAAATCCTTGGGCTGAGCGTTTCGTGGCGCATCGCTGCAATATCGGCAGCAAAGCTTTGGCTGGTCAGATCGTCAAGCGTTTGTGTTTCGCTCTGATGCGCGATCTTGGAACAGAGCGGCGCAAGGGCGGCAACGATGCGCTGCGCCTCGGTCTGGCCCAGCGCCATGAGGCGCTGGCAGGCGGCAACCACGGCGCTGACCCACGCGTGCAGGTACATTTGCACGGACATTGTCAGGGGCAGGTCGAGATGTTTGATCCCGACGCCCAGCGCCACAGGATAGGTAAGGTCTGTGATGTCGATCCCCCAGTTCGTGCGCAATTGGTCGCAAAAGGCAGCGCCTTGCGCGTCGATCTCAAGCAGGCGTTCGCGGCTGGGACAAAACGCGCGGGCGGTTTCGTCTACGTCCTGTGGATCGGTGCCGCTTGCTGCCGCGCGGATCAAAAGCGCATCGCTTAGGCCATTGCCGTCGCGCAGCATGTCAGACAGCCAGTCCTCAACAGTCGCCGGTGTCAGCGCCTTGTCGGCAATCGCCTGTTCCAGCCCGCTGGAATAGGCAAAGGCCCCGATGGGAAACCCCGGCGACAGCCATTGCGCCAGCGTCAGGATCGGATCAGTGGGCGTGGGAATGGGTCCGTCCATGACCGTAGGCGCCTCCTTCCGGGGTAAAGGGTTCGACCCGTTCGGTGACCGTTGCACCCAGCTTGCCCAGCATGTCGCGGATCACGTGATCGGGTTGGATCAGCAGGCGGGCGTCTTCGACCTGACACGGCGTGTGGCGATTGCCGATATGCCACGCAAGGCGCACAAGGTTGTCGCCGCTGATTTCAAGCAACGGTTCAGGGGCTGCGGTGACTTCGATTTCGCGCCCATCCTCAAGGATAAGCGCACCCCCGTGATTGAGGGATGTGGTCTGTTCCAGATCGAGCAGGAATTCCATGCCCCCGTCGGTGGTCAGCACACGGCGGCGCAGGAACCGCGCCTCGTAGCTGAGCGAGATCGTGTCGGCAGGCGTGCCGTGGGTATGGGCGTGGTAGGTTGAGGCAGTGAGCATGGTTCACCTTCAGTTCAGCGATAGGACGCGGCAAAGCGGCGTTAAAACAAGAAATACCGTTGTGCCATCGGCAACACCTCTGCCGGTTCGCAGACCAGCAATTCACCATCGGCGCGCACCTCGTAGGTTTCGGGATTCACCTCGACCTTGGGGGTTGCGGTGTTCAGCTTGAGATCGGATTTACCGATCCCGCGCGTGTGCTGAACGGCCAGGGTTTTCTTGGCCAGTCCCAGTTTGTCGCCAATGCTGTCGGCCTGTGCGGCCTCGGACACGAACACCACCGCCGAGTGTTCGACACTGCGCCCATATGCCCCCCACATCGGCCGGGTGTAGACCGGCTGCGGTGTCGGGATCGACGCATTGGGATCGCCCATCTGGGCACAGACGATGGTGCCACCGAGCAGGACCATCTCGGGTTTGACGCCAAAAAACGCCGGGTGCCAAAGCACGAGATCAGCGCGTTTGCCTTCTTCAATGCTGCCGATATGGCGGCTGATGCCGTGGGCAATCGCCGGGTTGATCGTGTACTTGGCGATATAGCGGCGCACGCGCATGTTGTCGTTTTCGCCGGTTTCCTCGGGAAGACGCCCGCGCTGTTTGCGCATCTTGTCGGCGGTTTGCCAGGTGCGGATGATCACCTCGCCCACCCGGCCCATTGCCTGACTGTCGGATGCGATGATCGAAAATGCGCCCATGTCGTGCAGGATATCCTCGGCGGCGATCGTCTCGCGGCGGATGCGCGACTCGGCAAAGGCGATGTCTTCGGGGATGGATTTGTCGAGGTGGTGACAGACCATCAGCATGTCCAAATGCTCTTCCAGCGTGTTCACGGTAAAGGGGCGCGTCGGGTTGGTGGAACTTGGCAGGACATGTTCCTCGCCGCAGATCTTGATGATGTCCGGCGCGTGCCCGCCGCCTGCGCCTTCGGTGTGGAAGGCGTGGATGGTGCGGCCCTTCATGGCCCCCACGGTGTGTTCGACAAAACCGGATTCATTCAGAGTGTCCGTGTGGATCATCACCTGCACGTCCATCGCATCGGCCACGGTCAGGCAACAATCGATGGCGGCGGGGGTGGTGCCCCAATCCTCGTGCAGCTTCAGCGCGCAGGCCCCTGCTTTGACCTGCTCCTCGATTGCGGCAGGCAGCGACGCGTTGCCCTTTCCGGCAAAGGCCAGGTTCATCGGAAAGGCGTCAGCGGCTTGCAACATACGGCCAATATGCCAAGGGCCGGGCGTGCAGGTGGTGGCCAAAGTGCCATGTGCGGGACCGGTGCCGCCGCCCAGCATTGTGGTCAGGCCAGAATGCAGCGCGTCGTCGATCTGCTGTGGGCAGATAAAGTGGATATGGCTGTCAAAGCCACCGGCGGTCAGGATGCGCCCCTCACCCGCAATCGCCTCGGTCCCCGGTCCGACAATGATGTTCACACCCGGCTGGGTGTCGGGGTTGCCCGCCTTGCCGATCTTGTGAATGCGCCCGTCGCGCAGGCCCACATCGGCCTTGTAGATGCCGGTATAATCCACGATCAGCGCGTTGGTGATGACCGTGTCCACAGCCCCTTCGGCGCGGGTGGCCTGCGATTGACCCATGCCATCGCGGATCACCTTGCCGCCCCCGAACTTGACCTCTTCGCCGTAGACAAGCGCGTTCGCGCCGGTACCGCCGCTGGTTGCAGCGCCCACGGCTTCGGCGGTGAGATCGCGTTCAACCTCGATGATCAGGTCCGTGTCAGCCAGACGCAGCCTGTCGCCCACGGTAGGGCCAAACATGGCAGCATAATCGGCGCGTTTGATCGAAACTGGCATATCAGCCCCTTTTCAGTCCACGTTTCTTTAGGCGTTTGTGATTGGCGCGCGTCGCCTGACGGATCGGTTTGATGGCGAGCGCAGTCACCGCGTCCGGCGATTGGCCCGCGATGGCCGCCCGCGATGCATCGGTCGTGCCTTTGACGAAGGCAAAGATCTTTTCATTCAACATACGTTTGTTTTCTGTCTTGGGTACGGACCAGACACCCGCCGCCCCCATCATGCGCATGGCGATGACGCTTTGGGCTTCGGCCAGAACAAACCCAAGCTGGAGCGCATTGGTCCAGTAATCCAACGGCGTCGCGATGCGGGGCATCACAAATCTCCCATGATTTGCTGGTTGAACCCGACAATGCGCCGATCCCCGCCCACCGGGATCAGCTGCACTTCGCGGCGCTGGCCCGGTTCAAACCGCACTGCCGTTCCGGGCGCGATATCAAGACGATGCCCACCTGCGGCAGCCCTGTCAAAGTCCAACGCCGGGTTGGTTTCGGCAAAATGGTAATGGCTGCCCACCTGCACGGGACGGTCGCCCGTATTGGCGACCATAAGCGTGATCGCAGGCCGGTCCGGGTTGAGCGTCAGCGTCCCTTCGGCCGGAAACAGCTCTCCGGGGATCATTTGCGCCACCGGTTCCGCGTCACCGCAAGACCCGCCGCCACAGCGACAAGCGCAAGCGCGCTGACCAATGTAAGCCAGTGCGCGCCATCATGGGGGTGCACATGCGCGCCCGGATGGGCAAGTGCGGGGCCAGCAGTCAGGATCAGGGCGAGAGCTGCATATTTCATCTTTGGTCTCCGGTTGGTGTCGTATTTCGATGTTAGCGAATGGGATTGTGAACAGTGACAAGCTTTGTGCCGTCGGGAAAAGTCGCCTCGACCTGCACGTCGTGGATCATCTCGGGCACGCCTTCCATACATTGCTCGCGGGTGATGACCTGTGCACCGGCCTGCATCATATCGGCGACCGACCGCCCGTCGCGCGCGCCTTCGACCACCGCATCGGTGATCAGCGCCACGGCCTCAGGATGGTTCAGTTTCACACCGCGTTCGAGCCGCTTGCGCGCCACGATGGCGGCCATGGCAACCAGCAGTTTGTCTTTTTCACGAGGGGTCAGGTTCATAGGTCAAAGTCTCCAGGAGCGCGGCAGCGCGTCACCGCTCAGCCGATCA
The DNA here is from genome assembly GCF_051251565.1 of Marivita sp. Taxonomy (GTDB): domain Bacteria; phylum Pseudomonadota; class Alphaproteobacteria; order Rhodobacterales; family Rhodobacteraceae; genus Marivita. The sequence continues at coordinate 195,683 of NZ_JBPOFB010000006.1, read as the reverse complement.
AGAACAGGGATCAGGGTCCGGCGTAGCTCGAACCCGTCCGGGGCCAGCGCGCGCAGAACAAGAACGCCGTCCCGCACAAGCGATACCCCCGCACTGGGGGGCAGCACCTTGCGGATGGGATCAAGATGCGCCTCAGCCTCGGGGGCGGCGAACACCACCAGCGCCATGGCACGCGCGCCATTGCCCAAGGCGGGTTTGTCCAGCGTGGCAGTGATGTTGCCATTCAGCGTGCTGGCGTCGCGGAAGACCATGTCGCCGTCCCGTTCAATCGTCAGGCTGTCGGCAAAGCGCGCCTGTGTCACGACCTCGCCCATGGCCAAGCGGCCAAAAAGCACCGGCTCTACGATCAGCACCCGCGCATCGGCGGCCATCTTGACCGACAGGGATCGACGCAGCGCGCCATTCTGGAACAGGATGGTTTCCTGCGGCAGCCAATCAACCCGAGCGCCGCGCTCTGCTGTCACAAGGTTGCGCACCCGTGCGATGGTGTCGTCGGCGGTGCGGTACACCCGTTCCGCCGCTTGCGTGGTCAGCCGCAACCGCGCGCCGATCTGGGCGGTGGCCGCAATGGACAGCGTGTCGCCCCCGGTTAGTCCGCCCGAAGTGTTGAGTATCACGCCCTCAACAGCATCGCGGGCGGGCGTCATCAGGATCTTGGCCGACCCAGTCTGGTGCAGATCAGCCAAGGCCGACACGCCGTTGTCCCGCGCCTTGGCGACGACAGTCAGCTTGCCATGTGCCCGCGGCGGCAAGGTGGTGAGAGGGGTCAGGTGAGTCATTGTGCCAAACGCTAACAACCCGCCGGGAGCGACTTCCAACGCATTTCGCAGAGCCGCGTCAAATCTGCTGCTTTGACAGGCAAAATCCCGGGCCTTCCGCCCTTGCAGCACAATAATTACGCAGCAAATCCAGAATGGCCAAATTTTAAAGCAATTTGAAAACCGCGATATCAGGCAGGTTTTTCACATTCGGGAAGCTGCCGCAGCAGCAGGTCGCGGGAGGGGCGCATGGCGTCGGGCAAGTCCTGCAATACCTCGTCCAGCACCTCGGCGCTTAACGCGGCCACCTCGCAGGAATAGTCTGCAAAGGTGCCATTGGGATTGTCGACTTGCCAATCATGAAAATCCTGCGCCTCGAACGCCACAGCCGCCCCGGTGCCGACAATGGGCACCGCAACCAAAGCCCGCTGCAACCGGGCCTTGGCCTTGGTGCGCGCCACTGCTTTGGCCAGTTCTTTGCGATGTTTGACTGCCGCCGCCGTTGCGCCAGCGGTCACGCTGGCCACCTGCGCCGACAGGGTCAGTGCCTGTATCCCCAGCGCCAGAGCGCTGACCGCCAAGACCGCGCACAGCCAGAGCAGCATCACCGTGGACCGCAACGCGCGAAGCAGCCGACGCACGCGGTTACCGAAGGCTTTGCAACAGGGATTGTGACGGCGTCCCTGTCGCGGGCAGACCCCGGCTGGCCTGATACGCGCGGATTGCCGCCTCGGTGTTGGACCCGATCACACCATCCGCCCCTTGCGTATCAAAGCCGCGCGCGGTGAGGCGTTGTTGCAGGGTCACCCGGTCCGCCTTGGTCAAGCCATTTGCATCGGGTGGAAAGCTGGCGCGCAAAGGCCCGGCACCACCGATCCGGTCAGCCAGATGCCCGACGCCAATCGCATAAGCATCCGAGTTGTTGTAGCGCTTGATCACGCGGAAATTGCTGGTGGTGCTAAACCTTGGCCCCCCGGGTTGCGGTTCAAGCGACCCTTGGGACGACTCGCCCCCCCATTCCAGACCCCGCGTCCAGCCATTGCGTTGCAGGTAGGCTGCGGCAGAGGCCAACGCATCGCTCGGGTCATCGGACCAGATATCGCGTCGCCCATCGCCGGTGAAATCCACCGCGAATTCAAGATAAGATGTCGGAATGAACTGGGTGTGCCCCATCGCCCCAGCCCAGCTTCCGGTCATGCGCGATGCCGGGATATCGCCATTCTGAAGGATGCGCAGCGCAGCAATCAACTGTTGTTCAAAGAACCGCCCGCGCCGTCCGTCAAACGCCAGCGTCGACGTGGCCGAAACAACAGGCACGTCGCCGCGCCGTTCGCCGTAAAAGCTCTCTAACCCCCAGATTGCTGTGATGATCTTGGCATCAACACCATAGCGATCCTCAAGCGCGTCCAGCGTTCCACGATGCCGGGCATAGGCTGCGCGGCCCTTTTGCACCCGTTCGTCAGAGGCCGCGATTGCCAGATAATCTTCGAGGCTACGGCTGAATTCGGTCTGGTTGCGATCCCGTGTGACCACTCCGGGCAGATACCCGGTGCCCCGAAAGGCCGCCGCCAGCGTGTTCTGGGAAATCCCTTGGGACGCCGCCCGCCCCCGAAACGCCGCGACCCATGCATCATACGCGCTGTTGGGCACGGGCCGCAGATCAGCGGGCAAGCCGGTGGGGGTGTTTGTGCTCACGCTGCCGGGGACGGCGCGCGAACAGGCTGCAAGGCCAAGGCTCATTAGCCCCAACCCAAAGAAACGTCGGTTTATCTGCATCGGTCCGCTCACCTCTGGATGCTTTTTTCGACAGTGTGCGGGCAAGTTGCGCGTTTCACAATGGTTCAGAAAAACTTCGACGGATATGCGCGGATTTGTGCAAACCGGTCAAAAGCGGTGCAGCTGCGCACCTCTACAAGCGGGAACGCTTTTCTTTTGGTCAAAAGCCCGCCAGTCTTGGTCTACCGACATCAGGAGGAACCGATGGACGCCAGTTTTTCGCGCCGCAAACTGTTGACCCCCGCAGAATTGCGCAGCCTGACGGAACGCTCTGACCTGCGCGGCGCGCTACAAATGGCCAGCCATGTCGGGGCCATCGTGATCGCCGCATATCTGCATGCGCAGGCAATGGGCACCGGATGGGTCTGGGTCACAGGTTTTGCTTTGGGTGTGCTTTTGAACTTTCTCTACGCGGCACAGCATGAACTCAGCCATGCCACCGTCTTCAAGACCCGCGCCCTGAACGAAGTGTTTGGCCGCATCATCGGGTTTGGTCAGATCTTTCCGCGTGATTACGACCAGATCATGCATTTCGCCCATCACCAGCACACGCAGGATTGGGAACGCGACGGCGAATTGGTGCGCGAGCCCTATACGCTGACAACTTACCTGCTTTGGCTGTCGGGTATCACCTATTGGCGCAACCGGGTATTTGGCGTGGTGCGACGCGCCCGTGGTGTGATCGTGGAGCCTTTTATCCGCCCTGAGGAAGAAGCAAAGGTGATCCGCGAGAGCCGCCTGCATCTTGCCGGGTATGCGCTGATCGCGCTGGTGTCACTGATCACCGGAAGCTGGGTCGCGCTGACCTTCTGGATCGTGCCGATGGTCCTGACCAAGCCAGTGCACCAATTGCAGAACACCATCGAACATCTGGGCCTGAGCCACGAAAGCGACATTCTTGAAAACACCCGCTCCACCCGGACCAACGCAGTCTTTCGCTGGCTGTGCTGGCAGATGCCCTACCACACCGCGCATCACACCTTTCCGGCCGTGCCGTTCTGGAAACTGCGAGACCTGAACGCCAAGATCGAGGACACGGCAGGCGAGGTGCACCGCATGGGCTGGATCGAGTTCCAGATCGAGGTGATCCGCAAACTGATGGCCAAGGACGAAAGCCAATACCCGATGAATGAGGTCTGGATCGTGCCCACCTCGGGCGGTCGCACCCGCCGGGTGCCTGCCGAGTGAGGCGGCTTCAGGTCTATACCTCGCTTTGGGCGATGCAGCCGCATGATCAGACCGGGGTGAAACTGCCCTATGATCAGATTTGCGAGATGGTGGCCGAAGCGGGCTTTGACGGTATGGCGATTGATCTGGGTGCGTCAGATGTGGCCGTGGCCCATGCAGTCCGCCCGCATATGGTGGCCAACGATCTGACACCGCTGATCGTGGCTTTCCCGAAAACGATAGAGAGCCTCGAAGACACGCTGCACATGGCGGCCGATTTCGGCGCACCTTTTGTGGACGTGATCGGTCAGGTGATGCCGATTGCCCTCGACGATATGGTTCCGGTGATTGAAACATGGATGGCGATGTCTGACCGGATTGGCGTGCCGATCCAGTTCGAGACTCACCGAAATTGCATCACCAATGATCTGTTTACCACGCTGCAACTTCTTGACCGGATTCCCGAGATGCGGATCTGTGCAGACCTGTCGCATTACGTGGTGGACCGCGAATTCTGGTATCCGATGTCAGACCCCGACCTTGGCCTGATCAGCCGGGTGTTGCAGCGCTCCGACAGCTTTCAGGGCCGGGTGGCGAGCCGCCAGCAAATCCAGCTGCAACTGGATTTCCCGCAGCACCAGAAATGGGTGAACCTGTTCAAAGGCTGGTGGCGCGAAGGCATGGCGGATTGGCGCAGCCGAAACGCGTCGGGCGACTGCATCTTCACCTGCGAACTTGGGCCACCGGAATACGCGATGACCGACGCACAGGGGCGCGAGATGTCGAACCGCTGGCATGAGGCGCAGGTGATTCAAGGTTGGGTCCGCGAGATCTGGGAAGAGCTTGGCGGCGACAACTGATCCGGTTTGACACGGGTGTGTTTCGTGCCACACTGCGTGCCAATCTTGTGCACAGGACCACCCCCGCCCATGACCACCCCCTGCATCATTTGCGTTGCCATCACCGGGTCTGTTCCGACCAAAGCCGACAACCCTGCCGTGCCGACAACCGTCGCGGAACAGATCGAAAGCACACACGCCGCGTTCGAGGCCGGGGCAAGCATCCTGCATGCTCATGTGCGCAACGATGACGAAACCCCGAGCTCTGACCCGGACCGTTTCGCGCGTCTGAAAGAGGGCGTTGAGAAACACTGCCCCGGCATGATCATTCAATTCTCCACCGGCGGCCGCTCGGGCGCGGGCAAGACACGCGGCGGCATGCTGCCCCTGCGGCCCGATATGGCGTCGCTGTCGGTGGGATCGAACAACTTTCCCACCCGCGTCTACGAAAATCCGCCGGATTTGGTCGCGTGGCTGGCGTCGGAAATGATCACCTACGCCGTCAAACCCGAGATCGAAGCCTTTGACCTGTCGCACATCTTTCGCGCTGCCGCGATGTTCAAGGCGGGTGAAATTGCGGCCACCCCTTATGTGCAGTTTGTCATGGGTGTGAAAAACGCCATGCCCGCCGACAAAGAGGTGTTCGATTTCTACATCCACACCGTCAAACGCCTGTTTGGTGCACAAACCCCGTGGTGCGCTGCCGGGATCGGGCCGAACCAGATCGTGCTGAACGATTGGGCCATTGCGGCCGGTGGTCATGCCCGTACAGGGCTAGAGGACAATATCCGTCTGGATCGCAGCACTTTGGCCCCATCCAACGCAGCATTGGTCAAACGGGCCGTAGAGCTGTGCGACCGCCACAACCGCCCTGTCGCCACATGGCAAGAGGCGCGCGCAGTTTTGGGACTGCGCGACATCGCAGCTTAATCTCCAGACGTCTCTGGTTCAAAAATATCCCTAGGGAGTTCGCCATAGGCGGACGGGGCAGCGCCCCCAGCTTCCGTTAACGGAAACAGGGGGGCGGTGGCGCATCATGTACCTGCCAAAAAGAAACCCCCGCATCCTGTGATGCGGGGGTTTCTGTTTTACATCTGATCGAAACGATCAATCGTCGCCGGACTTGAGCGCTGCGCCAAGGATATCGCCAAGCGATGCGCCAGAGTCGGAAGACCCGTACTGCTGAACCGCTTCTTTCTCTTCCGCGATTTCCAGTGCCTTGATCGACAGACCCAGACGACGGGTCTTGCTGTCCACGTTGGTCACGCGGACATCGACCTTGTCACCGACATTGAAACGCTCTGGGCGCTGGTCGCCACGGTCACGCGACAGATCGGAGCGGCGGATGAAGGACTTCATGCCTTCGAATTCCACTTCGATTCCACCTTCTTCGATGGCTGTCACTTGAACCGTGATCACGGAACCACGCTTGGTGCCGCCGACGGCTTCAGCGAACTTGTCGCCACCCAGTGCCTTGACGGACAGCGAGATACGCTCTTTCTCGACATCCACTTCGGTGACAACGGCCTGAACCATGTCGCCTTTGCGGTAGTTCTGGATCGCATCCTCGCCACGTTCGTCCCATGACAGGTCGGACAGGTGAACCATGCCGTCGATGTCGCCATCGAGGCCAACAAACAGACCGAATTCGGTGATGTTCTTGACTTCGCCTTCGACCTCGGTGCCCTCGGGATGTGTTTCTGCAAACACTTCCCACGGGTTACGCATGGTCTGCTTGAGACCCAGGGAAACGCGGCGCTTGGCGCCGTCGATTTCCAGAACCATGACTTCGACTTCCTGCGAGGTCGACACGATCTTGCCCGGGTGCACGTTCTTCTTGGTCCAGGACATTTCAGACACGTGAACAAGACCTTCAACGCCCGGCTCCAGCTCAACAAATGCGCCGTAATCGGTGATGTTGGTCACGCGACCCATATGCACGGATTCAAGCGGATACTTGGCAGCAACCAGATCCCACGGATCTTCCTGAAGCTGCTTCATACCAAGGCTGATGCGGTGGGTTTCTTTGTTGATCTTGATGACCTGAACCTTGACCGTCTCGCCGATGGCAAGAATTTCCGACGGGTGGTTCACACGGCGCCATGCCATATCGGTCACGTGCAGAAGGCCGTCTACGCCGCCAAGGTCCACAAACGCACCGTATTCGGTGATGTTCTTGACCACACCATCGACTGCCTGACCTTCGGTGAGGTTGCCAATGACTTCGGCGCGCTGTTCGGCGCGGGATTCTTCGAGGATCGCACGGCGCGACACAACGATGTTGCCCCGGCGACGGTCCATCTTGAGAATCTGGAACGGCTGCTTGAGACCCATGAGCGGGCCTGCGTCGCGCACGGGGCGCACATCGACCTGCGAACCCGGAAGGAACGCAACCGCGCCGCCAAGGTCAACAGTGAAGCCGCCTTTGACACGACCGAAGATCGCACCCTCAACGCGGGCGTCGTCTGCATAAGCTTTTTCAAGACGATCCCATGCTTCTTCACGGCGTGCCATCTCGCGCGAGATAACCGCTTCGCCGCGTGCGTTCTCTGCGGAGCGCAGGAACACCTCGACTTCGTCGCCGACAGAAATGTCGGGCGCTTCGCCGGGGTTTGCAAATTCTTTAAGATCAACGCGGCCTTCCATCTTGTAGCCGACGTCGATGATGGCTTGGCCCGCTTCAATTGCGATGACCTTGCCCTTTACAACGGACCCTTCGTCCGGTGTGTCCATTTCGAGGCTTTCGTTCAAAAGCGCTTCGAATTCTTCCATAGATGCGTTCATAGCCATGTGGCGTCTGTTTCCTTTACGTATCATTTTACTGGCCGTGCGGTTGTCTCCGCCGGTCTGGGGTTGATGCCCGCACTTGTGGCGAACGGAATTGGTCAAGGCGTCCACAAAACAAACAGGGCCGGTGGTTGCCGACCCCTGCTCGATCACTTGTCTTGCGGCATTGATGCCTTCTAACGACGCGCGGGCCATAGCAGAGCGTGCGCATCAGCGCAAGACCGGGACGCATCCGGACTTGGTTTTGGCACAGATCAGCACAGGATCTGCTGGTTTTGATCGATTAAAGCGCGCGGCGTGCTGCCACAACCGCAATTGCCGCCGCAACCGCCGCGTCGATGTCCAGCGACGAGGTGTCGATCGTCACCGCATCGTCAGCAGGGCGCAAAGGCGCATCAGCGCGGTTTGTGTCGCGGTCATCGCGGGCTTTGACATCGGCCAGCACCGTGTCGAACTCCGTCTCAAAGCCACGGTCCCTCAGCTCGGCCAGACGCCGCTGCGCGCGGACTTCGGGGCTGGCGGTGACAAACAGCTTTGCCTCGGCCTGCGGGCAGATCACCGTGCCAATGTCGCGCCCGTCAAGAACCGCGCCCCCTGCGCGCCGGGCAAAGGCGCGCTGAAAATCGAGCAAGGCCGCCCGCACATCTGGGATCACCGCCACTTTGGACGCCGCCTGCGCCACATCGGCACTTCGCAAATCCGGGGACTCAAGGTCTTGGGCCACCAGCGTTTGCGCGGCTTTTGTCGGGTCTTCACCCAGCAACATCCGCACACCAACCGCCCGGTAGAGCAAACCTGTATCCAGATGCGCCAAACCGAAATGTGCGGCGACCGCCTTGCTGATCGTGCCTTTGCCGGCCGCGGCAGGGCCGTCGATGGCGACTGTAAAGGGCGCGGTCATACGGGCTTCCGAAAGGTCATGTAATGCGGCATCCGGCCTTCTCGCAGCGCCTTCATTTCGTAGCGGGTGGAGTACCAATCCTCCCACGGATGGCGCCAATCGCCCGGCCCTTCGGCCAGCCATTCAAACCCGGCTTTCGGAACTTCGATCAGGGTTTGGCGCACATAATCGGGAATATCCGTTGCCACGCGAAACTCCGCACCCGGTGCCAACACGTCATAGAGGGGCTGCAAATGCTCTTGGGTCACAAAGCGCCGCCGGTGGTGGCGTTTCTTGGGCCACGGGTCGGGATAAAGCAGGAACGCCTTTTCAACCGACCCATCAGGCAGCACATCGAACATGTTGCGGGCATCGCCGGGAAACACGCGCAGGTTGGTCACACCCGCTTCGCGGATTTTGCCCAAGAGCATCGCCACACCGTTGATAAACGGCTCGCAACCGATGATCCCGACATCCGGGTACGTGCGTGCCTGATGGACAAGGTGTTCCCCCCCGCCAAACCCGATTTCGAGCCAGAGCGGTTTGCCGTCAAACACCGCGTTGGGGTCAAGCGGCGTGCGGTCAGGGTTGTCTTCCCAGGACACAGGTCCGGGGCTCAGCGCGTCAAGGTCGCTTTCCAGATAGTCCTTTTGGTTCGGTCGCAGGGTCTTGCCCTTGAACCGGCCATAGAAATTGCGCCACGGCGCGCCCGATGGGTGTTTGGTGTCTGTCATGGGGCGCGGTTTAGCGAGTGCGCCGGTCTCTCGCAACGCAGGTCTGTCGTTTTTGCCGAGATCACGGATCAATCAGGATCGACCCCAGCACCTCAAGCCGGTCACCGGCATAGCGCACGACCAGCACTTCGCCAGATCGTGTGGTCTGTCCGGTCAGCGCACGAATGTTGACCTGATGCGTGATGATGAAAGGCCGGTCCGCGCGGTTCGCCAACAGTGTCAGCGCCTCTTGCGTCTGGCTGTCGCGGGTCGAGACATCCTGAAAGAACGAATTGAACGCGGGCACGTCTTGCACCGGGGCAAGCGCCAAAAGACTGGCCGTGTCGCGGCACCGGCACCATTGGCTTGTCAGAACCACGTCAAAGCTGTGACCCCGATCCCGAAAAGCCGCACCGATGCGGGTGGCCTGATCGCGGCCCCGCTGATCGAGATTGCGCTGCGTGCTGCAATCGCCAATGGTCAGGGTTGCCGGATCGCCTGTTCCCGGCGCCAATGCGTGGCGCATGATGGCGAACGCTCCGGGCGTGTCCAGCGCGTCCCAGTCATTGGCCAGCGCGGCGCCCGGCCAAAGCAGAATGAGGAAAATCAACCTTTTGAACATCTGTCCGCCTTTTCCCATGTGTTATCAAGGGACATAGGCCTGTGTCGCAAAAGGGAAGGCAGGCCGGGCGCAATCGCCCGACCAGGTTGGTTTCAGACAGACGCCCGCAGAGCGTCCACCAGATCGGTGCGTTCCCAGCTGAACCCGCCATCCGCTTCGGGCGCACGACCGAAATGGCCGTAGGCCGCAGTGCGTTCGTAGATCGGCTTGTTCAGTTCCAGATGGGTGCGAATGCCGCGCGGAGTGAGATCCATCACCTTGGGGATCGCCGCCTCAATCGCGGCAGCCTCAACTTCGCCCGTACCATGGGTGTCGGCATAGATCGACAGCGGCTTGGACACGCCAATCGCATAGCTGAGCTGGATTGTGCAGCGGTCTGCCATGCCCGCCGCAACGACGTTCTTGGCAAGATAACGCGCCGCATAAGCCGCAGAGCGATCCACTTTGGTCGGGTCTTTGCCCGAGAAGGCACCGCCGCCATGCGGGGCAGCACCCCCATAGGTGTCAACGATGATCTTGCGCCCGGTCAGACCCGCATCGCCGTCCGGCCCACCGATGACAAACGTGCCAGTGGGGTTGACCCACCATTCCGTCGCATCGGTAATCCAGCCCTCGGGCAGCACTTCGAGGATATACGGCTCAACAATCGCGCGGATGTCGGCAGAGCTTTGGCTTGCATCGGCGTGCTGGGTCGACAGCACGATGGAACTGACGCCCATCGGTTTGCCGTTCTCATACCGCACCGAGATTTGCGATTTCGCATCCGGGCGCAGCAAGGGCTCCTGACCAGATTTGCGCACCTCTGCCAAGCGACGCAGGATCGCATGGCTGTACTGAATCGGCGCGGGCATGAGCGCGTCAGTCTCGTTGGTGGCATAGCCGAACATGATGCCCTGATCGCCTGCCCCTTCGTCCTTATCGCTGCTGGCGTTCACGCCCTGAGCGATATGGGCCGATTGCTGGTGCAACAGGTTGGTGATCTCGCAGGTGGCGTGGTGAAACTCGTCCTGCTCGTAGCCGATATCCTTGATACAGGCGCGAGCGATGTCGGGGATGCGCTCCATGTAGGTTTCAAGGCGGGTCTGATCCGACAGTCCCACCTCTCCACCGATCACCACACGATTGGTTGTGGCAAAGGTTTCGCAGGCGACGCGCGCTTCGGGTTCTTCTGAAAGAAAGGCGTCAAGGATCGCGTCCGAGATACGGTCACAGACCTTATCCGGATGGCCCTCGGACACGGATTCCGAGGTGAAGATATAATTCTGTCGGGACATGAGTGCTCCATTGGAATCTGCCGTCACGTCAGGAAGCCGTTGTAACGGGAATGAGGTTTCCGGTTACGCGCGTGACGCAGTCGGGTCAATGCGATTGCGTCGCTCTGCGCCGATCAGAGTCAGAAAAGCCACAAATACCGCGAGCAAAGCCAGCCAATCGCCCGTGCGGCTATACAGGGTGGGTCTCTGCGGCGCGGGCACCGGCACATCAAGAAACCCGGCACGGCCCAACGGCAGGGCATCGACGATACGACCAGCCGGATCAATCACAGCCGAAATCCCGGTATTGGCCACCCGGATCAGCGGCAGACCTTGTTCGATGGCGCGCAGACGGGCTTGTGCGAAATGCTGTTGCGGCCCGGCGTTGGTGCCAAACCACGCATCATTGGTGATCTGAAGCAACACGTCCGGGCGCATGGGTGCGCCGTTCACGTCCTGGGGAAACACCGCCTCATAGCAGATCAGCGGCAAGGCCTGACCGAACACACCCAGATCAATCAGCGCAGGCCCCGGCCCCGGCGAATACCCGGCATCGGCTCGCGCGGCGAGGCCAAGGATGTTGAACCGCGCAAACAGCGAGGCTGCTGGCATGTATTCGCCAAACGGCACAAGGTGGTGCTTGTCATACAGATCAGACAGTTGGCCCGTTTGGTCCAACGTGACGAGCGAATTGTAATACCGCCCCTGTTCTTCGCGCTGAATGCCCAACACCACCGGGGTACCTGCGGCGGCATCTGCGATCACCTCGAACGCGGGGCCTGCCATGTCGAGCAGGTTGGGAACGGCGGTTTCCGGCCAGACAATCAGATCGGGTTTGGGCAGTTGCGCGGTAAAATCCACCTGACGGTTGAAAAAGATCGGGATGAAATCGCGGTCCCATTTTTGATGCTGCGGCGCGTTGGGCTGGATCAGGCGCACAATGGGTCGGTCGGTCAGATCTTGCGCTTTGGGCGTCAGGCCCAGACCGACGCCCCATATCAGCGCCAGTGCGATCCCACCCCCAGCAAGCTTGGGCACGGACCGCTGTGCCAACCCATTGCCCAGCAGAGCAGCGAGCCCTGTGGTGGCAAGGGTCAGGCCATGTGGCCCAATCACCGCATGCCAGTACACCACTGGTGTCGGTGCCCAGACGTAGCCGACAAGACCCCACGGGAAGCCTGTGAAAATATAGGCGCGGGCCAGCTCAATCGCGGCCCAGCTAACGGCAATCGCATAGGCGTGGGGGCTGATACGTCGCCCAATCCAGAACGCCATCGCCCACAAAAGAGACAGCCCCCCGGCGAGACCCGCCAAGGCAAACGGTGCCATCCAGCCCGTTGCGACGGCATCCACCTGAAACGGTTCGAGGATCCAGTGCATGGACAGGGCGAAATAGCCCACTCCAAACAACCAGCCTGTCCACCCTGCGGATTTCGCTGTCCCATCCCACCGGGTCAGGACGAACAAAGCGACCAAGGCGGGAACGGCGATCCACCACAGATCAAAAGCGGCCTGCCCCAGCGCGAAACCCGCGCCAAGGCACAAGGCCCCAAACCGGCGGATCAGCCACATGCGATCAGACAGAGGTCGCGGTGGCGGGTTCAGCAGCCTCGCGCGGTCTTGGGGGGTCCGTTTTGGTAGTCGCACTTAGACGGACGCGCATCCGCTTGATCCGGCGTGGATCGGCATCAATCACTTCGAATTCCGGGCCTTCGGGATGTGGAACCACTTCGCCCCGTGCAGGGACATGACCAGCCAGCATGAACACCAACCCGCCCAGCGTGTCGATCTCTTCGCCATCAATATCGTCGTGATCAGTGAGGTTCAGCCCGATCTCAGCTTCGAATTCTTCCAGCGGTGTGCGGGCAAACGCCATGTAAACCCCCGGCTTTTCGCGCGAGAAATTGTGACCTTCTTCGAGGTCGTGTTCATCTTCGATCTCACCGATAACCTGTTCAATCAAGTCCTCGATGGTCACCAGACCGTCAACGCCACCATATTCGTCAATGACAAGCGCCATGTGCCGGCGTTCCGTCTGCATCTTGGCCAATAGCACACCGATGGGCATGGAGGGCGGCACGAACAACAAAGGCCGCAGCATCTGTTTCAGATCAAAATCGCTGCTTTTGCCATTGAACCCATGCTTGAGCGCCAAGTCCTTGAGGTGTGCCATTCCGACAGGCGTATCCAGCGTGCCGGAATAAACCGGCAACCGGGTCAGGCCGCTTTCGCGGAACACGGTGACCAATTCTGCCTTGGTGATGCTGTCAGGGACCGACACGATGTCCGCACGCGGCACCGCCACGTCTTCGACCCGCATGCGACGCAGGTTCATCATGCCATGGATGGGGGCGATTGAGCGGGACATATCCGGCGCAGGCGCATGCCGCGCGGCGTTTTTCGTCCCGCCAAACAAGTTACGCAAACGTGTCAAAAATCCACGGTTTGGTTCATTTTCAGTCATCTCACGCGCGCTATGCGCCGCGTTAGACGAGTCGTCGTTATCGCCCATTTTTTCCAGTTCCGGTGGAGGCCTTTTGGCCCGTACTATTCCCTATATGGGTCCGCAATACCCATTTTGCCAAGTATCCCGGTCTCTAACCCTTCCATCAGCGTGGCATCCCGGCCACGAATGTGATCATAGCCCAAAAGATGTAACACCCCGTGAACGATCAAATGCGTCACATGATCAGTCAGCGGTTTGCCGCCTGTTTCGGCCTCATGCAGGCAGGTGTCATAGGCGATGGCAATGTCGCCAAGGCTTTCTCTCATCATCGGATCAGGTGGCGGCGGAGCGATCGGCGTGCCGCCGTCCTGTTCTGCGGCAAGATCCGAGGCGGGCCAGCTGAGCACGTTTGTCGGTGTCGGCTTTTCGCGGAATTCAGCATTGAGGTCAGCAATGCGCGCATCATCGCAGGCAAGCAGTGCGACCTCGTACCCCTGAGCAGGAAAGCCCAGATATTCCAATGCGGTAACTGCTGCGCGTTCGGCCAGTGCCTCAAGCCCCACCGCTTCCCAGCGGGGATCTTCGATCACAATGTCAATCAGTGCAGTCACGAATATGCCTTTTTGGAAGCCAGCCCCCACGCCCTCAGAAGGCCATGGAACACGAAAAAGATCAGGGCTTTTCCGCGTCTTTTTCGTAGGCTTCGATGATCGCCGCAACCAGCGGATGGCGCACCACGTCTTTGGACGTGAAATAATTAAAGCTGATCCGGGGGATGGTTTTCAACAGACGCTCCGCGTCCGACAGCCCCGAGGCCACACCGCGCGGCAAGTCGATTTGAGTGCGGTCGCCGGTGATCACCATGCGCGATCCTTCGCCGAGACGGGTCAGAAACATCTTCATCTGCATCGAGGTGGCGTTCTGCGCCTCGTCCAGAACTACGAATGCATTGCTGAGCGTGCGGCCACGCATGAAGGCCAGCGGCGCAATCTCGATCACCTTTTCTTCCATCATTTTGGCAAGCTGTTTGCCGGGCAAAAAATCGTTCAGCGCATCATAGAGCGGCTGCATGTAGGGATCGACCTTGTCTTTCATATCGCCGGGCAGGTAGCCAAGCTTTTCGCCCGCTTCGACCGCGGGGCGGCTGAGGATGATCTTGTCGACTTGTCCGGTGATGAACATGTTCACGCCCACCGCCACTGCAATATAGGTCTTGCCGGTGCCCGCAGGGCCAATGCCAAAAGCCAGTTCGTTGTCAAACAATGCTCGCACATACGCCTTTTGGGCATCGGTGCGGGGTTCGACCAGTTTCTTGCGCGTTTTGATTTCGACCGGACCGCCTTCGAACATCTCCATCTGGTCGTCCGGTGTCACCTCTGGCGGAGATACGCGAAATTCGCGGTCAATATCGCCCGGGCTGACGGTGCGCCCCTGTTCAAGGCGCTGATACAGCGACATGAGAACATCGCGCGCTTCGGCCTGGGCATCGGGTTGCCCGTGGATGGCAAGCTGATTGCCACGCCGCAGGATTTGCACACCAAGGCGGGTTTCGATCTCGGTCAGGTTGCGGTCATATTCGCCGCAAAGATCGATGAGCAAACGGTTGTCTGGGAATTCGATGAGCGCTTCTGACAAGGTGACTGTGGTCACGCGGTTCTCCGGTGCAAGGGTGTCAAGAACAGGGTGTCAAGTTCCGTCACGCAGCGCAACCGGCGATCCTTTGCGTCACAACGCATCCCCGATCAAAGATGTGGAACCGCCTTTGAAATCACCAATCGCCGTGCTGCTTTCGTTGTAGTTTCCAGAACAGACCGGCTTTCCGCGCGGATCAAGGCGTGGCGAAAGATACCCTTCGACACCATCATCAATGATCCAGTGATCACATCCGTTCGGATCAATCCAGATACCGGCCTGAAGTTCGCTGAGCGGCTTTTTGTCAAAACCCCGGTCAAAGCTTTTGTCGGCGCTGGCGCTTTCGCACCCGGCAAGCGCGACGCACGCGCACATAACAATGGCGGCACGGCCCATGTATATCCCCCTCAGCGCAGGCATAGAATTTCCACCCGGCGGTTCTTGGCCATACCTGATGCCGAAGCGTTGCTGGCGATGGGGCGGCTTTCGCCGAATCCCCGCACCGAATAGATGCGCGCACCGGCTTGTTGGGCGACCTGCGCCACGGCACGGGCGCGGCGTTCGCTCAGCGACATGTTGTAGGGCTCGGATGCGCGGCTGTCCGTGTGGCCTTCGATGACGAAGCCATTTGACGGATTGGAAGCAAAGAAGTTGCGCAGTCCGTTGACGCCGCCAGCCGTGATCGCGGCGCTGCCGGTAGAGAACATCTGATCGGTTGGCACAATCGCACATCGGCTGACCTGATGGCACACCGGCGTTCCGTTGCGGCGCAGATGCGGGCTCATGAAGCCCTCAACACCATCGTCCATGACCCAGTGTTCACAGCCGTCCGGATCAATCCAGATGCCTGGGATATACAGTTCACCTTGCTGTGCCGACGCAAGATGCGGCACGGCGAGTGCGATACTCAGTACCAATGCGGACAACCGCCCAATCATTCCCGCATCTCCTGTCGTATAGCTGTGCGAAATGTGCACCTGATTCATGCCTATACTACCAAACAAAGCAGTTCAGGAAAGAGGCAACCGCTACATATCGCGGTTATCCCCAAGATTATGCGTTATTCAGCCAGCACGCCTTCTAGGGAATTGCGCCCCGATCCAACAATCCGAACGCGGCGCAGATCACCCGGCTGAAGGCCCTCCGCCTTGACATGGACCGCATGCAGGTGATCGGATTTGCCCACCATCTGGCCCGGATCGCGGCCCGGCTTTTCGAACAGAACACCAACCTCTTTGCCGATCATCGCGTCCTGAAGTGCCTTTTGCTGTTTGGCAATCAGCGCTTGCAACCGCTGCAGACGCTCATCTTTGACCTCCTCGGGCAGCTGATCGCGCTCTGCTGCGGGGGTGCCGGGACGGGTGGAGTATTTAAAGCTGTAGGCATAGCCATAGTTCGACGCACGGACGATATCCAAGGTTGCTTGGAAATCTTCCTCCGTCTCTTCGGGGAAGCCCACGATAAAATCACCAGACAGCAGCAAATCGGGCCTGACAGCGCGCAGTTTGTCGATAATCGCCAGATAGCTTTCCGCCGTATGCTGACGATTCATCCGCTTGAGGATGCGGTCAGAGCCGGACTGCACCGGCAAGTGCAGGTAGGGCATCAGCTTGGGACAGGTGCCATGCGCCTCGATCAGCTCATCGGTCATGTCGTTGGGGTGGCTGGTGGTAAAGCGAATGCGCTGTAGCCCGTCGATATCGTTCAGCGCCCAGATCAGCCGGGCAAGCGACCAATCACCGCCCTCGCCTGCGCCATGATACGCGTTGACGTTCTGGCCCAAGAGAGTGATGTCGCGCACGCCACGCGCGACCAGATCGCGCGCCTCGGTCAGAACGCGGTCGGCAGGACGGCTGACTTCGGTCCCGCGCGTATAGGGAACGACGCAGAACGCGCAGAACTTGTCGCAGCCTTCCTGCACAGTAAGAAACGCCGTTGGACCACGCTTGGATTTGGGGCGGTTCTTGAGAACCTCGAACTTGTCCTCTTCGGGAAAATCGGTGTCGAGCGCCTTTTCTCCGTTGCGCGTCTTGGCCTCAAGCTCGGGCAGGCGGTGATAGCTTTGGGGACCAACGACCAGATCAACCATTGGCTGACGGCGCATGATTTCTTGGCCCTCGGCCTGCGCCACGCACCCGGCCACACCAATCTTGAGATCAGGCTTTGCCGCCTTCAACCCCTTGTAGCGCCCAAGTTCGGAATAGATCTTTTCCGCCGCTTTTTCACGGATATGACAAGTGTTGAGCAGGATCATATCGGCGTCATCGGGGGTCAGCGTTTCGACATAGCCCTGACCGCCCAACGCTTCGGCCATGCGTTCGCTGTCATAGACATTCATCTGACAGCCATAGGTCTTGATATAGAGCTTCTTCGGTTCGGACATGGGCCTATCCTCCGCGGCAAGGTTCAGGGCGTGGCGATACCGCATGTCACCCCCATCTTGCAATGCACGGTTTTTTCATTGAGTCTGGGGATAAACCCGTAAGAGGTTCGATTATGCGGTATACAGGCCTGAACGATTTCATCACGCGCAGCCCGGCCAGTTTGGCCAAGGGGCCCATTGCGCTTGTCTTTGCCGAAGACGATGTCGAGATCGACACGACCTTGCGGCACAATCTTCAACTTGGATTCACATCGGTGATCGTCTTCATGATGCCCGATTTTGACATTGCGCCGGATATCGAAGACCGCGTGATCCGCGTCGATGCCAATATCGTGCGGGACGGCAACCGCGAAGACATCGTCAATATGATCACCGCCAAGGCCCTCGGCGTGTGGATCTATGTCTGCTACAACGCCGAATACCTGTTCTTTCCCTTCTGCGAGACACGCACCATCGGGGAATTTCTGGCCTTTCACACCGAAGAACGACGCGATGCTATGCTGTGTTACGCAATCGACCTGTATGCAGGCGATCTGAATGCCAATGCCAATGCGGTCAGCATCGAGGATGCCTATATCGACCGATCCGGATATTATGCGTTGGGCCGCCCCGACCCCGAGACGAACCACCCGAAGGAACGGCAACTGGATTTCTTTGGCGGGTTGCGTTGGCGCTACGAAGAACATGTGCCGCCAGAACGGCGCAAGATTGACCGGATCGCCCTGTTCTGTGCCAAACCGGGGCTGGAGCTTCGCCCGGATCACACGTTCAATGATGAAGAATACAACACTTATGCTTGCCCGTGGCACAACAACATGACAGCAGCGGTGGTCACGTTCCGCACCGCAAAGGCGCTCAAACGCAATCCGGGATCGGCGTTTGAAATCAGCACGTTCCGCTGGCACAACTCGGTTCCGTTCGAATGGCATTCCCGCCAATTGCTGGATCTGGGCCTGATGGAATCCGGTCAGTGGTTCTGACGCTTTGTTAAAAGTCGGGTGCAGTTGGGTTCCCCCTGCGCCCGCCAAACCGCCGGTTACAGGTATTCGCCTTGCGGCATACCAAGCACGTGGAACCCGCCATCGACACGGATGATTTCGCCCGTGGTGAAGGCCCCGGCATCAGAGGCCAGATAGACCGCTGTGCCACCGACCGCCTCAAGCGTCGCGTTAGAGCGCAAGGGCGCGTTCTGGTCAGTGTGTTTATACGTCTTGCGCGCCCCCCCGATCGCGGCACCGGCCAGCGTTTTCATCGGTCCGGGGCTGATCGCGTTCACGCGGATACCTTCGGGGCCCAGATCATTGGCCAGATAGCGCACAGACGCCTCAAGCGCGGCCTTGGCCACACCCATCACGTTGTAGCTGGGTGTTACACGGGTCGACCCCATATAGGTCAGCGTCAGCAGAGTGCCGCCGTTTTCCACCATCAGCGGATGCGCGCGGCGTGCCACATCGATAAAGCTGTAGGCCGAGATATCGAGCGAGTTCTTGAAATTGGCACGGCTTGTATTGAGTATGCGCCCCTGCAATTCCGATTTGTCCGAAAACGCAATTGCATGGACCACGAAATCAATCGTCGGCCAGCGCGCGCCCAATTTGTCGAACGCTTCATCAAGCGACGCGTCATCGGTCACGTCCACATCGACCATGAAATCCGACCCGACACTTGCGGCCAAGGGTTCAAGCCGTTTGCCAAAGGCCTCACCTTGGTAGGTAAAGGCAAGCTCGGCCCCGGCTTCGGCCATCGCCTTGGCAATGCCCCACGCGATGGAGCGTTCGTTGGCGACGCCCATGATCAGGCCACGTTTGCCCTGCATTTGTCCTGACATATTCACCCTGTGTATTTCGACAAAAGCATTGAGCCGTTGGTGCCGCCAAACCCGAATGAATTGGTCATGACTGTATCCAGCCCGGCGTTTTCCACCAGCTTGGTTGCGATTTCTTCGGGCTTGAGCGCGGGATCGAGCGTGTCGACGTTGATCGACGGGATGATGAAATCGTCGCGCAGCGCGAGCAGGCAATAGATCGCCTCTTGTGCGCCGGTGGCCCCTTGGCTGTGACCCGTCATCGATTTGGTCGAGCTGACAGGCGGTGTGCTGCCTTCGCCGAACACGCGGCGGACCGCTTCGATCTCGCCAACATCGCCGACCGGGGTCGAAGTGCCATGCGCATTGATATAGCTGACCTTGCGCCCTTCCGGCAGCGTCCGCAGCGCACCGCGCATCGCGCGTTCGCCACCTTCGCCCGAGGGCGCAACCATATCGGCGCCATCGGATGTGGCGGAAAAGCCGGTGACTTCGGCATAGATCGTGGCCCCGCGCGCCAATGCGCGGTCCAGCGATTCAAGAACAACGATCGCACCGCCGCCGGAAATCACGAACCCGTCGCGGCCCGCATCAAAGGCACGCGAAGCTTTCTCGGGTGTGTCGTTGTACTTGGACGACATCGCGCCCATGGCGTCGAAGAGGCAGGACAATGTCCAGTCCAGCTCTTCACCGCCGCCTGCGAACATCACGTCCTGCGTTCCAAGCGCCACCTGCTGCGCCGCCATGCCGATGCAATGCAGCGACGTGGAACATGCAGAGGTGATCGAGAAGTTCATGCCCTTGATCTGGTAGGCGGTCGCAAGATTCGCGCTTACTGTCGAGGACATGGTCTTGGGCACGGCAAACGGACCGATCCGTTTGGTGGCACCTGTGCTCAGCACGGACTGATGCGCCACCAGCATAGCACTGGTGGACGGGCCACCGGACCCGGCAATCAGGCCGGTCATCGGGTTCACCACATCTTCCGGCGTCAGGCCAGCATCGGCAATCGCCTGGCCCATCGCAATATGGGCATAAGCGGCACCGGGACCCATAAAGCGCAGTGTGCGCTTGTCCACATGTTGGGACACGTCCAGGTCAATCGCCCCGGCCACCTGCGACCGGAACCCATGTTCCGCCATATCGGCATTTGCGGTGATCCCAGAGCGGCCTGCCTTCAGGCTCGCGGCCACTTCGTCGGTATTGTTCCCAATGGATGAAACAATCCCCAATCCTGTCACGACAACACGGCGCATCACGGCTCCTTACAATTGTTGCAGGCGTGTGTAGGGGAAGGTGGGGGGTAGGAGCAAGCAGAATGGAACGGCGGTGCCCTTGGCGGGTTTCCGTTCATATATTGTGCATCCCGACTATGATCGGACACGGCGGCAATTGTTTTTTGGCAAACACCTGAAACGCAGGCTGTCTTGCGGTGCGCGCTCTTGTGCCCGTTGGATGAAATCAGGACACAGGGCCAAGATTCGCAATTACGACTTCGGGGACCGACATGACAGACCAGCCGCGCCTTCAAGACCGTCCAGACTGGCTATATCTGCTGCGGGACTACTACGAGCTTTACCGCCGCCTCTCGGCGGGGGGCAGCGCCAAAATCCGCAGCCACCAAAAAACCGTCCGCGAAGGAATAAGCCGTGTTATCAAATCGAACGCGGTCGTGACGGAACACACCGCGGTGTCAAAACCCGTGACCGCGCATTGGCGGCGCGCGTTGGACAATGGGCGGATGGAACGCCATGCGCCCTTTATCCGGGCGATCGAAAGCGTGCAGCACCATTTCGTCTGGCAATACGGCTATGAAAAAGTGCCGCGCGGCCTGGAACGGAAATACGCCTATGCCGAACTGGTTGGTCCCACCGGCCCTGTGATCACCGACGAGGTGATCCTTGGACTGGTGTTGTTTGCCCCAGGCTGCACCTATCCGGCGCATGCGCATGACGGGATTTCGGAAAGCTATATCTGCCTGTCGGGTGCGGTGTCAGAGAATGACCAAGGCGTTTATGCACCCGGATCGTTGATCTTCAATCCACCCGAACAGCGCCACCGCATCACGGTTGCAGAGCAAAACCCTGCACTGTTGTGTTATGCGTGGACAGGCATGCGCGAAAAGTTGGCGAACCAGAAAATGGTGTTTTCACGTGCGCCAAAGAAATAGCGCGCGGGCCAGTCAAAAGGCTTAGCTTTCCGACAGGGCCACTTTCATGTCCTTGACCTGATAGATCACGTCACCGTCCGCTTCGACGATGCCGTCAGCGACACCCATCGTCAGGCGGCGGGTCTGGATGGCCTTGGTAAAATCGACCTTGTAGGTCAG
Organism: Marivita sp.; assembly: GCF_051251565.1. GTDB lineage: Bacteria > Pseudomonadota > Alphaproteobacteria > Rhodobacterales > Rhodobacteraceae > Marivita. Next base: position 174,294 of record NZ_JBPOFB010000006.1, on the reverse strand, counting down.
CTTCTTGCGATCCGGGCGCACCATGCCGGTCAGCTTCACTTCTCCCACGCCAAGCGCATAGCCCCGCCCCTGCCAGCCGCGCCAGCCAAGGTTGAAGCCCGTCAACTGCCACAGGCCATCAAGGCCAAGACAGCCAGGCATGATCGGGTTTCCCGGAAAGTGGCAGTTAAAGAACCACAGGTCGGGAGTGATGTCGAACTCGGCCACCACATGGCCTTTTCCGTGTACCCCACCATCGCCGGAAATATCAGTGATCCGGTCCATCATCAGCATTGGCGGTTCGGGAAGCTGTGCGTTGCCCGGGCCAAACAGCTCTCCGCGGGCGCATTTCAAAAGGTCGTCGCGGTCAAAGCTGCGTGGATATTCGGTCATATTGGACAAGGCTCCCGGAAGGATTGGCGAAATCCCAACCCCTCTATCACCCTGCACGTTCACCCTGCAAGCCCACCCGCCCAGGACACCTGAGACAAGATGTTGCAAGAAATTTATTTGAACTGCGAGTGGTTCGCACACTATATAAGTTTGAGAGCAGGAGCATATTTGGCATGTTGTCACCAACAATCGAACGCGGAACCGAATGGCTATCCAAGGGCGGTGTGCGTCCGACGCGGCAACGCGTTGCCCTTGCGTCGCTTTTAGTTGGGGACGGCAAGAACCGTCATGTGACTGCGGAAAGCCTGTTCGCCGCCGTTCAAGACATTGGCGAACAAGTGTCGCTTGCCACTGTCTACAACACGCTGCGCGCCTTTTGCGACGCTGGCCTCATGCAGGAAGTGACGGTTGATGGTGCGCGCAGCTATTTCGACACGAACACCCATGATCACCCGCATTTTTATTGGGAAGACGAAGGCCGTTTGACCGATGCGCCTGCGGACGAGCTTGAAATTGCACGCCTTCCCCGACCGCCCGAAGGCGCCGAGATTTCCAGTGTCAATGTCGTGATCAAACTGCGCCGGACCTGACCGATCCGTGCGTCACAGCGCCGAACAGTCAAACACCGTAATATCGAATTCCAGGAACAACGGCTTGCGCGCCTGGTAATCCCTTACCCGGTCGCATCGGTTGAGCAGGTCATCGTAAAAGGTACGAATAAAGCTCGACCTGCTGTCCTGTCTGAGAAAACTGAAATTATTGGCGATGAAGATATCGAAATCTTCGGCCACCCACCCGTCAAGCACCCATTCATCCGGCTGGATCGGCCACGCGTGCGGCTGCACCGGGAAATCCTCGTTTCGGGTTTCATCGGCTTCGAGGCCTGACATGGCGAAAGGGGTATTGACCCAGTAGATCGCATTCTCGGCGTCATCGGTCAGGATACGCTCTTGCGCGATTTCAGGCATCTCGATGTTGTATTTTGCGCCCAAGCGGTCGAGGCGGTCAATTTCCATCTGCTGTGCAGCTTGGGTCTGCGGCACAGGCAAGGCAAGCCCGGTTTGCACTTTGGCACCGGGATAGGTGTCTGCAAGATAGGCCGCCAGTTCAACGGCAATGGGTGTGGCGCGCGCCTGCTGCACCACATTGGCAGTCCCTGCCCCCATGATCCCAAACCCGGCCACGGCCGCAGCGACGATGATCGCCCGCGGCACCCCCACATAGGCGCGGACCATGTCCATCAGAACCAGCGCCGCCAGAAGCAGCATGATGTAAAGGTTCGGCAGGAAGAGATGTTCCGGCTGACGGGTGCCCACAACCAGCGAAATGGTAACGATCGACACAAGATTGGTGACCCAGATCGCCAGCAACGCGTCGCGCTTATCCAACTGGCACGTCTTGGCCAAAAGCCAGACCGGGACAATCGCCGCCAGTGCAAACAATACCGGGTTGAGACCCGTTACGGCATCGCCGAAAATCCCGAAAGTCACAGGCAGGCCAATGCCAAACGGATCATCTTCGCGCACCGACATCACGGCCTGAATTTTCTGAAAGGCCAAAAACCCTTCGATATCCAGCAATATCCCGACATTCATAATCGGCCACAGGATCAGCAAAACCAAAACGGATCGGGAAAAGGATTTTATCGCGGTTCCAAATCCTTCGCGGCGGGCCAGGATAACGATCATGCCAATCGCCAGTGGTGCCAAAACCAGCAGGGCGGATTGCTTGAATCCAAAAGCCAGGGCAACGGTCACCCCGATGATCAAATCCCAACGGCGGATATGAACGGCATCAATCCGCATGAGAAACGCCCAGACAACAGCAACACACGCCACCGCAAGCCCGGTGTCGCCTTTGGCAATATGCGCCATGAACACGGCCAGCGGAAACAGCGCGGCAAAGCTGCCCACGGCCAAGGCATATCCGTTTGTCAGCCCAACACGGCGCGCAAAGGAAAAGAACAACGGCGCGCTTATCGCGCCAATCACGGCTGTGACATACCGCGCCGTGACGTAAAACGGGGTTGGATCGTCGAAATAGACCTGCCGAAATTCCTCTACGCCCGACCACATATCCGTCAACAAACCAATCACAAACAAACCAGCAAAAGCCACGCCATTCACATAATTGAAAAACGGTGGGTAAAAATGCTGCGTTGGGATCAATTGCCCGGTCAGAAACCGCGCGGAATCGTTGACGCGTTCGTCGCCATTGAAGAACCCGAAATCGGCCCCGGCTGCGCGAAAAAACACGGCCACCGCGAACAAGCCCAAGCAAATCACAAAATTTGCCGCTTTTTTGTCGGAATTAACCATTAGCGTTTAGGTGTCCCTAGATGAGCAGTTGCCAAAACCCGTGATGAGTGATCGTAAAATAGCAGTCGCGCTGCACAAAAAGCAGTTTACCCTGAATTTTCAACATTTTTCGCTGTTTTGTTGCGAAACGTGGGTACAATGACGGCCATGTCAAAGATCGTTTCCCAGCCTTCACAAACAAACGCGTTGGATCTTTTTGTTGATCTGGACGGGACGCTTATTGCCGGGGATATCGCGGAAGAATCACTTGCCCATGTGGCGCGGGATCAAAAAGCCTTGCTTGCCGCCATTCGTGCCTATTTTTCCGGTGGGCTGGCCGGGATCAAACGCGCACTTGCGATCTCTGCCGCCCCGGATGTCACAACGCTGCCCTACAGGGCAGAAGTGCTCGATTATATCCGCACAGCCCGTACTGAGGGACGGCGCGTTATTCTTGCCACGGCCGCCGATATCACCGTCGCGCGCGCGGTCGCCGACCATCTGGGCCTGTTTGACGATGTGATCGGCACCGAACCGGGGCGCAACCTCAAGGGAGAGGCCAAGCTCAAGGCGATTGAGGCGATAGCCCAAGGCCCGTTTGAATATCTTGGGGACAGCACTGCGGATATCCCCATATGGAAAGCCGCACAAAAATCCGGCTTCGTCGCACCCAGCGGTGGGGCCCGTCGGCACATGGCGTCAGAGCCGGGTTCCGTGTCCCTGCATGTTGAAAAAGACGTGTCTACCTTGGGTGCGTTGATGAAGGCGATGCGCCCGCATCAATGGGCCAAGAACGTTCTTGTGTTCGTACCGGTGCTGTTTGCGCATGAATATGTCTATCTTGAGGTCATGCTGGCCGGGCTGATGGCCTTTGTCTGTTTCAGCCTTTGCGCATCGGGCGTTTACCTGATCAACGACATGGCCGACATTCAGGCTGACCGCAAACATGCCACGAAGCACAAGCGCCCGTTTGCGGCAGGCCAACTGTCGATCAGGCTTGGCATCGTCGCGGCCAGTGCGTTGCTTGGTGGGGCAATCCTGATTTCGTTCCTCTTTGTAAACGTCCTGTTCGGGCTGGTGCTGACCGGCTACGCGATCCTGACCACGGCCTATACGTTCTGCCTCAAACGGTTTTCTACGATTGATGTTGTGGCACTGTCATTGCTCTACACTGTGCGGATTCTGGCAGGGTCGGCGGCAACGCTGCTCATGCCAAGTCCTTGGTTGCTGAGCTATTCGCTCTTTTTCTTCCTAAGCCTCGCCTACATGAAACGCTATATTGAGCTTGACGGGTTGAACCCAACGAAAGAAGATGAACGCTTGCCGTCGCGCAATTATTACGCGTCCGAGCTTCAACTAGTCATGACCTTCGGGATCGCCAACGGGGCATTGTCGATCCTGACACTGGCGCAATACGTGAACTCGACCTCCGTCAATGTCGCCTACGCCACGCCCTATATGCTTTGGCTGATCGTACCGATCATGATGTTCTGGACCTATCGCAGTTGGACTTGGGCGAGCCGGGGTAAAATCGGCGATGACCCCGTGGTTTTCGCGCTGAAAGACCAGATCAGCCGTATCTGCGTTGTGACCATCCTGCTTATCATCATCACCGCGCGCATCCTGCCAATTCATTGGGGCGTCTCATGACCTGGGGTGCGTTTGCTCTCATATTTGCAAGCGTGTCTCTGTCAGCCCTCGGTCAAACCGCGTTCAAAGTTGGTGTTAGCAACGTTGTGACACCCGCGGCGGCAAACGTTTGGATCAAGACGCTTGGCATGGTGTTTTCGCCCATGGTGATGCTGGGTCTGGCGCTTTATGGCGTGGGCACCGTGTTCTGGCTTTTTGCGCTGCGCCAGCTTGATCTGTCACTTGCCTATCCGTTTGTGGCCATGAGCTTTGTCATGGTGGCCGGGTCAGGGATGCTGTTTCTGGGCGAACCGGTGCAAACCAGCCGCTTGATCGGGCTTGGACTGATCATCGTGGGCCTTTTGGTCATGGCGCGCGGCGGTTAAATTAAATCTTCCCCACTTCATGCAGCTATCCAAGAATACCCCTTCACTTCTTGAGAGGTGAGTTTTTTCCGGTTAAACTACTGATATTTATCCGAAAAATTCTGAACCAACTGAGCGCCAGAATTCCAAAGCGCACTGCTAAAATTTCGCACAAAATCCGCCTTTAAGACCGCGTTCACACTCTAACCCCCAACACTTGCCTCGGGGGCGTTTTGAATGAGTGGAGTGGGGCATGGAACCCTTGACCGACATGTTCGGAACGCAGATTTCTGCGGCGGCGATAGCATCTGGGTTGAATTCATTTGGCGGCTTTCAATCGATAGTCGGCTTTTTTTCTTGTCATAGTGGGCAACGCCCCGAACGGGAAAAGCGCCGTTCAAATGCAATAAAATCCATACTTTTGCCAGTCTGCATTTGGGGGACATCTTCTCCCAAGCTAGGCCGCATGAGCCAGAACACACATGTGACAGGTCCAAACGCGTTTGTCTGTGGCGACGCCAAGGATGCGGTCGTTGCGACCTGGAAATGGCTCAAGCAACGTGCAGAGACCACTGTGCCGGATGCCCATTGTCTTTCCCTATCGCAGTCCGACCAAACAGGCATTTCCCAATTTGGAACGAGGTCTTTGCACCACCCATCAGCGTGGAGGCATTTCGCATGACCAACGTTTTCGGAACGCAGACTACTGGAGCGGCGATGGCATTTGGGCTTCGCGGCGTCGTTGATTGGAGCGTGCAACAGCCGTTCCTTGACGTGTTCAAAACCGCGCGTCCTTGGCACGCCCACACCGACAGCCAGTGGGGTGCCTATATGGCAGAAGACCTCGCGGCGATGGGGGTGATGGACGACAATGGCTGGATCACCGACATTCCGCCGGGCGTTGAACAGATCCAGACCTTTATCCTGACGGAAATGCCGGCCGAGGCGACCTATACTGCCGGGTTGTACCGGCTGAGTTTTGACGGCGCGGGCGATATCACCGTGTTCGGAGCAGAGATCGTGTCGCGGTCGGCGGGCGAGATCTGGTTCAATTACACCCCTACGGGGGACGGTATGGTCACCATCTCGATCAGCGCAACAGACCCGCAAAACACGGGAAATTATTTGCGCAACATCGAAGTGGTCAAACAAGAGCACATCCCCGCCCATGAGGCTGGCCAGCTGTTCAACCCGCTATGGCTTGATCTGATCGACGACGCTCATTCCCTACGGTTCATGGACTGGCAGGAAACGAACGACTCCAACATGCAAAGCTGGTCAGAACGCCCGCAGGTGGCTGATTACACCTATCATGGCGGTGTTCCGATCGAAGTAATGATTGACCTTGCCAATGCGACCGGCACGGAACCCTGGCTCAACATTCCTTGGCACGCGGATGCCAATTTCATCCGCGAATTGGCCACTTATGTGCGGGACAATCTGAACCCGGACCTGCGCGCCCATATCGAACTGTCCAACGAGGTGTGGAACTGGTTGTTCGATCAGGCCCAAGATGCCGCACAAGCGGCGCGCGACCGCTTTGGTCAAGACCTTGGGGACGGGTGGGTTCAGGAATACGGGGCCAGATCGGTAGAAATGGCACGCATCCTGGATCAGATCTATGCTGGCGTTGAAGATCAACTGGTCAAGGTCATTGCGACCCATACCTATTGGCCCGGTCTGGAAGACGCGATTATTGATGCACCGGCATGGACCGCGCTCAGCGCAGCCAACACAGCCCCCTATCTGTCCTTCGACACCTACGCGATCACAGGATATTTTGGCAATTCTCTGGGCACAGATGAAAAAGCGGGCGCCGTCCTGAACTGGATCGCGCAGAGCGAGGCGCAGGCCCGGCAGGAGGCCGCATCGCAAGGGCTTACCGGCGCGGCGGCATCGGCCTATTTTGCCGACCATCGGTTTGACCTGGCCGAACGCCTTGCCGTGCAAGAACTTCGGGACGGGTCTGTCACCGGCAATGCCGAGGATTCACTGCAAGGCCTGTTTGAGCTTTTTCGCTATCACAAAGCGGCGGCGGATGCGCATGGGCTTGACCTTGTGATGTACGAAGGCGGCACGCATGTCGTGGGGGTTGGGCCATGGGCCCAGAATGACCTGCTGACAGAATTCTTCACCTACCTGAACTATTCCGAAGGGATGGGGCAACTCTATACAGAGCTTCTTGCCGGGTGGGAGGCCGCAGGCGGGACGCTTTTCAACGCGTTTGTCGATGTGTCCGAGCCGAACCAATGGGGCAGTTGGGGATCATTGCGCCATCTTGAGGATGCGACTGCCCGCCATGACGCAGTTGTCCGTTTCATGGACACACATCCCGCACCAGACCATATGAAGGACGGCACATGGGCGTCGCAACCGACAGACTTTGGCCCACCGCCCGCACCCGACTCTGCGGTTGACCGCGACGAACCCGCAGATGATCCGACACCTGCACCGACACCCGATCCGGCTCCGCCTGCACAGCCCGAACCTACCCCCGCGCCGCAGCCCAACCCGACCCAAGACGTGCGGGAATACGTTTTTGGCAACGACCTTTTCGTCTGGGCCGTGGGCGACCCGGAATTGTCTGTGGCCCATTGGGTCAACATGATGGCAGATGCGGCGGGACAATCATACGCGGTCGCCATGCAGACGGGTATGTTGACACAACATGACGATCTGCCCCCCAACCCACACGTCACTTTGCCAAATGTGGAAGAGGCTTGGGATCCCGACACTGGCCAAAGTTTCGCAGATGCTCAGTTCACCCAGATCACGATCTCAGCCGTGAATTTCGTGCAGGATCAATCCCCAGACAGCCCATATTGGATTGACCCACAAACCTCTCCGGCGGCATCCGCGCTACGGATTATTGACTGGGCCGAAGCACGCGCGCCCGGTGCGGCGATCAACATCTATGAAACCTGGCCAGAAATGGAGGGGTTTGTGTCAACATTCCCACCGTCACAGGCGGAATTTGATGCATGGCAGACCTACATGACCGGGGAATGGCACGATTGGTGGGTGACACTGACCGATATCATCCGAACCGCCCGACCCGATCTTGATGTGCGGTTGATCAGTGTTGGACCGCAGATAGCGCAGATGCTTGACGATCAAGAGCTTGGGCTTGGTGGGTTGCAACCCACTGACCTTTACCTTGACGATGGCCCACACGGCACACCCACGTTGTATTTTCTTGCTGCAATGACGCATTACACAACTGTTTTTGGGAGCAGGCCACCTGCGGACTTCCCCGTTCCAGATTCTGTGCACCCGGCGGTCGCGGCGAACCTGAACACGATTGCAGACTGGCTTGCAGACGGGCTGGACGCAGGTTTGCCAGATCCGATTGTGCAGCCTTTTGTCGATCAGTCAGATCCAAACCCCGGCACGGTGACACCGTCATCCGACCGCGGCGACGATGTGCCGGTACGGGGCACGAACGGAAACGACAGGATCGAGGGCGACAATGCAGATGGTATGATTGATGGCCGGGGGGGAACCGACATCGTGGTCATGGACGGCAATCAGGCCACCTATTCCGTCAGGTTTGCATCCGATTTGGTCTGGATCGAAAATCGCATGGATGGGTCCGGCCCCACGGGTCTGCGCAATGTCGAATGGATCGATTTCGGCCAAGAGACCGCGCCTTTTGGGTCTGACGGGGTGTCGCTTGGCATGTTTGATGGCATGGCTGACTTGGATGGTGCGTCGATGGCCGCGTTGACCGAACTCTACATAGCGTATTTCAATCGGGCTCCTGACGCCATTGGCCTGTTTTATTGGGGGGACCAGATGGCCGGTGGCCTGAGGCTCGATCAAATCGCTGCGTATTTTTTCGACCAGCCGGAAACCCGCGCCTTGTACGGAAACTTTGATGACCTGCCGTCCTTCGTGGATGCCGTTTACCAGAACGTGCTGGGCCGCGACCCGGATGCCGTTGGCAGGGCCTATTGGCTCGATCTTCTGGAACGCGACAGCGCGATCACGCCGCCCACGTTTATCCAGGCGATACTGGCCGGTGCCAAAGCCGAGACCGGCGGCGCGGCGGATGCCGCCTACCTTGCGAACAAGGTCTTGCTGGGGGGGCATTTTGCAATCACTCGCGGGATGTCTGACGGCACCGATGCCAACATGGTCATGCAAGGGTTTGATGGATCGGTTGCCAGCTTGCAGGCCGGAATTGCGCAAAGCGATGCGCTGTATGCCGACATTCTTGACGGAACAAGCGACGGTTTCCTGATGCAACTGGTCGGGGTCACTAATGACCCGTTTGCGACCTGACCAAAACCAAAGGGCCATGCGCCGAAAGCGGGCGGCCCGGCAGACACGAAAGAAGTGGCGATAAAGCTGAAGGATCGTCAAAACTGCTGACATTGTGTGGGGAACCTTTGCAAAGCCACCGGGCGTGTCTGCCCAAGAATTGCCCCGTTGTCGCACCAAGGCCTTAACAAAGGTTTATCACCTGTCGGGGTGCGTCGAATGCGACCTATCTTGATCATGCGACTTGATTGGAATCGCGCCTTCTGTGAACCTGTAGGCGATGGTGGTTGGCGTCATACGCGCCTGCCGAATAGGGAATGCGGTGAAATTCCGTGACTGCCCCCGCAACTGTAAGCGGCAAGTGCATCGCGCAAGACCACTGGGCCGAAGAGCCTGGGAAGGTGCGATCTGCATGACGACCCGCGAGTCAGGAGACCTGCCATCACCCGAGAACTGAAACCGGGCGGGGTGCACCGGGGGTCGATCTGCCTTGCGCCCCATCGGTGCGATTCATGACCACGACCTCCTAGCACTCTGCCCCAGCGCGGAGGGCGCTTTATGTCTATTGAACGAACCTTGACCCAACTTCAGGTCAATCCTCGCACGCCTGAACGCGCGCGCGAAATTGGGCAATTGGGGTATATGCAATGGCTGGGCAGCCTGCCCGCACAAGTCTGTTACCTCACCGAGGCCACCTGTGCCTATATGGCCGCTGCGCCGTTCCGCGACACCGATCCGGCGGTGGCCGAGTTCTGCAAGCTTCTGAAAACGTCACTGGATGCGCCGCTGACGCCACTGGATCTGGCGCTGCCGAAACCGCGCAGGCGGGGCGGTGCCAAGGAACGCCGTTTGTCGCTATGATCCCTGCCCAGCTGCGGCGGCCTCGAAGGCGGCGGCGGCAGCATCTGTCAAAGAATCGCCCAGCAGCGTTTGGGCGACTTCTGGCGACAGGGTGAAACAGTCAAGTCCACGCTGCGCCAGCGCAACCAGCTGATCCGCGCTACGCAAGGATGCGACGAGCAATCGGGGGCGGCCCCGCGCAATTTCATGCATCTGGTCGAGCATCTCGACCGCGGGTAATCCTGCCTCGGACATACGGCCAAAATACGGGGCTGCAAAATCCGCGTTCAAAGCCTTGGCAACAAAGACCTGTTTGGGGTGATACAGTGCGGTCATGAGGATTGGACCACCCAGCGCCTTGATCGCAGGCACAGCGCGGATGCCAGCCTCGGTCATGGGTATCTTGACCACAGTCCGCAGACCGGCCGCGGCCCCGGCCTCGTATAGCGCGCCAGCCCATGCGACATAGCCGTCAACCGAGCCAAAAACCTGCGCGTGCAATTCCTGTGCACCAAGGTCGCGCGCGCGCATCGCTTTGGCGCTCCAATCGATTGTCGGGTAATCCAGCCCCGCACGCACAGCCAAAAGGGGGTTGGTGGTGATCCCCTTGAACAGCCCCGTCGGCATGAGATCGGCCCAAGCCGCATCATCCGCTGTGTCGAGGTACAGATCCATTCTGTCAGCCTGCGGCGGACATCGCTGCGTCCAATTCCACAAGTGTCGGCGGATTGCATCCCGCCCGGTTGCAATTGATCGCGGCAGCCATGCCAGCGCGACGGATCAATGCGTCAACCTGCACGGCGTCCAGTGTTGTCAAAGCTGCCGGGGTCAGCGTGTTCATCCGCGCGAGCCCCGACAAAAGCGTGGCCATGAACGTGTCGCCTGCGCCCACAGTATCGACCAGTCCGGGAACGGGCGGCGCGGGAATATCGACCGGCGTGTCACCGCGCCATGCGGTTGCGCCATCTGGCCCTTTGGTCATGACCACAAGCACCGCAGAGGTTTTGCCCCGCACCAGATCAAGCGCATCGGCTTGCGCCATGTCGGGGCACAGCCCTTCGAGATCCTCATCACTGAGCTTCAGGACATGCACAGACTGCATCATCCTGAAGATCCGTGCGCGGTAGGCCTCGATATCAGTGATCACCGACAGACGCACATTGGGATCGAGCGAAACAAGCGTTCCCGCCGCAAACGCCGACATACAGGTCTCTTCCCACGCATCGGCATCGGCACCGTCAGTCAGAGCAAGCGACCCAGTGTGCAACGCTGCGGTTTCGGCGGGCATGGCAGCGGCCAGCGACGCGGGTGTAACATGGCGCTCTGCGGTGCCATCGCGTTCAAACAGGTAGGACGGAATACCGTCGGTCACTGTCACCCGCGCAATCGTCGTCGGCGCATCGACACGCCCACCACTGAGCGTCACACCTGATTGGATCAGCGTCCCGGCCAGAGTATCCCCCCACCGGTCAGTTGAGATGGGCGTGAGATAATGAACAGACGCCTCTTGCCGCCCCAAGGCCATTGCCACATTGAACGGCGATCCACCGGCAAGCGCAGAGACCTGTTCATCCCGGGTGACGTGGTCAATAAGGTTTTCACCACCGACGCAGATAACGGGGCTTGTGGGCATGGCAAGGCTCGACTTCTTTAGGTTAAGGCTCGATCAGATCTACGTCTGGCAACGTGTCGAGCGCCTGCTTAAGCGCATTGCCCCATTGTGTCGAGATCGCCTGAAACTCTGCATTGTCCGCTTCGACCCGACCAACGTGCTTTTTCTCAAGGCTGTCTGTCTCGTAACAGAAGAAATCCAAGGGGGCCGCGACCGACAGGTTTGCCTTCAGGGTGGAATCGAAGCTCACAAGCAACAGCTTGAGTGCAGCCGAAAAAGACAGGTCGGGATCATAGGCGCGCACAAGGATCGGACGGCCGTATTTGATCTCACCAATCTGAAAGAACGGCGTATCTTCGCCGGCTTCGATGAAATTGCCTGCAGGATAAATCAGAAACAGGCGCGGCGGGCTGCCAGCAATCTGACCGCCAAGGATCAGGGTTGCGTCAAAGCCTGTGTCCGCGCGCTGCCCCCCTTCTTTGAGATCCTTGATCACTTCTCGCAGCGTGTCGCCCACCATGCAGGCGGCCTGAAACATCGACGGAGCTTTGAGCAGCGATGGCGTTCTGTCCTCGGGCTGTTTGCTGCGCTCGTCGAGCAGGCTGACGACGGCTTGGGTCGTGGCAAGATTGCCTGCCGACATCAAAGTCATCATCCGGTCCCCCGGCTCTTCCCAGATCGTCATCTTCTTGAAGGTCGAGATGTTGTCCAAACCGGCATTGGTGCGGGTGTCCGACATGAACACAAGCCCGTTGCGCAGCATCATTCCAACGCAATATGTCACTGAGATGCCTTTATTGCTGAACTACATTGATACGGACATGCAATTCCTCGCTGGCGCCGCCGATCCGTGTTCCAGATATCGGTGCTGCATCGGAATAGTCCAGCCCTGTCGCAACGCGAACGTATCGTGTATCCGGCGAAACACCGTTGGACACATCGAAACCAACCCAGCCCAGACCTTCTATATGCGCCTCGGCCCAAGCATGCATCGCATCCTGTGTCGTTGTTTCGTTCAGCATAAGATAGCCGCTGACATAGCGCGCAGGCAATTTTAGCGCGCGCACACAGGCGATGAAGATATGGGTATGATCCTGACACACGCCCTTTGCCGCCGTGATCGCGTCCTCGGCGGTCCAGTCAGGCTCAGACGCGCCAAGCGTGTAGGGCACTTCGGTGCGGATACGGTCCGAGAGCGCGTGCAGCTCTGCGATGCCGGGTGCTGCGCCGATATCCCGGATCAAGGCACGACTGCCAGGCCCGGCCTCTGTGCGCGGGGTCGGCATGGCATAGAGCCAAAGCGGGGCCAAACCGTGATGCGGGCCAAGGATGCCCGCGTTGTCTGTGATCTCGACCTCACCTTCGCTGGTCGCGGACAAATCAGTCGTGTTGGGATCAAAGCTGATCAATTCGGTGGTGTTGTGGTGGTGATCCTCAAACGACACTTCCTTGCGGCCACCATCGATGCGCGTTTCCCAACGGGTCACGAATTGGTTGTACGAAGTTTTGGGTGTCTTGCGCAATTGCTGCAAGCCGTAGATCACGCCCGTCCCGAAATGATAGGTCGTCGTGTGTTCAATTCTCAGACGCATATGCGACGGACGCGGAGGGGCTTAGGCATAGAACCGAAAATCCTGTTCAATTTGGCGCGAGATGCCGGTGATTTCCTCCAGGGTCTTTTGCAGGAATTGATGCAATCCAAAGTCGAAGATATCATCGATGTTCTGCGACAGAAGTCCGTTTTCAAGCGCGCCGACCTTTGCGCGCGATGCCGCACCGCCATCACCGTCTCTGGCCAGATAGCCAAGGTTATCGCACAGCTTGCTAACACAGAACGCCAGTGACCGGGGCATTCTTTTGTCAAGGATCAGAAAAGCGGCAATTTCCCGTGGTCCACCGCCTGCACCGTATTCCATGCGGAACCCACCGCGGGCGGACACCGAGCGCAGGATCGATTCCCATTGGACGTTGTCGAGCGACGTGCCCACCGCGCGGGCCGAGGGCAGGAGCACGTAATACTTGACATCCAAGATCCGCGCCGTGTTGTCGGCACGTTCCAGAAACGTGCCCAGCCGGGCAAAATCGTAAATATCGTTGCGCAACATCGTCCCGTGGGTGACGCCCCGCACCAGCGCCGCGTGGTGCCGGATCAGGCGCAGCACGTTTGGCAGATCACGCTCGGACACTTTTCGCGCCAGCGCCTTTTTCAGCGACATATAGGCCGAGTTCACGGCTTCCCAGACGTCTCCGGTGATCGCGGTGCGCACAAGGCGCGCGTTCTGCCGCGCTGCGTTAACGCTTGAAATGATCGACGATGGATTGTCCTTGCTGCGCAACATCCAGTCGACGGCCAGATCGCGGGACACATCGTCATGTGCGGCTTTGAACCCGGACAGGCAATCGGCAGATTTCAACACCGACAGCCATTCCTCATCGGTCTGATTCAGCCGCGTGAGGGCGATGCGCTGACCTGTCTCGATCAAACGCGCGGTGTTCTCGGCCCGCTCCATGTAGCGATACATCCAGTAGAGGCCATTTGCGGTTTTTCCCAGCATGTCCCTACTCCTCCAAGACCCAAGTGTCTTTGGTCCCACCACCTTGCGACGAGTTTACAACCAACGACCCTTTCTTAAGCGCCACACGCGTCAACCCGCCAGGCGTGATCTTGATGCCGTCCGGGCTGACCAAAACATACGGCCGCAGATCAACGTGGCGCGGCGTCAGACCCGCTTTGGAAAAGATCGGTACGGTGGACAGACTCAGCGTGGGCTGGGCGATATAGTTCTTGGGCCGCGCCTTGAGCTTTTTACGGAAGGCCGCGATTTCTTTCTTGGTTGCTGTGGGGCCGATCAACATGCCGTAGCCACCGGACCCATGCACCTCTTTGACCACCAGATCCTCTAGGTTTTCCAACACATGCGCGAGCGAGTCCGGTTCAGAACAGCGCCAGGTCGGCACGTTGGGCAGCAAAGGGCGTTCGCCGGTGTAAAACTCAACGATCTCGGGCATGTAGGAATAGATCGCCTTGTCGTCAGAGATACCTGTGCCCGGCGCGTTGGCGATGGTGATACCCCCAGCGCGGTAGACATCCATGATGCCCGGAACACCAAGCTGGCTGTCGGGATTGAAATTCAGCGGGTCAAGAAAATCGTCATCCACACGACGATAGAGCACATCAATAGGTTTGTAGCCATGCGTGGTCCGCATCGCAACACGCCCATCGATCACCCGCAGGTCATGCCCTTCGACCAGCTCCACACCCATCTGGTCAGCCAGAAACGCATGTTCGAAATAGGCCGAATTGTAGATCCCCGGTGTCAGAACGGCGACCGTCGGGTCCGCGCCGGCCATCTTGGGCGCGCAAGCCGCAAGCGAACGTCGGAGATCAATCGGGTATTGCTGCACCGGTTGGACGCGGTTCTTTGAGAAAAGTTCCGGGAACATCTGCAACATGGTTTCCCGGTTTTCGAGCATATAACTCACCCCGGATGGGGTCCGCGCGTTGTCCTCCAGCACGTAGAATTCGCCCGGCCCTGTGCAGACAAGGTCAATACCTACGATATGGGTGTAAACTCCCCCCGGCACATCGACACCGATCATCTTTGGCTGAAAGGCCTCGTTTTGCGAAATCATCTCGCGCGGGATGCGCCCGGCCTTGATGATTTCCTGCGTGTGATAGATGTCGTGAAGGAACGCGTTGATCGCGCGCACACGTTGTTCAATCCCGCGCGACAGCTTGGCCCATTCGGAGCCCGAGATGATCCGGGGTATGATGTCGAAGGGGATCAGACGCTCTTCCGCCTCGGAGCGACCATAAACATTGAATGTGATCCCGGTCAGGCGGAAAAGCTCTTCGGCTTCGCGGTTCTTGGCCCGCAATCGCTTTGGGTCTTCCTGATCGAACCAGTTGTGAAAATTATGGTAGGGTGCCCGCAAATCTTCGTCGCGGCCCCACATTTCATCAAAGACAGAGTGTTCAGACATACGCAACGCTTGCCCAAGGATGCGACACGCGCAAGCGGATGTCGGCTGATCCGCTCAAAAATCTTGCGAACTGCCTAATTTTTGGACTCTTTCGAACCTGTTGGCCCAACGGAAATACAGATTCCAGCGCGAAGTCGCCTTTGGGTAGAATATAAAATGCGGTGGTGCCGCCTTTTTACCCCACGCCGGGCAACCATGTCGCCAGAAACGGGAACATGATCAACAACGCCACCACCAACAGCGAACACAGAATAAACGGGATCGCTGCACGGTAGATTTCGCGCATCGTTGTGTCTTTTGGGGCCACTCCCTTCATCACGAACAGCAAAAGCCCAAAAGGGGGCGTGGTAAAGCTGATCTCAAGCGCCAGAAGCATGATCAAACCGAACCAGATCGGATCAAACCCAAGCGTGGCGGCCAGCGGAAAGAAAATCGGCACTGTCAGCAGCATGATCGAAATTTGCTCCATGAACATACCCAGAACAAGCAGCACGCCAAACATCACAAGCAACATCAATGTCGGGTCCAGATCGAATCCTGTGGCCCAGGTGATAAGCCCGCGAGATGCGCCCGAAAACGCCAATAGCTGGCTGAACGTCGCTGACCCGAACACGATCAGGTAGGCCATCAAGGTCACGCGCAACGCGCCACGCACGGATTTCTTGATCGCATCCCATGTCAGGCAGCGATAAAGCGCAGCGAGGATCAAGACACCAAGCGCCCCAAAAGCTGCCGCCTCGGACGGGGTGACGATGCCATTGATCATCATGATGACAATGCCGACCATCAGCCCGATCATCGGCACAACGTCCCGCATCAAAAGGCTGGCCTTTTCGCCTGACGTCATCGGATCAACATCATAAGCCGGGGCCGCGTCAGGGTCGAGCCGGGTCTGGATATAGATCGTGGCCACATAAAACGACGCAAGAATCAGACCGGGGATCACCCCCGCGATCAACAAAGCGCCTACGTCGATCTTGGCCAGCGTCGCCAACAAAACGGCCAGCGCTGAGGGCGGAATGATGATCGCCAGCCCCCCGGTGCCAAGGATCGGACCGATGGACATATGGCTTTTGTAGCCGCGCCGGTTCATCTCGGGCACCATGAGCGAACCCAAAAGCGCGGTTGACCCCATGGACGATCCCGACAGCGTGGAAAATCCGGTGCCGCCCAACACGGTGACATAGCTTAGGCGGCCCGGCAGACGGCCCAACAGCTTGTCGATGGCCGAGAACATGCGACTGCCCAACCCGGTCTGGAAGAAGATCTCGCCCATCAGCAGGAACAACGGGATAGGCACCAGCGCAAAGATCGTCAGCGCTCCCCACCCATTGTTAAGAAGCGCGCCAATGCCCCGCTCTCCGCCCATGAACACCCACGCGCCAAGGATGTTGGCCGCCAGAAACGCCAGCGCCACGGGCATGCCCAGCGCCATGAGGAACATGATGCTGCCAACCAGAAGGCCAAGCGCTTCATACCATTCCATCATTCGTGAATCCCCGCTTCGCCCGAATGCATCAGATCGGCCCCGAAAACGAACCGCGCGAATTCAATCGCCATGACAGAAAACGCGATAGGGAACGTGATCGTCAGCAACCAACGGGGATAGTAATAGGCGCGCACATCAAAATCGTTGCGTTCGATATTGGTCAGGAACAACTCCAACCCGTACCACGCAAGGGTCAGCGACACCGCCACACACACCAATGCGACCAAACGGCTGACCACCCGGCGCACTGCCGAAGGCAGGGCGGCTGTGACCAGTTCGATGTGCACATGGCCCTTTTCGCGCACAAGCCACGGCGCGCCCAGCATCGTCATATACAGGATGCCGTACTCCGCAGAAGTGAACAGCCACGCAAATGGCTGGAACCCAAGGTTGCGCATCACCACGGATGTGACAACCGATACCATCAACCAGACAAGCGTGATCGCGGCGATAAAAGCCATGGTGTATAAAAGAGCGTCGTAAGCCCGGATCACTGCGCGCATGGGATGTTCCGTTCAAAGTGATTGGGCCGGGGTGTGTCCCCGGCCCAGTGTTCTTAGTTATCAGCTGCGGGATCGTAGAATTTGCCAATAAGGTCATCATAGCCTGCGACCGATGTCGGCTCTGCTTCCATCAGCTCTTTCATCCGCGCCCAGGTGGTTTCGCGTGCAGCGGCAAGGTAGTTGACCTTTGCATCGCCCTCGAGCGTGACAACCTTCATGCCAGCAGCGTCCAGAGCGGCAAAATCTTCGTCTCGCTTAGTGCGCAGAGCGTTGACACTGTCGATCTCGTGCTGGATCGCGGTGTCTTGAAGGATCGTCTTGGCTGCGTCGCTCAGCCCGTTCCATGTATCCAGGTTCACAATCACCCCAAGATCGGTCGAGAAGAAGCAGGGTTCAATCCGGTAGTTCAGGAATTCGTTCCATTTGAGGTCAATGAGACCAATCTGGGTCCAGCCGGTTGCATCCACCACGCCGTTTTGCAGCGCGGAATACACTTCGCCGGTTGGCAGGTCGATTACCTGCGCTTCAAGATAGTTGGTGAAGAACGCATTATATACAGCGTTGCCGCGCAGACGCAGGCCGTCCACTTCAAGGTTACCCGCATCGTCAAACGACGGCGCATCGCGGGTCCAGAGATTGTAGCACACGCCACTGTCAAACCAGCCGAGATATTTCAGGTTCATGCGTTCCTGATGGATTTGGTCGATCATCTCGATCCCGCCGTTTTCGCGGGTTTCAATGGCCGTGAGGTTCGACGCGACAAGTGCATCTTTCTCGGGCAGCGCACCGCCGTAGAACGATCCGGGCGTGTAGACCATGTCAACAATCCCGTCGCGCACCGCGTCGGGTTGCTGGAACATGCCGATGGCTTCGGGGCCACCGCGCACTTCGATTTGGATCACACCCTCGCCCGCTTCGTTGACCTTATCAACGAAGGACAAAAAGCTTTGCGTATAGATCAGCGTTTCTGGAAACGCATGCACTGCGGTGATCGTTTCTTGCGCTTGGGCCACTGTGCCAAGCATCACACCGCCTGCAAGGCAGCCTTTGAACAGGTTCATTTTCATGGTTAGTTCCTCCTACACCCTTCGGCCAATCATGGCCTGTGTTACTGCGAAACGGTGGTCCGCTCCGCGTTTCTGACGTTGGTCTGTTGGACTGGTATGACCCACGGCTTGCCCTGCACATGCTGTGCCCGGAACGCCGCTATGGCCGGTTTATGGGTTTGGGTGAGGTCGATATCATCCCACCCGTTGATCAGCTTTTGCTGCCAGACATCATCAAGCGTGAAGCCAAGCATGGTATCGCCAAACCGGATGGTCCGGTCCGGCAGGTCGATGGTGATTTCCTGCGGGCCAAAGGCCAGCCGCGCAAGGACGGCGTCAGCCTCGGCTTCGGTCACGCGGGCAGGCAGCAGGCCGTTATTCACCGCGTTGCTGGCAAAGATATCGCCAAAGCTCGGTGCGATCACGACACGGATACCGAAATCGACCAGCGCGTAAACCGCCGCTTCGCGCGACGATCCGCTGCCGAAGTTGCGGCGCGAGATCAGGACGCTGGCGGTCGGCACGATGTTCAGCGGGAAGTCCGGCACAGGCACACCGTCGCTATCATAGCGGAAATCGTTGAGCAGGAAGTGCCCATAGCCCTCGGATCGCGGCGTCGACATGAACCGCGCCGGGATCAGCTGATCCGTGTCCACGTTCTCGCGGTCAAGCGCAACGGCAAGACCGGTATGCTGCGTCCATCCGTTCATGCGACCTCACGCTCTTTCAAAAGATCACGCACGTCCGTCAGATGCCCGGTCACTGCCGCTGCGGCCACCATCGCCGGCGACATCAGATGCGTGCGCGCGCCACGTCCTTGGCGGCCCCGAAAGTTACGGTTGGTGGTCGAGGCACAACGCTTGCCCGGCTCTACAAGGTCGCCATTCATTGCAACACACATCGAACAGCCCGACCCGACCCAATCAAGGCCTGCGTCGATGAAAATGCGGTCCAGCCCTTCCGCCTCGGCCTGTGCTTTGATCAGCTGCGATCCGGGCGACACGATCCCCGGCACTTTGGACTGCCGGCCGGCCAACACAGCCGCCGCTGCGCGCAGGTCTTCGATGCGGGCGTTGGTGCACGACCCAATGAACACCTGGTCAACCCTGATATCCGTCAGGGCACGACCCGCCGTCAGGCCCATATACTCCAGCGCAGCCCGTGCGCGATCCGCAGCATTGCCGTGCAAGCGTGCCGGGTCTGGTATGGTGGCCGTGACTGGCAAAGCGTCGTCTGGTGTGGTGCCCCAAGTCACAATTGGCGCAATCTCAGAAGCGTCAAGCGACACGCTCGCTGCATATTCGGCATCCGCATCCGACGGCAGCGTTGACCAATACGCGACAGCACGATCCCACTCGGCCCCGGTCGGCGCAAAGGGCCGTCCCTTCACATAGGCAAAAGTCGTGTCGTCCGGCGCGATCATGCCAAAGCGCGCCCCGCCTTCGATGGATAGGTTGCACAGCGTCATGCGCCCTTCCATCGACAGTGCTCGCACCGCAGGTCCGGTGTATTCAACGGCGTGTCCGCGCGCGCCGTCGGCACCCAGCTTGGCGATCCACGCAAGCGCCAGATCCTTGGCGCCAACGCCGGGGCCAAACCGCCCGGTCACGTCGATCCGCATCGCCTTGGGCTTTTTCTGCCAGACCGTTTGCGTTGCCAACACATGCGCCACCTCGGTCGCGCCAATTCCAAAAGCAAGCGCCCCGAACGCACCGTGGGTAGAGGTATGGCTGTCCCCGCAATTGATCAAAAGTCCGGGCAGGCTCAGGCCTTGTTCGGGCCCGATCACATGCACAATCCCCTGACGTGGATCATCAAGACCAAAACAGGTGATCCCGTGCTCTACGGTGTTCACCGCAAGCGTGTCGATCATCCGCGCAATTGCTGCCGTGGCAGGCGCGCCGCGCGTCGGCGCATAGTGATCCGCAACACCAAAGGTGAGTCCCGGTTCAGCCACCGGCAGGCCGCGTTCCGCGATCTTGGCGAAGGCGTGATGCGACCCCTCGTGCACAAGATGCCGGTCGACCCATAACAGGCTTGTGCCGTCCTCCCGGCGCAGGATTTCATGCGCCTCCCACAGCTTGTCGAGTAGACGAAGCGCGGTCATGATGCTGCACCCCCGACCACAGGTTCCCAATGGCGCGCCTCACCGGCACCGACGCGGGCAAGGTCCATTTCCAACCGAAACAGATCGGGTCGATACAGCGCTGAAAGATGCTCCACACCCTGCCCATTGGCATCGCGCACAACGCGCTGCACGAATAAGAGCGGCGACCCGACAGACACATCCAGCGCCTCGGCCACGTCGGGCGTTGCCAAGGCAGCCGTGACCGTCTGATGGGCGCTCTGCACGCTCACGCCGCTGCGTTCAAGCAATCGAAACAGCGGCTGCGTCGCCAGATCGGCCTCATCATAGCTGACCGCGATATCCTTGGGCACATAGGTCGTAAGATGCGAAAACGGCTGCCCGCCAGAAGACCGCACACGCACGGCCTTTTGAACCTCGGCCCCGTTGGCAATCCCCAACGCCTCAGCCACCGCCACCGGCGCTGTGTCATAGGAAAACGACAAAAGCCGCGCAGTGGTCTTACGGTCCATCTCAACGAGATGCGGGATCAGGGTTGCGAAATCTGCTGACAATCTCTGACCGTTCTGCGCGCCCGCCCGCACAACAGACCCTGCGCCAGTTTTCTTTTCGATCCACCCGTCAGCCGCCAACGCGTCCAACGCGCGACGGATGGTGATGCGGGAAACGTCGAATGCCTCAGCCAGCTTGTGCTCACCGGGCAGGCGCACGCCATCTTTGAAACCGCCGTTTGATATTTCGTCGCGCAGCAACAGGTAAACCCTGCGGGCCTTACCACCTTCTGGAAGTCCGGAATGCGCGTTGATCGTCACGAAAGCGCGGCCCCTGCTGCTTGGCGATCCTCGAGGCCCCTTCGGTGGCACAGCAAAGAATCTGCGAATGATGGTCTTTCAATATACCAAAACCTGTTATATGAAAAGTGCAGATTTTTGGGAGATTCCGATGCCGATTGTGGAAGCGCATATCCTTGAAGGATATAATGCCACCGAGAAGTCCCGGCTGACATCGGCCCTCACGGACGCCATCAGATTTGTCGTTCCGGCCCCCGATGAGGCCATTACGGTGATGTTGCATGAATACCCCTCCGAGGCCTATGCCCGAGGCGGTCAGCACCGCACACCCGCGCCCGCCTTGCCTGACCCCGTGCAAATCGTCCGCGCCTACCTGAGCGCGGTGGAAGCGCGCGACCTGCGTACGGCACAGGCGATGCTGGGCGACGACTTTCAGATGGTGTTCCCCGCGACACAACCGATGACGCAGCTCTCCGAACTTATCGAGTGGTCCAAGGGCCGCTACCGGTTTGTCAAGAAAATCTATGACGGGTTCGATGCCGCGCACAGCGGCGGTGTTGCCGTCGTCTACGCGCGCGGCACGCTCTATGGGGAATGGATGGACGGCACCCCGTTTGAGGGTATCCGTTTTATCGACCGTTTTGAAATCACCGGAGGCAAGATCGTGCGTCAGGACGTCTGGAACGACATGGCCGAGGTGCAGGCAAAATGACCACTGCGATTGACCCGATCACCCTCGCCGTTTTGGCTGGCCGAATGGAACAGATCGCCGACGAGATGGACGCGACGCTGTTTCGCGCGGCCTTCAATCCGATCATCGCCGAGGCCCATGACGCGTCGCACGGGTTCTACCACGCAGCATCGGGCGACACGCTGGTGCAGGGCAAATCCGGGCTGCCGATTTTTGTGGGCGTCATGGCTTTCGCCGTGAAAGCCGTGATCGACAAGGCCGCCGAAGCGGATGATCTGGCCGATGGCGACATCTACATTTTCAACGATGCACATATCGGGGGCACACACCTTTCGGACATGCGGCTGGTGCGGCCCTATTTCCGCGATGGTCAGCTGTTCTGCTACCTTGCCAGTGTCGGCCACTGGCACGATGTGGGCGGCGCAGTGCCCGGCAATTACAACCCGTCTGCGACCGAGGCCTTCCAAGAGGCGTTCATCCTGCCGCCGGTGAAACTGGCGCGCGCTGGGGTGATTCAACAAGACATCATCGACATCCTGATGCGCAACACCCGCCTGCCGCAATCGGCGATGGGCGATCTCAACGGTCAGTTGGGCGCGCTTGACCTGGGTGTGAAACGGCTGGATGAGCTTTTGGGCGAATACGGGGCAAGCACCGTATCCGCAGCGCTTGATGCGCTTGGCGACAGGGCCGAAGCGCTGATGCGGTCCGAGCTGTCCAGCCTGCCGAACGGGCGGTGGGAGGCGGTCGACTACCTTGATAACGATGGCATCACGGATGTTGCCTTGCCGATCAAGGTCGCGCTTGAGATCAGCGGCGACCGGATGGTGCTCGATTTCGAAGGCACCGCCCCCGTGACCGCAGGCCCGGTGAATATCGCCTATCCGACGGCAGTGGCCACAGCCTATGTCGCAATCAAGCATATCTTTCCCGACCTGCCCGCCAATGCCGGTGTGATGCGACCGATTGATGTGCGGGTGCCGGACGGGTCGCTGCTCTCTGCCGAGTTTCCCGCGCCGGTTGGTGGGTATACCGAAACCATCCTACGCATGATCGACGTGATCTTTAGCGCCGCATCCCAAGCCGCCCCGGACCGGGTTGTCGCCAACGCTTACGGCACGATCAACGCACTGTCGATTGCAGGCAAGCGGGCGAATGGGCAGCGCTGGGTGATGTTCAGCTTTTATGGTGGTGGGCACGGTGGCAGCTTTGAGTCGGACGGCCTGAACCACGGAAACGCGCCAATCTCAACCGCGACGATACCACCGATGGAAATCTTGGAGGCTGCCTACCCCGTCATGTTCCGCCAATGGGCACTGCGCCCCGACAGTGCCGGAGCAGGCGCGCATCGTGGCGGGCTGGGGGCCACCTACGAGATTGAACTGCTTGAGGACAGCGCCGAGGCGTTTCTGTTCGGCGAACGTGGACGCTTTGCCCCGCAAGGTGTGCAAGGCGGCGGCACGGGCGCGATGAACGTCTTTCACTATGAACAAGACAGCGGATGGGAAACCCCGCCATTGGCGTCCAAGATGCTCGGTATCAAGCTGTCCAAAGGCCAAGCCGTGCGCCTTGAGACACCGGGCGGCGGCGGCTACGGCCCGGCGACCAATCGCGCAGCACAGGACGTGGCACAGGACGTAGCGCTTGGGTATCTCACACCCGATGCGGCCACTGACCTTTACGGCCCCGCATGGAAAGAGGTCGCAGCATGACCAAGATGATCGGCGTCGATGTCGGCGGCACGTTTACGGATGTGTTCGTGCTGGACGAGGCAACGGGCGTGGCCCAAGTGGCCAAGGTGCCCACCACGCGGCCCGACCAGTCCGGCGGCTTTCTGGACGGCATCCACCAGCAGGTTGACGACCTGTCCAGTGTTGCTGCTGTCGTGCATGGCACGACGGCTGGCACCAACGCATTGCTGGAACGCAAGGGTGCCAAGATCGGCGTGATCACCACACAAGGCCTGCGCGACGTTCTTGAAATGCGCCGCCGCGACCGGCCCCGCACCTGGGGCTTACGCGGTGACTTTAGCCCCGTTGTGCCCCGCAACCTGCGACTTGAAGTACCTGAACGGACGCTGGCAGATGGCACGATCCGCACGCCTGTCGATCTGGAAGCGGTCACAGCCGCCGCACAGCAGTTGATCGACGAGGGCTGTCTGGCGGTCGCAATTCTCTTTGCCAACGCCTATGCCAACGCGGAAAACGAGGCCATGGCCGTCGCCGCCGTCCGTGGCATGTGGCCCAATGATCACGTCAGTTGTTCCTCGGAAATCCTGCCCGAAATCCGCGAATTCGAACGCTTTTCGACCACCGCGCTCAACGCCTATCTTCAACCAGAAGTGTCGGGTTACATCACCCGGCTAGACCAAGCCCTGACCAAAGGCGGGTTCACCGGCGAATTCATGATCGTGCAATCCAATGGCGGCGTGATGGGCACCGAAACGGCCTGCCGCCTGCCCATTCGCACGGCGCTCTCCGGCCCCGCCGCGGGCGTGATCGCCGCCGGGCATATCGCCGCGACCGCCGGGTTCGACAACGTCATCACGGGCGATATGGGTGGCACCAGCTTTGACGTGGCACTGATCGCCCAGGGGCAGTCCATGCTGTCGCCGCAAACCTCCATCGACTTCGGCATGGTGGTCCGCAACCCGATGATCGAGATCACGACCATTGGCGCAGGCGGCGGGTCTATCGCGTGGGTCGACAAGGGCGGGTTGCTCAACATCGGCCCCGAAAGCGCGGGGTCAACACCCGGCCCGGTGGCCTATGGTCAGGGCAATGACCGCCCTACAGTGACCGACGCCAATGTCGTCCTGGGCCGGATCGACCCCGAAAATCCAATCGGAGGCAAGCTGGACCGACTGGACGTGGAGGCAGCAGCCAAGGCGATCGACCTGCATGTTGGGCAGAAGCTGAACCTCAGCACGGTCGAGGCCGCCGAGGCGATCCTGCGGATAGCTAATTCGCGCATGGCGGGCGCGATCCGTCTGGTCAGCATCGAACGCGGGTTTGATCCGAAACGCTTTGCCTTCATGCCCTTCGGCGGCGGCGGTGCTTTGCACACCGGCGCAATTCTGAACGAGGTCGGCATCGGCAGCGCGATTGTCCCGCGCTATCCTGGTGTGACCAGCGCGATGGGTTGTGTGATTGCCGATATGCGCCAGGACTTTGTACAGACGATCAACACGCTGACCGCAACTTTGGACACGGACGCGCTTCGCAGCGTATTGCAAAAGCATATCGACGACGGAATGGCGCTGCTCAATGCCGCGCAAACCCGGTTCGATGCACGCGATATCGTGGTGGAACTGGACATGGCCTATGTGGGCCAGACCCATACGGTCGCCGTGCCCTTGCCAATCACGCTCGACGGCACCGCGGTCAAAGCGCCCACCATCGAAGAGGTCGAGGCAGCGTTCGATGCCGGCTATCAGGCCACATATGGACGCCTGCTCAAGAACGGCACGCGCCGGGTGATGAACCTGCGCACCGCCGTCATCGGGCGTCGTCCCAAATTTGACCTCACCACACTTGCTCCCAAAGGCGGCACGGTCGAAGCGGCGCACACAGGAACGCGCAAGGTGCATTTCGGCGATGCATGGTTTGAAACCATGATCTACAATCGGTTGGACTTGCCGGTCGGTGCCGAAATCAAAGGCCCCGCGATCCTTGTTCAACCCGACACAACCGTTCTTGTGGACCCCGGCCTGACGGCAAAGGTGGACACCTCCGGCAACACGATCATCACACGGGACGAGGACTGAGACATGGCGCATAAAATCGACCCGACGCGCATGGCGCTTCTGACCATCGACCTGCAAAACGACTTTCTGCACCCCGACGGGGCCTATGGCCGTGCTGGCCAAACGGCAGCAGCAATCACGGCCCTGCCCGCCCGGATCAAACCCGTGGCTGACGCTCTGCGTGCCAAGGGCGGCACTTACATTAGCGCCCAGTTTACGCTGGTGCCCGGACCAAATGACGAACCGCTGATCGCACCACATCTGAAAGAGCTGCGCCCCTTCCTAGGCAAAGGCGACTTTGCGCCGGGCAAGTTTGGCCACAGCCTTGTCGATACGCTGGCGCCCGCAGATTACACGATTGAAAAGGTGGCGTATTCCGCGCTTTACCAGACGCGGCTAGAATACATTCTGCGCGCGCTGGATATCGACACGCTCATCATCGGCGGGATCGTCACCAATGGTGGGGTCGCCAGCACCGCCCGCGACGCCCATTTGCGCAACCTGCATACCGTTTTGCTGTCCGATGGCTGCGCGGCTTTCAAACAAGAGGTGCATGATGCCACACTGCTGTCGCTTGCATCCGTCTGCCCGAATGTGACCTGCGCCGAGATGCTGGATATGCTGGCATGACCCTGAAATCGCGGCTTGCCGCCGATCAAATCCTTGTAGCGCCCGGCGTCTATGACGCACTGACTGCAACGCTTGCCGCGCAAGCCGGGT
The DNA here is from genome assembly GCF_051251565.1 of Marivita sp. GTDB lineage: Bacteria > Pseudomonadota > Alphaproteobacteria > Rhodobacterales > Rhodobacteraceae > Marivita. The sequence continues at coordinate 147,861 of NZ_JBPOFB010000006.1, read as the reverse complement.
TTGAGGCGATTTATCTCAGTGGCGCAGCGGTGGCTTACACGCGCCTTGGTCGCCCCGATATTGGCCTGACTTCAGTCAGCGAGATGACCGATACGATGGCCCTGATCCGCGACTGCGTGGACCTGCCCGTCATCATCGACGCCGATACTGGCTTTGGCAACGCCCTGAACGCGCAGCGCACGATGCGGATGTATGAACGCGCGGGCGCAAATGCCTTGCAGATCGAGGACCAGACCTATCCAAAACGCTGCGGCCATCTGGCGGACAAATCCATCATTCCAACGGCGGAAATGGTCGGCAAGATCGCCGCGATGGCCGATGCGCGTGCCAGCGATGACACGCTGATCGTCGCCCGCACCGACGCCGTCGCAGTGGAGGGCTTTGACGCCGCGATCGACCGGGCCGAGGCTTATGTCGAGGCGGGGGCAGACGCGCTCTTTGTCGAGGCGCTGCGGTCGGTGGACGAAATGAAGACAGTGACGGATCGCTTCAAGGGTCGCGTGCCACTGCTTGCCAACATGGTCGAAGGTGGTGCCACACCGATCCAGAACGCCTCGGACCTGGAAGCGATGGGCTTTTCAATCGTGATCTTCCCCGGCGGTATCGTGCGCGCCCTCGCCCGCACCGCCGAGGACTATTATGCCAGCCTCAAGACCAATGGCAGCAACCGCCCCTTCGCCGAACAGATGTTTGATTTTAAAGGGCTGAACACACGCCTTGGCACAGACGCGATGCTCGCAACTGGCAAGCGGTATGAAAATGGTGGGAACGACTAAGCCATGTCAGTCCTGACGCCTCCTGTATCTGGTTTCGATCTGAACGTGCCGGTCCTCATCGTCGGCGCAGGGGCGTGCGGTTTGGTGGCCGCACTCGCCGCGACGGATGCCGGGGCGGACGTTCTTGTGATCGAGGCGGATGCAACGCCTTCGGGATCAACCGCTTTGTCCGCCGGTCTGATACCCGCCGCAGGCACCCGGTTTCAGCGCGACGCCGGGATTGAGGACCGCACCGACCTGTTTGCCAACGACATCCAAAAAAAGGCCAAGGGGGAAAACCCGCAAGACCTTGTTGATCTGCTGGCCAGCGCCTCTGGCCCTGTCATTGAATGGCTGGCGGACAGGTTTGACCTGCCATTCTCGGTGGTGACGGATTTCGACTATCCCGGCCATTCGCGCCGCCGCATGCACGGTCTTCCAACCCGCGCGGGTCGTGAATTGATCGACCGGCTGCGAACCGCCTGCGAAGCGCAGGGCATCGACATCATCTGCAACCGCCGCGCCACTGCGCTGTTTGTAAACGGCAATATCATCCAAGGCGTGCGACTGGACGGTCCGACCGGGACCGAAGATATCGGATGCGGCGCACTGGTTTTGGCCTGCAACGGGTATGGCGGCAACCGCGACATGGTGCGCAAATTCATGCCCGAGATTGAAAACGCGGTCTGGTTCGGACACGACTATAATCAGGGCGACGCGGTGACCTGGGGCAATGCGCTTGGGGCCGAGACGCTGCATCTGGGCGCCTATCAGGGCCATGGCAATGTCGCATATCCGCAAGGCATCCTGATCACCTGGGCGGTGATCACTCAAGGCGGCGTTCAAGTGAACCTGCGCGGAGAGCGGTTCTGGGACGAAAGCCAAGGCTATTCAGAAGCCGCCCGCGCGGTGCTGGCACAGCCCGAAGGCGTGGCTTGGACGATATTTGACAGCCGCATCGCCGGGATTGCGCGACAGTTTCAGGACTTCAAGGACGCCGAAGCGATCGGCGCGATCCGAAGCGCCGCGACTTTGGCAGAGATGGCCGAGGTCACGGCCCTTCCGGAAGACGCACTGATCAGAACGCTGGCCGACATTCCGACGGACGGGCCTGACACTTTTGGACGCAGCTTCCTTGGCGAACCGCTCAAACCGCCATATTGTGCGGTAAAGGTGACCGGAGCCTTGTTTCACACGCAAGGTGGGCTGATGATCAACCAAGAGGCGCGCGTGTACCGCAAGGCGGGGGGCGTGTTTCCAAACCTTTTCGCGGCGGGCGGTGCGGCGGTGGGTGTTTCAGGTTCCGGCGATAGCGGGTATCTGTCTGGGAACGGACTTCTGGCAGCAACGGTGCTCGGGCGTATCGCCGGAACGGCTGCGGCCAATGACATGAAAGAGGACAATGGACATGCTTGATGCGACACATGCGGGTCACGGACCCTCACTTGCCAAATTCGACTGGGAAGACCCGCTGGGCTTGCGCGCCTCACTGACCGAAGAAGAGCGGATGATCGCCGACAGTGCGGCGGCTTATGCAACGGACAAGCTGTTGCCACGCGTGTCCGATATGTACCTGAACGAAGGCGTCGCCCCCGAGATATTCGCCGAGATGGGCGAAATGGGTCTGCTGGGTGTGACCATTCCCGAGGAATTCGGCGGCTTGGGCGCGAACTATGTCAGCTATGGCCTTGTCGCCCGCGAGGTGGAGCGGATCGACAGCGGCTATCGGTCGATGATGAGCGTTCAAAGCTCTTTGGTGATGTACCCGATCCATGCCTACGGCACAGATGAGCAGCGCAAGAAATATCTGCCCGGTCTCGCGGCTGGCACGCTGATCGGATGTTTCGGCCTGACAGAACCAGAGGCCGGGTCCGACCCTGCGGGCATGAAGACCGTCGCCAAGAAGACCGACGGTGGCTATGTCCTTAACGGTGCGAAGATGTGGATCTCGAACAGCCCGATTGCGGATGTGTTCGTCGTCTGGGCCAAGTCCGACGCACATGGCGGCAAGATCAAGGGCTTCGTGCTTGAGAAGGGCATGAAGGGCCTGTCCGCGCCCAAGATCAACGGCAAGCTGTCGCTGCGTGCGTCGATCACCGGCGAGATCGTGATGAAGGATGTCGAGGTCGGCGAAGATGCGCTGCTGCCGGATGTCGAGGGCCTCAAGGGGCCGTTCGGGTGTCTGAACCGCGCGCGCTATGGCATCGCATGGGGTGTGATGGGCGCCGCCGAAGACAGCTGGCATCGCGCACGGTCCTACGGCTTGGACCGCGTGCAGTTTGGCAAGCCTTTGGCACAGACGCAGCTTTTCCAAAAGAAACTGGCCGACATGCAGACAGAGATCACGCTGGGCCTGCACGCTGCGTTGCAGGTCGGTCGGATGCTGGATGCGGGCACCGCCGCGCCCGAGGCGATCAGCCTGATCAAGCGCAACAATTGTGGCAAGGCCTTGGAGATCGCGCGCCATGCCCGCGACATGCATGGAGGCAATGGCATCATGGCGGAATATCACGTCATGCGCCATGCGCAGAACCTTGAAACGGTCAACACATATGAAGGCACGCATGATGTGCACGCCCTCATCCTTGGCCGCGCACAAACAGGGTTGCAGGCGTTCTTCTGATGGCAGCGCCGCTGGAAGGTCTGAAAGTCCTCGAATTGGCCCGCATCCTTGCCGGGCCGATCGTTGGCCAAACCTTGACCGATCTGGGGGCCACGGTCATCAAGGTGGAAAGCCCCAAGGGCGACGACACGCGCACTTGGGGGCCGCCATTCATTGAACGCGAGGGCGAAGATACACCCACGGCCGCGTATTTCTACAGCTGCAACCGGGGCAAATATTCGGTCACGGCTGACCTGACGACCGAGGACGGACGCGCCTTTGTGCTGAAGCTGGCGCGAGAGGCGGATGTGCTTATCGAAAACTTCAAGGTCGGAGGACTGGCCAAATACGGTTTGGATTATGACAGCCTGAACGCCATCAATCCCGGACTCGTCTATTGTTCGATCACCGGCTTTGGCCAAACCGGCCCCTATGCCGAACGCGCAGGCTATGACTACCTGATCCAAGGCATGTCCGGTCTCATGTCGATCACCGGCGACCCTAAAGGAGAGCCGCAAAAGGTGGGCGTCGCGGTGACGGATGTCTATACCGGCCTTTATTCGGTGATCGCCATTCAGGCGGCGCTGCGGGTGCGAGAAACGACCGGCCAAGGGCAACATATCGACATGAGCCTGCTGGATGCGGGCACAGGCAGTCTTGCCAACCAAGCGATGAACTTCCTTGCGACGGGTCAGTCGCCCAACCGCATGGGCAATCAGCACCCCAATATCGTGCCCTACGAAGTGTTCCCGGTCTCGGACGGCGATATCATCATCGCGTCCGGCAATGACGGCCAGTATCAGCGCCTGTGTGGCGTGCTAGGCCGCGCCGATCTTGCCGAACACACCGACTACCTGATCAACGCTAGCCGGGTGAAGCACCGCGATACACTGGTGCCGATCCTCAAGGCAGAAACGGCAAAATGGACCAAGGCGGGACTGCTGGATGCGCTCAAGACGGTCAAGGTGCCATCCTCGCCAATCAACACGGTCGGAGAGGTCTTTGACGATCCGCAAATCATTCACCGCGAGATGAAGATCGCCCCCCAAGGTGTGCCCGGTGTCCGCACCCCCATTACCTTCAGCGCGTCAAACCTTGCGCTTGACCGCACAGCCCCATCGCTTGGGACGCACACGGACAAGGTCCGCGCATCCGGGTGGTCAATCAAAGACTGACCACCCGGCCTTGCTCAGTTTAGCCGCAGCCCGGTTTCGGGTGCGAAATACGACACCTTTCCCAGATCAAAGGACAGGCGCTTTTGCTCACCGGCGCGGGCTGTGGTTTCTGAATGCAAACGCGCGGTGACGTGTTTGCCGCCCAACTGCATCACAGCAAACGTGTCGGCGCCCGCAGGTTCGACAATGTCGATCATGAAATCGGCCGCTTGCGTCGCGTCGGACCCGCGCAATTCGGGATCAGCAATGTCTTCGGGGCGTACACCAAGGATCACGTCTTCGGGCAGATCGCGATTGTTGATGTCGGTCAAAACAATGGGATCACCTGATTTACGGGAAATCTCGATCCGGGTGCCTTCGGCAGCGCGATGTGCTTTGGCCGGGATCAGGTTCATCGCAGGGCTGCCCATGAAATCGGCCACAAACAGGTTCGCTGGGCGGTTATAAATCTCTGCCGGAGATCCGATCTGCTGGATCACACCGCCCTTCATCACGACGATCTTGGTGGCCAGTGTCATCGCCTCGATCTGGTCGTGGGTCACATAAACCATCGACGCGCCAAGGTTCTGGTGCAGGGCTTTGATCTCGGTCCGCATTTCGACCCGCAGTTTGGCATCTAGGTTGGACAGCGGTTCGTCAAAAAGAAACAGCTTGGGATCACGCACCAGCGCCCGGCCCATCGCAACGCGCTGCCGCTGACCCCCGGACAACTGCCCCGGACGCCGGTTGAGCAATGCTTCGATCTGCAACTGCGCCGCCACCTGCGCCAGCTTGCGGTCCTGCGTGGCCTGATCCACTCCCCGCACCTTCATGCCAAAGGTGATGTTCTTGGCAACGGTCATGGTCGGATACAAAGCGTAGGACTGGAACACCATCGCAATGTCGCGGTCCTTTGGGCTGACTTGGGTCATGTCCTTGCCGCCAATGCTGATGGCCCCGCCGGTGATCGGTTCAAGCCCGGCGATGCAGTTCAAAAGCGTGGACTTGCCGCAGCCCGACGGGCCGACAAGCACAAGAAAATCGCCCGGTTCGATCGACACGTTGATGTCCTTGAGAATCTCCGTGCTTCCATAGCTTTTGTAGAGGTTCTTGATGTCCAGGATCGGAGACATGGGATTATCCTTTCACGGATCCGGCGGTCAGACCGCGGATGAAATACTTGCCGGCGACGACATAGACAAACAGGGTCGGCAGGGCGGCGATGATCGCGGCGGCCATATCGACATTGTATTCTTTGACGCCAGTGGTCGAGTTGACGATGTTGTTGAGTGCGACTGTCACGGGTTGGGTGCCCGCCTGACTAAACGACACACCAAACAAAAAGTCGTTCCAGATCTGGGTGAACTGCCAAATGACGGTCACCACGATGATCGGCAAAGACAGCGGCAGGAAGATCGACCAGAAGATCCGGAAAAACCCTGCCCCGTCCACCTTGGCTGCCTTGGTCAGTTCCGATGGGATTGACACATAGTAGTTGCGGAAAAACAGCGTCGTGAACCCGATGCCGTAGATCACATGGACAAAGATCAGCCCCGGAATGGTGCCCGCAATCCCCATGAGTCCAAGCGTCCGCGCCATTGGCAAAAGCACCACCTGAAACGGGATGAAGCAGCCGAACAGCATCAGCGAAAAGATGATGTTGGACCCGCGAAACCGCCACTGGGCAATGACATAGCCGTTCATCGCGCCCAGCAGGGTCGATATGGCAACGCCCGGAATGGCGATCAGCATTGAGTTCCAGAAATAGGGCTGCATGCCTTCGCATTGCACGCCCGTACAGGCCCCCGACCACGCCGTGCGCCATGCATCAAACGTCACCGCGCGCGGCAGGGCGATGAGGTCGCCCGTGCGGATTTCATCAAGGCTTTTCAGCGATGTTGTAACCATCACGAAAAGCGGCATCAGGTAAAACAGGGCAAACAGACCAAGCGCAATATACAGCACCCAGCGCAGAATGATCTTGCCAGTTCGGCTTTGGCCTTGGGACGGTGACATCGGCACATCAGTCATCTTTTGTCCTCAGCTCTGAATAAAGGTACGGCACGACAATCGTGAAAACGACCATCATCATGATCATGGCAGAGCTTGCTGCCTGACCGATGTCGCCGCGCGAAAACGCCATTGCGTACATGTAGGTTGCTGGCAAATCCGTCGCATAGCCGGGGCCGCCACCCGTGAGCGCGATGACAAGATCAAAGCTCTTGATGGCAAGGTGCGACAGCACAATGAACGCCGACAGAAAGATTGGGGCCATCGATGGAATGATAATCGCGGTGTAGATGCGCCATGTTGGAATGCCATCGACTTGCGCGGCTTTGATGATTTCGCCATCGACAGATCGCAGCCCCGCCAGAAACAACGCCATTACAAAGCCCGAGCTTTGCCAGATCGCGGCCAGAACAATGGTGTAGATCGCCATGTCCGGGTTCACGAGCCAGTCGAACGTAAAGTCCTCATAACCCCAACCGCGCACCATGGCCTGTATGCCGAGGCCCGGATTGAGAATCCATTTCCACGCCGTACCCGTGACGATCATGGAAAGCGCCATTGGATAGAGATAGATCGTGCGCAACGCGCCTTCGGTGCGGATGTTCTGGTCCAGCAAGATCGCCAGCACCAAACCCAGCACCATCGCAATCACGATGAACAGGAACCCAAAGATGAACAGGTTGTTCAGCGCGGTGTCCCAACGCGGGGACGCAAACAGCCGATCGTACTGAATAAAGCCTTCGATGTCATATCTTGGAAGCAGGCGCGATCGCGTCAGAGAGACCCAGGCGGTCCAGACAATAAAGCCATAGACAAAGATCAGAACTGCGATGAACGAGGGCGCCAGTACCAATTTGGGCATGTTTTCTTCAAGCCACTTGGTCATTGGATCTGTCCCTGAAAGTCCCGCCCCAAGCGGGTGCTTTGGGGCGGGAGGTTGCGGTTACATGCTGTTGGTGACGGCGTCGACCAGCATGTTGACGGCATCGTCCGACGACATGTCAGAGTTGAAATGTGCCGTCACAACATCGGTGATTGCACCGGCCTGCGCACCGCGCAGCGCCATGCCATGGGCATAGCTGGGCAGGAGAGAGCCGTTGTCCGAGCTTTCCGTCATATCCTTGGCGGACAGGTGTGCACAGCTGTCGAACTCGTCCAGTGACACGTCGGTGCGCGCCGGGATCGACCCTTTGTTGAGGTTGAACACCTTCTGGAAGTTCTGACCGACGATCAATTCCGCCAGCAGGTCTTGCCCGGCTTTCTTGTCGTCACCATCGACAGTGAACATGGCAAAGCTGTCCACGTTGTAGAGAAAGCCATCACCCGGAACCGACGCGCACAGGAAATCTTCGCCCGGCACTTTGCCCGCGGCCATGAACTCGCCCTTGGCCCAATCGCCCATGATCTGGAACGCCGCTTCGCCGTTCATGACCATCGCTGTGGCAAGGTTCCAGTCACGACCAGAGAAATTGTCATCGACATAGCCGCGCATGGTGCGCATCTGGTCAAAGACGGCTTTCATCTCGTCAGATTTGAGCGTGTCCATGTCGAGATCGACAAATGCCTTGCGGAACCCGTCTGCCCCAAGAACGCCAAGCGCGACCGCCTCAAAAACGGTTGCGTCCTGCCAAGACTGACCACCATGGGCGAGCGGGATGATACCAGCAGCTTGAAGCTTTTCAGCAGCGGCGTTGAATTCGTCCCATGTGTTGGGCATCTCGATGCCGTTGGCTTCAAGCACGTCGGCATTTGCCCAGATCCAGTCAACGCGGTGAACGTTCACAGGGGCTGCACACCATGTGCCTTCGCACTGCATGTGACCCGCGATGGACGCGGGCAGAACATCGGCCCAGCCCTGCGCTTCGGCCACGGCTGAAATGTCGGCCAGAACGCCCTCTTCGTACCATTCCTGGATCGCCGGGCCCTTGAGTTGCACAGCCGTCGGCGCGTTGCCCGAAAGCACGCGCGCACGCAACGCGGTCATCGCGGCATCACCACCGCCACCAGCGACGGGCATATCGGTCCATGTGCCACCCTGAGCGGCGAATTCTTCTTGCAGCACGGCAACCGATTTGGCCTCACCGCCGGATGTCCACCAATGCAGAACTTCTGCCTGAGGCTCTGCGTGACCTACAGATGCGATAAGTGCGGTGGCGGAGACAGCGCCAAAAAATACGGATTTCATGTGTATAGTCCTCCCAAACTCTGTGCCACTTTGGACATCAGGTGTACATGTTTGACGAAACTGGCCTGAGCATTGCAATCACGTCATGGCGGGTTTTCCAAAACCGGATGCAGATTTTTCACACTCTCGTTACACGCTGTTACACTGGACGGGATTTCGTTTCCTGTTGTTACATACAAGGATCGGGGCAGCAGCGCGATGCGCCGCGACGGGAAGAGAGCGACAGGTGGCGATTCCAAGAATCCTTGTGGTCGATGACGACCCCGACATGCGTCAGATGATGAGCCAATATCTGCGGCAGAACGGCTGTATCGCCCTACCCGCCGCAACCGAGGCCGAGGTCCACCGTCACCTCGAAGACGCCCGCATTGACCTTGTTTTGCTCGATGTCATGCTGGGCGATGAAAGCGGGCTTGAAATTTGCAAAACCCTGCGACGCGATCACGACGTGCCGATCATCATGGTCTCTGCCCTGTCAGCCGATCATCAGCGCATGGCCGGATACGAGACTGGCGCGGACGATTACGTGGCCAAGCCGTTCAATCCCGAATTGCTGCTCGCACGGGTGCGGGCGGTGCTGTCCCGGGCGCGGAGGTCCTCATCGCTGATATACCGACGCAGGATTCAGACCTTCACCTTTGGCGGTTGGGTCTATGATGGCAAACAAGACGAAGTGCGATCCCCGGACGGCTATCAGGTGTCGCTGTCCCGCCGCGAGACCGCGCTGTTGAAGGTGTTGCTGGCCAACCCACACATCCCACTGACCCGACAGGAAATCGCCACCGCCCTTGATGTTACCGGCGATCAGGATCAACCCGACGCAACAGGTCGCGCCATTGACGTGCTGGTCGGGCGGCTTCGCTCCAAGATCGAACCTGACCCCAAATCGCCCGAAATGATCCGCACCGAACGCGGCGTCGGTTATGTTTTTGCCGCCGACGTGAAAGCAGAGGACGGAGGATGATGCGTGCGATCCGGCTGCGCACACTGGCCTTGGTCTGGGTGGCCATTGCTATGGTCACAAGCGCACTGTGCACAGCGGTTTGGTTTCAGGCGTCCAAATCGTGGGCAACTCACCTTGCTAACGCGCAAAACGCCGGTCTGATGACCTACGAGGCTTTGCGCACCGGGCAGACCACCTACCCCGGCATCACCATCCGCCCGGTCTCAGAACCAGATGCAGTCTTGGCGGAAAGCGGAAAATTCGAACGGATTTCCAACACGCCGCACCCCGCCTACGTGACCGTGCTGTCGCTGCAAGGCACCGAAAGCGGTTTGCGCCTCGGCGCGGTGTCGGATGTTCTGCGCTATCCGGTGGCGGATATTGAGGCCGACAAAGTGCCCAGCGCGTCAGCGCAGCTTGCAGCGTTGACCCGGCTGTTCGCCACCTATTGCAGCGATCCGGTGCTGTTCGCCCGATATGGCGATGGGCCGTGGCAGCGCATAGATGGGAGCGTCGTTTGGGGCTGCGATGCCGCCCCCCATGACCTGCGGCTGATCGCGGTTCTGCTTGCCCTGATCGCGGTCGGCGCGTTGGTCACCCATATCGGCAACACCACGCAGGCCTTTGACACCTTCGCACAGGCGTTCAGCAACCGCCGCTTTGGGGGCCCGGACAGTTATGAGGCGACGGGGCCGAGAGAATTGCGCGATATCGTGGCATCGCTCAATGCGTTTCTTGAGGCCGAACGCACGCAGCTCGCCAATCGCGCTGCGGTCCTATCCAGCGTGAGCCACGACCTTGGCACCCCCGCCACACGGCTCCGGCTGCGCACTGCGCTGATTCAGGATGAAACCCTGCGCAAAAAGCTTGAATCCGACATCGATTCCATGACCGGAATCATTGAAAGTGCGCTGACCTATACCCGCACCGAAATGAACGCCGAAGCGCCTCGAAAACTGTCACTGAACGCGCTCGTCGAAACGATCGTATCAGACTATCAGGATGTCAGCGAACCTGTATCCCTGACCCCACAAAAAGACGTGGTCGTTCAGGGCGGGCGGTCGCTGTTCATCTCCCGGCCCGGCCAAAGCGTGGTTGCGGCGGGACGCCAGATCATCATCAACGGTCGGCCAATTGCGCTGGAACGGGCCATCACGAACCTGATCGACAACGCACTGAAATACGGACGTAGCGCGCGACTTGAGCTTGAAACCGACGCGCGCACGGCGACAATCATCATTGAGGACGATGGATCAGAGACATCAGCAGAAGACATCGATGCCCTGATCGCGCCGTTCGAGCGGGGCGAAAACACCAGCTATATCAACGGGCATGGCCTTGGCCTGTCTATCGTTGCCACCATCGCCGCCCTACACGGCGGCAGCCTGAGTTTTGAAAACGGGAGAACCGGACTGCGCGCGCGGATCACGGTGCTGCGGGGCTGACCGACTGCGCGGGTTTAACCCCTGGCGTGACATCTCAAGACATCATTGCCGCCCAGTCCCAGGTGGCTTGGCCAAAAACGCCATATCCAGGCGAGCCGGTTGATCGACCGAAGGCGTTTCAAGAAACTTTGGTCATTTTATGAAAACTGGCTGGGGTGGTAGGATTCGAACCTACGGTACACGGTACCAAAAACCGTTGCCTTACCACTTGGCTACACCCCAACTGTGGGGCGCTGTCTACGCCGCTACGGTGGCGGGATCAAGACCCCTAAAACCGAAAAATCACTCACTCTTCCAAGGCATCTTTCTTGAGAAGATCATTCCCCTGTTTTTCGGCCCGTTCGGTGGCCACGATGCGCTCCAATTCCTTGTCCATCGCGGCCTCAACATCGCCCACGGATGCCGCAACGGCAGCCACCGCTGCCGCATCCAATCTTGCTGTTTGAACAGCAGGAACTTCGCTGAGCTCTGGCACGGGCGCGATGGCACCATCACCGACCCCGACAACGCGCAAAGTGGTTTCCGGCATGACAATACCCGCCTGATCAAACGCTGCCATACACAGTCGCCACGCCTCGCTGCGCGCTTTAAGATATGAGGTTTCATGCTGTCTGATCCAGCCCGCGACCTGAAGGATCACAGCGCTGTCACCCAGTGTTTCGATCCACACCGCCGGCGCCGGTTCGTGGATCACAAAGGGCAGCGACGACACGGTTTGCAGAGCAAGATCCTGCGCGCGGGCAAAGTCCGTATCATAGGCCACACCAAGGCTGATCACGAAGCGGCGTTCGTCATTGCGCGTGTAATTAACGATCCGGCTTTTGAAGACAGTCGAATTTGGGATGCGAATGTGATTCCCGTCAAAGCTCAACAGGATTGTCGCGCGGCTGGTCAGGCGAATGACCTTGCCGATATCCCCCTCAATCTCGACCTGATCATTCGGGCGAAAGGGCTGGCGAATCGACAGCATGATCGACGCGATAAAATTTTCGACCGTGTCGCGCACCGCAAACCCGATGGCGAGGCCGATGATCCCGGCCGCGCCAAGGATGGTCGACAACAGCGCGGCAGCCCCAAGAATATCAAGCGCAATCACCAGCCCGCCCAGGATGAACGCAATGCGGATCACCTGACGGTAGATGTCGGCAATGAACGCATTCGGCGCAAGCCTGTCCCAAGGGCGACGCAGCCCAGCGATCAGATATCCAACCGCTACCACCAGCGCGAAGGCTGCAATACCTATGCCGGCCAAAGGCAGATAATTGATGAGCTGTTCAGATCGGGTCCGAAACCGTTCAATGGCCGGATCCAGACGCCTTACAACATCGGTGGTTTCCTGCACATCGTTCTGAATGGTCACGACACCTTGCACCCGTCCCGAAATCTCGTTCAGGCGGGTCAACGCCGCGCCATCAAGCGCGGTGCCCTGCAGGGTCACGATGCCCGAATTGACAGTGACTGTGACATCTTCATAACCGTCCAGTTCGGTCAGGATTTCGCGGATGCGCCGCGCAATGGCCGCGTCTTGGTCCGCACTGTCATCAACAGTGATGGGACCAGTGGGTTGATCCGTGGCCTGCGCATACAGGGGCTCTGCGATCATGGTGACGGCAGACAGGTTCAAAAGCAAAACGAGGCGGAGAACAAAGCCCATGCCAGCAACCTTGCGCCACGGGTCTTTGGGTTTCAAGAGCCGTCGATCCCTAGGCTTGCGTCGTCGCTTCGGGCAATTCGAGCTCGGACAAGCTCTGCCCCATCGCCGGGGACCAGAACACATGTTGCCCGCGCCCAGACCGTTTGGCCGCGTAAAGCGCCACATCCGCGCGGGCGATCAGGGTTTCGGGGTCAACGCGCGCCTCGGATTGGGAAACCGCAATACCGATACTGGCCCCCACTGCAACATCCTGTCCATCGATCTGCATGGGGGCTGACACGGCTTGGATCAAAGACGCCGAGAGATCATTCAGGCGCGTCCGATCATCAAGACCCGGACAGACAATCACGAATTCATCGCCTCCCGCACGGACCAAAAGATCGTCTTGCCGGGTCTGCGCGCGCATAGCTGTCGCCACACGCAGCAGCACCGCGTCCCCAACGGCATGACCCATTGTGTCATTCACCTGTTTGAACCGATCCAGATCCAAGTTGAGCACAGCATATTCGGTATCCGATTGGCCAAGGCGCGCCATTGCACTTTCCAGCGCTCGGCGGTTGTGCAGCCCCGTCAGGCCATCGGTCATGGCTTCGGTTTCCGCCGCAAGTCGCGCGCCGTTCAACCGGGAATTCAGGCTGAAAGACGCGGCCATCGCACTTGATTTCGCTTCTTGCAGGAACAAAAGCTCAACCGCCAGATCGCTGGGGGCAAAATCGCGGGCGGTCAGACCAAAATGCTGCACGGCATCCACCACCGCAATGCCAAAGGACATATCCACGATCACGCCGCCCGCTTGGTCGTCGACCACCAGCCCCCGCAAGATGATACCCGGCTCTGCCCGCAACCTAAGTTTGAGAACCTGTCCCGCCAAGGCACGCAGGCCGCCCATGTCGGACGGCTGAGCGGGCCGCAGGATTTCGAAGGTTTCGAGAAACCGCGTCCCGGTCAGACACCCTGCGCCCAGTTTTGCAACGCTGACCCCAACCTGACCGATATGCCCGGTCATGCCGACGCAGACATGCAACGGGCGCAGCAGCCCCAAAAGGGTCAATGCCGGGATCATGGCGTTTCACCCCTGCCTGCATCGGCCAGTGAAAACCCCCGATCCTCGGCAAAAAATGCCTCAACCACCCGGACATCAATGATCTCTGCGCCGTCACGGATGCCTTGGTGATCCAGCACCGCAAGCGTGCCGTAATCATCCGCCATCGCCCGCAGCAACCCGACAAGAACATGCCCAAAGCCAACAGGCCGTCCCTGACATTGTATCGTAAAGTGGTGGGGGATGGGTTCGCGCACGCAGATTTGCGGAAGATCTAAACCGGACACAGCCAAACGGGTGCGCCCGGGAAGATCATCCAACGCATGCATCAATTCGGAAAAGGTATCACCGCCGAATCGCATGAGGCGGCGAACCGATGCGTGATTCTGATGCGTGATCAGATAGGTGCCGACGTCTTCAAGAATAACAGCCTCAGACCGATCAAGCACCTGCGCGCAACCGCTCAACAGCATTGGAAAGTAGGCCGCATCATATTGCAGCATCGCCTCGAACGAGGTGACATCCAGTTCGGCCAAAGCCACAGCCTTTGCCCAGACATCCGCCCCAAACCCATCCGAGATGAACGCCTCAACCGTCCGAAAAATCAAACCATGCATGTTCTGCGCCTTTGCTTCACCGCGCAGATTGGCATGACGACCTTAACAATCGGCAAACCTGTCAAAGTTTAGAAATCTGTCGGTGCCCCGCCTTCGGCTTTGCGGCGCGCGACGAAATCAGCCAGCTCTTCGTGAATGGCTGCATCCATCGGCGGCGCTTCGAATTCTTCAAGGATCGCTTTGTACACCACATGCGCGCGTTCGGCGGTCCAGACGCTCCCGGCAGCCTCCCAGGCCTCGTAGTTTTTCCAATCCGACAAGAACGGCTGGTAGAATGCGGTCGTATAGCGTTCCTGAGTGTGCTTGGTGCCAAAGAAGTGGCCATTGCTGCCCACTTCGCGGATGGCTTCAAGGCCCAGACCATCATCGCTCACATCACAGATCGCGGGATCCATATAACGGATCATCTGCTGGATCACCTCGCAATCCATGACGAACTTTTCGGGGCTGGCGATCAGTCCCCCCTCAAGCCACCCTGCCGCATGGTACACCAAGTTCGTGCCGGACTGGATCGCCGCCCACAGACTGTGTTCGGTTTCCCACATCGCCTGACCGTCCGGCACGTTCGCTGCACAGACCCCCGACGACCGCAGCGGCAGACCATAGAACCGCGCCATCTGGCCGGTCATCTGCGTCGCGCGCATGTATTCGGGTGTGCCAAAGGCGGGCGCGCCGGATTTCATATCCACATTTGATGTGAAGGTGCCAATGGCGCAGGGCGCGCCGGGACGGATGATCTGGGCCAGCACAATCGCGCTAAGCCCTTCGGCCAGCGATTGCGCAACCGCCCCCGCCATTGTCACAGGAGCCATGGCCCCGGCCAGCGTGAACGGCGTGACAATACAGCCCTGACCGCGCGCGGCACAGCGCATCCAGCCGTCCATCATCGGATAGTCATGCTTCAACGGTGAGGTCGAGTTGATGTTCGTATACATCCGGGGCGTGGCCTCGAATTCTTCGTGGCTCAATCCACCCGCAATGCGCACCATCTCCATCACGTCCTCGACGCGCTCCTTGCCCAGCGAATAGGCATGGGCAACCTTGTCCGTCAGCGTGAGCTTGTCATAGAGCACATCCAGATGCCGGACGCTGGCATGCACATCGACGGGTTCAACCGGGTAACCACCAACGAAATGGATGCAGTTGAAATATTGCGACAACTTAAGGAAATTGCGGCACATCTCGCGGGTGCCGGGCACCTTGCGACCGACCTCCATGTCCCAGTAGTTCGGCGGTGACGACACGTTGCCAAAAAGGATATGCCCGTCACCAACGGTGATCTGGCGCGCCGGGTTGCGCGGCGTGATCGTAAAGGACGGCGGGGCCTTGCCCACCCATTCCATAACGAAATCCCTGTCCATCCGGACGTTTTCGCCCGTCACTGTACAGCCCGCGTCGCCCAGGATCTGCACCGCCTTGGGGTTCAGAAACTCGATCCCCAGCTCTTCGAGAATCACCATCGCCGTGTCGTGGATGCGCTGCACCCCCTCTTGGCTGAGTGGTTCGGTCGGGCGATCAATGTTGACAGGAAGCGACCAAGGAAGCTGTTCGATCACGGACGATCCACGTCGCACGGCATGACCAGAGCGACCTCCGCTGCGGCGTTTGCGTGTGATGGCTTCGGTCATGGAACGTCTCCTGTGTTGCCCCTTTAGCTAGGCCTCACATCGACGTGTTATCCTGCCGGAACACGACTGTTCCCGTCGCTTTTGGGCACTGATGCAAGATCGTCGAACCCAAGCCAGTCGGGCAAATGCCCGATATCGGGCAGCACCACATCCGCATGGGGCGCAAGCACTTCGGCCTTGGCGATGCCAGTCAAAACCGCAACCGTCCACATGCCTGCGGCCCGACCGGCGATCAGATCATGGGTGCTGTCGCCCACCATCACCGCGCGGTCCGGCGCAACGCCTGTTGCCGCGCAAAAAGCATGCAACTGCCCGGGCGCCGGTTTGGCTCCAAACCCGCTGTCCGATCCCGCGAAAAAGTCAAACCGCCCGAGAACCCCGGCAGTTTCAAGATGCGCCAGCGCCGGACGTTCTGCATCATTCGTGACTACCCCAAGCCGCAGGCCCTGCGCCAGAAAGCGGTCCATCAAGGGCGCAAGTGGCACAGCCTCGCGCATGGGCGCGGATTCGGCTTCGTCATTGATCAACCCGACAAGCTCTGTCCGGGTCAAATGCGGAACTGCGGGAAGCAGCGCCTCGACAATGTCATCCGGTGTTCCGGCAATAGCGCAACTGTCCGGGGAAAAAGTCTGGCGGTCCAAATCATAGGCGATCCGCGCGCCCAGTGCGGCGGCGTGCGACCTGTCGCCTTTGGCCAATCGCAATAACAGGTTGGACGCCCAGACGTTCCAGGTTGCGCCAAAATCGAACAAGGTGCCGTCCTTGTCGAACACAATCGCGTCGATCTGGCGGCGGATCATGTCCAATGCACCTGCTGACCACCCGGCAACGCCGCCCGCGCCTGCATCAAGCGGTCATAAGGAATACCCTTGGTGTCACAAAACGCGATAACCCACGCGTCGTCCATCATGAGAAAATCTAGAACCGATGCCTGAAATTCGGTGTTTCCAAGCCCATCCCGAAACGCAGCCTCATCCGCCCCGGTTGAGCCCATGAAAACTGGCAAAAGCTCATCATTTCCAGCCAGCCAAACAATGGCTTCCAACGCTATCTGTTCTGCGCCACTTTGAGAAAGTGTCATTTTTAATCATTTCCCAAACTCTTTTTTAACCAATAGCGGCAATGAATTGGTGATCAAAGTCTTAACAGACGTCACCCGTTCGGAGTTTTCGTGTCCGGTCATGTCCTGATCATAGATGCCCTGTCCAACCGCCGCATTCACTTGCGCGCGCAGTTGGATACCTCAGCCTATGCCGTCGATCTGGCCGAAACGCAGGCTGAAGGGTTGCTGAAAATCCGCGAGGATGCGCCGGACGTCGTCATCATCGCCGACGACTTGCCGGGCTTGCGCCTTCGAAACTTCTGCAAAACCTTGCGGGCGCACAACAAAACCCAGTTGACCACCATCGTGGTTGCGGTCGCCCGCGAAAACCATTCAGCCCGGATCAGCGCCCTGATTGCCGGGGCACATGATGTGATCGACCATCAGTCAGACCCGGCAGACCTTCGGGCGAGACTGCGTAATTTCATGCGGATCAGGCAAACCGCAGAAGACACAGTGCAGCACGGCAACACCGTCTCTTCTCCCGGTCTGGCCGAACCCGTACCCGATTTCATGCCCAAAACGGTTGTGACCTTCGTGGTCCCGAACGCGTCCTCGGACCTTGCCCGCTATATTCCCGCAATCGCTGAAGATACCGGTTTCGAAATCCACCTGACAAATCCCCAAAATGCACGCCGTCAGCAAGAAACGGACACCGACATCCACGTTCTGTACGAGACCGATCACGGCACGGACACGCGCGACCTGTTGGGCACGTTGCAATCCCACCCCAACAGCCGCCACAGCCGCATCCTGTTTCTGACCGACAGGCAAATGGCCGGGGCGTCTCCGCTTGATCTGGGTGCGCATGATCAGGCCCCGCTGTTGGTCTCGGCCACGGAACTGGCGCTCCGTCTCCGGCAATTGGCCCGGCGCAAGCATGACGCGGACCGCGCCCGCAAAACCGCGACCGAACTGGGCGAAAAGGCCTATACTGATCCTGTGACAAAGCTGAACAACCGTGCCGCGATGGAAGCCTATCTGGCCAAGACAGACAGGGCCCTTCTTGAGCATCCTCGTCCACTTGCGCTGTTGCTGGCGGATATCGACCACTTCAAGGCGATCAATGACAATCATGGCCATCCCGCCGGTGACGAAATCCTTGCCCATATTTCAGCACTGCTGAAGGACAATCTGCGGGACGGAGATTTCTTGGCCCGCTACGGCGGTGAGGAATTCCTTATCGTTCTCCCCGACGTTGGCCCTGCGCAGGCGCGCAGCGTCGCGTTGCGGTTGCGCAATGCCGTGGCCCGCACACCCAAAGCCATCGAGGACGGCACCCATGTCCGCGCCACGATCAGCATCGGGGTCGCCTATGCGCGCCGGATGGACCGTTTGTTGACCAAGGATCTGGTGCGCGCTGCCGACAATGCCCTGTTCGGGGCCAAGCGCGATGGACGCAATCGCATCCAACTCGCAACCTCACAAGACGCGCAACAGATGCCCACGCGCAACGCGCACAGCATTGACCGTCACGCATTGTAAGACCGGTCAGCGCCGTAGGCGCTCTGAGAAATTGGCCAACCGCTTTTCGATCCGATCGGCATACGCCGCTCGGTCTGCATCGCTCATCGCTGCGATCCGGTCGGCCAATAGACGGCGGCCCACCTCTTCGCGTTGCAAACGGCGGGCCGATTGGTCCGCCATGGCATTGGCAAATGCAGCGGGATCGAAGGGCGTGGCCCGCAACGCATCAAGGCTGGCTTGCACATCCGCGATCACAGCTCCCCGGTCGCGGCCGCTGTCTGCCAGACTTGCCATAAAATCCCGGCGCAACGCGCGACGGTCCTCTTCGGTCAGGGCACGGGTGTAGAACGAACCAACATCCGCGCGGTTCCGATCTGCCTGGCGATCAGGCCCCCCCAACGTGAGAAAGCCAACGACCCCGCCCAGAACCAAGAGGTTGACCGCAAACGAAGCCAACACTGTCAGCCGCAACCACAACGGGGTTTTTGATGATGTCACCTCCGCCATATCACCCATCCACCAGCAAAAGGTCAAAGGCACCCAGCCCAGTGCCTGTTTCAACCAAAGCGCTTTCTGTTGGGGACAGCGTCATCATCAGATCATCCGTCAGGGTGCCCCCGGCCCAGACACCCACGCAGGCGGTCATGGCAAGCCCGGCAATCGCAGGCCAGCCACCCAGAGGCCCAAGGATGTGTCCCCATGGGGACACCTTTGTTTTCAATGGCATCTCGGCCATCGCATCCGCAATCACCCGCGCCATCAGATCGTCGGGCACAGCAGGTGGCGTCCGGCGCGCGTCGGCAAACACCGCATCAAGCGGATCGTCAAACGGAGGTTTGGACTGTGTCATCTGTATACCCCAAGTCTTTACGCTGGCCGCTCAGAAGTGCGGTCAAAGCCCGTTTGCCGCGCGCGGTCAGACTTTCCACCGCACGCGGCCCAATGTCCATGATCTGGGCAATCTCGGTATTGCCCAAACCGTCGATATGACGCAGCACCACCGCCTGCCTTTGGCGGTCCGGCAATTGCATCAACGCCTCGTCCAGCGCCATGTGCCGGGCCTTGGTCTGCAACTGCGCTTCAATGCCAGGCCGGTCATCCGCAAGATCGAAATCCTCTGGCAACTCGTTTGGCCGCGCCTTGCGCAACCGGTCGATGCACAGATTGGCCGTCACCCGGTAAAGCCACGTCCGCACCAATGCACCGCCCTGCGCATCCCAGGCCGGAGCCTGCCGCCACAACCGCAGCATCGCCTCTTGCGCCACGTCTTCGGCCTCGGCCCGGTCATTGAGCATCCGGACGGCATGCGCAAACACAAGCGGCGTATAGGATGACGCGAGCGTCCGCGCCGCTGAGGCATCCCCGGCGGCATAGGCTTTGAGAAGCGCCGCTTCTGCGGCAGGATCTATCTGGCTCTGGGTCATTCCACCGCGCGGTTGACGTGTTCGGTTCAGTCTATCAGGCGATCCAAGCGCTGCACATGCACCGCTTGGGTCTTGCGCCTCGGGTCAGCGGTCGGAATGCCGCGTGTTGCCCCCGTGATCACTGCGCTTGCCGCGATGATCCTGCATCCGCATTTCTGCGAACTCTTCTGCACTGATCGCCCCGTCATCGTTTGCGTCAAGGCGGTCAAACATGCGCGCGGCCCCGCGCCGTGCAGTGAATTCCTCTTCTGACAGCGCACCATCATCATTCGCGTCCAGACGATCCATCATCCGCGCGACCCTCTCTTGGGCACGCTGATTGCCAATGGCGGCAAGCTCTTCGGCGCTCAGAACACCGTCGCTGTTGGCATCCGCCAACTCGAACCGGCTGGGCGGGTTGGCGAATTCCTCGGCAGAGACAACGCCATCACCGTTTGCATCAAGCTGCGAAAACATCTGTGCGCGCTGTTCGCTGCGCACCGCATCATCCTGTGCGAACACGGATGACGCAGCGCCGGTTGCAACCAAAGCGGCGATAACGAGTGCGGAAACCTGCTTGTTCATTGTCATGTCTTTCCCTTTATCTCCGGCCTATGTGCCGGGTCTGATAACGATTGGACCAAGACGGAGCGTGTTGTCTTGGCATCCACTACGTTTCACGCACCGCGCCTGAGGTTCCGTCGCAAAATGCAAAACTTTTTTCGCCCGCAGCTTTGCGACATCCAGACGCAAGGACAGTTTGACGACTGTTCATCGCCGGGTGCCCCCGTCATTTTGAGATCGGGAGAGCGAACATGACGACATCACATATGACTGAGCAGGACGAACGTCCGACATGGCCCGCCGTGCGCAAAGGCTGGCGCCGGAAATGCCCGAAATGCGGCAGCGGACCGCTGCTGAGCGGATACCTGACAGTGCGCGACAGCTGCCCTGTCTGCCGGCAGGAACTGCACCACCACCGCGCTGATGATGGCCCGGCCTATTTGACGATTCTGATCGTCGGCCACTTGATGGCCCCACTTTTGCACACGGTGTTTGTCACCTTTCGGCCAGAGCCATTGGTCCTGTTCACAATCTTCGCGGTTGGCTGTGTCGCCCTGACGCTCTACCTTCTGCCCAGATTGAAAGGGGCAATCGTGGCCTTCCAATGGGCACGGCAGATGCACGGGTTCGCCGACGGCGCGACCTGATCCTTTCGCCACAGAAAGGGTCGCGCGTGACCGAAGCACCGAATATCGACAAAAGCGCCATCCGGGATGCCGCGACGGTGATCGTCCTGCGGGACCGCGATCATCGGCCCAGCGTGCTTATGGGGCAACGCGGCGCGAAGGCGGCGTTCATGCCCAACAAGTTCGTGTTTCCCGGCGGCGCGGTGGATGTCGAGGATGCGACCGTGCCCTTTGCCGCCCCCTTGTCGGCAGTCTGCACCAGCCGATTGATCGACGATTCCCCACTGGATCGCGCGGCGGCCCTTGCCGCGGCCGCCATCCGCGAGCTTTGGGAAGAGACCGGCCAAATCCTCGGACAGCCGGGTGTTTGGGACGCGCCCCCGGACAATTGGCGCGACTTTGCCGCGCACGGACATCTGCCAAACGCAGCGCCTTTGCAATTCGTGTTCCGCGCCATCACGCCTCCGGGTCGGCCCCGGCGCTTTGATGCGCGCTTCTTCCTGCTGGATGCAGACGAACTGGCCAGCGATCCTGATGATTTCTCGGCAGCGTCGGACGAGTTGGTACATCTGCAATGGATTGAGTTGGACAAGGTGCGCGCGTTTGATCTGCCCTTCATCACCGAAGTTGTTCTGGCCGAAGTGGCCGCGCGTGCAGCGGATCTCAATCCGCCTGCGTCGGTGCCGTTCTTTCGCAACAATGACGAGGAAAGCCTGTTCCTGCGACTCTATGGGCGGCCTCTGTCGGACTAGAGGACAAGGATCAGGATCAGTTTCCGTGTCCATCCCGATAAAGCGGGTGCGGAACCGGGTCTTTGGCCCGGAACAGGTGTTTGCGCGCGACCTCAAGATAGGTGTCGTAGCGATAGCCCTCGTTTGACGCGAGGTACTGCGCGCGACGGTTCTGATACAGCGCTGGCAAGCCGTACCAAGGCACTTTGGGGTGCAGGTGGTGCACGACATGCAGGTTGTTGTGCAAGAACAACAGGCCAAACAGACCCCGATCTTCGACAATCGCCGTACGCGCCAAGCTGCGATCATGCGCCTGATGTTCCAGAAAGGTCCGCAGCTTGAGCAGTGACAGCGACAGATAGACCGACACCAGCCATGCCCAGATCGGCATCGCGGCCAGTGATGCCATCCACCAGATCACGATCGCCACCGCGGGAACGTGCAATACCCACCCCAGCAGAACCCGACGATCCCCGCCGCGGATCAACGTCCAATCGGTGTGCATAAACGCGATCTGGCCAAGAACGGGACCGATGATCAAACGCCCCGCCAGCGTGTTGTTGGCCCGGCACAGCGCTTTGCGCCAGTTCGGCAAACGTGCCCAGACTGCCGGGGCAAGATAATTGCTTTCGGGATCATCATAGGGATCGGTCAGCGATTCATCCCGGTGATGCGCAATGTGGGTGTCCCGAAACCGCAGATAGGGCACGAACAGCGTCAAAGCCGGAAAGACAAGCACAGCATTGACGAACGTGTTCGGGGTCGGATGACCGTGTAGGGCCTCATGGGACAACGATGAATGCTGCACACCTGCCAGGGCACACAGGACAATGGCCAACAGGACAGACATTTCTGCAATCCAGATCGTGGCGAGCGTCCAAATCCCATAGGTCAGAGCCAGCATCACGACCGTTGGCCATTCTGCCGCGCGTCCAAACTTTGCCGAACGCGGCAAAGACATATCCGTCATGTTTATTCCCGTGTGTTCCCAACCCCGACTCTACGCCATTCGCCAGAGACACAGAATTCTGGATACAGTGCACAATTATCTTGTATGGTGAATTTTATCACCATCTGAGAGTTTAACCCCATGGATAAACGCCACCGCGCCGATCTGTTCCGCACGCGGCTTGTGATTGCGATCACGCGTGCGGGCATCACGCAAAGCGCATTGGCACGGCGCACCGGTGTAGACCGGTCCACGATTTCCCAACTGCTGCGCGACGATGCCGCACGTCTGCCAAACGCCCATGTGGTCGGGGCCTGTGCAAGCGTACTCGGAGTGTCAGCAGATTGGCTGTTGGGCCTTGCCGAACATCCTGAAAACGCGGCTGAACTTCTGGCCAGTGCGTTGACCCTGACAAATGCGCCCCGCGCCTTGGGTGACCAACAAATCTTTGATTGGCACCGCGAAGCGGATGGCTACAAGATCCGACATGTCCCGGCCGCCCTTCCCGATATGCTCAAGACCAACGAGTTTCTGAACTGGGAATATGGGCCACATCTGGGGCGCACGGCGGCACAGGCGATCACGTCATCGGCAAACAGGTTGACATGGATGCGCCAATCGGCGTCGGATTATGAAATCGCCATGCCGCTTTACGAATTGCACAGCTTTGTTGCAGGCACCGGCTACTACGAGGGCCTGCCGATTGATCTACGCCGAGAGCAGATCATACATTGGCTGGATTTGACGACAGCGCTGTATCCGCGCCTGCGGCTCTACCTGTTCGACGCGCGGAAGCTTTTCTCGGCCCCGATCACGGTGTTCGGCCCGCTTTTGTCGGTGATCTATGTCGGCAGCAATTACCTTGCCTTCCGGGACACCCAGCGGGTGCGGGCATTCTCGGATCATTTCGATCATCTGGTCCGCGAAGCCCACATCACAGCGCGCGCGTTCCCCGATCACCTGTCCACGCTGCTAAAGACATTGCAGGGCTAAGGCGCGGGCAACCTGACAGCCAGAAACGACATCGGGTCGCAGACAGCACTGCATCACAGGCGCAATTCCCTAGGGTTGGCTCACGACACGCAAGGCCACCTATGCACGAACGACGAATACCCGAATGGCTTCGCCATGCCCCGGCCCCCAGCGTTCGGGGGTTTGCCATGCTGGCCGCCGCCGAAGCGGTGGCGCGCGGCATTCTGATTTCGGTCTTTCCGTTGCAGATGTACAAAGCCTTGCAAGACGCCGCCGTGGTGTCGCAAGTCTATTTCATGATCGGGATCGTGTCGCTTGTGACCGGGCTGTTGGTCCCGTTCCTTGCGCGGTTTGTTCCGCGCCGTTGGGTCTATGTCTGCGGCTGTTTGTGCTTTGTGGCCGGGTCGCTTCTGGCCATCGACGGATCGGCGTCATCAACCATCGTGGGGTTGGCACTGACCTCGATTGCGACGGTCACAACCTTTGTGTGCTTCAACGCCTATGTCCTTGATTACATCGCCAAGATCGAGTTGGGGCGCTGTGAAACCTCGCGCATGTTCTACAGCGCGGCCGGCTGGACGCTTGGCCCGGCGCTGGGCGTAATCCTGTTGCACTGGTGGGAACCTGCGCCGTTCCTTGTTGCCGCAGCAGCGGCCTTCACCATGATGATGATGTTTCTGGCCATGCGCATGGGCAATGGCAAGCTGATCACCAAAAGCCGCGCCGCGCCGACGAACCCGCTGGGATACCTGCCCCGCTTTTTCGCGCAGCCGCGCCTTGTCGCGGGGTGGCTGTTCGCGGTCATCCGGTCCTGTGGGTGGTGGGTCTACGTGGTGTACCTGCCAATTTTTGCGATCAAGTCCGGTCTGGGTGATCAGCTTGGTGGTATCGCGCTTTCGATTTCCAACGCGGCGCTGTTTGTGACCCCGTTCATGCTGCGCTGGATGCAACGCCGGTCGATCCGCTATGCGGTACGCACGGGCTTCTTGGTGGCCGGCCTGCTGTTTGGCCTCGCAGCGCTTATGTCGGGCCTGCCATGGATCGCGGTTTTGTGCCTGATGCTTGGATCGTTTTTCCTCATCCTGCTGGATGTCTCTGCCGGGTTACCGTTCCTTTTGGCCGTCAAACCATCCGAGCGCACAGAGATGTCGGCGGTCTATTCCAGTTTCCGCGATGTCTCGGGCATTCTTACGCCGGGGGTGGCGTGGCTGGTGCTGCTGGTGGCCCCGGTTGCCGCGATCTTTGGCGCGGGGGCGACCGCATTGCTGGGCGCTTGGGCCCTGTCGAGCAGGCTGCCGGTCCGACTGGGCAAGACGGGCAAACGGCAGATCCCGGTGCCCGAAACCCCAGTCGAGCCTACGCCGCGCCTGACCTCTCAGCGGGCGTAGGCAACGATCTTTTCAGGCCCTCAGCCTGACCGCGTCAGTAGGGCATCGGATGTTGCTTGTGCGTGTCGTCGAGCATCATGAGCACATCACCGTCCAAGCTCATATCCGCTGCTTTGAGCAGATGCGCCAATTGATCAGAGGTGGTTGCGCCAAAGATCGACGAGGCCACAAAGGGCCGCTGCGCCGACCACGCGAGCGCCATCAACGCCAGGTCAAGTCCCGCCTGATCAGCCACCTTTGCATAGGCGGCCACCGCCTCAAAGGCGCGGTCCGTTTTGCGCCCGCCCAGATTGTCATTCAGCGACATGCGCGAACCGTCCGGCACCGCACCATTCTGGTATTTGCCTGTCAGAAGACCCGCCGCCAGCGGTGAAAATGGCAGAAGCGAGACCTCTTCATTCACCATCAGTTCGGCCAGGTCCGTATCCGCCAAACGGCACATCAGCGAATATTCGTTCTGGATCGTCTCCATGCGGGGTCCGGCCATTGCCTCGGCGACGCGCAACCACATGGCAGTGCCCCAGGTGCTTTCGTTGGACAGACCAATATGCCGGATATGGCCCTTTTCAATCTCGCGGCCCAGCGCGCCCAGAACGTCGGCCATGTTTTGCAACGTGGATGTCCGGTCCTGCGAAGACGGATCAAACGTCCAGTTCTGGCGGAACATATAAGACCCGCGATTGGGCCAATGCAGTTGGTAGAGATCAATGTGATCCACCTTGAGCCGCCGCAACGAGTCTGCAACCGCGTCAGGGATCGTTTCGCTTGTGATCGGGGCACCGTCCCGGACGTGCTGCATGCCAGCACCGGAATGTTTGGTGGCAAGGACGTAGTCGTTCCGGCGTCCGGTCTTTTCAAACCAATTGCCAAGAATTTCTTCTGTCAGGCCAATGGTTTCCTTTGCGATCGGATTGACCGGGTACATCTCGGCGGCATCAAGGAAATTGATCCCCGCCTCAAGTGCCATATCCATCTGGCGATGTGCGTCCGATTGCGGGGTCTGGTTGCCAAAGGTCATCGTGCCAAGGCACAGTTCGGACACCTCAAGATCAGTTTTGCCCAGTCGGTTCATCTTCATCGCGCAGTCCCTCAGAATGATTTGCGCGCACCCTAGCGGCTACAGCCCGCTCTGCAAGCCAACGGCGATATCGGTCTGCGACACGGCAACCGATTTCATGACCGCGAAACACTCCGTGCCTTCGACGATGTTCAACGCATCCGCACTGCGCCGTGTGATCCGCGCAAGCAGGCGGTCGTCTCCGGCCTGCATCTGCACGATCACACCGGGCCCATCGCCCCGGCGCACGGCCAGCACGCGCACCGGCAGGATGTTGAGCGCAGAGATCCCGTCCGGCCGGGTTCTGGCAAGGATCACGTCTTGCGCAAGGACACGCACCCGAAGGACAGCCCCCACCGGCGCATCCACCGCAGGAAGATAAAGTCGCCCGCCTGATATGGCGAGTTCGCTCAG
This sequence comes from Marivita sp., assembly GCF_051251565.1. Lineage (GTDB taxonomy): Bacteria > Pseudomonadota > Alphaproteobacteria > Rhodobacterales > Rhodobacteraceae > Marivita. The sequence goes on along the minus strand of NZ_JBPOFB010000006.1, from coordinate 121,153 downwards.
CCCATCTTCGGGCGGTGCCACCACGGTCGCCGAAAGAACAGCACCGGCATCCCGGATGCCGAGCAAACGCACCATGTCCGGATCGGTCAAAAGGTCTTCGGGCGCGCCAGACCGCGCCACCCGGCCTTGGTCAATCAGAACGATGTGAGTCGCCAGACGCGCCACTTCGGCCATGTTATGCGTGACATAGAGGATAGACAGCCCTGTCTCGCGGCGCAGGGTTTCGAGATAGGGCAGGATCTCGGCCTTGCGCGGCTCGTCCAGAGACGCCAAGGGTTCATCCATCAAAAGCATGTCCGGCTCTGACAAAAGCGCGCGGCCAATCGCAACCCTCTGCGCCTCGCCCCCGGACAAAGCATGGGTGCGCCTGTCGAGAAGGTGCCCGATGCCAAGAAGATCCGCCACATGATCTGGGCTCTGTGACCCGCGCCCACTGACCCGCGCGGCATAGCACAGATTCTCACGCACGCTCAGATGCGGAAACAAGCGGCTGTCTTGGAAGACGTAACCCAACCGCCGTTTGTGCACCGGCAGATTTGTCCTCCCTGTGCTGTCAAACAGCGTGCGGTCGCCAAGCGCGATGCGCCCGGATTTGGGCGTCAGCAACCCTGCGATGGATTTGATCACGGATGTCTTGCCGCTGCCCGATCTGCCAAACAGGACGGTCACGCCCTCTGGCGCATCGAACACCGTGTCGAGCCTGAATGCGCCCAAGTCGCGCTGCACATCGACAGACAACATCATGCGCCCGAAATCCGTTTGGCGACCCGCCGAGACAGCCATTCCGACAGGATCAGGGCTGCGATGGCAATGGCAACGGCCACCATCACCAGACGGATCGCGCTGGTCTCTCCGCCCGGCACCTGAAGGAAGGCGTAGATGGCAGAGGGCACGGTGCGGGTTTCGCCGGGGATGTTGGACACAAAGGTGATCGTGGCGCCAAACTCGCCCATCGCCTTGGCAAAGGCCAGAACAGCCCCTGCAATGATCCCCGGCAGGATCAAAGGCAGGGTTACCGTGCTGAACACCTTGATCCGGCTGGCCCCCAAGGTGGCTGCCGCCTCTTCAAGCCGTGGGTCCACCGCTTCGATGGCCAGCCGCATCGCGCGCACCATCAAGGGAAACGCCATGATCGACGCAGCCAGCGCGGCCCCGGTCCATTGGAACGCCAGAGTGACACCAAACAGATCGTAAAGCACCGCCCCCACCAGGCCCTGACGACCAAAGCTAAGCAACAGCAGATAGCCGGTCACCACGGGTGGCAGGACCAAGGGCAAATGCACCATCCAGTTCAGGACATCCCGCCCCCAGAAGTGCCCCCGCGCCAATGCCATGGCGCAAAACAACCCCAGCGGCAGGCTTAAGACCGTCGCCCAGAACGAGACTTTCAGCGACAGGGCAACCGCCTGCCATTCTTCGGGCCCAAGCCAATCCATCATGGCGTCGGCCCAACCGGCAGAAACCCATGTTGCGCCAGAATGGCTTGGGCTGTGTCTTGGGCAAGCCACGCCACGAAAGCGCGGGCGGCGTCAGAATTGGGGCTATCGGCCACCGCTGCCGCAGGATAGCGGATGGGCGGGTGGCTTTGGTCAGGAAACACACCAGCCACACGCACGCGCGGGTCTGCAACGGCATCGGTCGCATAGACGATGCCAAGCGGCGCTTCGCCCAAGGCAACCAGCGCCAGCGCGGCGCGAACATTGTCGGTAGGAGCCAATCGTGTGCTGAGGTCACCCCAAAGGCCTAGCGCCTCAAGCGCGGTCTTGGCGTATATTCCGGCGGGCACCGCCTCGGGTAGGGCAATGGCCAACCGCCCGGACGCGCCCAAACCAGTCAGAATGTCGGTCTGGGGCGTGATGTCGGCCTCTGACTCAAAATCGGGGGCATGCGCAACAAGAACCAGCCGGTTTGAGGCGATATCAACGCGGCTGTCGGGCAGGACACGCCCCTGCTCTGCGAGCCAGTCCATCCATGTCGCATTGGCCGAAACATAGACATCGGCAGGGGCACCGGCGTCGATCTGACGGGCCAGAGTGGAGCTGCCCGCAAGAACAAGCGTCACACCCTGCCCCGTTGTGCCGTCCCACGCGGCCCCAAGATCGGACAGGGCATCGCCCAGCGACGCGGCGGCAAACACCGTCAGATCCGCCGCTTTTACAGGCAAGGCGAGGCACATCATCACCACAGTGGCACGCAGCATCGGGATCACGAAGGGCACGTCCTTGTCATAGGGGCAAAGCTTTGGCCCACCTGATCAATTGCACCGATCCGAGGCAAGGGTCCAGAGCTGGGGTGCGACGAATCTCTTGAGAACAAAATAAGAACATATATGATTTATCGATGCACAACGCCGCCGCCCTTCTGTCACGACACCCCCATCAGCCCGCGCCACAGATCACGCTGGGCGATCCTGAAATCGCGCTGCGCCTTGGCCGCGTGCATGAATTGTGCGGACAGGCCCGGCGTACACTGGCCTTGTCAATCGCCGCACAGATCGGTGGACCCATCGTCTGGATCAGGCTGGATGGCGCGTCCGAATTCATCAACGCCGACGCCATTGCCGAGCAGATCAATCCCGGTCACATTCTTTTTGTAACCCCCGCAAAACGCGACTTGTTGCTTTGGGCGATGGAAGAGGCGCTGCGCGACGGGCGCGCGACGGTGGTGATTGCCGATCTGGCCTCCCCTCCGGCGATGGTGCCGATCCGCCGGTTGCATCTGGCGGCAGAGGCCGGGTCTGGGGCTGGCGCCTGTCGCCCCTTGGCGTTGCTGCTGACACCGGATCAGGGCGGCGCACCGGGGATCGAGACCCGCTGGTCGCTGGAGCCGGCCCATCACACAGGCATGGACCACTGGACCCTGAGCCGCCTGCGCGCCCGCATGGCCCCGCCCCGCGACTGGGTCATGACCCACACACAGACTGGGCTTGGCCCATGTTCACCCTGATCGCACATCACACCCCCCATGATCAGAAATTTCGTACGAAATTTCTTAGCCCCTCCATAAAATTCTGGGAAAAAGCTTAACATCCGCCAAAGAAACGACATGCGGCGTCGAATACCGGCACCAAAGACCCTGTCGATGGGGTAGCCTTGGATACATGCGCTTGCCTTTGTCCTTTGCCGCTTTGTTCCTGTCGGTTGTCTTGCTGCAACTTTCCTCTGGCGGGGTTGGTCCGCTGGACGCCATTTCGGGCATCACGCTTGGTTTTTCCACGGCCGAGATAGGCCTTCTCGGCTCATCTCATTTCGTCGGGTTCTTCGTGGGCTGCTGGTGGGCGCCGCGTCTGATGGGCACTGTCGGCCACGCACGGGCCTTTTCTGCATTCACCGTGCTGGGGGCCATGGGCCTGATCGGTCACATGATGCTGCCCGACCCCAATGCATGGATCCTCATGCGGATTGCCACCGGCATCTGCGTTGCCGGGTGCTACACGGTGATCGAGGCGTGGCTTCAGGCCGAGGTCACCAATGAAACACGGGGCCGCGCAATGGGCCTCTACCGGATCGCCGACATGGGCGCATCACTGGTGGCGCAACTGTTGATCGGGGTTCTGCCCCCTGCCGCCTATGTGAGCTACAACCTGCTCGCGATCCTGTGCTGCGCCGCCCTTTTGCCAATGGCGCTGACAACGCGGCCTCAACCCGAAACACCCGATGCGCCGCGCCTGCGTCCGATGCTGGCGGTCACTCGGTCGCCGCTTGCGGCGGCAGGCGTGATCGTGGCCGCAATTTCATCCGCGTCGTTCCGCATGGTTGGTCCTGTTTATGGCCAAGGCGTTGGCCTTGCGCTTGACCAAATCGCGCTGTTCATGGCGGCCTTTGTCGCGGGCGGTGCATTGGCGCAATACCCTGTGGGGTGGCTTGCCGATAAGTATGATCGCCGCTGGGTGCTGATCTGGCTGTCGGTCGCGGCCATCGCATCCTGCATCGTCACAGCCACCCTGCGGGACCTGTCAACCGCAGGCGTGTTCCTGACCGCGATGATCTTTGGGTTGACCACCTTCCCCATCTATTCGGTTGCTGCCGCCCACGCCCATGATTTTGCGTCCAATGACGAACGGGTTGAACTGTCGGCCGCTCTGATGTTCTGGTATGCGACCGGTGCCATTGCCGCGCCGTACCTGGCCTCTGTGCTGATGGGGGTTTACGGTCCACCAGCCCTGTTCGCCATGATCGCGGTGGGCCATGCCGGTCTGGTGATCTTTGGCCTGATCCGCATGCGCGCACGGCCCAGCCAGTCCAAAACGCCCTATGTCTATGCGCCGCGCACATCGTTCCTCATTGGTCGTCTTATGCGATCAAACCGGGAAAAGGACTGATCCTCTGGCACTTGGCCCGTTGATCCGGTAAAGCGGCGCAAACTTCAGACAACACGCGGGCGCACAGCATATGGCACGGCATCTGATCACGTCGGCAATTCCGTATATCAACGGGATCAAGCACCTTGGAAACCTCGTGGGCAGCCAATTGCCCGCTGATCTGTACGCCCGCTACCAGCGCGCGCGCGGCAATGAGGTGATGTTTCTGTGCGCCACCGACGAACATGGCACACCGGCCGAACTGGCCGCCGCCAAGGCGGGCAAGCCGGTTGCCGATTTTTGCGCGGAAATGTGGGCGGTGCAGGCCGAGATTGCCAAGGGCTTTCGCCTGTCTTTCGACCATTTCGGGCGGTCTTCCAGCCCGCAGAACCACGCGCTGACCCAGCATTTTGCGGGCCGTTTGGCCGATGCGGGCCTGATCCGCGAAGTCAGCGAAAAGCAGGTATATTCCAATGCCGACGGTCGCTTTCTGCCCGACCGCTATATTGAGGGCACCTGCCCGAATTGCGGCTATGACAAAGCGCGCGGCGACCAATGCGAAAACTGCACCAAGCAATTGGACCCGACCGACCTGATCAACCCGCGCTCGGCGATCTCGGGATCGACAGATCTGGAAGTGCGCGAAACCAAGCACCTGTATCTGCGCCAGTCCGACATGCGCGGCAAGTTGCAGGAGTGGATCGACAGCAAGACGGATTGGCCAATCCTGACCACCTCCATTGCCAAGAAATGGCTCAATGACGGGGACGGCTTGCAGGATCGCGGCATCACGCGGGACTTGGATTGGGGCATCCCCGTCAAGAAGGGCACCGAGGAATGGCCCGGCATGGAGGGCAAGGTCTTCTACGTCTGGTTCGACGCCCCCATTGAATACATTGCCTGTGCGGGCGAATGGGCCGAGGCGCATGGCAAGACCGATGCAGATTGGGAACGGTGGTGGCGCACGGATAAAGGCGCCGAAGATGTGCGCTATACCCAGTTCATGGGCAAGGACAACGTGCCGTTTCACACTCTGTCATTCCCGGCGACCATCCTTGGCTCGGGCGAGCCATGGAAGCTGGTCGATTACATCAAATCGTTCAATTACCTCAATTACGATGGTGGCCAGTTCAGCACCTCTCAGGGGCGCGGCGTGTTCATGGATCAGGCGTTGGAGATTCTGCCCCCCGACTACTGGCGTTGGTGGTTGCTCAGCCATGCGCCCGAAAGCTCGGACAGCGAATTCACATGGGAAAACTTCCAAACGTCGGTGAACAAAGACCTTGCCGATGTGTTGGGCAACTTTGCCAGCCGCGTGACCAAGTTCTGCCGTTCCAAGTTTGGTGAAGCGGTCCCCGAAGGCGGCACACCCGGCGACCGCGAAGCGACACTGATCCAAGCGTTGGATGCAGGGCTGGTCGAATACCAGACCCACATGGACAATATCGAAGTGCGCAAGGCAGCGGCCGCCCTGCGCGCGCTGTGGGCCATGGGCAATGAATACCTGCAAGACGTGGCGCCGTGGACAACCTTTAAGGAAGACCCCGACGCTGCCGCGATGCAGATCCGCATCGCGCTGAACCTGGTCCGCTTCTATGCAGCAATCTCAAGCCCGTTCATCCCGGACGCGTCTGCACAGCTTTTGACGGCCATGAACGCCGATGATGCCACTTGGCCTCAAGACGTGGCCTCAGCCATCACAGCACTGCCCGTTGGTCACAGCTTTGCGGTGCCCGAAGTGACATTCCGCAAGATCAGCGATGAAGAACGGGTGGGCTGGCAAGACCAGTTTGCGGGTGTGCGCGCCTAACGCACCGGCGTCACACCGTCGTTTCCGCGATGCCCCTGAATGGGGCCGGTTGGCACCAAACCACGCAACCGCAGTTTGGTGCCAATGCCGAATCAGGCGGCTTTGATTTCGACAAGTTCAACGTCAAACGTCAGGTCTTTGCCGGCCAGCGGGTGGTTGGCATCGAGCGTGACTTCAGTCTCGGTGACTTCGGCCACCATCACGGGAACAACCTGCCCGGTGGGTGTCTGCATCTGAAGCTGGGTGCCCGGCTCAAGCGGGATATCAGCCGGAATATCGGCGCGCGGCACGGCCTGTTTTGCGGTTGGATCATGCGGTCCATACGCCTGATCAGATGGCACATCCACCTTTTTTGTATCGCCCACCGCCATGCCAGGCATCGCTTGGTCAAGGCCGGGAATGATCTGGCCCGCGCCTACTGTAAACTCGAGCGGTTCACGACCCGCAGAGCTGTCGAATGTGGAACCGTCAGCCAAAGTGCCGGTGTAATGAATCGCAACAGTGTCGCCCGTTTTTACCTGGGTCATGGAAACTCCGTATGTCGGGGGATGAATGTGGGAGGCCGCGTCTCTGGCGGGTGCTCCGGTGCATTGCATCATTTTAACAAGACATCCCCCGAGACACAAATCAGCCTTCGGGTGGCGCCTCTTCCACAGGTTCGGCTTCGGTGATCAGACCCACCATCGCACCGGCCGGGTCTTTGACAATCGCGATCCGTCCGATGCCCGGTATGGTGATCGGATCGCGCATGATCACGCCGCCCATCTGCTCGGTCTTGGCCACCTCTGCGTCGACATCCCCCACGCCAATATAGGTCAGCCAGTGCACAGGCATCTTGTCATAGGACGGGATGTCCGACGTATCCATGATGCCGCCAACAGCCGCCCCATCCAGCAGGGCCACGAAGTAGTCCTGACCGCCCGGCATCTTCATCGGGTGATATGACCAGCCGCACAGATGCGTGTAATATGTCTTTGCCAATTCCACATCGCGGGTCATCAATTCGTTCCACGCGATGTAACCATTCGTCTCGCTCATCCTGAAAATCCTTATCGTTCAAAAAATGAATAGGCTGAGCCTAGCACAAGGTTAAACCGGAAGGGCAGTCGTTTTGAACACCGTCCGAAGGGCAAAGGAGCTTTGCATCTGCGCCACCCCAGGAAGGCGCGTCAGGTACTGGCGATGGATGCGCGCGAAATCCTCGGTGTCTTCGGCCACCACCTTAAGTATGTAATCCGCCGTCCCGGCCATCAGGTGACATTCAAGAACATCTGGCACCCGTGCAACCGCCTTTTCGAAGGCTTCCAGCAAGTCGTCGGCCTGACTGCTAAGCTTGATCTCGACAAACACGGTTGTCGGCATGCCAAGTTTGCGGGCATTCAACAGCGCAACATAGTTCCGGATATAGCCATCGGACTCGAGCCGCTGTACTCGCCGGTGACAGGCGGAGGCCGACAGGTTCACAGAGTCCGCCAGCTCTGCATTCGAGATGCGCCCCTTGCGTTGCAGCACCCGCAGAATGCGCCGATCCATGTCATCCAAAGCCATACCAGCCAATTCTCCCGCCAATTTGCACATTCTTCGAAGGTTCTTCGCAAACTGCCCTGATTGACGCCATTGATCCAGACAAACTTGCGCAAGATACCACGCATTGTCCCTTTATTCAGAGTCGGAGGAAACACTCATGAAAATCGGATGCCCAACCGAAATCAAACCCCAGGAATTCCGCGTCGGCATCACTCCGGGCGCGGCTCACGAAGCGGTCGATCACGGACACGAGGTGATCATCCAATCCGGCGCTGGCATTGGCGCAGGGTTTGACGATGCGGCCTATATCGCTGTCGGTGCAAAGATCGTTGATACCGCGCACGAGGTGTTCGCCATTGCCGACATGATCGTCAAGGTCAAGGAGCCGCAGGCAGAGGAACGCAAGATGCTGCGCGAAGGCCAGATTTTGTTTACCTATCTGCACCTCGCCCCTGACCCCGATCAGACCCATGACTTGATCGCGTCGGGCGCCACCTGCATCGCCTATGAAACCGTAACCGATCGGTCTGGCGGCCTTCCTTTGTTGGCCCCCATGTCCGAAGTTGCAGGCAAGCTTGCGCCACAGGTGGGCGCGTGGACGTTGCAAAAGGCCAATGGCGGGCGCGGAGTGTTGATGGGCGGTGTGCCCGGCGTCGGCCCTGCCGACGTGGTTGTGATCGGTGGCGGTGTCGTTGGCACCCATGCGGCGCGCGTGGCCGCAGGCATGGGCGCGGCTGTGACCGTACTGGACCGCTCGCTTCCCAGGATGCGCTATCTTGATGATGTGTTCGGATCGGTCTTTCGCACGCGGTATGCCAGCAAGGCGAACATCGCCGAGTTGATTGCACAGGCGGACATGGTTGTCGGTGCGGTCCTTATCCCCGGTGCTGCCGCCCCCAAGCTTGTCAGCCGCGCGGATCTGGGCACGATGAAACCCGGATCAGCGCTGGTCGATGTCGCCATTGACCAAGGCGGATGTTTTGAAACCTCGCATGCGACAACACATGAAAACCCAATCTACGACGTGGATGGCATCATGCATTACTGTGTTGCCAACATGCCCGGTGCCGTGGCGCGCACGTCCACGATCGCGCTTGGCAATGCCACGATGCCATTCATGCTGGCGCTTGCGGACAAAGGTTGGAAACTGGCATGTACAGATGACCCACACCTTATGGCGGGTCTGAACATACACGCCGGGAAACTGACCTATGCCGCGGTGGGCCAAGCGCTTGGTCTTCCTGTCATCGCGCCTGAAACGCTTATAAACGTGGACTAACCCACTGGCAGCGCTTGCATTTTTGTAAGCGCTGCGACCCTCTCATTCACCTGGACCAGGCAGGTGTGCACTTCAAATTTAATCAACCCAGACTTTAGTCTTGCGGTACTAAAGAATTTTAAAAGTTGTATTTGAGATGTTGATTAAACCAAATCCCAGAGCTAGCGTTTAATTGCTCAACTGACCCAGGGTCACCCCGAGGGTCGCCGGAGGACGTTGAGCACACCATAAATCAGGGAGGATATTATGGGTTATCTATCTCGTACGACCGCTGTTCTTGCGCTTGCGCCGATCATGGCCGGGTCATTGATGGCCGCGTCACAGGCTGCCGCACAAACGGGCGTCAACACCACAAGCCTGCAACATACCGTGGTTCTTTCGGACGTTGACGAACCGTGGGACATGTCGTTCCTCAACGATGGAACAATGTTCTTTACCGAAAAATGCGATGGCCTTTCCGTTCTCATGCCCTCCGGTGAAGTCAACAACCTCTTGGGCATGGAAAATGCCGAAGGCTATGCCAGCTCTGCAGGCGACCTGTTCTGCGACGGTCAGGCAGGCAGGCATGATGGGCGTGGCGGTTGACCCCGACTTTGCCAACAATCGCCAAATTTATGTGTATTCTACGTCAAACATGGCCACGCCGCACACCAACCGACTGATGCGTCTGGTGGTGAACGAAGACTTCACAAACGTGTCCGAACGGACCGATATCGTGGATGACGTGCCCTACAAGATGGAAGCGTCAGATCACCCCTTTGGCGGAACCGGCGCACATAACGGCGGGCGTGTTCGCTTTGGACTCGATGGCCATCTGTACCTGACGACCGGTGACACGCATAACGGTATCGTGCCGCAAAGTCCGACGATCATGGGCAGCAAAGTGCTGCGCATCGACACCGACGGTAACGCGATTGCGGACAACGCGCCGCCAGAAGGGTTTGACAAGCGCACTTTCACCTATGGGCACCGCAACGTGCAAGGTATCGCGTTCCACCCGGCCACCGGCACACCAATCGCTGCTGAACATGGCCCATGGCACTCGGACGAGATCACCGTGCTGCAAAATGGTGGCAACGCCGGTTGGGATCCGCGCCCGAATATGGCCGGTCGCGGCGATTGCCCCGACGGGTATTGCGGCTATAGCCCCAACCAGATGGACGGTATGGACCGCTATGAACGCGCGGCCTTTATGCCGATGACGGACCTAGACACCTATCCCGATGCCATGGCCCCGATCTGGGACAACAATGGCTGGTCACAAGGCACGTCGTCTGCCGCCTTCTTGCAGGGTGAACAGTGGGGCACTTGGGATGGCGCACTTGTTGTCGGCATCATGGGGATCGGCTTTGGCGGGACACCCATGGGTCAGCGGATCGACGTGATCCAACTGCACGAAGACATGACCGTTGCAGATGTCACCGAAATGACGCTTCCGATGGAAGCAGGCCGTTTCCGGTCCGTCGTTTCTGGTCCGGATGGCAGCCTGTATGCGGCTGTTGATGAAGGCGTGATCTACAAGCTGACACCCGGAAACTGATCAACCAACCGCCACGCGCGGTCAGGGACAAAACAAAGGGTGCGCAAAACCTGCGCACCCCATCTTTTTGAACGTCCCATTTTGAGCAAGATAAGCGCTCAGCCCTTTTTCAAGGCGTCCCGAATTTCGAGCAGGACATCAAGTTCGCTTGGTCCGGTATCAGCTTCGACTTCGGCCTCTTTCGCCTTCTCAGAGGCGTCTTTGACCCGGTTTACCATCTTCACCAACATGAACACCACAAACGCGATGATCAGGAAATTGATCACAGCCATGATGAAATTGCCAATGGCAAAAACCGCTGCGCCCGCGTCTTGGGCTGCTGCAAGCGACGCGTGCTCACTGCCGTCCAGCGTGTAGAACCAACCCGAGAAATCAATCCCGCCTGTAAACAGTGCGATAATCGGGTTGATCAGGTCCCCCACCAAAGATGTCACGATTGCCGTAAACGCCGCCCCGATGATGATACCGACGGCCATGTCCATGACATTACCCTTGGCGATGAAGTCCTTGAATTCTTGAATCATTACGCGTTCCCTCGTGTTGCTGGGCTCAGATCAAAAGATCAAACCCACTATTTTGATAGCATTTCGGTGCTGATTGTCACGCAAAGCTCACAAAGGCACGGGGAAATATGCGTTTCTGACTGCATAGACACAGCAGAAAAACATCTATGCACGCATCACGCGGGCAATGAACCCGTCAGAACGTAACGTAGGATCTGTGCGACCTCTTGCGGGCTGCGCGTCATCGCCAAAGCGGCGGCGTCCACCTCTTTCAAGGCATGATCGTGTTCGGGCTGTTGCAGGATGATAAGGGATTTGCCCAACGCGCTGGCATAGCCCGCGTCAAAAGCGGCGTTCCACTGTTTGTATTTCTCACCAAAGCGCACCACGACAACATCTGCGTCGGTGATTCCCTTACGGGTGCGAATCGCATTGACCATCGCGCCCTTGTGGTCGTGCCAATACTTGGTCTCCTCGGCCCCAAGGATCGCAACACCGCAATCATCGCTCGCGGCGTGATCGGTGACCGGGCTGTCAAAACTGACATCAAGGCCCTTGCAGGCGTCAATAATCTGTTCGCGCCAATCGGTATGAATTTCTCCGGACAGGTACACACGCAATCCCATGGGACACTCCTTTGGTTTGTTCACAGGGGTAGCGCAGTTTGGCGCGAAGGCCAATCAATCGGTCCGGCGGGCCACAATCGTCCGGCGCGGGTCTTTGCCCGGTGCCATCTGCGTCTGCTCAATCGTGAACCCGGCTCGCGTGATGGCGGCGTCCAGTTCTGCTGTTGCCAGTTTTGCGAAATAGGGTGCTTTGCCAACAGCCTGCATGACTGGCAGCCCCGTCTGGATGAACCACCAGATCAGGTTGCGGCGCTCTGGCGTGCAAAAGGTCTTGGACACGAAAACCCCGCCGGGTTTCAACCGCGCGGCAATATCCGACAACGCGCCGTCCATGTCTTCGATCAGATGCAAAAGATTGACGGCCAACACCGCGTCAAACGGTCCGCTGGGGGCATCTGACGTATCGGCGACAAGGAATTCGACGTTGGCGACGCCTTGATCCCGCGCCTTGTCGCGGCCCTTGGCCAGCATCGCATCCGACACGTCGGTCGCCACGATGCGGGACACGCTGGGGGCGAGCGCCAATGCGGTTGTGCCGGTCCCACAGCCAAGCTCTAGCACCGTGTCGGTCGGGGCCAAGAGGCCACGCACCTGATCCAGTGTCGCCTCATAGGCCTTGGGGTTGCGGATCGGCGTTGCGGCATATTTGTCCGCAACCCGATCCCAGAACTTTGCCGACCTATACATGGTGAACCGCCCTCTGTGTGCTGCCGCCTCAGCCGCGCAAGACGCCTCCGGTGGCTTTTTCAACCTTTTCGATGATCTTCTTGCCGACCGCTTCGATATCCGCTTCCTTGAGCGTCCCACCTGTGGGCTGTAGTCGCACGGTGATGGCAAGCGATTTCTTGCCATCACCCAGCGACCCGCCGATGAATTCATCGAACAAACGCACATCCGAAATAAGCGCTTTATCCGCCCCGGCAGCAGCGTTCATCAGGTCCAGCGCCGCAACATCAGACGCCACCACAAAGGCAAAGTCCCGTTCGACCGCTTGCAGATCATTCAGCACCAAGGCAGGTCGCGTCGCGCCAACCTTGCGCGGCAACGGTATCTCCTGCGGCCAAAGCGTAAACGCCACAGCTGGTCCCTTGATGTCCATCGCCTTGAGCACTTTGGGATGCAGTTCACCAAACACGCCAAGCACCTTTTTCGGGCCAAGGCAGATCATGCCATGCCGCCCGGGATGCCACCACGGACTGGCACCGCGCATAATCTGCGCCTTCGCAGGTGCCCCCATCGCGGAGAGCACTGCCTCGGCATCGGCCTTGGCGTCGAACAGATCTACCGCCCGCGACGTGCCATGCACATCCTTGGGGCCGGTGCGCCCGATGAGCAGGCCAGAAAGCTGCAAATGCTGCTCTTCGGGTTCGCCGCCATGGAACCCGTGACCCAGCTCAAAAAGCGCCAAGTCCATGAACCCACGCGCCTGATTGCGCGCTGCCGCCTGCAACAGGCCCGGCAACAGCGCCGGACGCATATGGCTCATTTCCGAGCTGATCGGATTGGCGAGCATGGTGGCATCATCGCCACCACCGAACAGCGTAGCCGCGGCTTTGTCGATAAAGGTGTAGGTCACACATTCGTTGTAGCCCAACGCCGCCGCCGTCCGTCGTGCCGCGCGTTCGCGTCGCTGCATCGGCGACAGGATCGCCTTGGGCACACCGGGATGCATGCGTGCCATCGGCTTGCCCTGCAACTTGGTCAGGGACGCGATGCGCGCCACCTCTTCAACAAGATCTGCCTCGCCCTGCACATCCGGGCGCCACGACGGCACATGCGCCATCTCGCCTTCAAGCGTGAAACCCAGTGCTGTCAGGGTTGCGCGCTGCTGCGCTTCGGGAATCTCCATTCCAACAAGCGAAATCACCCGCGCCGGATCAAGCTTGTAGGCGCGCGACGTGTCCGGCACCTGACCTGCAACAATCACCTCGGACGCCTCACCACCGGCGTGATCCACGATCATCCGCACAGCCAATTCAAGACCTTCGGGCGTGAAGGCCGGATCGACACCGCGTTCAAACCGGTAACGCGCGTCAGAGTTGATTTTCAACGCGCGACCCGCATAGGCGATCTGGATCGGATCCCAATAGGCGCTTTCGACGAACACATCCGTAGTGTCCTCGGTGCAGCCCGTTTCCTCGCCGCCCATGATACCCGCAATGCTTTCAGGCCCATTGGCGTCGGAAATCACCATCTGACCGGGCAACAAGCTGTAGGTCTTGCCATCCAGCGCCAGCAGCTCTTCACCACCTTGCGCACGGTGCACCCGCAGGTCACCCGTCACCTTCGACATATCAAAGACGTGCAAGGGGCGGTTGCGGTCATAGGTGAAGAAATTGGTCACATCGACCAAGAAGTTGATCGGACGCAGGCCAATGGCGCGCAGCGCATCTTGCAGCCATTTCGGGCTTGGCCCGTTCTTGACACCGCGAATGATCCGTCCGCAAAAGAGCGGGCAACCATCCAGCGTGTCATCGTCGATCACCACTTTGGTATCCGCTACAAAGCTGGCGGGAACGGGTGCCACATCCCCTGACCTGAGCGTGCCAAGACCGCGCGCCGCGAGATCGCGGGCAATGCCCAGAACGCCCAACGCATCGGGACGGTTCGGTGTGATCGCAATCTCGATCACCGGGTCCACTTTGGCGGGGTCGTTCTGAGCCAACCAATCTACAAAGGTCTGACCGACCTCGCCCGAGGGCAGTTCAATGATCCCGTCATGTTCGTCCGACAGTTCCAACTCGCGCTCGGACGCCATCATACCGTGGCTTTCGACACCGCGAATGTTGCCGACGCTTAGCGTCACGTCGATGCCCGGCACGTAGTCGCCCGGTTTCGCAAGCACGACGGTGATCCCCGCCCGCGCATTCGGGGCACCGCAGACGATCTGCTTGTCGCCCTCGTCGGTCTCGACCGTACAGACGCGCAGCCGGTCCGCATCGGGATGCTGTTCGGCATGTTTCACTTTCGCCAGCGTAAACGCCTTGAGCGTGTCCGCCGGGTTTTCGACGCCTTCGACCTCGAGGCCCAGATCGGTCAGGGCATAGGTGATCTCGTCCACGGTCGCCGTGGTGTCGAGGTGCTTTTTCAGCCAGGAGAGGGTGAATTTCATCGTTTCGTCTTCCTGTAGGGGGGGGCTTAGCCCACCAATCCAGTTTAGCAGGTTACAAACCCACCATAGGTTATCGAGACTAGCTCAAACCGCCATGCAGCGTCGGCACATCCAGCGCACTGAACCCATAGTGCCGCAACCAGCGCAGGTCTGAATCGAAAAACGCCCGCAAATCGGGGATGCCGTATTTCAGCATGGCGATCCGGTCGATGCCCATGCCGAAGGCGAAGCCTTGCCACTGCTCAGGATCAACGCCCGCGTTCTGCAATACTTTCGGATGCACCATGCCAGACCCGAGGATCTCAAGCCAGTCGTCGCCCTCGCCCACTTTCAGCGTGCCGCCTTCCCATGAACAGCGGATATCGACCTCGGCGGACGGTTCCGTGAACGGGAAGTGCGATGCGCGGAAGCGCAGTTCGACATCGTCGACCTCGAAATACGCTTTCACGAACTCCTCCAGCACCCATTTCAGGTTCGCCATGGAGATGTCCTTGTCGATGGCAAGCCCTTCGACCTGGTGGAACATCGGCGTGTGCGTCTGGTCGTAATCCGCGCGGTACACCCGGCCCGGTGCGATCACGCGAATGGGCGCGCCGGTCTTTTCCATCGTTCGGATCTGCACCGGCGACGTATGCGTGCGCAGCACATGCGGCGGACGGTCGTCACCTTCAGCGCGGTGCATGTAAAACGTGTCCATCTCGGCACGCGCGGGGTGATGGCCGGGAATGTTCAACGCGTCGAAATTGTACCAATCGGTGTCGATCTGCGGCCCTTCGGCCACGGCAAATCCCATATCGGCAAAAATCGCTGTGACCTCTTCGGTGACCTGGCTGATCGGATGGATGGTGCCTTGGCGCCGCCCGCGACCGGGCAGCGTGACGTCAAGCCATTCACCGCGCAGGCGTTCATCAAGCGCACTGTCTTCCAGAGCCACTTTCTTGGCCGACAGGGCCGAATTGATCTCATCCTTGAGCGCGTTCAACGCCGGGCCCGCAACTTGCCGGTCCTCGGGGCTCATCTTGCCCAATTCGCGCATCTTCAGGCTGATCTCGCCCTTTTTGCCAACCGCCTGCACGCGCAGGTCTTCCAACGCCGCTTCATCGTTCGCCGATGCAATCAGCCCAATATACTTGTCGCGCAGATCGTCCATGTCACCCTCCGGCCGATATCGTGCTTTCCCTAGCCGCCCCTGTGCAAGGACGCAAGACAAGCCCAAAACCCGTCTCTGATTCTTTGACCACGGGGCACGACAGGACCAGCCGTTCAGAAATGATTGTTATCAAGTCCATCAAAAGACATATATGTTGACCCTTTCACCAAATTAAGCAGTATTAAGGGTTATCACTATCAACATATTGGGCCATTACGGGCTCTGATGCTGCTTAGCGAGTTTGGGGGAAAGCATGTCACTACAGATTTTGAAAAAGCATTTACCGTGGATCGCACCGACCGCCGCGATTGTCTTGGCGGCAACCGGCGCACTTAACTTCGGCGCGAAAGGGTCCGATCGCGCGGACCGCTTGTCTGGGTTTGACACCGTTGAGGTGTCCCGCAACATCACCCAAAACCCGGTTGACCTAGGCGAACAGACCGCAGGGTTGCTGTCCGATCTGCCGCAAACCGAAGACGTGATCGAGGCGGCTGTGGTACAAGCCCCGCAAACCCCCGAGGTTGATATCACCGCTGCGGCACCTGCGGTTGTCGCGCCCTCCGAACCCGAGGTTCAGCCACAACCCGTGTCGATCCAACCCACCCCGGAAACCGCCCTCACGGAAAACCCTTCTGCATTTTTTGCCGCCGCACAGGCGAATTTGGCGCAGGACCAATCTTGCGTTGAGGATCTGCGCATCCTTGCCGATCAAGCACGCGTCTATTTCCCAAGCGGCGGGCTGACCACAGAAGAAGCAGGCATGGCACAGGCGCGACTGCTTGGTCTTGTCGCGCAGGATTGCCCCAGTGTCGAAATAATCGTCGAAGGGCACTCGGACCCGTCGGGAGATCCGGCGGCAAACTTGCGGCTGAGCCAACAGCGCGCGGATGAAGTGCTCAAGCGGATTGCGGCATCGGGCATCGACACGACGCGCTTCCAATCTGTCGGACTTGGCAGCGCAGAACCCTCCGGACTCACAGGCAGTCGCCCCGCCGCCTATTACGACCGTCGGGTTGAGTTCGAAATTCGGGACGTCGCTCAAACCGCCGACGTGATCCGCATTGACACCCCGGTCGTTCGTTCGGAATGCGTGTTGCAGCTTGAGGCGGCAGTTGCACAGACCAAGCTGTTCTATTCGCCCCGGTCGATCACAGCGCCGTCCGATGGTCTGCCTGCCGTCCTGCGTCTTGCCGCGCAGGCCAGCGCCTGTCCCGGTGTACGGCTGCGTGTTGTCGGCCAGTTTTCCGATGAACCCGGTTCAGGTGAAACCCCCGCCACAGCGCGGCTACGCGCGGTCGCCTTGATGAGCTCGCTTGTCGGGGCTGGCTTCGACCCCGCGCAGATCATCATTGCCGCACATTCGTCGCCACAGATTCTGGCTGGCCAGCCGGGGCTGAGCGAACGTCGCGTCGATTTCGATGTGATCCTTGAAAACTAGGTTCCGTCTGGTTCTAAACCGGACGCGCAAAGGCGGCTGTCATGGCCGCCTTTTTATCGTTCCGGGTCTCGCATCAAGATTTTACCATTTGGTAAAATATGACCGTCAGTCCCGTGGCCCAACAAGCCGGTCAATCGGGGCATAATCATCGGTCAACAAAAACCCGGTCGCTGCAATCCGGTCAACAAACCCGGCCCCCAGCGCGGCAAAGCTGGTGCGCTCAGGGGCAGGCACCACAAAGCTGTCCACTGGCGTCACTGCCCGTCCCGCCGCGATCACCATGACCACCCGTTCGCCGGGTTCAGGACGGCGCGCTTCGGCCCAGACCTCAACCACGGGAAACACATCGCGCAATGTCGTCACAACACTGCCAACGGCCTGCATCCGGTCAGCATAGTCGATCACGTTCATCAAATAGCTGCCATCCGGCGTCAGACGGCTTTGGATCAGTTCAAAAAATTCGCGCGTCACAAGGTGCTGGGGCACCGCCGTGTCGGTGAACGCGTCGCCGATGATGATGTCAAAGCGCGTTGTATCCGTGCGCAACGCCTGGCGTGCATCCATATGAAGGATAATGGCCGACTGCGGGTCAAACCAGAAATCCCGCGCAGCAAGGTCGGTCACCGCAGGGTCAATCTCGGCCACGGTGGTCTGTGTCAGGCCGCGATGGGCAAAGGCCCGTGGCAGCGCGTAATTCCCGCCACCAATCAAGAAGCTGGACGGGCTGCTGTTGGGGGCACGAATGCGGGCCAGCGCATCCAGCATCGCGGCATGATCGGTGAACATCACATCCGGCGCATCCTGCGCAGAAATGCCGTGCACCATATGATCAATCACCATCGCGCGGGTGATGTGTGCCGGGTTCGCCGACACATCGACGCTTTGGAGGCAGAAATACCGGCTTTCGATGGTGCACGGGCTTGGCGACAAGGCGGTTGCGACGGACAAGCCCACAAGCCCGACCGTGGTCACGCCTTCAATCAGGCGAAACCGTTTGGCCAAAGCAAAACACAGCGCTGCCCCAAGGCTGTAAACAAGCGTCACCGCTGCGAGGGTCCAAAGGCTGCCCAAGAACGAGATAAAGACAAAGCCCGCCAGCAAGGTGCCAAAAATCGCCCCGATTGCCCCGGATGCAAACATCGCGCCCAAGGCCTGACCCTGCCGTGATGGACCCGACAACGACACCTGTGTGAGCAAGGGCGCCGGGATGCCTGCAAACAGAGAGGGCAGAAAGAACGCGGCAAGCGTCAGCCCGGTGATGCCCCAGACGGGTTGCGGAAAGGCGCTCAGCACGGGTTCCGCTGAGGCGCGCAACGCCGCACCGGCAAGTGCCGTGGTCAGTGCCGCAGCCGCGAGCGCCCAGCCTGTTGCCGCCATCGGGTCGACGCCAGGTCGATCTGCCAGTCGCCCGCCCCACCAATGACCAACCGAGAACCCCGCGAGCACAACTGCAATCACAGAGGTCCATGTATAAAGCGACATACCGACATAAGGCGCCAACATGCGCCCCGCAACGATCTCGACCACCATGGAGGCGGCAGCGATTGTGGCTTGTAGGGTAACAAGCACCCAAAGTGGAGCTGTGGGCATAAGGCCTCGCAACGAAGGAATTTCACCCATGTTGCGTTTGCGCGGGTCGAAGGCAAGACCCCTTCGTGTCAGGCGCGCGCCAGAACCGGACCGTCCAGAAGGCGCATCAGGTCACCAAAATATCCCCCCGACCGCGCCGGTTGATTGGGGTCCGAAGTGATCACAACGGCCAGATTGGCCCCCGAATGCGCCGCAATGATCTGCCCGCCATAGCCCCGCGCCAATGTGTAGCCGGACGGCGACAGAAACCAGCCATAACCATATGACAGCCCGGACCAAGGCGAACGTGCGTATGGGACCATGGACGCGGCAACCCAGCTTTGGGGGATCACCTGCTGCCCGTCATACATGCCACCGTCGCGCATAAGTTTGGCGATTTTCAGCATGGCCGTGGGGCGCAGCGCCATGTTGTTGCCGCCCATGTAGTAGCCTTGAGGATCGCGGGTCCACGGAGGGATCTCAATGTCCAGCGGAGCGCCAAGACGGTCGCGCGCCTGCGCCAAAAGGCTTTGACCGGTCGCCTCGGTCAGGGCGGCCCCAAGGATATGGGTTGATCCGGTGGAATAAAGCATCTGATCACCGGGCTGCGCCACCATGGGCCGAGACAGCGCGTCCGCCAACCAGTTGCGCGAATTGACCCATGCACCATAGTTGGCCCCCGACGTTCGCTCTAGCCCGGCGCGCAGGGTGACCAGGTCTTCCAACGTGATCTCTGCGGCACCGGGCGTTGCGTTGACGGGCAGGATGTTCGGGGCGGTTTCGGCCAATGTGGCGGTGACGGCAGGCACATCGCCCTGCGCGATGGCGGCCCCTAATAGAAGCGCGACAATACTTTTCGAACAGGATTTGATATTGGCCAGCCGATCAAGCCCCGGCCCGCGCGGCGCTTGGGCAAAGAGCGTCTCTGCGCCCCGGCTGATCTGAAGCGAGTGCAATTGCGGCAGCGCGTCGATGGCGCCTCGCAGATCATCCGTTTGTGCACGGACCACATAAGGCACGCATAGCGCAGCGGTGGCAGACAAGAGAAATGTACGACGCTTGATCATGGTTCGGGTTTATGGCCTTCCCGCCGCGTGTCCAGCGCACTTGGATCACGACTGCGTGCGAGACACCGGGCGAGCACATACCTTTGAAAACAAAAAGCCCCGCTGAGCCAGCGGGGCCTTTCGAAACTTTGGGCTGTGATCGCTTACGCGGCCAGCGCGCCTTTGGCCTGATCCACGATCGCGTTGAACGCTTCGGGCTCGTGCACGGCGAGGTCGGCCAGCACTTTGCGGTCCACTTCGATCCCGGCCAATGTGAGGCCGTTGATGAAGCGGGAGTATGTCAGCGCTTCGTCGTGCATCCGCACAGCCGCGTTGATCCGCTGAATCCACAATGCGCGGAAGTTGCGCTTGCGGTTTTTACGGTCGCGTGTGGCGTACTGGTTCGCCTTGTCGACGGCCTGACGTGCGACCTTGAAGGTGTTCTTGCGGCGGCCATAAAAGCCTTTGGCTGCCTTAATAACCTTCTTGTGACGGGCGTGTGTGGTGGTTCCGCCTTTTACTCGGGACATATCAATTCCTCCTTAGCGCGCGTAGGGCATCATCGGCTTGATGATTTTCTCATCAGCCTTTGCCAGCGTGGTGGTTCCGCGCGCGTCGCGGATGAACTTGGTTGTGCGCTTGATCATGCCGTGGCGTTTGCCAGCTTGACCTGCTTTGATCCGGCCGGTGGCCGTGATCTTGAACCGCTTTTTGCAGCTCGACTTTGTCTTCATCTTCGGCATTTCCGTCTCCTTAGATAGGTCGGTGAACGCGCGACTCGGTATGCCATTTCGACCGGTCCCGCGGGTAGAGCGCGCCGTATATGCGCGGTTTGGGGGCAATGCAACTGTTTCAGAGCAGGCTGTCGGGGATTTTCTGCTCCGCTGCCGTATTTGCGCGCCGGAAGATAAAGGTCACGCAGGTTGATACGATCACAATGAACAGCGAATAGAGCACCGGAACCGCCATGATCGCCTGCGCCTCGGTCCCCTGAAAGGTGAAGACGATTATGGCAATGGCAAGCGGTCCGTTCTGGATACCTGTTTCAAGCGCCACGGTGCGCGCGTTGCGCGGGTGCAGGCGCAGGGCGCGGGCAAACAGATATCCGATGGTGATGCCAAACACGCCAAGTCCGATCGAGGCGATATAAGTGTTGGGTGTGGTCTCCAACAGGAATTGCCAATTGCGGGGAATCCAGCTGACCATGAGGAACAGGATAAAAAACAGCGCCAAGGCTGAGCCGAAAAATTCGGTCACAGCGCCCACATTCGCGCTGATCTTGCGCAGAACCATTCCGATGGCGACAGGCACCAGCAACAGAACCAGCGTTGCGATGATGTTCTCGCGCGGGATTTCAAGATCGAGCGCTGAGGCATAGAACACCAGAACCAGAGGGATCATCAGGACGCCCGTCACCGTTGATGTCACTGTCATCAGCACCGAAAGTGCCAGATTGCCCTTTGAGAAATAGGTAAAGATGTTGGATGTGGTTCCACCCGGCATACAGGCCATGATGAGGATACCCAGCGCAATGGTTTCGGGCACCACAAGGAAGGTTGCCAGCAGAAAGCCGATAAACGGCATGAACCCGTATTGCGAGATCACCCCGATGGCGAGGCCATAGGGGCGCCGCAGGGCAAGGTAGAAATCACGCGGCGTGAGCGATGCCCCCATACCCAGCATGATGACAAAGATCATGAGCGCCAGCAGCGCCTGTTCGAATGCTCCGACCATCGGGCTTACTCCGCTGCGATGCGGGCCAGCTCTTGGGCGCGCAGGTCTTTTCTGAGGATTTTACCGACATTGGATTTCGGCAGCTCGTCGCGGAATTCAACACTCCTCGGCACTTTGTATGCGGTCAGATGTTGTTTGCAATGGGCACGGATGTCGGCCTCGGACAGCCCGCTGTCGCGCTTGACCACGAACGCCTTGACCGCCTCACCAGAGGCATCATCGGGCACGCCGATCACCGCCGATTCCAGAATGCCCGGATGCAACGCCAAACAGTCCTCTACCTCGTTGGGATAGACGTTGAAGCCAGAGACGACCACCATGTCCTTTTTGCGGTCCACAATGCGGAAATAGCCGTCGGCATCCATCACGCCGATATCGCCGGTCAGGAACCAGCCATCCCGCAACGCGCCTTCGGTTTCGCCCGGTTTGTTCCAGTACCCGGCCATGATCTGCGGGCCCTTGGCTGCAATCTCACCGGTTTCGCCTTGTGGTACCGGTGCTCCGGCCTCATCGAAACAGGCGATGTCGGTGCCGGGCACCGGGATACCAATGGACCCATCCCGTGTCTTGCCAAGCGGATTGAAGGTCAGGACCGGCGACGTTTCGGTCAGCCCGTAGCCTTGCAGCACCGGCTTGCCGGTCACGCCCTCCCATTTCTGGGCGACCGCCGCCTGAAGTGCCATGCCGCCTGCGGACGAGAACTTGAGGTACTTGGGCGGGCTGTCGGTGAACCAGACCTCGTTGGTCAAACCGTTGAACAGCGTGTTGACCCCGCTCATCCACGTGATCTTGTAATTCTCGAAGGCGCGTTTCAGGTTTGACAGGGGCCGGGGGTTCGGGATCAGGACGTTGCGCGCGCCCAGCCAATAAAAAGCGAGCATGTTCACCGTGAAGGCAAAGATGTGATACAGCGGCAGCGCGGTTAGGGCGATTTCCTCGCCCTTTTCGACGCCTTCCAGCATCTCCATCGTCTGTTCCATATTCAGGATCAGGTTGGCATGGGTCAGCATCGCACCCTTGGCCACCCCCGTCGTGCCCCCGGTATATTGCAGGCACGCCACGTCATTGGCATCGACGGTTTGCGAATAGACATCCGGCGCGATCTGTTCGCGGGTCATGTGATCCCGCCCCGCCGCCAGCGCATCGGGGAACCGGATATGGGCCACATCAATCGGTTTTACGGACTTGTCCCAGTGCTTTTGCACCAAGCCGACAATACCGCGTGGCAAGACGGGCAGGAATTCGGCGACGCGGGTGACAATGATGTTCGGGATCGGATGGCCTTGGGTGGCCGCCGGGATCTTGTCGGCGAACATATCGATGATGACCAGCGCATGTGGCTTGGCATCGGCGAACTGCTTGGCCATTTCATCCGCAGTATAAAGTGGATTGACGTTCACAAGGATGCAGCCGGCCTTGAGAATACCAAAGGCCGCGACTGGAAAGGTCAGGCAATTGGGCATCTGGAGCGCGACACGATCCCCCTGCTCCAACCCGGCCACTTCGCGCAGGTAGACGGCAAAGACATCCGACATCTCGTCAACCTGCTGAAAACTCAGCGTGCCATTCATGCCGTTGGGCAGGCAGGTCGTAAAGGCCGGTGCCGCGCCATAAGTTCCCGACACCGAGCGGATCAGATCCGCAAGCGTGCGATAGGATGCAGTATCGATATCCTTGCGGACATTTGGCCCGTAAAAAGCCGTCCACGGACGCGCTTCGCGTGTCATGTCCATCCTCCCCATTCCTCACCATGTGGCACGATGTTACGGCCACATGGTCTCCATTTGCGAGAGGCTAAAGCGATATGACGGTTTGATCTATAGTGCCCGAACGTCACAAGCGCACAACCCGGCTGTCAGGTGAACCCACGCATCACCCGCGCCACAATCGACGGGATGGCTTCAATCGAATACCCACCGGGTTTGTTGGACATCGCCCAAACCAGCATCGCGCCCGCGATCATAAGGGTGATCGTCGCAATTCGTGGACGTTCCCCCTTGGAGATCGAAGACACCACCGCCGGAATGGACAAGACACCAAGCCCGAGGCCAATCACAAAAAGAGTATCCGGGTCCATTGCACCCTCTCCCACTGGTTATACCAGCCGGACGTTACTCTGGATCGGTGTTGTAGATCAAACGTTCGTCACACGGGGCAACCCGGAGAATGTTCGTTGTTCCCGGCGTGTTGAACGGAACACCTGCGGTCACGAGGATCTGGTCCGTCGCTCCGGCATAACCGCCAGCCCGCGCCGCGCGTGCCGCGTTCACAACGGCTTGCTTAAAGCGTTCAAGTTCGCCCGTGATCACACATTCCGTGCCCCAGGTCAGGGCAAGCCTGCGCGCTGTGCGCACAGAATTGGTCATGGCGATAATCGGTACGCGCGGACGTTCCCGTGCGGTCAACAGCGCCGTTGTGCCTGACGAGGTGTAGCAGCAGATCGCCTTGATATTCGTTGTCTCGGCAATCTCGCGGGCGGCGGCGACGATGCCATCAGCCACGGTCTGCCGTTTGGCCACGCGCGAGGCTTCCATGATCTCGGTATAGGTCGGATCGCTTTCCACCTCGATGGCTACGTTGTTCATCGTGGTCACGGCTTCGATTGGATAATCACCAGCAGCGGATTCCGCGCTGAGCATGATCGCGTCAGACCCTTCGTAGATCGCCGTGGCCACATCCGAGACTTCGGCGCGGGTCGGCATCGGGGATTCGATCATCGATTCGAGCATCTGCGTGGCCACGATCACCGGCTTGGCCGCAGCGCGGCAGCGGCGGATCAGACGTTTCTGGATCGGGGGCACATTCTGCACCGGCAATTCCACACCAAGATCGCCACGGGCAACCATGATACCGTCAGAAACTTCGAGGATCTCTTCAAAGGCTTTGACGCCCGCAGGCTTTTCGATCTTCGACAGGATAGCCGCGCGACCCCGGCAGAGTTCGCGCGCTTCCAATACGTCCTCGGGGCGCTGCACAAAACTTAATGCGAGCCAATCAACACCCAGGTCACAGACGAATTCAAGATCGCCGCGATCCTTTTCGGAAAGGGCCGCCAGCGGCAGCACAACATCGGGTACGTTCACCCCCTTGCGGTTGGAAATTGTGCCACCGGCGATGACGGTGCAATCCGCAAAATCGGCACCGCACGCATCGACCTTGAGACGGATTTTCCCATCGTTCACAAGCAAATGCGCGCCCGGCTCCAGGGCTGCGAAGATCTCGGGGTGGGGCAGCGTCACGCGTTGTGCGGTGCCCTCTTGGTCCAGAAGATCCATACGGAACTGCGCCCCGTCCACCAGCTCTTCTTCGCCGTTTGCAAACACGCCAACCCGAAGTTTCGGGCCTTGCAGATCAGCCAGAATGCCGATGGTGCTGTCGCAATCTTTTTCGACCTGTCGAATGATGGCGTGACGTTCAGCAATCTCACCATGGCTGCCATGGCTCATATTGAGGCGGAACACATCGGCACCTGCTTCGTGCAGGGCACGGATCATCTCATAGGTGGTCGATGCCGGCCCAAGGGTGGCCACGATTTTCACACTCCGCATACGTCTCATTCGAAAACCAGTCCTTCAGCTTAATTGTGGGCGACGGGCGCATCTGTCCGGCGCTGCCCTGTTCCATCTCGTAGCAGCAAGACAATTGGGCCATGTTACCGCTAACGAATTGCTTGGGTTATTGCCCATTTCACTTTCCAGCGCAACTCCACTATCTGATGCGCCCGGGAGATCACACACCTATGACATACCATCCATATTTCATTCATGGGGAAGAACGTGCATCGCGCTGGCTCATCACCTGCGATCACGCGGCAAACACGGTTCCCCCCGATCTTGGCGGCACGCTTGGCCTTTCTGACGCCGACATGTCGCGGCACATTGCTTTTGATCCGGGCGCGGCGGGTGTCACCCGCGCGCTTGCCGATGCGTTGAGAGCACCTGCGATCCTGTCGAATTTCTCAAGGCTGGTGATTGATCCGAACCGGGGCGAGGACGATCCCACCCTGTTGATGCGGCTCTATGATGGTTCAGTGATTCCAGCAAACCGACACGCCAACGCGGCCGAGAAAGAGCGCAGGCTGAACGCTTATCACCGCCCCTATCATGCCGCGCTGGAGCGTCTGGCCGCGCGCCGGAACGACACGGTGATCGTGGCGGTGCACTCTTTCACAAAGCAATTACGCGCGAGGCCCAGCCGCCCTTGGCATGTAGGCATTCTGCACGCCTGTGACCGCCGTCTGTCTGATCCGCTGATCACCGAGCTAGAGGCCCAACCCGATCTGGTGGTTGGCCGAAACGAGCCCTATCCCGGCCATTTGCCGGGCGATGCAATTGACCGTCATGCCTTGCATCATGGGCGGCTGAACACACTTATCGAACTGCGCAACGACCTTATCGAGACCGACGCGGCGCAAGCAGCCTGGGGCGCGCGACTGGCCCCAATGCTGAAAGCCGCCCTGGCCCAGACGACAGAGTGATCCAAAGGAGATCGACATGGACCCCCAAACACAGCTTGAGATCGAAGCCGCCGCGTTCCGTAGAATGCGTCAACATCTGATTGAAGACCGACCCGATGTGCAAAACATTGACATGATGAACCTGACTGGGTTTTGCCGCAACTGTCTGAGCCGTTGGTATCAGGAAGCCGCGAATGAACGCGGTATCGAGATGGACAAGGACACCGGGCGCGAGGTGTTTTACGGGATGCCAATGTCGGAATGGAAAGCCCTGCATCAGACCGAGGCCAGTGATGCGCAACAAGACGCGTTTCAGGTCGCGTTCAAGGAAAACGTGACCGACAAAGACGGCTAACGCTGGGGTACGACGTGGTTACGCATCTTGCCTGCCAGTGAACCGGGCCTGCCCGCCGGTGGCGGGCGTGAGGGCTTTGCCCTCACACTCCCGGGGTATTTTCAAACTAAAAAGGTATAAACGGTGCGCAAGTTAACGGTTTGCGCCCGGCACCCACAGAACGTCAGCTTTGCCATCGTCATTGGCCACGCGGGCAGACACGAAGAACCAATCGCTCAGGCGGTTGAGGTATTTGACCGCCGACGGATTCACGCTTTCCATCGTCGCCAGTTCGACCGTCAGACGCTCAGCGCGGCGCGCCACGGTCCGACATTGGTGCAGAGCAGCCGAGAGCGCCGACCCACCCGGCAGGATAAAGCTGCGCAAGGGTTCAAGTTTGACGTTCATCGCATCAATCTCGGATTCGAGCCGGTCCACCTGCGAATTCACGATCCGCAAGGGTTGGTATTCGGCGTCGGCGTCTTTTTCCATGTCGGGACGGCACAGATCGGCACCCAGATCGAAAAGGTCATTTTGAATACGCGACAATTGCATGTCGAGATCGCCTTCGGCCTGCAACCGCGCCAACCCGACAATGGCGTTCAGTTCGTCTACCGTGCCATACGCGGTGACGCGCATTGAATGCTTGGCCACCCGCGCACCGTTGCCCAGCGCGGTTTCGCCATCATCACCGGTTTTCGTGTAAATTTTGTTCAGAACAACCATCGTTTATTCCCCTCGCAGCCAGACAAAAAGCAAGATCAGGATCACAGCCACGAATTGTGCGATGATCCGCCAACGCATTGCCTTGTTGGCATATTTTTTGTTGAACTCACCACCTTTGGCGAAGCTCCCGATGCCAAAAAACAGCACAGCCACCACGGCCAAACAGGCTACGGCGGCAACGATAAAGAGGGGGTCTTGCATCATGGCGAGGTCTTTCTTCGGTTGGTGTTCCCGGGGATGTAGCCGTACCGCGCCGCAAAGCGAATGAAAAGTCAGGCTTTGGACAAAAGCCAGTCCAGCGCCCGTGTCGGTAGAATACGTTTGGCCAACGCCATCATATATGTCGGCGTCGTGACGCGGTAGCGCGGTTTTGCACGACGCGCGGTCAATGCCTTTTCCACCGCGTCAGTGACAGCCGACGCAGGCCATTGCACACCGGAACTGCCGCCTTTTCTGAGCATGTCCAGCAGGGAGGCTTCGTATTGGGCGCGGCGTGCAGAGGATTGCCAGTCGACCCATTTTTCGAATTGCTGGATCGCGTTCTTGCGGAAATCGGTCTCAATCGGACCCGGTTCGATCAAGACAACCTGAATGCCTGTCTCGGCCATTTCCATCCTGAGAACATCCGCATAGCCTTCGAGGGCGAATTTCGTGGCAACATAGGGGCCGCGATATTTCATCCCGACGATCCCAAGAACCGAGGAATTGAACAGGATACGCCCCCTGCCCTGCACCCGCATGGCCGGGATCAGGTGACGGTTCAGATCATGCCAGCCGAGGAAATTTGCTTCGAACTGCGCGCGCATGCCATCGGCGGGAATATCTTCGATCGGACCGGGAAGCGCGTAAGCCCCGTTGTGGAAAACCGCATCCAGCGTGCCACCGGTTTGGGCCAGCACCTCTTGGGCGCAGCGCGCAATGCTGTCGGGGTCTTCGTAATCAAGCTGCGGGGCGGCGAAGCCCTCTTCGATGCGGCGTGTGCAATCTGTTTCGGCGCGGCACGACGCAAACACGGTCCACCCAAGGGATTTGAGCCTGCGCGCTGTGTCGAGGCCTATTCCCGAAGAACAGCCCGTGATCAGAATGGTTTGCGGTGTCACGTCAGTTGGACGCCGTCACAAGAAAATCCGCAATCCAGCCTTCATCGCCCGTGGCTGTGTCACGCAGATGCAACCAGCCATTGCCTTCGTCCATGATGATCTCAACCATGTCATTGCGCACAAGCCGACCAACGACAGCATAACCGGTGCCGGGACCGCCGCGCATGTTCACGCGATCTCCGTCGACAAAACGCAGGTCTGGCTGCGCGTCTGCCGGGACATTTTCGGTCAGGGATGCCGCGACAACCACCGCCGCTTCGACCTCTTTGGAAATCAGGTCAACCGCAGGCGTTTGTACATCCGGTTCGATCAGGGCGCGTGCCGGGGCAATTTCTGTCAAATCGGCCGCATTTGTCGCGTCGCGTGCAACGGTGGCGGGTGCCGCCTCGGGCGAGGTCACAACAAGTTTGGGGTCTGCAAACACAACAATCGAATTGGAACCGGGTTCGAAATCTGATCCGCCCGACAATTCATAAAACATCACGCCCATAACAACGAAACTGATCACAACATACTTGTTCATCACAACCCCCAAAGGTGGACGCACCCCTTAACTCATCGAAAGATATACGTCGATTCTCATTCGACACCGAAGGGGAAAGCGAAAAAATATTCCCGCAATTGCTTTACGGCCTCAAAGGGGGTGAGTATCACATCATCTATGGCCAATGACGTCGACACCCCCCAAATACCCCCCCGCGATTTCTCGGAACCGCTGCGCCGTGCGATCGGCGACCGGTATCTGACCTATGCGCTGTCGACGATCATGCACCGCGCGCTGCCCGATGCGCGCGACGGGCTCAAGCCTGTGCACCGGCGCATCCTTTACGCCATGCGCGAATTGCGGCTCAGTTCGACTGGGGGGTTCCGAAAATCCGCCAAGATCAGCGGCGACGTGATGGGCAATTACCACCCGCATGGCGATGCCGCGATCTATGACGCGATGGCGCGCTTGGCGCAGGATTTCGCTGTGCGCTATCCGCTTGTCGACGGGCAGGGCAATTTCGGCAATATCGACGGCGACAACCCGGCTGCGGCGCGATACACCGAAGCGCGCCTGACCGTAGTGGCCGAGGCCCTGCTTGAGGGGCTGAACGAAAATGCGGTTGATTACCGGCCCAACTATGACGGCACGCTGGAAGAGCCAATCGTTCTGCCAGCGCAATTTCCGAACCTTCTGGCCAACGGGTCATCAGGTATTGCCGTTGGCATGGCGACGAATATCCCGCCGCACAATATCTCGGAACTGATCGACGCCTGTTTGCATCTGATCAAGATGCCCGACGCGCGCGACGATACTCTTTTGAACTATGTGCCCGGTCCAGATTTCCCCACCGGCGGCGTGATCGTCGAAGACCGCGAGAGCATCGCGCAAGCCTATCGTACTGGGCGCGGGTCCATCCGTCTGCGGTGCCGCTGGGAGATCGAGGACCTGGGGCGCGGTCAATGGCAGATCATCGTCACCGAGATTCCCTATCAGGTGCAGAAATCCAAGTTGATCGAGCGGCTGGCCGAGGTGATCCAGACCAAGAAGGTTCCGATCCTCGCAGACATCCGCGACGAATCCGCTGACGACATCCGCATGGTCCTTGAACCACGATCCAAGAACGTGGACCCAGATGTTCTCATGAACATGCTCTATCGCAATTCCGATCTCGAAACGCGGTTCAGCCTGAACATGAACGTGCTGATTGATGGACTGACACCCAAAGTCTGTTCGATGAAGGAGGTGCTGCGCGCCTTCCTTGATTTCCGGCGCGAGGTTCTGATCCGCCGCAGCCAGCACCGGATGGACAAGATCGACCACCGGCTTGAGGTCCTGGAAGGCCTGATTGTTGCTTTCCTCAATCTGGACCGGGTGATCGACATCATCCGCTATGATGACGAACCCAAAGCCGCGCTGATGCGCGAGGATTGGGGCAAGGATCATCCGCGCGCGATGAACGAGGCAGATTATGTGCCACCTCCGATGGTTGGGGGTGACGAGGATCTGGGCCTTACCGAGGTCCAGACCGAGGCGGTCCTGAACATGCGTCTGCGGTCTTTGCGCAAGCTCGAAGAGATGGAGCTTGTGGCCGAACGCGACCGCCTGATGGCGGAACGAGCGGGGCTTGAAGACCTTTTGGACAGTGGCGACTTGCAATGGGATGCCATTGCAGACCAATTGCGCGAGACCAAGAAGACTTTTGGCAAATCCTATGCCGGTGGCCAACGGCGCACGACCTTTGCCGAAGCTGGCGTGGTGGAAGACCTCCCTATCGAGGCGATGATCGAACGCGAGCCGATCACTGTGGTCTGTTCCGAGATGGGCTGGATTCGCGCGATGACGGGTCATATCGATCTGACCCGCGAGCTAAAGTTCAAAGATGGCGACGGGCCGCGCTTTATCTTCCACGCAGAAACCACAGACCGGTTGCTGGTGTTCGGATCGAATGGCCGCTTTTATACGTTGTCAGCCTCTAACCTTCCCGGTGGGCGCGGTATGGGGGAACCCTTGCGCCTGATGGTCGATCTTCCGAACGAGGCGTCAATCGTGGACCTGTTCATCCATCATCCCGATCGCAAGCTGTTGGTGGCCTCCAATGCCGGGGACGGTTTCATTGTCCCCGAAAACGAGGTGGTGGCCCAGACCCGTGCAGGCAAACAGGTGTTGAACGTACGCGGCGATGTCCGGGCGCTTGTGTGTAAACCTGTACATGGCGATGCTGTTGCTGTTGTCGGTGAAAACCGTAAAGTGCTTGTCTTTGCTCTTGATGAGCTGCCCGAGATGGGGCGCGGGAAAGGCGTTCGGCTTCAGAAATACAAGGACGGAGGCCTGTCTGATGCAACCACCTTCACCTTGGGAGAAGGCCTCTCCTGGCGCGACCCGGCAGGACGCACCAGAACCGAAGCAGACCTTGCCGAATGGACCGGAAAGCGCGCCGGAACCGGGCGCATGGCCCCGCGCGGCTTCCCCAGAGACAACAGCTTTACCTGACGCGCTGTCTACTGATGTGGTCGGCGGTCGTGGTGCGCTTTTCTGGCTGACGCTCAAGACTGGTCTGCTGACAGTTCTGACACTGGGATTTTACCGCTTCTGGATGCGGACCCGGTTGCGCCGCTGGTTTTGGTCTGCGATCCGACCCGGCGGGCATCCATTGGAATATGTCGGCGACCCGATCGAGAAACTGCTGGGGTTTTTGTTCGCGGTGGTCGTACTGGCCTTCTATATTGGGATCGTGAATCTGGTTCTGATGTTTGCCAGTTTCTCGTTGTTTCAGGACAATTTCGCCGCCTATGCGGCCAGTTTGGTGGGGGTGATCCCGCTTTGGTTTTTTGCGCAATACAGGGCGCGGCGCTATATTCTCGCGCGCACCCGGTGGCGCGGATTGCGCTTTGGTCTGGAGCCGGGTGCATGGGGCTATGCGTGGCGCGCAGTTGGGCATTGGATCATCACGATCCTCAGCGCCGGTTTGCTGATGCCGCGCATGACATTCTGGCTTGAGAAATACAAAGTGGACCGCACGTTTTTTGGCTCTGCCCGGATGGCTCAGGGCGGAACGTGGACCATGCTTTATCCTGCGATGAAGCCGCTGTTTGTTGCCCTGTTGGTCGGCCTTGCGGGCGGCGCTGCGATCCTTTCGGACAACTTTGCCATTGGCGCAGGCTTTTGCGTGATTGCGGGTTTCCTCGGGGTTTACGGCTTGGTCCATTACCGGGTTGAAAGCCTGCGCCTTTTGACCGACACCAAGACGATCAACGGTGTGGCCCTTGGCCTGTCGCCCAATCCCTTTCGGGTGATGATGATTTATGTTCTCGGAACCTTGCTTGCCGCGGCCGCCGTGCTCATTCCAGCCGCCATGTTCGGCGGGTTGATCGTCATGCTGCAATCGGCTGACCTATTGGCCGAGATGGATCTGGACGGCATGATCGCGCCGGTCGCAGGGTTTGGCCGATACGCCATCATCGGTGCAAGCGTGCTCCTTTATTTTTCGATCTTTCTGCTGTGGTCATCTTTTACGAATGCATTTGTGACCCTGCCGGTGATCCGGCACTATTTCTCTACCCTGAGCCTATCTTCCGAAGATGCGGTGTCCGACATCAGGCAACGCCCACGCGATGAATTCGCCGAAGCAGAAGGGTTCGCCGATGCGCTGGATGTGGGGGCTTCGCTATGACTGTTTTGCGTGTTGGCCGCGTGCCCGAAGCCTTTGCAAGCACAGGCACCTATTTCGACGGCACGCGCGCCATTCCGACCCCGATCACCCTTTGCATCGACGAGGACGCACACGTGTTGATCGGCGTGAGTGACACTGGCGAGCCATTGCGCTGGCCGTTGACGGACATCCGTGAAGTACCGGATCAGGCAGGTGGGGATCACATGGTTATCCAGCGGGCCGATGACCCCGTGCAGCGGATTTACCTGCCAGATCACGCGCTTGCCCCGCGCCTGCCAAACCGGACCAAACGTCGGCCCGTGGCCAAACGTGGGCCGCTTGTGGTTTGGGCGATGGCTGCGGTGGCGTCAGTCGCGTTGATCATTTTTGTGCTTGTGCCTGCCATGGCCAACCAACTGGCACGGTATATCCCACCCGAAGGCGAACGCGCATTGGGTCAGGTGACGTTTGATCAAATCCGCTCTGCACTGGACCAGACCGGGCTCAACCCCGTGCCTGTTTGCACCAACCCTGACGGCATTGCAGCACTTGCCAAGATGGAAGCCCGGCTGCAAGACGCGCTGCCTGAAAGCCAGCCTTTGACCGTCTCGGTTCTGGACCACGAGATGGTCAACGCCTTTGCCCTGCCCGGCAATTACATCGTTTTCTTTCGTGGCCTGATCGACCACGCGGAAACGCCCGAAGAAGTGGCGTCGGTTTTTGCACATGAAATTGGTCACGTGATCAGCCGCGATCCAACGCGTCACGCGCTGCGATCCGCCGGGTCGCTTGGCGTTCTGGGTTTGCTCTTTGGGGATTTTGCAGGCGGTGCCGCTGTGCTGTTGTTGGCCGAACGCCTGATCGAAGCACACTACAGCCAAGGCGCCGAAGCAGAGGCCGATGTCTTTGCCCATACCCTGATGATTGACGCACAAATAGCGCCATCCGCCTTGGCGCTGATGTTTGAGCGGTTTCAAGAGCTTGGTGGGGACGCAAGCCCGTTTGTTGCACATTTTCTTAGCCATCCCGCACTGGGAGACCGCATTCAAGCCGCCCGCGATGCGACCCCAGAGAGATTCAATGCGGTTCCGATCCTCACAGACGAGGAATGGCAGGCGTTCAAAACGATCTGTGATTGATGCTGCATCACAGCAACGGGTTTGGGGCATAACTCGAAAACGCGACGTCCGATGGCGCTAACGTGACGATTTTGCCCTGTTTCCCCTGTCCAGTGTTCGGTATCCCTTGGGCCGAACGACTTGTCAGAATCGCAGTTTCCCTGCGATCCCAATAAGAGGAACGCGCTTATGAAGGTCCTGGTGCCTGTCAAACGTGTGATCGACTATAACGTGAAGGTTCGTGTCAAAGCGGACGGATCCGGTGTCGATCTCGCCAATGTCAAAATGTCGATGAACCCGTTCGACGAAATCGCTGTCGAAGAGGCGATCCGCCTCAAAGAAGCGGGTAAGGCCGACGAAATCATCGCGGTGAGCATTGGTGTGAAGCAAAGCCAGGAAACCCTGCGCACCGCACTGGCCATGGGCGCAGATCGCGCGATCCTCGTGATTGCCGCCGATGACGTGCATACCGATATCGAACCGCTGGCAGTTGCAAAAATCCTTGCCGCCATCGTCAAAGAAGAAGAGCCGGGGCTGGTCCTTTGCGGCAAGCAGGCGATCGACAATGACATGAACGCCACAGGCCAAATGCTGTCGGCGCTTTTGGGCTGGTCGCAGGCGATGTATGCCAACAATGTGGATATCGACGGCGACAGCGCCGTTGTCACCCGCGAAGTTGACGGCGGTTTGCAAACCATCAAGGTCAAGATGCCCGCGATCATTTCGACGGACCTGCGCCTCAATGAACCGCGTTACGCGTCTCTGCCCAACATCATGAAGGCCAAGAAAAAGCCTTTGGATGAAAAGACAGCCGCCGATTACGGCGTCGATGTCACACCGCGCCTCAAGATCGTGAAAACCACCGAACCCGAAGAGCGGGCGGCAGGTATCAAAGTTGCATCGGTCGACGAGCTGGTTGCGAAACTCAAAGAAGTGGGAGCTGTATAATGGCCGTTCTTCTGATTGCCGAAATCACCGACGGCGCGCTGGCGATGGACGCCACCGCCAAAACCATTACCGCCGCCAAAGCGCTGGGGGACGTTGTTGTTCTTGCTGCTGGTGCCACCGCCAAGGCCGCCGCTGACGAAGCCGCAACCATTGAAGGCGTGTCCAAGGTTCTGCTGGCCGAGGACGATCTTTACGGTCACCGCCTTGCGGAGCCAGTGTCGGCGCTGATCGCCTCAATCGCAGGCGATTACACCCACATCGTCGCCCCCGCGACAACAGACGCCAAAAACATCCTGCCCCGCGTTGCGGCACTTCTGGATGTGATGGTCATGACCGATGTGACGGCTGTTGTTGACGCCGACACATTCGAACGTCCAATATATGCTGGCAACGCGATCCAGACCGTGAAATCTTCGGACGGGATCAAGGTTATCTCGTTCCGCACCTCGACGTTTGAAGCCGCGCCGCTTGGCGGCTCCGCGGTGGTTGAAACCATCGCGGCTGGCGACAATCCGGGCCTGTCCGAATGGATCGAAGACAAGGTTGCCGAAAGCGATCGCCCCGAGTTGACATCGGCGGGCGTGGTTGTGTCCGGCGGGCGCGGCGTCGGGTCGGAAAGCGACTTTGCAATGATCGAAAAGCTGGCCGACACGCTTGGTGCCGCCGTTGGCGCATCGCGTGCGGCAGTCGATTCGGGTTTTGCACCAAACGACTGGCAGGTGGGTCAGACCGGCAAAGTCGTGGCACCGAACCTGTATATTGCCGTTGGCATCTCGGGTGCGATTCAGCACCTCGCCGGGATGAAAGACAGCAAGATCATTGTCGCCATCAACAAAGACGAAGAAGCGCCGATTTTTCAAGTCGCCGATTTCGGACTTGTTGCTGACCTGTTCGACGTGGTGCCCGAGCTGACAGAAAAGCTTGGCTAACCGTGATCACAATGCATTTGAAGCAGCGCGCCTCACCGGGCGCGCCGTTTTTTTATTGTAACGCCGGGATAATTGCGCGCGCCACCGCAACCGCGACATCGTGATGTGCGGCACGCCCCGGCAGGTGTTCGGCCCGCGACAGTTCCAATGACGGCACCGCCAAAGCATCTTCGGCGCAGCGCCACTGCTCTGGCACAACCTCGATCAGAGCCCTGACATGTGGTGCCAAAGGGCGGATCACGTCCCGCGTGAGCAGCGGCTCTGCGTGCATCGCGGTCGCGGTGTGTTCTGGCAAAGGCACCGGCGCGAACCAAAGCAGGTGAACCGCGCCGTTCATCTGCGAAATCAGGTTGCGCATCCGCGCTTGCCACGCGGTACGCGCCTCTTTGGCCACCATATCAAACCGTTCAGGGCAAATGGCCTGCAAGCGCGACAGCAGATGCCGCGTGAAATGTACTTCGGTGAAGTCCATTTCAGGATAAAGCGATTTCAAGCTGTCCGACGCCTTGAGAAAGCGATCGTTTCTGCGCGGATGGACCGAATAATACCGGTTGGATGTGTTGTGACCAGAGGTCACCTGAATAATCACGACCTGCGCATTTGCCGCCGTTACAAGCGCACCGGGATCATTCAGATAGGCGTCGATACCCGCATTTTCGACGCCCAGATTGACAACAGTACGGGCGGTTTTGTCTTCCAGCAGCGCGGGCCATGGATGCTCCACATAGCGGCCATAAACACCACCGCCCCCAAGACAAGCCACGTATGGTGGTCGCAACGCTTTGCGTGGTCCGCGAAACCACAAGCGTGACGCATTATATCGACTTGGCGCATAATCAATCACTTGATCGCGCGTAGAGGAAATCTGCATATCCTCACCCCTTCTCTTTTCCCGGAATTGAGACTGGCGTGATTCGGTTCCCAAATCGCTAAAGCTAAATTTCGATGGATCGTTCCAATCCACCTTGCAGCGCCCCTCCCCACAAGCCATTGTTGCCGCGTAACGGACGGAGCAAGCGCATGACGGTCAATTCAATCGGCGTGGTCGGAGCAGGCCAGATGGGCAACGGGATCGCTCATGTTATGGCGCTTGCGGGCTATGATGTTGTTCTGAACGATATCAATGCAGATACGCTGAAACGCGCCGTTGAACTGATTGAACGGAATATGGACCGGCAGGTCAGCCGCGAAAAAATCACACAGGACGCGCGGGATCAGGCAATGGCCCGCATCATCACAACACGGGACGTGCCTCAGGTTGCACAAACAGACCTCATCATCGAGGCGGCAACAGAGGAAGAAGTGATCAAGCAAAAGATCTTTGACGGCCTTCTGCCCCATCTTGGCGACAATACGATCCTGACGTCGAACACCTCGTCCATTTCTATCACCCGTTTGGCAAGTCGCACAGATCGGCCTGAAAAATTCATGGGGTTTCACTTCATGAACCCGGTTCCGGTGATGCAACTGGTCGAACTGATCCGCGGCATCGCCACCGACCGCCCGACCTACGACACCTGCCTTGGCGTGGTGGAAAAACTGGGCAAGACGGCCGCGTCAGCAGAAGATTTTCCTGCCTTTATTGTCAATCGCATCCTGATGCCAATGATCAACGAAGCTGTCTACACGCTGTATGAAGGGGTGGGAAACGTTAACTCGATCGACCAGTCATTGAAACTGGGGGCGAACCACCCGATGGGCCCATTGGAATTGGCTGATTTCATCGGGTTGGACACCTGCCTTGCGATCATGAACGTACTGCATGATGGGCTTGCCGATACAAAATACCGCCCCTGTCCGTTGCTGACCAAATACGTCGAAGCCGGATGGCTGGGCCGCAAAACACAGCGCGGTTTCTATGATTATCGCGGCGAAACCCCGGTCCCGACGCGTTAAGCTGCGGATCGAAACGCACGCGCCGCGGCGCTATCTAGACTTGCCCAAACCCATTGTCGTCTCTCGAAGCGACGCGACAAAGTCACGGCCCCTGCCCGCAAAAGACCGGATCGCCTCGGCTGGGATCGGCTCTCCGACCACCGGGGCTTGAGGTTTGCCGCAGGCATGAATGACCTCGTGGATCAGCAGGCCTTGCCGAACGGTGGCGGAGAGCTGATTGGCAATCTGGTAAGCGCGGGAATTCTGGCCGGGAAAGAAAATCGGCACCACGGTCGCACCAGAGCGCTGGATCAGGTTGGCGGTAAACGGGTTCCACGCCCGCTCCACGGCGTCGCCAAAATATGTGTCACTGGATGCAACAACACCCGACGGGAACAAGGCCACAACACCACCTTGCTTGAGATGCGCCATCGCACGGCTGCGCATTTCAAGGCTCTGTTCACGCGAATCTTCCTCATGCGGGAAGGGCACCGGGATCATGAACTCCTCGATCTCGGTCACGCCGGTCAACAACGATCGCGTCAGGATTTTGTAATCAGTGCGCACCCGTCCAATCAGCTCGGCGAGGATCATGCCATCCACCAACCCATGCGGATGATTGGCCACCACGATCACAGGGCCATCTTTTGGAATGCGGGCGATCTGTTCCGGGGGCGTTTGAAGGGCGATGTTCATCAGCCCAAGGGCTTGGCCCCAAAACGCCTGTCCTTCGGCGGGCCCCATCCGTTCGAAACGGCGCACCAGCCGGAGCAAGGGAATTTTCCCGGTCATCCACTCCATCACGCGGATGGTGTTGGATTTCCAGGGATTGGTGAACGTGTTGGCATAGCTCAGCTTGCGCTTGTCATACGGCACCTCTGCGGGCGCCACGGGGCGCGTATCGGTCGAAGTATGCTGGTAGCTGTCAACCATAGTGCAGTGTGAAATCCTGTTTCCGGTTGCCTGCGCCGACCTGAATGGTCAGCAGCCTTCTCCAAAACGATCCGCCACCAATGTCTCAATGGCGACGGCCAGGGCTTCTGCATCCGGCCCGGAGGTAAGTACCTCAATAGAGGTTCCTTTGGAAGCTGCCAACATCAAAAGCCCCATGATGCTGTCACCAGACGCGCTCAGACCGTCTTTGCGCACCTCTGCGGTTGCGTCAAACCCTTCGACAACTTCGACCAACTTGGCTGATGCCCGGGCGTGCAAGCCTTTTTCATTAATGATTTTCAATACGCGCTGCGCCGTGTCCGACATAAAGACGGGCCTCCCTAAACCCAGTGATCAGGCGCTCTGATCCAGACTTATGTCTTGGCTGTCAATGTATTTCCGCCCGGCATCCAATGCCGCGCGGACCGCGTCAGGCACGGATTTGTCGCGGCTTTTCGCCAATTTGATCAACATGGGCAGGTTTGCACCATACACGATCCGACGGTTGTCAGGCTGACAAGCCCGCAGGCTCAGGTTAGACGGAGACCCACCAAACATATCGGTGACGATGACAACGCCATCGCCGGTATCGACCTCGTCCGCAAGAAAACAAATCTCGTTTTGTTTGTCATCCCGATCATGATCGGCGGCGATCGAAACGGCCGCCATGCCGGGTTGATGACCGACAACATGTTCTACCGCAGAAAGATATTCCTGCGCCAAACCACCGTGAGCGACAATCACGATCCCGATCACTCTGCGGCCCTTCCCCGATCTGGTGCGGCCATGTTTCCAGAGGGAACAATCCCCCGGCGCGCCAATTCTTTGTGCCCAATTGACACTCGCCAGCCATCCTCTGCAAGGGCTGTCGCAACCAATTCCGTAAGGACAACGGATCTATGTTGTCCGCCCGTGCAGCCAATGCCAATCGAAAGATGCGTTTTTCCTTCGACTTCGATCTCGGGCAAAAGAAAGGTCAGCATGTCCGTGATCTGCCGGGTGAAGGGCGCAAGGCGCGTGTCGTTCTGCACATAGGCCTGCACCTCGGGGTCAAGCCCGGTTTTTTCGCGCAGCGCTGCATCCCAATGCGGGTTGGACAAGAACCGGCAATCAAACACCATATCCACCCCGTGCGGGATACCGCGCTTGTAGGAAAAGGACTGGAGCGCCACCGCAAGTTTTTGTGACGCGTCATCGGCAAACCATTGGTGCATCTCAGATTTAAGATCATGCGGCGACAAGAGCGATGTGTCGATCACGATATCGGCACGGGCCTGTATCGGGCGCAACAGTTCAATTTCGCGCGTGATCCCCACATCAGGCGTCTCTTCCTGTGCCATGGGGTGACGCCGCCGCGTTTCAGAATAGCGACGCAGCAGTACATCTGGTCGACAATCCAAAAACAGAAGAGACGCATCGCCGTCGGTCTGTCGCAGCAGATCAAGATGAAGGTCCAACATCCGCGACAAGGAAAAATCGCGGTTCCGCACATCGATTCCCAAAGCCAGCGGATGATCCAGTGGATCACCATCAAACAGCCGTGGGATCATTCTTAACGGAATGTTATCAATCGCTTCAAAGCCCAGATCCTCAAGAACATTGATCGCAGTTGATCTCCCCGCGCCCGAAGGCCCGGTGACCAGAACAACACGTGTTCGGCTGCGTTGGATCGGCATGTGTCTCAGCCTGCGTTCAAGACCGTTGAAAAGATGTTTCTCCGGTAGACTTTAGATATTGTATAATTGCAGCAGGAAAATGCGGCGATGCAACATTGTGAAGCATTCGAAATGTTTGTGTAAGGTACGTGATCGACCGGTCTTCCGGCAGGCGGGACGTCTCGGTCAGGTCCATATCAACAACAAGGCTCAACCGCACCGGGGATTGATACGCCGCGTGCAAGATGCCAACGCCACGCGCTTCGATCATGCCGCTAAGCGGTTCAGGACAACTTAGCATGACATCGTGATCCAACCTGGTTAGGGTGACCCGGTCATCCGCGACGAGCGTGGCACCGCGCGCCATCATCTCAAGCGCGAGCGACGACTTGCCTGATCCCGATGCCCCCGTGATCAAGACCGCGTTGCCGCCGAGCGCGACAGCGGTGGCGTGCAGTGTGAGAGGCTTGTCTTCAGGCACGTTCGCGTCAGAGCGGCAAACCGACGACAAAGCGCGCGCCAAGCGGTTCAGAGGTCGCGTCAGCTTCGGTCGGTCTGATGTTTTCCGCCCAGATCACGCCGCCATGCGCTTCGACAATCTGTTTCGAGATGGCAAGGCCAAGCCCGGAATTGTTGCCAAAATCGGTCTCGGGTCGCTGCGAATAAAAGCGTTTGAAGATTTTGGTCAATGCTTCGTCCGGTATGCCCGGCCCCGTGTCTTCGACAACGATCAGCACACGGTTTTCACGCCTCCGCGCCCAAATGCGAATGGCATCGCCATCTTCACAAAAGCTGATTGCGTTGGTGATCAAGTTTACAAATACCTGTGCCAGTCGGGCCTCAAGCCCGTGCAAGTGGATCGGACGGTCGGGCAAATCCGCAATGAATTCAATCCCGCGCCGCTTGGCATCTTCACCAAGAAATTGCGCCAGATTACCCAGCATGTCCAGCAGATTGAATTCGGCTTCTTCTTCCTTGACCAGCTCACTGTCCAATCGCGATGCGTTGGAAATGTCGCTGACCAACCGGTCCAAGCGGCGCACATCGTGGTCGATCACATCCAACAGGCGTTCCACCTGATCGGGTTTGCGCGCAACACGCAACGTGCCGACTGCCGACCGAAGAGACGCGAGCGGATTCTTAATCTCGTGGGCCACGTCAGCCGCAAATTGTTCATTCGCATCAATACGGTCATACAGCGCAGCAACCATCCCCCGTAGCGCGCCGGACAAGCGTCCAATCTCGTCGGGCCGTGCTGTCAGGTCTGGAATTCGGATACGCCCCGAAGCCACGTTGCGCCTGTTGCGGTCGCGCCCCACTTCTGCTGCGTCGGCAAGATTTGAAATAGGATTGGAAATGGTCGACGCAAGAACAAGGCTGAGGCCGATAGAAACAAGCGTCGCTATGACAAACATTTGCAGGACGCTTTCCCGTTCAAGCCGGACAGCCGCGTCAATTTCGGGCGCATAGCTGACCAATGCGATGGTGCCGGCAACGCCGTTTTCTACCTCGATCGGGCTAAGCGCGGTAAAAATCGTTTCGCCAAATGGCCCCTCAGCCCGTTCTATGCGGGTCTGGGTGGGATCGCTTTCTTCGATCTGACGGCGCAGGATATCTTCAAGTGTCAGCGCCTCCAGCCCTTCGTCGGGCCCAAAGACCGACGATACGCTGCTCCAGACCGTGAGCAGGAAATCAGAGATGACGGTTGGCTTTTCCGCCGGTGCGGGACGTTGCCCCGGCCTATTTGCGCCGTCGATGTCCCCGACAAGGAATCGTGCCGCGTCAAAGACAAACACCTGCAAACCGGGACGCATTTCAAGATTGTCTAGCGTGCCTGCAACATCAATACCTTCGCCCGTCCCGAGATTGACAGTGCCGGCACTGGGTGCCTGCGCCTCGAACACGTCAGCGATAAGCTCCGCCTCTATGCGGACAGCCTCGGCCTTTTGTTCGGCCAAGGTGTCACGCGATGAGTTCAGAAAAAGGATGCCTGCGACCAAGAAGTTCAGGGCAACAAGGTTGAAGGTGATGATCTTGCGGGTCAACGGAGATCGGTTCAGCGAGAACAATCCCCGCTTCTCGCGAATGCTGCGGACTTCGGATTCGACAGTGCGGTCGGGGGCGATCCAATCATCCCCGAGCACCACGTCTGCATCGTTTCGCCCGTCGGCTTTTGTGTGGGTCACACCCTCAACCAGTGCCATGGTTACTCTTCGTTATAACGGTAACCGATCCCGTACAGTGTTTCGATGGCCGAGAAATCATTGTCGACCGTACGCATCTTCTTGCGCAGCCGCTTGATATGGCTGTCGATGGTGCGGTCATCAACATAGACCTGATCGTCATAGGCCACGTCCATCAGCTGATCACGGGATTTCACGAATCCGGGGCGTTGCGCAAGTGCCTGCAACAAAAGGAATTCTGTCACGGTCAGCGACACGTCCAGCCCCTTCCACGATACCGAATGGCGCAGCGGATCCATGCTCAGGTTGCCGCGCACCATAAGCTTGGTTTCCTCAACCTCAATGCCGGCTGCATCGCCGGAAATCGCGTCCTGACGCCGCAGCAACGCGCGAATCCGTTCCA
This sequence comes from Marivita sp., assembly GCF_051251565.1. Classification (GTDB taxonomy): domain Bacteria; phylum Pseudomonadota; class Alphaproteobacteria; order Rhodobacterales; family Rhodobacteraceae; genus Marivita. The sequence goes on along the minus strand of NZ_JBPOFB010000006.1, from coordinate 78,723 downwards.
CCAAAAGACGCTGGGAAAACGGCTTTTTGACATAGTCATCTGCACCCATACGCAGGCCAAGCACCTCATCAATCTCATCGTCTTTGGACGTCAGAAAGATCACAGGCATCTTGGATTTCTGACGCACCCGCTGAAGCAGGTCCATACCGTCCATCCGGGGCATTTTGATATCGAAGACGGCCATATCCGGCATCTTCTTGTTGAAGGCGTCCAATGCGGCCTGTCCGTCATTGTAGGTTTCGACCTCGAATCCCTCTGCCTCAAGGGTGATCGCGACCGATGTCAGGATATTCCTGTCATCGTCCACAAGGGCGATTTTCGACATGGATTTAGTTCCTTTTACTGCTCTCATTATCTTTTTTGTCCTTTATGCGTCTTTTTCTCCTTTGCGCCAATGCAATTTTGCGAATCACTCGGCAGGCTTGGCTTTATTCAGACCGAAAATCCCTTACGGATGGCTAATTTGCATCACCCCACATCGGCAAACAGACGCCATGGTTGCGCTAAACCCGTTTTGGTTGCGCTAACTGCGTGCATGCGTCCTGTTCAGCCCTAGAAATGCCATGTTAAGACGCCAGCAGCTCGGGCGTGACGCTAGGGCCGCGCATCCTGATGCGCCTGAAAGGAAGACCGCCGCAAATCGCGGCTACAGGAGCTTGGCAAATGACATTTGGACGGGTGAACCCGGAATTCCGGCTGGAAGATCAACAGATCAACGGGCTTGGCAATGTCTATTACAACCTCACAGAGCCAGCTCTGATCGAAGCCGCACTGAAACGTGGCGAGGGAACATTGGGCAATGGTGGCGCGTTCCTTGTGACCACTGGCAAATTCACAGGCCGGTCCCCCAAGGACAAGCACGTGGTCAAAACCGACAGCGTAACGGACACGATCTGGTGGGAGAACAACGCGCCCATGTCGCCCGAGGGGTTTGACGCACTGTATGCCGACATGCTCGAACATATGAAGGGCCGCGAATATTTCGTTCAGGATCTGACCGGCGGTGCGGACCCCAAGCATTCCATCGACGTGCGCTTTGTTCAGGAACTTGCGTGGCACAACCTGTTCATCCGCCACATGATGCGGCGCCCAGAAGCTGAGGACCTTCATACGTTCACAGCGGATTTCACTGTCATCAACTGCCCGTCCTTTCAGGCAGACCCCAAGAAACACAATTGTCGGTCCGAAACCGTCATTGCGATGAATTTCGACAAGAAGCTGATTCTGATCGGCGGCACCGAATATGCAGGCGAAAACAAGAAGTCGATCTTCTCGCTGCTCAATTACCTGTTGCCCGAAAAAGGCATCATGCCGATGCACTGTTCTGCCAACCATGCCGTTGGCAATCCGGTCGATACGGCTATTTTCTTTGGCCTGTCTGGCACCGGCAAGACCACGCTTTCGGCAGATCCGAACCGCGTTCTGATCGGCGACGACGAACATGGCTGGTCGGATCGCGGCACCTTCAACTTTGAAGGCGGCTGCTATGCCAAGACCATCAATCTCAGCGCCGAGGCCGAGCCCGAAATCTACGCCACGACAACCAAATTCGGCACCGTGATCGAGAACATGGTCTTTGATCCAGAAACGTTTGAGCTTGATTTTGCCGATGACAGCCTGACCGCCAACATGCGTTGCGCCTACCCGCTCGACTATATCTCTAACGCGTCACCCACGGCACTTGGCGGGCACCCGAAGAACATCATCATGCTGACCTGTGATGCGTTCGGCGTGTTGCCCCCGATCGCGCGTCTGACACCGGCGCAAGCGATGTACCACTTCCTGTCGGGCTTCACCTCCAAGGTGGCAGGCACAGAACGCGGCGTGACCGAACCCGAACCCACGTTCTCGACCTGCTTTGGCGCGCCATTCATGCCACGTCGTCCCGAAGTCTACGGCAACCTCTTGCGCGAAAAGATTGCGTCGCATGGCGCGACCTGTTGGCTGGTCAACACCGGCTGGACGGGTGGGGCCTATGGGTCTGGCCAACGCATGCCGATCAAAGCAACACGCGCCCTGCTGACAGCAGCCCTTGATGGCAGCCTGGCCGAGGCAGAGTTCCGCAAAGACCCGAATTTCGGCTTCGAAGTGCCGGTCAAGGTTGAAGGTGTGCCGGACATGCTTCTTGATCCGCGCCGCACGTGGAATGACAAAGACGCGTATGACGCACAGGCAGCCAAACTGGTGCAAATGTTTGCTGACAATTTTGCGCAATACGTTCCGTTCATTGACGACGACGTAAAAGCAGCGGCGATTGGCTAAATTCGCCTGCGTCGAAAGGCGCTTGGAAATAACGGGGCGAGCGCATCATACTTGGTGCACTCGCCTTTTTTGTTTCTGCACCTGCAAGGGGCGTAGCGCCGCAGAGCAGCAATTCAATGCGAAATATTGAAACGAATTAAAGGCCCGCTTGGTATTTTTGTTGCGCTGCACCTGCAAAGTAGATATCCAGCGGCAAAGCTGAAAGGACACGATTCATGGCCCATGACGGACAAGACTTGACCCTGACGACCGAAACCATTCTGCCAAACCTTCTTGGTCTGACTGCCGCAGCTATAGAGCCTGTGAACACCGTACTCGACACAGCAAAAGCGCGCGTACGGAACATGGTTGACGCAGACGGTCGCGTCTCAGGGGCCCTGATCGAAGAGCACCAAACCGCCGCACACGGCTTTGCGTGGCTGGCGACATATGTTGAATCGCTACGGCAAATGCAGGGTTGGGCCGAGCGCCTGAATGCCGAGGGCAAGTTCGGCGAGGTCGAACAACTGATCCACCAGATCGCCTTTGGTGAATACCTTTGGCAGATCTACGGCGGCATCCAGATGAACCAGGGTGAAATGGTCCGGCTTCAGGATATCGGCCTTGGCCAGGATGAAATGCGCGTCTTGATGACGCCCGAGGTTATGCAGCTGACCCAGTCGGGCAACACACAGGCAGCACGTATGCGCCTTGTTGAGCTGATGCAGGAACGCAGCGCGGAACTGACGGTCGGGGCCTGCGGTCTGGACGAAGAGCTAGAGATGATCCGCGAGCAATTCCGCCGCTTCTCTCTCGATAAAGTCGAACCCTACGCGCACGAATGGCACCTCAAGGATGAACTCATCCCGATGGAAATCATTGATGAGCTGGCCGAGATGGGTGTCTTTGGTCTGACCATCCCAGAAGAACATGGCGGCTTTGGCCTGACCAAGAACGCCATGTGCGTCGTGTCTGAAGAACTGTCGCGCGGATACATCGGCGTCGGCTCTCTTGGCACCCGGTCCGAGATTGCAGCCGAACTGGTGATCGCGGGCGGCACCGATGAACAAAAGGCCAAATGGCTCCCGGGTCTGGCCTCGGGCGAAATCCTGCCCACGGCCGTGTTTACAGAACCGAACACCGGGTCCGACCTTGGCGCGCTTCGCACCAAGGCGGTAAAGGACGACAACGGCGATTGGGTCATCAATGGCAACAAAACATGGATCACCCATGCCGCCCGCACCCATGTCATGACCGTTTTGGCGCGCACAGTCCCGGACACCACCGATTACAAGGGATTGTCAATGTTCCTTGCCGAAAAGACACCCGGCACAGATGAAGCGCCCTGGCAGGATGCGGGCATTTCCGGCGGCGAGATCGAAGTGCTCGGTTATCGGGGAATGAAGGAATACACGCTCAATTTCGACGACTTCAAAGTCAAAGGCGAAAACCTTCTGGGCATGGAAGAGGGCAAAGGCTTCAAACAACTGATGGAGACATTCGAATCCGCCCGCATCCAGACCGCCGCCCGCGCGATTGGTGTGGCGCAATCCGCACTTGATGAAGGCATGTCCTACGCGCTTGTGCGCAAGCAGTTTGGGAAACCGCTGATCAACTTCCCGCGTGTTGCGTCGAAACTGGCGATGATGGCGGTCGAGATCATGATCGCGCGTCAGCTCACCTACTTCTCGGCGCGTGAAAAGGACGAAGGTCGTCGCTGCGATCTTGAGGCGGGTATGGCCAAGTTGCTTGGGGCCCGCGTGGCATGGGCTGCTGCCGACAACGCGTTGCAAATCCACGGCGGCAACGGTTTTGCGCTCGAATACAAGATCAGCCGCATTCTGTGCGATGCGCGTATCCTGAATATCTTTGAAGGCGCGGCGGAAATTCAGGCACAGGTTATCGCCCGCCGCTTGCTCGGATAGATCGAGCCGGTCCCATGAGAGGGTTTTGGAAGGTCGGACATACTGTCCGGCCTTCTCTTTTTTAGCCAACCCGGTTTCCCCTGATCTGAATCAAAGACCCCCGCGCACAGGAATGCTCTTGCAAACAAAACACATCTCAGGAGCACGATATGAGCTGGAAAGCAAAGCTGAACGACACCAAAACACAGCTGAAATCCCTCAACGGGTTGATCCCCGACACCTCTGCCGCCTTCGCTGCCTTAGGTAAAACGGTCAAAACTGACACCGCCCTGACCTTCAAGGAAAAAGAATATGTGGCGCTTGGCATCGCAGTCGCAACACGCTGCGAACCTTGCATCATGTTCCATGTCGAAGCCTTAATCCGACTTGGCGCAACCCGCGACGAAATCGGCGAAGTTCTTGCAACGTGTATCCAGATGGGCGGTGGCCCAAGCCTGATGTATGCGGGCAAGGCCCTCGAGGTGTACGACGAGCTGACCAGCTGATCCTGCGGCACTAAAGAGGGGTGCCGTTCAAGCAAGCTCCCCACCCTTTCAAATATTTAAAATGTATGAGGCTATCATGTTCAAATCTTCCCTGATTGTCGCCCTGCTCTTTGCAGCGACCACCGCAACCGCCCAAAATGCCACCCCCGGCGGACATTTTGTCGAAAGCTGGGATCTTAATGGCGACGGTCAGGTCACTTTGGCTGAAGCAACAGAACGACGCGCCGATGTTTTTCTAAGCTTTGATGCGGATGAAAACGGGATGCTCACAAGCGAAGAGCACGACCTCTTTGACGAAGCCCGCGCGATGGACATGGCCGAAAACGGCGAAGGCCACGGCACCGGAAAACGCAATCCAGCCAATGGCATGCTGCGTGAAGTGACAGATGCCAATGGCGATGGAAACGTCACACGCGAAGAATTCCTGAATGCTGTCCCCGCTTGGTTCGCAGGTATGGATCGCAATGGCGACAACATGGTCACCACTGCCGATTTCGGCCGGGGCTAAAACACCTCGCCCAACAGAGGCACTTTTCCATCAACGGAAAAACCGGGCGCGTCCACGCATCCGGTTCCGCCCAAATCAGCCGTCGATGCGGATCACCTCGTTCTTTGGATCATACGGGCTGTCCTCAACCACTACGGCATCCCAAAGCTGGTCGAACATTTTGACCTTTAACTTGGTGCCCGGAACCGCCAATTCGGGCGTCACATAAGCCATTCCTATCGATTTCCCGAAGGCCACGGAATACCCGCCCGATGTCAGACGCCCAACGCGGGTATCGTCCTCATAAAGCGCCTCGCGCCCCCACGGATCGGCGTCGGCAGGCCCATCAATCAGTAGCGTGCAGCACTTGGATCGCACGCCCGTCTGTTCCAGCGCCGCCTTGCCCTGGAATTCCTTGGTCAGGTCGATAAACCGGGGCAGGTCTGCCTCCAACGGCGTCGCGTCACGGCCCAGCTCGTTGCCAAAGGCGCGGTAGGATTTTTCCTGACGCAGCCAGTTCTGTGCCCGCGCACCAACCAGCTTCATGTCGTGCTTGGCCCCTGCAGCCATCAGCTGATCCCACAGATAGGCCTGCATCTCTATCGGGTGGTGCAGCTCCCAACCTAACTCGCCGGTATAGGCCACACGGATCGCGCGCACCGGACACATGCCCAGTTCGATGTCGCGGCACGTCAGCCACGGGAACCGCTTGTTGCCCAGAACAGTTGAAGGATCGGCATCCTTGACGATCTCGTTCAGCACATCACGTGCCTTCGGCCCAGCAATGGCAAAGACGCCCCACTGGGTCGTCACGTCCTGAATTTCGATATAGCCGAACTCGGGTGCCTTATCCTGCGCCGCCTTGCGCAGAAAGTCGGAGTCATAGGCCGTCCAAGCCCCTGCTGACACAAGGTAATATTCATCCTCTCCCAACCGCACGATGGTGTATTCCGTGCGCGTGGTGCCATGTTCCGTCAGCGCGTAAGTCAGGTTGATGCGGCCCACCTTAGGCAACTTGTTGCAGGTGAACCAATCCAGAAACTGCGTCGCCCCCGGCCCTTTGACGACGTGCTTGGTAAAGGCGGTTGCGTCTATCAGCCCAACGCCTTCACGGATCGCCTTGGCCTCTTCGACAGCATATTGCCACCAGCCACCGCGACGGAAGGACCGCGCGTCATGGTCGAAGGTCTCGGGCGCGTCCAAAGGCCCGTAATAATTCGGACGCTCCCACCCATTCACACAGCCAAACTGCGCGCCCAGCGCTTTTTGACGCTCATAGGCCGGGGCCATCCGAAGCGGACGACAGGCCGGGCGTTCCTCGTCCGGGTGGTGCAGGATGTAGACGTGCTCATACGCCTCTTCGTTCTTGCGCGCGGCGTATTCGGTGGTCATCCACGATCCAAACCGCTTGGGATCAAGCGACGCCATGTCGATCTCGGCCTCGCCTTCGACCATCAGCTGCGCCATGTAATACCCAGTGCCGCCCGCCGCCGTGATCCCGAACGAGAACCCTTCGGCCAGCCACATATTCCGCAAGCCCGGAGCCGGGCCGACCAGTGGATTACCATCCGGGGTGTAGCAGATCGGACCGTTGAAATCGTCCTTCAAACCAACGGTTTCCGACGACGGAATCCGGTGGATCATGCTCATGTATTCCTCTTCGATCCGCTCAAGATCCAGCGGGAAAAGATCGGCCCGGAAACTGTCGGGCACACCGTATTCAAACCGCGCAGGCGCATTGCGCTCATATGGCCCAAGAATCCAGCCGCCGCGTTCTTCGCGCACATACCATTTTGCGTCCGCGTCGCGCAGGACCGGGTGTTCGCCGTTCTCCTTGCGCCACGCGACAAGCGCGGGGTCAGGTTCCGTCACAATGAACTGATGCTCCACCGGAATTGCCGGGATCTTCAGCCCCAACAGCTTTGCCGTCCGTTGCGGATGGTTGCCCGTTGCTGTCACAACATGTTCGGCATGAATGACGATCTGTTCGTCCGAGGGCACCAGATTGCCGCCCTTTTCAACCATCTTGGTGCAGGTCACATCCCAATGATCGCCGGTCCAATGAAACGCATCGGCCTGCCATTTGCGTTCGATCATGACCCCACGCTGCCGCGCGCCTTTGGCCATCGCCATCGTCACGTCAGCAGGGTTGATATAGCCATCCGTCGGGTGATAGATCGCGCCAACCAGATCCTTGGTCCGCAGCAGTGGATAACGGTCCTTGATCTGCGCGGTCGACAGCCATTCGTAGGGCACGTCGCAGGTCTCAGCCGTAGTGGCATAGACCATGTATTCGTCCATCCGCGCCTGTGACTGCGCCATGCGCAGGTTGCCGACAACGGAAAAGCCCGCGTTCAGCCCGGTCTCTGCCTCAAGCGTTTTGTAGAACTTGATCGAATAGTCGTGAATATGCGTCGTCGCATAGCTCATGTTGAAATAGGGCAGCAGGCCAGCCGCGTGCCAGGTCGAACCAGACGTCAATTCGTCTCGTTCGAGCAACATCACGTCATCCCACCCCGCACGAGCAAGGTGGTAGGCGATCGAGGTGCCGACAGCGCCGCCACCGACAACCAAAGCTTTGACATGCGTTTTCATGGGTCTTCACTCCAAGGCGTTCAGCCCTGTGAATACCCGGAGCGCGCGCAAGCCGCCAAACCGACCCGACACGTTGCGGCAGGAAAACGACGCGCCGTCGATTCAAACCGTTATTGCACCACCCGCGCCCGCGGCAAAAGCGAACGTTCCGGCGCCAACCCACCCGTAACTGACGCAAGCTGGATCGGGTGCGCGACATCTTCCTGCGTGGCAGCTTGCGGACTGATCTGTTGGATAGGCACTGAGGCAAACGTGTCCTCTGCCTCTGGCATCAGCGTGTCCGGCATGCTCAGACCAACTGTCTCCAAAAGCCCCGTCTCTGCCACCCAAGCGACACCCGACGCCAATCCGGCACTTGCCGTGTCGAGAAAGGCAAAGGCCTGCGCTGCGTCGTCACCATAGCGATCAAGCACTGACACCTGGTACTGTGTAAAGGAATACACATAGCCTGCGGCCTTGGCCTGCTGCGTGTAATCCCAGATGCCAACGATGGTCGCAGTGCCTGCCGTCAAAAAGCAGAGCTTGAAGAGACCTTTTACAATTTTTGCAAACATTGTGACCCTCTGAATGGTTTGAGGCTATTCTGGGTCTGGTTCATGATCGGAATGCGGTGGCAACATGGTCATTCAAAGACACCTTTTCCCCGAATGGTTTCAAACACGCGAAAATACTGAGAAGTCCCGAAAATTGTCGATAGATTGAAGACAATTGCAGATAATCCCATTTGGAGCCGTCCCCTTTGAACGCCAAGTTTTGGGATACGGCAGATTCACGCTGGCAAAGCACCTTGAGGCCCTTTCGCACGCTGACAAGCAGACCTATAAGACCCTCGGCTTGCCCTCGCACAGAGTCGCAGGCCTAAGAGATATTGGTTTGGGGCAAAACGCACATGTTGGGACTCGACAAATTGTTGGGCATGTTTTCATCAGACATGGCCATCGACCTTGGAACGGCGAACACGCTGATCTACGTGAAAGGGCGTGGTGTCGTCTTGTCCGAGCCCTCCGTGGTCGCTTACCACATCAAAGACGGTGTGAAAAAAGTGCTGGCAGTGGGTGAAGACGCCAAGCTGATGCTGGGCCGCACCCCCGGAAGCATTGAAGCCATCCGCCCAATGCGCGAAGGCGTGATTGCGGACTTCGACGTGGCCGAAGAGATGATCAAGCACTTCATCCGCAAGGTCCACAAACGCTCAACCTTCTCAAAGCCCAAGATCATCGTCTGCGTGCCGCATGGCGCGACCCCGGTGGAAAAACGCGCGATCCGTCAATCGGTTCTGTCCGCAGGCGCGCGCAAAGCCGGGCTGATTGCCGAACCGATCGCAGCGGCCATTGGCGCAGGCATGCCGATCACCGACCCGACCGGGAACATGGTTGTCGACATCGGCGGCGGCACCACCGAAGTCGCAGTTCTGTCGCTGGGCGATATCGTCTATGCCCGTTCCGTCCGCGTGGGTGGTGACCGTATGGACGAAGCGATCATTAACTATCTGCGCCGCCAGCAAAACCTGTTGGTGGGCGAAAGCACTGCTGAGCGGATCAAGACGTCCATCGGCACGGCCCGGATGCCCGACGACGGACGAGGCACGTCCATGATGATCCGGGGGCGCGATCTGTTGAATGGCGTGCCCAAGGAAACCGAGATTTCCCAAGCGCAGGTGGCGGAAGCCCTGTCAGAACCCGTTCAGGCCATCTGCGAAGCGGTCATGACGGCGCTCGAAGCGACCCCGCCCGATCTTGCGGCAGATATTGTTGATCGCGGCGTGATGCTCACCGGTGGCGGTGCATTGCTCGGGGATCTGGATCTGGCCCTGCGCGAACAAACCGGCCTGGCGGTATCCATTGCAGATGAAAGCCTGAATTGTGTGGCCCTTGGCACGGGCAAGGCGTTGGAATACGAAAAACAACTGCGCCACGCGATTGACTACGACAGCTGATCACAGCACCCTTTTTTCCTGTTTGTATGTTAAGACTGCGCGCATCTTGATCCGAAAGTCGGTTCCCGCTTTTCGGATCGCGCATGAAAGAGGGATATTTGGCAAAGAACGGCACACAAGGCGAAGATTACGCAACACCGCTCCGGCGACTGCTGTTGGCGGTTGTGGTCCTGTGCCTTCTTAGTCTGTTTTTCATCTGGCGGATCGACAGCCCCCGCGTCGAACGCTTCCGCGCGGCTGTGATCGACACGGTTATTCCCAGTTTCGACTGGGCCATGGCCCCGGTGACCGCAACGGTCAACATCGCCCGCGACTTTCGCAGCTACCAGCGCATCTACGAACAGAACCAGGAATTGCGCCGCGAATTGCGGCAAATGGCATCATGGAAAGAAGCCGCGCTTCAGCTTGAACAGGAAAACGCGAAACTGCGCGACCTGAACAATGTTCGGCTTGATCCGCGCCTGACTTATATCACGGGCGTCGTGCTTGCCGATTCCGGGTCACCATTCCGGCAATCGCTTTTGATCAATGTGGGGTCTCGGGACGGGATTGTTGACGGATGGGCAACAATGGACGGCACTGGCCTTGTCGGGCGCATTTCTGGCGTCGGCGCGAACACAAGCCGTGTGATCATGCTCACCGATGCGACAAGCCGTATTCCCGCAACGATCCAACCCTCGGGCCAGCGCGCGCTGATTGTCGGCGACAACACCTCTGCGCCACCCATCGACTTTCTTGAAAACCCCGATCAGGTCCGCCCCGGCGATCGGATTGTGACCTCGGGTGACGGCGATGTCTTCCCACCCGGCCTGTTGATTGGGCAGGTCGCCCAAGATCCCGGAGGCCGGTTGCGCACCCGCTTGGCCGCAGATTACGAGCGGCTCGAATTTCTGCGCGTGCTGCGCGACCATGGCGCGCGCCGCGTGTCGAACCCATCTGCGCTGATCCTGCCCGAAACACCCGTTGGCACTGCCGACGCCGCTGCGGCCGAACCGGAACAATGATGGATTCCGGCCTTCTGCAAATCTGGGGCATGCGGCTGATGTTCTTCCTGCTCGCGCTCCTGATCCTGTTCTTCCACCTGCTGCCGCTCAACCCGGCACCAAGCCAATGGTCCAGCCCAGATGTGCTAGTGGCCGTTGTTTTTGCCTGGGCTGTGCGCCGCCCCGAATACGTGCCGATCCTTGTGGTCGCCGGAGTGATGCTGCTGGCGGATATGATGCTGCAACGCCCACCCGGCCTGTGGTCGGTTCTGGTGGTATGTGCCGCTGAATGGCTCAAATCCCGCGAACGTCGACAGCGCGAAACGACATTTGTCCTTGAATGGCTCACCTTCACGAGTACCCTGATCGTGATTACGATCCTCTATCGCGCGGTGATGATGATCCTTATTCTGGCACCCGGAACGCTGACTCTCAGCCTGATTCAGGTGATCATGACCATTGCCGTCTACCCAGCCGTTGTGGGTGTGTCCCACTTTCTTTTCGGTGTGCGCCGCGCCGCGCCCGGAGACATGGACAGATTGGGACGCACACCATGAGACGCGCACCAAAGGACACCGCGGAAAGCGTCCGCAAGATATCACGCCGGGGACTTATCCTTGGAGGTGTGCAATTGGCTTTTGCTGGCGCACTGGGCTTGCGCATGCAACATCTGCAAGTCGATCAAGCCGATGAGTTCCGCCTGTTGGCCGAGGAAAACCGGATCAACATCCGGCTTATCCCGCCGACACGCGGTCAAGTGTTTGACCGCAATGGCGTGATCCTTGCTGCGAATGAACCGTCCTACCGGATCACAATGGTCAAAGAGGACGCTGGCGATGTGGATGATGTGATCGCCCGCCTGTCCGCGCTTGTCGAACTGGACGAAGACGAACTGAACCGTGCGCTGACGGAAATGCAGCGCAGCGCGCCGTTCTTGCCTGTCACGGTGGCTGAACGCGTAACATGGGACGACATCAGCCGCGTTGCGGTCAATGCCCCTGCCCTGCCCGGCGTCACCCCCGAAGTGGGGCTGTCCCGGATTTATCCGCGGCGGGGCGATTTTGCGCATGTGGTGGGGTATGTCGGCCCTGTCAGCGAACGTGATCTGGCACGTTATGAAACGCCGGACCCGGTTCTGCGCATTCCGCGTTTCCAGATCGGCAAGGTCGGGATCGAGGCCCGCCACGAAGAAGCGCTGCGCGGACGCGCGGGCGCAAAACGCGTTGAGGTAAACGCCGTAGGCCGCGTCATGCGCGAACTGGACCGCCGCGAAGGCACCCCCGGTGCCGACATGCAGCTGACCGTGGACAGCGCCCTGCAAAGCTACGTTCAAGCCCGGCTCGGCGACGAAAGCGCCTCTGTTGTCGTCATGGACGTAAACAACGGAGATCTGTTGGGCATTGCCTCGTCGCCTTCATACGATCCGAACAAATTCGTACGCGGCATCTCTGTCGCGGATTTCGGCGAATTGCGGGACAATGATCACCGCCCGCTGGCCTCAAAAACCGTGCAGGACGCCTACCCCCCCGGATCAACGTTCAAGATGGTTACGGTACTGGCGGCCTTGGATGCAGGCGTTGTGGCCCCGGATGAAACCGTCTGGTGCCCCGGCCATATGGAGGTTGCAGGTCGCAGGTTCCATTGCTGGAAACGCGCGGGGCATGGCCACATGAACCTTGAACAGTCTTTGCGCGAAAGCTGCGACGTCTATTATTACGATCTCGCCCTCAAAGTTGGCATCGAACGCATCGCCGAAACGGCGCGCCGTCTTGGTCTTGGTGAAGCTTTCGGAATTGGCATGTCGGCTGTCACCGAAGGGTTGGTGCCGAACAAGGATTGGAAAGAACGCGAACGCGGCGCGGGTTGGGTGATCGGTGATACGGTCAACGCCTCGATCGGTCAGGGGTTTGTCCTCAGTTCGCCCTTGCAGCTTGCGGTCATGACGGCCCGACTGGCCACCGGCAAAGGTGTCTCGCCGCGTCTTGTGCGCCGGATGGGCGGGACGGAAACCGCGATCGCCGATGCCCCGGACCTTGGTTACAACGAAAACCACCTCCGCCAGATCCGGCGCGCGATGTATGCGGTCACCAATAATCGCCAGGGCACCGCATACGGGTCCCGCATCATCGAAGAAGCGTTTCGGATGGCGGGCAAGACCGGCACGAGCCAGGTCCGCAACATCACCCTCGCTGAACGCGCGCGCGGCGTCACCCGTAACGAAGATCTGCCATGGAACCGCCGCGACCACGCATTGTTCGTCAATTATGCGCCCTATGACGCGCCCAAGATTGCGGTGTCTGTCGTGGTCGAACATGGCGGAGGCGGCTCTGCCGCTGCGGCACCTATCGGCCGCGATGTGACGTTGCAGGCCCTTTACGGCCAAGACCCACCGCTTGAAGCCTACCCCTCCAAGGACCGCGAACGTATTCGCACCCAGCAGGAACGTCTGCAACAGGTGTTGCGCGCCAATGACCCGGATGGCCGGAGCCGCGCATGAGCTATCTTGAATATACCGTCAAGACGGTCCCGGCGGGCTGGCGCAAGATGCTGTTCATCAACTGGCCTCTTGTGATCTTGCTGACAGCCATCGCCGGAGTCGGCCTTTTGATGCTGTATTCGGTTGCTGGCGGTTCAATGTCGCCCTGGGCCGAACCACAGATGAAACGCTATGCCCTTGGGCTGGCGGTCATGTTCGTCGTGGCAATGGTGCCGATCTGGTTCTGGCGCAACATGTCAGTGATGGCCTATCTTGTGGCACTCGCATTGCTTGTCGCTGTCGAATTCTTTGGCTCGGTCGGAATGGGCGCACAGCGGTGGATCAACCTTGGTTTCATGCGCCTGCAACCGTCCGAGCTTATGAAAATCGCGATGGTGATGATCCTTGCCGCATATTACGACTGGCTGCCGATCAAAAAAATCTCGCATCCCTTCTGGGTTTTGGTCCCGGTGTTTATCATCTTGCTGCCAACGTTCCTTGTGCTGACCCAACCCGACCTTGGCACGGCAATCCTTTTGGTTGCAGGTGGCGGGTTGATGATGTTCTTGGCCGGGGTGCATTGGGCCTATTTCGGCACGGTCATCGCGGCGGGCATCGGTGGGATCTACGCTGTCTTTCTGAGCCGCGGCACGGATTGGCAATTGCTCAAGAACTATCAGTTTCGGCGGATTGACACGTTTCTTGATCCGTCCTCTGACCCGTTGGGCGCAGGCTATCACATCACGCAGGCCAAGATCGCAATGGGGTCAGGCGGTTGGACCGGACGCGGTTTTATGCAGGGCACACAATCCCGGCTTAACTTCCTGCCAGAGAAACACACAGACTTTATCTTCAACACCCTGGCCGAGGAATTCGGCTTTATCGGCGGGATCTCTTTGCTCCTGCTCTATGTGCTGATCCTGATTTTCTGCATCGTCTCTGCGCTGCAAAACCGTGACCGCTATTCCTCGCTTTTGATTCTGGGAACCGGCGTGACGTTCTTTCTGTATTTCGCCGTCAATATGTCGATGGTGATGGGGCTGGCCCCGGTTGTGGGTGTGCCACTGCCTTTGGTCAGCTACGGTGGATCGGCCATGTTGGTCTTGATGATCGCGTTCGGCTTGGTACAGAGCGCCCATATCCACCGACCGAGGTAAACCATGCCAATCAACGTGCTCTTCGCCGCCCACGAAAAACGCTGGGCGCAATACGAAACCCCTTTGCGCGCGGCACTTGACGACATTGGCGTGGCTTATTCCCTTGGCACAGACATGCCGCCTGCCGTTGTAGACTACATCGTCTACGCCCCGAATTCCCCGGTGCAGGATTTCACCCCGTACACCCGGCTCAAGGCGGTCCTGAACCTCTGGGCCGGAGTTGAAGACGCAGTGGGCAACTCGACGCTCAATGTGCCCTATGCCCGCATGGTCGACGACGAAGGTCTGACGCAAGGCATGGTGGAATGGGTCACCGGCCACACGCTGCGGCATCATCTGGGGATGGATGCGCATATCGTGAACCCGGATCACGCATGGATCGCGGATGCGCCGCCCGTCGCCTCAGACCGACCTGTCGGCGTTCTGGGGCTCGGCGAACTGGGGACCGCCTGTGGTCAGGCCTTGGCCCGGCTTGGCTTTCCAGTCAGCGGTTGGGCGCGCAGTCCCAAACAGATCGACGGCATCACTTGTCACACCGGCACCGACGGGTTGCAGGCGGTTCTCAGGCAATCGCAGATCCTGATCTTGCTGCTGCCAAGCACAGCCGCGACGGAAAACACGCTGAATGCACAAACGCTGGCGATGCTGCCCAAAGGGGCGTTTCTGATCAATCCCGGACGCGGTCCGCTGATTGACGATGACGCGCTTCTTGCCGCGCTCGATAGCGGGCATATCGCGCATGCCACGCTGGACGTTTTCCGCGTCGAACCCTTGCCAAGGGATCACCCGTTCTGGGCCCACCCCAATGTGACGGTCACACCCCATATCGCCTCTGAGACCCGCGCGCCCAGCGCGTCCCGCGCGATTGCCGAAAACATCCGGCGCGGCGAAGCCGGTGAGCCGTTCTTGCACCTTGTGGACCGGACCGCCGGGTACTAAGCCCGCACCAATCAAACAGGAGCCGCCGCCATGAAATTTGACCATTCGGTAAAAATTGCCCCCTCCATCCTTTCGGCGGATTTCGCCAATTTCGGAGCCGAGATCCAAGCGGTCGAGGCGCAGGGTGCGGATTGGATTCACGTCGATGTCATGGACGGGCATTTCGTGCCCAACATCACTTTTGGCCCAGCCACCTGCGCCGCGATCCGCCCACACATCAAGACCGTGATGGATGTGCACCTCATGATCGCCCCGGTCGATCCCTATATCGAAGCCTTCGCAGCAGCCGGTGCCGACATCATCACCGCCCATGTCGAAGCAGGCCCGCATATCCACCGCACGCTTCAGGCGATCCGCGCTACCGGGGCCAAGGCTGGTCTGGCGCTGAACCCCGGCACGCCAGCCGAAGTGGCGGCGCCCCTGCTTGATATGGTGGACCTGATCTGTGTGATGACCGTGAACCCCGGATTCGGCGGTCAGAAATTCATCCATTCCTGCGTGCAGAAAGTGACCGAACTGCGTGAGATGATCGGCGACCGCGAAGTCCATATTGAGATTGACGGCGGCGTCGATCAAAGCACGGCACCGCTGGTCGTGGCCGCTGGCGCCGATGTGCTGGTTGCGGGCTCTGCCGTATTCCGGGGCGGATCGGTTTCAAACCCCGCCACCTACGGCGACAACATCCGCGCCATTCGCAACGCTGTCTAAGCCGCAACCTCGAACACGGTGATCCACTGAGCCACAATCGCAGGCGTGTCTGTGCCCTCGATCTGCACGGTCACATCCCACCGAACGTCATAGCGGCCCGGTTTCTCGGCCACGTCCATAACGCTAAAGCGGCCCCGGATACGCTGCCCCGCGCGGACCGCGCTGACAAAGCGGATGCGGTCAAAGCCGTAGTTTAAGCCTTGGATCATGCCCGGTATCTCGGGCTGCACATCATAGGACATGGCCGACAGCATCGACAGGGTCAGGAACCCGTGCGCCATGGCCCCGCCCTGCGGGGCCATGCGATCTGTATCCAGATGAATATGCTGCCAATCCTCTGTCACATCCGCAAAGGCGGCGATCCGGTCCTGCCCGATCTCGTACCACCGCGACAGGCTGGGCGGCATGCTGCGCAACAGCTCAGCGGACATCCGGCAAGACGTAATCGGCAAACTGCCGGCGCAAGGTCAGCTTGGACACCTTTCCCGTCGCCGTCAGCGGCAAAGCGTCGACATACAGGACATCATCCGGCAATTGCCATTTGGCAAAATGCGGATCCATCAGATCGTGAAAGGCTTGTAAACCGGGCTGCGCCCCCGATTTGCACTGAACCACCAGAACCGGGCGTTCATCCCATTTCGGATGCGCAATCGCAATCACCGCGCAATTTGCAACCTCGGGGTGGGACATGGCGATGTTTTCAAGATCAATCGAACTGATCCATTCGCCGCCCGATTTGATCAGGTCCTTGGACCGGTCCTGAATGCTCAGATACCCGTCCGGCGTGATGCTGGCCACATCGCCTGTCCCGAACCAGCCTTCGGCATCGACCGCCGCGCGGGTTGCGTCGTCGTTGTTGAAATAGCCGGAAATCACCGCGTTGCCGCGCACGAACAGTTCGCCCACCGCAGCACCGTCATGCGGCAGACGTTGACCATCTTCACCCACGATCTTGAGGTCCACACCAAACATCCGCCTGCCTTGCAGCGCCTTGCGTGCCATCCGCGCCTCGAACGGGTCGTTTTGCATGTCGACGGACAATTGGCCCGTTGTGCCGACGGGGCTCATTTCCGTCATGCCCCATGCGTGACAGACATCAATGTCCTGCTTTTCGAAAAACTCGATCATGCTGCGCGGTGCGGCTGAACCACCGATCACCACCTGATCCAAGCGTGACGGTGGAGTGCCCCGCGCCTCGATCTCGGCCCGCAGGCCAAGCCACACAGTCGGTACGCCCCAACTTGCCGTGACGTTTTCGTGCTCCATCAGATCATAAAGCGACGCCCCGTCCAGCTTGCCCCCCGGCATGATCAGTGACGCCCCAACAATCGGCGCAGCATAGGGCATGCCCCAGGAATTGACGTGGAACATCGGCACCACCGGCAAAAGCCGTGCCCCTTCGTGCAAGGACCGGGGCAACGTCACCGCGATGAACAATGCATGCAACACTGTGGATCTGTGCGAATAAAGCGATCCCTTGGGATGGCCCGTGGTGCCCGAGGTATAACACAGCCCCGCCGCAGTTTCCTCGGGCAGGTCTGGCCAATCAAACCCGGTCGGGTGCGGCGCGATCAGGTCTTCGTAGCACAGCACATCCAAAGTGGTGTCGGGCATATGCGCGGCATCGGTCATGACAACAAGCTTCAAACCAGCAGGCAGGTGGTCTTTCAACACCTCCAAGATCGGGACAAAGGTCAGATCGACGAAAAGCACCCGATCTTCAGCATGACCAATGATGAAAAGCATCTGTTCCGCCGACAGGCGCGGATTGATCGTGTGGCAGACAGCACCCATCCCGGAAATCGCGTAATAGAGTTCAAAGTGACGATATCCGTTCCATGCCAATGTCGCCACGCGGTCGCCCTGCGCAACGCCTAGCGCGGCAAGGCCATGGGCAAGCTGGGCTGTGCGCTGGAACGTCTCGGCATAGCTTTGTCGGTGCAGATCGCCTTCGGTGCGCACGGATACGATTTCGCCTGTGCTGTGAATCTCGGCCGCATAGCGCAGCAAGTCAATCACCGACAATGGCCGGTTCATCATCAATCCGTGCATCAAGCCCTCCCTTGCTTTCTGCCTTGTGGTTCTTGATACACTGAGCGCCCGACTGAATGCGCGCAAGCCCTAACCGCCAGGAACCAAACCCATGTCCAATACGATGTCCCGCATTGCCCTCGCCCGTCGCCCGCAAGGCGCCCCTCTGCCGGAAGACTTCAAACTGGTTACCGATGTGCGAGCGACGCCCCAAGACGGAGAGGTCCTGATCGAGGTGACGCACCTGTCGCTTGATCCCTATATGCGCGGCCGCATGGACGACGTGAAAAGCTATGCGCCTTCGGTCGATCTGGGCGGCACCATGACAGGTCAGGGCGTGGGCCGCGTTCTGGACAGCAAAGCTGGCGGGTTTGTCCCCGGCGACATCGTGACGGGCATGACCGGATGGGCCAGCCACGCCTGCCTGCCCGGAGCCGAAGTGCGAAAGCTTGACCCAGCGCTGCCGCCTTCAACCGCCTTGGGCGTTTTGGGCATGCCGGGCCTGACGGGATGGGTTGGCTTGCACACCTATGGCAAACCCAAGGCAGGTGAGACGCTTGTGGTGGGGGCGGCCACCGGTCCGGTTGGGTCAATGGTGGGCCAATTGGCCAAGCAGCTTGGCCTGCGCACCGTTGCCATCGCGGGCGGGGCCGAGAAATGCCGCCTTGCCACCGAAACTTTCGGCTTTGACGCTGCCATCGACCACCGCGCTTATGACGACGCTGCGTCCTTGCGCGCCGCGATTGCAGAGGCCGCCCCGAATGGCATTGACATCTATTGGGAGAACGTCGCGGGCCAAGTTCTCGAGGCCGTGATGCCCCTGATGAACGTGCACGGTCGCATCCCGGTATGCGGCATGATCGCTTGGTATGGTGGGGCAAATATCGCAGACAACAACCAACTGCCCGGTATCTGGCGCAGCATTCTGGTCAAGCGGTTACAGGTCTCGGGCTTTATCATCTTCGACCACTGGGATCAGTATCCTGCGTTCCTCAAGGACGTCGCACCCAAGGTTGCAGCGGGCGAAATTGCCTATCTCGAAGACGTAGCAGCCGGTCTGGACACCGCACCCGAAGCGTTTATCGCCATGCTGAAGGGCGGCAACACTGGCAAGCAGATCGTTAAGCTCTAGGTCAGGCACGCCGGTCAGATCTCGACTTCGACCTCAAGCGTCAAGGGTGCCGCCGGTGCAGCCTTCAGATCATCGACCTGCAATGGCCCGGTCGGCTTCGACAAACGGTTGCGCACAACCCAGTGCAACCGGTTGGACGCCCGGGTGATTGCCACATAGGCCAGACGTTTCCACAACGGCTGACCCGCTTCGACCCGGCCCATACGTGCCGCCACCGCGAGATCGGGCGCAAAGACCTGCACCGCGTCCCATTGCGACCCTTGCGCCTTGTGGATTGTCACCGCCGCCCCGTGCAGGAATGTGGCCCCCATGCGGGCGGCAAAGGGAATAAACGGTTCTTCCTCGTCCGGCTTTTCGATCTTAACGATCGACGCTGCCGACACCTGCGGATCTTCGGCCCCGATCACATGCAACCGCGAGAACCCCGGTTTTCGCCCCGGTCCAAGGTAAATGACCTGCGCGCCCTTGATCAGGCCGCGCGCCTCAAGATCCAACCGTTTCTTACGATGCTTGAGAGGCAATTCGATCCCGTCACAAATCAACGGCTCACCTTCCAAAAGCGCATCTTCGGGCGCGCCGTGAACGGCCCGGAACGCATGGATCAACCTGATCCGTGTTGCGTTGCGCCACACCAGAACAGGCGAGCGCGCCATCAGATCCACCTCGACCCGCTGACCCAGAACCACGCGATCATCGGTGCGGGATATGTCTTCGATCATCTGTTCAAACCCGTCGAAATCAAGCCCCGGATCTGCAAGCGCGTGGGCCAGATCAAGAATCGGATTATCGGCATCCTGACGGTGAATGCGGCTGAGGTTCAGGATCTGTTCTGGCGGCAAGGTTTCAAACACCATTTTGCCGGATTGGTTGACCGGCGCCAACTGCGCAGGATCGCCGAACAACAGCAAATGCGGGAATATTTCGCGCAGATCATCGACCTGGCGTTCATCCAGCATGGAGGCCTCATCCACCAACCCGATGTCCAAAGGATCGTCGCGGCGTTTCCAGCCGGTGATAAAATCCGACCCCCGCAAGCCAGCCGCCGCCAAAGCCGCCGGAATGGATTTGTGGGTTTCATACGACAACTGTGCGCGCGCCAGTGCCTCTTCGGTCAGGTCCTCGATCTCGGGCTTGTCATCATTGCCCATGAGCCATTCCGCAATGCGCTCATATTCCGGATCATAGACGGGCGTATACAGAATGCGGTGGATCGTTGTCGCCGGCACGCCGCGCATCCGCAGCACAAACGCGGCCTTGTTGGTCGGCGCAAGCACCGCAAGCGTTCGGCGGTCTTTGCGGCGGCGTCCCTCGTAATCGCCCGACACGATCTCAACACCGGCGTTGTGCAGAGATTTACAAAGCTCGGCCAACAGCAACGTCTTGCCCGATCCAGCCTTGCCCGTGACCGCCATGATCTTGGTCTGGGTGTCGCCTGGTGGCGAAAGGATGCCATCGTCCAGATCAACACCCGCCTCACGCAGCATGTCGGCAATCGCATCATGTGCGGCAGCCTGATCTTCGGAATATGTGAGCGCGGGAACTGTCATGCGCAGACCCTATAGGCCCGCGCAAACGGGCACCAGAGTCAGGCAGCACTTACCTCCGTTTGATGCGCGTTCTGTCCAAACGCCGCCATGAACCAGTCGCGCGACGCCTGCAACGGCACCCCGGCAACACGCGACACGTGTTTTTGCGCCGCCTCAGAGAAGTCCCACAGCCCAACGCTGATGGCCTGACGGCCCGCCCCATGCGTGCCAATCACCTCTGGCGCAGCGCCGATGCGGTTGTAGATCCGCACCATTCGGGCGTCAAAGACACCAACAAAGTGTTTTACACCGAACCCTTGCATGATTTCGCCCCCCGCGAGCATCAACGCGGCAGCCGTTCCGGGATCTGTTCCGCGTGCAAGGCAAAACCGCGTACATTCCCAGATCAGCGGGCTTTGAAAGGCCACCCCATCGGTCAGCTCCAGAAAATGGTCGTTCACCATCGTCTGACCGGTGGTCGGTAAAAACCGCATCGACCCCCCATGGGTTCCGTCTGCCTTTTGCCATATCACGTAAAGCGGATTGAGATCATCATACGCGTCACGCTCTTGACCGGCGTCATCGACTGTCACATCCCAGCCCAAGCGGGTTTTGAACTGGTCAGCACGGTCCTCGAACATGGTGCGTGCCAAAATTGGAAATTCTTGCAGTTGGTCGGCGTACAGGTACCGAATCATAAACAGCTCCTCCGTTTCTGGAGGGAAACCTGCGCGTCAAAGATGAATCGTTTCTTTCACGACCGCTCTTTGGCTGTTGCTTCGCAAATTGCTGCCAATATGAAAACAATTACACCACGATCTGTCCCCGTGCCATTGCACGGGCCACAGCATGGGTCGTGTTCAACGCCCCCAGCTTGAACCGCGCACTTTCAATATAGACGCGCAACGTGTGCTCAGAGATCGACAATGTGTCCGCCACCTGCGCCCGGCTGTAACCCACCGCAAGCAGCGTCATCGTTTCAACTTCGCGCGGTGAAAGGGGCTGCGTTGGTTCCGGTTTGCGCCCCGGTTCCAGCTTTAGCGCAGTCTGGTTGAAGTAATGCGCCAACAAAATGAGATCGCGGCGGTTCAATTCGGCAAAACTGGCCCATTGCGCATCGTCGCAACTGTGGCTCACGGTGAACAGCGCAAACTGCCCGTTTGGTCCCCGGATCGGGATGGAATATCCCTGATTGCCGATCCCGTGGGCCATTGCATCGCTCAGAAACGCGCGGGCGGCTTTGCTTGACCAATCCAGACGTTTCCAGTCCACCGGGTGGAACCGCTGGTAACACCCGCTGACCACCGGGTCGATGCGCAGATAGCCCTTTTCAAGATACCGCGCGACCCATTTGGGATCATACGTCCCACAGCCATATTGAGTGCCATTGCTGGAAACCCAATGATACACCATGTCATCAACGCCATAGTAATCGCGCAGCCATTCGATGACGTTCTGCAATTCCTCAAGATGGTCCGCGCGCTCCAAGCGAGCGATCACATCGTCCAACTGAGGCACTTTCTCCAAGAAGCCCACGGCCCATCCCTTTACCGCGCGAGCCGAGCTCTGCCTGTGCTACCAATTGCGTATCGTCAAGCTTGGCAGCCAGTGCATCCAGATCGTTTGCAACCGCAAACGTCTTGAGGTCGGTCAACACATCAATGATCCAGTCATGTCCCATTTCACCGTCGCCTCCAGATAGTTAACAAAACGTTAACACAACTCTAACATGTGGCAATATTTCGGCAAATTCCCTGATTCCAACTCCCCAGTTTTGGTGAGGATGAAATCACCACCACACTGAAATCGCAGGAAAGCCCGCCAAAACAAAAACCCGCAGGCCAGGTGGCCCACGGGTTTCAAATACACGGCAAAGGTAATCAGAGTGTTACGATCGCGCTGCCAGCGCATCTTCGAATGTGCGCAGCCCGGTCTTGGGCGATTGCACAAGCACAGCCATGTTGCCGGGTTTGTGTTCATTACGCAGCATCTTCGTGTGGGCCTGTGGGATCTCGTTCCACGGGAAAACCTCCGACATGCACGGATCAAGCCGACGCTCGACCATCAGTTGGTTGGCAGACGCCGCCTGCTTTAGATGCGCAAAATGCGACCCCTGAAGGCGCTTCTGGTTCATCCACATATACCGCACGTCAAACGTACAATTGAACCCGGTGGTGCCCGCACAGATCACAACCATGCCGCCCTTTTTGCAGACAAGAGTCGAAACCGGAAAGGTCGATTCGCCCGGATGTTCAAACACCATGTCGACACTCACACCTTTGCCAGTAATCTCCCAGATCGCCTTGCCAAACTTACGCGCTTCTTTGAGCCAGTCATTATATTCGGGCGTGTTCACCGTGGGCAT
This sequence comes from Marivita sp., assembly GCF_051251565.1. GTDB lineage: Bacteria > Pseudomonadota > Alphaproteobacteria > Rhodobacterales > Rhodobacteraceae > Marivita. The sequence goes on along the minus strand of NZ_JBPOFB010000006.1, from coordinate 55,737 downwards.
CTGTCCCCAGCAGTTGAAATCCTTACGATTGATGACACCTTTGGCGCCCATCGACATGACAAAGTCACGCTTGTCCTCGTCGGAAATCACCCCAATCGCGTTCGCACCCGCCGTATTCGCCAGCTGGATCGCATAAGACCCCAAGCCGCCCGACGCACCCCAAACCAGAACATTCTGACCGGGCTTAAGCTCATGCGGCGCATGGCCAAACAGCATTCGGTAGGCCGTGGCAAGCGTCAGTGTGTAGCACGCGCTTTCTTCCCATGTCAGGTGCTTGGGACGCGGCATCAACTGTTGCGACTGAACGCGGGTGAATTGCGAAAACGCACCATCATGGGTCTCGTAGCCCCAGATGCGCTGGGACGGAGACATCATCGGGTCGCCGCCATTGCACTCCTCATCATCACCATCGTCTTGGTTGCAATGCACGACAACCTCGTCGCCGACCTTCCAACGTTTGACCTTGTCACCCACCTTCCAAACGATCCCGGCGGCATCGGACCCCACAATGTGATATGGCTGCTTGTGGAAATCGAACACGCTGACTGGTTCACCCAAACAGGCCCAGACACCATTATAGTTCACGCCCGCCGCCATCACGAGGACCAGCACTTCATTGCTGTCAATCTCCCATGTGTCGACAACTTCGACCTCAAACGCCTTTTCAGGCTCACCATGACGTTCCCGGCGGATCGACCAAGCGTACATCTGCTTAGGAACATATCCCATCGGCGGCATTTCACCTATTTCATACAAGTCTTTTTCAGGCGCGTCGTAGTCCGCAATGCCGGTCTGCTGATCCAGAGCCATGAGAGTCTCCTTAGGTCGAATACTATCTGTGCCGCGATGCAGAATCGCCGCGTCCGGGTTTGAGATACGGCTCGTATTGAAATTATGCAACAAGATTTGCGCTAATTTTGTAACTTTATGACCGAGCAATTGCAGAAAAATCCTCGCAGGTGCAGAAAATTCCTACATCAAATGCTTGATCGAATTTGCATAAAACACGGCCAGATCCGCCTTGTGATCCACAATTTCAATCAACCCCGCCTGCTCTGTCGCAATCCCTCGTTCAATCAGGGTGCGCAGGCCATATTCAATCGCGTAATCCGCATCGTTCCGCGGCAGATGGACTTGCGCCGCTGCCAGCTTATTGGTCTCTGACTTGAACGCATCGCAAAGCGCGCCCTGCGTCATGGGTCCATCCCGCAAGAGCACGAACGCCACCAACGGCACAGGTAAAACCGGCACCGCAAGGGCAATTCGGTCCATGATCGTTTCAGAAATCACCTCGACCGAGCCATCCGAGGGGTCCACATCACTCAGCACCAATGGTTCCCCAAAACTGACCGCAGCATAGCCAAACCGATGGAATTTTCCGGTCAAGCGCAACCAAAACTGACGCAGAATAGCCCGAAACACGACGCTGATCTTGGCGCGAAACTTGCGGTTTCCTGCCTTTTGCGCCCGCAAGAGGATCGTATCCTCCAACACCCGGTCATAATTCAGCGCGACAGGCACAAAGACCACATCGCGCTTGGCACTCGCGGCCCCTTCCAGAACGTATTTCAGAATACCGATCTTTGCCCGTCCAAGACTGCCATCAAGGCTCAGCCCACCTTCGGGAAACACCGCTTGTGTAACCCCGGCGCCAGTGGCCTGCTGAACATACTTTGCCAGAACCTTGCGATACAAATCGCTGCGTGACCTGCGCCTGATGAAATACGCCCCCATGGCCCGGATCAGGCGGGACAGCGGCCAAACACGCGCCCATTCGCCCACGGCATATGACAGCGCCGACCGATCCGCAGCGAGATAGGTCACCAGCACATAATCCATGTTGGACTTGTGATTCATCACAAAGACCACTGTCGCCTCGGGGTCAACATCCGCAAGTCCGGCATCCTGATGCACCATCCGCACCCGGTAAAGCGACGTGCTCAACAGTCGTGCGGCCCGGATCGCAAAGCCGAAATAGGCCCAAGCCGAAAACGACGGAACGATTTCACGCGCATAGCGGCGCGCCCGCTCAAACGCCACATCCTCGCGCACGCCCTCTGATTTGGCATGGTCGACAATCGCCTGAGTCACATCGGGATCATAGACAATCCGCTGGATCATGTCCTGACGCCGAAGCAGCTTGAAAGGTTGGATCGGGCGCTCCAGCCGTGCGTTCAACCGCGACACCGCCCGTTCCATACGACGCCGGAAAAACCAGCGCACGGACGGAAATAGGAAATGCGACGCAAAGGTCACACCGGCAAAAAGCAGGATCAGAATAAAAGCCCAAAGCGGAAGCGTCACCTGCGTGGTCATTTAACCACTCTCGCAACGAAGCGCGACCGGGTAAACAACCGATATCGACACCGAGCCAAATTCAAAGAATGTCAGAAATGAGAACTGATTTCGCCGTGAGCAGCAATATTGCAGCAGCACTTTTTCAACCGTCCCTCTGCGCCATCTCTTTGGCTTTTCCTACGCCACACGCATGGAGTAAGATATCATCCGAGAAACCGCGTGACGCCGCAGCGCAGCGAATTGACAGAGACATAAAGTTTCGCCTATCAATATCAAAACGTAACAAGATTACTCGGCGAATCTCGCCATTGACGGAGCCGACATGACCGAGACACAGACACCGACCCGTGACCGCCCTTGGCTGATCCGTACTTACGCAGGTCACTCCACCGCGCAGGCGTCCAATGCGCTTTATAGGTCAAATCTGTCCAAAGGTCAGACCGGCCTTTCGGTCGCCTTCGATCTGCCCACGCAAACGGGCTATGACAGTGATCACATCCTTGCGCGCGGCGAAGTCGGTAAGGTGGGTGTGCCTGTCAGCCATCTGGGCGATATGCGCACCCTGTTCGACCAGATCCCACTGGAACAGATGAACACGTCCATGACGATCAACGCGACCGCCCCGTGGCTGCTGGCACTCTATGTTGCCGTGGCCGAAGAACAGGGTGCAGATGTCAGCAAACTGCAAGGCACAGTGCAGAACGACCTGATCAAGGAATACCTGTCGCGCGGCACCTATATCTGCCCACCGAAACCATCTCTCAAGATGATCGGGGACGTGGCCGAATATTGCTACACCCATATCCCCAAATGGAACCCGATGAACGTGTGTTCCTACCACCTGCAAGAGGCGGGCGCGACACCGGAACAGGAACTGTCCTTTGCGCTAGCCACCGCCATTGCCGTTCTGGACGAATTAAAACCACGCGTCCCAGCCGAGGATTTCCCGGCGCTTTGCGGTCGCATCTCGTTCTTCGTGAACGCAGGCATCCGGTTCGTGACCGAGATGTGCAAGATGCGCGCTTTTGTTGACCTTTGGGACGAAATTCTTGAAACCCGCTATGGCGTCACAGACCCCAAATTCCGCCGTTTCCGCTATGGCGTGCAGGTCAACTCCCTTGGCTTGACAGAACAGCAGCCCGAAAACAACGTCTACCGCATCCTGATCGAGATGCTGGCCGTGACCCTCTCCAAGAATGCCCGCGCCCGTGCGGTGCAATTGCCTGCCTGGAACGAAGCGCTTGGCCTGCCACGCCCCTGGGATCAGCAATGGTCCATGCGGATGCAACAGATCCTGGCCTACGAGACAGACCTTCTGGAATTCGACGACCTGTTCGACGGTAACCCGGCAGTGGATCGCAAGGTTGAGCAGCTCAAGGAAGGCGCGCGCGCCGAATTGGCCAATCTCGACTCAATGGGCGGGGCCATTGGCGCAATCGACTACATGAAGGGCCGTCTGGTTGATTCAAACGCCGACCGCCTGAACAAGATTGAACGCAACGAAACCATCGTGGTTGGCGTCAACAAATGGGTCGAAGGCGAACCGTCACCGCTCCAAACCGAAGACGGCGGCATTATGGTGGTTGATCCAGCGGTAGAACAAGAACAGATCAATCGCCTGAATGCTTGGCGCGCAGAACGCGACGCCGACACAGTGCAAAAGGCGCTTTCTGATCTGCGCGCTGCGGCAAAGGACGGTGCAAACGTCATGCCCGCCTCGATCGCATGCGCCAAGGCGGGTGTCACCACCGGCGAATGGGCTGGCGAAATGCGCACGGCTTTCGGCGAATACCGTGGCCCGACCGGCGTGTCGAAATCAGTGTCTAACAAAACCGAAGGTCTGGACGACATCCGCGAAGCCGTGAACGCGGTCAGCGACAAGCTGGGCCGCCGCCTCAAGTTCCTTGTCGGCAAACCGGGACTCGACGGGCATTCCAACGGGGCCGAACAGATCGCCTTCCGCGCGCGCGATTGCGGCATGGAGATCGACTACGAAGGCATCCGCCTGACCCCCGATCAGATCGTTGCAGCGGCGCAGGAAAACGAAGTCCATGTTGTCGGCCTGTCGATCCTGTCAGGAAGCCACATCCCGCTGGTCGAAGACATGATGACCAAGATGCGCGATGCGGGCCTTGGCCATATCCCGGTGATCGTTGGTGGCATCATCCCGGACGACGACGCAAAACGCCTCAGCGCGATGGGCGTGGCCAAGGTCTATACGCCCAAGGATTTCGAATTGAATGCGATCATGATGGACATCGTCACCCTGGCCGATCCCAAAGCGGTCGCAGCAGAATAGGTCAGAGACCGCCCGCCGAGACCGTCAAAACCAGCGATTGTGCAAACGGGCTTCCCGGTGCGCTGACATCCGTTGCGACAAGCACCGCCTCAGAGGTCAGCGACGCCGCCTCGATGAACGCATCAACGACCAGAGTCACTGATGTGCCATTGTCGCCCTCGACACGCGCCAAAGCGTCAATCGCACCTGTAAGGTCCGCCTTTGCAAACTGCGCCTGCCAAACGGGCACAGTTTGCAAAACGGCCTCGACTGACCTCAGGTCGCCCTCTGCAAAGGACGCGTCTTGGGTCAAAACCATGAGACGCAGGTTGTTGATGCGGCAATTGTATTCCTCAAGCACCATCAACGTGCGCCCAGCACCGAAATCCAGCAAATACCGCCGCATCGGCTCCGCGCCGAACTGCGACGTCCCCATGCTCGAAATCACCTGCGCGTCGGGCACAGCCGTCACAAGCGCATCGTGCAAATCAGTCAGTGGCACGTCACACGCCAAAGCCTGCGACGCCACCAGCGACAACGCCGCTGCAATTCTCAAGCAGGCCATTTGAATTCAAGCGGCACAGCGTAAGGAATGATCTCAAGATGCCAACACTGGTTGGAGATATTCGTTTCGTCGACAAACTTGGCGATATAGCCATCGGCAACCGCCTTTTTGATCGCGTTTGTAATCGCACCGGCATTATACGTCGCCGGTGACGCAGCAGCGGTTGATCCCATACCAATATCAATGATGTTCCGCGCGGCATATTCGGTCGGCGAACAGATGTGCCGCGAAATGCGCCGTCCTTGCAGCGCCAACTCTTCACCACGCGCCTTCATCGCCCGTTTGCACTCTGCCTCGGGCTTTGTGCGGTTCGCTTCAAACACCTTGATGATCTCATCGCCCGTAGACCCATAAAGCTCGTATTGCTCAAGCACGTCCTGATTGTTGGTCCACGACTTGGAGCAATACGTATACATCGTATCAATCTGAATATCGAGAGATCGGATCGTGCTGGTGATCACGCCGGTCTTCACTCCGGCGTTTTGCATCACCATCTCGATGACCGCGAACGAATAGTCATGAACGATGCGCCGCCAGTCTGCCAAATCCGACTTATAGACAACCGTCGACTTTATCGGCGTGCTTGTAGACCCGAAGTCTCCGCCCAGATACGAGAACCCCGTGTCGCCACCCGGTGCGGCGCTATTGGCAGGACCATTCAGCGCCTGCAACGTGCGCCCGTTGGGGTCAACCCGCCCGTCGGGGATGGGCACCCCCAGAACGCGGCGCTGATACGCTGTGATCGCGGCGATCGTGTTGCGCCCGTTCAATCCGTCTTCCACAAGTCTTGGCGTTGGAGTGATCTTGTGCAGATGCGCGTTTATCATCATCTGAACAGTCAGGACATCAGCCTTGCGGTTCGCTCCGCCCTGTCCAACAGAGCCAGAAATCACTTTCATTGATACACTCCTTCAATAATATTTATAAATCAGCTTAAACTATGCCTTTAACTTGGTCGAAAATTTCCACGTCAGTCAACAATTTCATTTCAAAAAGCATCGTCTCGGACTGATGTGACCGAAGATGGAAAAAGGATTTGTAATGCTTCGTTTTGCCCCGCTTCTGCTGATCTGCGCACTCCCAACCGGCGTGTTTGCTCAATCCCAGCTTGACCAATTTGAAACCATTTCCGAAGACATGAATGTGGCCATGTTCGACGCCATGATCCGCATGATCGAAGACATGGGAGGAGATCCAGAACCATTGCGCGCTGCGGTGCCTGACAGCGATTGGGACGACGATTACCGCCAAGCCGGTGCCTGCATGCTCAATAAACTCATTGATGCGTCCAGCGTCCCGGAGGTCCGCGAAATGTTAGACGCGATGGAAGCGTATATCCCGGAAATGGAAGGTAAAAGCGTTGAAGAAATTTCAGAAGACATCGATTTTCTTCCAGAAGGCATTACAGAAAGCTTTTCGATCTCCGTGAATTCCGAATGTGGCATGACTGATTTGTTGCTGGATCGCATGAGTGAAACTGGGTTTACGGCAGCGATGATGCGGGCAATGGAAGGAATGTGACGCATTCCATTTCTCACAACAACTCTGCCTTGCACAATGATCGCTTATAGATTGCGAAATGCATCCGTGTAATTGACTTGCAAGAAAAGAGGAGTATTCCCAATGCCATGCAAATTATGTCTCGGAGGGACTAATGACATTCGATTTAGACAATATGTCCAAAGATGAGCTGAAAAAGCTTATCAAAGATGCTGAAAAATCGTTGAAAACGATCCAGACTCGTCGTCTGACCGAAGCCAAGAAAGCAGCCGAATCGGCGGCAAAGGAATACGGCTTTTCGCTGGACGAACTTCTCAGCGGCCCCCCGAAAAAGGGCTCCAAGAGCGAACCAAAGTTTCGCAACCCGGCCAACCCGGAACAAACCTGGACCGGAAAAGGCCGTAAACCGAATTGGGTCAATGACGCCCTTTCCGCTGGGAAGACCATGGACGACCTGAAGATCTGACATGACAGTCCATATCGGAGCCAAACCAGGCGAGATCGCGGAAACCGTTCTTTTGCCTGGTGATCCCTACCGCGCGAAATGGGCGGCGGAAACCCTTCTTGAAAACCCGCAGCTTGTGAACGATGTGCGCGGAATGCTTGGGTTTACCGGCACTTGGAAAGGGAACCGCGTCACCCTTCAAGGCTCCGGTATGGGCATGCCATCCCTGTCGATCTACGCCAATGAACTGATCCGTGACTATGGGGCAAAAACCCTGATCCGGATTGGATCATGCGGCGGGATGCAACCCAATGTCGGCATTCGGGATGTAATCCTCGCAATGACCGCCTCCACCTTGTCGAGCCCGTCTTCGGGCATTTTCAAGGAATTGAATTTCGCGCCCTGCGCAGATTGGGGACTATTGCGTGCAGCCGCTGACGCCGCCGCGGCGAAAGGCACCAAAACCCATATCGGCGGGATTTATTCGTCAGACGTGTTCTACGATGAACGTCCCGATCTTAACGAACAGATGACACGGCACGGAATTCTTGGCGTCGAAATGGAAGCAGCGGAGCTTTACAATCTTGCGGCCCGCTATTCCGTGCGCGCACTTGCCGTTTTGACGGTGTCAGACCATTTGCAGACCGGCGAAGCGCTTCCCTCAGCAGACCGCGAGCGCAGCTTCGGTGAAATGGTTGAAATCGCGTTAACAGCGGCATTTGCCCCAACGCAAAAATGAATTGCATGGCGCGGAAAAATATTCCGCGCCATGCGCTACATTTCCAAATGCCGCCACATTGTTCTGGCACACATTTGCGTATGCCAGATTGGGTCACCTCCATTTATGTTTTGCTGACAAGCCGGGTGCCCATCCCGCGCATGTTGTTCCTGTTCAGCGTGGTCACCTTGTCGCTCTTCACCCTGACGTCGCATCACTACAGCACGCTCGATCAAGTCGGGTTGGTTCTTCCCGTCATGTGCGCGCTGTTTGGCCATGTGGCCGTGATTGCCGTCAAACTCCCTGACTCGCTTCAGATGTTCGACCGCATTGGAATCACCAATGCAGGCGACAAAATTATTCTGATCAGTCTGGCCACTTATGCTGGGGTGATGTCCCTGCCATCGCTCGACGCCGCACAAACCGCGCTGAGCCTTGGAATAGCCATCTATCTCGGCCTGTTCGTGCTGGTGGTCTATATGCTTCGCGGTGGCGACAAGATCGGATGGTTTGCGCGCGACTGGGATGTGGGCCAACGCAACGCCGCGAATTGGCATATTGCCCGGCTGGTGGCCTTGATCCTGCTGAACGAAACTGCCGCTCGGTACGGCTCCGCCTTCGATTGGGTGCTGGCCATCACACTCGGCCCCATCGCCCTGCACTACCTGATGCATTGGACGATCGTTGTCACGCATCCACACGACAAGGCGACACCCTCGGACTAGGCACTGCGACCGTGGCTGCGGTCATAGCCGTTGACAGACGGCGGCATCCATCCGGCAAGAGAACCCTCAGCTGGGGCCAACACCTCGACCCGCAAAGGATGGCACACCGCAACATCACTGGTGTGCTCTGCCGAACAATCGCCTCCCGGACAGGCCGACAAGGCCCCCAGCAAATCAATTTCGGCAAAGAACGTCAGATGATCGCCCGGCCGCACCGGGCTCGCCTTCATGAAATACTGGCCCGTATCGCGCGTGAACCCGGTGCACATGAACACGTTCAGAACATCATGCACATGCGGTTCCGCCTCGGCCAAGGACAAACCCGTCGCCTCCGCCAATGCCCGCGTCAGGTTGGAATGGCAGCAATGATGATACTGCACACCTGATAGCAAATTGCCCGTATAGGGATCACACCGCGTCCCGATCACGTCATGCATCGACCCGCCATAGGCGTCGATCCCGTACCAGCCCAACGTGTCCTCCACGATGGTCGCCATCGGCCGCAGCGTTGGGAAAGATGACCAAAGCCGCTCGCCTGTCGTCACATGCGTGCCGTGCAGCGCGCGGGTCTTGCCGGAATAGAACCGTTCCGACAAATCCCCAGCGTTCCACAGATTAAGGTCCCCAACCTGCGGCCCGTCAACGCTCATGATCCGAAAGAACGATCCGGCGGGCACCCGAAACGCACAGGCCTCGCGCGGTGCGGCCACCGCCACATCCACCACCAAAGCCCCCGCCAGGGCCTGCGCATAAAGCCCAAGGTCTGGGATCGGCAAACTGTCGTTCGGATAGCAGATCACCGGCGCAACAGCGCGGCGGGCATCGGCATCATCAGGGGCAGGGATCATGGGCAAGGTCCTTTCATCCAGAAGGCCAAAGGACCGCAGAGTGAGCACAGGCGCAAGCCCGTTCCCTCTTCTCTTTTTCGAAAATATGCAAAACCGAACGCGCACCACAAAGCGCGCGCTCGGAGAGGACGTGTCAGATCGCAATCACATCGAGCGGCGGGAAACCGTTAAACCCAACCGACGCATAGGTCGACGTATACGCACCGCAATTGCGGATAATGATCCGGTCGCCGGATTGCAGGCCCAGCGGCAATTGCACAGGCTGCTTTTCATAAAGCACATCCGCACTGTCACAGGACGGCCCCGCAAGGATACACGTCCCGGTCGGCTCGTGGTCACGCTCGGTGATGAACTGGTAACGGATCGCCTCGTCCATGGTTTCGGCCAGACCCGAAAACTTGCCGATATCCAGATACACCCAACGATGCAAATCACTGTCAGACTTGCGCGAGACCAGCAGCACCTCGGCGGCAATGGCACCCGCTTCGGCCACCAGACCGCGACCCGGCTCTGCCATGATCTCGGGGATATCGCCGAATTTATCGTGCAACTGGCGCATCACGGCACTGGCGTAGGTCTGCGGCGCGTCAAGCTCTTGACCGTAGAACGCCGGGAAACCGCCACCGATATTAAGCAGCGTCAGGTCAAACCCATCCGCCTTGAGCCCGTGCCAAACCTCGGCCACCTGATCAAGCGTCTCTGCCCACATCTCGGCGCGGCGTGTCTGCGATCCAACATGGAACGACAGACCCACAGGCTTGAGGCCCAGATCAACCGCCAACCGGAACAGCGACGGCGTCTTGTCCAACGCGCAGCCAAACTTGCGCGACAACGGCCAATCGGCCTGCAATGACCCAACGATCAGGCGGATATACACCTCTGCACCCGGTGCGTGCTGCGCCAGCTTGTGCAACTCTTCCTCGGAATCGGCCGCGAAATGGGTAATTCCAATCCCATGCGCCCAAGCAATGTCCGACGGACGTTTGATGGTGTTGCCAAAGGAAATCCGCGACGCATCCGCACCTGCGTCCAAACACATCTCGATCTCGGGGCGCGAGGCGGCGTCGAAGTTGCTGCCAAGCCCGACCAGCGTGCGCAGGATCTCGGGGGCGGGGTTTGCCTTGACCGCATAGTGGATGCGGGCGCGGCCCAAACCCTGTGCCAGTGCCGCATATTGGCGCGCAACGGCATGGGTGTCGATCACAAGCGTCGGACGCTCAAATCGGTGGCTGAGGATAAAGGACTCAGCACGAGACACAGATGTTTCTTCACAGGCGAAAAGCCCGTTTACGTATGCGTTCATTGGTCATCTCCAACAGACCCGGCCATTCCGATTACTCGGCGCAGACCGCTCAGTTCCAGGGGAGACGTTACCGTCGCTACGTAAACCGCGTGGGTGCATTCTTCTGCTTGCCCACCTCGCCAGAGGCGCGTGCGTTGGCGTCTATATTCGCGCATATGGAGTCGAATTTGAGTCGGCGCAATAGAAATTATTTGTCCGACTCACATTTTTTTCGATCCACCGTTTTCGGGCCGCAGGCAATCCAAAGGTGCCACGCCTGACGCGGTTTGCGCCCCGCAGAATGCACACCGCCATTGCCCCGGCGCAGTCTGCCGCCACCGACACGCGCGCGTCAACGTCGTCGACTTGCGCCGCCAATATGCATAGGCCAGCACACCGATCAAAAGAAGGATCCACAAGATAGGCATGGGCGTGGTGTAGTCAGGGTTTAGTCCGCGATGCAAGCAGACACCAAACGGCGTTCACGCGCACGCCAGCCAACCAGCGCCGCCGCTACGCACCGCGGTCGGACAAATTGGCATCCTCGGCCAGCTGTTCAAAAATCTTGATGTAATCCTCTGAACTTGCCCGATCCAGCGCCCCATCCGCGACTTCGGCGGCTGACCAAATCCGCGATTTCGCCGGATCATGGAACATCGTCCAATCCCCGAACATCCGCGACCGAACAAACCCGGATGCCCGCATCGTTACCTCAAGATGCCGGTCATCCCGTTGGATACGGGCAAAGGTGTTCTGCAACATACCATCAGGCCCTTCGAGCAATTGCAGATACACATCCTGCCGACAGATCAGCGCTCCAGACACACCGTCCCGCGCGTTACAGCGCCGGGCATCCACAAGGACCCCGTTCAGCATGGCATCATCAAAGCCAAAAGGCCGCGAAGAATAGACAATCTGTTGGATGGCGGGAATATCGGTCACTCCTGTGAATACCGCGCCGAACGGCGACACATGATGTGACATTGTCCAACGGCATGGCCGATATCTTAGCGCAAAACGCGCGCCACGTCGCTTATGAAATGAACCCAAGGTCTGGCGCGCGCGGGGACGGCGCGCCAGACGGGTCTGTGGTCGGGTTTAACCCGACATCACACGTGGCGTTCGACCATCATCTTCTTGATCTCTGCAATCGCCTTGGCCGGGTTCAGACCCTTGGGGCAGGTCTTGGCGCAGTTCATGATCGTGTGGCAGCGATAGAGCTTGAACGGATCTTCCAACTCGTCCAACCGTTCACCGGTTGCCTCATCGCGGCTGTCGATGATCCAGCGATACGCATGCAACAACGCGGCTGGTCCAAGGTAACGATCACCGTTCCACCAATAGGATGGGCAGGACGTTGTGCAACACGCGCACATCACACATTCGTACAGACCGTCCAGCTTTTTGCGATCATCGACGGACTGCTTCCACTCCTTGGCGGGGCGGTTCGTCTTGGTCTCAAGCCACGGCATGATCGACGCATGCTGCGCATAGAAATGCGTCAGATCGGGGATCAGGTCTTTGACCACCGGCATGTGCGGCAGCGGATAGATCTTCACATCGCCCTTCACCTCGTCCAGCCCGTAAATGCAGGCCAGCGTGTTGATGCCGTCGATGTTCATCGCACACGACCCGCAGATCCCTTCGCGGCAGGACCGGCGGAAGGTCAGCGTCGGGTCAATATCACTCTTGATCTTGATCAGAGCGTCCAGAACCATCGGGCCGCATTTGTCCATGTCCACGAAATACGTGTCCACTTGCGGGTTCTTTCCGTCATCCGGGTTCCAGCGGTAGATGCTGAACTTACGCACATTGGTGGCACCTTCCGGCTTGGGCCAGGTTTTGCCCGTGCGGATGGTCGAATTCTTGGGGAGCGTCAGTTGAACCATGTCTCTCTCCTTAGCGAAGCAAAGCTGGCAGGCCTTCAGCCGCCAGACAAGTCAGTGTCTCTGGTTGCGAGACGATATCTGTCACGATCTGCACCGTGTTTTGGGTTGGGCCTGTCACACTATCCAAAGCCAGCGCCCGAATTTGCGCAGCGTTCGCAGTGTCGATCACACAATTCAACGCCGGTTCAAGCGGCACACCGGGAAATCTGTCAACCAGCACCGGCGTGATCGCCGACCGCGCCGCATCGCGCGCGATCTGATCCTGTTGCTGAGCCGAACAGCCAGCAAGAACCAGACACGCTGCGATCACGACCCGCATCAGAAGGTCCGTTCTTTCGGTTTGATCTTCTCAAGCGAAATGCCACCCTCGGCCTCGGTGGACAAAGGCGCTGTCACCACGGGACGATAGGTCAGGTCGGTTTTGTTGCCATCAATCCGGGCGATCGTATGGACACGCCATTTGTCATCATCACGCGTCGTGAAATCCTCATGCGCATGCGCGCCGCGGCTTTCCTTGCGGGCTTCGGCCCCGGCAATCGTCGCCAAAGCGTTGGGCATCAGGTTGGTCAGCTCAAGCGTTTCCATAAGGTCGCTGTTCCAGACAAGGCTGCGATCCGTAACCTTGATATCGTCCAGCTTGCCCGCGATGACGGTCATCTTATCCAGACCCTCTTTCATCGTCTTGGCAGTCCGGAACACCGCAGCATCGGCCTGCATCGTCTTTTGCATCTCAAGCCGCAACTCTGCTGTGCCGATTGCGCCGCTCGCATGGCGCAGACCGTCAAAGCGATCGAACGCCTTGTCCACCGACACCGCGTTGGTCGACGGAACCGCGCCGTCGCGGTCCACAACCTTGCCCGCTCGAATGGCAGCGGCGCGGCCAAACACCACGAGGTCAATGAGCGAGTTCGACCCAAGACGGTTCGCGCCATGCACAGATGCACAACCCGCCTCGCCCACAGCCATCAGGCCGGGCACAACGGCGTTGGGATCGTCCTTGGACGGGTTCAGAACCTCACCCCAATAATTCGTCGGGATACCGCCCATGTTGTAATGCACCGTCGGCAGCACCGGGATCGGTTCCTTGGTCACATCAACACCGGCAAAGATCTTGGCCGACTCAGAGATACCCGGCAGACGTTCGGCCAAAGCCTCTTTCGGCAGGTGCGACAGGTTGAGGTGGATGTGATCCCCCTCTTCGCCCACACCGCGCCCTTCGCGGATTTCCATCGTCATCGAACGCGACACATAATCGCGCGGCGCAAGGTCTTTGTAGTTCGGCGCATAGCGCTCCATGAAGCGTTCGCCTTCGGAGTTGGTGAGATACCCCCCCTCCCCGCGCGCGCCTTCGGTGATCAGACAGCCCGAGCCATAGATGCCGGTCGGGTGGAACTGCACGAACTCCATATCCTGAAGCGGCAAACCCGCGCGCGCCACCATACCGCCACCGTCGCCGGTGCAGGTGTGGGCAGACGTTGCGCTGAAATACGCGCGGCCATAACCGCCTGTCGCCAGCACGACCATCTTGGCGTTGAAGATGTGCATCGTGCCGTCGTCCAGCTTCCAGCAGACAACACCGGTGCAAACCCCATCAGTCATGATCAGATCAATGGCGAAATATTCGATATAGAATTCCGCATTGTTCTTGAGCGACTGACCATACAGCGTGTGCAAGATAGCGTGACCAGTCCGGTCCGCCGCCGCACAGGTGCGCTGAACGGGCGGGCCTTCGCCGAACTCTGTTGTGTGACCACCAAAGGGACGCTGATAAATCTTGCCTTCTTCCGTGCGCGAGAACGGTACGCCGTAATGCTCAAGCTCGTAAACCGCCTTGGGCGCTTCACGGGCAAGGTATTCCATCGCATCCGTGTCACCCAGCCAGTCCGACCCTTTGACCGTGTCATACATATGCCACTGCCAATGGTCCGGGCCCATGTTCGACAGCGACGCCGCGATCCCGCCTTGTGCCGCCACGGTGTGCGACCGGGTCGGGAACACCTTGGTCACACATGCGGTGCGCAAGCCTTGTTCCGCCATGCCAAGCGTGGCGCGCAATCCTGCGCCGCCCGCGCCAACGACCACGACGTCATAGTCATGCGTCTCGTATTCGTATGCAGCCATAATCTGTTTAGCTCCGATAACTCAAAGTGCCAGCTTGGCGATTGCGAACACACCAACGGCTGCCGCGCCGTAGCTGATGCAAGTCATGCCAAGGATGAGGATTTTTTCCCAGATACCGTGCACGTAGTCTTCGATCAGCACTTGGAAACCTTCATTGAAGTGCTTGAAGCCCACGATCACCGTCAACGCGGCGATGATCGCCGGGAACGGGCGCGCGTAATAGGCCTGCACCTCTTCGAACGACGATCCCAGAATGCCACCAAAGGTGAACACGAAGAACGGGATCAGGATCAACAACGCGACCGACGATTTTTTCATCGACCAGAAATGCGCTGTTCCGGATTTTGCTGCGCCCCAGCCGATGGCGCGTTTACGATCAGTCAAGAAAGCCATGTTGTGCGCCTCACCAAAGAACAACGACAGAGAAGACAGTGAGAACACCAGAACCGATGACAACCATCCAGCCCAGCATCTCGGCCTTGTCGATTTCAAGCATCTTGGCATTGTCCCAGATCAGGTGACGAATACCCGCGAGCGAATGATACCAAAGCGCCCAAAGCGACAGGAACATCACCAGATCGCCAAACCAGCTTGTCACAAAACCGTTGGCAAATGCGAAATACTCCGGCCCGGACGACGCCGCGAGCAACCACCAGACAATCATCAAAGACGCGACGATCAGGGCATTGCCCGTGATCCGCGTCAGAATTGACGTGATCGACGTAAGCTGGGGTCGATAAACTTGCAGGTGTGGTGACAGGGGACGATTGCCCCGATTGACGTCAGCCATGATCTGAGTCCTTTCCGGTTCCTGCGTGCCTTTCTATTGCTTTTCAAAGCTGTGTCACGTCGACCAAAGGCGACTAGGCGCGGTTTTTTGGCGCAACCAGCCAGAAAATTAGCCTTTGTGATCACACGTTCAAATGCCGTGATCACAAATCACGCCTCGAAAAAACTTATGGTTTTACTAGGTTTTAACAATTAGCTCTGACCGGGCGATTCTGTGTCAAATAGCCGTCGCTTCCCCTGTCCAAACAGGCTCAGTTCCCCAATGCGCGGTACAAAACGCGCAGATGGTCCTCAAATTCTTCGCACATCGTGATTGTCTGATCCGACGGGTCATAAAACGCGTTTGCCTCACCGCAGGGCGCGGCAAACACCTCGATCACACTCGGAAATCCAAAATCCGCATTGAGCGCCGCAACCTCGCCCGAGATGATCTGTGCAGTCATTGTAGACGCGTCTTCTGCTGAAAAGAGCATCGACTCGCCGCCTTCGGCCAATTCGTCGAAAACAGCGCCCCAACTGTCCGCCGCCAGTTCGTATTCCTCAACACAATACTCTGCGCGTTCCTCGGGCAGTTCCATATCTTCGGCAAAATCGTCCCGCGTTTCGGGATCACCGCCATAGAAGATGCAGACCGTGTTATAAAACCGTTGTTCGTCCGGCCCATGCACACCCCAATAGGCGACAGGCTCTCCCGCGTTGACAACCGCTTCGGCCCAGAACCCATTGGCCACGTCATAGGCCATTTCAAGGGCCGACTCAGGCTCGAACAAATGGTCAATCAACAGGATCGACGCGACATCCGCCGCATCCTCTTCCTGCCCAAACACCGGCATCTGCATCACGTCGATCAGGGCGTGCCCCAACTCGTGATAGAAAATCCCAAGGATATTCGCTTCGACAAAGGCGTTCTCTGCCTCGTCGGCACAAACGCCACCGGACAAACCCGTGGCAAACAGGGCAAGCGCGTATCTCACACAGGCATCAAAGCCCAGTAATCAAGATCAAGCAAGACGTGGGGCAGGTACTTTCCATCCTCACCCTTCAACTCAAACGACCCGCCGTCTTTCACCGCAACCAACCGCAACCGCACGGCCCCTACGCCGGGCGCACCGGTTTCGGCTTTGTCCAGAACTTCTGACCACGCGCGAACGGTATCACCGCTGAAACACGGGTTCGCATGCGCCCCGCCGTTCAGTCCGACGATCATCTGCGCGTTGGCAAGCCCGTTGAACGACAGCGCCCGCGCCATGCTGATGACATGCCCACCATAGATCAGCCGTTGTCCATCAGGGCGGAATGTGGCGTCGAAATGCACCTTGGCGGTGTTCTGCCACAGCCGCGTGGCCATCATGTGTTCGGCTTCCTCGATCGTCACACCATCCACATGGTCAATGACTTCACCGATGGCGTAGTCACCCCAGCGATGTGGCTCACCGGCGAGATCGAAATCATAGGTGCTGAAATCCAAACCCTTTGGAATCACAAGTGCCCCCGCGGGGACAACCGACTTTAGCTCGGGCACAACCGTGTCTTGCGCAGGCGCATCAATGTCCCGTTTGCGCACCATGACCCAGCGCACATATTCCATGACCAATTCGTCATGCTGGTTAAGTCCGCGTGTTCGTACCCAGACCACACCGGTCTTGCCATTTGAGTTCTGCTTGAGCCCGATCACCTCGGATTCCGACCGCAACGTGTCCCCCGGCCAAACGGGTGTCACCCAACGCCCCTCGGCATAGCCCAGATTGGCCACCGCGTTCAGCGACACGTCAGGCACGGTTTTGCCAAAAATCACATGAAAGGCGATCATGTCGTCCAGCGGGCTGAACGGCAGACCACAGGCCTGCGCGAACTGATCCGATGAATACAACGCGTGCCGCGCCGGATAGAGCGCATGATACAGCGCCCGTTCGCCCATCTTGACCGTACGAGGCACGGCGTGGCGGATCACCTGACCAACAGAGTAATCTTCGAAAAAGCGGCCTGCATTGGTTTTCGTCATGGATCGTCCTGTCCGTAGGGTGGGCGTCGGGTGGGCAATACTGCCCACCACTCTGTTTGTTATTGCTTATTGCTCGCCCAGTTTCATGTCCGGGCTGTAAGGCGCGTCGATGTCCTTGGTCACCGCCTGCCCGCACCGCATCACACCATTGGCATGGTCAAACGCGTAAGTCGGATCGCCATAAAGCTCCCAGCCCTTGCTCAAGGCCAACGACACTTTGTGGCAAAAGGCCGATGTGTCGTCTTCGGTCAAAAGTCGATAAATCTTCATCGCTTACCCCCCGAACGGCGAAACACCGAGCCATGCATGGATGCCCGTCATGACGGCATAAGCCACAAGCGTGATCACAACGAGCACGACATCCTTCTTGGCCTCACCCGGTTGCGGACGGTCCCAAACCGGCACCGCGCGGTTGATCAAGATCACCTCAAGCACCGCCCAGCCAAGCATCCCGCCAAACAAAATGATCGACGCCACATCGCCATTCACCAACAGGTGCGCGACAGCCCAGATCTTGACTGCCGCAAGCTGCGGATGCCGCATCTTGCCGCGCAGTCGGCCCGTTGTGGCGCTCATGCCAAAGACAAAAACCGCCACCAGCATCAACAAATTGTTGATATGCGTCAGGAAGCTGGGCGGATACCAGACGCCAATAAACGCCGCCCCGCGATAGCCCCATATCATGAGGCCAAGGCTGACAACCAACGCGACGGTGACAACAATCTTCCCGGTGTCCCCCATCGCGGCACGTTGTTCGGGCGCGACACGTTTAAAGACATGGGCGCCCACCCAAATCAACACTCCGACAACAAGAAGACCCATCATGGCTTACCCCGCTTGAATGGTTTCGATTGCCTCTGCTTTTGCCAGTATTTCACGCGCCGTGGCAACGTGAAGGTTTTCAACGATCTTGCCATCAACCACGGCAACCCCCTGACCGCCTGCTTCCGCCTCTTCAAACGCGGCGATCTGGCGGCGGGCCAGGTCGATCTCTTCGGGGGCGGGCGCAAAAGCAGTGTTGGCGATATCCACCTGCGCGGGATGGATCAACGTCTTGCCGTCAAAGCCCATATCCCGGCCCTGCACACATTCTGCGCGCAGCCCCTCGTCGTCCTTGAACGCGTTATACACGCCGTCCACGATCACCAGCCCCTCGGCCTTGGCCGCCAAAAGACAGATCGACAGCGATGTCAGCATCGGCAAACGATCCGCACGGAACCGGGTCTGCAAGTCCTTGGCAAGGTCATTGGTGCCCATCACCATGCCAGCCAGCTTGGGATGTGCCGCAATTTCAGCCGCGTTCAGCATGGCGCGCGGGGTTTCCATCATCGCCCAGATCGGCAGATCGCCAGTGATCGCCCCAAGCGCATCCAGTTGCGCGGCGCTTTCGACCTTGGGCAACAGCACCGCATCGCAGTCCATCTGCGCGACCGCCTCGGCATCCGCACGGCCCCATTCAGTGTCCAGCCCGTTGATCCGCACAATCCGCACCCGCGCGCCATAGCCCCCCGTGGCCAAAGCCCCTGTCAGGGTCGCCCGCGCGGCTGGCTTTTCATCCACCGCCACCGCATCTTCAAGATCAAAGATGATCGCATCAACAGGCAGCGTGCGGGCCTTCTCCAACGCCCGGTCTTTCGACCCGGGGATGTAAAGAACCGAACGATAAGGGCGGCTGCGCATGTCCATAGCGGTCTCCTGAGCGAGTCTGTCTGGCTTGACGTAATAATGTTGCGCCAGAGAGCTACATTCTTTTGCGAAAACTGCAAGCTTGTTCTGCCGCAGCGCAGAAAAAAGCTGTCCATGCCCTGCATCGCACGCCGCGTTAACCAAATCTAAGGGCACAGGCCGGACGCTTTGCCAATCTCACAGCCTAAAAGGGGTAAGGCGATGAAACAGCATTTCTGGACAATGACGGCTCTGGCCATAGGCGCGCTCATGGCATCAGCCACCCTGTCACAGGCGCAACAAAACTGCGCGCCGCGTGATCTGGTGATGGAACGTCTGGCCAGCGCCTATGGCGAAACCCGGCAATCCATCGGCCTTGGCCAGAACAACACGATGGTCGAAGTTTTCGCCTCCACCGACACCGGCACCTGGACCATCACAGTCACCACAGCCGCAGGTGTGACCTGCCTTGTCGCCAGCGGTCAGGCGTTCGAGGTTCTGGCCGAAACCCTGCCTATCCCAGCCGAAGACGCCTAGGTCAGGGCGTCCCAGATCAGCTTGGTTCCGGTCACCATGAGCAACACATAGGTCAGGCCAAAGAAATACCGTTCGGGCACGACATGATGCGCCCGAACGCCAAGATACGTCCCCAAAATCGCAAACGGCGCCAGCGCAAGGTTCAAGGTCAGGGTCTCAAGCGTGAAAAAGCCCATCGCGGCATAGATCCCCGCCTTGAGCACATTCATCGCCCAGAACACGATCACTGTTGTGGCCTGAAACGCGGTCTTGCTTAACTTCCGACCCAGCAAATACACCGCAGCGACCGGCCCCCCGGCATGGCTGACAAAGCTGGTGAACCCCAGCGCGACACCAGCAGAGACCCCGGCAGTTGGCGACATCGGGCGTTCCCCGATCCGCACCCATCCAGCCGCCTGCACCAATTGCCACACCACAAACCCGACCGAGATCCCGCCGATCAATAGACGGATCACGTCGTCATCCGCCCAGCCAAAGAACAACGCACCCAGAATCGTGCCGGGCACCCCGCCCCACAGCAAAAGCCGCGTCTCGGGCCAGCTCCACTTTTTCCAATAGGCCGGAAGACTCGCCGCATCGATCAACATCAGCAGCGGCAACATGATGCCCAATGCGATGGCCGGTTCGACCACAAGCGCCAGAATCGACGCGCTCGCAAAGGCAGCACCGGACCCAAACCCACCCTTTGACACCCCCGCAAACAGCACGGCAGGCACGCCAATCGCAAAAACTGTCCAGCTCAGAGCGTCCATAAAAGACTCACTTTCCCACGGGATTTCATTGACATATCCGGCAACCGCACGGTCCGCCACCCGCGACGTGCGTCTCAGCCGCACTTGCGAAAACGCATCAGGCGGACTAGCACAGCGCAAATTCAAAACGGACCGGAGACAAATTCCATGGCCAGACCCAAGATTGCCCTTATCGGCGCGGGACAGATCGGTGGCACACTTGCCCACCTCGTGGCACTCAAAGAACTGGGTGACGTTGTGCTTTTCGACATCGCCGAAGGCACCCCCGAAGGCAAGGCGCTCGACATCGCTGAATCCGGCCCATCCGAAGGCTTTGATGCGCGTCTCAAGGGCACGCAGGATTATGCCGACATCGCAGGGGCAGACGTCTGCATCGTCACCGCCGGTGTGCCGCGCAAGCCGGGCATGAGCCGCGATGACCTGCTGGGCATCAACCTCAAAGTGATGAAATCCGTGGGCGAAGGCATCGCCGCCAACGCACCGGACGCGTTTGTGATCTGCATCACCAACCCGCTTGACGCGATGGTGTGGGCGCTTCAGCAATTCTCCGGCCTGCCGACACACAAGGTCTGTGGCATGGCCGGTGTTCTGGACAGTGCGCGCTTCCGCCACTTCCTGAGCCTGGAATTCGACGTATCCATGAAAGACGTCACCGCCTTCGTTCTGGGCGGTCACGGCGACACGATGGTGCCGCTCACACGCTATTCCACCGTTGCCGGTATCCCACTGCCCGATCTGGTCAAGATGGGCTGGACCACGCAGGACAAACTGGACGCTATCGTTCAGCGCACCCGTGACGGCGGTGCCGAAATCGTTGGCCTGCTGAAAACCGGCTCGGCCTTCTACGCGCCCGCAACGTCGGCGATCGAGATGGCCGAAGCATACCTCAAAGACCAAAAGCGCCTGCTGCCCTGCGCGGCCTATTGCGACGGCGAATTTGGCCTCAACGGCTTTTACGTCGGGGTGCCGACCATCATCGGTGCAGGTGGCATCGAAAAGGTTGTGAACATCGACTTGCACAAAGACGAACAAGTCATGTTCGACAATTCGGTCAATGCCGTCAAAGGCCTTGTTGAGGCCTGCAAAGGCATCGACGACAGCCTGACCTAAGACCGGGTCTAGAACTACAGTTTAGAAAGGGCGGCCCATGGGCCGCCTTTTTGCATTACAGCGTGTCCAGAAATTCCAGTGGATCGACCAGATTGAAATTCTGGAAATATCCCCCGATCCCGCCATCGAAATCCGACAGCTCTTCGTCCATGAACTCTTTGACCAGCGCGTCGTACTTCTTGGACAAAACGGTGCTGCGCGGGTTCAGGTTGCGGATCAGAACCAACCCCGTCGGGGCGGCTGACAACACGTCGATCTGAAGATCGGGGCGATATTGCTGCAAGATCAGCAGCGTCTTCCACACATCACCCGTCCACTGACCATCATGGAACTCGCGTTCGGCCATGTAATCCGTCGTCGGGCAGCAATCATGCAGCGCGATCACCCCGTCTGGTGACATCAGCTTTTCCGCCTCGATGAAATCACGCAGCAGAAATTCAAACAGATGCATGCCGTCCAGAAACGCAAAATCAATCTTGATCTTGTTTTGTTTGACAAACCCCTCGGCAAAGAAATCATCGCTGGTTTGCTGGAAGAAATGCATCTTGCGACCCGTCGCATTCACCACCGGAAAGCTGATCTGAAACTTCGGATCCACCGCAATCGTGTTGCATTTGGCCAAGGACAGGCTCTTGCCGGTGAAGGTGCCGACCTCAAGATACCAATCGGGTTGCAGCTTTTCATGCAATCGGTTGAGAACCCGGAAATACCGCAACCCGTCAATGACAGGGATCGGAAGCGCGTCTGCAACATCTTTCATGGCTTTTTTCTCCAGTTTGCTGCGCCGCAAGTCTCTCAGAAATTGCGGTCGTTCAGAGTCCGTCATGAACCCCTGATGTTTCGGTCGGCCCAAGGCCCGTGAGGCGTCAAAGTCTTTCTGGTCGGGACAGCGCCACGCCTCAGTTGCGCGCAGCACACCGTGCCCGATGAACAGGTCTTGAAGTTTCTTGAAATCCAGCGCAACAAGCGCGGTGTTGTCCGCCCGGTCCTGCGGCCAGATCACATCGTCAATCGCATCAATCCGGTGGATGGCTGCGTTGGTAAAACTGCTCAGATGGTTGGCGATCAGCGGTGGAAACTCGGTCCGGCGCTGCAACACATAAACGGACGCCGTATCACGGATCGAAAATGGCAGAATATGAAGCGCCGACCCATCCGCCGCTATGACCGTATCCGCATGGCGGTACATCGCAAGCTGCTGCGCAAGCGTCAGGGTTTCCGGCGCGACAATATCAAACCCCGCCCGCGCCAAATTATCCTCAAGGATGTCTTCGCACAGATGCCGCCCCGCCGTACCTGACAGCCTGTCACGGGTGATGTAGATCTTGCGCCCGAACTCGGACGCGCCCGGCGTCGGCATCCGCCCCTTGATCCAGTCCACATAAACCTGCGGAGCGGCGCACCAGATCACTTCGCTGAACAGGTCCGGCGCGGTATAAAGCGTCTCGACATGCGCCGGTCTGCGCAGGATTTTGTAGTCGTTCTCGATTCCTAGTGTCGCCAGCAGGGTTTCCAGAAACCGGTGTTCGCCCGAATCATACATCATCGACACGAACAACAGCTTTACCGATTTCGGCACATGCTCGATCGCCCAAAGCATCCCGAGGCTGCGGGTGATGATATGCCCAAACTGCGCTGACAAAATTCCGCAGAACAACCATTCGCCGTGCAGCGTTCCGGCATCCGCCAGCGCCGCGTCTCGAACCTCTTTGGTCGCAAGGCTGGCACGGTGGATGGTGCGCATCTCGGTATTGCAAAGCGGGGCGCCCGCCGCATCAAACGCACCCGCATGAAACCGCGGACCTGTGCGCACGCCACGACGAAAGGGCACGACAAACGCGTCCCTATGCCCTTCGATATGCTCGAAAGGCAGGCTTGCCATGCCAACCGGAGACCCAGTCTCCGGGCACGCCTCAAAAGCGCGGGGTCTGGTGTTCATTCTACTGCGTCGTCCTCATGTGCCACGATTTGGGTGCGTCAGGCGCGTGTGGCATCGCTGTAACGGTACGCGGTTCCGTGATTCCGCGTCAACTCAGATGCAAATCAAAAGAATCGGGTGTGTCTGACCTGCACGACAAATCCAACGCGCTCCTGCGATTCACTTTTGTGATCACAGCTAAAAAACGTGTGATCACAAATGTCGCTTTTTCGCCGATTTGCCCGCCCTGCGTCAAAAAAGCCTTTATTCCGCGACGGTATACCACCGTATATCGCCAGCAATCGCAGCAAAAGACGGGACAGTTGACCGATGAACATCCACGAGTATCAGGCGAAAGCCCTGCTACGCAGCTACGGCGCCCCGGTGTCGGACGGCCGCGTGGTTCTCAAGGCCGAAGAGGCCAAGACCAAGGCAGGCGAAATGGACGGACCTCTTTGGGTGGTCAAGGCACAGATCCACGCAGGTGGCCGGGGCAAGGGCAAGTTCAAAGAAGACAGCGCTGGCGAAGCCGGTGGTGTGCGTCTTGCCAAATCGGTTGAAGAAGCCGCGGAAGAAGCCAAGAAGATGCTGGGCCGCACCCTTGTGACCAAGCAGACGGGCGACGCCGGCAAGCAGGTCAACCGCATCTATATCGAAGACGGCTCGGGCATCCAGACCGAGATGTATCTTGCCCTTCTCGTGGATCGCCAGACATCCCGTGTGTCCTTCGTGGCCTCCACCGAAGGCGGCATGGACATCGAGGAAGTCGCAGAATCCACGCCCGAGAAGATCCTCAGCTTCTCAGTCGATCCCGCCACCGGCTACCAAGCTTTCCATGGCCGCCGCATCGCGTTCAATCTGGGACTCGAAGGCAAGCAGATCAAACAATGCGTCGCGCTCATGGGCACGCTCTACAAGCTTTTCGTCGACAAAGACATGGAGATGCTGGAAATCAACCCGCTGATCGTGTCCGACGAAGGCGATCTGAAATGCCTCGATGCCAAGATGAGCTTTGACGGCAACGCCATGTACCGCCACCCCGAACTTGCGGAGCTGCGCGACGAGACCGAAGAAGACCCCAAAGAGCTTGAGGCGTCCAAGTACGACCTCAACTACATCGCTCTGGACGGTGAGATCGGCTGCATGGTCAACGGCGCGGGCCTTGCCATGGCGACGATGGACATCATCAAGCTCTACGGTGCCGAGCCTGCCAACTTCCTCGACGTGGGCGGCGGCGCGACCAAGGAAAAGGTGACCGAAGCATTCAAGATCATCACGTCTGACCCGCAGGTCAAAGGCATCCTCGTCAACATCTTCGGCGGCATCATGCGCTGCGATGTGATCGCCGAGGGCGTGATCGCGGCCGTCAAAGAGGTCGGCCTCAAGGTGCCGCTGGTTGTGCGTCTCGAAGGCACAAACGTCGAACAGGGCAAGGAGATCATCAAAAACTCCGGCCTCGACGTGATCGCCGCCGACGACCTCAAGGATGGTGCCGAAAAGATCGTGAAAGCCGTCAAAGGATAATTCGTAGGGTGCGTGATCTCACGCACCTTCCCGGAAAGATCGGTGTGTGAAATCACGCACCCTACATAGGAGAACGCCACATGGCCGTCCTCATCGACGAAAACACCAAAGTGATCTGCCAGGGCCTCACCGGCTCGCAAGGCACATTCCACACCGAACAGGCCATCGCCTATGGCACCAAGATGGTCGGCGGTGTGACACCGGGCAAGGGCGGGATGACCCATCTCGACCTTCCGGTCTTCAACTCGGTCCACGAGGCCCGGCACGTCACCGGCGCGAACGCCTCGGTGATCTACGTCCCGCCACCCTTCGCTGCCGACTCGATCCTCGAGGCGATTGACGCCGAGATGGAAGTCATCGTCTGCATCACCGAAGGCATCCCGGTGCTCGACATGATGAAGGTCAAGCGCGCGCTAGAGGATTCCAAGTCCCGCCTCATCGGCCCGAACTGCCCCGGTGTCATCACGCCCGACGCCTGCAAGATCGGCATCATGCCCGGCCACATCCACCGTCGCGGCTCTGTCGGGGTTGTGTCCCGCTCCGGCACGCTTACCTATGAGGCCGTGAAACAGACAACAGACGTAGGCCTTGGTCAGTCCACCTGTGTGGGCATCGGCGGAGACCCCATCAAAGGGACCGAGCATATCGACGTGCTCGAATGGTTCCTTGCGGATGACGAAACGCAAAGCATCATCATGATCGGTGAAATCGGTGGTTCCGCCGAGGAAGAAGCCGCGCAGTTCCTAGCCGATGAAAAGAAGCGTGGCCGCTGGAAACCCACCGCAGGTTTCATCGCAGGCCGCACAGCCCCTCCGGGCCGCCGGATGGGCCACGCAGGCGCCATTGTCGCCGGTGGCAAAGGCGGTGCCGAGGACAAGATCGAAGCGATGAAATCCGCAGGCATCGTCGTGGCCGAAAGCCCCGCCAGCCTTGGCGAAGCGGTTCTTGCCGCGATTGGCTAACTGCGTAGCGGGCCGATGCCCGGCCTACGCCAAACACCATGTAAGCCGGGCACATGCCCGGCTTGCCCACACACAAAGCCGCACGATAGCGGATCGCGTGACCCGCTTTCCTGCTGCTTGATCAGACCGGTCGGGAGGACCACAACACATGACGGATCAAAGCCCCAACGATCAATTCCATGCCTCCAGCTTCATGCAGGGGCACAACGCGGCCTATCTGGAACAGATGTACGCGCGGTATGCCAACGATCCCAATGCGGTCGATGAGGCGTGGCAGGCGTTTTTCAAGCAACTGGGCGACGACGATATCAGCGTCAAACGCGAAGCATCGGGCCCCAGCTGGGCGCGCGCCGATTGGCCGCCGCAGCCCAATGACGATCTGACAGCCGCGCTGGACGGACAGTGGCCGGCCCCACCGGTCGAGGCAAAAGCCGCTGGCGACAAGATCAAGGCCAAGGCGCAGGAAAAAGGCGTCGAGGTCACAGACGACGCCATCCAACGCGCCGTGCTGGACTCTATCCGCGCGCTCATGATCATCCGCGCCTACCGCATCCGGGGGCACCTTGCCGCTGATCTTGACCCGCTGGGCATGCGCGAAAAGACCGCGCACCCGGAACTGGACCCCAAATCCTACGGCTTTACCGAAGCCGACATGGACCGGCCGATCTTTATCGACAACGTTCTGGGCCTCCAGATCGCCTCCATGCGCGAAATCCTTGATATCGTGCGCCGCACCTATTGCGGCACTTTTGCCCTGCAATACATGCACATCTCGGACCCCGAACAATCCGCGTGGCTCAAGGAACGGATCGAAGGCTACGGCAAAGAGGTCGCGTTCACGCGCGAGGGCCGCAAGGCGATCCTGAACAAGATGGTCGAAGCCGAAGGCTTTGAGAAATTCCTGCACGTCAAATACATGGGCACCAAGCGGTTTGGCCTTGATGGCGGCGAAAGCCTGATCCCGGCGATGGAGCAGATCATCAAGCGCGGCGGCAACCTTGGCGTCAAAGAGATCGTTGTGGGCATGCCCCACCGGGGCCGTTTGTCGGTTCTGGCCAACGTGATGCAGAAACCCTACCGCGCGATCTTCAACGAGTTTCAGGGCGGCAGCTTCAAACCCGAGGATGTCGATGGCTCGGGCGACGTGAAATATCACCTCGGGGCTTCCAGCGACCGTGAATTTGACGGCAATTCCGTGCACCTGTCACTGACCGCCAACCCGTCGCACCTCGAAGCGGTGAACCCGGTTGTGCTGGGCAAGGTTCGCGCCAAGCAAGACCACCATGGTGACACATCGCGCCGGTCGGTCATGCCGATCCTGCTGCACGGTGATGCGGCGTTTGCCGGTCAGGGTGTTGTGGCCGAATGTTTTGCGCTGTCGGGTCTGCGCGGTCACCGGACCGGCGGCACCATCCATATCGTTGTGAACAACCAGATCGGCTTTACCACCGCCCCGCACTTTTCGCGCTCCTCGCCCTATCCGACGGACAACGCGCTGGTCGTCGAAGCACCGATCTTCCACGTCAACGGCGACGACCCCGAAGCGGTTGTGCACGCCGCAAAGGTCGCCACCGAGTTCCGCCAGAAATTCGGCAAGGACGTGGTTCTGGACATCTTCTGTTATCGCCGCTTCGGCCATAACGAAGGCGATGAACCGATGTTCACCAACCCTGTGATGTATAAAAAGATCAAAGGCCACAAGACCACGCTGTCGCTCTATACCGAACGGCTGGTCAAGGACGGCCTGATCCCCGAAGGCGAAATCGAAGACATGAAGGCCGCCTTTCAGGCGCGCCTGAACGAAGAATTCGAAGCCGGCAAGGAATACCGCCCCAACAAGGCCGACTGGCTGGATGGGCGCTGGTCGCATCTCGATCGGCAGAAACAGGGCAAGTACCAGCGCGGCAAAACCTCGGTTCAGCCGGACACGCTGTCCGAGGTCGGTACCGCGCTCACCCGCGCGCCTGATGGGTTCCCGCTCCACAAGACCGTTGGCCGCCTGTTGGAAACCCGCGCAGCCATGCTCGAAACCGGCGAAGGCTTCGACTGGGCAACAGCCGAGGCACTGGCCTTTGGATCGCTCTTGACCGAAGGCTACGGCGTCCGCCTTTCGGGTCAGGACAGCACCCGTGGCACGTTCAGCCAGCGCCATTCCGGCCTGATCAACCAAGACACCGAGGAACGCTACTACCCGCTCAACAACATCCGCGACGGGCAAGCCCGGTTCGAGGTGATCGATTCCGCCCTGTCGGAATACGCGGTGCTTGGGTTTGAATACGGCTACTCCTTGGCCGAACCAAACGCGCTCACCCTGTGGGAAGCGCAGTTCGGCGATTTCGCCAATGGCGCACAGATCATGTTCGACCAGTTCGTCAGCTCGGGCGAAAGCAAATGGTTGCGCATGTCAGGCCTTGTCTGCCTGCTGCCGCACGGGTTTGAAGGTCAGGGGCCGGAACATTCATCCGCACGTCTGGAACGCTTCTTGCAGCAATGTGGTCAGGACAACTGGATCGTGGCCAATTGCACGACGCCCGCCAACTATTTCCATATCCTGCGCCGCCAGCTGCACCGGTCCTTCCGCAAGCCGCTGATCCTGATGACCCCGAAATCCCTGCTCCGCCACAAGCTGGCTGTGTCCAAGGCCGAGGAATTCACCACCGGGTCCAGCTTCCACCGGGTTCTGTGGGACGATGCGCAATATGGCAACTCGGACACCAAACTGGTCAGCGACGACAAGATCAAGCGCGTCGTGATGTGTTCCGGCAAGGTTTATTATGACCTGCTTGAAGAACGCGATGCCCGCGGAATCGACGACATCTACATCCTGCGTTTTGAGCAGTTCTACCCGTTCCCGGCGATCTCTGCCGTCAAGGAACTCGAACGCTTCCCGCAGGCCGACATGATCTGGTGTCAGGAAGAACCCAAGAACCAAGGGGCCTGGACGTTCATGGAACCGAACCTTGAATGGGTTCTGGGCCGTATCAAAGCCCAGCACCCGCGCCCGCGCTATGTCGGTCGCGCCACATCGGCCTCGCCTGCAACAGGTCTGGCCAGCCAACACAAAGCACAGCAAGCAGCACTCGTTGACGAAGCGCTGACGATCGAAGGGAAGTAAGACATGACAACCGAAGTGCGTGTGCCCACTCTGGGCGAATCCGTGACCGAGGCCACGGTCGCCACATGGTTCAAAAAGCCGGGTGACACCGTTGCCGTGGACGAAATGCTGTGCGAGCTTGAAACCGACAAGGTTACCGTCGAAGTGCCGTCACCCGTCGCAGGCACGCTTGCCGATATCGTCGCAGGTGAAGGCGAAACCGTGGGCGTGGATGCGCTTCTGGCCAATATCACCGAAGGCGGTGCAGCTGCCACAAGCCCGGCCAAAGCCGCGTCCGAGCCGACCGCGACAGCCCCCGCCAAGCAAGAGGGCGGCGCGTCTGTTGATGTCATGGTGCCCACGCTTGGTGAATCCGTGTCCGAGGCCACCGTGTCCACATGGTTCAAAAAGGTCGGTGACACCGTCGCGCAGGACGAAATGCTCTGCGAACTTGAGACCGACAAAGTGTCCGTCGAAGTCCCTGCACCCAGCGCGGGCGTACTGTCGGAAATCGTCGCCGCCGAAGGCAGCACCGTGGCCGCCGGTGGCAAGCTTGGTGTGATCGGGGGCAGCGCCGCTTCCGCCGATACAGCGCCCAGCGCCGTGGCCGGTGAGACGCAATACACCACGCCCCCCGCAGGCAATGCAGGCCCCGGCAAGGATGTGGAAAACGCGCCCTCCGCCAATAAGGCAATGGCCGAAGCGGGCCTGTCTGCCGCGCAGGTCCAGGGCTCTGGCCGCGACGGGCGCATCATGAAAGACGATGTCGCCAAAGCGGTCGCCGCAGCCTCCTCTGCCCCGGCACCAGCGGCCACACCCGCCGCCCCGCGCGGCCCGGTCAGCGCCGATGACGCCGCCCGCGAAGAACGGGTCAAGATGACCCGCCTGCGCCAGACAATCGCCCGCCGCCTCAAGGACGCCCAGAACGCCGCTGCGATCCTGACCACCTATAACGAGGTGGACATGACCGAAACGATGGCTCTGCGGTCGGAATACAAGGACCTGTTCGAAAAGAAACACGGCGTGCGCCTTGGCTTCATGTCCTTCTTCACCAAGGCCTGCTGCCATGCGTTGAAAGAAGTGCCGGAAGTGAACGCCGAGATCGACGGCACCGACATCGTCTACAAGAACTTCGTCCATATGGGCGTCGCTGCGGGCACGCCGCAGGGTCTTGTGGTTCCGGTGATCCGCGACGCCGACAAGATGAGCTTTGCCGAGATCGAGAAAGCGATTGCCGAAAAAGGCCGCCGCGCCCGGGATGGCAAGCTGTCCATGGCCGAAATGCAGGGCGGCACCTTCACCATCTCGAACGGCGGCGTCTACGGCTCGCTCATGTCCTCACCTATTTTGAATCCGCCACAATCGGGCATCCTCGGCATGCACAAAATCCAGGACCGCCCTATGGCCATCAACGGCCAGGTCGTGATCCGCCCGATGATGTACCTCGCGCTCAGCTACGACCACCGCATCGTCGACGGCAAAGGCGCTGTGACCTTCCTCGTGCGCGTCAAAGAGGCGCTCGAAGATCCGCGTCGGTTGTTGATGGATTTGTAAAAAGGACGGTGCGTGTGAACACACACCCTACCATCTTGTAGGGTGCGTGATTTCACGCACCACTTTGGAGTGAGCATGACCCCCGAACTCACCGCCCTCACCCTCGCGGCCTTGCTGCAAGTCCTGCAATTCGTGGCCTACTCCGTCGCCGCCAACCGACAGGTCGGCACGAAAACCGCGATGGGGCCGCGTGACGAGCAGATCCACCTCACCGGCACTGCGGGCCGCCTGCAACGGGCCATGAACAACCATTTCGAGGGGCTGATCCTCTTCTCCATTGCCATCATGGTGATCACCTATTCCGGCCAGAACGACGACAAGACGGCCCTCGCCTGCGCCGCATATCTGATCGCACGCACCCTCTACGTGCCCGCCTATGTCTTCGGCTGGGTGCCGTGGCGGTCCCTGATCTGGGCGGTTGGTTTCATCGCCACGCTCTACCTGCTACTCACTGCTCTGATGTAGCTTCATCTTGCCCATAAACTCCGGGGGAGTCGCCGAACGGCGACGGGGGCAGCGCCCCCTCTCCCCACCCAATACAAAGGACACCGCAAAATGGCACAATACGACGTCATCATCATCGGTTCCGGCCCCGGCGGCTATGTCGCCGCGATCCGCTGCGCGCAGCTGGGCCTGAAAACCGCCTGCGTCGAAGGCCGCGACACGTTGGGGGGCACCTGCCTGAACGTTGGCTGCATCCCCTCCAAGGCGCTGCTGCATGCCACCCATATGCTGCACGAGGCCGAGCACAACTTTGCCAGCATGGGCCTGAAGGGCAAAAGCCCGTCGGTCGACTGGAAACAGATGCTGACCTACAAGGACGACGTGATCGGCCAGAACACCAAGGGCATCGAATTCCTGTTCAAAAAGAACAAGATCGACTGGCTCAAGGGCTGGGGGTCAATCCCCGAGGCCGGCAAGGTCAAGGTCGGTGACGACGTGCACGAGGCCAAGAACATCATCGTCGCCTCAGGCTCCGAAGCCAGCAGCCTGCCGGGCATCGAGATCGACGAAAAAGTCGTGGTCACCTCGACCGGCGCGCTTGAATTGGGAAAAATCCCGAAAAAGATGGTTGTGATCGGCGCTGGCGTGATCGGGCTTGAGCTGGGGTCGGTCTATTCCCGTCTGGGCACCGAAGTGCATGTTGTCGAATTCCTCGATACGATCACACCGGGCATGGACGGCGAAGTGCAAAAGACCTTCCAGAAACTGTTGCAGAAACAGGGCCTGACCTTCACCATGGGGGCCGCCGTGCAGGGCGTTGAGGCGACCAAGAGCAAAGCCAAGGTCACCTACAAACTGCGCAAGGATGACAGCGAACACAGTATGGACGCGGATGTGGTTCTGGTCGCCACCGGGCGTCGCCCCTATACTGACGGTCTGGGCCTTGATGCACTGGGGATCGAGATGTCGCAGCGCGGCCAGATCAAGACCAACGATCACTGGCAGACCAATGTCAAAGGCATCTACGCCATCGGCGATTGCATCGACGGACCGATGTTGGCCCACAAGGCCGAAGACGAAGGCATGGCCTGCGCCGAGGTTATCGCGGGCAAACATGGCCATGTGAATTACGGTGTCATTCCGGGCGTGATCTACACCCACCCGGAAGTCGCCAATGTCGGCCAGACCGAAGAACAGCTCAAGGATGCGGGGCGCACC
Source organism: Marivita sp. (assembly GCF_051251565.1). GTDB lineage: Bacteria > Pseudomonadota > Alphaproteobacteria > Rhodobacterales > Rhodobacteraceae > Marivita. Next base: position 23,499 of record NZ_JBPOFB010000006.1, on the reverse strand, counting down.
TACAAAGTGGGCAAGTTCAGCTTTATGGGCAATGGCCGCGCCAAGGCGAATTTCGCCGCTGACGGGTTCGTCAAAATCCTTGCCGACAAGGACACGGATCGCATTTTGGGCGCACATATCATTGGCCCCATGGCCGGTGACCTGATCCACGAGATCTGCGTTGCGATGGAGTTCGGCGCCTCTGCCGAAGATCTGGCGCTTACCTGCCACGCCCACCCGACCTATTCCGAGGCGGTGCGCGAAGCGGCCCTCGCCTGTGGCGACGGCGCTATTCACATGTGATCAGGCCCGACAACGGGGGGAGCCTTTTCAAAAGGCTTCCCTGATGCGGAAACACACCCGCGTCTCAAGGCTCTTGCAAGAGCCTTTTTTCTTGTCTGAAGAAAGCGGCGCCGCCCCTTGGGCGTGACGTTTCTTTTGGGCATCGGGGGTGTCCGCCCGGACCTGTGCCCCGTTTGGGGCCTTGTGAAACCGGTCTCTCATAGTCGGGTGCGCACAGGCACCATCCAAAAGAAAACTCTGTCAGAACGCGGTGTGGGAGTGACCCTCTCCGCTCGTTGCGCAACGTTCGGGCACATTGGTCCAGCGGCGTTAAGGTTTCCCAAACGCACCGCGCGCAGATTACCAAAGCTTGGGGATCGCGCGCGCTTCGTAATGGGTGTCATAATCCGCCCCGCCCATCTGCCCGTCTGTCATGTCGGCCAGAATCTCGCCCACGGTTGGCAGGCCCTCAGGCACAGGCGCACCCTCCCAAAGCCCGGACCGCATCAGCGCCTTGGCGCATTGGGTGTAGGCTTCGGTCACGTGGGTCACGATTACGGTCGCGGGATGCATGGATTTGCGTTCGAACGACGCGCGCAGGTCCGCATCATCGGTCACAAAAGCACGCCCGTTGACCCGCACCGTGGTTTTCGTGCCCGGGATCATGAACAGAAACGCAATGCGCGGGTCACCGATCAGGTCGCGCAGCGCATCCAGCCGGTTGTTGCCCTGCCAGTCGGGCAACAAGATCGTCTGCGGATCGGCCACCCGGACCACAGGGTCGATATCTCCGCGCGGCGTGCCATGGGTGCCGTTTGGCCCAGCCGTTGAGATCACGCAAAAGCGCGCGGCTTCGATCCAGCGGCGATAGGCCGGTGTCAGATGATCCGCGACCTTGCTCAGAGAGGCCGGAACCGGCGCGTCATAGAGGGCCTCAAGCGCGTCAATCGTCTCAATCCGGCGCATGGAACCCCGCCTCTTGGTTCAATCGGGCGGATGCGGTTTCGATCCGCGTTTCCAGCAGTTTGAGGAATTGGTCGCGCGGCAGTCCCGGCTGAATCGGCTCAAGAAATTCGACCACGGCCGTGCCCGGCTTGCGGTAAATGCCACGCTTGGGCCAGAAAAGACCAACATTCGCAGCCACCGGCACACAGGGCTGGCCCAATTGTTCATACAGGACCGCAGTGCCCACTTTGTAGGGCGCTTTGACACCAGGCGCGATGCGGGTGCCTTGCGGGTAGATGATCAACTGACCGGGCGTTGCAGTGCCTTTGTGCACCGCCTCGACCATCTGTTTGATCGCCGCGCCGCGCTTGCCGCGATCCACCGGGATACAGCCGATGCGCAGCCCGTATTGCCCGACGACGGGTGCGTACATCAGGATACGTTTCATGATAAACTTGCCCGCCGGCAGCGCCGAGAACACAAGAAACACGTCCAGAAAACTTTGATGCTTGGAGGCAACCAGACATTCCGTTGTGGGTGGCGTGCCCCGGATTTCGGTCTTGAGCCCAATCATCCAGGGCGCGGCCCAGCGGACGAAATGGCACACGCTCATGCAGCCCGCGCGCGCACCTTTTGGCGACACCAGCGCCCACGGGAAAAAGACCAGCCCGACGATGGCAATACACAGATAGACTGCGATGACGAACAGCAGCGACCGGACCCACTGAATTGCGTATGCCATCAGGCCAATTCCTCCAACACGCGGCCAGCAGCAAAGCGCGTGGCGACAAAAGCAACCAAGCCCGACAGCGGCGGGATCAGCGCAACCCAAAGCCACCCCCAACCCTGAATGCTGAAATCGGTCAGGAACCCGGCAGTGTCCCCACCACTGGGCACCAGAAACAGCGCAACAATGCCCGCGCCGGTGCCAAAGGCCGACCCGATCAGCGCGCGCAGGGCAAAACGGCGAACAAAGGCGCTGGCGATATAGGTGTCCTTGGCCCCGACAAGACGCAGCACGGCGATCACCTGTGCATTGGCCGCCAACGCCGCATTGGCCGCTAGCGTGACCATTGCCGCCGTCGCGGTGGCAATCAGCAGGATCGACGCCCAGCCCAGCAATCGCAGGCGGGACGCCGCGTCAATCAACGGCCGCCGCCAGCGCGCGTGATCGTCCAGAACCGCAGCCGGGGCTTCGGCAGCAAGGCGCAGGCGCAAACCCGACGCATCATAGCCGTCTTCGGTTTCGACGATGTCGATCAACTGCGGCAGCGGCAGATCTTCGATCGGCAGGTCAGAGCCGAACCACGGCGCCAAGAGCGCGCGTTGTTCCTCGATCGTAAGGGCGCGGGCATCGACGATGCCGGGCGTGGTGCGCAGCACACGCAATGCCGCTTCGGTCTGGGTCGCCACTTCGCCCGCCGGGGCCGAAATGCGCAGCGTTGACGATTGTGCCAATTCGGTTCCCCAGCGGTCCGCCACCCGTCCCGCCGCCAGCGACAGCGCCAGCGCAAACACCGCCAGAAACGCCATGGCAAAGGCGCTGAACAGCGTCAGGCGCGCTGTGAACCCGGTCGGCGGCACCACGCGGTCGGCTTTTTCGTCAAATTGCAGCATCTTGGCGGTCGAACGCAGGTCGAAGATCACAAATCCGCCCCCGCCATTTGCAAGCGCCGGTTCGAGATCCGCAAAACCCGCGTCTGCACCTGCGCCTTGGCGGCACGGATCAGGCCGAGATCATGGGTCGCAATCAGGATCGTTTTGCCCATCCGGTTCAATTCCACCAACAGGGTCAGCAACCGCTGCGACATTTCCCAGTCGATATTCCCGGTGGGTTCATCGGCCAGGATCACATCCGGCGACATGATCACCGCACGGGCCAACGCGGCGCGCTGGCGTTCGCCGCCGGACAGTTCGGGCGGCAAGGCATCGGCCCGCGCCGTCAGCCCCACCCAGCCCAAAAGCTCTCTGAGGTTGGCATCGGCCGCCGACGCATCCTGCCCCGACACGGCAAGCGGCAGCGCCACGTTTTCCGTCACCGGAAGATGATCAAGAAACTGGCAATCCTGATGCACAACACCGATCTTTCGGCGCAGCACCGCAACGTCATCACGCCCCAGCCCGCGCACATCGCGGTCAAACAATCGCACATGCCCCGCCGTCGCCTGAAGCGCGCCGTAGCAGAGTTTGAGGAACGTGGTTTTGCCTGACCCGGACGGTCCGGTGAGAAAGTGAAATGACCCCGGAGCCACTTTGAGCGTCATGTCCGTGAGCAATTCGCCACCGCCATAACTGTAGGCCACATTTTCCAACTCGATCACAGCGGTCTTGTCCCTACCCATGGTTCGGGGTTGTTGTGCCTGAGCATCGTGGTGGTTTCAATGCAAGCGACGCCTCAGAATAGGGTTTAACAAGCGGAAACGCGCGCTTATGGTGCAATTAAACGAGGAACACCGGGATTGGCCGCAAAATCAAGGTCATCCGAACAGGGGCTACAGGCAATATGCGGCTGTCATGTCCAAGCTGCGGGGCACAATACGAAGTCCCCGATGATGTCATTCCCGAAGACGGTCGGGATGTGCAGTGCTCCAATTGCGGGGTCACTTGGTTTCAGGCGCGCGACCCTGACCTGAGCCCAGACGCCTTGGCGGCCGAGGCCGCTGCCCCTAAAGATGCAGTCTGGCATCCCGAGGTCGAAAGCGATGTGGACACCCGTCCATCGGTCAATCAAGACGCTGATCCCGGAAACACGCCACCGCCTGCCCCACCGAAACGGCGTGGGTTAGACCCATCCGTCGCCGACATTCTGCGCGAAGAAGCCGAGCTTGAAAAGCGCGCGCGCGGCTCCGAGGCAGGCCTGCTGGAAGAACAACCCGATCTGGGCTTGCAGGAACCCGAGGACGAGGCCGCTAAGCGCGCGCGCCAGGCACAGGACCGCATGCGCAAACTGCGGGGCGAAGACCCCGAGGCAGCCGCCGCCGTCGCAGCGGCATCCGCTGTCACGGACCGCCCGAAATCGCGCCGTGACATGCTGCCCGACGTGGAAGAGATCAACCAGACGCTGCGCGCCTCAACCGAACGGCGCGAGATCCGCTCTGCGCAGGCCGATCTGGAAGATGACGAAGACACGCCCGGGGGCTTTGGGCGCGGATTCATCTTTGCGCTGCTGATCTTTGCGATTGCCGCCGCGCTCTATGTCTTTGCGCCGCAGCTTTCAGACAGCATTCCACAGCTCACCGCACCGCTGGACGGCTATGTTGCACTTGTGGACCAAGCCCGCGTTTGGCTGGACACACAGATCGCAGCAGTCATGGGCCTGATCAACGGCACCCCGGCGGATGCGCCTGCGCCGGACGGCTCCTGACTGATCTGACGCCTCCGCGTGCCACCTGATGTGGACCTATCTGTGAAAGGCGTCTGGCCCTAACGCCAACCCTGTGATCTGATCAAGATATAGCAGCCCGCGCGCCGCGTGCGCCGGTCCTTATTGATTCTCAGATGGAGGTGACGACCATGGACGGTAGATTGTCCCAAAACGATATCAGCCACGTGGTCGAAGCCGACCGCGCCCATGTGTGGCACCACCTGATCCAGCACAAGCCGTTCGAGACCAATGATCCCCGGATCATCGTCGAAGGCAAGGGCATGCGCGTCTGGGACCAGAAGGGCAAGGAACACCTTGATGCCGTGTCCGGCGGTGTCTGGACAGTGAACGTGGGCTACGGGCGCGAAAGCATCGCCAAGGCGGTTTATGACCAGTTGCTCAAGCTTAACTATTTTGCGGGCTCTGCCGGGTCGATCCCCGGTGCGCTGTTCTCGGAAAAGCTGATCTCGAAGATGCCGGGTATGACCCGCGTGTATTATTGCAATTCCGGGTCCGAGGCGAACGAGAAAGCCTTCAAGATGGTCCGCCAGATCGCGCACAAGCGTTACGGCGGCAACAAGCACAAGATCCTCTACCGCGACCGCGATTACCACGGCACGACAATCGCTTGCCTGTCAGCTGGTGGTCAGGACGAACGCAATGCACAATACGGACCGTTCACACCGGGTTTCGTACGTGTGCCGCATTGCCTTGAATACCGCGCTGCCGATCAGGGGGCCCCGACCGAGAACTACGGTGAATGGGCCGCTGACCAGATCGAACAGGTGATCCTGCGCGAAGGCCCCGACACCGTGGGTGCGCTGTGTCTTGAGCCGGTGACGGCTGGTGGCGGCGTCATCACACCGCCGCAGGGATACTGGGACCGCGTGCAGGAAATCTGCCGCAAATACGATATCCTGCTGCATATCGACGAAGTCGTCTGCGGCGTGGGCCGCACCGGAACGTGGTTCGGCTATCAGCACTACGGCGTGCAGCCCGACATGGTGACCATGGCCAAGGGTGTGGCCTCGGGTTATGCCGCGATTGCCTGTCTGGTGACGACAGAAGACGTCTTCTCGATGTTCAAGGACAACGCGGATGATCCGATGAACTATTTCCGCGACATCTCGACCTTTGGAGGCTGTACGGCGGGTCCGGCGGCAGCGCTTGAAAACATGCGGATCATCGAAGACGAGGATCTGCTGGGCAACACCAACGCCATGGGCGCATACATGCTGGATCAGCTTCACGCGCTGGCCGACAAGCATGTCGTGATCGGTGATGTGCGCGGCAAGGGTTTGTTCCTTGGGGCCGAACTGGTTGAAGACCGCGAGACCCGCGCGCCCATGGCGGAAAAGCGGGTGCAAAAAGTTGTCGGCGACTGCATGCAGCAAGGCATCATCATCGGGGCCACGAACCGGTCCCTGCCCGGCCTGAACAACACGCTGTGTTTCAGCCCCGCGCTGATCGCCACCAAGGACGACATCGACCAGATCATCGCATCGGTGGACGACGCCTTGGCACGCGAATTTGGGTGAATGACCCTTTGACTACAGGCCAGCGCATCACTGCGCTGGACCAACCTGTCGGCCTTGTGCTGGACGACACCGCACCGCGCTTTCGATGACTTGGGCCGCCGCCGCTACGGATGGACATGCGATGCGCTGCACGCGCAAGGCGATAGAGCGGCGAAACGGCTTGGTGGTGTTCCCCAACACCTCGACGCCGCGGGACAGCAGAAAACGTTCCTGCCCAAGATGTGACAGCTTTCGCTGTGGCATGCAGGAAAACCCGTGGGTTGTGCATTTTTTCGCCACAAAAGATACATAGGGTGCCGCAAGCTAAAAGAGGTGCCCGCATGACGATCCTGACCCAGAGCTGCACGCCCTTCGACGGGCAGAAACCAGGCACATCGGGCCTGCGCAAGAAAACCCGCGTGTTCATGCAGCCGGGCTATCTTGAGTGTTTCGTACAGGCGACCTTCAACGCGATTGACGGAGTGATGGGTAAGACCCTCGTGATCGGGGGCGACGGGCGGTATTTCAACGCCGAGGCGATCCAGACGATCCTGCGCATGGCCGCCGCCAACGGGGCCGCGCATGCGATTGTCGGTCAGGGGGGCCTGTTGTCCACCCCTGCCGCGTCAAACCTGATCCGGCAACGCGGCGCGGATGGCGGTCTGATCCTGTCGGCCAGCCACAACCCCGGTGGCATCGACGAAGATTTCGGGCTCAAGTACAACATCTCAAACGGCGGCCCCGCCCCCGAGGCAATCACCGATGCAATCTTTGCCCAGACCAAGACGCTGAGCAGCTACACCACACTCGACACCGCCGATATCGACCTTGAACGCATCGGCACAACCGTGCTTGGCGACATGAATGTGGACGTGGTTGACCCGGTTTCAGACTATGCCGCGCTGATGCAAGAGCTGTTCGATTTCGACGCCCTGCGCGCACTTTTTGCCAGCGGCTTTCGCGTCAAGTTCGACGCGATGCACGCGGTCACGGGGCCTTATGCCAAGACCATCCTTGAGGACATGCTGGGTGCCCCCAAGGGCACAGTTCTGAACGGCGTGCCGTCGGTCGATTTCGGCAAAGGTCACCCCGATCCCAACCCGATCTGGGCCAAGCCGCTGGTCGATCTGGTGATGTCCGAAGACGGCCCAGACTTTGCCGCTGCCTCGGACGGGGACGGGGATCGCAATATGATCCTTGGCAAAGGCGTCTATGTGACCCCATCTGACAGCCTTGCCGTTCTGGCCGCCAATGCGCATCTGGCCCCGGCCTACACGCGCGGCATCGCGGGGGTGGCACGCTCCATGCCCACCAGCCGCGCAGCTGACCGCGTGGCCGAGGCATTGGCCGTTGAATGTTTTGAAACCCCCACGGGCTGGAAATTCTTTGGCGCCTTGCTCGATGCGGGGCGCGTCACCTTGTGCGGGGAAGAAAGCGCCGGCACGGGCAGCGATCATGTCCGCGAAAAAGACGGGCTGTGGGCGGTGCTGCTCTGGCTCAATATTCTGGCCATGCGCAAAATGTCGGTAAAGGACATTCTTCAGGACCATTGGCAAACCTTTGGCCGCGATTACTATTCGCGCCATGACTTTGAGGCGCTGGACAGTGACGCGGCACATGCGTTGATGGCGGATCTGACGGCACAGCTTGACCGCCTTGCCGGGCAAAGCTTTGGCGCATGTACGGTCGCGGCGGCGGATTCGTTTTCCTATCACGATCCGGTGGACGGATCGGTAAGCCACAATCAGGGGCTGCGGCTGCATTTCACCTGCGGCGCACGCGCGGTTTTGCGTCTTTCGGGCACCGGGACCGAAGGCGCAACCTTGCGGGTTTACCTTGAACGCCACACGCCAAAAGACGGTGACCTGAACATCGAAACGCAAGCCGCGCTGCGCGACATTGCAGAGGCCACGGCGCTGATCAGCGGTTTGGCGGAACGCACCGGCAGGTCAGCCCCGGACGTGATGACGTAGGCGGCAAAGCCGCCACCCGCCTAACCGCGCTGGACGCGCAGCTGCGATGCCCGTCGGGTCAAAATCTGACGGCGGACAAAGGCGAAGATGAACACGCTGGTCTGGATCAGGATGATCGTGGGCGCAGGCGCACTGTCTAGGAAAAAGCTCAGATAGGTGCCCAGCAGCATGGTCACCACGTTGAGCAGAACCGCCACCCACAGCATCGTGCGGAACTGCCGCACCAGCAGAAACGCGATGGCCCCCGGCGCGATCAGCAACCCGATGGCAAGGATCAGCCCTGCCGCCGAAAGGGTTGCCACGATGGTCAGCGACAGCGCGGTCAACAGCCCGTAATGCAGCAGGGTGACCGGCAGGCCCGAGGCTTGCGCTTGCGCCGGATCAAAGCTGTGCAACAGCAGGTCTTTCCACTTCAGAACAAGACCCGCAGCAACAAGCGCCGAGATGATGCCAGCGGTCCAAAGCTCGTGCGGCTCAACCCCGAGCATGTTGCCAAACAGGATGTGATCCAGATGGGCGTTGGTCTCGACCGAGACGTAAAGGACGATGCCCAGACCAAACATCCCCGAAAACACCACGCCCATCACCGTGTCTTGTTTGACCCGGCTGTTGGACGCCAGATACCCCGTGAGCACCGCACAGGACATGCCCGCAACAAATGCGCCAATAATCAGCGGAATGCCAAGGATATAGGCCAGCACGATACCGGGCAGCACCGCGTGGCTGACCGCGTCGCCCATCAGCGCCCAGCCCTTGAGCACCAGAAAACACGACAACAGCGCCGTGGGCACCGCGACGATCAGCGAAATCAGAAATGCGTTTTGCATAAATGCAAAGCGGAAGGGCAGTATCAGGGTCTCAACGTCCATCACACACCCTCTTGTGCAGGATGGGCGGCGGGTGCGCTGGGTTTGGCCGTTTTGCGCAGGGCGGCTTTGGCCTGACGCCGCGCGGCCAGCAACCCGTGGCGCGGGGCCATCACGAAGACCAACAAGAAAATCAGCGTTTGCAGGCAGACGATGATCCCACCCGTCGCACCGTCCAGAAAGTAGCTGATATACGCGCCGACAAAGCTGGTTCCGGCCCCGATCGCCACCGAGGTCGCAATGAGGCGCGGAAAGCGGTCACACAGCAGATAGGCCGTCGCCCCCGGTGTCACGACCATCGCAATCACCAGAAACGCCCCCACCGTCTGCATCGCCGCCACCACCGATGCCGAAAGCAGGACAAAGAACACCGCCTTGAGCAAGTATGGCCGCAACCCGATGGTGCGGGCGTGGTTTTCGTCAAAGAACGTGACCATCAGATCTTTCCACTTGGCCAGAAGCACCGCGAGCGACACAAAACCGATGATCGCCAGTTGCAGCGTGTCCTCTGGCGTGATCGCAAGGATATTGCCCATGGTGATGGTCTGGATCGACACCGACATGGGATTGATCGACACCATGAACAGGCCAAGCCCAAAGAACGACGTGAAGATCAGCCCGATGATCACGTCCGGTTTCAGACCGGACCTGTCAGACAAAAACAGCATCGCGCCTGCCGCCAAGCCCCCGGCAACAAACGCGCCCAGCGCAAAGGGCAGACCCAGGATATACGCACCCGCCACCCCCGGCACGACCGAATGGGCCAACGCGTCGCCGATCAGCGACCAGCCCTTGAGCATGAGATAGGCGGACAGGAACGCACAGACAGAGCCGACAAGCGCCGACACCCACATGGCGTTCACCATGTAGGAATAGCCGAAAGGTTCCAGCAGGTAGGCGATCATCCGTTGGACTCCGTCCGCTGGGTTTTGTCGCCGTATTGCACAAACGGGCGCTCGTCATCGGTAAAGATCGTGACCTCGCGCGCGTCTTCGTCGTCGTGCAGCGTGTCGCCCCCAATCGTGAAATGGCGCAACACACCGCCAAACGCCATTTCAAGGTTCTCTCGGGTAAAGGTCGTTTCGGTAGGGCCATAGCTGAGCACCGTGCCCTTCACCAATACGGTCCGGTCGCAGAACTCGGTGACCGACCCAAGGTTATGGGTCGAGACAAGCATCACCCGCCCTTCATCGCGCAGCTCGCGCAGGAGGGTGACAATCTGATCCTCGGTCTTGACGTCGACACCGGTGAACGGCTCGTCCAGCAGGATCACCTGCCCGTCCTGGGCAATGGCGCGGGCCAGGAACACGCGTTTGCGTTGGCCGCCTGACAGCTCTCCGATCTGGCGGTGGCGAAACTCCTGCATATTAACACGGCGCAGCGCCTGATCGACTGCCGCATGATCGGCGGCTTTGGGGCGGCGCAGAAACCCCATATGCCCGTAGCGGCCCATCATCACCACATCCTCGACCAGCACAGGAAAGGCCCAATCCACATCTTCGGATTGCGGCACATAAGCCACGAGGTTGCGGGCCAGCGCCTCTTTCACGGGCAGGCCAAGGATACGGATGGTGCCCTTGGCTGCGGGCACAAACCCCATAATCGCCTTGAACAGGGTTGATTTCCCGGCGCCGTTGATCCCGACAAGCGCCGTCACCGTGCCGCGCGGAATGTCAAAGCTGGCATCCCACAAGGCCGTGTGGCCGTTGCGGTACGTAACGGTGACATCTTCAGCGCGCAGACCTTCGCCGCGCGGGGCGGTCTGGGGCGGGGGTGTTGGCTGGCTCTGCTCATCGAGCATGGCATGTCCTTATGTGGTTCGCCTGTTCAGGCTTGTACGTCCACCCGCTTCAAAGCTGCGGAAGGACGCGCGGTTAAGTCGTCGGCTCAATTGCCGACAGAGGTCAGACCCTCGGCCACCGTGCGCGTGGTCACGGTCAGAAGGTCAAGATAGGTCGGGACGGGCCCATCGTCCGCACTTAGGGAATCGACATAGAGCACGCCGCCATAGGTGACACCTGTTTCGCGCGCGACCTGTTCCGCCGGAGCGGTGTTGACGGTGCTTTCGCAGAACACGACCTGAATGTCATTCTCGCGCACACCGTCGATCACCGCGCGCACCTGCTGGGGCGTTCCGACCTGATCGGCGTTCATCGGCCAAAGATACAGCTCTTTCAGGCCCATGTCGCGCGCCAGATAGCTGAACGCACCTTCACAGGTGACTAGCCAACGCTGATCTTCGGGAATGGTTGCAATCGCCTCGCGCAGGGGGGCGATGGTGGCGCGCAATTCGTCTTTGTAGCGCGCGGCGTTCTCGGCATAGATCGCGGCGTTCTCAGGGTCATGCTCGGAAAAGGCGGCAACGATATTGTCGATATAGACCAATGCGTTATCAAGCCCCATCCACGCGTGCGGGTTGGGTTTCCCTTCGTAGCTGCCCGCCGAAATAGAGATCGGTTCGATCCCATCGCTAAGCGTGGCCGAGGGTACATCCCCCAGGTTCGAGACGAATTGTTCGAACCACAGTTCAAGGTTCAGACCGTTCCACAGGATCAAATCCGCATCGGACGCGCGCACGATGTCTTGCGGCGTCGGTTCATAGCCGTGGATTTCCGCACCGGGCTTGGTGATGGAAACCACCTCCGCGGCATCGCCCGCAACATTGGCCGCGATATCCGCCAGAACGGTAAAGGTCGTAACCACCTTCATGCGGTCTTCCGCCCAAGCGCCCCCGGCGATTGAAGCCAAAAGCCCCGCAGTGGCCAGTGTTTTAAGGGTCGTCGTCATCCGTCAAACCTCCTGTTTTTGTTTAGCAGCGCCTACATGAAAATGCAAATCACTCGCAATTACTTATAAGGGGCAAAGCTGCTTGCAAGGCTGGCCTGCTATATTTCTCATCATCTTCGCCACCATCGACACCAAAGACGTGCCAAGGATCGGGCATTTGGGCCTGCCGCCTGAATCAGCCGGGATCGAATTGGATGGCATTGCCCCCGCGAATGACCGAAGGTTTGGCACGCACCCCACTGCCGCAGGGCCGAAATCGACATGACCAAACCATCCTCTCGCAAAGGGCTGAGCCTGAAATGGCTGGAACTGTTCCAGGTCTGCGCGCGCAACGGTTCGCTGCGGGAGACAGCCAAGGAAAGCGGGCTGTCGATCAGTACCGTATCACATCACCTGCGCAGCCTTGAGGACCACCTTGGGGTTGAGCTGTTCAATCACACCCGCAGGCCGATGGTCCTGACGCCCAAGGGTCACGTTTTCTTGCGCAATATCGACATTGCCCTGCACGCGATCCGCAAAGCCACGGCAGAAGCCTCGACCGGGGATCTGGCCGAAGCGCGCTACCTGCGGCTGGGCACCATCGAAGACCTCGACAGCGATGTCACACCGGAGCTGGCGGTCTACCTGTCGCAAAAGATGCCGGATTGCGATTTTCTGTATCACACCTCCTCCAGCCACGAATTGATTGAAATGCTGCGTGACCGGGAACTGGACCTTGGCATTTCGACCACCCCGCCTGAACGGTTGCGCGACCTTCAGGATCAACCCTTGCTGCGTGATCCGTTTGTCGTGGTTCTGCCTGCGTCCGTTGACCCGTCAGTGCCCGATATCGTTGCGGGCAAAACCAAACTGCCGTTCCTGCAATTCTCAAGCGACCTGATCATCGCATGCCAGATCGAAGCCCAGTTGCGCCGCATGGGCGTGGCCCTGCCGCATAAATTCGCCTGTGGCAGCAACCAGACAATGATGGCGATGGTCGCAGCGGGCGCGGGCTGGACGATCTCAACGCCCTTGCTGTTTTCGCGGGCCAAACGGTTCCAGTCGAAACTGCGCATGCACCCGTTTCCGGGCAAGCGGTTTTCCCGAACCCTGTCATTGGTGACAACACCGGATTGTTCACGATCGGTGCTGGATATCGTGAACCGCAAAGTCCGCGAGTCGCTGGAGAGTCAGGTGATCCGCCCCTTTGTGGAAACGACACCATGGCTCAAGGACCGGTTCACGCTGATTGATTAGGGTAACAAGAAGCGCGAATGTACGCGAATTATAAATTGGCTCAATGACGTGCAAATGGTGACGCTTGAACATGTCCCGCCTTCTGTGATGTAATACGGCAGTGGCGGTCGATGAGCAGAACAGCCGTTTTAACCAAACATGTGTTTCGAAGAACAAAACGTTGCACATTGACCTTTTCACTGCGTCTATGACCGAGCAGCACGCGCCGAACTGAGCGCGACCATGGCTTGCACATCATTGTTTTGATATATTTCTTCACAGCACTGAGACCTAAATAAGCGCCATTTTAAAAATGCCGCACGATCAAGATGAAAGCAGAATACATGCCCTACACCAAACCTGCGTTTGAAGCTGATTTCCAAAAAGTGAACAGTTCCAGCGGTCAAAACACCTCGTCAGACGTCGCGTGGGCGGTGTATGTCGGCGCTCTGAACACGCCACTGAAAATGCAAGTTTTCGGAAGGCACATCAGGGGCAGAGATGGAGAGATCATTGCCAAGAGCCAACAAGGTCAGGCGGGGATCACTCAGGACGAAATGAAGAATTTCAAGCATCCCGAATCGGAGTCAGCTGACTCGCTTACGGGTGGGTCAATTCTGAATGTACCGGAATGGAGCCCAACGATTAATGACAGTTGGATTTGTGGCGGCGTGCACAGCCGCCAGCCTTTTCATGCCGCGTCCCCGTTGATCAATGACAATATTTTTGAACGCACATTTGTGCTGACTGTCACGGGCCGGGAATTGGTGGGCCTTGCTCTAGCAGGATATCGAAAAACGGGCGGTGACCCAAAACTGGGCGTGGTGTTTCAGTCGACACAGACGGCAAAAGCCGAAGATCTGACCCTGATCAGCTACAACACCAAGATTGCCGAGTTGAACACAGAGGAAAAAGCCCGTGCGTTCCTCAAGAAAAATGGGATGATCTAAGGTAGACCGCTCGAACGGCCCCAAGTCATCATGCAATGTCATGTGTGATACCTTTGGAGTCTGCACTTATTGACGGTCGCCTGCTCTCGCAGCGCGCCGTCATGTATTGGCCACGGCCCCCAAACCCTCGGCCCGGCCGCTACCCAAACAGAATGTTGAACCGCTCTTTGATGGCGCGGTCCTGTTCAGGTGTCAGGTATTCGGGCACGTGTGTTTCCAGAATTTCGCGGGCGCGGGCGTTGGCCACGGTCCACGCGTCTTGTGCGCCGTTCTGCGCCCAGGTGCGCGGCTCGTCTCGGTTGGCAAGGGACGGGTAATAGTAATCCCGCTCCATCGCCGCAAACGTGTGTTGCCCACCAAGGAAATGCCCGTCCCCCAGAACCGCGTTGAAGATCGCGTCATAGCCAAGGTTTTCTTCGGTCACCTCGATTCCCCGCAACGCGCGGTAGGTGTGGGAATGCATCTCGTTGTCGAGGACAAACGCCTCAAAGCTGGCCCCGAGAAGAGACGCCGTCATACCCGAACTTTCGTAGATCAGGTTGCCGCCCGCCAAGGCCGCCGCCAAAGAGGTCAGCCCTTTCTCCATCCCGTATTGCGCATCAATGGCCTTGGCGTCGGTCATCGAACAGGCAACCCCGGACGGCAGGCCAAGCCAGTTGGACAATTGCGCAGAAGCGGCGTTCAATACGGCGGTTTCCCCGCTGCCACCCGCAAAGGCCCCGGTACGCAGGTCAATCACCAGCGGCCAGTTTGAAAACACCATGGGAAATCCGGGTTGGATGGCGTGCACCATCACAAGGCTCGCCAATGTTTCCGCCAAGGATTGCGCCAAAAACCCCGCGAGCGTTGCTGGTGCCGTGGCCCCGGCTTGCGCAGCAGTGATGCAGGACATGGGGATATTGTGCCGGATACATTCATAGACCACATCAACCGCATCTTCGCCAAAGCGCAGCGGCGAAATGATCGGGCTGATATGCGCCTTCATGAACGGGCGTTCCGCAAAGGCCCCCGGCCCACCGGCGGCAATATCCAGCATCTCGACAATCGGCGCAACATGCTCGGCCACGGTAAAGGCGGTCGCGGTCGGCTTGGTCGTGTTGCGCAAAAGCGCGTAGACCGTGTTCACATCCAGATCAAAAATGTCCGGCACATCCGTGGCAATGCAACACCGCGTGTACCAGCTTACATTCGGCAACGTGTCTTGCAGCCGGGTGAAATTGTGCAAATCCTCAAGCGTTGAGGGCCGGTACAGGCGACTGTCCAGATCAAGCGTTTGCACAGCCGCCCCACCGGTTCCAAAATGCACTCGGTTGCCGCCCACTTCGATGGACCGCGCTGCATCGCGCCCGTGCAGGACGAATGTCTTGGCGGCCTGATCAATCGCCTCTTGGACCAAAGGTTGCGGAAACAGGATGCGCCCGGCCCCGTTGTCTTTTGCTCCGATGGCCAACAAATCGGCATGTAGCCGCGCGGGCACTTCGCCAAGGCCAAGGTTTTCCAGCAGCAGCAAAGCAGTGTCATAAATGCTGTTCAGCTCGGCTTCGGTCAGCGGTTTGTACGACCCGCCGATCTGGCCAGGGGGGCAGGGATCAAGCACCGGCTTAGCAAGCCGTTTGGCCATCCGCTCTGCACGGCCCGCGCGTTTCGATCGTTCAGCCATGAGACACCACTTTCAGCTTTGAAATTCTGGGGGGATCAGGGCGCTATTTCAAAAATTGGGCAACTGCTGACTAAGTATTCCGAAATAGTAGGATTTAAGTTTCGATAAATTAGAACCTATGACATTTCGATTGTCACAGAGGCCAAAACGCGCCCCTTGTCTCGGTCATATATCTGCGGAGACAGACCATGAAATCGCGCACCAAAGTTGTCGTCATCGGCGGGGGAATCGCCGGCTGCTCAACGCTCTATCATTTGACCCAAGAAGGCTGGAGCGATGTGGTCCTGATCGAACGGGACGAACTGACATCGGGCACCACTTGGCATTCGGCGGCGCAGGTGACCAATTTCGGCATGAATCAGACGATGGTTGGTCTGAAATCCCATTCCATCCAGCTATATAAAAAGCTGCGGGACGACCCCGAATAC
Source organism: Marivita sp. (assembly GCF_051251565.1). GTDB lineage: Bacteria > Pseudomonadota > Alphaproteobacteria > Rhodobacterales > Rhodobacteraceae > Marivita. Next base: position 7,533 of record NZ_JBPOFB010000006.1, on the reverse strand, counting down.
CCTGTCGGCTATCACCACGGCGATGGGGGTATCCGGCTCGCCAACACCGAAGCCCAGATGCAGGGCTACCGACATTTCGCGTCCATGGCGCGCGGCATGGGCGTTGAATTCGAAGTCATCGACGCCAATGAATGTGCCCGCCGTCATCCACTGATCTCGACCGAGAACCTGCTGGGCGGTCTGTGGGACGGCGAAGATGGCGATATCGACCCCGCACAACTGTGTCAGGCGCTGGCATTTCACGCCCGCAAAGCCGGGGCCGAAGTGTACCGCCAAACCGCTGTCACCGGCCTCAGGCAACATGGCGATCACACCTGGACCGTCGAAACCGACAAAGGCACCATCGACGCCGATATCGTGGTCAATGCGTGTGGCTACCGCGTCAATGAAGTGGCCAGCATGATGGGTGTGCACCACCCTGTTGCGTCGATGGAACACCAGTATTTCGTGACCGAGGACATTCCCGCCATCGTTGAGGCCGGTCATCGTATGCCACTGCTGCGGTGCCCGATCTCGGACTATTATTCGCGGCAGGAAAAGAACGGGCTTCTGGTCGGGTTCTACGAACAAGACTGCAAGACATGGGGCATGGACGGCATCAGCCCGTCCTTCACCAATGATCTTTGCCCCGACGATCTGGACCGCGTGATGGACGTGCTCGAAGGGGCGTTTGAACGGATGCCCGCCCTCACCGAGGTTGGGATCAAACGCGTGGTCAATGGCCCGATCACCTATACCATCGACGGCGCGCCTTTGGTTGGCCCGATCCCCGGCAAGCGCAACGCGTTCTGCATCATCGGCCTGCGCGCCGGAATCGGCGAAGGCGGCGGTCATGGCTGGCTTTTGGCGCAGCAGATCGTGCACGGTGAGGCGTGTTACGACACATGGTGCGTCGACCCACGCCGCTTTGCAGGTCACACCAATGTAGAGCTGACCGCGCTCAAGGCGATCGAGGATTACCAGAACGAATTCCGCTTCCATTTTCCACACGAACACCGCCCCGCAGGCCGCCCGGCCAAGACAACACCGCTGACGCCGATCCTGGCTGCGGAAGGTGCGGAATTCACCGTTGTGAACGGCTGGGAACGGGTCGAATACATCAAGCCAAACCCAGAGTTCCACCCAACGCTCAGCTTTCATTTCGACGAAGCGTTCGATGTGATCGCCGCCGAAGTGAAGACCGTGCAGAACAACGTGGGCCTTGCCGAGGTGAACGGCTTCAACCGGATCGAAATCACCGGGGCCGACCGCCACGCGTTTCTGGACCGGATGATCTGTGGCACCGTCACCAAACGCGACGGGCGTGTCGGGCTGGGTTATTTGCTGAACCATCACGGCATGGTCAAAGGCGAAGCCACCGTCACCAACCTGCCCGCATCCGATCGCGGCCCTGCCCGTGTCTGGTACGGGTCTGCCGCGGCCTCCGAAGCGCACGATATGGATTGGCTCAAGGCGCATGTTCAGGACGGTGAGGACGTGCAGCTCAAAAGCCTGACCAACGATCAGACGATCCTTGTGCTCGCAGGCCCCAACGCCCGCGACGTGATGCACGCGGTCAGCCGGGCCGATTGGTCCAAGGACGGCTTTTCGTGGCTGTCGGCGCGCGAATGCTTCATCGGCTTTGCCCCTGCCACCGTCATGGGCGTCAGCTTTTCGGGCGAACTGGCTTACGAAATCCACGTCCCCAACGCATCGCTCTACGCGGCCTATCTGGCCCTGCGCGAGGCGGGCAAGGCGCACGGAATGAAGCTTTTTGGGGCGCGCGCGGTCGACTCTATGCGGATGGAAAAAGGCTTCCTGCACTGGAAGGCAGACCTGATCACCGAATTTACGCCGTTTGAGACGTCGCTGGACCGTTTTGTCAAATTGGACAAGGGCGATTTTGTCGGCAAAGACGCCCTGCTGCGCCAGCACGGCGCTGGTTTGCGCAAGAAACTGGTGACCCTGAGCGTCGATGCCACGCATGCCCCCGCCCACGGCGGCGCGTCGGTGATGAAAGACGGTCAGGTTGTCGGCACCGTCACCTCCGGCGATTGGGGCCACCGCGTTGGCATGAACCTGGCATATGCGTTTGTCGACACAGACGTGATGGCAGTTGGCACCACGATGGTGATCGACCTTTGCGGCGAGATGGTGCCCGTCGCGGTGATCGCGCCGTCGCCCTACGACCCCTCCTACGCCCGCATGCGCGCCTGACCCACACCGCCTGACCCACACCGCCCGATCTCTGCGCCGGACCTTTGCGGCGCAGAGGCACACGCCAACATGCATACCGACCGCCATGGGCGGGATTTCTTTAACGATTTGAGAGTGTCAGTGGTGAGCCGTGCAGGACTGTGCGGGGTGAGGGAGATCAACAGCTTGCGCTGGCGAACCGGAAAACCCCACCCCTTGATTTGATTGGGCTTTTCGGGCCTCTGGCGAACCGTTTCAGGGGGCCTAGAAACCGAAAGGCCGCTGACTGGGCTGGCACCCGCGTCAACGGCCAAATCGAAAAGTTTGCGAGAGATGAATACCAGATCGCGCCCGTGATCGCAATCGCGGGAGGGGCCGATGTCTGAGCTTCTGCCCTTCTGCAAGATCAAGCTGCAATACCTGCTCGAGATGGTCACGGACCACGATCTGGACGACAACGCCTTGCGAGTCGCCCTCTACCTGGCGCTGGCCCATGCCGACCACGAAACTGGCGAGAGCCGCCCGTCTTTCGAGACCATAGGTGCCGCCATCGGCAAACACGCCAAGTCGGTGAAACGGGCGCTGAACAAGGTCGAGGCGGCGGGCTACTTGACCGTGGAGCGCGGGACCAACAAGGGGAAATCCTCGCGCTATCGTCCGACCGAAGCGGCCCTGCAACGAGCCACCGAACGCCGCCGAGAGGGGGACAAGGTTGTCCCGCTCAAACTCGCCAAAGGAGGACAATCCTGTCCGCAAAGCGGGACAGACCTGTCCAACAAAGGGGGACAGGATCGCCCCCCGAACAGAGAACAAGAACTTAGAAAAGAACACGGGCGCGCGTCCGCGCCGGATTTGCCCGATGAAGGGCAATCCGGCGGAACGCGCCCGGACCTGGTGTTTGTCCCGAGGGGCATCTGCTTTGTCCGGGAGTGGGATGCACGGCTGGCCCGGGAAGGCATGACCACGCTGGAACGCAGCCTGCCCCTGTCGCCGCATGAGCATCACCTGGGCTTCTGGCTTCCGGCCCGGACACCGGCCCCGGTGGACAGCGCGGAATGGCAGGCGCAATTGTGTCTTCTTCGGGATGTCATCCGTCAGGCGCAGGATAGCGAATGCACCTTGCCTTCTGCAGCACGCATCTCGCCCTTTGCGCCGCGTCAGATGCAGTGCGCATCACGTTTTCCGCAGGATGTTGCCCCGACCGTAGGGGAGAACCGCCATGCGGTCTGAGGAAACAGCAAGGCGACCCATGTCATACGCTGGCGCTTCTGACACGGGACCTTGCGAGGGGCGGCAAGCCTCCCCTTCGAACCCCACCGGCGCGGGAAAAGCCCGCGCAAAGGAGCCGCTGACGGAGACCTTCGTCTTCCGGTGCACGGCGGCTGAGAAAGCCGAGCTGCGCGCCAAAGCCGAGGCCGCTGGCCTGCCCGCCGCAACGCTCCTGCGTGAGGCGCTTGGCCTGACCGAGGCCCGACGGCGCAAGCCCGTGCCGCGTGTCGATCCGGCGCTGGTGCTGGCGGTCGGGCGCATCGGCGGCAACCTCAACCAGATCGCGCGCTGGCTGAACCGGGCGATGCTGGTGGGCCGCACCGACCTCGACAGCCTGACCGTTGCCCGCCGCCTGTTGGTGATTGAACGCCAGCTTGCCCAGCTCCTCGAAGAGGTGCGGCAGTGCTGATCAAGTTCTTCCCCAACGGCAAAGGCGCGGGCGCGGGACCGGTCGGCTATCTCGTTGCCGAGCGCGTGCTGGCTTATGACAACAACCGCGACCTGATCCGCGATGCCGACGGCAAGCCCTTGACCGTGACGCGCGAGCCCTTGCCCGAGGTGCTGCGCGGCGATCCCAGCCGCACCGAGGCGCTGATAGACGCCAGCCGTCACCAATGGACCTACCGCGCGGGCGTGATCAGCTTTGCGGCCCAGGACGCGCCCAGCGGGGCGCAACAGGCTGAGGTGATGGACGCCTTCGAGAAGCTGGCCTTCGCCGGGCTGGACGGCGAGCAATACGACATGCTCTGGGTCCGTCACAGCCACGAGGATCGCGTCGAGCTACACTTCTGCACCCCGCGCCTTGAGCTGACCACGGGCCGCAGCCTGAACATCGCGCCGCCCGGCTATCAGGATGCCTTTGACAGCCTGCGCGACCTGATGAACCAGCGACACGGCTGGGCCGATCCGATGGAGCTGGAGCGCGCCCAGGAGGTGCGCGACACCATCGAGGCCCCGACCCGCGCCCAGGGCCGCGACGAGCTGCATGCGTGGATCCTCGATCAGGTCAGCGTCGGCCTGATCACCGACCGCGCCAGCATGATAGACGCCCTTGCCGATGCGGGCTTCGACCTGCCCCGCGTCGGCAAAGCCTACCTGACCGCGCAGGACCCCGAAACCGGCGAACGCTGGCGCCTGAAAGGAGAGATTTTCCATGAAGACTGGCAAGCCGACCCGGCTGAGCGAGAAACTGAACGCCGAGCTGGACATGATACGCCAGGACTACGCCGCCTCGATGGCATCCCAGCTGGAGAGCTTCAGGATCGATTTGACGGCCATTGCGAACGACGCGCGGCGTACCATCGAGAACGATACGCGCCGCTTCCTGAACGAGAACAGGAGCTTGTTCGAGACGCGGACCGAACAGATCAGGCGATGGCTCACGATCTCGCCTTGGGTGATCTCGGGGCTGATCGTGACGGGGATCGCCTCGATGATGGCCGCGAGCTGGTTCTGGACGTCCATGCTGACACGCTCGGAGCTGACGGAACTGGGCCTGACACGGATCGACCAGGGGGAGCAGACCTGGCTGACGCTGGACCCCGACAGGACAGAGCTGAAAACCTGCACACTGGCCGGGACGCCGGTCATCTGCATCAAGATCGAGGAGAAATGAATGACGGCACCCCTGACAGCCTTGGAGCGCGACTTGCTCGCCTGCGTCGAGCGGTTGGTGACGGCCTGCGAAACCTCAGCGCAGGAATTGAGCGGCTTGGAAGCGCGCTCGACGAAGAGGCTGCAAGTCCAGTTGGATGGTATCGCGGCCTGCGCGACGTTGCTCATACGCTCGCAGATCGCGTCAATGCAGGCGTTGCGTGGCTTGCTGAGCGAAGAGGCCACATACAACGCGCTGGACGCGAAGTTGAACGAGAGCTTGAGCTTAGCGAGGGACGCCGAAGAGAGGCTGAGACAGAGCTAGAAGTGCAGGATCGGGACATGGACCGGGGACTGACGCATTGAATGTGTTGCCAAGCTACAGATTGGCAAGTCCACGCCATTTGCCATGCTTCAGATTGGCTGATCGCGCGTTCAGGGCGCGTGCGGCATAGACGATCAAGAAGTGATCAAAGGCGAAAAGAACGAGATTTAGTGTTTTCCCAGCTTGCATATCTCAAAACTTAGTACCGAGCGTTGCCCGTAAGTTGTATTCTGCGCCATAGTAGACATCGGCATCAAGAGTGGATCAAGAAACTCCCTTCGCCGCCGAACTTGCCGCCAAGGCACGAATCTGATATCTGATCCCCCTCAGGGAGCGATGTACAACTTGACTGCACGGGAACGTTGGACTAGATAAACGATGAGAATCATTGCCCGACCGAAGTTGATTGCCTTTTCCAAACGCTTCCCAGACTCGAAGTCGCAGCTGGATGCTTGGTGGGCAGAAGCGCATCGCGCGAACTGGAAAACGCCAGCCGAGGTCAAAGCGCAGTATCGCAACGCAAGCATTTTGAAGGGCGGACGAGTGGTCTTCAATATTTGTGGCAACAAATATCGACTGATTGTCAGGTTCGACTACGAGAAGGGTATTGGCTTTGTTCGGTTCCTCGGAACTCACGAGGAATATGATCAAATCGACGCGGAGGAAGTATGACTATGAACGAGCATCATATTCGGCCAATTCATTCCGAGCAGGATTACACCGCTGCACTTGCCCGTGTTGAAGCGCTGATGGACCTTGATCGCTCCGTAGCAGAAGATGATGAGCTCGATGTGCTGGCGACACTGATCGAGGTCTACGAAGATCGTCACTTTCCAATGGACGCTCCAGATCCAATCGAAGCAATCAAGTTCCGCATGCAGCAGCTCGACATGAATCAGAGCGACCTGGCCCCAATCTTTGGAAGCCGCGCAAAGGCATCGGAAGTTCTGAGTGGAAAACGAAGCCTGACTCTCAAGATGATCCGGGCTTTGAATGAACATTTGGGCATTCCGGCCGATGTGCTGATACGAGATGGTGGCGCTCTGCCGACCGCTCCGGCGGGGATTGATTTCGAGCGTTTTCCTGTGATGCAAATGGCCAAACTAGGCTGGATCAAGAAAACAGCAGACATCAAGGATCGCACCGAAGAAATCGTGCAGAAGATGGTGGCGTGCGTCGGGGGACAGCAAGCGCTGCCACAGGCTTTGTTCCGCCAAGGCGGAGGCTCACGAGCCAACGCCAAAACGGATGTTCATGCTTTACAAGCTTGGTGCCTGCACATTCTTTGCAAAGCACGGCAAGCGGGGCTGGAAGGTGTCTATGAACAAGGAACTATCGACCAAGATTTTCTCCGTGACTTGGCCCGCTTGAGTGAATTTGACGAGGGTCCAAAGCTCGCCAAGGAAAGACTGGCCAAGCATGGCATCGCGCTTGTTGTCGCTTCGCACCTGCCAAAGACCTATTTGGACGGAGCAGCACTTTGGACAGCGGATAGTGTTCCGGTTGTGGGCATGACGATCCGATATGATCGTCTGGATAATTTCTGGTTCTGCCTACTTCATGAACTGGCCCACTTGGGACGGCACTTCAACAATGGAGACGGCGAGGTCTTCATTGACGATCTGCAACTTCGGGAGCGGAACCATGAACGAGATGATATCCGCGAACAGGAGGCTGACGAGTGGGCGCAAGAAGCCCTTATTCCCTCGGAGCTGTGGGACGACCACCCAGTGCGCTCTAGCCCCAGTGTGCAGAACGTTATCTCCCTTTCGCGGCAAGCAAAGGTTCATCCTGCCATCGTCGCAGGCCGCATACGCCACGAGAAGCAGAACTACAGGCTACTTTCGCAGTTCGTTGGCGCGAAACAGGTTCGTCCATTGCTGATGGAGGATTCAATCTGCTGAGTTTAGCGGGGGCGCCCGGCAAGGCGTCCCCGCTTTCACAACACGTCGAAAGGATACAGGCGCACCCTCTTCGTCGTGGCTCCGGAGACCGAAGCGCTCTTGTGGTGGTAAGCAAGGGATAGACGGTTCGGGACTCCAGGGCAAATGTTTTAACAAGCGCCAAGGAGTACGCCGTATGGCTACTATCAAAATGGACCTGTCGCGGTTTGGTGCCGCTCCTTTGATAGCATAATGTGCAGCAAAGGAGACGAACTATGGGCACGGGAA
>NZ_JBPOFB010000059.1:0-2574 GCF_051251565.1 Marivita sp. | reverse complement strand
CTCGTTGATGGTGCGACTGGCGAACCCATTCTGCTATTTACCGATGAAGATGGTAATGTTGTTGGCCGTATCGGGGGCGTTGACGGCCCCGCGGCCATGGTCGTTTCCGTTGATCTCACAACCGGCGTTGTAACACTTGATCAGCTGCGCCCTGTTACAAATCCTGCAGGTAACGACGATGCAGTCAACATTACTGATGACGCGATCCTGTTGACAGCAACTGTAGTCGACGGAGACGGCGATACCGTGACTGAAGTGGCACCAATTGGCACACGCCTTACGGTCACAGACGATGTGCCAACAGCCGTTGATGATGCTGCGTCTTTGGCTGCGGGTGATCTGGGGCCTGTGACGGGCAACCTGATCACAGGTGCGGGGACGGATACGGAGGGTGCGGATGGTGCGACTGTGACTGGCGTTGCCTTTGGCATCACCACAGTGGTCGTGCCTACGACAGGCACCACTACGATTGACGGAGAATACGGGACGCTGACGGTCTCGGCGGACGGCAGCTACAGCTATACTCGGGATGCGGGCACGGCGGGCGGTGTGGATGAAATCTTTGAGTACACGCTGACTGACACGGATGGCGATACGTCCAAGGCCGAGCTGAAGATAGCATTGGGCGACAGCCCTGTTTCCTTCGATGATCTTGACGATGCCACCGGCGCTGATGGTGTTGTGTTCGAGAGCCAGTTGCCAACGATCGGATCTGGTGTGGGGGGTACGTCCTCGACGATCTCGGGCAGCTTCACGATCACGTCGTTTGACGGGATTGATGCGCTGACGATCAGTGCAGGTGGCACTACGATCACGGTTGTTGATGACAATGTTGCGGCAACGACGCCGCTGGTTTTGACCAGCGCTTTGGGCAGCACGTTGACGGTCACGGGCTATGACGCGGCAACGGGCGAGGTAAGCTATACCTATGCGCTTGCAGCGGGGGAGGCGCATGCTGACGCCACGACCCGCGACAGCCTGCTGGATACATTTGCGCTGAGGCTGACGGACACGGATGGCGATGTTGCAACGGATTCCCTGATCATTAGCATTGTGGATGACCTGCCAGTTGTGGACACGGTTCCAGCCTTTGCTGTTGGGTTGACGGTAACGGATGCTGATTTTGGCACGAATGCTTCTGCCAGTTTTGCGGGCCTGTTTGACATTAATCACGGTGCTGATCTGGCGGATGCGACTGCGGGCACGGTTTACAGCCTCGAAGTTTCTGCTGACGGTGTCGACAGTGGTCTGGTGGATGAAGCAACGGGCGATGCGATCTTGTTGTACGTCGAGGGCGGTGTTGTTGTCGGCCGTGTTGCTGATCAATTCGGTCCGGCGGCGTTCAACGTGAGTGTTACTGCAGATGGTACCGTGAAGCTGGATCAAACCCGCGCGCTTGATCACCCGACAGCGGATGCGGCCGACACGGTGAGCATCGCACCGGGTGCGATCTCGCTGCGGGCGACGGTTCAGGACGGTGACGGTGATACGGCAACGGATGTTCTTAGAATTGGTGACCGTCTGAGCTTTGTTGATGATCTGCCAACCACAGCGCTGGTAGACAGCGGTGCAACCGCGCCGGTTCTCGCGACGCAAGACGGAGACACGTTGACGGCTGTTGATACAGCAACGGCTGACTTCAGCGGTTTGTTCACACTGACCAACGATCTGGGCAATGACGGGGGCGCGGATGTAGATGCAGAGGTTCTGACGCACGCGCTGAGCCTGCAAGGGGGCGCGACGAGTGTGGCGTCTGGTTTGAGCAGCGAAGGCGACGCGGTGACATTGCACCTGATTGGCGGTGTTGTTACGGCCTCGACCGAGGCGAATGCGGTGGATGTGGACCCGGCCAACACGGTGTTCACGATTGCGACCGATGCGGCGGGCGTAGTGACGCTTACGCAGAGCCAACCCATTGATCACGCGGATACATCCAGCAGCTCTGAAGTTGCTGCATTGGCCGCGGGCCTGGTTGTTCTGACGGCGAGCTCAGCCGTAGAAGACGGCGACGGCGACACCGCGACCGCGGCCGCCAGCGCGGACATTGGCGACAGCTTTACCTTCACCGACGACGGCCCGACAGCAGGCGTTACCCCGGACACAGCCGTGGATGAGGCAGACCTGCGTACAGGTGGTACATTGACTGCAGGCGAGGAAATTGTTGCGGATTACGGTGCCGATCTGGATCCTGTCGAGATCCGCTTTGACGCGGTGCAGGTGCAAACCGATCTGGATGCGCTTGGCCTGAGCAGCGACGGCGTTGCGTTGACATATACCATTATGGACGGCTCGATTGTCGCGCTTGCCGGTACAGCACCTGTGTTCACCGTGGCGCTGGTACAGCCAACGGCGGGCAACGGCTTCGTACCAAGCTACACCTACGTCCAAAACGAAGTGCTGGATCATGGCGCCGCGGGAACCGACGTGCTGAACCTGCCATTCGCCTTTACAGTCGAAGACGGCGATGGTGACACGGCCTCCAGCAGCTTTACCGTTGCGGTCACAGACGATGTGCCAACAGCCGTTGATGATGCTGCGTCTTTGGCTGCGGGTGATCTGGGGCCTGTGACGGGC
>NZ_JBPOFB010000058.1:0-2618 GCF_051251565.1 Marivita sp. | reverse complement strand
CGGGATCGTTGACCAGATCATGCGAAAGCACGGTGCAGATCACGAGGACTTCGTTCTTGAAGCCTTCGACGAAAAGCGGGCGGATCGGACGGTCGATCAGGCGCGACGTCAGCGTCTCTTTCTCGGTCGGACGCGCCTCGCGCTTGAAGAAGCCACCCGGAACCTTGCCGGCGGCATAGTATTTTTCGTTGTAATGAACGGTTAGCGGAAAGAAGTCCTGTCCGGGCTTCTGCTGCTTTGCGAATGTCACGTTGGCCATGACGGAGGTCTCGCCGTAGGTGGCGATGACGGTGCCGTCGGCCTGACGGGCGACCTTGCCGGTTTCGAGGGTCAGAGTTTCCTCACCCCACTCGATGGATTTTTTCACTTCGTTGAACATGTATCGTTTCCTGTCTAGGGAGCGCACCCGGGCCTTCCCGGGTCTCCCATCCAAATGGCGGCCCCATGCCGCCGACCCCTGTCCTTTGCGAGCGCCGGGGTCAGGGCGCTGCGTCTCAGATTGGGCGGACGTATAGGAGATTGTCCGCTTTGGGAAGAGGCATGCGCGGGCACGGGACCGTGGCGCAGGATCGGTAGCGCCGCAGCGCCAGTCAATTCCGCTCGCGGTTTCGTCTGTTGACCGGCGTGCGTGCCCATGACCTGATCGGCGGAACCGACTGTCAGGGACCCGGATGCTCACCATGATGCTCAAGATTGCAGGCGTTGCGCTGTTGGCGCTGGTTCTGGCCGCCTGCGTTCAAGTGGTGCGCAATTCCGGCACCGAACCGCTGCCGGTGCGCCCCGAAGGCGCGCTGCGCATCGCCACCTACAACGTCCACTATATCAACCTGAGGGCAGAGGACGGCCCGTGGTCGGTGCCGGATTGGGAACGGCGCAAGGGACCGTTGCAGGCTGCGTTCGAGGCGATGAATGCCGATGTCATCGGGTTTCAGGAAATGGAGAGCTTTGGACGTGGCGACACCTCCGGCATCAACCTGACCCGTGATTTCCTGCTGGAGCAGAACCCCGGATATGCGGTCGCCGCCCATGGACCGGCGGCGGAATTCCCGCAGACCCAGCCGATCCTCTATCGCGCTGACCGGTTGCGGCTGGAGGACCAGGGCTGGTTCTTTTTCTCCGAAACGCCTGATGTGATCTATTCTCGCACCTTCGATGGATCGTGGCCGGCATTTGCCTCTTGGGCAGAGTTCACCGACCTGACGACGGGCAAGGCTTTCCGCGTCTACAACGTGCATTACGAATACAAGAGCGGCTCGAACCGGCTCTTGTCTGCGGCGCTGACGCGGGACCGGATGCGCGACTGGATAGAGAACGGTGGCGAAGCGGTGTTGCTGGGTGATCTCAATGCCCGGCTTGGGGCGCAGACGCTCACGACCTTCGACGAGATCGGACTGAGTTTCGCGCCGGTGTCAGGAGCGACCTATCACCTCAATCGCGGCATCAACCTGTTCGGTGCGATCGACCATATCGCCACGACGGGGGGTTTTACTCTGCTGTCGGAGCCGGTCGTTCTGCGCCGGAAGTTCGAGGGCGAATGGCCCACCGACCACTATCCGGTCGTCGCGGATTTCACCTTGGAATGATTCTCGTCCGCGGTTGGACATGCCATCCGGCGTGACCTCTGTCGCACAATGCGTCCATTGAAATGCAAAACGCCCGCCGGGTGAGGGCGGGCGTTCCAAATTCATGTCGCGTGGCCGGGTTAGCGGCGCAGGCCGAGACGCTTGATCAGCGACTGGTAGCGCTCTTCGTCCTTGGCGCGGGTGTAGTCCAGCAGTTTGCGGCGCAGAGCGACCATCTTGAGAAGGCCACGGCGACCGTGGTTGTCCTTCTTGTGGGTCTTGAAGTGTTCGGTCAGCGTCGCGATGCGCGAGCTGAGGATCGCAACCTGAACTTCCGGGCTACCGGTGTCGTTCTCGCTGGTCGCGTATTCTTTCATCAGCTTCGATTTTTCTTCGGGCGTAATCGACATCGGGGTCTCCTTGGTTGGAATGTGATGGCGCAGGCCGGGATGTCGTCCAGCGAGGCCCTTGGAGGGTGGACCCGGGGACAGTTATGCCCCCGGAGATGCGCGCGTATAGGAGATGGTTGCGGGGAAGGAAAGCGTTTTCCCCTGCTGCGATCAGATGAAGCGCACGGAGCCGTCGGGCAGATCGGGCAGGCCGGTCAGCGTGGCCACATGGGCACCGTCGAGAAACAACTGCGTGTCTCCCCCCTCTGCGCGTGCCGTGACGTCGGGCGCGGGATCGGAGCCGATGCGGATCACCAGCATGTCCTTGCCCGCCTCGAAGTCGAGCACCGTCGCCGGACCCTGATCCGCCAGCCAGTGACCGAGCATGATCTCGTCGTCGCCGCGTCCGGTGCTGACGATGTCGCCGCCGCCGGGGGTCACCGTGTCGTCGCCCTCGCCGCCGTTGAGGTAGTCACGCGCCGGGGTGGTCGGATCACGGCCTTCCAGGACGTCGTCGCCATCACCGCCCTGAAGCACGTCGCGATCGTCACCGCCATCCAGCACATCGTCGTCCAGCCCGCCCGACAGGCTGTCGCGGCCCGCGCCGCCATCGAGATGATCGCGTCCGTCGCCACCCTCGAGCCGGTCGTTGCCGTCCATCCCGGAG
>NZ_JBPOFB010000057.1:0-2665 GCF_051251565.1 Marivita sp. | reverse complement strand
ACGCAGCAGCTTTCAGTTGTACCCTTTGGGTATTTACAACGTCTTGGAACATTCTATTTCTACGGTCACGATCCAAGGGGGATCGATAACAGGGGCGTACAACAAATGAAAAAACAACTGGCTCTGCTGGCATTGGCCGCAGGACTGAGCACTGGTGGCTGCGCCACCGTGATCAACGGCACCAACATCGATTACACAACCGAAACCGATCCGAGCGGTGCGAATGTCGAGTTCTTGAATGGACTGACATGCGAATCGCCTTGCGAATTGGAAATGCGCCGCGGTTCAGACAGCCGCGTGGACATCACAAAAGAAGGTTATGAGCCGGTCTATGTGCTGATCCAATCGCGCCTTGGCGGTTCGACTTTTGGCAACATCTTGCTCGGCGGCGGCATTGGCGCTGCGGTTGATGGCAGCAATGGCGCCAGCAACTTCCTGTCGCCGCGCCCGCTGATCGTGAAGCTTTCACCGATCGGATCAGGTGAGCCCGCTTTGCTGCTCGACGAAGACGGCGAAGTGGTCAGCACGGTTGATGAACACAATGACAAGGTCCGCGCAGACGTGGCCGACACAATCGGCGCAGAACGCGCTGGTCTCGCTGTTGACGAAAACGGCGTCGCGGTATCGGATGACGATTCCGAATAAGCGTGCAAACAGTTTTGTGGGTGTCTTGAAGCGCCCGCAGATTGGGGCGGTATCAGCAATGGTGCCGCCCTATTTCGTTGCTCTAAATCAGCGCGATATTTGATCCATCACCGTGCGGTCCGATCCCATCGACGGCGTGCCGATTTGCTCCACCTGCACTTTGTCCGCCTGCGGGGCATCTTCGTAGTCAATGCCGAACGACACCTCGTCATAGACCGGGTCGTAGCTGATCGGGATACCCGCCGCTTGAAGGTCTGCCAAAGTAATGAATGTGTCCGCTGCATTGCCGGACTGAAGCTGCGCCAGCTCGCTTGCGCTAAAGCGGTCTTGAAGCATATCGACAACCGAACCGAGCCGCACCGCAATGGAGCCATCGCGCTGCTCAAAATCGACCGCACCGGTCAATACGCCGTTCACTCGCGCATCCAGCTGCGTTTTCTGGACCAGCACTGCTGGCCCCGCCCCGCTACCGCTGCCGCTGCCGCTTTGGCTGGTTTCTGGAATCGGGATTGGGACCATGCCTGCCGATTGCTCACTTGCCGGCTGCGCTGTTTGCGGCTCGCTAGCCGAGGCACCCGGCAGCGTTTCACGAACACCGCCTGAAAGATCCAGCGTGCCTGCAAACGCCGCCTCAATCGCTTCATTGGCGATGGCGAGTTCGCGGCTGGTCATTGCGCTGGCCGAAAGCTCGCGGCGCGGTCTGCTCGCGCTTTGCTGATAGGTCGTCTGCTGGCTGGCAGATTGTTGCCTAGAGGGTTGCTGATCGGCGTTTTGAGCGCGCGGCAGCGGCGCCAAGCTCAGGCCTGAAATCTGCGGAATGTCTATGAGCCGCGGCCGCGTAACAGCGGGCGTCCGGCGGATCGCTGCGGGCAGTTGGTCAGGCAAACCAGCCGAGATTGAAAAAGCAACCGGCGAAGGCACTTCTACTCCGGCAAAGGCCAAGTCGAACCGTTCTGAACCTGTCTCAAGGAAGCCCAACGGCATCGCGCGCCCGGTTCCGACAAAGTTCGGGCGGGTGCTGAAAGTCAGAGACGTGGGTGCCAGCTCCTCAGCAGCCATCGCCTGCGCATACACTGGGCCTGTCGAGCCCGCGCTGGGCGACCAGATTGCACCGGGCAAAGCGGCAATCGGTTCGCTGACATCGACCCGCATATAGGGCGACCCCATCGCGCCGAGCGAAAGATCGGGTATCGTTACTGCAACTGCAATGGCCGCCGTGCCAACCAGAATGCGCGCCTTTACAGCGTAGTTTCTCGATGAAAATCCATGTGACGAAGCGCTGATTGCCGCGTCCAGAGCCGCTTGCTCAGGAGCAGGCAGGGGACCGGGAAGCAGCCGAGATGCGCGCTGATGATCGGTTTCAGCCGAGCCAGCCGCAGCAGAGCCGTGCGTTGAAATATGAGTTTGCACCGAATCCCCCCAATTCAGATTTGGCCGAAGTATGGCGAACCTCAACGTGATGTGAAAGCGATTTCTCTCCGGCGCGAACCTTGGAGCCAGCGCCTAAGCTGAAAATACCCTTCCCCTGTCCGCTGCTCAGCCCTATGCGGGTCGGCTCGCCAGCACAGATTTCCGCCTCGGATATCTTTGCGCGGGCGGAAGGCTTTTAATGCGCGACATTGCTCATCTTGGCACGCCAGAAACCGCTAGCTTAAGCTGGAGGCAGGAATTTCGCGCGACCATCGCACTTGCGACGCCGCTGGCCTTGGCCAACCTGCTTCAGATGCTGACCTATGCGATCGACGTGATCTTTATCGCGCGATTGGGTGATGAACAGCTTGCCGCTTCCGCTCTTGCCGTTTCGCTGTTTGGTCTGGTGCTTTGGGCCATGACAGCTTTGACCGGTGCCGTTGCCCCGCTGATCGCCGAGGCGATTGGCGCTGGGGGTCCAACCCTGCGGCCCGTGCGCCGCTCGGTCCGAATGGCGTTGTGGCTTGCGGTGATTGCCGGGGTGATTGGAATGGGCATCTGTCTGCTGCTTGAACCGATTATGATCGCGACAGGCCAGCAGGCCGACATC
>NZ_JBPOFB010000056.1:0-2700 GCF_051251565.1 Marivita sp. | reverse complement strand
GCCCGCGCCCGGCGCTTGAGGGCGCAAACAAACAACTGCGTAGCCAAAGGAGCGGACGCGACTGCCGGCGCTTGAGGCGCAACAAAAACCCCCGCTTGAGGCGCAAACAAAAAACCGCCACACAGCACCCATGTCTCAATTCACTCTCCCCGGCTTCGACCTCGATCACTTCATCCGCTCAACCCTCGACGAAGACCTTGGCGTGGGACTTCCGGGCGGGGGCAAGGACGTTACCTCTGAGAGCGTGATCCCTGCCGATGCGCGCTTTGCGGGGGTTATGGACAGCCGCGATCCGGTTGTGGTTGCGGGGCTTCCGCTGGCGGAGGCGTTTTTCCGGCATCTTGATCCTGAATGCACGATTGAGGCTCTGGTGAGCGACGGTGACGCTGTTGCTGCGGGCACCGATCTGATGCGGCTGCAAGGCAATGCCCGTGCCCTGCTGACCGCCGAACGCAGCGCGCTCAACATCGTCCAGCACCTGTCTGGTATCGCCACAATGGCGCGCGAGTATGTGGACGCCATGCGGGGCCACAGAAATGGGGGCGGTTCGCTCACCTGCACCCTGCTCGATACGCGCAAGACACTGCCCGGCCTGCGCGTGCTGGAGAAATACGCCGTGCGCCAAGGCGGCGCGCAGAACCACCGCATGGGGCTGTATGATGCGGCGATGATCAAGGACAACCACGTCGCAGTCGCCGGCACCGTCGGCGAAGCAGTGCGCCGCGCGCGCGATGCCGGGGTCGAACCGATCATTTGCGAGGTGGACCGCCTCGACCAGATCGAACCCGCAATCGAAGCAGGCGCGCACCACCTGCTGCTCGACAATATGTCGCCGGACGTGCTGCGCGAGGCCGTGGCAATAGTGAACGGACGCACCGCAACCGAGGCATCGGGCGGGATCAACCTAGACACAATCGCGGCGAAGGCTGCGAGCGGGGTGGATTATTGCAGCGTCGGCAGGCTGACGCAGAGTGCCCCGGCGGCGGATGTCGGGTTGGATTTCAAGCCGGTATGAAGTGGCGCAGGGGGCCTCGGCCTTGGACGATCCATCTGTTCGCAATACTTTTTACAGCGCAAGGCGCTCTCAGCCTTTGGCGCGGGCTTAATTCCCTTGTGAGATCAGAGATAACTTTGCAGGCTCAGTATCCAGCGTTTGACTGGGACCAAGACAGGGTAATTATCTGGCTATCCGCATGGTTCACGATTGTTCTTATTCCGGTTGTTGGAGTTTGGGTTTTTGCCAATCGACTGGCCCGAATTCTGGTCACGCTTATGGCGCTGGCGGCGCTGCCGACAATCTACCGGTTTGCCGCCCTGCTTCTCGGCGACTACCCGCCCATGTGGCAGGCTATGGCTTGGGCGGGGTTAGCCCAAAACGGAGCGATCATCGCCGCGGTGATGTTGCTGTTTTTGCCGCCTTCCTCGCGCTGGTTGCATAAGGACAAGGAGATAAGCCCTGAGACCTTTGACTAACCTACTAGCGTTGGTCGCCGTTCTGATCGTCGCTGCCCCATCGGCGGCCCACGCGCAGGCCTACCAATGCCGCGCGCCGCAAGTCTCCAGCGTTCCGCGTGTCAGCCCGGATCAGCGCCCGCGCGTCGTGCCCATCACGGGCTACACCCTCGCGCTTAGCTGGTCCCCGGCCTTTTGCCGAACCCGCGAAGGCAGCCGCGCGCACGCCGCGCAATGTTCGGGCGACAATGGCCGTTTTGGCCTGATCGTGCACGGATTATGGCCGCAGGGCGCGCGCACCTATCCGCAATGGTGCCAGAGCCGCGCGCCCGTCACCCCGCAAATCGCGCGCGAAAATATGTGCATGATGCCATCCACGCGCCTGATCGCGCGCCAATGGGCAAAACACGGCAGCTGCATGACCCGCCGCCCGGAAACCTATTTCGGCGTCACCCGCATCCTGTGGGATAGCCTGCGCATCCCCGATTACGACCGGATCAGCCGCGAAGATGACCTAACCGCAGGCCGCATCCGCCAAGCCTTCGCCGACGCCAATGGCCGCATGTGGCAGCCCAGCCATGTCGGCGTGAAGCTAAACCGCGATGGCTGGCTGGAGGAAATCCGGCTGTGTTACGGGCCAAGGTTCCGTCCCACGCGCTGCGATGATCGTCGCTATGGTGCGCGCGACAGGGTGACTGCCAAGATTTGGCGCGGGCTGTGAGGTTGCAGATTCGGCCTCTTGGGCGCAGACATATTGGGAGCCTATCCAAGGCAAGCGGGATGAAACTATGAGAATTTGGCAAGGAATCGCATTGCTTCTGGCGCTGGCGCTAAGTGCCTGCATGACACCTCAAGCTCAGGATAGCAGCGCGGTTGACGGCGCAGATGCAGTTTACGTCATCCGGCACCTGCAAAAGGCCGCCGGCGACGATCCCGTGCTCACCAGCGAAGGGGCCGCAAATGCGCAAATCCTCGCGGCCATGCTCGAAAACAAGGGCATCACTGCGATCTATTCCACCGATACACGCCGCACGATGCAGACAGCCGAGCCGCTCGCGGAGCGGATTGGCCTGACGATCAACGCATATGATCACCGCCAGCCCGAAGCTCTCGCCGCACTCGTGGCGGCGAACGAAGGCGCGGTTCTGGTCGTCGGACACAGCAACACCGTTGGCGATCTGATCACCCATTTCGGCGGAACCACTGCTCCTGTGTTGACCGAGCAGGATTATGGAACGCTGTTTATGG
>NZ_JBPOFB010000055.1:0-2745 GCF_051251565.1 Marivita sp. | reverse complement strand
TATCGAGTACCGGAAGAACGTCGGATTTCATCGAGTTGCCACACATCAGGACCTGCCGGGGATCAAGTCCGTGACGCGCCAGCACAGCGCCATAGATCTCAGGTGTCTTGTCGCTCACGATCTCGACCCGAGAGAACGCCTCTCCCAGCCCCGATTGAGCCAGCTTCCGTTCCTGATCCAGCAGATCGCCCTTCGTCACCAGCATCAGCGGATGCGTGCGGCCAAGTTCCTCGACAACATCGGCGACACCGTCCAGAAGCTCGATCGGATGTTCGAGCATGTCGCGACCTGCGGCCAGCAATTCGGCGACCACCGCGCCGGGAACCTCGTTCTCAGTGACCTCGAGCGCGGTTTCGATCATCGACAGCACGAAGCCCTTTATCCCGAAACCGTAGTGGCCGAGATTTCGCCGCTCGGCCGCCTGAAGGGCGGCGTCGAGGGTCACCGGATCGCCGTGATCGGCCAGAAGTTCGACAAATCGTTCCTGCGTCAGGCGAAACGCCCGCTCATTGTGCCACAGCGTGTCGTCGGCATCGAAGGCGATGGTCTGTAACTTCTCCTTCACCTCGGCCCGCGCTCCCTCTTTTCACATCGCTATGGCGCACTATATAAGGACGCCTCAAGATGACTAGCCGGACAGGTTCGCATGGCGCAGCGTTTTTACAGTATGGCAGACGATCCCGGTAAGGATGACGATGGCGAAATCGGCATCGCGCTGGAAACTCGGCCAAAGACAAAACGCCCACCTCTTTACAAGGTGTTGATCCTGAACGACGATTACACGCCGATGGAATTCGTCGTCATGGTGCTTGAGCGATTCTTCGGAATGAGCCACGCCCAGAGCTTCGAATTGATGCTGACCGTCCACAAGAAGGGCATGGCCGTGGTCGGTGTGTTCTCCTTCGAGATCGCAGAGACGAAAGTGGCGCAGGTCATGGATTATGCGCAACGTCATCAGCACCCGCTGCAGTGCACCCTGGAAAAGGAATAGGCCCCGACGGGCTGACCCCATGTCCCGATCCCGCATCTCGGAAGCCGTCGCTACCGGCGCATTGACGCTGCCGGATGGTCCCGTTCTGGTCCTTCGACCGGGCGGCGACATCGATCTGTCGGCCCTGCCCAAGGACCGAACGCATATCTCCCAAAGCTTCTATCCCGACCATGCCGCCTGGGCCGCGCGCGACTACCGCATGGACCTGCCCGAGGCCCCGGTCGGTGCGGCAATCGTGTGTGTCCCACGCTCCAAGGCGCTGGCCCGCGCGCTGATCGCCGAGGCGGTGGCGCGGGCGGAACTGGTCGTAGTGGATGGCCAGAAAACAGACGGTATCGACAGTATCTTCAAGGCGATCAAACCGGCATTGGACGCCCCCGCGTCGCTAAGCATGTCGCACGGGCGGCTGTTCTGGTTTCCGGTGACCGACAGGGTGCGGGAACTGGTCGTCGATTGGACGGCGCCTGCGCCTGAACGTGCTGCGGACGGATTTCTGCGGCAGGTCGGCGTATTCTCGGAAGCCGGAGCGGACGAAGGTTCGCGGCTTTTGGCCGAGGCTCTGCCTGTGAAGCTGCCGGCCCATGTCGTCGACCTGGGTGCCGGTTGGGGATACCTATCGGTCGCCATATTGGCGCGGGAAGGGGTCAAGCATCTCGATCTGGTCGAGGCCGAAGCCCTGTCGCTGGAATGCGCCCGCCAGAACGTGAACGACCCGCGCGCCGTCTTTCATTGGGCCGATGCCACTGATTTCAAACCCCAGAGCGCGCCCGGCGGCGTGGTGATGAACCCGCCATTCCACGTTGGACGCAAAGGCGATCCGTCGGTGGGACAGGCCTTTATCGGGGCGGCTGCACGGATGCTGGCACCGGGCGGACATCTGTGGATGGTGGCGAACCGGCACCTTCCTTACGAGACCGCGCTGGGCGAACTGTTCCGCGATGTGCGCGAAATCGGCGGCACATCGGCCTTCAAGGTGATCCACGCGACAAAGCTCTCTCGCGGTCGCGGATAAGATCGCATAGCGTCCGGCAACCGCGCCAGCAGGAGACCTCGCATGTCATTCTCGATTTCAGGCAAGACCGCCATCGTCACAGGCGCCGCCAATGGCGTCGGTCTGTCCATCGCGCAGAAATTCATCGCCAAGGGCGCCAACGTGATGTTCGTCGACATCGATGAGGAACGGCTCGAGGCAGAGCTGGGCGCGGTCGAAGACGAGGGCCGCGCGCGCCGGTTTTCCGGTGACCTGCGCGAGAAGCTGACTGTGGCCAACCTGCTGTCGGCCACGATCGACGCCTTCGAGCGTGTCGATATCCTTGTGAATGCTTCGCGCCAGATGGCGCCTTCGGACCCGCTGGACCCCGATGCAGACGGCATGGAAGAGATGCTCGGACAGAACCTGATGACGGCGCTGCGGGTCAGCCAGCAGGTTGCGAAACGGATGATCAAGCAGTCGGAAGGCCAGACCGAGGGCGGCGCGGGCGCCATCGTCAACCTTTCGTCTATCGCCGCGCGGCGGACCCGTCCCGAATTGCTGGCCTACTCGGTCAGCTCGGCGGCGCTGGACCAGATGACCCGCAACCTCGCCGTGGCTCTTGCGCCGTCACGCATTAGGGTCAATGCGGTGGCTTTCGGATCGGTGATGTCGGCCAGCCTGCAAAGCAGTCTCAAGGATCACAGCGATCTGCGTGAGGATATCGTTGATCATACCCCGCTGCACCGTATCGCCGGTCCCGGCGCGGTGGCCAACGCGGTGC
>NZ_JBPOFB010000054.1:0-2746 GCF_051251565.1 Marivita sp. | reverse complement strand
GGCGATGGCTCTGAAGTCGGCCTACCTGCGACGATAACGGCACCGGGAACCAGTGACGAGGCGGCACCGCTGATGGGCGGAAATCCGGTCGCGATCTATCGGCCTCAAGGCAAGGACATACGCTACCACATTTTCCTTTACGAAACCGAGGCGGAAGTGCGCGCCCTCACACCGCAGATCCGCGCTCTCGGAGAAATGGGCAACGACCAATTCATCGCCACCGCACCGGGTGACAATTACGACTGCGTCAGCCGCGTCTTCGTACCCGGCGGCGGGGTGGACGAAGACAGCGTGACGGGTTCAGCTCACTCGCTTTTGACGCCGTTCTGGGTCAATCGGCTTGGCCGCAACAACCTAAGCGCGCACCAAGCGAGCGAGCGCGGCGGTGATCTGACGTTGCGGCTGGATGACGACCGCGCATGGTTGGGCGGGCCTTGTGTTACCGTGGTTGAGGGTGTGTTTTACCTCTGATTTGCGCCGGGGCTGCCCTTGCTCGATCACCTCACCGGATAAAGCGCAATCACATCTGCTGCTTCTTGCAGCATGGGTGGTCGCTCTTCGCTGGTTGAATGGCCAAGGCGGACCATGGTCACATTCTGATCAGGCGAGACGAACACATATTGTCCCATATGCCCAATCAGCGCGAACAGGCTGGCTGGCGCGCGATCGGGGAATAGTGGGTGACCGCGTTCGAGATCGGGTTCGGGCCGGTTGAGCCACGTTTGGAACCCATATTGATTCGCAGTGGGGCTGGGGGTCGTCATCGCCTCGATCCAGCGGCTAGGCACCAACTGCTCGCCGCCCGGTGCCTGACCCTTATTGCGCATAAACTCGCCAAATTTCGCCCAGTCAAGTGCAGTGGCATGCATCAAGCTGCCGCCGACCATTGTGCCCGATGCATCGTATTCAGGCACCATTGACGTCATACCAAGCGGCCCAAACAGCCGTTCTTCCAAATACCCCGCAACCGCTGCCCGGCGCGTTTCAGGATCATTGCTATCGGTTAAAGTCCGTGCGGCGATATCGGCGAGGATGACTGTGGTGTTGGAGGAATACTCAAACCGTTCGCCCGGTTCAGCCTCTGGCGGCTGCTCCCTTGCCCATTTCGCCATATCATCACGGCCATCGAGGAACAGCATGCGCACTTCGGACGAATCATAGGGCGGATCGCCTGCTTCGGTATGCCGCAGGCCCGAGCGCATTTGCAGCAAGTGGCGGATTGTGATGCCCGAACGCGGGTCGCC
The DNA here is from genome assembly GCF_051251565.1 of Marivita sp. GTDB lineage: Bacteria > Pseudomonadota > Alphaproteobacteria > Rhodobacterales > Rhodobacteraceae > Marivita. The sequence continues at coordinate 1,502 of NZ_JBPOFB010000054.1, read as the reverse complement.
AGTGCGCTGCCACATTGGAATAGGTGCAGGCTGATCCACGCTCAACAAACCGTCAGCTACCAGCATCCCGATCAGCACGGCGGTAACCGTCTTCGCCATTGACCAGCTAACGTGGCGCGTATCGGCATCGTAACCCGCGCCGTAACGCTCAGCCGCGACCTTGCCATCGTGGAGCACGACCACTGCGCGGGTTTCCCCCACACCTTCTGCTGTGAAAAGTTCATCAACCTGCCGTGCGAGCTGATCCTTAGGAGCGCCCGCATCCTCTGACACAGCATCCAAAGCGGCCTGCGAGAGCGGCGCGGGCTCAGCGGGCGGCGGCTCTGCGCATGAAGCGCTGATTGCGGCAAGGGCTGGCAGGAGCGCGGCAGCGGCGATATGGGTGCGGAAACGGTGCGTCATCACGCTCTCAATTCTACAAGGGTTCTGACAAAGCAATGGTAAAACCTCGGCAATGGTAAAATCTGAAGCGAAACGCTCATCCACGTCGCGGATCGCGCTTGGGATCCTTGTGATTGCGCTGGCTGCGGCCGCAGCAGCCGTGTGGTATAACCGTGCGCCAATCCAAGGTTACGCCGATGTCGGCACGTCCTATGCCGCGCGCGTGGCGTGCTCATGCCGGTTTGTTGCGGGCCGCAGTCTTGAGGATTGCGAAAAGGATATGCTTGCCGGAATGGAATTGGTGTCGCTCAGCGATGATCCCGAAGCGCGCAGTGTCACCGCAACTTTCCCACTGGTCACCACCAACACCGCGACGTACCGCGAAGGCTATGGTTGCGTCATGGAGGAGTGGGAGGGTTAGTCGCTCAGCGACTATTCGGCGACGGACACAGTCGAATCGATCCAGCCGCCGCCAACCACGCGCTCTCCGGCATAGATCACCGCAGCTTGGCCCGGCGCGACGCCGAATTCGGGGCTTTCGAAACGCATATTGACCTGCGCGCCGTCTCCGAACGGTCCATCGAGTGTAATTGGCACCGGCTTGGCGAGACTGCGAACCTTTGCGGTCAGCTTTTCGTTTGCCGCCAGATCGCCAATCCGGTTGGTCTCAATCACAGTTACACTTTCCACCGCCAGCATCCGCTTTGGCCCGACGCGGACTTCGCGTGTGTCCGCGTCCAGCGCGATTACGTAAAGTGGTTCGGGCTGACCGCCGATGTCCAATCCTTTGCGCTGGCCGACAGTAAAGTGGACGATGCCCTTGTGCTCGCCCAAAGTCTCACCGGTTGCGGCGTGGACGATTGCGCCCGGCACTCCGCCTTCGGGGCGCATTTTGGTGACGATCTTGGCGTAATTGCCGTCGGGCACAAAGCAGATGTCCTGACTGTCAGGCTTGGCCGCATTGCGCAGGCCTGCTGCCTCGGCCAGCTCGCGCACCTTTGTTTTTGGCAAGCCACCTAAAGGAAAGCGGATGTAATCCAGCTGTTCGCGCGTGGTTGCGTACAGAAAGTAAGACTGATCGCGCGAAGGATCGACCGCGCGGTAGAGGTGCGGGCCAGGGC
>NZ_JBPOFB010000053.1:0-2846 GCF_051251565.1 Marivita sp. | reverse complement strand
CTATCGTGGTCGCGGAGAGGTTTTCGCGTGTTTCGACCGTCCATTCGCAGGGGACTGGCTCGCTATCGGGGCTACTGACACCGGCAAATTGCGGTGCAATCCTCAACCGTTTGCCTTCGAGCACAGGCTGTTTCCATGTAATCCTCCACTCATCCGGCGCAGTTTCCTGTGCAGACAAGTAAGCCGGGCGCACCTCGTGCGCGGACGCGGATTGTGGCAATATGGCAAAGGCCGCCATCGCAGCCGCGCACAAGATCGCGAGCCAGCGGATCATTCCGCGACCACCACCTCATATTGATCGATGATCGCCCGGATAGCCAAGGCGTTGGATTGTTCGCGTTGATCCCCCCGCCATTCGCTTTCTAGCTCGGTCAAGATGTCGCTGCATTGGGGCACGACCATTGCTTCTTCGCCATCCACGCGGACAAGGTGCAGGCCGAAGGAGGAGGGGAAGGGGCCTTGGAACGCGCCGCCACCAACTTCGGCGGAAAACAGTGCGCGCGCAAAGGCAGGGCCAAAACTGCGTCCGACATCGGGCAGGCTTGCTCGCTCATATTGGCGGTTGAGCAGAAACGGATCGCCAAGGCTTTCCCAGTTTCCCGCATTTGCCTGAGCTTTCAGCGCATCGGCCTTGCTGCGCAATTGCGTGTCCGACAATTCGCCGGGAGTTATGAATATGTGCGAAAAGCTGCGCCGGGGCGGCTGCGAGAAACGCTGGGGGTTTTCATCGAAATAGGCGCACAAGGTCGCCTCGTCAGGCGCTTCGATCTCGACATTATCCTCCAGTGTAAAGCGCACTTTTTGCGCCAGTCTGCGGCGGATAATCGTGTCGCCTTCATCAAGGCCAAGCCGCTCTGCCTCGCGCACCAAAGCCTCTTCCTGCACAAAATCATAGAGCAGCAATTGCAGCTCTTCCTCTGTCGGATTGCGCTGGTTCTCGCCCGCAAACAGGATCGCGCGTCGTTCCATTTCTGCTGGATCGACAAGAATCGTATTTGCCTCATAATCGCGCGCCGATTGCCAGAGCGCATGGCCGACAAACAGCAGCGCGCCGAGGATTGCGAAATGGACGAATGGCTCGCGGATCCAGTGCCGCCAGCCTGACTTACTTTCCTTGGCCACTAGCCAGCGTCATACCAGATAGGCGAGGTGTAGGCCCGTTCGCGGATGGTTTGCGGCAGGTCGGGATGCGGCGGAGTTCCGTTGCGGATCGCGTCCCAGGTTGACCAGCGGCAGGTCGGATTTTCGATCACGCGAACGTAATAGGCGGCCGATTGTTCGGCATCAAATTCCGGATCGCGCCATACAGCTTTCAGTTCAGGCGCGCCTTGCCCTGTGCTCGCCTCGCAGGTGGAAACATCCACGCTGGCACCATTGTCTGCGCAGCGGCGGGTTTCTGCATCCGGAGCATTGCCATCAGAGCAAGCGACATCCCAGATGCGTTCTTGCGCTTCGCCATCGTGCCAGACCTTGACGATCTGCACCTTGGCAAGCGGCACGCTGGCCGGATCGCGCATGGCCCAGACCAGAATGTCAGGCGCTTCGCTGCGCGCGGGCAGATTGCCGCCCATCGGCACACCGCCTGCATAGGCGAGCGAGAGAAGGTCAGCAGATCCGAGAATGCTGTCTTCGTAATCACCGGCAAACATGCGCACTTTCATACGCGGTCCAGTGGTGGCGAAGGTTTCACGCCGCGCCATTGCAGCAAAGATAGATTCGCGCGTGTTTTCCTCTGCCCAAACCCCGGCAAGGCCAGAGGCGCCCCACTTGGAGAACCAGTTTTCGGCGTTCGGAACCCGATCAATGCCTTCCCATGTCCGCGCGCCGCCGGGCGGAATAGAGCCCCGACGTTCGGGCGTTCCATCGACAATGCCAACCTTCGACCAATAGTTTTCTTCGGTGAAGGAGCCGCCCGCCACGTGCGTATCAGACGCGCCGATCATCCCGAATTGATACGGGTTGGTGCCAACATCACGCTCAATCGCCAGCCCATTGGCCAGTGCCTCGCGCACGAAGCCGCCAGTAATCTGCGAACGGATGGTCGAACCCAAAAGCAGTTCGTAAATCTCGAAATTCGCCAGTTCGTCATTGGGCGAAAGCGCCGGATGCGTTTCCGATGTGCCTTTGACCTGCGTCATTTCAACAATCGGTTCGTTGCGAATGCGCTGCTGCGCATAGGCATCGGTCAGCGGGCTGCCGTCATAGGTGACACTGTCGAACATCTTGCCGTCAGACACGTTGGAATTGTGCGGGATCGCGAGCACTTCATGCCCCGCCTCGCGCTGGGTATCCATCCAATCCCACAAGTCTTCGGGATTGACTGAATCTAGAGTAGAAAACGGCATATCCGGCGCACTGCCTTCGAACACGACATTGCGGTGCAAATTGCCGCCGCCAAACCCGTCCTCGTCACCGCGCGAGACCACTGCGGTGTATTCATAGGCGGCAAAGGTCGTCAGCGTGCCGGGGTCGTAATACTCATTCGCCGCATCGACCGCAGATCGCCATGTGCGCGATACAATGTCCAGATCAAGCGCGCCGGGAAGCGGCTCTCCGCTGCGTACGCTCATACCAACTCTGTCGAAAGCCGCAGCGATTAACTCTGGGTCATCAGAGAACATTTCCTGCGCCATATCCAGCTTGTTGAGATCGGTGCCCGGCGTGTTCATTTCCGGCAGGATGCCCATATATGCGCCGTGATCGGTCGCCGCGACGAAATCGAGGGGCGGCCCATCAATCTCAATCTCAAAACCCGATGGGTGGGTTACCGTTTCACCAAGCGCGAATTTGTAGACGTCTTCGGGTTTGGAGCGGACGTTGAAGATATAGGCGTCAAAGCTGTTGCC
>NZ_JBPOFB010000052.1:0-2962 GCF_051251565.1 Marivita sp. | reverse complement strand
GTGACGCCATTTCGAGAACGCCATCCAATCCTATCGGCCCCCGGAGTGCTTTGGTCGCTTAGAAAGCACCGTAAGGCGGCTAAGTAGGCCGCCTCGCTCTCCAATTCACGGGTCAATCAGGTCATATACTTCATCGTAATCGAGATAGAGCTGACGCTGCCGCCTACGCTGAAGCGGGTCTTGTCGATCCCTGGCTTACCCAGGTTGAAGATGTTGATTGAGGGATTGTTCGACATCGCGCCGCCATCGGTGCGTATATCTGTGCTGCCATTGCCATTCACATCGTGACGGACGGCGACGGCATAATTACCGCTGGATGGCACAGGCAAGCAAACCGTCATCCGGCCGCGCCGTGCGGGTAGCTCAATCCGGTTAAGCCAGCGGCCGCTTTCCAGCCAGTCTCTGCTCGTCCCGTTGTAGATTTGGGCGCGAATTGTCCCGCTTGAGCTTTTAACGCCGTTGATCGTCACCCGCACAGCAGGGCCAGCGCCCGGCGCGCAGGAGCGCATATTGTTTGAAATGATGTTGCGATAATCGCCGTTGCTCGACGCCTGTGCCACGGCAGGTGCCAACGGTGCGGCGCTTCCCAGCACCAACAACGCGGCGGCACCAGCTACGCAAGCAACATTTTTGATCTTCGAGTTCGAAGCCATCATCTTTCGCCCATTAATTAAGGTCTGTGCAGCCTCCGGAGCCCAGCGCCCCGCGTATCTTTGCCGCAAGAATATGCTGTGTAAATGCCATTTGCGTGCTGAATTGCGGCTGAACTGGTCATGCTGACACGCGAAAGGCACCTTCGCACTCGCAAAAAATGGCGGGGAAAAGCGGTTTACCGCCGCTTGCTGGGTGATTCGCGGGCAGCGTAAGGCGAACTGCAAACGAAAAGGCGCGTTTGTTTACCATGCCAGCACCGCTGATCTCACCTTCTATTCTTTCAGCCGACTTCGCGCGGTTAGGCGAAGAAGTGCGCGCAATCGACGCGGCGGGCGCTGATTGGGTGCATATTGACGTGATGGATGGGCATTTTGTGCCCAATATCACCATCGGCCCTGACGTCGTGAAGGCGCTACGCCCACATACTGACAAGACATTCGACGTTCACCTGATGATTTCTCCAGTGGACCCGTATTTGCAGGCCTTTGCAGACGCCGGTGCGGACATCATCACCGTCCACCCAGAGGCCGGTTCACATATCCACCGCACGCTTCAGGCGATCCGCGCGCTGGGTAAAAAAGCGGGCGTGGTTATCAATCCGGGCACTCCGGTGGAGGTGCTGGACAATCTGATGGACCTTGCGGACCTCATTCTGGTCATGAGCGTCAATCCCGGATTTGGCGGGCAAAGCTTCATCCATTCGCAGCTGGAAAAGGTGCGGCGGATCCGCGCGATGATCGAGGCCACGGGGCGCGACATTCACCTTGAAGTCGATGGCGGCGTGAACCCGGAAACGGCAAAATTGTGCGTTGATGCAGGTGCAGACGTGTTGGTTGCAGGCTCTGCGACATTCAAAGGCGGACCCGATCACTACGCCGCCAACATCGCTGCTCTTAAAGGGGAAAGCTGATGGCGACCCTGTTTAGCGGCGGTCCTGAGTTTGAGCCCGATCTGCTCGACACAGATCAGCCAGACGAAAACGGCGAGCGTCCGGCAATCGCGCTTGGTCAGGCGGAAGAAGCGTTTCGCATCGAAGATGATCCGAAACTCGCAGAGCCGCTCGATACGCCACTGGAGTCTGGCCGCGCTCTAGCACTCACTGATGTGATCGCCCCGCGCACAAAGCCCGGCGAAGCGCTGATCCGCATGGCCTACCGCATGGGCGTGCCGGGCCATGCGCTGGCTTCGCCGTTCCGCCGCCCTGCCGCTGTGCGGCTGCTGGCGACGATTGACAGCCCGGTTATTGGCAACCGCGCCGCTGGCATCGCCCTGCGCGCAGGTCATTTCCTGGTTCACGGTGTCAAACAGCCTATCGGTCAGCTCGATTTTGACAGCAATGCGCGCCACGGCGCCGGGCTGGAGCGGACCGTGCACAGCTTTTCATGGCTGAATGATTTGGCGGCAAGCGCCCCGCGTGCAGACTGCATTGCTATCGCTGAGCGGATCACGGGCCGATGGCTTGATGCAAACCCGGTGCCTGCCAAAGGGCCGGCATGGGATGTAGAGAATGTCGGCCTGCGCCTGATGGCATGGCTGGTCCACGCGCCGCTTGTTTTGGCGGGGCAAGATGGCGCGCTAAAACCGCGATTGCTTGATGCGATTGAAGAGACCGCGAACTGGCTCGATAAAAAGGCGCTGCGCAGCGGCGCTGGTCTGGGCCAGATGGCGGGATGGGCCGCCGTGACGGCAGCGGGACTGATGTTGCCTCAGGGCAAACCGCGCAGGCTTTACGGTGAAGCGGCATTGATCAAAGCGCTCGGCGAATTGGTAGCGGAAGATGGCGGCTCGCTCGCGCGGTGTCCGGCGGCGCAGATGGACGCGATCCAGCTGCTGACCGATCTAATCGCCTGTTACGAAGCGGTTGAGCGCGAAGCTCCTGATGCGATTTGGGTGATGCGCGAATTGCTTGTGCCGCCATTGCTGGCGGTGCGGCATGGTGATGGCGCGCTGGGCAGTTGGCAGGGTCAGGGAGCCATTCCCGCTGACCGCGTCGCGGCTCTGATCGCAGCAACCGGCATTCGCACGCGCCCGCTCAACGATCCGCAGCATTGGGGTTATCAGCGGCTTCGCGGCGGTAAAACTGTGGTGCAATTTGACGCCGGTCCGCCGCCCCGTGCGCGGCACACACGCGTTGGCTGCGCATCGACTTTGGCGTTCGAACTGTCAGACGGGCCTGCGCGCGTCATCGTGAATTGCGGCGGCGCTGCCATGGCAGGCGGCCAAGTTCCTGCGCGCATCGGACAGGGTCTTCGCGCGAGCGCCGCGCATTCGACGCTTGTTCTGGATGACGCGAACAGCACCGCCGTTC
>NZ_JBPOFB010000051.1:0-2984 GCF_051251565.1 Marivita sp. | reverse complement strand
ATCGGCATGGAGGTCATCGTCGAATTCCTCAACGGAGACCCCGATTACCCCATCGTCACAGGATGCGTCTATAACGGACAGAACACGCCGCCATACCTGCTGCCGCACAACAAGACGATTTCAACCTTCAAGACCGACACCCATCAGGGCAGCGGCTTTAACGAACTTCGCTTTCAGGACGAAAATGGTCTTCAGGAGGTGTTTATCCACGCCCAGAAGGACCGCAACGAAAAGACCCGCAACAACCACACCGAACGGATCGACAACAACTGGGTGCAATCGATCGGCCACAACAAGGCGATCGAGGTCAGGAACAACCATGTCGAACAGATCGGTGGCAACCTGTCCCTGAGCGTCGGGCCCGGCGGTATCGGCCAGCTTGTCTCCCGCGCCTTTACCGGCATGACCGATGGCATCTCCAACCTGGGCTACAATCTTGGGGTTCCGGGGGGGGTTAATCCGGGCGAGGGCAACATGCATATCGCGGTGGAGAAATCCAAATCCGAAACCATCGGCACCGTGTCCCGCGCGCATGTCGGGATGGGATATTCGCTGACCGCCGGGCAGTCGATCGAAATGACCTCGGGGCGGACCTTTGGTGTCACGGTCGCCGAGAGGGCCTCCGAAGAGGTGGGCAGCACCAAGACCATCAATGTCGGTGAACGCTTCACGATCATCTGCGGCAGCACGCGGATCGTGATGCATGCCTCGGGTCTGATCAAGATGACTGGCACCGATCTGGATGTGCAGATGGCCAACACCATCACTATGGTGGCAGGCAGCGATATCACCCTGCATGCAGGCGGCAAGATGGATCTCGAGGCCGGCGAAAAGATCGATGCTGCGTCCCAGGTTGTGAACATCGATGCCGGTGCCGGAATGACCTTGCAGGCCGGGGGCAATCTTGACCTCTCCGGTCTTGTGATCAATCTGAATTGAGGAGGGAACCATGTCACAGAAATGGTTGGCAATCCGCTTCAGGCCACATGGCTCGCATCCGGTAAGCCATTCGGACCGCATCACGATCAAGGTCTATTTCGACGAAAACCCGGGGGACACTTCGGACCAGACCGGCAATGACGAGGGCAATCAATACACCGTGCCGTCGGAACATTCCTTTGTCATGGCAAGCGCCCAGGCCATTACCATCTGGTGCGCCATCACGGATGCCGAGTTCGATGCATCAAGCTACGAGCTGTTCGTCTGGGCCGAACCCTATGCCATTGCAGCCTTCAGCGCGTCTGGGGTCTCGGACAATCTTGCATTGGGGCGTCTCAAACTGGGGCGGACGCATGAGGACTACCGTGGTGTTGCTCCGGGGCCAGTGCCGCCCACCGCCAGCGTGACCGAAGGCGATGACGAGGTGATCGTCCACGAGGTCTTCCTGGCCAATTCGGTGGTGCAGTTCATCGTCGACGAGATCAACACCAATAGCGTGGCCAGTGACGTGGAGGAAAACGCGGATGACATTCAGCGTGTGCGTGATGCCATTTCGGAAGAACGTGAAAACCCGTCGCCGCCACCGCTACTCCCCTGGAGCGATACGGTTCTGGAGGATTTGCAGGAGCAGCTTGACGAAGAGATCGATGAGGCGCGCACCCGCCTTGGATACCGCACGCACAAGAACGAAGGGTTCCTTGGCGGAGCGCAGGACGCCTATTTCGCCGTGCAGAACTGGGGAAGTGGCGGCGGTGAATGGGATCACAAGCCGATCATCCGCCCTGTCTGGGGCGCGTTAAACCGGCTGGGCAACGCCCATGAGGTCTACTTCTATGACGGCTGGTCGAATATCCATTTCGGCTATATCGGCCGTCGGTTCGGGTTGTCGCTGCGGATGATCCTTGACGGGGCCGGACAGGCACAGGAGGTCGACAACCCGGGTGACGGCCAAGAGGGGGACGATCCTGCCGACGCGCAGGCGATCCGCGCCGGGTACAATCTGGCCGCCAGCACCTCTACCGTCACCCGGCAGAACATCATCAACATCCTCAATCAGCACCCGAATTGGGCCGGGCGCAGATGAGCAGGAAAGGGCGTAGTCTCATGGTCAGTATTTTCTGGGGTCTTGTCGGCATCGTGGCGCTGATCCTCATCTGGTTCGCGGCACAGGTGGGGCTTGCAAACCGCACTGCGGCGGGCGTGTTCGATGCCCCCTATTGCTGGCTGCGGCCGGGCGAGGATGTCACCAATCTCAAGGAGCTGTCCTTTGCCGGGACCGGGTTTTTCGTTCCAAACCCGGCACGACAGGTCAATCGGCGGCTTCTGGGTATCGGAATCGACGATGCAGAGGTGCGCAGCCCGCATTTCGCCATTCTCGCCTTCGGGGCTGATGGTACACCGCAGATTGCTGGCTGGAGCTATCGCCGCTTTGGCTTTTTCACGCAAGATCAGACAGTCCTGAGACAGTTCGTGTCACCGGACACGGTGGCTGCATGCCGCGCGGCGTTGACCACAGGGGAGGGCTGAGCATGCCACCGGCACATCGGCTGAGCGACATGAGTTCGGGGCACAAATGCATCGTCTGCAATGTCTTTTTTCATCCGCCGATGCCCGTTGTGCAGGGATCGCCCAATGTGAGTGCAAACACGCTTGCGGTGATGCGGGTCGGGGATATGTATGCCCCGCATTTCTGCCCGGTCTGCAAAGCGCCTCATCCACAGCTTCTTGCTGCGGGGTCGCGCTCGGTCTTTGTCAATGGCATCCCGGCAGGGCGGATCGGGGACCGTGTCGCTTGTGGCGGCCAAGCCCAGAGCGGATCACCCAACGTCGTTATCGGCGGCTGACCACGGATTGCGCGCCTGTGTCGGGCCACAGGCCGCGCCCGGCGCGGGCCATGCGAAAGACCTTGCCATTTTGCCCCCTGCGTCTGAAACTCAGAGCGCATGTTGCGGGTTTAATTTATTTTCAGAGGTGGTCGTTATGGCCGATACGTTTTTGCAGACGGGGCGCCGTGGGCGTCTGAGCACGGTATTGGGTGCGGATGT
>NZ_JBPOFB010000050.1:0-3031 GCF_051251565.1 Marivita sp. | reverse complement strand
AACCCACCCCTTGCCAACAAAGGCGCGCCAGCACATGAGCGCGCAGCATGAGCACACGCAAAACCTATGCGATAATCGGCTGCGGCATGATGGGGCGCGAGCATATGCGCAATATCGCACTGGTGCCGGGGGCTGATCTGATTGCGATTGCTGATCCCGATGCCGGTTCGCTCAAAGCCGCGAAGCAGCAAGCAGATGCACTGGGTCAGACTGTCCGGCTCTTCGAAGACACCGCCGAAATGCTGGCCGAGGCAAAGCCCGATGCCGTCATCGTCGCCGCGCCCAATTTCACTCATTTCGACATCGCCCGCCCGATTATGGACGCAGGCTGCGCAGTGCTTATGGAAAAGCCGATGTGCACCGCTGTCGATGAAGCATTGGTGCTTTGGGAGAAGGTGCAGGATTACGACAACCTGTTCTGGGTTGGCCTTGAGTATCGCTATATGCCGCCCGTCACGCGATTTACGCAGCGCCTCCATGCGGGTGAAGCTGGCGATGTCAAAATGCTCGCCATCCGCGAACACCGCTTCCCGTTTCTTGAGAAAGTCGGCGACTGGAACCGGTTCAACCGCAACACTGGCGGGACGCTGGTTGAGAAATGCTGCCACTTCTTTGACCTGATGCGCCACATCCTGCGCGATGAGCCGGTGCGCGTTTTCGCCAGCGGCGGGCAGGACGTAAACCACCTCGATGAGCGCTATGACGGGGAGACCCCCGACATTATCGACAACGCCTATGTACTGGTCGATTTCGCAGGCGGAGCGCGCGCGGTGCTGGACCTGTGCATGTTCGCCGAAGGGTCCGAGCAGCAGGAAGAAATCAGCGCGGTTGGTACGGTGGGGAAGATAGAAGTGAAGCTTCCTATTGGCGAAGTGACTTGGTCGCCGCGCGACAAGGCTGGGCCAATGGTTGAAACGGTCGACACTCCGCAGGACGCGCTCGACGCGGGCAGCCATCACGGCGCGACATTCTATCAACTGCGCGATTTTGACACGGCATTGGTGGAAGGCACTCCGCCGCTAATCACAGCGCGCGATGGATACCGATCCGTTGTGATCGGAGCCGCAGCACAGCAAAGCATCACCACCGGCCTACCGGTCGATATTCAATTTCTGGACACTCAATAAGGGACCGGAACTGACATGCACCCCGAAATGCCCCCAATCGGCTTTGGCCTATGGAAAATCCCGCGCGAGGACACCGCCGCCAGCGTCGTCGAGGCGATCCGCGCAGGATATCGCCACTTCGACAGCGCGGCCGACTACGCCAACGAAGTTGAGACCGGTGAAGGCTTGGCGCAGGCGATTTCCGAAGGTCTGGTGACGCGCGACGATTTGTGGGTCACGTCCAAGCTGTGGAACACGTTCCACGCGCCCGAACACGTTGAGGAAGCCTGCCGCAAATCGCTCGCCGACCTTCAGCTCGATTATCTTGACCTCTACCTGATCCATTTTCCCATTGCGCTGGAATATGTGCCGATCGACACGCGCTATCCGCCCGAATGGTTGTACGATCCCGACGCGCCTGATGACGGGCCAGATGCAGGCATGAAGCGAGCCGCAGTGCCGCTGCACGAAACATGGAAAGCGATGGAGGCTTTGGTCGACAAAGGCCTCGTGAAGGAAATCGGCGTTTGCAATTATAATTCCGCGCTGATCCATGATCTGATGACCTATGCGCGGATCAAACCGAGTATGCTCCAGATCGAAGCTCACCCCTATTTGACGCAGGACAAGCTGATCCGGCTGGCGGAGGACTATGGGATCGACGTCACCGCATTCTCTCCGCTGGGCGCGCAAAGCTATTTTGAGCTGGGCATGGCCGAAGCGCGCGAAAGCCTGCTGGGTACTGCCCCGGTTATGGTCGCGGCGCAGGCCAATGGCAAAACTTCTGCGCAGGTCTTGCTGCGGTGGGCCGTGCAACGCGGCACGTCGATTATTCCCAAAACGACTAAGCCAGAGCGGATGCAGGAAAACCTAGCGATCGATGATTTTGAACTGACGCAGCTCGAAATGGCAGCAATCAGCTCGCTCAACGAAAACCGCCGCTTCAACGATCCGGGCGTCTTTGCCGAGGCCGCGTTTGGCACGTTCAACCCGATCTATGACTGATATGTCGCAGAACGAATTCCCCGGAGTGATCCCCGGCGGCGGGGATTTGGCTGCGTTCTTGGGCGCGAACAAGGCTGCGGTCGATGCAGCACTGTCTGATGCAGGCGCGCTGCTGTTTCGCGGGTTTGACGTGCCTGATCCGCAAGCGTTCGATGCGGCGGTAGAGGGATATGGCGAACCCGGATTTACCTATGAAGATTCGCTCAGCAACGCGGTGCGAACGAACGTCACTCCGCGCGTCTTCACCGCCAACGAAGCCCCGCCCACGACTGAGATTTTCCTGCATCACGAAATGGCGCAGACCCCGCTCTATCCGGCGAAGCTGTTCTTCTATTGCGAAATCGCTGCCGAAAATGGCGGGGCAACGCCGCTGTGCCGGTCTGACTGGGTGTTGGAGCGACTGGCGGAGCAAGCACCAGACTTTGTCTCGCGCGTGAAGCAGCATGGCGTGCGCTACACCAATGTCATGCCAGGCGACGACGATGCCGGTTCAGGCCAAGGGCGAAGCTGGCGCAGCACGTTGAGCGCGGCAGATCGGGCGGGGGCAGAGGCGCGGTTGGCGCAGCTGGGCTACAGCTGGGACTGGCAAGAAGACGGATCACTGGGTGCGACAACGCCGGTGCTGGATGCGGTGCGCGCACTGCCTGATGGCAGGCGGACATTCTTCAACCAGCTTATCGCCGCGTTTCGCGGATGGGCCGACAGCCGCAACGATCCAAACCGCGCAATTACTTTTGGCGATGGCACACCGATCACTGGCGCAGACATGGCCCCGGCCATCGCCATCGCTGATGAGCTGACCCATGATCTGGCGTGGCAGCCGGGCGATGTCGCGTTGATCGACAACTGTCTGGTCATGCATGGCCGCCGCCCATTCGAGGGCAAGCGGCGGGTCCTGGCTTCACTGATTGCCTAAGACC
>NZ_JBPOFB010000005.1:0-308353 GCF_051251565.1 Marivita sp. | reverse complement strand
CCCTGCAGGAAAAGACCACTAATACCACCATTTAATCACATATTTTCAATGCCTTGGGAGTTGTTCAGGCCGGACTATTTAGAGGCCAGAAGTCATTCTCGATAAAGTATACGGCTCCTATCGTGCCGCTTCGACCCGTAGTTACACCCGGTCCTGACACCTTTGCGGTGTCGTGTGTGTCCGTTGGCCCGTTTGAAGTGACCAATGCAAACGGGCCGCTTGTCCGTAAGCGTTTAGGAAGGTCAAAACCACGTTGAAGAGTGCAAACTTCGCCCAGCGGCTTGACCTCCCAGCCCGCCTTCACAGCATCCCCCTGATCTCTTCCAGAATCGCGGCGGTCTCGGCATCCCGCGCCAGCATGTCCTCGATGATCTCCGAAGGGTCGCGCAGGGCGGCTTCCTCGGGCGCGAAGGGGTTCTTGACGGACATATCTACCGTCTCGGCATCAATATCCCCGCGCTGCACCGTCCAGCTTTTGGCGCTGTCCGCACGGGTTTTTTGCAGGTCCACGAATTCGGCCAATTCATCATCGCGCAGGGGCGATGACTTGCCCAAGGACCGCTCCGGGTCCAGCGCGTAATACCACGTCGCCCGCGTCTTACGTCCCTTTTCAAAGAACAGCACCACGGTTTTCACGCCCGCGCCCTGAAACACCTTGGCCGGGCAATCCAGCACCGTGTGCAGATCGCAGGTCTCCAGCAATTCACGGCGCAGGGCGGCTGCGTCGCCATTGCTCAGAAACGTGTTCTTGATCACCACAGCGGCGCGGCCCCCGGCGCGCAGTTTGCGGATGAAGTGCTGAATGAACAGATACCCCATCTCGCCCGATTTGATCGGAAAGTTCTGCTGCACCTCGGCCCGTTCGCCAGACCCGAAGGGCGGATTGGCGAGGATCACATCGTGGCGGTCCTTTTCCTGAATATCCATGACGTTTTCATTCAGCGTATTGGTGCGCCGAATGTTGGGCGCGGTGATCCCGTGCAGGATCATGTTCATAATTCCGATGATATAGGCGAGCGACTTTTTCTCTTGTCCATAGAACGTCTTGGTCTGGAGCGTGTTGAAGTCGGTCGCAGAGATATCAGGCGTCAGCATGTGGGTGTATGCCTCGACCAGAAAGCCCGCCGATCCGCAGGCCCCGTCATAAACCGTCTCGCCGATCTTGGGGTCGATCACTTTGAGCATGGCGCGGATCAAAGGACGCGGCGTGTAGTATTCCCCCCCGTTGCGCCCTGCATTGCCCATCCGTTTGATGCGGGATTCGTAGAGGTCAGACAGTTCGTGCTTGGCTTCCTGAGTGTTGAATTCCAGCCCATCGACGATCTCAAGCACGTCGCGCAGGGAGTAGCCGGAGCGGAATTTGTTGGTGATCTCTGAGAAGATTTCACCAATCTTATATTCAATGGTGTCCGGGCTGGTCGCATCCTCGCGGAATTTCTTGAGGGTCGGAAAGAGCGTCTGGTTGACAAAGGTGATCAGGTCTTCGCCCGTCAGAACATCCTTGCGGTCGGTGCCGTCTTCGTTCTTGGCCGACGCCCATGTTTTCCAACGCATCGCGTCAGGCAAGGTCGGGGCATAGTCGCGCCCCTCCAGTTCCGCCTCGTCCTGCCGTTCCTGTTCAATGTCGTCGAGATATTTGAGGAACAAAATCCAAGAGGTTTGCTCTGCATAATCAAGCTCGGACGCCAACCCCTCTTCGTTGCGAAGTTCGCGGTCGATGCTGTTGAAGGCGTTTTCAAACATTGGGAATCCTGCTGTTTTTCGTGAGAGTAGTTTCGGCTTGTGGTGGGGGCAACGGGCAACTGGTCCTAGGTGCGTTTCTTTATCAGCTCGCCCTGCCGCTCGATGGAAACCGGACAATACGCACTGATCGAGGTGACAACGCTGCTGTGCCCGATGTTCTGAGAAAACGCCTTGAAGGCTTCGCGGGTCGGGTAGTGGGTGTCGGCCCATTTCACTAGGGTTTTACGGAACGCGTGCGGGGTGAAGGGCGGCAAGTCAGCGCGTGTGAAGGCATCTCTGATGGCCTTACGCAGGGCATTGGCGTTTTTGTAAATCTCGCGCTTCAAACCAGACACTTGGAATTCGCCATCAATGGCTTTGACCTGTGCCGGAGGGAAGAGTGGGTCGTCGGGACCGAACAGGCGTTCCTTTTTTAGGTGGTTAAGCCATTCGGTGAAACAGATCAGGTAATCTGCATCGACGGGCAAGAAGAAGGTTGTGAAGGTTTTCGCGTTCTTTGTGCGGACTTCGCGGGCATCCTGATAGACGCAGCCGTCGATCATGTTGATGTGCTTGATGCGCAGAGATGCAACCGCCCCATCGCGCGCACCTGTCAGCATAAAAAATGCAAAGAGAGCTTTGTCGCGGCGTTCGACCTCAGTACTTTCCGGTATGAAATTGAACGCGTGGCGGACCATTTCCATAGAAGGGTAGGGTGTTTCGCGGACAGCGCTGGCAACACGTTGGCCTTTGGCGTCCATGTTGAAGTAGTCCGCATCGGAATGGCGGATGCGTTGCTTGTAGCCAGTCTGATCAGCCAGCCAGAAGATGAAGCCTTTGTTGGCGGCCAGGATGCTTGAGATCGTAGACTTGGAGAGGGGCTTGCCGGTTGTCTTGCTGATCTCCTGTTCCAAGCGTTCGCGAAACTTGATCACTTGTTCGATGCGGAACTTCTTGAAGCTGGCGAAATTGGTGCTGGCCTCAAAACGCAGAATACCATCGGCAGCCTTTTGAACCGTGCTGGGGTCTTTGCGTTTTGCAGCCTTCAAATACTTGAGATAGCGGCGTTTGATACGTTCATTTTCTTCGTTCACTTTTCTCATAGGAATTCTCCGTTTGCTAAGTGTCAATTCAGGGGAGGGATGGTGGTATCAGTTAAGCCTTGCCAACACGCCCTTTGGTGATCTTGAAAATTGCACTGAATAAAGAGTGCTGTTTGTGTGAGATCATCCGCGTGGCGGTGCCGTTGCAGTACTGGCAAGTGCCTTTAAGCAGGTCGGTCTTGGTTGTTATCTTTGTCTGAGTTACGCGCATGTGCAGTGGTTTGCGGCCTTTTCGGCACGATGGGCAGAACAACTCGTCATCATTTAAGGGGCGCCGTGCAGCGGCGTATTTGGTCCGCAGGTATTCGCGGATAGATGCGCCCAAGATCAGGTACGGCTTGGATGAGGTCATCGCCTTCAAACCGTCCTTGATCCAGTTGCGGATTGTGGCGGGAGTGACTTTCAAGGCGCTTGCGGCTTCGAAAACGTCGTAGGTCAAGTTGCCTTTCACAGCCATCGGGTTCACGCGCTTAGGCATCCTTATCACCTTCGAACAAAGCGCGGATGTCTTCG
This sequence comes from Marivita sp., assembly GCF_051251565.1. GTDB lineage: Bacteria > Pseudomonadota > Alphaproteobacteria > Rhodobacterales > Rhodobacteraceae > Marivita. The sequence continues at coordinate 305,015 of NZ_JBPOFB010000005.1, read as the reverse complement.
GCCTTCCAAACCGTCGTCCGAGGCCCAAGTTTTTGTGGCTTGGGAAAGCGACCTTCTTTAACGCCTGTCCACCATGTTGACTTAGAAACGGGAATAGGACCGTTTGGTGCCAGTATTTGGGATAAACGGACGAAGCCAGTATCCGGGAACGTGGGGTAGTCCATCTTGATCAGTCCTTGTGCTATGGAGTCTGATCAAGTCTTGGCTCATACATTTGTTAAGTTGGTCGAATAGAATTTCCACTAAGAGAATAGGTGTAAGTCTCTGATTTTATTTACTTAGGCCGGTTCTATTCGTTAAGCGAACAGTGGTTAATCTGGCTTCCAGTTCTCTGGGAGGAGTTCTGAACCTTCCTTCAGGTATTTTCGAATCGTCTCACGAGATACTGACAACCCCAGTTGATCTGCGATGTCTTCGATCTCTTTTGGTATTTCGCTGCGTTTAGCCTTTGGATTGAATCCGTATCCGTCAATTGCCATAGCTGCGATCAATTTGGTCATCGTTACGCGTTCGCGACCGTCCATTCGTGTTTTATCTTGGTGCGCTAGAATTGCTTTGGTTGCGGGCTCAGTTTGTTTTTCCGGTGGTGGCGACGGCAGCATTTTTAAGAAGTCTTGGTGCACTTCTAGTCCATTGCCTTCAATCCATTCTCGAAGGAGCAGCAAGTCAGGTTTTTTGTTGAACCCGTGGGGATCGAGTTTTCGCCGGATTATTTCCCTGTGACGGCTCATATACTGTGCAACTTGATCGAGTTTTTGTGTTGCACCACGCATATTGAATGGTTTTATTGATTCAATAAATTTTTCTTTGGGTTCAAGGCCAACGGAAAGCCAGACAATTTCATCAAGTGTTAGGAAATCTGCCCGTCCCCAGTGCTCAAAATCTGCAAGATTTGAGGTTTGGAAGAGTGGTGCGGTAAACCAATCCCTCAATTTTCCAAAGCGTTCACGGACTTCTTGGCGATAGCCTAATTGCCATGCCTGAGCTTTTTCTGAGATTGGTTTCCCATTTTTATCAAAGTCTTCTGTGATTTGATCATCGGTTTGCGCTGATAGGTCGGCGACTATTTGGTTGAACAGATCAGCTCGCCACCTGTTCAATTTTGAAAATAGCTTAGCGTAGCTCGGTCCCAACGGCAAAGCTTCGACAGGATCAGGCGAAATAAACAAAGCGCCTCCGGTCTCCGTCAGCACCAAAAAGTGAAGGCGCAACCGTTGTTCTTTTTGCATTTCCACCTGCCAGAATACGTTGGGAAAAAGTTAACTTGCCTGCATCTCTTCCAAATATCCAGCCCACCAAACGGCTAGCCTAACTCGCTCATCCCAATGGTCGCCCCTCGCATAGGCACGCCGAACTTCATTTTTCTCAACATGCGCCAAGGCCCGCTCAATTGCGTCCGGGTGCCAGAGTCCGCTTTCATTGGCCAGCGTCGAGAATGAAGCCCGAAATCCGTGGGCGGTCATTTCGTCACCGGAGTAGCCCATGCGTCTAAGTGCGGCGTTTAGGGTGTTTTCGGACATGGGGCGTTTCCATGTTCGCAAAGACGGGAACAAGAACTCTCCATTCCCGTTTATCCGCCGCAGCTCGTCCAACAAAGCAAGTGTTTGAGCGGGCAGAGGCACCAAATGGTCTCGTCGCATCTTCATCTTTTCGGCGGGGATTGCCCAGACCTTGGCTGAGAAATCAATCTCTGACCATTTCGCATGACGTATCTCGCCGGGGCGTTGCGCGAGGATGGCCAGCAATTTAAGTGCAATGCGGGTGGTGGCTTGGCCGTCGAAGCCGTCAATCTCGTTCATTAGTCTGCCCAGCGCTTTTGGATCGGTAATCGCAGCCCGGTGAACACGGGTGGGGCGGATCAATGCATCACGCAAGGCGTAGGTTGGATCGGTTTCCGCGACACCACTGGCGACAGCGTAGCGAAAAACAGACCCGATACGTGCGCGCAGGCGGTGCGCGGTTTCATAGTTGCCCTTAGCCTCGACCTTGCGCAGCGTCTTTAAGATCATGGGCGCGGTGATCTCGGTTATTGGGCGGCGTCCAAAGTCTTGGTTGGCCAGTTTGAAATGATACGCGGTTTTGTCGAGGGTAGCTTTGGACTTGCCCTCTTTGCGTTGCTTTTCGAAAAATGCAGCACTTATCTTCTCAAATGTCTGGCCAGCCTCTTCCCGCTTTGTACGCTTTTCAGACTGTTTTGCTTCGCTTGGATCAACTTCTGCCGCTACCATGGCCCGTGCCGCTTCCTTGGCTTTGCGTGCTTGAGCCAAACTGACATCTGGGTAGACACCAATCGAAAACAGGCGTTCTTTGCCGAACAGGCGATACTTCATCTGCCAGAGTTTGGAGCCGTTCGGCTTCACCAAAACGAATAAACCCTCGAAATCAGCGACCTTATACGCCCTCTCGCGTGGTTTTAGATTGCGAACTTGGATGTCTGACAAAGGCATGGTTGGGGGTATCACTTTTCCGACTCAAATCGGATACCCCCTCAAATACCCCCAATGTGGGGGTATTGTATCGGATGCAATGAAACAGCATCGGACGAAGAAGCATCTCAAATTCCATATAACACAGGGATTTTCGGATGTCTTTGGCTGTTTCTGGATTGGAAAATGGTGCCCCCACACGGACTCGAACCGCGGACCTACTGATTACAAATCAGTTGCTCTACCAGCTGAGCTATAGGGGCTTCGGACGCGTGATTACTGAGTGTCGCGCGGCTGTGCAAGAGGCAATTTTGCGAAAAATACCGATTTGCGCATTGGCACCTTACATGGTTTTCATCCGCAGCCCGAGCCGTATAATGCAAAGGGGCAGCGGGAAGAACGAACACACATGCAGGTTGTCCTTCACACAGGTCTTCACGAGACGGACAGCGACCGGTTGTTCAAGACGCTTTTGCGCAATCGCGACGGGCTGCGCCCCGACGGCATTGCCATTCCAGGGCCGGGAAAATACCGCAAGCTGATATCAGAAATGCTTAATGCGTTGGGCAGTATGCCGCCCGCGCCGGACACGCGCAATATTTTGTTGGACAGCGTGCTGGACGATGATGCGGGCCATGTTGACCGGCTTGTCCTGTCGCATGAGAACCTGTTCTCTGTGCCCAAGATCGCATTTCAGGGCGGTGTGGTCTATCGCAAGGCCGAGCAGCGCTTGCAGACACTGCGCGAAGTATTCGCCGGCGACGCGGTCGAGGTGTTCATCGCGCTGCGCAATCCGGCGACGTTTTTGCCAGCTTTGTTGCAGTCCACCCCACACGACACGATTGCGCAGCTTTTGAACGGCCTTGACCCGGCGCAGGTGCGGTGGTCGGACCTGATCGCGCGGATTGTCGGCGCGTTGCCAGGCGTCTCGGTGACCGTTTGGTGTGATGAGGACAGCCCACTGATCTGGGGTGAGGTGGTCCGCGAGATTGTCGACGTTGAGCCGACCCATGCGATCATTGGGGCCTATTCGCGGATGGCCGACATCATGACCAAAGAGGGCATGGCGCGGTTCCGGGCTTATCTGGCCGAGAACCCGGATCTGACCGAGGTTCAGATTCGGCGCGTCATGGTGGCGTTTCTTGATAAATACGCCGATGGCGCGAAGGTCGAACCGGAACTGGATTTGCCCGGATGGGACGCTGATTTGGTGCAAGACCTGACCGAACAATACGAGGAAGACCTGTTCGATGTGGCCCGAATGCCCGGTGTGACGCTGATCGCGCCATGATCCTGGATCACGCGGTCGTGCCGCGCGGCGCCAAATGTGCCGCGCGTGTCGCGCTTAGCTCATGCCCAATGCTTCTTTGTACATATCAAGCACCGCTTCTTCTTCTGCGATGTCGTCGGGCTCGCGTTTGCGCAGGGCGATGACCTTGCGCATCACCTTGGTGTCATAGCCACGGCCCTTGGCTTCGGCCATAACCTCTTTCTGCTGTTCGGCGATGTCTTTCTTTTCCGCATCCAGACGTTCAATCCGCTCGATGAACTGACGCAACTCATCTGCGGTGACGCGGTAGTTGGCTTCGAGTGCGCTGTCGTCCATGTCTTGGCTCCTGTTCGGTTTGGGCAGTGTCGTAGCGGGCGTGGCGGTGGCCTTCAAGGGCTTGTCAGCGGGCGGTGGATGAATTACCGCCGCTTGGGTCACAGCCACGTCGGGAGCACATCATGGATATACTGATCTGGTCGGGAGCAGCGCTGTCTTTTGCCGGTCTGTGCGGACTGGTCTATTGCATTCTGCGCGTCAACAAGGCGCGCAAGGCCGGGCTCAGCGATGAAGAGCTGCGCACAGAGGTCAGATCGGTCATGCCGTTGAACCTTGGCGCGCTGTTCGTGTCGGTGATCGGGCTGATGACGGTGATCGTGGGTATCTTTCTGGGCTAAGCTTAAAGATCGTCAAAGCTGCGGCCATATTTGATCAGCTCGGCAAAGATTGGATCCGGGGTCCACAGATCCTGATCGGGGTGATCCACCGCGCCCATTGCGCGCGTTGTTTTCAGCAACCCGCCGTGCCCAGCCGCATGCATCACCCCGCCGCGCCAATTCGGGACAAGCTGGGTAAAGACGGACGTCACGTCGATATCCCCGGCACGCGGCACCACGCCGGCGCGCAGCGCCTTTGCGCCCTCATTGGCCAGTGCCCCGAGGATGCGCCGCACGATCAAGCCATCGGGCATCGCGGCCTGCTCTGGCCGCTGGTCGTTGATCAGACGCAGCGCCTCGGGGTCCGGTTTCGGCAGGATGACGGGCGAATGGGTGTAGTAGCCCCGCCCGGTCTGCATACCTTTGCGGCGGTCCTGCATCAGAATGGACGTCCAGTTTTGGCAACCATCGGCCCGACCGTATTGTGCGACCACGTCAAACCCGACCCGGTCGACCATCTCGAACGGAGGCTGGGCCATGCCCCAGCGCCGCAGGGCTGCGTCAATGACAAAGGGGGATTGGCCCAGATCCACAAGACTGTCCGCCGCGCGCCAGAGCGTTTGGGTCAACCGCGCGTGCAGGCTCAGGCCCGATGTCGTTTCGACCACGGCCAGTTTGTTGAGCTTGCGTGCCAGCGCCACAGCGGCCAGCCGGTCGCTCTCGGTGCCGTGCGGGCCAAGGATCACTTCGACGCCGCGCGCCTGTGACGCGGGAAGGGCAAAATGCAGCGCCAGGCGCGGATCGGTGCCGGGCAGGCAATGCGCCACCGGCATGGCGGCAGGCACCGGCACCCCACGCTGGCCACGCGTGGCGCGCAGCACGATATCCGCGCCGTCGATCACCTCGGGGGTGTCGCCATAGCGTAGCGCGGCAAGGCTGCGCTTGGCCCGGTCCGCGTCCAGCTGACCTGTCTCGACCGCGCTCTGCATCGTGCTGTGAACAAAGCCGATGCTGTCGCGCTGCTGGGCCGGATCCTTGATCAGCCAACGCACCGCAACACCTGCCTCAAGCGCGGCCAGCACAATCTGCGCGGCGCCTGCGCTGCCGCCCAGCACGGTGATGGTTGCAATTTCGGGCAGGTCGGTGCGCCGTGTCTGGGCGCTCACCGCCTGTTCGGCATGGAACAGATGGGCCAAGGCCTTTGACTGTTCGGTATCGGCGCAATCTTCGGCGGCGGCCTGTTCAAACGCGAGGCCCGCATCGATGGGCAGCAGCACCGCTGCTTCGACGGCTGCCAGAATTTGCTTTGGGGCCAATTCGCGCGAGGCGTCAACCTGACTGCGCATGTGTTTGATCGCGGTTTGGTATTCTGCGGCGTCCGTGAATCCGATGCGTCGCGCCGCTGTGGGTCGGGGGGATGCGTCTTGCGCCAGCAGATCTGTTGCAAAGCGCGTAATCGCATCGTCGGCGCTGTCGTCGAACAGCATGTCGGTCATCGGCCTCAGTGCGTCCAGCGTCGCTGGGCGCAAGGCACCTCCCACCAGCAGATCAAGCGCCGCTGCCGCCCCAACAAGGCGGGGCAGGCGCTGCGTGGCTCCGGCGCGGGGCACAAGGCCGATGCGGGCATTGGGAAATCCTAATCGCGTCTGACTGTGGGCCAGCCGGTAGTGCGCGGCCAGTGCCAGTTCCAACCCTGCGCCAACAACCGGTCCGCTCAGCACAGCGATCACCGGTTTGCAGCAGCGTTCGATCCGCAGGCACAGTTCGGCCAACAGGTTGGCTGTGTCGTCCCCGCCGCCTTGCGGATCGGTGATCCCCGATGGGAAATGTGCGCCTTTGCCCCGAAGGACGATTACGCGCGCAAGGGCGTCTGCCTCAACCTGTGTCAGCGCAGCGTCCAAAGCCTTCAGCCCGCGCAGGGTCAGGCGTGCCGCAGGCCCGGCGTCGAGCGCAATCTGCGCGACCCCGCCTGTGACCGATATCTCGGTGTCTGTGCCCATCTTCTGCTCCGATGGCCTCTGTTTGGCGATTGCGCCTGTTCTTTTCAGGGCATTAGACGTCAAACCGGGCCATCTGGCAAGAATCCTGCGCTAATCGGCGCGGGTGTGCATCATCCGTGCGACATCCAGCATGCGGGCGGAAAACCCCCATTCGTTGTCGTACCAGCCAAAGATGCGGATCTGATCGCCGGTCTCTAACGTCTCGGTCGGGGCGATGACCAGCGATTCAGGCCGCATGCGCAGATCGACCGATACACAGGGATCTTCAACCAGCCCGATCACCGGGTTGGCGTCGGCCAAGGCGCGCAAGGCGTTTGCGGCGTCCTGAGGTGGGGTGCGAAGTCGGACCACAAGATCCACCGCCGACACGCTGATGGCAGGCACCCGAACAGCCGCCCCGGTGACACGCCCGGCCAGATGGGGCAGCACCCGGTCAATCAGCTTGGCCGCGCTTGTGGTGGTGGGCACCATGCTGACCGCTCCTGCTCGGTTTCGGGCAAGGTCCGGTCCGCGCGGGGCATCCACCATGGGCTGACTGCCGGTGTAGCAATGGATCGTGGTCATATGCCCCTGGATCAATCCGTAGCGCGCATCCAGATCGCGCAGCAAAGGCGCCAGCGCGTTGGTGGTACAGGATGCGTTCGACACCACGCGGGCCGCACCGATCTGATCGTCATTGGCGCCGCACACGATGGTGATATCGGCAATGTCGGACGGCCCCGAGATCAGCACCGTCCGCGCGCCTGCATTCAAGGTGGCGTCGATACTGTCGCGGTTGGTCGTCGCGCCGGTGCAATCCAGAACCAGGTCAACCCCATCAAGCGGCAGATCCGCCATCTTGACCCCAGTCAGCAACGGAACAGAGCGCCCCCCGGCGATCAGGTGCCCGTCCGCAAAGGCGACTCCACCGGGCAGCGGGCCAAAGACGCTGTCATACTTGAACAGATAGGCACAGGTTTCGGGCGCCGCGAGGTCGTTCACCGCGACCACTTCGATACTGGCATGCTCTGGCAGGCTCAGGATTTGCCGCAGGATCACGCGGCCAATACGACCAAACCCATGGATGACGATGCGCATATTCTGTCCTTTGCCCGGTCACGATGTGCCTGTGCGTTATAGCTTGCATTTCAACGCTTATTTTTTCACATTGTAAAAATGTTTTTTGTATTGAAACAATTCAGGGCGTGGAAACCGATATGAACGCAGAGATAGGGCCAGAGCGGCGCGCGCGGGGACGGCCGCGTGCCTGGGGCGATACGACCGAGCAGAACAAGATCAAATCGCTCGACCGCGCGCTTGTTATCCTTGAACGGCTCAGCGAATGGGGCGGGGCCACTCTCACCGATCTGTCCGAAGACCTAAAGCAATCCCCGGCTACGGTCTACCGCGTGCTGTCGACCTTCGAGGGACGTGGCATGGTGGATTTTGATCCCATTGCGCAGACCTGGCATATCGGGGCAGGGGCGTTTCATATCGGGTCGCGGTTCTTGCGCCGGACATCGCTTGTCGAACGCGCGCGGCCCTTTCTGCGCACCTTGATGCAACAGACCGAAGAAACCGCGAACCTGGGCATGTCGCGCGATGGGCAGGTGCTGTTCCTCAGTCAGGTCGAGACGCACCACAACATCCGCGCCTTTTTCCCGCCGGGCACCATTTCGCCAATGCATTCGTCGGGCATTGGCAAGGCGCTGTTGGCGCAGATGGACGACAAGGACGTGGCGGCGATCATCCGCAAACACAAGCTGCGCGCGTTCACGGACAACACATTGGTCACGCCCGAAGCCTTGGCGGCGGATCTGGCCGCGACCCGTGCGCGCGGCTATGCCTTTGATGCGGAAGAGAAAAACGACGGAATGCGCTGTATCGCGGCGCCGGTGTTCGACATGCACGGCGAGCCCGTTGCCGGCGTGTCGATTTCCGGTCCCTCAGCGCGCATCCCTGATGACCGCATTGAACCCCTTGCCGCCGCGGTCAAAGACACGGCAGCGAGGCTGACAGCAGCGCTGGGCGGACCGACCGATTAAGCGACGTTCTTGAGCGCGAGCTTGGGCGTGACCCCCAACGCGTGACACACATCGCGCGTCAGTTCCGGGCGGTTGAGCGTGTAGAAGTGCAGCTTGTCCACCCCGCCATCGATTAGGTCGGAACACAGCTCGGCACAGATGGCCGTCGCCAGCAGGTCTTCGCGCCCGTCGCGTTCGGCCTTTTCAAACGCATCGACCACCCAGGCCGGGATATGCGTGCCGCACCGCTTGGCAAATCGCACAGCGCCTTTCCAGTTCTCGATTGGCAGGATGCCCGGTGTGACAGGCTTGTCGATTCCCGCCTTTTCGCACGCATCGCGGAACCGAAAGAACGTGTCGGCCTCAAAGAAGAACTGCGTCAATGCCTCGGACGCGCCCGCGTCGAACTTGCGCTTCAGATAGGCGACGTCCGCATGCGCGTCAGGCGCTTCGGGATGGGTGTCAGGGTAGGCCCCGACGCGGATGGTGAAATCGCCCGCATCGCGCAGCCCTTCGATCAGGTCGACGCTGGACGCGAACCCCTCAGGATGCGGCACAAATCCGGCAGCGCCTTTGGGTGGATCGCCCCGCAGCGCGACAATGTCCGTCACGCCTGCCGCTGCGAAATCCTGCGCAATGGCAAGGGTTTCGGCGCGCGTGGCATCGACACAGGTCAGGTGCGCCGCCACTGGCAGGCCCGAGGATTTGTGCAACGTGGCCACGGCCTCGCGCGTCAGATCGCGGGTTGTGCCGCCTGCGCCATAGGTCACTGACACAAAGCGTGGGGCCAAGGGTGCCAAAGCCTGCACCGTGTCCCAAAGCCGGAAGGACGCCTCTAGCGATTGCGGCGGGAAGAATTCAAATGAAATGGACGGAGTTGACATCGTCATGATCCTTGCTGGCGTTGTCCACTTGTCGCATATGCTGCATTGTGAGACAAACTCATAAATCTAATCTAGAACATGAGGCAGATTGATAATGCATATCGAGTTCCGCCACCTTCGCACCATCAAGGCCATCCATGAATGCGGTGGCGTGGCCCGCGCGGCAGAGCAGCTCAACATCACGCAATCTGCGCTGAGCCATCAGATCAAGGCGCTTGAGGATCAGGCCGGGGTCGAGCTTTTCTTGCGTCGGTCCAAACCGATCCGCCTGTCTGCGGCGGGGATGCGGCTGTTGCGGCTGGCCAATCAGGTCTTGCCGCAGGTCGAAGCGCTGGCTGCTGAATTTGACGGGCTGCGCGATGGATCGACGGGGCGCATGCACATCGCCATCGAATGCCACGCCTGTTTCGAATGGTTGTTCCCGGTGCTTGAGGCGTTCCGCAAAACATGGCCTGACGTGGATGTCGACATCCGCCCCGGTTTGGCCTTTGATGCGCTGCCCGCTTTGCAAAAGGAAGACGTGGATCTGGTCGTGTCCTCCGATCCCGAGGATATTCCTGGCATCACCTTCACAGAACTTTTCGATTACAATGCGGTGTTTGTGGCCTCTGCCGCACACCCGCTGGCGCAGAAAGCCTTTATAGATGCCGAGGATTTTCGCGGTCAGACGCTCATCACCTATCCGGTGGAACGGTCGCGGCTGGATGTGTTCAGCCAATTGCTGATCCCGGCCAAGGTCGAACCGGCCGCTGTGCGTCAGGTCGAATTGACAGCGGTGATCCTGCTTTTGGTCGCATCAAACCGGGGCGTGTCTGTCCTGCCCGACTGGGTTGTGCGCGAGGTGAAATACAGCTCGGATTATGTAACCCGACCGCTGACTCAAAAAGGCGTCACACGCAGACTGTACGCGGCGACCCGCACTGCGGACACCGAAAAGCCCTTTGTCGCAGAGCTTATCCGTCTTGCACGGCAAGAAGCGCGCCGCCTCCAGACGGTCTGACGCTAGAGCATCGTGATATTTGACGCCATCACGCGGCCATCGCGGCCTTCGGTCGTGTCAAAGCTGACCTTCTGGTTGTCGCTCAGCCCGTCCATCCCGGATTGCTGTACGGCAGAGATGTGAACGAAAATGTCCTTGCCGCCATCATCGGGGGAAATAAAGCCGTAGCCTTTGGTTGTGTTGAACCATTTCACGGTACCGTTTGGCATGATCCCGTGTCTCCTTTTGTCGTCAATTCCGACCACGCAGGGCCGCTCTTGTTGCGACCGGGTGTACAATCTGCGACACCCTCGCACGCTATGAGATTGATCAAACTGCCCCAAAGACAAGTGCAGGATATATGTTTGCGAAAGCCGAACAGGGCCTGCGGTCGGGCAGACAAAGGAGACGCGCATGATCCTCTATGGGCTGAAAAACTGTGACACGTGCCGTAAGGCCTTGAAGGCACTTCCAAATGCAGAGCTGGTGGATGTGTCCGCCGCACCGCTGCCCGAAGACATTCTGGACCACGCGCTGGCCAGCTTTGGTGACAAAATCCTCAACACGCGGTCAACGACGTGGCGCGCATTGGACGCGGCAGAGCGTGCCAAAGATCCCAAGTCATTGCTGTTGGCCCATCCCAAACTGATGAAACGCCCCCTGATCCAAAGCGGCGATGCGCTTTATCTGGGATGGGACAAGACCGTGCAGGACGCGCTGGCGGGTTAATCCCGCATCTGCATCTGGTGCAGCGCTGCATAGGCGCCGGACCGCGCCAATAGATCGCCATGCGTGCCTTGCTCCAGCACCCGTCCGTGATCCATCACGACGATTTTGTGCGCATCGCGGATGGTCGACAGCCGGTGCGCGATCACCAGTGTTGTGCGCCCCTTGGACAACGTATCCAGTGCGGCTTGCACCTTGGCTTCGGATTCCGTGTCGAGCGCGGATGTCGCCTCGTCCAGCAGCAAGATGGGCCGGTCGCGCAGCAGGGCGCGGGCAATCGCAACGCGCTGCCGCTGCCCGCCGGAAAGCGCCGATCCGCGCGGGCCAACGGGTGTGTTCAACCCATCCGACAGCCGGGGCAAAAAATCCGAAACATGTGCCGCGTCGAGCGCGCGTTTCAGCTCAGCTTCGGCCACAGGGCCTTGGCCCAAAAGGATGTTTTCCAGAACAGTATCGTCAAACAGCAGCGTCTCTTGCGACACCACGGAAAACATCCCGCGCAGGTCCGTCAGCGCCATTTCCGAGACAGACAAACCTCCTATGGTCACGTTTCCATGTGACGGATCAACAAGCCGCGTCAGAAGGTTGAAAATCGTGGATTTTCCTGCTCCTGACGGGCCAACAAGCGCAGTGGTCTTCCCGGCCTCTGCCGTAAAGCTGCACTCGTTCAAAACACCTGTATCTCCGTAACTTAGCGACACATTCTCAAGTCTGATCTCAGGAACGCCTGCCGGTACGGGCTTGGGCTGCGCGGGGCTGCGCAGGTCTGGTTCGGTATCGAGGATCTGGCGGATACGTTCGATCCCGGCGGCCGCCACTTGCCAAACGCCCGCCACATTGCCAAGCCGCCGCAAGGGTTCAAACGCCAGACCAATCGCGGTGAAGAAGGCCATGAAATCGCCCACTGTTTTCTCGCCCGACAGGATCTCACCACCGCCGTAAAGCAGCACGCCCATGAACCCCAGACCGGCCATGATATCGATCATGCCGGGGATCGTGGCTTGGCCCAACGCGCTGCGGGTCTCGACCGTCACGCGTTCTTCGGTGAGGGTGCGATACTTGCCGGACTGATACCGCTCCAGCGCGTTGAGCTTGACCGGGATGATGCCGTGAAACACCTCGTTCAGCCGCACCGACAGCTTGGCCGCCACATCCCGTGCGCGGCGCGCTTCTTTGCGCACATAGCGTTGCAGAAAGATCGACGGCGCAATCAGGATCGGCGCGCCCAAAAGCGCCACAACGGTCCAGCGCCAATCCACCGAAATCGCCACTGCAAACAGCGACACAAGCGCAATCACATCGCGCCCCGCGCCGGTGATGATCGTGCGCCAGACCTTGCTGATCGCGTCCACATCACCCTCGACGCGCTGCATCAGGTATCCCGGCGAATGGGTCTGGTGATAGGAATTGTCCAGAACCATCAGATGCGCCAGCAAATCCTGCCGGATATGCGCCACGGACAGCTGCGAAATCCGCGTCAAAAGCACCTTTTGAACAACGCTCGCCACGGCGCGCACGACAAAAATGCCCAGAAAGATCAGCCCGACCCAGACAATCGCGTCCTGATCCCCGCCGACAAACACCCGGTCGAACATCGGCTTCATCATGTAGGACAGCGCCCCGAACATGCCGCCTTCCAGCGCCATGAACACCATTGCGACCGTCAAAAGCCGCCAATGTCGGGCAAGGTAGCCACGCCAGACCCAGAGCAGCAGGCCCCGCGGATTGACCGCGGCCTCTGTCATGTGGTCAGCGGCGCGGGCAGGGACAGCTTGTCAGCGGGCGTCTTGCCGTCAAACCCGGCCTGAATCGCGGTGGCATCGTATTCGGTGCGAATCCAGTCCTCGAACCCGATGGAGTCGCGCGCAGTGCGCGCGGCATAGACATCGAGGATGTAATCCTGCACGCCCGTTGCCGTGAAATCGAGGTGAATATACCGGATCGACAATTGCTTGCGCGCCACCGCGACGGGCTGGTTGTCAAACACCATCAGGTAAAGTGCCGCCACAAACCCGGCCCGGTCGGCGCCGGACTTGCAGTGGAACACAAACGGCTTTTCAACCATCCGCAGCGTGTCGATCACATGCACGATCTTCTTGCGGCTGACCGCAGAGCGCGCTTGCAGCTTGGCATTCAGAAGCCGCAGACCAAGCGCTTCGCAGGTCTCTTTTTCGAACAGGTAGTGGGCGTATTTGTCTTCGCCGCGCAGGTTCACAACCGTGTGGATGCCCATCGCCTTGTATTTCTCGAAACGCGCATGGGTCGGTTGGTTGGATCGGTACACCCCGGGCGCGATTTCAAAGAAATTGGTCCAGAAAGTGCGCAGGAACGCGTGATCGAACACGTGGTAATGGAACGTCGACCAACGCCGCGCGCGCGGGTCGGTGATGTCCTTGCCAAATGACCGACGCAGTTTGCGTTCTGCATCTTCGATCTTTGTCCAAACTCGTCCCAGCATCCGGTCCCTTTCGCGTCACGCGCGGATGTAGAGATTACGGTGCGCGCTGGCAAGCGTCGCGCGTTATTGACGGCGCGGCTGTGCGGGGTAAGTTGCGCCCAACCTGTCGGGTCGGCAGGATTTTCCCATCCTGTCGAGGTTGCACATGTCGCTTGCCAATGGTCGCACGTATCTTGCCATTCCCGGTCCTTCTGTGGTGCCGGATGCCGTTCTCAGGGCCATGCACCGCGCGTCGCCGAATATTTACGAGGGCGAATTGCCCGACATGATGCCGGATCTGACGCGCGATCTGAAACGCGTGGCGCGCACCGACGGTCATGTGGCAATCTATATCAGCAACGGTCACGGCGCATGGGAAGCCGCGCTCGCCAATACGGTCGGGATTGGCGACAAGGTGCTTGTGCTGGCTACAGGATTTTTCGCCATGGCCTGGAGCCGCATCGCCGAAGCGCGCGGGCTTGAGGTGGATGTGCTGGATTTCGGCAATGGCGGCACGTTTGATCTGGACCGCGTGGCCGACACGCTCAGGGCCGATAGCGGGCACAGCTACAAGGCGGTGATGGCGGTGCATGTGGACACATCAAGTTCGAACCGCAACGCGTTCTTGCCATTGCGCAAAATCCTTGATGACCTGAATCACCCGGCGCTGTTGATGGCCGATTGTATCGCCGCAATGGGCTGTGACCGGTTCGAAATGGATGCCTGGGGCGTCGATGTGGCGCTGACCGGATCGCAGAAAGGCCTGATGTGTCCGCCCGGTCTGGGCTTCGTGTTCTTCAACGACAAAGCCGCCGAGGCCCGCAAAGGCCTCAAGCATGTCAGCACCTATTGGGATTGGACGCCGCGCGCCGCCCCCGAGGCATTCTATCAGTATTTCAGCGGCACAGCCCCCACCCATCAAATTTACGGCCTGCGCACCGCACTGGATATGCTCCATGCCGAAGGGATGGAGGCGGTCTGGGACCGTCATGCAACGCTGGCGCGCGCGATCTGGGCCGCGGTCGAACACTGGGGGCAGGACGGACCACTTCGGCTCAATATCGCGGACCCGGCGCTGCGCAGTCACGCGGTGACAGCCATGTCCATCGGCAAACCCTACGGCGCGCATTTGCGCCGCTGGTGCGCGGACGAGGCCGGGGTCACGTTGGGCATCGGGCTTGGCATGGGCACCGAAGACGACCCGCACAGCGACGGCTTTTTCCGGTTTGGCCATATGGGCCATGTGAATGCGCATATGATCCTCGGACTTCTGGGGGTGGTCGAGGCCGGTCTGGGCGCGCTGAACATCCCACATCGTGCGGGAGGGGCATCGGAGGCGGCGAAAGTGATTTCAGGCGTCTGAGGGCCAGCGAATTTCTCGGCTGGCGCGATACTGGGCCAGCCGGGTGATACAATGGTTCAGCACCCATCCCAACAGGATGACGGCGCCAAGCCCAACCTGTGCCCAGATCACGCCAAAGATCCAAAGCAAGTTCACAAAAATCAGCACAAGGCTGGGGATCGTGTAATCTTCGACCCCTTGGGGATGGCGCTGCTCCATCTGGTTCTCCGCACGGTTGCACACCCGGTCATGGTTTACGCTAACGCAGAAATCCCGCCCGTCAGCGATAATCTGACAGAAAGTCCCAAATTTTTCGTGAAGACCCGTGCGTTTGCTTAACCGCGCGCCATGTCCAGGGCCTTTGGCAGGGCACGTTCAAGCACCGCAAGATCGGTGGGCCGTCCCGCGCTGACCCGGATCGCGCGGTCGCCCGGCGACACAAAGGGCATGCGCACAAAGACGCCTTGGTCGATCAACGCGGCCAGCACGGCTTTGGCAAAGGCCCCGTCGCGCCCGCAGTCAATGGTGACGAAATTGGTGGCCGAGGGCAGGGGCGTCAGCCCGTTGTCCCGCGCGATTGCGCCGATCCGGTCGCGCGCATCTGCCACAAGTGCCACCACATCGGTCAGCCAAGCAATGTCTTCAAACGCCGCCAGCGCCCCCGCCTGCGAGATGCGCGACATGCCGAAATGGTTGCGCACCTTGTCAAAGCTCTTGATCAGGTCTGGCGCACCGATGCCGTAGCCCACCCGCGCGCCTGCCATGCCAAACGCCTTTGAGAATGTCCGCATGCGGATCACGCGCGGGTCATCCGCGTCGATCTTTGGCGCGGTGCCGGTTGGGGCAAATTCGATATAGGCCTCGTCCAGCAGCAACAGCGTGCCATCGGGCAGCGCATCCAACGCCTTTTCGACCCGCACACCACTGTGCCAGCTTCCCATCGGGTTGTCGGGGTTCGACAGATAGACCAGCTTGGCCTGCACCTCGTGTGCCTTGGCCATCAGTGCGTCGATGTCTTCGTGGTCGCTGGTGAACGGCACCTTATGCAGCGTGCCGCCAAAGCCCGTCACATGGTAGTTGAAGGTCGGATATGCGCCATCCGAGGTCACCACGGCGTCCCCCGGTGCCACCAGAAGGCGCACCAGATACCCCAACAAGCCGTCAATGCCTTCGCCGATGATGATGTTGTCAGGGCGCACGCCCATGCGGGCCGCAATCGCATGGATCAGATCGTAGTTCGTGGCGTCCGCGTATTGCCAGCACTGGCCGGCCGCGTCTTGCATCGCAGCGACGGCAAAAGGCGAGGGGCCAAAGACGCTTTCATTTGCGCCCAAACGCGCCCGAAACGGCGCGCCGCGCTGGCGTTCCTGCACTTCAGGGCCGACAAACGGCACGCTTGAGGGCAGCTTTGCGATAAGGTCGGGATATCTGGGTCCGGTCATACCTCGTCTATGCCAAGAGCGTGCGCGATGGACAAGCGGTGAAGATTTGTCGGGTGTGGTATTTTCCTTGGTCCCATGTCCGCAACCGTCCGTGTCAAGAGTGTTCGCGGGCCCCTGAGATTTTTCGTACGAAAAATCTTGGGCCCCTCGCATAAATTTTCAAATACTCGTTAATTTTGCGTTTGAATTGCGGAGTATGTCGGGAGTGCTCTGTCGTTTTGAGATGATGCAAAAGCCTAAAAGGTCACCCTTTCTGACCCAATGTTTCGCGCGCGAAACAATAGGGCCAGATCGGACCTTTCCCTCATGCCTTGACCCGCCCGACCCAAGCGGCCACTTATCACCCAGAGCAGCAAGAGACCGATATGGCCCAAACTCCGCCCCCCTTTGCCCCGTTCGAGTGGATGATCGCATGGCGCTACCTGCGCGCGCGCCGTGCCGAAGGTGGCGTGAGCGTGATGACCTGGATCAGCCTGATCGGTATCACCCTCGCGGTGTTTGCCCTGATCGCAACCTTGGCCGTCCGGTCCGGGTTTCGCGCCGAATTTGTGGACACGATCCTTGGTGCGAACGCCCATGTGACCGTCTACTACACCCAAGAGGTGGACGCGTTTGGCCGCGCCTCGCGCATGATCGAAGAGTATGACGCCCTCGCGCAATCCGTCGCCTCGGTGCCCGGCGTCACCCGCGCCGCACCCTTGGTCAAAGGGCAGGTCATGGCCACTGCCAACAGCCGGAATGCAGGGGTTGAGGTGTTTGGCATCGCCCCGCAAGACCTTGCCACGATCCCGCGCATCGCTGATTCCGACACCGCGCAAGGCGATATCGCGCGGTTCTCCGAAGGCATCGCCATTGGTGCGGGCGTGGCGCGCGAAATCGGCGTGGCGCTGGGGGACAAGGTCAAGCTGATCTCGCCCGACGGGGTGCGCACTGCCTTTGGCACCAGCCCGCGCGTCAAGGCCTATGAGGTGGTCTATATCTTCAGCGCAGGGCGCTATGATATTGACCGCACACGCGTTTACATGCCCTTCGGCGAGGCGCAGCTTTACTTCAACCGCGAAGGGGTCGCCGACGAGATCGAGGTGATGGTGGCTGATCCCGACCGTGTCGAAGACCTGACCCGGCCGATTCTTGAGTCGGCGGGGCAACGCGCACTGGTCTGGACGTGGCAGGACGCGTCGGGCGGGTTTTTGCGGGCGTTGGAAATTGAAGACAACGTGATGTTCATCATCCTGTCGATCCTCGTTCTGATCGCGGCGATGAACATCGTTTCGGGGTTGATCATGCTGGTCAAAAACAAGAGCCGCGACATTGGCATTCTGCGCACCATGGGCCTGACCGAAGGGGCGGTGCTGCGGGTGTTCTTTATCTGCGGCGCGTTCACCGGGATCATCGGAACCATGGCCGGGGTGGTGCTTGGCTGTCTGTTTGCGCTGTATATCGATCCGATCTTTTCTTTTGTGAACTACGTTGCCGGTGGCGGAGTCTGGGATCCGGCCGTGCGGGGGATCTATGAATTGCCCGCGCAGCTTCGGCTTCAGGATGTACTCAGCGCGGTGGCGCTTTCGCTTGGCCTCAGCTTTGTCGTGACGATTTTTCCCGCCCGCCGTGCGGCGCGGATGAACCCGGTTGAGGTGCTGCGCTATGAATGACGTTTCGCTGCGATTGACCGGCGTCTCCAAGACGTACAACGCGGGCTCACCCGGCGCGGTTGCGGTGTTGCGCGGGGTGGATATGTCGCTGGCCAAGGGCGAAGTGGTGGCGCTTGTTGCGCCGTCGGGGGCCGGGAAATCGACCTTGCTGCATATCGCCGGGCTTCTGGACACAGCTGATGGCGGGACGGTCGAAATCGCCGGGGCGGATATGACCGGGGCGTCGGATCGTAAGCGCACGGTGATGCGCCGCGACAAGGTGGGGTTTGTCTACCAGTTCCACCACCTTCTGCCCGAGTTCAGCGCACAGGAAAACATCGTCCTGCCACAACTCGCGGCGGGTGTGTCGCGTGGCATTGCGGATGCGCGGGCGCTCGAGCTGCTGGACATAGTCGGCATTGCTCCACGGGCGCATCACCGCCCCGCTGCTTTGTCGGGTGGGGAACAACAGCGGGTTGCGTTCTGCCGGGCCTTGGCGAACCAGCCGTCGGTGCTGCTTGCGGATGAGCCGACCGGGAACCTTGATCCGGCCACGTCGGATACTGTGTTTGATGCGCTGATGACGCTGGTGCGCGAAACCGGGCTGTCAGCGCTGATTGCCACGCACAACATGGCGCTTGCAGCGCGGATGGACCGGCAGGTGCGGCTGGAGCAGGGGATGCTGATCCCGATGTGAAGGCAACAGAACTCGCGTTAAGGTTAACGGAAATTAACCAATCTTGTCGAAACAGGATCACGCGATGGTGACGTGACACAGCTCTCACGCGAACGTTTGATGCGGGTGAGCGTTCGAGCCTGTTAACATGATCCCGTTGAAAAGGGGTTTTGTCCATGTATCGTTTCCTTGCCGCCGCAATCCTGTCTTGTGCAGCACTTCCCGCATTGGCGGCCCCCGTGTCGTTTGACGGGACGTGGAAAACGCAGAAGTTCTCGTTGTTTTCGTCCAACACCTACGGGTTCAATGGCAGCTCAGTGAGCGTTGCGTCAAACGGGTCAGTGTCGCTGGCCTATCGCCCGCTGCCGCAATCCTATTGGGGGGCAAATGCGGCCTCTTGGTCGTGGAGTGTGCAAGAGGGCGTGCCGGCAACGGATCTGCGCCAGAAGGGCGGAGATGATCGCAACCTCGCGCTATATTTTGTGTTTGTTCCCGAAAGTGAGGCGCAAGCACTGCAAGGGGCCAGTGTGCGCCAGCTTTTGACCAATGATGCGGCACGGGTGCTGGTCTATGTCTGGGGCGGCGCGCATGACCGGGGCGCGGTGCTGGGCAGTCCCTATCTGGGCAATCGCGGCAAAACGGTCGTGTTGCGCGGCGCGGGCACAGGAAGCGCGAATGAGACCGTCAACCTGGCGCGCGACTATGCCAATGCGTTTGGCGGCGGCGAGACCGCGCTGGTGGGCATTGCGCTGTCGGGTGACAGTGACGACACCGACACCCGCATTCGGGCATCTGTCAGCGGGTTGAACATCAACTGATCCTCAGGCGCGCTGGGTGATCCAGACCCCGATCGCCATAACCCCGATCCCGGTGGCCCGCGTCAAGGAGAGCTGGCTGATCCGTGCGCCGAACAGTCCAAAATGGTCGATCAGCGCCGCCGAGATCAATTGCCCCAAAAGCACAAAAAACACCGCGTTGCCGACACCGAAATGCGGTGCGATATAAGTGATGGACAGCACGTAGAACGCCACCAAAAGCCCCGCGAGCATCAGGTGTTTCGGGGCCATTGGAAGGGTCGCCAGCGCCTTGGGGCCGGTGGCCAGCGTCACAAGGCTTGTGGCCAGAAGTGCCACGCAGAACAGCACCATTGCGGCGGCGGCGGG
Source organism: Marivita sp. (assembly GCF_051251565.1). Classification (GTDB taxonomy): domain Bacteria; phylum Pseudomonadota; class Alphaproteobacteria; order Rhodobacterales; family Rhodobacteraceae; genus Marivita. Next base: position 285,383 of record NZ_JBPOFB010000005.1, on the reverse strand, counting down.
CGATCCGATCCGCACCCCAAGGGCCGCGTTCAACGCGGCCAAAAGCGGTATGCCCAGCCCGGCGGCCAGCATTGTCAGGGCGTAAATCGGCATGGTCTTGTCCTAGCAAAACAGTTTTGCGCACCCTGCGCCGGTGCGCGGGGTTTGTCACCCGACAAAGCGGCGGCAAAGCATGGCCGTGCCTGTGTTCGGGTGGTTGCGCGGCGCTTGAAAGACAGGCACTCTGACCCCAGTCGAGCAAGGAGGCCCAAAAATGCGCCCAAAGAGTTTTAGCCTGATGATGGCCTGTCTGGCCGCAGGTGTGGTGGCGGGCTGTGCGCCCGAGGAAATGCCGCGAGCCAGCGATGGCCGGGCATTGTTTATGGAAAACTGCGCTGTGTGTCATGGGGCGGATGCCAAAGGCAACGGGCCGATGGCGCGCGCGATGGGCACGCCTCCGCTGGATCTGACGTTGATCGCGGCGCGCAATGGCGGTGTTTTCCCGACTGTGGCGGTCTTGTCGAAGGTGGATGGCTACACTCGTGCCGAACAGGACTTCCCGGATATGCCGGAATTCGGTGCCTTGCTTGAAGGTGATCTGTTGCCGCTGGATACGGGCGACGGGGTGATGACACCGACGCCGCGCAAATTGGTAGCGTTGTTGGAATATGTCGAAAGCCTTCAGGTTTCCGAGTGATCAGTCCTGTGACGGTGTTATGAAAAGCCCCGCGTGTCGCGGGGCTTTTGCGTGGTCAGGTGCGCGCTTGTTCGGAGCGGGGACCGGCCAGCAGCCAGATCAGGAAGCCCAGAAGCGGCAACACCAGAACCATAAGGCACCAAAGCACTTTTGATCCGGTGGGGGTGTTCGAGCCGATGATCGACACAAAAGCCCAGACGTTCAACGCTAGGAGGATCAAACCTCCGATCCCTGTTATTTCGAGTCCCATTTGGTGTCTCCTTTCTTGGGTTTGGGCCATTTGGCGTGCTATCCCCTGTGCCCGTGATGTGCGGGCCTAGTGGCGATCAGCCGTCAGTGGCAGCGGAGGGTGCCGCTGTTTCGGTTTCGTCTCCGGGTTGCGTGCCGGTGGCCATCATGTTGGCTAGGTAACTAAGAAACAAAAGGGATGCGATCAGGACCGCGGTGATCATGCCCCAAAGGGCCGGGCGGTGGCGTTTGGATTGCTTTTTGACGTTTGTGGATGGCGCGGACATATCGGACCTCTCTTGTTGCGGTTTCATGGGAAAAACGCAGGCAACGGTCGGGAAGTTCCTGAAAACAGGTCCGCGCGGCGGGGATCAGACGGCGTCTGCACGCATTGCAAGGGTCTGGTCGCGGCTGTCCCGGTAGGCTGTGGCCGCCGATACAAGTGCGCGGAAAAGCGCGCGTTGGCGGTGGGCGTAGAACAGGTATTCCGGGTGCCATTGCACGCCAAGCGCAAAGGGATCGCGCACCCGTTCGATGGCTTGCACCATGCCGCCGGTGTCGCGCGCCGAAACACGCATACCGTCGCCCAGCCAATCCACCGCTTGACTGTGCAGGGCATTGACCTTCATCGGCTTTTCGCCGCCGATGAGGGACAGGTGGGTGTCTGGTTCCACGCAAATCTGGCGTTTGGGCAGGATGGTGGTGATCTTGCGGTCAGGGCCATAGGTCGTCCACGCTTCCTGGTCGAGCGAGCCGCCCAACGCCACGTTGAGCATCTGCGCGCCGCGGCAAATGCCAAGGACGGGGATGTTGCGATCAAGGGCTGCCTTGGCCAGATCGCATTCCAGCGCGTCGCGGTCGGGGTCTAGCCGCGCCGACAGGCCAAGCGTGCCGCCGTATAGATCGGGGCCGATATCATCACCGCCACCAATGATCAGCCCGTCCACATCGGCAAGGTCGACGACACGCCCAACGCCCCAGCGCACACCGCGCCCCCCGGTAAGCCAGAGGCTGAGGTTGATGAACGGAAACACCCGCCAGCCGGTGCGCACCGATGTTGTGACGGCAATCCGGGGGCGGGTCACGGTGTGGCCCGCGCGGCGTGATCGTCGAGCAGCGTATCAACTGTGCTGACCCAAGCCGAGGTCCGTTCGAACCACGCCGCATCGTGGATCGCCCACGCGTCGCGCAGCGCCGACAGCAGGGGCGCGTTGGTCGCTACCAATTCGACCTGACGCCACAGCTGCCAGGGTTGCAGCAGGGACCAATCTGCCTCGTCGATGCGGCTGTCGGGCAGGCGAAAGTGAAAGGTCGGGCGGGCGGCGGTTTTGTCGTTGATGTCAAAGAGAGTGGCAAAGAGATCAGGCTGCGCGTGTTTGAAAAGCGGCAACAGATCAAGGCTTTGGTTGCGGCTGGTGATATGGCTGGCTGCCATGCGCATCAGATCGGCCAGAGTGTCATAGGTTGTGTGCGCCAGTTCCGTGATCATGCCGTTTGGCCACGCTTCGACAAAGGGCATCATCCGGCGGGTTGGGTCGATCTGTTCCTTGTTGCGCAGCCATGGTTCCAGCAGCGCGTAGGCGGTGATCGTATCAAGGGTGACCCGATGATCGGGCGCAATAATTTCGGGGTTCAGGTGGACGCCAAAGCCCAGCAGAACACCCGAGCGCGACCCCATCGCCCCAGCCGCGCGCAGGGCGGTGCACAGCGTGTTGAACGCCTCGATCTGGGTGCGTGTCAGGGGTGGGGTGACCACCTCAACCGGGATCAAACCGCGCAGGGCGTCCAGCCCTTCTTGCAGGAATGGCAGGTCGTCGCGTTTGCGCAGAGAGATATCCAGTTCCACCTCGATATCGCCGAAGTCTGTATCGCAGACCGTGACGCTGTGATCGCCGCGATCCTTGACGGTGCCGCCAAAGGTGTTGGCAATAAGGGTGCCGGTCTCCAACTCGGTCGGACCGGCAAATTCGATCTCTATGCCGCAGCGGCGGTCTTGCCCGTCTTGTGTGGTCTGTACCGGCAAGGCCGGAAAGGCGGAGTGGTCTTGGGTCATGTCAGGCCTGCGGTTGATCAAAAGGGGCGTCGCCCCGAAGGACACAAGAGCGATAACGCGCGAAAGGTGAAAACGTTCCCGGCGATGTCAAAGGCCGCTTTGCGGTGAAGGTTGCTTTGAACCAAATCGCGGGTCGGAGCGTTTCGCCAATACTCACACCCTACATGAACGGACGTTATCATGCTTTATTGGGCTGCTGTCTTTTTTGTCATTGCGCTGATCGCGGGGTTGTTCGGGTTTGGGGGGATCGCATCGGCCTCGGCGGGGGTGGCACAAATCCTGTTCGCGGTGTTCGTCGTGCTGTTTGTCGTGACGTTGATCGCACAGGTTTTGCGATCTTAGGCTGCACCGAACCAAGCCGGAGCTGGGACTCCGGCTTGGTTGGTGTATGCGGGGTGGATCACGCTTTGAGCGTTTCGGTGGACGAAAAGAACATTGCCTGACTGACGGCGGACCGCACCTGATCTTCGGTATAGGGCTTCGAGATCAGGAAAGCGGGTTCTGGCCCTTCGCCCGTCAGCAGCCGTTCGGGAAAGGCGGTGATGAAAATCAACGGAATGTCGGCGTCGTCTTGCAGGATCGTGTTGACGGCGTCGACCCCGCTGGACCCGTCGGCCAATTGGATGTCAGACAGGATCAGCTGGGGCTTTTTGGTGTCATATAATGCAACTGCCCCGTCCGCCGTGCGGGCGATGCCCGTCACCCTATGGCCCATTTCGGCGAGGATCGCTTCGAGATCCATCGCAATGATTGCTTCGTCTTCGATGATCATGACGTGCCCGGCAAGGGATTGGGCCATTTCGGCATAGGCGATATCGACAAGGGTCTGCGCTTCGATCTCGGTGACCCCAAGAATGGATGCCACGTCGGAAAAGGACAGATCTTCAATCGTGTGCAACAGCAACGCCTCGCGCGTGCTGGCCGTCAGTTGCGACAAATGTTCCTGCGCTTTCGCGGCAATCCCGGTTTCAGATAGTCTGAATGTGGCACCCGAGCTGGCCCAGATCGTATGGAACACCTTGAAGAGCGCGACCTTGTGCGATGCTTCGTGGTCAAAGATCGACATATCGCTCAGGATGGCTTCGAGTGTGGCGGCGGCATAGGTGTCGCCGTCGACCTGTGATCCGGTAAGAGCCCGTGCATAACGGCGCAGAAATGGCAGGGTCTCGCCAATCTTGGTGGTCAGATCCTGTGGATTTTGGGTCGACATAAAGAAAAGCTCCTACTTTTTTGGACAATACGGGAACCAAACGCGGTAGGTCGCGTTAAGTTCCCGCTACCGTACACTCTACCAAAAACATTGTCTGAAGGGCGACATGACACAGGATCGTAAACCATCAAGCCTGGAGCGAGAAATCGAAGCCAGCCTCAAGCGCGTCTATGATGACATCGCGCAACAGCAGGTGCCGGATCGGTTCACACAGCTTCTTGCGCAACTTCGTGAGGCGGACAAAACTATTTCGGGGGATGCGCATGACTGATCCCAAAGACGAAATCGTGGAACATCTGAGCGCCATGCGTGCCTTTGCCATGAGCCTGACGCGGAATTCTGCGTTGGCCGATGACATGGTGCAGGATGCGCTGGTCAAAGCCTGGAGCAAAATCGACTCGTATCAGCCGGGCACCAATATGCGGGCGTGGTTGTTCACGATCCTGCGCAACACCTATTATTCGCATCATCGCAAAGCACGCCGCGAAGTGGCGGATGTGGATGGGGAAATGGCCGCGTCCCTGGCGCAAAAACCCGATCATGACGGGCGCTTGCAGATGCGCGACTTCAACCGCGCGTTTGACCAGTTGAACGACGAACAGCGCGAGGCGCTGATCCTTGTCGGGGCGGGCGGGTTTTCCTACGAAGACGCCGCCGAGACCTGCGGCGTTGCTGTTGGCACGATCAAAAGCCGCGTGAACCGCGCGCGCAAGCATCTGGTCGAAATCCTCGAGATGAGCGATGATGAGGTTATGGAGGCCACGGATATCGTGACCACCGGGATCGTCACGACCCAGAAGAACGTAGCCTGATCCGAGAGTTGCCTGCTGGCCGTGGCGCGCATCGGTCCGCCGTAAGGCGGGCGGCTGTTGGACCCGTTAAGGAGAGATGACCCATGAGCCGTGGACGCTTTGCGCTTCGCCCCAAGGATATTCCTTTGCGGGGGCTATTCGATGTCGCCCTGCGCATGTGGCACAAGCAGAATGCGATGAACCTTGGGCTGATCGCGGCGGGCATCGCGTTTTACGGTTTGTTGTCGCTGTTTCCCGGCATCACCGCAGCGGTTGCCTTTGCCGGGGCGTTTCTGCAACCCAGTATGTTGGTCGAGAACAGTGCGGATATCACCGCGATGCTGCCGGATGCGGCGGCAACCATCGTGATGGGACAGCTTACCGATGTGGCCAATGCCAACCGCTCTGCCTTGAACTTTGCGGCTCTGTTCAGTTTGGCGATCGCGCTGTTTTCTGCGTCCAAGGCGGTGGCCAATTTCATTGCCGGTCTGAACGTCATCTACGAGGAAAAAGAGACCCGGAATTTCTTTGTTGTCAAAGCGCTGACGATCTTTTTGACCGGGGTTCTGATCATCGGCCTGTTGGTGTCGATCACCGTTGTTGCAGCCATTCCGGTGATCGCGGCGATCTTTGGCGATTACGGGATCATTGACGATATCGTCATGTTCCTGCGCTGGCCCTTCCTGTTTCTGATGGGTGCGTTCGGGATTGCGGTCCTGTACCGGGTCGGGCCCAATCGCAGGTCGGCCAAGTGGCGGTGGTTGACGCCGGGGGCCTTCGTGGCCTGTGCGCTTTGGGTTGCGGGCAGTTTTGGCTTCAGCCTCTATGTGCAGTCCTTTGGATCGTATAACGAAACCTTCGGCGCGCTGGGTGGGGTGATTGTTCTGCTCACATGGTTGTGGCTGTCGGCCTTTATCGTTCTGCTGGGCGCGCTGCTGGATGCAGAGCTTGAGGTGCAGACGAAACGCGACAGCACCGTTGGGGATGATCGGCCCATGGGCGCGCGGGGTGCGGTCAAGGCAGACACGCTTGGTCCGGCACGCGGCGAAGATATGACGGAACCCGCAGGCTGATCGCCGCGTTGTCCTGGTACGCATGCACGGAAACGCACCTGACAGGAGGCCAAGATGAACCGTGATCAAATCGAAGGAAAATGGACCGAGATCAAAGGCAAGCTGCGCGAGACCTATGGCGACTTGACGGATGATGATGTCGAAGAGGCCAAAGGCGACCGCGAACAGATGGAAGGTGTGCTTCAGCAAAAGCTGGGGGCCTCAAAAGAAGACGTGCGCAAGACGGTTGACCGGATTCTGGAAGACGTCTGATCCTGCCTGACATGTCTTTGGACCGCGCGGTTGGTGTTGCCAGTCGCGCGGTTTTTCCTTTGTAGATGCCGCTATTTTCGGCAGGCGGCGGTGGGATCACCCGGTGGCGGCATGCGCGTCTGGATCGGCAATTGCGCAGGCGGGGCGCGGGGATTAGGCTTGGGCCAAGACAACCCGGAGCCATTATGACATCGGACGTGCGCACCCCGATCACCCAAGCCATGAACGACGGTGCTTTGACGCGCCGCGAATTGAAGGCGCTGATGGTGCGGTCAAACGGGCCGGCCCTTGTGCGGGTTGCGGCGTTTGCAGCGGTTTTGGTCCTGACAACAGGCCTGATCTATCTGGCGCAGGGCAGTTGGTGGATATGGCCTGCGATGTTTGTGCAGGGGGTCGTCATTGTGCACCTCTTTTCGCTTCAGCATGAATGTGTGCATTACACCGTGTTCAAGACCCGCAAGCTCAACGATATTTTCGGCAATCTGTGCGGCTATGCGATTATCCTGCCGTTCCAGCAATTCCGCTATGAGCATTGCAATCACCACACCTACACGCAGCTCAAGGGGCAGGATCCCGAGCTGATCGAGCTTCCGATCTCGGTCTGGAAATACCTGTGGTACATTTCTTCCGTGCCCTATTGGCGCAACAAGTTCTCGCAGATCCTGCGCAATGCGTCGGGGCGTTTGAACGAGGACGATCGCACATTCCTGACCCAACACGAGGCACCCATCATCATCCGCGAAGCGCGGATGATGGTTGCGTTTTACGCGACGGTTCTGGGGGCCTCATTGCTCATGGGGTGGGGCGCGCCGCTGTGGTACTGGATCGTCCCGCTGTTTCTGGGCGAACCCGTGATGCGCGCGATCCGCCTGACCGAACATGTCGGGCGTCCCAACGTGGATGACATGACCGAAAACACCCGCACGTCGCTGGTTTCGGGTCCGATGCGGTTCCTGTGCTGGAACATGAATTACCATGCCGAACATCACTACGCGGCGTCGGTCCCGTTTCACGCGCTGCCAAAACTGCACGAAAAGCTGCGTGGCTATGTCTATGTCGAAGAACGTGGATATCTGGGCGCGCATGTCGATATCGTCAAACAATTGATCGGCCGCAAACCCCGCAGTGATGGCGAGGCCCGCAAGGCGTGACGGCGCGGGACAAGGTTTGGACCGATGTGATCGCGGTGCGTGATCTTGAGCCGGGAGACTCAACGCCGGTCACGCTTGGATCGCGCGCCTTGGCAGTGTTTGATGCGACCGACGGCATCTACGTCAGCCTTGCACGCTGTACGCATGGGGCGGCCAACCTGTGCGACGGGCATTTCGACGGCAGGTTCATAGAATGCCCGCTGCATCAGGGCCTGTTCGACGTGCAGACTGGGGCTGCCAAAGCCGCCCCGGCGCGGGTGTCGCTGCGCATGTTCGACACCCGTGTCATGGACGGAATGGTGCAGATCCGGGTCTAGGCGGGTTCTGTCACCTTTTGTTCGGTTTCAATGGTGCGGGACACCATCTGGCGGAACAGTTTGGCCCCCGCATCCAGCCCCAGATCAATCGCGGGCGTGGTCGGATTTTTCATGCCTGTATGGACCTTTTCCAGAACCGCGCGATCCTCTTCAAAGGCCATGCGCGCGCCTGCGTTCATGCGTTCAGATACATCTGTGTCACGCGGATCGGTGTTGCGGTGCTGGAACCAGAAATACCGGGTCTTGTCCTCGGTGATCGGGGTCATGAAATTGTACGAGATGTTGATCAGCGTGTTTGCGACCGGCGTGCTGTCCGGTCCGCCGGTGCCCGGAGGCGTGTAGATCGACTTGTTGAGCCCGATGCCCGGCAGGCACATCTCGTAATGTTGCAGGCGGTCACAGATCCCATCGAATTTGACCAGCTTGGCATAATAAGGCGAGGGCGGCTGACCATAGATCCAACGCGCGACGATCACGCCGTTGTCGGTTTTGCTCACGTCCAGAGGGCCATCATCGGTGCCTGCGCCACCGAACGAGGTCACATGCACCCAAGCGACATGGCTTGGGTCCAGCAGGTTGTCGCAGACCCATAAGTAATGACAGTCGATATCAAGCACACCGCCATCGGTGTAGCCCCAGTCTGGGCTGTCGAAATTCTCGACTGGGAAGATCAGGTCAGGGTCGGCCTTGTCCGCATCGCCCATCCAGATCCACAGCAGGCGGTACCGGTCCACCACCGGATAGGATTTGACAACCGCGCGACGTGGGATTTGGCCACGTTGGGTGGGGGCGTCCACGCAGGTGCCGCTGCAATCGAAGGTCAGGCCGTGATAGCCACATTCCACCGTGTCGCCTTTGAGGTTGCCTTCGGACAAAGGCAGCTTGCGATGTGGGCAGGCGTCCTCAAGCGCAACGGGATCACCGGCTTGGGTGCGGTAGATCACGACGTTCTCGCCCAGATAGGTTTCCGCTTTCAGGCTGCGCCCAAAATCCTTGGACCACCCTGCCACGTACCATGCGTTTTTGATGAACATACGCTGCCTTTCTATCTTCGGAAGCTGACATCCCAACAGTGCAACGGATCCCCTTTTTGCACCAGTGAGAACAACTGATTCCTTGGATTAACCTGACTAATCGTTTTGCGGGCCGATCATGGTGTGCGTGCGGTGCTGGGTTTGGGTGCGGCCTCGGCGGTGATCCAATTCACAAACAGCGCGATTTTCTTGGTGCGGCGCTGGTCTTCGGGATAAACAAGCCAGTAATTCAAGGGAGATGGCACGCTTTGGGCAAATGGCTGAACCAGCCTGCCATCGCGCAGCGCGTCCATGACAAGCGGGCTGCGACCCATCGCAATACCGTCGCCCTGCAAGGCGGCCTGAACCACCATATTGGATTGCCCGAAACTGCGGATGCGGGCCGGGGTGGGCAGGGATTGGCCGCTTTCGCGCGCCCAGTATTCCCAAGTGGGAAGGTCGGTTGTGGTGGGGGCGAATTCATCGCGGATTTGCGTGTGGAACGCCAAATCCGTGATTGTCAGCAGCGGCTTGGGTCCAGTCAGCAGGCGCGGCGCACAGACCGGAGACAGGCTTTCGCGCATCAGTTGCCTGACGGCATAGCCGGGGAAATCGCCGGTGCCATAGCGAATGGCAATGTCCGCTTCGGCGCGGGCCATACCGCGCAATCCGGTGTCTGTCGTGATCGAAATGGCGAATTCCGGGTGGGCCTGATCAAAGGTCATCAGCCTTGGAAACAGCCAGATAAAGGCGAACCCCGGATGACAACTGATGACAATGGTTTTGTCATCGCGGCGCTTGTCCCGAATGTCTTCGCACACCTCTGATATTTGGCCCAACCCGTCGGAAATGCTGAGCGCCAATCGCGCACCGTCGCGGGTGGGCAAAGACCGCCGTGCGCCACGGATGATCAGGTCGTGCCCCAGCCATTCCTCAAGCGACTTGACGTGCTGGCTGACGGCGCTTTGACCAACGCCCAATTCGTCAGCCGCATCGGAAAAACTGCCGTGACGGGCAACTGCTTCGAATGCGCGCAGGGCGGCAAAGGGCAAGTTCAAGATCATATTAGCAAGACTAATGAGATTCATGCCTGCTTTCAATTGGTGGAACACAAAGTTTGATTCTAACGTTTTTGTGACAGGAGGGCCGACCCATGACGGCTGCGGCAGGCGCGAAAAACATGTTGCTGAATTGTGCCAAGGCGCAGGCGGGAGAGCGTGTTCTTGTCGCCTACGAGCCGCCAGAGCTTGGGTATTTCGACGCCAGTGTCCTGAACACGGTAGTTAAGGCGGCGCGGGACATTGGGCTGACCGTCAAGACGGTGAATGTTGGCTTCAGCCCGTGTGCCAAGGAATTGCCTGACGCGCTGCGCACCCAGATAGAACGGTCAGACATTGTTATTTTCCTTGCCCGTCTCGGCGATCAGCTGCGGTTTTGCGATATGCCACGCAAAACGCGAATTGTGGTTAACTTTGCGCTGGATGCGGGGCTGCTGGGATCGGGGTTCGGCACAACGCCGCACGGCCTGATGGTGGACCTCAAAGACCTGATTTCCGACACTTTGGCGCGTGCGCGCAGTGTTCAGATCACCTGCCCGCACGGGACGGATGTGCGCGGAACGCCTGACATGCCGCAATCGGGGGTGGGCGACACGACGGTCCTGCGGTTTCCGATGTCGGTCTTCAAACCGGTGCCCGCCCACAGCTTTTCGGGCCGCGTGGCGTTGTGCGGGTTCCTGACTGGAACGGGATCGCAGTATTACGATGGCTACACGGCTGAATTCGAGGGCCGTGTCCTGGCGCATCTTGATCACGGGCGTTTGCAGGGGTTTGAAGGCTCTGCGCGGGACGTTGTGGCGGCCAATGCGCATTACGATCGGATCGCGGATCGCTTTGGGCTGGATCGCAACTGTGTGCATTCATGGCATGCCGGTATTCATCCGGGGTGCGGCTATCTTCAGGACGCGCGTGACAATTACGAACGCTGGAGCGGGGCCGCCTTTGGCAACCCGCGTATCCTGCACTTTCACACGTGCGGTACCTATGCGCCCGGCGAGATATCGTGGAACGTGCTGGACCCGACGATCTGGATTGACGATGTGCCGGTCTGGGAAGACGGCATTTTCCACCCGGCGCGTCTGGTGGGGGGACAACAGGTGTTGGACCAATACCCCGATGCGGCGGATGTTTTTGCGCACCCCGATGCCCATGTGGGTCTCAGGGATTGGGGGCTGCTGCGCGATGTGGCCCAGCGGCTTGGGGCGGCATCTTAGGATTTGCGCTTTTCCAGCCTGCGAAACAGCATCGACAATCCAAAACAGATCACGAAATAGAACGCGGCAGTGGTGATCCACGCCTCAAAGATCAGGCGGGTGGATGCGACAAGCTCGACCGTTTTGAACGTCAGTTCCTGCACCGAGATCAGCGAGATGATCGCGCTGTCCTTGATCAGGGTGATGAACTGGTTGGCCATTGGTGGCAGCACCCGTGTCATCGCCTGCGGCAGAACGATATAGCGCATTTCCTGATAGCGGTTCATCCCGATCGACCGCGCGGCCTCGCGTTGGCCCTTCTCAACCGATTGGATGCCCGCGCGGACGATTTCGCCGACAAAGGCGCTTTCAAACAGGGCCAGAACAATCACACCGGACACCAACGATGGGAACCGGCGCATGTCGCCAAAGAAGAATTCCCAGACGCCCGGATTGTCCGAGCGCGCAATCTCGCGGGCCCAGCTTTCGATATTCAACGCGTTGATCAATTGTTGGGACAAGAAGAAGAAAAAGATGAAAATGACAACAACCGGCGGGATGTTGCGCAGAAACTCAAGATAGGTGCGCGCCAGCATGCGGATTGTGAGGTTCTTGGCGCAGCGGGCGATGCCAAGGATCGTGCCAAGAATGACCGCAAGGATGCTGGCATAGATCGAGATGCGGATGGTGGTGATCAGGCCCTGCATCAGCACGTTGGCAAACCATTCTTCGCGCACCGTGTGGTAGCGGAAAATGTAGTTCGGGATCAGATGCCAGCGCCAATTGTAGTTCAGCGTGCCTTCGATCTTGTACCAGATATACCCGAAAAATCCCACGACGATGGCCAGAACGAGCCAGTCGAGCCAGTGGAGTTTTTTAAGTCGAGTCAGCACGCAATGATCCGTTCGTGAAAGTGCCCCCCAGCGGGTTGGCCGAGGGGCAAGCGTGGTTATTCAGCGACGAGTGACGCCCAGTCATTGCCACGGAACCAGTAATCGTGACGTTCCTTCAGCCAGCCTGTGTTGGTTTTCGCGGTGATCCAGCTGTTGAAGAAAGCCAGTGCGTCTGGGTCGCCTTTGCGCAGGGCAAAGCCTTCGCCACCCGCCTGAAACGCCTGATTGAACGGTACGCTCAGGACGTCGGGATTGAGACGTGCTTCGGTTGACGGGGTGGGTTCGGACGACATGGTTGCATGCGCGTTACCGTTCAGGACTTCCTGCGTTGCGGCACCGTCTTCGTCAAACAACAGCAGTTCTGCCTCTGGGAACATATCTGCGATCACGGTTGCAGGCGTGGCCCCGCGACGGGCGGCAAAGGTCACGTCGGGGCTGTTGTAATCTTCAAGCGTGAAACCTTCGGTCATCGCGGTATTGGCCAGAATGGTCATGCCGGAATAGGCGTAGGGGACGGTGAAATTGACCGTGAGGTTACGCTGCGGTGTGACGGTCATGCCACTGATGATGGTGTCGAAATTGCCCGCAACCAGCGCCGGGATGATGCCATCCCACGAGGTCGGTACAAATTCGACCTCAACGCCCATGTCCTCGGCAAGCTGACGGCCTACGTCAAGCTCAAACCCGATGAGTTCGCCGTTCAAGTCGCGCATCGACCACGGCTTGAAAAGCGACAGGCCGATCTTGATGACACCGCGTTCCTTGATCTCTTCGATCACGCTTTCGCTGGCGATTTGTTGTGCTGAGCTCTGGGCAAAGGCGGGCAGGGCCGTTGTGGTGGCAAGCGCTGCGCCAAGGGCAAAACCCATAAAGCGTCTTGTAATGTTCATTTTGGAACTCCCCGTTCTGAAATATGCGCGGTCCGTGCCACGCGGGTTAGGTATCAACAGCGTATCGTTTTTCGACGATGGATACGCCGACCGACAGGATCAAGGTCACCGCCATGTAGACTGCGGCAATCGTGAACCAGATCTCAAAGCTCATGAAGGTGTCAGAAATGATGTTGCGGCCAATGGTGGTCAGCTCGGCCACCGCGATCACGCTGACGATGGCCGAGGATTTCACCATATGCACCACTTCGCCCGTCATGGGCGGCAACATGAAGCGGATGGATTGAGGCAGGATGATGTAGCGATAGGCCTGTCCACGCGACATCCCGATGGATGTCGCCGCCTCCCACTGGCCTTTGGCGACTGCGTTGATCCCGGCTCGGAAAATTTCAGAGATCAGCACCGCATGGAACACCGCAAGGCACAGGATGCTGGCCCAGTAACGGTCAAAGCCAAAGATCGGGCCAAGGACATAGTAAAAAAGGTACAGCAGCACCAGCAGCGGAATGTTGCGGATCAATTCCAAAAACCCGATGGCGACCGCTGTGCAAACGACCAACCCCGACAGTCGCAAAAGCGCTGTGATCAGGCCCAACACAACCGCAAGCGCGAAAGCTGTCGCTGACAGGGTCAGTGTCTTGACCAGCCCTGTGCTGATTTCGCCCCACTGAAAGCCGTCATCGGTGATCGTGTAGAAATACTGCGGGATGCGATACCACTGCCAATTGTACCCCATCGCCTGTGCGCCGCTATAAGACAGAAACACGATCCCGCCGACAATCACCGTGTAAAGGATGATCGAAAACACGACCGAGTCGATCACCCGCGCCAGCGGCTGCCGCTCTGGCAAGGCGCGCCCTTTTGGCGTGAATTGGGTGTCGGTCGCGGTCATCTAGTGGTCCAGAATTTGATCAAGAAACGCGCGACACCGGGCACTTGCAGGATTGGTGAAAAACGTCTCGGGCGGGGCGGTCTCGACGATTTCGCCTGCATCCATGAACACCATCGTGTCGGCTACCTTGCGGGCAAAGCCCATCTCGTGGGTGACGACGACCATGGTCATGCCGGTGTCGGCAAGCTCTACCATTGTATCCAGCACCTCGTTGATCATTTCGGGATCAAGCGCCGATGTGGGTTCGTCAAACAGCATGATCCGGCTTTCCATGCACAGCGACCGGGCAATCGCCACGCGCTGTTGCTGGCCACCGGACAAGGCAGAGGGGTATTTGTCAGCCTGTTCGGGGATACGCACGCGGTCAAGGTATCGTCGGGCCGTTGCCTCGGCCTCGGATGGTGCCACCTTGCGCACTTTGATCGGGCCGATGGTCAGGTTTTCCAGAACGGTCAGGTGCGGGAACAGGTTGAATTGCTGAAACACCATCCCGACCTCCTGGCGCAGGCGGTAGATGTCCTTTGACGCTGCGTGCACCTCGACCCCGTCCACGGTCAGCACGCCGGAATTGTGAAACTCCAGCCCGTTGATGCAACGGATCAACGTGGACTTGCCGGACCCGGACGGGCCACATACCACCATGCGCTCACCTTCGCGGACGCTGATCGAGATATCCTTCAACGCGTGAAAGTCGCCATAAAACTTGTCGACATGGTCAAAGGTGATGATCGGTGCGCTACCCGACATGCAGATTGGTCATTTATCAGTCTTCCCCCAAGTGTCTCCAATAGACCAAGGAAGCCCTTGGAGACGCAAGGCAAAGTTTTGAAACGTGATGCAGTTCATGCGTTCGCGTCATCAATGTGCTGCAATTCTGGTCGCTCGTGTCGGATGCCGAGGGCGTTGAATTTTGTCCCTTCATGGTGTTAGGTAATCTACGCACTCCAAGAGGCAACAACAGAGTATGAAAACGCCAAGCCGCATCGCGCTGACGATTGATCTGACCCAACCCGGCAAACACACAGGTGATGCGATGCTGCGGTGGTCGGACAACAGAAATCCGCTTGGCTATCACCCGGTGCCTGTTGTGTCGGTCAAGGGGGCAGACGGGCCGGTGCTTTTACTCACCGGGGGCACGCATGGCGACGAATTCGAAGGGCCTGCGGCGATCATGCGGGTGTTGCAATCGGTGCATCCATCCGCGTTGCGCGGTCAGATCATCGCGTTTCCAGCGCTGAACATGCCCGCTTTTGCCGCATCGTCGCGGGTGTCGCCTTTGGACGGGGGCAACCTCAACCGGGCTTTTCCGGGGGCGGCGGATGGTGGGCCGACAGCGATGATCGCGCATTTCCTTGAAGCTGAGATCCTGCCGCTTTGTGATGCTGCGATTGATCTGCATTCGGGCGGCAAGGCGTCGGTGTTTGAGCCTTGTGCGCTGCCGACCCATTGCAGTGATCGCACGCTTGCCGACAAGAACATGGCGCTGGCCAAAATGTTCGGCCTGCCGCTGATTTGGCGTCTGGGTGCGCAGAATGACAACCGGTCGGTCAATTCTGCGGCAGAGCGTGCTGGCGTGCCGATGATCGCCGCCGAGCTGGGGGGCGGGGGCGGCGCGGACCCAAGGATCACCAATCAGGCCGAAGCTGGAATTCTAAACATCCTGCGCCATCTGGGGATGATCGATGGCGATGCAACGCCTGCCTCTCATCCGCGTGTTGTTGAGATCACCAGCAGTGCAGCGTCGCTTTATGCAACGTCTGAGGGCCTGTTTGACCGTGCGCTAGGCGCCGGGCAGGATGTCAGGGCAGGCGCGTTTGCCGGGTGGTTTCACTATGTCACCGAACCCGAACGCCCCTCAGTTGCCTTGCATATGCCGCAGGACGGCATGGTCCTTGCCCACAGCAATCGCGGGCTGGTCACACGCGGTGAGATGTTGCTTTTGGTGGTGCAGGATGTGGATCAGGCTTTGTAATACCCCACAACATCGCCGTCCGTTGTCGCCCCAAGACCGTTCAGCAAGCGATTGGAATAATTGAAATACGCGCAGACTTGGTTCACTTCGAGGATCTCGCCATCGTCGCAACCCGCGATCTTCAATGCTTCAAAATCCGATTTGACCATCTTGCCCACCGACACGGTCAGTTTGGCCGCATAGCGCAGCAGGGCCAATTCTTTCCCGTCGAATTCATCCTCGGGACGGTGCGCCTTGAGCGCTGTGAAAATCCGGTCAGACCGGGGCTGGTCTTTGATCAGATTGCGCACATTCATGAAATGATGGGTCAGCGAATAGGTGCAATCGTTCAGGATCGACGTGTAGCTTGCAATCACTTCGAGAAACCAGAACGGCAGCTTGTTGTCGTCGGAATGCAGCACCGACCGATAGAGCGCGACATGCCCGTGCATCGTCTCGGGGCGCAGCGAGTGCACCCGCATCACCGTGTCGACGGTGCCGTGCGGTGTGCGCGCGAGGTCCAGCAGTTCCTTGAGCCGCGGAGAGGCGTCTTCGTCGGCTATCATTTCGATCCATGCGGTCATGTGCGGGCTCCTTGAGGCAGATCATCTGGGTGCAGTATGCCCGCATCTTTGGGCCAAGGCGACGGGATCTGATAGGGGTGTCATTCAAAACAATGCGGCTGGCAGCCACGTGGCCAAAAACGGCATCGCCCAGACGAGCCCGATGCCGATCGCCTGCAATCCGATAAACGGCACAACGCCTTGATAGATTTGGCCAGTGCGGATCTCTTTTGGGGCAGCGGCCCGCAGGTAGAACAGCGAAAAGCCGAAGGGCGGTGTCAGAAAGCTGGTTTGCAGGTTGATCGCCAGCAACACACCCAGCCAAATCGGATCATGCCCCATCAGGATCAGCGACGGTGCCACCAGCGGCAGCACGATCACCGAGATCTCGACGAAATCGAGGAAAAACCCAAGCACAAACACAAAGACCATCACGAAGAACAGCGCGCCGGATGGTCCGCCGGGCAGGTTTTCAAGCAGATGCGCAACGCGCTCTTCACCGCCAAGGCCGATGAAAACCAGCGAAAAGAACCCGGCCGCCAAGATCGTGGCAAAGATCATTGCCGTCATGGTCAGGGTCGAGGTCAGCGCGTCATGGATCACCCGTTCCCGGATCGACGCACGCAGGGCGAGGCCCACGGCAACAAGCCCGACCAGCGCAAGGATCATGTAAATTGCGCCAAGGCTCCATTCGAACAGGCCGTTGTCATTGCGCTGCAACCGGACCGGATAGGCACCCGCGAGGATGCCCAGCACGATCAGCGCCGCGGCCCCCAACAGGATCAGCCGGGGGTTGATCCCAATCTTGCGCCCGGCCATCAACAGCGCCCCGATCGCGCCCACGGATGCCGCCTCGGTCGGGGTTGCGATGCCGCCCAGAATGGCACCGAGCACTGCAAAGATCAGTAGGACGGGCGGGACGATTGCGGCCAGAACCTCGCTTCGGTCGGGCTTGGCCAAGCCAATTTCGGCTGGCGGCATGTCCTGCGGGCGCAGCGCGCCCCGGATCAGGATATACAGCAGGTAGAGCGTGACCAGAAGCAGGCCGGGAACGAGCGCGGCCGCAAAGAACTGACCTACCGAAAGCGCCTCGACCGAGAACTTGCCTTGCTCGTATTGCGCCTGTTGGTAGGCGTTCGACATCACATCAGCAAGGATGATGAGCAGGGTCGAGGGCGGGATGATCTGTCCCAACGTCCCGGCGGTGCAAACGATGCCTGCGGACAGGGCGGGATTGTAGCCCGCGCGCAGCATGCTGGGCAAGGCGATCATGCCCATCGCAACAACCGTGGCCCCGACAATGCCAGTGGACGCCGCCAAAAGCGCGCCTACCAGAACCACCGAAATCCCAAGCCCGCCACGTAACTGACCAAAGCTGCGCCCCATCGTGTCCAGCAGGTCTTCGGCGATTTTGCTTTTTTCAAGGATCGCGCCCATCAGCACGAAAACCGGGATCGCGATCAGCACGGTGTTGGTGATCAGCCCAAAGGCGCGTTGGCCCAAAGCGCCCAGAAGCGACACGTTCATCACGCCCAGTGTCCAGCCGAGATACGCAAAGATCACCGCGACGCCTGCGATGGCGAAAGACACCGGAAACCCCGACAGGATTGCTGCCATCAGGGCCCCAAACATGATCAGGTCAAGATACTCGGTCATGCCTGCGCCCTTTCATGGAACAGCCGTACCAGCAAAGACAGCGATTGCAGCAGGATCAGGATGCAAAAGGCCGGGATCAGGGATTTGAGCAGGAACACCGCTTCGATCCCGCCGACCGAAATCGGACCTTCGAGGATCTTCCACGAGTTGCGTACGGACGGCCATGACCAATAGAGCAGGGCCAGCATCGACGGGATCAGCAGGAACATATGGCCAAGGATGTCGATGCGCCGTCGTGTCTCGGCGCGCGCCTTGGCATAAAACACATCGACGCGCACATGTTTATCAACCAAAAGCGTATACCCCGCCCCCAACATGAACAACGTGGCATGCATATAAAGCACGCCTTCTTGTGCAGCGATGGAATTGAACCCGAAGACATAGCGCCCGATCACGATGCAGAATTGCAAAAGCACCATGATCAGTGCGAGCCATTTCACGACCTGCGCCACCGCGCGGTTCATCTGGTCGATTGCGTGTGCCATGCCAAGCATCGTCAGCCCCGTCCTGAATGGAAGGCGGCGCGCAGCCTTGTGCCGCGCGCCGCATGGGATTTAGTAGCCGAACACACCTGCCCGCGCATTCATCTGGCCGTTGTCGGCATAGGTCATGTAGCCGCCCACCAGGTCACGATAGGCGATATAGCTTTCGGTGATACGCACCACCAGCTCGTCCTCATCGGCAAGGTATTCGTCCATGATCTCGCCCGCAGCCACACCCATCGCCGCAATCACATCATCGGGCAGTTTGTGAACCTGCACGTTGTGTTCTTCGACCAGCGTCTTGAGCGATTGCGCGTGTTTGGTCATGTATTCGGTCCAGACCGGGTTATAGAGACCGGTGCACGCCTGTGTGACCACTTCCTTCAGGTCGTCGGGCAATTCGGCATAGACTTCTGCGTTGACGCCACATTCCTCGGCAGAGGACGGCTCGCCCACACCGGGCCAGTAGTAGTGTGGTGCGACCTGATAGTAACCCAAGGCGCTGTCGGTCCATGGCCCGATAAATTCACCCGCGTCCAAAGCACCTGTTTGCAGTGCCTGGAACATCGCTGGGCCGGACATTGCCTCGGCCGCCATGCCCAGTTTCGCCGCCATCTGAGACGCGATGCCGGTGGTGCGGAATTTCAGACCCTTGAGGTCTTCGACCGAGTTAATCTCGTTCTTGAACCAGCCTGCCCATTGCGGACCCGAGTTGCCGCACAGGAACGGTTTGATGCCGAAGCGACCATACATCTCGTCATAAAGCGCCTGGCCGCCACCGTGCTGCATCCAGCCGAACTGTTCATCCGCGCGCAGGCCAAAAGGCTGCGATCCGAACAAAAGGATGCCCTTGGATTTGCTGCCCCAATAGGCCGGAACCGCGTGGTACAGCTCTGCCGTGCCTTCGGACACCGCGTCAAATACGCCATTGCCGGGAACGATTTCGCCCGCCGCATATAGCGTGACGTTGATGCGCCCGCCCGACAGTGTGGTGATCCGGTCGGCCAGCGTTTGCGCGGCAACGCCCGGTCCGGGCAGGTTCTTGGGCCAGGCCGAGACCAGTTTCCATTCGCGCACGTCCTGGGCGATGGCAGGGGCGGCGAGGGTGGTTGCTGCGGCGCCGATGGCACCTGTGGTCAGAAATTTACGTCGGTCCATAGTTTCGTCTCCTTGTTGGTTGATGGGTAGGTTTTTGACTTTTGACCGTCTGTCGCGGCCTTGTGTTTCGTATCAGTTGCCCAGAATACGCGGCAGGCGCAGGCCGTTTTCGCGGGCGCAATCCAGCGCTTCGTCATAGCCCGCATCGGCATGCCGCCAGACGCCACTTGCCGGATCGTTCCACAGCACGCGCTCCAGCCGTTTTGCTGCCTCGGGGGTACCATCGGCACAGATCACAACACCCGAATGCTGGCTGAAGCCCATGCCCACGCCGCCACCGTGATGCAGACTGACCCACGTTGCGCCTGAGGCCGTGTTCACCAGCGCGTTGAGCAAGGGCCAATCGGACACCGCGTCCGATCCATCTTTCATCGCTTCGGTTTCGCGGTTGGGGCTGGCCACGGACCCAGAGTCCAGATGGTCGCGTCCGATCACAATGGGGGCTTTGAGCTCACCGCTGGCGACCATCTCGTTGAACGCAAGACCCGCGCGATGCCGGTCGCCAAGCCCGATCCAGCAGATGCGGGCGGGCAGGCCCTGAAAGGCGATCCTGTCCCGCGCCATGTCGAGCCAGTTGTGCAGATGGGCGTTGTCAGGGAACAGCTCTTTCATCTTGGCGTCGGTCTTGTAGATATCCTCGGGATCACCCGAGAGAGCGACCCAGCGGAACGGGCCGATGCCGCGACAAAACAGCGGGCGGATATAGGCGGGAACAAAGCCGGGGAAGGCAAAGGCGTTCTCCAGCCCTTCGTCCAGGGCCACCTGACGGATGTTGTTGCCGTAGTCCAAGGTCGGAACGCCCGCGTTCCAGAAATCCACCATCGCGGCGACATGGGTTTTCATGCTGGCGCGGGCGGCTTTCTCTACCGCTTTGGGATCGCTTTCGCGCTTGGCCCGCCATTCGGCCATGCTCCAGCCCTGCGGCAGGTAGCCGTTCAGCGGATCATGCGCGCTGGTCTGGTCGGTGACCATGTCGGGACGGATGCCGCGTTTGAAAAGCTCGGGGAAGACATCGGCGGCATTGCCCAAAAGTGCGACGGATTTCGCCTCACCTGCCTTGGTCCAGCGGTCGATCATCGCCAGCGCTTCGTCCAGACTGTCCGCCTTTTCATCGACATAGCGGGTGCGCAGGCGGAAATCGATGCTGTCCGGGTTACACTCGACCGCGAGGCAACAGGCCCCTGCCATCACCGCGGCCAAAGGCTGCGCGCCGCCCATGCCGCCCAGTCCACCGGTCAGAATCCATTTGCCGGTCAGGTTGCCGTCATAGTGCTGGCGGCCTGCTTCGGCGAAGGTTTCATAGGTGCCCTGAACGATGCCCTGCGTGCCAATGTAGATCCACGACCCGGCGGTCATCTGGCCGTACATGGCCAGCCCCTTTTTATCCAACTCGTTGAAATGGTCCCAATTCGCCCAATGTGGCACGAGGTTGGAATTGGCGATCAACACACGCGGCGCATCCGTGTGGGTTTTGACGATGGCGATGGGTTTGCCGGACTGCACCACAAGCGTCTCGTCGGCCTCAAGGTCTTTGAGACTGGCAACAATGCTGTCGAAATCGGCCCATGTGCGCGCGGCACGCCCGATGCCGCCATAGACGACCAATTCGTGCGGGTTCTCGGCCACGTCCGGGTGCAGGTTGTTCATCAGCATCCGCAGTGGCGCTTCGGTCTGCCAGCTTTTGGCGGTCAGTTCCGGGCCGGTCGGCGGATAGATATCGCGGGTGTTTTTGCGAGGATCGCTCATTGGGGCCT
Source organism: Marivita sp. (assembly GCF_051251565.1). Taxonomy (GTDB): domain Bacteria; phylum Pseudomonadota; class Alphaproteobacteria; order Rhodobacterales; family Rhodobacteraceae; genus Marivita. The sequence continues at coordinate 264,129 of NZ_JBPOFB010000005.1, read as the reverse complement.
CCAGTCGGACAGGGTGTTTAGGATGGTTTTGAGATGCGCGCGCAGGCGGTCTGCGCGTTTGGTGTCATAGGTCCAGGGTGGAGTTTCTGACGCGAGATAGGTCGATTGCGCCAGTTCCATCTGGATCGCGTGTTGGCTCCGGTCGGGCTGGCCGTAGTGCCGCGTGGTCCAGCCGCCTTTGAAGCGCCCGTTCAGGGTTGCGGAATAGCCTTCGGCGGCTTTGCAGCTTTGCAGGACAGATGTCTCGATTTGCAAATCGCAGGTTGTGCCCAGATTGGTGCCGATGTTGAAGTCGGGCAGCGTGTCGTCGAACAGGAACGGGATCTCAGATCGGATCGAATGGCAATCATAGAGCAACGCAAACCCGTGGATCCCTTTGACGCGCTGCAACTCGGCTTCAAGGGCCGCATGGTAGGGCGCGTGGTAGGCCAGACGGCGACGGTCCACTTCCGCCGCATCCGGTTCTTGCCCGTCGCGGTAGATCGGCACCGCGTCAAAATCGGTCAGCGGGCATAGGCCCGTGGTGTTCTGGCCGGGATAGAGGCTCTCTCCTGAAGGATCGCGGTTCACGTCGATGACATAGCGGTGGATGGGTGTCCGCACTGTGGTGACGTTCGGCACCAGATCGGCGTAAAGCCTGTCGATATGCCAATCAGTATCCGCCATCGCACGCCCGACGTCGTTGAGCCGGGCAAGGCAGTCGCCGGGAACGTCTGTGCCGGTGTGCGGCAGGCCCAAAACCAGCGGGCAGTCGCCACGTGTGATCTCGATCAGGCTCATAGCATCAGCTCCAACCCGGCTGCCTGTGCAAGCCGGTCGCTGGTCACGCAGGCTGCGGCGGCGGTGATGTCGGGGGCAAGATAGCGGTCTTGTTCCAGTCGGGGCACCTCGGCGCGCAAGCAGGTCAGGACCGCTTGCAACGGCGCAGATGTGACCAGTGGCGCGCGTTCCTCAACGCCTTGTGCGGCGCACATCGCCTCGATGCCAAGAATGACCGACAGGTTCGCCGTCATCCGCCCCAAGCGCCGCGCGCCATGGGCGGCCATGCTTACATGGTCCTCCTGGTTGGCGGATGTGGGCGTGCTGTCGGTTGAACAGGGGTTCGCCAAGTGTTTGTTTTCACTCATCAACGCGGCTGTTGTCACTTCGGCGATCATCAGGCCCGAGTTCAGGCCGGGCGCTGGGGTCAGGAAAGGTGGGAGGTCGAACGACAGCGTCGGGTCCACCATCAAGGCGACGCGGCGCTGGGCAATCGCGCCGATCTCGGCCACGGCCAGCGCGATCTGGTCGGCGGCAAAGGCGACGGGTTCGGCGTGAAAATTGCCGCCGGACAGGATCTCGCCCGTGTCCGTGATCACCAGCGGGTTGTCGGTTACGGCATTCGCCTCAATCTCGAGCGTGCGACCGGCAAAGCGCAAAAGGTCGATGGCAGCACCCGTGACCTGCGGCTGGCAGCGGATGCAGTACGGATCTTGCACGCGGGTGTCGCCGTCACGGTGGCTTTCGCGGATTGCGCTGCCGTCCAGAAGGTGCGCCATGGTGGTCGCCACGTCGATCTGACCTTGATGGCCTCGTAAGGCATGGATGGCCGGGTTCAGGGGCGCGGTCGATCCCATGATCGCGTCGGTGGACATCGCCGAGGTCACAACCGCCGCCCGCGCTGCGCGCCATGCCTCGAAGAGTCCGGTCAGGGCGCAGGCCGTGGAAAACTGCGTGCCGTTGATCAACGCCAGCCCTTCCTTGGGGCCAAGCACCACCGGCGTCAGACCTGCCTTGGCAAGGGCCGCGCCGCCGGGCAAGGTTTCGCCCTGATAAGTCGCTTCGCCTTCTCCGATCATCACGGCGGCCATGTGCGCGAGCGGCGCCAAATCGCCCGACGCGCCGACCGATCCCTGCACTGGGATCACCGGCAGGACGCCTTTTGACAACATTGCTTCGATCAGCGCGCAGATCTGCCACCGCACACCCGACGCGCCGCGCCCCAGTGACAAGAGCTTGAGCGCCATCATCAGGCGGGTGGTTGCCGGTTCCAACGGCTCACCCACGCCGCAGCAATGCGACAGGATCAGGTTGCGCTGGAGCGTCTCGGTGTCCTCGGGCGCGATGCGGACCGAGGCCAGTTTGCCAAAGCCTGTGTTGACGCCGTAGACCGGAATGCCGCCTTTGGCTGCCCTTGCGACCACGGCTGCCGAGGCGTCGATGCCTGCGCGGGCGGATGCGTCCAAAGTGATAGGGCTTTCACTGCGCCACAGCGCTTCGAGTTCGGCCAAAGTGGTGCTGCCGGGGATCAGGACGTGAGTCATGTGACCCCTCCGAAAATGCGTTTGTGCAGCGGGGTGATCCCGATGCCGTAGGACAGTTCGGCAGGATCTTGGACGTTCCATATCGCCAGATCGGCACGCATCCCCGGCGCGATGACCCCGCAATCGGTCAGGCCAAGCGCGCGGGCGGCGTTGCGGGTTGTCCCCGCCAAAGCTTCGGCCGGTGTCAGGCGGAACAGCGTGCAGGCCATGTTCATCGCCAAGAGGAGCGACCCCAGGGGGGACGATCCGGGGTTCCAGTCGGTGCCCACGGCCATTGGTACGCCGTGGTCGCGGAATGCCTGAACCGGCGGGGCCTGGGTTTCGTGGATCGTGTAGAATGCGCCGGGCAGCAGGACAGCAATGGTGCCGGACGCGGCCAGCGCTTTGGCGTCTGTCTCGGTCGCGTATTCGACATGATCCGCTGACAGCGCATTGTATTTTGCGGCCAAGGCGGTTCCGCCCAGATGGCTCAGCTGTTCGGCATGCAGTTTCACTGGCAGGCCGAGCGCCTGTGCGGCATCGAACACGCGGGCGATCTGTGCCGTGTCAAAGGCGATGCCTTCGCAGAAGCCGTCCACCGCGTCGACAAATCCTTCGGCATGGGCGGCGGTCAGGGTCGGGATACAAATGTCGTTGATATAGCTGTCGGCATCGGTCCCCGCAGGCACCGCATGCGCGCCCAGAAAGCTGGTGACAACACGGATGGGGCGATGCTGTTCCAAAGCGCGGGCGACGCGCAGCATTTTCAGTTCCGTTTCGCTATCAAGGCCGTAGCCCGACTTGATCTCGACGGTGCCCACGCCTTGCGCAATCAGCGCGTCGATGCGGGGCAGGGCGCTTTGCAACAACTCGGCCTCACTCGCGCTGCGTGTTGCCGCCACGGTGGACACGATCCCCCCGCCGGCGCGGGCGATCTCTTCGTAGCTGGCACCGTTCAGCCGCATCTCGAATTCGCGCGCCCGATTGCTGCCATGAACGATATGCGTGTGGCAGTCGATCAGGGCCGGGGTGACCAGCCGTCCGTTTTGGTCCTGCTTGGGGAGCGCCGCAAAGGCTGCGGGTAAAGTGGCCTGCGTGCCGATCCATGCGATCAGGCCGTTTTCCACAACAATCGCTGCATCCGGTACAAGCCCATAGCCCTCGGTCTGGGGCGACAGGCTTGCCGCTGTGATCCCGGTGAGGACGAATGGCGCCAGCATGCAGACTCCTTGTTTTAAAACCTACATATGGTTAATATGTCCCTACATAATATGTCAATGGAGTTGTTATTGTGCAGATCATTCACGCAAAACAGGGGCTTATGCCTGATGGTTGGCACCGTGATTTCGAGGTCGCCATCGGTGCAGATGGCCGAATCGCTCAGGTGGGGCCCCAGGTGTCCGCACCCACGCAGCGCGTTGATCTGTTGTTGCCCGCGCCGGTGAACCTGCACAGCCACGCGTTTCAGCGTGCAATGGCCGGGTTGACCGAAGCGCGCGGGCCGGACCCGCGCGACAGCTTTTGGAGCTGGCGGCGATTGATGTACCAGTTCCTTGACCAATTGACGCCGGAGAATGTGCAGACCATCGCGGCGCTGGTTTATATGGAGATGCTGGAGGCGGGCTATGGTGCCGTGGCCGAATTCCATTACTTGCATCACGATGTGGGCGGCGTGCCCTATGCGACGCTGTCCGAGATGTCGGACCGCATCATCGCGGCGGCGATCGATACCGGGATTGGCCTTACTTTGTTGCCGGTGATGTACCAATTTGGCGGTTGTGATCTGCGACCTTTGCAGGGCGGGCAGCGCCGGTTCGACAATGATCCTGACCGATTCCTGCGCCTGCACGGTGCTGCGATGGTCGCGCTGACGCGCGGGCCTGCGGATTTCACTGGCGGCATGGCACCGCATTCGTTGCGGGCGGTGGACCCGAACGGCTTGCGCGAGATGCTCGAACACGCGCCGACCGGGCCGATCCATATGCATCTGGCCGAACAGGTGGCTGAGGTGGACGAGGTGCTGGCCCATCTTGGGGCGCGTCCCACCGAATGGCTGCTGGCCAATCACGCGGTGGATGACCGCTGGTGTCTTATCCATTGCACACAGATGACGGATATTGAGACCGATGCGCTTGCCGCGACGGGGGCGGTGGCCGGGCTGTGCCCACTGACCGAGTCGAGCCTTGGCGACGGCATCTTCAACGGCACGCGCTATCTGGGGCAGGGTGGTCGGATTGGTGTTGGGTCGGATTCCAACATCCAGATTTCGCTGTTCGAAGAGCTGAAGACATTGGAATACTCGCAGCGGTTGCGCGACCTGTCCCGCGCGGCTTTGGCCACGCAGGACCGGTCTACGGGGCGCGTGATGTTTGATGCTGCGGTGCGCGGTGGTGCGCAGGCCGGAGGCCGCGACAATGGCCGGATTGCGCCGGGCGCTTGGGCGGATCTGATCGGGCTCGAGACGGACACGCAATGGCTGTGCAACCGGGACGGGGACGCGCTTTTGGACAGTTTGATCTTTGCCGCAGGACAGCCAAGCCTGCGCGATGTCTGGAGCGCGGGACGGCATGTGGTCAAAGAGGGTCGCCATATCCGGCGCGACGCGATAATTTACGATTTCACAAAGATGATGATGCAGTTGGAGACGCGTGTTTGAAGGACCAGCCCCGCCTTTCTTGGACAGATGTACGCGACGACATTCGTGCGCGGATTCTGGACAGAACCTATGCGCCGGGAGACCGGTTGCCGCGCGACGAAGATATTGCGCAGGATCTGGGCTGTGCGCGCACCACGGTGCACCGGGCGATGCAGGACCTGTCTCAAAGTGGGCTGGTTGAACGCAAACGCAAGGGCGGCACGCATGTTCTGGCGGATCCGGTCACACGGGCGACCTTTGACATTCCGATCACCCGCCGCGAGGTCGAGCAACGCGGCAGCAAGTATGATTACCAATTGATCCGACGCTCGGTCGAGCAAACGCCGCTGACCATCATGGCGCGGTTCGGCATTCAGGCGGCGGTCAAGATGCTGCGGGTCAAAGCGTTGCATCTTGCAGACAATCGCCCGTTTATTTTTGAGGACCGTTGGGTCGATCTGCGGTCAACGCCGGGGATTATGGAGGTCGATCTGACTGTCCAGAGCGCCAATGAATGGTTGGTACGCAACAAGCCCTACAGCCGTCTTGATGTTCGGTTCTCGGCACTGCCTGCCGAAGGCGAAAGCGCCAAGCATTTGTCCACCCCCGAGGGCAGCGCATTGTTTGTGATCGAACGCACCACCTGGATCGGTGTGGAGCCGATCACAACGGTGCAGGCCGTCGCTGCGCCGGGATATCAGGTTTCGGCGCAAAGCTGATACGGGTGGCGGTTGAGGGCCAAGGTTGGCCAGGCTGATGCATGCTCGGAAAATATGCAGTCACTTGCATGCGTTTCTTGTAAGCTTTCGGTCTTTACGCTCTGAAATCGGCTGATAATTTCCACAACCCCGGTCTTGAATTTTTTCCTCCAAAGCTGCATAGCTTCGGTTCGTCCGTAAATTATGCGCATTGGGGGAAATTTTGCAAAGCATCGGTGACGCCCTTGGACTTGCCCTCGCGCTGGTGTTCTCTGGTGATGCGGACCTATTGGAGATCGTGCTGCTGTCCTTGCGGGTCAGCCTTACGGCCACTGTGATTGCCTGCGTCATTGGCCTGCCCATTGGGGCGCTTGTGGCGATTGGCCGGTTCCGGGGGCGCGGTGCGGTTCTCATCGTGATGAATGCTCTGATGGGTCTGCCGCCGGTCGTGGTGGGGCTGTTGGTCTACCTGCACCTGTCCCGATCCGGGCCTTTGGGGTTTCTGGGGCTGCTCTATACCCCGACGGCGATGATCATTGCACAGACGATCCTGATTGCGCCTATCGTGGCGGCGCTGTCGCGGCAGGTTCTGGAGGATCTGCACACCGAATATGCCGACCAGTTTCGGTCTTTCTGCCTGACGCGTCTGCAAACTGTGCAGGCCCTGCTGTGGGATGCGCGCTATTCGCTGTTGACCGTGGGCCTTGCCGGGTTTGGCCGTGCTGTGGCCGAAGTGGGCGCTGTGATCATTGTCGGTGGCAATATCGACCACCTGACGCGGGTTATGACTACCGCCATCGCGCTTGAAACATCAAAGGGGGATCTGGCCTTGGCGCTGGCGCTGGGGATCATACTGCTGGTGATTGCACTTGGTGTGAATGCGGCGGTGCAATCGGTGCGCATGACCGCGGCGCGGCAAGCCTATGTCTGACTCGGCAATGATCCATTCAGGGCGCATGGCGCGGGCGCAGCACAGCGCGCCACTTCTGCCTTTGGCGGTGCGGGATGTTGTCTTGCGGTTTGGAACTGTGACTGTTCTGGATGGGGTCTCGCTTGATCTCGGGGCTTCGGGCTGCACGATGATCATGGGGCAAAACGGATCAGGCAAGAGCCTGCTGCTCAAGCTGTTGCACGGATTGATGCAGCCCACAGCGGGCACTATCGCGTGGGGCGGGCAGAATGCAGGACAGGTGACAGCACGGCAGGCTTTGGTGTTTCAGAAACCTGTCTTGTTGCGGCGTTCTGTGGTGGCGAATATCGATTTTGTCCTCAAGGCCCGTGGCAAGGGCCGTGCGCGCGCTGCGGACCTGTTGGAGCATGTTGGGCTGGCACATAAAGCCGATCAGCCCGCGCGACTTTTGTCCGGCGGCGAAGCACAGCGGCTGGCGCTGGCGCGCGCCCTGGCCACTGATCCCGAGGTGCTGTTTCTGGATGAACCCACTGCCAGTCTTGATCCGGCCTCGGTGCTGGCGATCGAAGCCATTGTGCGCGACGCGCGCGCGCGGGGGGTGCGGATCATCTTTGTCACCCATGACGTGGGCCAAGCGCGGCGCATGGCGGATGATGTCGTGTTCGTGCATCGTGGGCGCGTCGCAGAACACACAAAAGCGACCGACTTTTTCCCCGACCCGCAAAGCGACGCGGCACGGGATTACCTGAACGGCAAACTTGTCGTCTGACACTCCAAGACCACACGAGGGAGAGATCGAAATGCTTGGAAAGACACTTGGCGCAGGCGCAGTGGCGCTGCTTTTGACGGGCGCCGCTTGGGCGCAGGACCAGTCCATCATTGTGCAATCCACAACATCGACAGCGAATTCGGGGCTCTATGAGTACCTGCTGCCGATCTTTCAGGACAAGACCGGCATTCAGGTCAATGTCGTGGCCGTGGGCACCGGGCAGGCGATCAAGAACGCCGAGAACTGCGATGGTGACGTGCTATTGGTGCATGCCAAGGCATCCGAAGAGGCGTTTGTCGCCGCCGGTTTCGGCACAGAACGCATGGACCTGATGTATAATGACTTTGTCATTGTTGGCCCCGCAGCGGACCCGGCAGGTGTTGTGGGCATGACCGATGTGCAAGGCGCGCTTGCGCAGATCGCCGAAAAAGCCGCGCTGTTCGCGTCGCGCGGGGATGACAGCGGCACACATAAGAAAGAGCTGTCGCTGTGGTCTGCCAGCGGGGTCGACCCCACAGCCGCATCCGGGCAATGGTACCGCGAAACAGGCTCAGGCATGGGGGCGACGCTCAATACCGGGATTGGCATGGGCGCCTATGTCATGACGGACCGCGCCACCTGGATCACCTTTGGCAACAAGCAGGACTACATCATCGCGGTGCAGGGCGATGAGGATATGTTCAACCAATATGGCGTGATCCCGGTGAACCCGGTCACATGCCCCAACGTGAACGTCGCGGCGGCCCAGACCTTTGCCGATTGGCTGGTCTCGGAAGATGGCCAAGACGCCATCGCCGGGTACACAGTGGCTGATCAACAGCTCTTTTTCCCGAACGCACCGGATCAATAGGGTCTGGGGGCGGGCAGCGTTTCGTACGCTGCCTTGTCAGTGCATTTCGCTACAGCCGTAGCGGGATTTGGCGAGCCAGTCTGAGTGGATCTCAACACCCCAGCCAGGTGCGTCTGTGACCGTCGCTTGGCCGTTGGTGATCGTATAGGGATCGGTGACAAACAGGTGGTCCTGCCATGGGTAGTAGTCCGCGCCCTCGATCGAGAATTCGAGATATTTACCCGGATTGGGCACTGCGCGCAGCAGATGCATGGTGAACAGCGTCACCAATGACAGGTTGGCGCAATGGGGCGTGCAGGGCAAGCCCGCCGCGTGTCCCATACGTGCCACCTGCATGCTGCGGGTGATGCCGCCCAGATAAAGGATATCAGGTTGGATGATGTCGACAGCGCGCAGGGCGATCATGCGTTTCCAGTGCTGGAGATCCCAATCCTGTTCGCCGCCTGACACGTTGATTGACAGGGCGCGCGTCACTTCGGCGGTTTGTTCCATTTCCCAATAAGGGCAGGGTTCTTCAAAATGCCCGTAGCCGTGATCTTCGAGCATATGTCCCACGGTGATCGCACGGGCGGAGCTGAAGCCTGAATTGCCATCCACCAAAAGGGCGGCCTCTGTGCCAAGGGCGCTGCGGATCGCAGGGATGATCGCCTCGGTCCGACCCGGCCATTCATCGCGGTCTTGTCCACATTCGGCGCCCACACGCACCTTGAACGCGTCAAACCCCTTGGTGTCGCGCAGCGCAATCAGGCGCGCGGCCTCGTCCTCGGGGGAGATGTCGCGGCGCATCGACGATGCATAGGCGCGGATCGGACCCGACGTGCCGCCGAGCAGTGCCGCCACGGGTTTGCCTGCGGCCTTGCCGCGCCAATCCCATACCGCGGTGTCGAGCCCCGCCATGGCCCGGCACAGATAGGTGCCCGGAAATTTATGTTCGCGCAGGGGCACCTCGGCGATCACATCCTCCAGCGCGTCCATCCCGCGCCCCAAGGCCCAGGGGGCCACCTGACGATGCAGGATTTCGCAGGTCAGATCGCTGTTATATGTCGACACCTGCCCCCATCCTGTGGTGCCGTCTTCGGCGGTGACGCGCACAAACCCAACCATAGGAGTGCAGAACGTTTCAATCTTGCGGATGCGGGGGCCGGTGTCATCCTTGCCACGGTCATAGCCCACGGGCACCGCACCGGAGGGGGAATAGGGCAGGGTCATATGGCGTCCTCAAGGATCAGGTCTGCGGCGCGGTGCGCCAGCATCATTGTCGGCGCATTTGTGTTGCCCGAGGTGATATTGGGAAAAACCGATGCGTCCACCACGCGCAGGCCCGCCACCCCGTGCACCTTAAGGCGCGGACAGACGACCGCGCCCTTGGCCTCGGCGCTCATCCGGCAGGTGCCGACCGGGTGGAACACCGTGCTGCCGCGTTCGCGGAAATCGGCAAGGATGTCATCGGGCGACATGCGGCGCAGGTCAGGGTTCATCGCTGCCTCGACCAGCCCGGTCAGGGCTGCCGTCTTCATGAGGCTTTGGCACAACAGCCCGCCTGCGATGACCTGCGCGCAATCCTCTGGTGTGCTAAGCGAATTGGGCTGGATCAGCGGGGCGGCGGCGGGATCGCTGCTGCGGATGTCGATGCGGCCTCGGCTGGTCGGACGCGAGGGCTGGAAGGAGATGATGAAGCCCGGAAACGGATCGGGCTGCACAACGGTGCGTTTGCCGTTTGGGGTCAGCGTATAGGTGACCGGGTTGAAGTAAAGCTGCTGGTCGGGCCGGTCGAGGCTGGGGTGTGACCGCAGATACCCGCCGCATTGGTTGACCGACAGCGCAAGCGGGCCGCGCCGTCGCAGCGCATATTCAAGAGCCGCGCGGACCTTGCCGTGGAACGGGCGCAGCACATTGTTCAGCGTTGGTTCCGTGGCGCGGAAATAGTAGTTGACGCCAAGATGATCCTGAAGGTTTCCACCCACAGCGGCATTGTCGATCAGTGGCGTGATGCCGTTCGACCGAAGCAGATCTGCGGGGCCAATCCCCGAAAGTTGCAAGAGCCGGGGCGACGTTACGCTGCCCGCTGACAGGATGATCTCGCGGGTGGCGCGGATGGTTTCAACACGGTCCTTGCGGCGCAGTTGCACTGACACGGCGCGGGTGCCCTCAAAGATCAGTTTCTCAACCAAGGCGCCTGTCATCAGCCGCACGTTTGCGCGTTTGAGCGCAGGCCGCAGATGCGCGCGCGCGGAATGCATCCGCCGCCCACCGCTCGTGTTGATCTGGTAGATGGTCGCGCCTTCTGCATCGGGGCCGTTCATGTCGTCCGTTGCGGGCAAGCCCAATTCCTTGGCGGCGGCGAAATAGTGGCGATTGGCCGGGTGGATCTGATCTGACACGTCTTGCACATGCAGTCGCCCGGTGCCCTGCTTGCGCCCATCCACGCCCACGCGGGTTTCCAGCGCGTCATAGGTGGCGCGCACGGTGGGCCAATCCCATCCGGTTGCCCCCGAGGCGGCCCAGTCGTCGAAATCGCCGGGCAGTCCGCGCGCGTAGACCAGCGCGTTGATCGCACCGGACCCGCCGACCACCTTGCCACGGGGCCAATAGGCTTTGCGCCCTGCCAATTCGGTGTCGGGTTCGGTCTCGTATTTCCAGTTCACGGCTGGATCGAAATAGGATTTGCCATAGCCGACAGGCAGGGTCACCCACGGGGTCAGGCTGCGACCGCCCGCTTCAAGGACAAGGACAGAGTGCCGGCCCGAGGCGCTTAGCCGTTCGGCCAGCACGCACCCGGCAGAACCCGCGCCGATGAGGATGTAGTCGTATTGCGTCATTCGGCGAAGCACTGTGCTGGAGGGATGATCGGACGAGCATTACCAAAACACGGAGCAATTCCAAGGTCGAAATGAGAGGCAGGGGGACAAGGTCACGCAACACGCGATACAGCCGCAGTTATGTGTGGCGTGACCTCTGTTTGGTTCAGGTTTCGCCAAAGCCTTTGGGGACCGGCAGATCGGGCAGGGCCGCTGCGCGTTTCTGCAACGCGCGGCCAATCACGACACGGCTGATTTCGGTGGTGCCGTCCACGATCCGCAGCATCTGGGCAAGCCGTGACAGGCGGTCCAATCCGTATGGCTGCAAAAGGCCCATACCGCCCAGAACTTGGGTGCAGGTGTTCGCCGCTTTGACGGCGGCATCCGGGACAAAGCGTTTCGCATGTGCCGCCATCAGCGGGCCTTCGGGTGTGCCTAGCGCTTCGGCGGCTTTGCGGTAGAGCAGTTTGGACGCTTCAAGATCGGTCGCCACTTCGCCAAGCATCCACTGGATGCCGTCCAGATCAAGGTTCTTGCCGCCAAACATCTTGCGGTTTTTGGAATAAGACAGTGCGGTGTCCAGCGCAGATTGCATCAGGCCACAGCAGCCGGATGCGATCGACACCCGTGCGATGTCAATCGCCATCAATGACCCTTGCAGGCCTTGGCCAACGGGCAGGATGATGTTGGCCTCATCGACCACAACCTTGTCGAGATACATTTCGGACATGGGCAGGAAGTTATAGGACGGTGTGTCGTAAAGCGGACCAAAGCTGACACCGGGCGCGTCTGCGGGAATGGCGATCATCGCCATGTCCTTGTGGCCGGGCGCATCGCTGGTCTTGACCACGGTGAAGTAGACGTCCGCCTCGGTCGCAAGGCTGACCCAGGCTTTTGATCCGCTGATCGTCCAGGTGCCATCGCCATTGATCGTCGCGCGGGTATACATCTGCATCGGGTCAGATCCCGATTGCGGTTCGGTCAGCGCAAAATTGGCCAGTTTGCGACCAGATGTCAGATCGCGCGCCCATTTTTCCTTGAACGCATCCGTCCCATACCCGCAGCCTGCAAAAGTGCAGATGTTGTGCATCGACAGTGCAAAGGCATAGGCGCCGTCCGCCAGGCCAAGCTGTTCGTAAACCTGAATGCCTTCAGACAGGGGCAAACCTTGACCACCGAATTCCACGGGGGCGTAAAGCCCGGTCAGGCCCGCAGCCCCGGCCTTGTCTGACGCGTCGCGCGGCCATGTCTTGGCGGCGTTCCACGCGTCGATATTGGGCAGGATGACCTGTTCGGCGTGATCGCGTGCCGCTTGCAATATCGTGGCGAGCTTGTCTGTCATTATCGGACCTTTCCAAGATGGTGCAGTATCAAAAATCGCGATATCCTCTGGATAGGGCGACGTGGGCAAAACAGGGTTCGCCCGTTCGGTTTTCTGTGTCTATGAGCGTTATAGAGGCATCGACCCACGCGCTCTATCTCTTGGCGTGACAGGCCACTGTCCGAAAGTGACAGAATCAGCAGCCTGGTGTCTGCTTGCGGCGGTAGGCGCTGGGCGTGCCACCGGTCCAGCGCTGAAACGCCCGATGGAAATTGGCGGCAGATGAAAACCCGACATCCAGCGCGATGGCTTCGATGCTTTTGCGCCCCGCCTGCAAATCGCGGATCGCAATGTCGCGGCGCAGCGCGTCCTTGATAGCCTGAAACGACGTGCTTTCGGCTTCCAGCCTGCGGATCAGGGTGCGCGGCGTGACGTGCATGGCCTGTGCGGTTTGGGTCAGGGTGGCACTGTCCCATCCGGTTTGGCCCAGATGTGTGCGGACCCGAAGCGATTGCGTGTGTTCGCGCGAACTGGTGAAGATCCAGTCCCGAGGGGCGTTTTGCAGAAAACGGTCGAGATCCACGGTGCTGCGCGCCTGCACGGGACCAAGCGCGCGCGGATCAAAGGTCAGCGATGTCGCGGCCTGTCCAAACAGCAGCGGGGCGGGAAAGATGATTGCGTAATCCTGTTCGAATTTAGGGGCGTCAAAGACAAAGCTGACAGCTTTGACAGGAATTTCGTGCCCGGCCAGCCACGACATCAACCCGTGCGCCAGCTTGAGAATGAGCATGTGGCCAAAGCGCTGCACGCGCGGGTCGCCTTGTGGTGTCAGGGTCAGAACCAGCGCGGTGTCGCTTTCTGTCAGGTCGAACTGGTAGTCGTCCAGAAGCAGGTTCCAGAAGGTCGAAAACCGATAGAGCGCCGATGGCAACGACGTGGCTTCGCGCACGGTGGTCAAAAGATGCTGCAACGCTCTGGGCCGGATCGGGCGATCCCAAAGGCCCATCATCTCGTCGCCGGTTTCCACGGCCGCCAGTTGGTAAAGGCCCACGATCTGGTCCAATGTTACCCGGCCATGGCGCTGGCTTTGGTCTGTGGCCAGCCCCGATCGTTGCAAAAGCGCGTCCATCTGCGCGTCCGAGCACAGCGCGCGCAAGGCGACAAGCCAGTCGTCGATGAACTGGCTTGAGACGGTCGAAAGGATCGTGGGTGTGGTGTCGCGCATCTTGGCAATGGCTAGCACCGAATTGCCCGGTGCAGAAGCACCGAGACGAAGGATGAGATGATGTTGTGCGCAGTTGCTCAGCTGCAAACTGGGCCTGTCGCGGCACGAAAGCGCGACAGGCCCAGAGCTAGACAGGCGTGAAGTTGAGATGGATCGGGGGCTGACGCATTGAAGGGGCAAAAACGATCGACAAATGGTAACGTATGTGTTATCAATAACTCCAGTGAATAAGCTTGTTGTCTTTGACACCGAGGCGGGGAAAACACCGTTCGACGATTGGTTCAATGGTCTGGATACGGCGGCGGCACTGAAGGTGCGGACGGCGCGAGCACGGATCGAGACCGGAAAAATTGGCAACGTGAAGCCAGTAGGGCAGGGGGGTTCAGAGCGGCGCATCACCTTCAGCCCCGGCTACCGCGTCTATTTTGGCCAAGACGGCGATACGCTTGTGATCTTGCTCTGCGGCGGCACGAAAAAGCGCCAGTCAAAGGGCATCAAGCAGGCCAAAGCGTATTGGGACGACTACAAGGCCCGCAAAGAGAAAGACGACTGACATGCCCCTGACGAAAGACTTCAAAGACACGATCAAAGCCCGAGCTGAGCGCGATCCTGAGTTTCGGGCGGGTCTGTTCCGCGAAGCCATAGAAGCGATGCTCAGCGGGGATCTGGAGACCGGCAAAGTGCTGCTGCGCGACTACGTGAACGCGACGGTTGGGTTTGAGGCCTTGGCGCGAGACATGGACAAAGACCCCAAGAGCCTGATGCGGATGCTCAGCGCCAAGGGCAACCCGCGCGCTGATAATCTGCTGGCGATGGTGTCACGGTTGAAGCAGCGTGAGGGCGTGTCTTTGTCACTGACACAAGGTAACAAACTCCGAGCATAAAGCAGACCAAAGCGGCTGCTATCTTTGTAGGGTAGTCGTCTGTATCTCCTCGCAGAGATACCGCCTAGTCCTTGCGTCGAAGGGCTTCGGCGGTCGCCTTCAGGCCGTCGTCCATCGCGCGGTAGAAGGCCGCATAACTGGCGACGCGCTCACGTGGGCCTGTTTCGGACGCGGGAATGTCATTCAACGAGTCTTCGATATCTGCGGCTGCCATACGCGCCCGGGCGGCAGATGCCTCGACCATGTTTGCAAACGCGTTGTCGACCACCTGAAAGTAATCCTGCCTGTCGCCTGCCTTGGCGACACGTTTGATCAGCTGTTGGCTTTCGAGCATTCGAACACTTGAACTGATGCTGCCGCGACTGACTTGAAGCGCTTTCGCAAGATGTCCGAACGAGACCCGTTCGCCATCATAGAGCAGCATGGCCAACACACGGCCTGCAATGCGCGGCAACCCTTCCGATTGTGCGATCATGCCAATTCTTTCGATGAAATCTGCGCGCGCGGACGCGGCGGATTTGATCTGATCTGCGGTCGTCACGTTACGTCTCCTTGTGTCGCACAATGTTGACAAAGTAGTGTTGGTCGCCTTATTTGTCCAGTATGTTCAATTATAAATGAACGATGAGGCCGCAATGATAAAGACCACCTTTTCAACCAAGGGCCTCACGAAAGTTTATGGTGAAGGGCGGTCTGCTGTTCATGCGCTACGCGGCGTTGATCTGGATATTCCGCAGGGCGAGATTGTTGTCTTGCTGGGACCGTCCGGGAGCGGAAAATCAACTTTGCTGAATATCATCGGCGGTTTGGACCGCGCGACTGAAGGGGACGCCTTCTTTCAGGATCAGAACCTGTCAGAAATGACCGACAAGCAACTGACGATGTATCGCCGTGACCACGTTGGCTTTGTCTTTCAATTCTACAACCTGATGCCCAGCCTCACCGCCCGCGAAAACGTCGAGCTTGTGACCGAGATTGCGCGTGATCCGATGGAGCCCGACGAAGCCCTTGCTATGGTCGGCTTGCGCGAACGGGTCGATCATTTTCCAGCCCAGCTTTCGGGTGGCGAACAGCAGCGCGTGGCGATTGCGCGCGCCGTTGCGAAGAACCCGACTGTGCTATTCTGCGATGAACCAACCGGCGCGCTCGACAGCACTACAGGCCGCGCCGTTCTGAATGTGCTGAAAGACGTGAACGAAACGCTGGGTGCGACCGTGTTGATCGTCACCCACGCCGCGTCCCAAGCGGCCATGGCCGACCGTGTGATCCATTTCGCCGATGGGGCCATCCGCGAAATCGTCGTGAATAAGACGAAACTCACCCCCGAAGAGATCGACTGGTGAACCCGCTTGATCATAAACTCCTGCGTGATTTGTGGCGCATGAAGGGGCAGGCTTTTGCCATCGGCATGGTGATTGCCGTGGGCGTCGGCATGTTGGTGATGATGTCGGGGCTGGTCACGTCTCTGAACGAAACCCGCAGCGCCTATTACGAACGCTACCGTTTGGCCGAGGTGTTTGCCCCCGTCACCCGCGCACCGGATAGGTTGGCAACACGGCTGGCGGCGATTGATGGTGTCAGCACGGTAGAGCCGCGCGTGGTCGGGGCTGCCCTCATTGATGTGGTCGACTTTGATTTACCTGTGCAGGCGCAGGCTGTGTCCCTGCCTGATCTGCGCGCACCGCGCTTAAACGACGTGTTCCTGACCGATGGGCGGATGATCGACAGTGATCATTCGGATGAAATCATGTTGCTAGAGGCCTTTGCCAAGGCCCATGGTATTCGCCCCGGCGACCAGATCAGTGCCACGATGAACGGCGCAAGGCGCGGCTTTCAGGTCGTCGGCCTCGCGCAAGCACCGGAATTTCTGTACACGACCGCCCCCGGTGAATTGATCCCCGACGACGCCCGTTTTGGTGTCATCTGGATGAGCCGCTCGGCGCTGGCGGCGGCCTATGACATGGACGGGGCTTTCAACGAGGCGCTGCTGTCCCTGTCGCGCGGCGCAAACGAGGCAGCAGTTCTGGACGCGGTTGACCGCATTCTTGACCCGTATGGCGGGACCGGTGCTTATCCACTGGCAGATCAAGCCTCCAACCAGCTTGTGAGCGAGGAAATCGGCGGGCTGGAAGCCGCTGCCTTGGGTGTGCCGCCCATCTTCCTCGCTGTCGCGGCCTTCCTTCTCTACATCGTGATCAACCGAATGGTGCAGTCCGAGCGCGAGGAGATCGGGCTGATGAAAGCGTTCGGCTATACCAATTCGGAGGTGGGTGTGCATTGCTTCAAACTGGTGCTGGCCATCGCCATCGGCGGCGCGCTGGCGGGATGCCTGATGGGCATCGCGGGCGGGCGTGCGCTGATCCAAGTGTATGTCGCCTATTTCAAGTTCCCGTTTCTGGTGTTCCAGCTTGATCCTGCGTCCTTCGTCACGGGCGTGGGCGTCAGCATCCTGTCGGCCTCTGCTGGTGGCCTTCTGGTGTTGCGCAGCGTCTTCGCCCTGACGCCTGCCGCCGCCATGCGCGCACCTGCCCCCGCCGATTACAGCCGCACAGGGCGCCTCGGTCACATGATGAACCGCTTTCTCGATCAGCCATCGCGCATGGTTTTACGCCGGATCACGCGGCAACCTGGACGTATGGCAGGAGCGATGATTGGTATCGCCTGTGGCATGGCGCTGAGCGTGTCGATGATCACGATATACGCGGGCTTTGACCGCACGATTGATCTGACCTTCAATGTGGTGGATCGCAGCGATGTCACCGTAAGCTTTACACATGCGGCATCCGAGGCCACGATTTTCGAATTGCGTCGGATGGAAGGCGTGGCTTTTGTTGAGCCCGTGCGCCATGTGCCTGCTGTGCTGCGCAACGGGCTTGCCACCCATCGCGGTGTTGTCAGTGGGCTTGCCCCCGATGCCCGTCTGAGCCGTGCGTTGGATGCGGATTTGGCCGAAATCTCGCTGGAGGGTGGCGGGATTGTGTTGTCGACTGCGCTCGCCACAAAACTGGATATTCAACCGGGCGACGTGCTGACGCTCGAAGTGCGGACAGGACGCCAGCCAAACTTGCAGATTCCCGTCACCGCCGTGGCCGAAAGCCTGCTGGGGTCGCCATCTTATATGGACCTTGCCGCGCTCAATCGCGCGCTGCGCGAACCAAACCGCGTCTCGGGTGCCTATTTGTCGATTGACGAGGCTTACGCGACCGACATTTACACCGCCCTGCAAGACATGCCGACCGTTGCGGGCGTCAGCCTGAAATCTCAGGCGGAAATAGCTTTCCAGACCCTGATGAACACCGGAGCGGGTGCCATCCGCTATGTTATGGGGGCCATCGCCTTCGTGATCACCTTTGGCATCGTCTACAACGCCGCGCGCATTGCCTATGCCGAACGCTCGCGCGATCTGGCAAGCCTGCGGGTGATCGGATTTACCAAGGGCGAAGCGGCCTTCGTGTTGCTGGGCGAACTGGCCATCGTGACTCTGATCGCCCTGCCGATTGGCTGCCTCATGGGCTACTACCTGTCCTTCGGCATTGCCGCAGGCTTCTCAAGCGAGCTTTACCAGATACCTGCTATTTTCGACCCCGCCAGCTATGGCTTCGCCGCCTTGGTGGTTTTGGGGGCCGCCGTGACCTCTGGTTGGCTGGTGAAACGTGATATTGACAGGGCCGAACTGGTTTCCGCCCTGAAAACGAGGGAGTAGCCGTTATGGCCAAAGCAAAGAAACGATCCCGCCTGATCCTGACCGCCGGAACTGTGCTGCTGGTTGGTGGCGCATTGACGGTGGCGTTTTGGCCTAAGCCGACGATGGTGGACATGGGCTCGGTGCGCGTTGGCACCATGCAACTGACCATCGACGAGGAAGGCCGCACCCGTGTGCGTGATGCCTATATCGTGTCCACGCCTGTTGCAGGACAGTTGCAGCGCGTCAGCGTTCAACCCGGCGATCCCGTTGTACGTGGCGAGACCATCGTGGCCCACATGCGCCCGACCAATCCTGCTGCGTTGGATGTGCGGACACGCGAACAGGCACAGGCCGTCGTCGATGCGTCCCAAGCCGCATTGCGCGTGGCCCGTGCTGATCTGAACGCGGCTCTTGCCAACCGTGATCTGGCGCAAACCGAACTGGGCCGCACCGAACAATTGGTTGAGCGGGGTATTTCCAGTGCCGCTGCGTTGGACAGCGCCCGCCAAAGATCACGCGTTGCACAGGCCAATGTCGACACTGCCGAAGCCGCAATTTCTATGCGCGAAGCGGAAATCACCAATGCCCAAGCGCAGCTGATCGGCTTTGATGATCGCGGACTGGCCGCCGCAATGCGTCCTATGTCCGATGACATTCCGATTCACGCCCCCGCCGAAGGCCGCGTTTTAAGGGTCATCCAACAAAGCGAAACAACTTTGCCGGCGGGCGCGCCGATTATGGAAATTGGCAATATCGAGAGCGATCTGGAAGTTGTTGTCGAACTCCTGTCAACAGATGCGGTGCAGGTCGCCGTTGGTGACCCGGTGATCATCGGGGATTGGGGCGGTCCCACAGAACTGACTGGCGAGGTGGACCGTGTGGACCCGTTCGGGGTCACGCAATTCTCGGCCCTCGGGGTAGAAGAACAGCGGGTCAATGCCGTGATCGCTTTTTCCAGCCCGTCAAGCGACTATGCCGGTTTGGGCCATGGGTTCCGTGTGGAAACGCAGATTGTGGTTTGGCAGGCGGAAGACACCCTGATCGTCCCTTCCAGCGCCCTGTTCAGAAGTCACGATGCGTGGGCGGTGTTCGTTGTGGTTGATGGAACGGCCCAGCTGCGCTCCATCCAGATCGGCCCCAACAACGGTATTGAAGCACAGGCCATGGACGGTTTGATGGAAAATGACCGCGTGGTCCTCTATCCTTCCTCCGGCCTGTCCGAAGGCATGAGTGTCGCGGAGCGGATCATAAACTAGGTTGGCAATCGGCACATCCAAACCCGTTAGCAATTAGATTGAGCGCGACAACCGCTCCAATTCGGCGATTTCGGGCCCAACGACCGCGACTATCAGACGGCAGATCCAGTGACCTAAGTGTTCAATCCCGGCATCTGGTGGATCGGATTTAGGATGAATCTGTCTGGCTCTGAAGTCCAGATCTTGCAGATGTATTCGTGAGGCACGAGACCGCTGAGAGTTTTGAGCCTGGGGGCGAAGTTGTAGGCTGCCATGAAGTCCGCCAAATGGGTGAGCAGCTGGTCGTGGTCATCGTAGTGGAAACGCTTGACCGTCGCGTCCTTGATCGTGCGGTTCATTCGTTCGACCTGGCCATTGGTCCACGGATGGTTTGGCTTGGTCAGTCGGTGCTCGATCTCATTTGTCTCACAGATCATGTCAAAGCGCATGGGCTTGGATAGATGGTATTCTGGTTCCATCGCTGCTCGGCGAACTGAATGCCGTTGTTGGTGAGAACGGTGTGGACCTGATACGGAATGGCTTTGAGCATGTGCTGCAGGAACTCCCAGGCCGTCTTCCTATCTGCCTTATCGACCAACTGGGTCACGGCAAACTTGCTCGTGCGGTCGATGCCGACGAACAAGAACAGCTTCCCCTCGGCGGTCTGCACGTTGGCGATGTCGATATGGAAGAAGCCGATAGGGTAGCGCTTGAACTTCTGGCGCTTTGGTTTGTCGCCCTCAACATCAGGCAACCGAGAAATGCCATGCCGTTGCAGGCATCGATGTAGCGCCGAGCGCATTCATCCAACGACATTAGCGAATGACGCCGGAATGCGACAACCATGGCCTCCTCCGCTTCGGTGAAAACGGTCGAACGCGGCTCCCGCGGACCAGTCTTCAAGTCCTCCACAGTCGCCCGCTGCGCCATTTCGCGCAGGTCTTGGGATTGATGCCCAGCACCTAGTTCAGCTACGCGAGCGAAGCTTGCGATCGCTGTATCGCAGCTCTAGCGGCGTGCGTGGGCGTGGCGCTCCCATAACGAACTCGTCCCATAATGCTTTCTTCCATTCCTGAGAAAGAATCGCACCATCAAACCATGGGATCAAACACCCTAGTGAACGAGGTGTGTGCCGGATGGATTGCTCAGAACCTGAGATGCGTAACGCCATGCGCTCAACAGCACTTTAGCGCACCCAAGGGGTGGGTTTTGATCACCGGAACCGGAATGGAACAAAAGCAGAATGTTTAGACATTTGTTTAGTCTCGCGTCAGCCAGGTTGACTGAATTCTGCTAAGCCACTGAAAGTAAATGGAGGCGAGTAGGAGAATCGAACTCCTGTACACGGATTTGCAATCCGCTGCGTAACCACTCCGCCAACTCGCCGGATTGGACGTGTGATTAGGCGGTCGGCCAAGGCGCGTCAAGCGGATATCGGGGGTGCATCACGCTTTGGCGTGTGGCAGTATTTTGCGCGTTCTGCGCATTGCTGAAAGCCGTCAGCTATGGCAGAAGTCCCCGAGCGAACTGAACGGATGAGTTTAGCCCATGACAGACTTTTCTGCCCGCAGGACCATGATGGTCGACACGCAGGTGCGTCCTTCCGATGTGACCAAGTTTCCGATCATCGACGCGATGCTGTCCGTGCCGCGCGAATTATATGTGCCGCGCGAACAGGCTGAGGCGGCCTATATCAGCGAAAATATATTGATCGCGCCGGGCCGTGTGGTGCTTGAGCCGCGCACCTTGGGCAAGCTTCTGGATGCATTGAACATCGAAGGTGACGAGCTCGTTCTCGATATTGGTGCGGGCTATGGGTATTCATCGGCGGTTGTGGCGCGGATGGCAGAAGCGGTGATCGCGGTCGAAGAAGACGCGGCGCTGGCCGAAGAGGCACAATCTATCCTGTCGGACCAGGGCGCGGACAATGTTGTTGTTCATGCCGGGCCGTTGACTGATGGCGCGGCACAGCATGGGCCATATGACGCGATCCTTATTCAAGGTGCGGTGGAACAGGTGCCGGACAGTCTGATATCCCAGATCAAAGAAGGTGGGCGCATCGGCTGCGTCTTCATGGAAGGTGCGCTGGGCGTTGTCAGAATCGGTTACAAGATCGATGGTGACATCAGCTGGCGTTTTGCGTTCAACGCATCCGCTCCGGTACTGCCGGGATTTGCAAAAGACGTGGCATTCGCACTCTAGGGCCGCGATACCGCGTAGACACACACCGACCGGTCTTTGGGAGACAGCAGGAATGGCGAAACGGATGAAATTGACGGCGTTGGCAGTTGCGCTGGGCCTTGCGGTTTCCGCACCCATGGCAAAGGCTGAAACGTTGGCCGATGCCATGATTGGTGCCTACAATACCAGCGGACTTCTTGAACAGAACCGCGCCGTGTTGCGCGCAGCAGACGAAGATGTGGCGCAATCCATGGCCGCCCTGCGCCCTGTGATTTCGTGGTCCGCCGACGCGACCCGCCAATTCGGCACCACCCGCAGCGCGTCAACCGCCAACACCATCGTCGATACCGTGTCCAACACGGTGTCGGCCAGCCTGAATGCGGAACTGACGCTGTTTGACAATGGACAAAGCAAACTGTCCATCGGGACCGCAAAAGAAGCGGTGCTTGGCACGCGTCAGCAACTTGTTTCGGTGGAACAGCAGGTGCTTTTGTCTGCCGTGGAAGCCTTTCTCGAAGTGCGCCGCGCCATTGAAAACGTGGCACTGCGTGAAAACAACGTCCGTCTGATTGCTCAGGAATTGCGCGCCGCGCAGGAACGGTTCGAAGTGGGCGAAGTCACCCGCACCGACACCTCTCTGGCCGAAGCCCGTCTTGCCGCCGCGCGGAGCCAATTGGCCGCCGCCGAAGGCGCGTTGACCGTGGCCCGCGAACAATATCTGGCCGTGGTCGGGCGGCTGCCAGGCGCGTTGGAGCCGGTGCGCAGCTTGCCGGATTTGCCCGCGTCAGTGGATGCAGCCAAATCGATTGCTGTTCGCAACCATCCGCAGGTGAAGTCGGTCCAACATCAGGTGGCCGCAGCCGAACTCAACATTTTGCGCGCCGAAGCGGCGATGAAGCCCTCGGTTCGTCTTGCTGGGCGTCTGAGCCTGACCGAAGGGGCCGACACGGACCGGTTCACGCGTGGTGGCACCATCGGTGTCGAAGTGGGCGGGCCAATCTACCAAGGGGGGCGTCTGACATCCTTGGTCCGGCAGGCCATGGCCAACCGCGACAGCTCGCGCGGACAGCTTCATCAAGTGGTCGATCAAGTGTCGCAGAACGTCGGTAACGCCTATGCGCAATTGCGAATCGCGCAAGCCAGCCTTGAGTCCTCGGATCGTCAGGTCCGTGCCGCGACCGTCGCATTTCGCGGTGTCCGTGAAGAAGCCGCTTTGGGGGCACGGACGACGCTTGATGTGCTGAACGCAGAGCAAGAACTGCTGAATGCCCGGTCGGCGCGCATTTCCGCCGAGGTGGATGAAAGCATCGCTGCCTACCGCGTCCTGTCAACATTGGGGCGTCTGACGGCCACGGATCTGCGCCTCAACGTTCAGCAATATGATCCAGTCAGCTACTATAACTTGGTTAAGGATGGCCCCGCGCAGAAAAGCAAGCAAGGCCAGCAGCTTGATCGTGTTCTAGAGTCACTCGGAAAAAACTAAGTTTTGCCTCATCTGTTGTGCGAAACGCTTGGCCAAGCTACTCTGTTGCAGAGGTAGCAGTGGTGAACCATGTCTGACCCGGTGAAAAACGTGGAAATAGAAGACGTATTGTCGTCTATTCGTAAACTTGTGTCCGAGGATGCGCGCGCGGCGCCGGTTGCGCCGAAACCGGAAAAACCGGGCAGATTGGTTTTGACCCCGGCGCAACGGGTCAAGGACGATGTGCCACCGCCGCAACAGCCCGTGTCAAAGCCAGTGTTGCTCACTCAACCGATTGTCGACATTCCGGTTCAGGTCGGCGAACGCGCGATCGAAGATATTCCGGGGACGGCACGCCTTGCAGAGTTCGGCAATGTCGAAGGTGCATTCCCGGATATTGACGATTTGGTCGCAGATGAGGCGCGGGGCGAGGCCGCGTTGCCAAAGCAGGAACAGCCTGAAGGTGAAGACATTGCATCGCGGGGCGCGTTGAACCGCTTGATCGAACAAGAGGTCACGGCAGCCCTGGGCTCTGGGCAGGAGGGTGCACAGGTCGCCTCGCAGGCCGACGACGAAGAGGCATCTGCCAAGACATATGAAAGCTTTGAAGAAGACTGGGCCGCGCTGACGGGCATCCCGGTGGGGCAAGACAATGTGCCGGATTCTGTCCCTGACGCGTCCACCGGTCCGGTCGATGACCATGTGGCCGTCGATGTTCACGAAGACGAATCTGCCTATGCTGAACCAATCATCTTTGCCGATCCCGAACCGGCACCGCTTTTGACTCTGGAAGACAAGGTGGCGGCCCTTGGCAGGCTTGTCGCCCGCGATACCGAAGAATTCGAAGAAGAGCGCGACCGCCCGGATGCCGATGATCTGGCCGCTGCGTCCGAACCGATGGAGTGGCCCGATGCTGCGCCGTTCGAACATGTCGAGGACGAAGACATGTCTGCGCCGTCAAACGTCCTGCATGCGCAGGATGCCTGGCCAAAGTTACAGACGCCGGACGCGCAGAAAATGGACCTCTCCGTTGATCCTGTCACAGAGACGGTGCCAGAACCAGTTGCGTTGGATGCTCCGCTGCCGTCAGCGGTGCACGACGACGCAACCACGCTTGATCTTGACGAAGATATGTTGCGCGCCTTGATCAGTGAGATTGTACGTCAGGAGCTTCAGGGCGCGCTGGGCGAACGGATCACACGCAATGTGCGCAAACTCGTGCGCCGCGAGATCCACCGCATGCTGATTTCGCAGCAGTTCGACTGATGCCCGTGGCTTAGGCTGCAAAGCCGTTGTAGCCAAATATTTGATTCAAAATGAGTGCGTAAAATAGAAAACACGCCCCAAGGGGCGCGCTTTCTAATAGCAGCATTATTACGTCAAAGTCTTAAGCAGCTTCGGCCTGTTGCGAGGCAGCATTGCGACGTTCGCTTTCTTCGCGCGACAGCGCAACCGAGGTACGAACACCTTTGCCCACAAAGTCCATCAGCCCGGAAACAACCCGTTCATTGGGGTCGATCCCGGCACAACTCAGAACTTCGCGCCCGTCGCGCGAACGCGCCCAGCGGGCGATTTGTTCTGGCCCGTTGCCATATTTCTTGTCGTCTGCAATCGCATCGTCCAATGCGGCAAGCACCACGGCAGCAAACAGTTTGCGTGCGCGATTGCCTTGCTCTGCGTTGAACGCGGTACCGTCAACGAAATCTTTCATGATCCGTCCTGTGATTATTGCTCTTGTGTTTTCCGGCGTGAAGCTCGTTATGGCGTATTCCAGTCGATTCGGATACCCTATAATTGCATACCTTTTATGCACAAAACGCATAGCTTTTTAGGGGTATGCCACGATATCTGGTTGTCTGGACAGCGTGTCATCAGCAAGATATAGGGACGCTCACAAATCCATCAACCTTTTGCCAAAGTTTTGCCATGCCAAAGATCAACGGAAACGAGATTCGCCCCGGTAACGTGCTGGAGCATAATGGCGGTCTTTGGGCCGCAGTCAAAGTCGACCATGTCAAACCCGGCAAAGGCGGGGCCTTTGCACAGGTCGAGATGAAGAACCTGCGCAACGGGTCCAAGCTCAACGAACGCTTCCGTTCGGCGGACAAGGTTGAACGCGTCCGGCTGGAACAGAAGGACATGCAGTTTCTGTATGAAACCGATGGCATGCTGACTTTCATGGACACCGAAACCTACGATCAGGTTGAATTGCCCGCGGATATTCTGGGCGAACGTCGTCCTTTCCTGCAAGATGGTATGACCATTCTCGTGGAATTCCACGAAGCCGAGGCGCTGAACGCGACGCTGCCGCAGAAAGTGACCTGTAAGATCGAAGAGACCGAACCGGTCGTCAAAGGCCAGACCGCCGCCAACAGCTTTAAACCGGCGATCCTTGATAACGGGGTCAAGGTCATGGTGCCGCCTTTCGTGGGCCAGGATGAGTTGATCATCGTGAACACCGAAACGATGGAATATTCAGAACGCGCCTGATCGTGGGACTTGGCTGAGACGTCTCTCAAAGTTTCGCATATTTAGAAATGACAAAAGGCCTCCTGACGTTCATCAGGGGGCCTTTTTGCTGGTGTATGCCGGCGTGGGGACATGGCGTGTCCAAAGGTCGACGATGGGTCAATGTCGCGCGGCCTATCCCTTCTGGGTCAGCCGCACCTCTGCGTCGCCCGCGCTCATGTCGCCGGTGGCCCGGTCGAACCGCAGATAGGCCAGCCCGTGCCCTTGGGCTTGTGTGAACACGGTGCCCGCTGACTTTTCACCGACCAGGATTTCTGTTCCCACCGGAACAGGCGCGGACATGTCCACCTGCGCCAAACCTTTGCGCAGCTCTGTCTTGTGCTTCATCCGCGCGGTCACTTCCTGACCGACATAGCAGCCCTTGCGGAAATCAACGCCGTGCAAGCGTTCAAACCCCATTTCAAGTATAAAGCTGTCTGCCGTCAGTTCCACGCCGCTTTCGGGCACGATTGCCGCAACGCGCACTGCGTCCCAGTCGACATCCGCATCGCCCTGTCGGCCGTCATAGGCGCGCCATCCCATTGTTGGATCGCGCGGATCGGCATAGGCCCCGTCCGGCACAGGGCCAAGACC
The DNA here is from genome assembly GCF_051251565.1 of Marivita sp. GTDB lineage: Bacteria > Pseudomonadota > Alphaproteobacteria > Rhodobacterales > Rhodobacteraceae > Marivita. The sequence goes on along the minus strand of NZ_JBPOFB010000005.1, from coordinate 238,092 downwards.
GCGCGCGACGGTAAGATCCGTCTCGTCGATCTCAACGGCAGAGCGCAGTTTATACATCGTCAGTGCTTGTTTCAGGCCTGGAGCGAGCGCTGCATCGACATCCAAAAGGATATCTGTCCCCATGGGGACAATAAAGAAATCAGCGCGATACTTGCCCTGCGGTGTCAACATGGCCGCATAGACAAGCCCCTGATCCAGACGCTCTACGTCATTGGTCACAAGCCCTTGCAGGAAGTGACGCGCATCCGCGCCGCTGATCCGTAGAATGGTCCGATCTGCCATGTCGCCTCCGCAACTATACCTGCGTCACAGATATAGGTTAGGGGCACATGTGCAAGGGGTCAGGCAGCGGCGGAGGCGCCCAAAACCTGCCGCGACAGGATGCGGTCCAACGACAGTGCGCCTGCGCCCTTGATCACCAACGTCACCAGCACCAGCATCCAGAACGCGCGTTGATCGAGGATAACGCTGTCTGATACACGGTCAAACCACGCGCCCAAGGTCTCGGCATGGGCGATCCCGCCGTGACCGTAGAGGTCGGTCAGGGATTGCACGACCACAAACCCGATCATGCCAAGGGCGGCCAGCCGGGTGAACAGCCCGATCACGATCAGCAGCGGCAGGATGAATTCCGCCCACGTGCCCGCGACCACCACCGCCCAATGGAAGATGCCAAGCTGTGACACATCGAAAACCACCGCTTCCATCTGTTTGGGGAAGATCTGTGCATAGGCTCCGGTCGAGGGAAGAAAGATCCCCAGGATTCCGTCGCCCAGTTTCGTCATGGCCGATCCCCAGAAATACATCAGCAGGGTCGCCGCAAACACGAACCGCGCCAAGAGGGGCAGCAGACCGTCCATAGACCGTTCGACGGAAGAAAAGACAGAGGAATGAAGAAAGGCAATACGGTCCATGGGCGGTCTTTCCGGTTAATTTTTCGTTAATGGTTCAGGTCAGTTATCGCGCCGTGTGACAGCAAGACATTCAGAAGTGCGGCAAGATCAAAGCGGTCATCCGCGGCATCAAGGGCTGCACCAAAGGGGGTGCCGGTCTGCAACGCCGTCAGGATATCCGCAGCACCGGGGCCAAGGATCACAGGTTCCGGGTCGAATTCAGCCCGCAGGATCAGGACGTCTTCGGCGGCCTCAATCGGTTTGTCGCCATTCCGCAGCGTGTAGTGCCAGATCGACCCGATGGGCTTGGGCGACCGCAGCAGGATCATCGACGGCGCAAAGGCGAACCGCGTGGCCAGCAACGTATCTTCGTCCAGCGCTTGCAGCGCGGTGGGGTCGATCCCAGCGCTGTCCGCGGCGTGGTAGCTTTGGCGCATGGCCACGTCGATCCGGGCGACATCTGTCAGATAGGTCAGGTGGGCAAGCTGTTCGACTGTGCCAAGAAAGGCCGGAAACTCTGCCCCGTAATGCATCATCAAGGGGGACACTGGCGGTGACTGGCGCAGGAAGGCGCGCGCAACATGGTCAAAATTCTCGCGGCCGATCAGGCCGACAATGGATGGAAACCCCGCCGCCAACGCATCTCGCAAGGACACGGTGACGTTGTTACGGTAGACACCGTAGCGGCGTCCGGCGGGGCGGTTGTGGCCGTCGGTCAGACCGTCGGGCACCGGGTAGGCTGGGTTGAGCAAGCCCGCGTGAAAACTGGTTTGACTGATCATGCCAGCACGCGGGTCAAAGCGGTGTCCGCGCGCCGCGCCTCGTCTGCCAGGACTGGCCAGTCGGGGACATCGGTGTCCCATTCCACCAGCACGGGTTTGGGCCCTGATTTTGCCAGCGTATAATCGAGAAGCGACCAGACCGGGTCCACAGCCTCGCGGCCATGGCTGTCGATCAGCAAAGGTGCGCCGTGATCGTCTTCGTCCTCGTCATGGCCACCCAGATGGATTTCACCAACAGCGTCAAGTGGATAGGCGTCGACATAACCTTGCGGCGAATAGTCGAGATTGGTCGCGGACACGAAAACGTTGTTCACATCAAGCAGCAGGCCACAGCCTGTGCGGCGCACGATCTCGGCCAGAAAGTCGGTCTCGGAATAGGTGCTTTCGGCAAAGGCAAGATAAGAGGACGGGTTTTCCAGCAGCATCCGACGGCCCAGCATCCCTTGGACTTCGTCGATATGATCGGCGACGCGACCCAGTGTGGCATCGGTGTAAGGCAGGGGCAGCAGGTCGTTCAGGAAATGGCTGTCATGGGTGGACCATGCCAGATGTTCGGAAAAGCTGGCCGGATTAAGCCAGTCGCACAAGTGTTTGAGCCGCGCGAGGTGGTCTGGATCAAGACGGCCTTCGCCGCCGATCGACAGGCCGACGCCGTGCACCGATATGGGGAAGCGTTCTGCCAGCACCCGCAGCTGCGCTAAAGGACGGCCACCGTCACCCATGTAGTTTTCGGCATGAATTTCGAGCCAGCCCACCGGGGACGGGTCGTTCATGATGTTGGTGAAATGCTGCGCCTTGTACCCGACACCGGGCAGGGCGGGCAGATGCGGAAAACTGTGTGTTGCGTCGGGCATGGCTGCCTTGGTGTTGGTTCGGATATGGTGGGCAGGACTGCCGACCGTCAGGCTGTGGGGAAGGGTGGACAAAAACTGTCCACCCCCGGTGTCAAAGCTTAGCCCTGCGGCAGGTCGCGGTCGAGCGCTTCGAGCGATCCCATACGGCTGCCGTCTTTTTCCATGGTCACGCATGTGCCTGCGTCAACAAGCTTCCAGGCGTTGCCCTGGTAATCGACAGTCGAGGAACCGGCGCAGGTTGTACCTGGGCCAGCGGCGCAATCGTTTTCGCCAGCGAGCGAAACACCAAAGCACTTTTCTTTGGCTTGTGCGGTGGCTGTCGTTGTGTGTGCGGCGAAGCTGGCAGCGATGGCACCGACAAGTGCGACGGTCTTGATGGCATTAGACATAAGAATGGTCCCTTTGGTTACTGATTTGTTAACTGGGTCGGCACAGCGACTGCCGAACCGATGTCTCAACAATGCCCGTTGACGGTCATTCGGGCTATTCACGGCGGTGTGCTTCACGCGTGCGTTATGGTTGGTGAGTGTTTTGTCAGGATTTTTCCTTTTGTTTTCAGGAAAATAAAAAAGGCCTCGTAACAATACGAGGCCTTTGAGAAAACTTCCAGCGGGGGAATGTTACAAAAGATCGGGCGGTGTTGCCTCTTTTCCGAGGCTACTCACGATATCCGCCAGCGATGTTACAGAGGTTTGCTTCTCTCCCAGACGGCGCAGCGTCACGGTGCGCTCTTCGACCTCGCGGTGGCCGATGGCAAGAATCACAGGCACCTTGCCGACAGAGTGTTCGCGGACTTTGTAGTTGATCTTTTCATTGCGAATATCGGCTTCGGCGCGGACGCCCGCCTTGGTCAGTGCTGCGACCACCTCGTGAACATACTCATCCGCCTCAGACACGATCGAGGCAACGACCACCTGACGCGGGGCCAGCCAGAAGGGCAGTTTGCCTTCCCAGTTCTCGATCAGGATTCCAATGAACCGCTCAAATGATCCAAGGCAGGCGCGGTGCAGCATAAAGGGACGGTGACGTTCGCCGTTCTGGCCGACATAGCTTGCGCCAAGCCGTTCGGGCAGGTTTGGATCAACCTGGAAGGTGCCGCATTGCCAGACCCGGCCAATCGCATCTGTCAGGTAGAAATCAAGCTTGGGTCCGTAAAACGCACCGTCACCCGGCTCAAGCGTGTAATTGCGGCCCACAGCCTTGATCGCGCTTTCCAGCGCGCCCTCGACATAGTCCCAGCTTTCATCGCTGCCCACGCGTTTGTCGGGGCGGGTGGCAAAACGGATTTCGAATTCGCCGAACCCGAGTTCACTGTAGACGTTGGCAAGGAAGTCAATGAAGCGCGCGCATTCTTCCTCGATCTGGTCTTCGGTACAGAAGATATGTGCATCGTCTTGGGTAAAGCCGCGCACGCGCATGATCCCGTGTAATGCGCCCGACGGCTCGAACCGTGCACATGACCCAAATTCGGCAAGCCGCAGCGGCAGATCACGGTAAGATTTCAAACCTTGGTTGAACACCTGCACGTGACAGGGGCAGTTCATCGGCTTGAGGGCGTTGATCCGGGTGTGGTCCTTGTTTTTGGCGCTGGCATCGTCGTTCTCGCCGTCGCGGCTTTCGTCGACTTCGACAAGGAACATGTGGTGCTGGTACTTCTCCCAGTGGCCCGAGGCCTCCCAGAGTTTGCGGTCCACGACCTGCGGGGTGTTGATCTCTTGATAGCCACCAACACGTTGTTTGCGGCGCATGTAGTCTTGCAGCAAGGTATAGACCGTCCAGCCATTTGGATGCCAGAACACTTGGCCGGGGGCCTCTTCCTGCATGTGAAACAGGTTCATTTCGCGGCCCAAGCGGCGGTGATCGCGCTTTTCCGCTTCTTCGAGGAAGGTGAGGTATTTCTTGAGGTCGTCGCGGTTCTTGAACGCCACACCGTAGATGCGTTGCAGCATTGGACGGGTGTTGTCGCCAAGGAAATAGGCGGCGGAGACATTCATCAGCTTGAACGCGTCGGCCGGCACCTGACCGGTATGGGCAAGGTGCGGACCCCGGCACAGATCCATCCAGTCACCATGCCAATACATGCGGATGTCTTCGCCCTCGGGGATGCGGTCCAGGATCTCGACCTTATAAGGCTCGCCCGCGTCGGTGTAATGCTGGCGCACCTTGTCGCGTGACCACAGCTCGGTCCGGACGGTATCGCGGGCGTTGATGATGTCTTTCATCCGCTTTTCGATGGCGCCAAGGTCTTCGGGTGTGAACGGTTCCTTACGGTCGAAATCGTAGAACCAGCCGTTGTCGCGCACCGGGCCGATGGTGACCTTGACGTCCGGGTACAGCTCTTGCACCGCGCGGGCCATGATGTGCGCCAAATCGTGCCGGATCAGCTCAAGCGCGGGCGCGTCATCGGCCATGGTGTTGATAGCGATGCTGCTATCGGCAGGGATTGGCCATTGCAGATCCCAATGCGTCCCATTCACGGTTGCAGAGATCGCTTTCTTGGACAGGGATTTGGAAATGCTTTCGGCGACTTCGGCAGGGGTGATCCCAGCCGCGTAGTCGCGTGCAGTGCCATCGGGGAAGGTCAGGGAAATCTGGCTCATCGGCCATGCTCCTCGTCAGTTTGGCGCCAACGGAACGCCCGGTTGCGGGTTATAATGTGTACGCGGCTTTTGGCAGGGGGGGCAGGGCGCGTCAAGCCGCGTGTCCCGCAAAGCGACGGGTCACGCGGCCAGTTTGGGCGCTAACAGCAGAGTTTTGCCCGCTGTATACAAATGTATTATTGAATTTCGTTTCAAATCAGCGTGTTGCCGGTGCGTTTCGCTATGGACGAAAGCGACCGAATTGATATCTACACCGACATTCCACTATCGGAAACTTTGAGTCGTCATCCGACACGAGGGAGCAGGCAATGCCCGGATACAATACGAATTTCGAACTGACCGTCGACGACATGGAGCTGATCGAAGATGCGCTGCGCACCACCAAGCGGTCTTTGAACACCGCTGTGATCGCCCAAGACGCCGATCCCTTGCAGCCCTGCGAAAGCACGCGCGATGTTGACGCGTCGATGAAGCGCATCAATGACCTGTTGGGGCGGTTGCACAACCAAAAGAACTTTTATCGGCCCAAAACCGGTGCCTACGTTTCTGGATAAAGTCGGGTGGGCAGGTTTGCCCACCCCCGAAGCTGCGTTCAGACCTGCGCGGCAAAAACCGCGTAGGCCATGATCAGACGCACACCCAGCCTGTCATGAACAGGACTGGCCGGATCGGCATCCGTGCGATGCCAGAGATCATCCCCGCTGCATGCAGTACCCGCACCCAAAAAAACGCGATGGCGGTCCAATAGGTAAGAGCCGTAAAGCCATCAAGGCTCTGCAAAATCAAAACCAGGACGGAAAAGGGCAGCGCCTGTTCCAGCAGGTTGAGATGCGCCCGATGTGCCCGATGAACCCATGCCGGAAACTGGTCCAGCGCTGTGGGGCGAACAAAAGGGTCTTCGGCCCCGGCAACTTCGTACCTGTTGACGCCGACAATATACGGAATCCAGAGCGATGCCGCGAGGATCATCAGACAGGTGAGGATGCCCAGTTCAGTCGGAAAGGTCATGGTGCGCTTCCTTCGTGTTCATCCCATAGGTGATCGCCGCCAAAATTCATCGGTTCCCCTGTTTCGAGCCATGTCTTGAGCCCCGCGAGGGTGCGCACCCATCCGTCTGCCGTCCCGCCATCTGGGTCATTCGCAAGTCCACGATGTTCAACCGTGAGACGGCAATACTCGCCTTCCACGTCGATAAGATAAGTCACCTCGCTGGTTTGCGCGTTGGGTTCCCATTTCGGCTCAAACGTGGTGACGATGCGCGACTTGGGGTCAAGGGTGATTTCCCGTGTGTGCAACGTTTCGAAACCATCCGGAGTTGCATAGATCAGCGTTTCGCCTTCGCGTCGTGCGGTCTGACCAAGAAAGTCGTAATTGGCCACCGCCTCAGCCGAAGTCAGCGCATCCCAAAGCGCATCCTGCGTGCAGCGGATATAGGTTTGCATCATGAAGTCGGGTTTGGTCATCGCCGTGCCCCTTCAACTTGCCATTTTCAGGGCGGTGCCGGTTTCAAGATAGGATTTGAGCGACGCTGCGAGGCGCGCCCAGCCTTCGGCAAAACCGTCCTGTCCCAGTGCGAGGTCATAGTGCTCAATGGTAAGCTTGCAGGTCTCGCCCTGCGGCTCAATGAGATAGACCATGTGTGAGGCGGGGGCGTTTGGCCCCATGAACAAGGGCTCGAACGTCATGGCGATGCGGGTTTTCGGGTCCAATTCGGTGGTGACCTGCCGCAACATTGGACTGCCATCTGGCATGATGAATTCGGTCACATTGTCAGGCTTGGCATTGCCGCGCACTTCGTTGCACATAAAGTGATAGGCGGCCATCTGGTCGGCTTTGGTCAACGCGTCCCAAAGGGCATTTTGCGTACAGCGGATGAACGTCTGCATCAGGAAATCGGGTTTTCCCATACTGGTCTCTCTTTCCAATCGTAATTTAAGGTCACTCATCATTTGCGTTTGCGGTCGCAGGAACGGCGCGACCCAGCGGTCGAGCATCTCCTGCAACGGCAGGGCGTTCAGGTAATGATATTTGAACCGTCCCTGTTTGCGCGGAATGACAAGATGGGCGTCTTCGAGAACCTTGAGGTGTTTCATCACGCCAAACCGGCTCATGTCGAGCTGCTCTTCCAGTTCACTGAGCGACTGTCCGTCCTTGCGCCGCAAGCTGTCCAACAGTGCACGGCGGGCGGGATCGTTGAGGGCTTTGAAGATCATATCCATAAGGTCGACTATATGTGATTCTTTAGTAACGTGACAATAGGGTAACTTAATGGGGCAAATGTCAGACTTGCAAGCGCATGATTTAGATGTCGAATTGGTGGTTTTTGGAACCTCTGCACGCTCCGGGCGTTCATGTCTGGACGAGCACTGTCACAGGAATCACCCCATGAGCCGCCCCATTATCGAAGCCTATGAAGACATCACAGGCGCTGAGGAGAAGGTTCGGGATCGTGAGGCGAGAAACGGTCTTCGCCATATGGCCAGCCTTTCGATGACCAAGGTGGCCGACGGCCTGATTGATCCGAAACTTGTCCTGAGCTGGCTTGCCGGGGCGCTTGGAGCGCCTCCCGCGCTGACCGGGCTGCTGGTGCCGATCCGCGAGGCGGGCGCGCTGTTGCCGCAGATCGTGCTTGCGCGCTGGGTTCAGGCGATGGCGCAGCGCAAATGGGCGCGGGTTGCGGGCTCGGTCGGGCAAGGCATTGCCGCGATGACCATTGTTGGGATCGCAGTGACGATGGAAGGCACAACGGCGGGCATCGCCCTATGCGGGGCCTTGGCGGTGCTGGCGCTGTCGCGCGCGGCGTGTTCGGTCAGCTATAAGGACATTCTTGGCAAAACAGTGCCGACCACCCGGCGCGGTGCAGTGACCGGTCTGGCCGGATCGGTCGCGTCGGTGGCGGTGTTGGGCTTTGCGGGTTTTCTGATGTCTGGGCTGTTGCGTGATGTGACCCCGGTCGTGGGTGCCATCGGTCTTGCCGGGCTGTTGTGGGTGTGCGCGGCTGCTCTGTTCTCGGGGCTAGAGGAAATGGCATCAGATGACAGCGCGCGCGGCAGGCTTGATCTGAGTCCACTATGGGAGGACCGCCAATTTCGCCTGTTCATCTTGGTGCGCGGACTGTTGACGGTGACCGCATTGGCCCCGCCCTATTTTGTCATGTTGGCTGGCGGGCAATCGGCGTTGAACGGGTTGGGCGCGTTGCTTTTGGCGTCAGCTGCGGCGGCCTTTGCCGGATCGTATGTCTGGGGACGCTTGTCAGACCGGTCGTCGCGCAAGGTGCTGTGCCTGTCGGGGCTGCTGGCATCGGCGTTTGCCGCGCTGGCGGTCCTGTCGGACGTGACCGGATGGACGCACGCGCCTTGGCTGATCCCGGCGATTTTGTTCTTCTTTATGCTGTCCTATCAAGGCGTACGGTCGGCACGGTCGGTCTATCTGGTGGATATGTCGCCCAAGGATGCCCGCGCCGCCTATGCCGCCTTGGCCAACACTGCGATCGGGGGTGTGCTGCTCATCGTTGGAGCATTCGGCGGTCTGCTGGCATTGGTTGGGCCCGTGGCCTCGCTCACCGGGTTTGCCGCACTGTCACTGATCGGCGGGGTGCTGGCTTTGTGGCTGGACGAGGTTGAAACGGGCTAGGCTGCGCTATCGCCTCTTGGGTTCCGGCGCGCTTTGCGTAAAATTGCGCAACCAAAGGACGGGGGCAGATGTGACATCCACTCAGCAGATTGACGGGCCAAACGGGCACAGGCTGGCCTATGCCAAGACCGAAGGTGATGGGCCGACCATCGTGTTCCTGTCGGGCTATAAGTCTGACATGGAGGGCACCAAGGCGGTGCATCTCGAGAGATGGGCAAAACTCGAAGGGCGGGCGTTCCTGAGGTTCGACTATTCCGGCCATGGTGTGTCGGGCGGTGTGTTCGAGGATGGCTGCATCGGCGATTGGGCACGGGATGCGCAGGCGGTGATCGAGGCGACATGCGACGGGCCAGTGGTTCTGGTGGGCTCGTCGATGGGCGGCTGGATCGCCTGCCTGATGGCGCAACGGCTGCACAATGTGGTGGGCTTTGTCGGTATCGCCGCTGCGCCCGATTTCACCGAAGATGGGTTCTGGGCAGGGTTTTCGGAAGACCAGCGCCGCGCCGTCATGGAAGACGGCAAGGTCGCGTTGCCCTCCGATTATGACGATCCCTATATCGTCACCCGCCGTCTTATCGAAGACGGGCGCAAACATCTGGTCCTGCGCACGCCCTTGCACATGCCGTACCCTGTGCGCCTGATTCAAGGGACCAAAGACAGCGCGGTCACCCGCGAAACGGCGCTGCGGCTGCTGGATCATATCGACGGGCCGGACATTCGCCTGACCCTGGTCAAAGGCGCAGATCACCGGTTTTCAGAGCCGCAAAACCTGCGTCAGATCGAAGACGCGATCCTTGATGTGCTGGGTTGAAAAGTCGTTTTTGCATGCGTATGCAAAAACCGCTTGAGAGGCGGGCGCGCACCGGTATGCTGATCTCGGATACATGAACTGGGGGAGGCGCAAATGGCCGAATATCTCAAGCGGGGAAAACCCGAAACTGAACGTGCCGAAGACGACGCCAAGACCCGCGCGGTGGTCGAGGCGACGCTGGCCGACATCCAAGCGCGTGGCGACGCCGCGGTCCGCGATCTGGCAGCGAAGTTCGATAACTATACGCCCGACAGCTTTCGCCTGACGCCAGACGAAATCGACGCGCTGATCGCAGAGCTGACACCGCGCGAATTGGCCGACATCAAATTCGCGCAGGAACAGGTGCGGAATTTCGCGCAGGCGCAGCGCGACTCGATGCTGGATATCGAGGTTGAGACACTGCCGGGCGTGATCCTTGGCCACAAGAACATCCCCGTGCAATCGGTGGGCTGCTATGTGCCCGGCGGCAAGTTCCCGATGGTGGCGTCTGCGCATATGTCGGTTGCCACAGCCTCGGTCGCGGGGGTGCCGCGCATCATTGCCTGCACGCCTCCGTGGCAGGGCAAGCCCAATCCGGCGGTGATCGCCGCGATGCACCTGGGCGGCGCGCACGAGATTTATGTGCTGGGCGGCATTCAGGCTGTGGGCGCGATGGCGATTGGGACCGAGACGATTGACCCGGTGCACATGCTTGTTGGTCCGGGCAATGCCTTTGTGGCCGAGGCCAAGCGGCAGTTGTTCGGGCGTGTCGGGATTGATCTGTTCGCCGGCCCGACCGAGACGATGGTGATTGCCGACGACACGGTGGATGCCGAGATCTGCGCCACGGATCTTCTGGGGCAGGCCGAGCATGGCTATAACTCGCCTGCGGTACTGGTCACCCATTCGCGCAGGCTGGCCGAGGAGACCTTGGTCGAGATCGACAGGCTGCTGACCATTCTGCCCACCGCCGACACCGCGTCGGTGAGCTGGCGCGACTATGGCGAGGTGATCCTGTGCGCCGATCATGACGAGATGCTGGCTGTGGCCAATGACATCGCGTCCGAGCATGTGCAGGTGATGACGGACCGGGATGATTGGTATCTGGAGCATATGACCTGCTACGGCGCGCTGTTCCTTGGGGCGCGGACCAATGTGTCGAATGGCGACAAGGTGATTGGGACCAACCACACGCTGCCCACTAAGAAGGCGGGGCGGTATACGGGTGGGCTCTGGGTCGGCAAGTTCCTGAAAACCCACAGCTATCAGAAAATCACCACGGATGAGGCGGCGACGCTGATCGGCGAATATGGCTCGCGGCTGTGTATGCTGGAAGGGTTTGTCGGGCATGCCGAGCAATGCAACGTACGGGTGCGGCGCTATGGGGGGGTGAATGTGCCCTATGGCGAAGCCGCGCCGTACCGCGACGCGGCGGAGTGATTATTGGCGGGTGCCGATGCGACGACGCATCGGATGTTTCCGTTCATGGAAACACTTGGGGGCTCTGCCCCCAAACCCCCGGGATATTTGAAAACCAGAGAAACAGGGGAACGTGATGTCTGACATCCGGCATGCACATTCGGTGATGGCCCCCGTGTTTGGGGCGATGCAGCAGGGCGAGCGTGTGGCAGAGGCCTTGGGAGTGGTTGCTCCGGCTGCCCTGTTTCGGATGTGTCACCCGTTTGGGGATCTGTGGGGTGCAGAGGCATTCGTGCAAGGGGCATTGGCACCATTGCAGGCGGCGATCCCGGATCTGGCGCGGCGGGAGTTTATCCGAATAGCAGGTTTTGACGCTGATGGAGCGCTTTGGGTCGGGTCGGGTGGTCACTATGCCGGGCGGTGGCTTGAGCCGTGGCTGGGTATTCCGGCCACGGGGCGCAGTGCTGCCATGCGGTTTCATGAATTTTACCGCATCGACGGCAACGCGTGCGTTGAGATGCAGGCGATCTGGGACATCCCCGAAATGATGATGCAGTCGGGGGTCTGGCCAATGGTCCCGCAACTTGGCCGGTTCGGCCCTGCGCCTGCTCCGATGACGCGCGATGGTCTTGGCCCGCATGACCCCGCATTGTCCGAGGCCAGTGCGGCCCATGTGATCGCCATGCTGACAGCGATGATACGGCATCCGTCGCAGGGTGGGCCCGAGATTATGGAGCTTGACCGGTACTGGCATCCGGATTTCATGTGGTACGGGCCTGCGGGCATCGGCACGGCACAAGGGGCAGAGGAGTTTCGCCGCTTTCACCAAATTCCGTTTCTGAACGCCATGCCGGACCGGGGGCAGCACCCGGTCGGCACGCATCACCACTTCATGGCAGAGGGGGCTTGTGTCGGGGTGACCGGCTGGCCCAACATGCAGCAAACATTGTCTGGCGGTGGATGGCTTGGCCTGCCGCCCACGGGTCAGAAGATCACATTGCGAAGCCTTGATTTCTGGCGTCTGGACACCGGGCGCATCCGCGAGAATTGGGTTCTTGTGGACCTTTTGGATCTCTACGCGCAAATTGGTGTGGATGTGTTGTCCCGGATGGAGGAATTGGCATGGAGCCGAGGATATCGCTGATCACGCTGGGCGTGCAGGATGCGGACAAGGCGGCGGCGTTCTACGACGCGCTGGGCTGGGCGCGCGTCGAGACGCAGGACGGTGTGATTGCCTATGATCTGTTGGGCCAGACACTCGGGCTGTATCCGCTCGCCAAGCTGGCCGAGGATATCGGGATAGATATGGCGCAGCTTGGGCATGGGGCCATGACCTTGGGATATAACACACGCGACCGGGGCGGTGTTGATCACGTCATGGGTCGTGTGGAGGCCGCAGGGGGCACCGTGCTGAAGCCGGCACAAGAGGTGTTCTGGGGGGGCTATCATGGCTATTTCCGCGACCCCGAAGGCCATATCTGGGAAGTGGCGCATAACCCGTTTTCCCCCTTGCGCGACGGCGATGGCGCGTTTTGTTGGAACGGGTATTGAGACGTCCGCAAAGCATGTGGAGCCTTGAGTCGCTTGGGCGGGTCCGGTTGTCGCGGCATTTCTACATGCGCGAGTTTCTCTATTCCGAGATCGGGAATTTCCACGCGCTTCAGAACATTCCCGATCACCCTGATCTGGCCATCGCGCGGGGGCGGGCGTTTTGTGAAACGCTGCTTGATCCGTTGCAGGACACCTTTGGCCGGATCGCGGTGCGGTCGGGCTTTCGGTCGGCTGATCTCAACCGCTTTGGCAATGAACGCGGGCTGAACTGCGCGCGAAATGACTATCCGCTGGAATGTCATATCTGGGATCTGCCCGAGGTTGAGGTTGCCGGGGCCAGCATCGTGATCCCGTGGTTTGCGGACCGCTATGCTGCGGGGCGCGACTGGCGCGATCTGGCATGGTGGCTTTACGATCATCTGCCCTTTGCCGAAGCATGGTTCTTTCCCAAGCTCTGCGCGTTCAACATTGCGTGGCGGCCCAAGCCGCAGCGCCGCATCGACAGCTATATTGGGCCGAAAGGCACCTTGATCCGGGGTGGTCAGGCCCCGATTGAGCCGCGTGATCAGCGCGCAACCCGCTATGCGGATTTTCCGCCGTTCCGGGGCATTGCCCATCCGTAAAGCGGGGGCTGGACAGGCGTGGATCTGCGGGGTAGCGTGACTTTGCACACCTATGCAATTGCTTGGAGACACCCTCATGACTTTGCCCAGAACGCCGCCGTTTCGACTGGACGGCAAACAGGCATTGGTTGCTGGTGGATCGCGCGGGATCGGGCTTGGCTGTGCCGTCGCCTTGGCAGAGGCGGGGGCGCATGTGGTTGTCGCCGCACGCGGGGTCACGCAGGTGCAGGCCGCCGTGGCCGAGATGGCCCAGGCTGGGTTCAGCGCCGAGGCACTGGTGCTGGATGTGACCGATCTTGCCGCTGTGCGGGTCGCATTCGACAGGCTTGGTCCGATTGATGTGGTTGTGAATTCGGCAGGTCTCGCCTGCCACAGCCCAGCCTTGAAGACCACGCCCGAGGATTTCGATGCGGTCAGTGCGATCAACATCAAAGCGGCGTATTTTCTGGCGCAGACTGCGGCACGGCAGATGCGGGGGCGCGGCGGGTCGATTATCCAGATCAGCAGCCAGATGGGCCATGTCGGCGGCCCGGACCGCGCGGTCTATTGCGCCACCAAACACGCGGTTGAGGGCATGACCAAGGCGATGGCGATCGAATGGGGGCCTGACAACATTCGTGTCAACACGATCTGCCCGACCTTTATTCTGACAGAACTGACACAAGCCACGTTTGACGACCCTGAAAAGCGCGCCTGGATCGACAGCAAGATCAAGTTGCCCCGCGTTGGGCAGGTCGAGGACATCATGGGTGCCTGCCTGTTTCTGGCCTGTGATGCCAGCGCTCTGGTCACCGGCACGTCGATCCTTGTCGACGGGGGCTGGACGGCGGGATGACACGGCGGGTCACCTCTTTTGACGTGGCCGCGCGCGCCGGGGTCAGCCAGTCGGCGGTCAGCCGGGTCTTCTCCGGCGCATCGGCGAGCAAGGACACCGCCGCCAAGGTGCGCGCAGCGGCTGACGCGCTTGGCTACCGGCCCAATGTGCTTGCGCGGTCGCTCATCACCGGGCGCAGCCGGATCATCGGCATGGTGGTCGCCTATCTGGGCAACCCGTTTTATCCGGATGCTCTGGAACGGTTCAGCCGTGTTTTGCAAGAGCAGGGCTATCAGACGCTGATCTTTACGTTGCCCGAAGGCGCGGGTGACACAGACACGGACCGGATCGTGCAACAGATGGTCGATCATCAGGTGGATGGGATCATCCTTGCCAGTGTTGGTCTGGGCGATGCGTTGGCCATGCGCTGTGAGGCCGCGGGTATTCCGGTTGTTCTGTTTAATCGGGGCCAAGCAGGCAGCGGGTGGGCGCAGGTGACTTCGGCCAACCGTCTGGGCGGCGCCAAGGTGGCCGAATTTCTGGTGGCTGGCGCGCACACGCGCATCGGTCATGTCAGCGGGTGGCAGGGGTCGTCCACCGGGCGCGACCGGACCGAGGGGTTTCTGGCCCGCCTGTCCGAGCTGGGTCAAGCCGCCATTGGCGTCGAGGACGGGCGCTATGACCATGCCGAGGCCGTGCGGGCGACGGATATCCTGATGGCCAAGGGATGTGATGCGCTGTTCGTAGGCAATGACCATATGGCCTTTGCCGTGATGGACCACCTGCGCTTTGGGCTGGGCCTGTCGGTGCCGGGGGATGTGTCGGTCATTGGCTATGACGATGTGCCAATGGCGGCGTTTGCGGCCTATGATCTGACCACGGTGCGCCAGCCCGTGGGGCGCATGGTCACGGCAACCGTCACGGCGCTTGTGGACCAAATTGAAGACACTTCCGCGCAGGCGGAGATTACTGAAATAGACGGGCCGTTGATCCTGCGTGGATCGGCCCGCATACCGGAAGGCTTGCAATGAGAGGGTTCGACAACCGTTTCACGGATTTCCCCGATTATATCCTCGGGATCACCAAGGAGATCTGGGAAGATCGCGGTCTTGGCGCACGCATGAAGGACTATTACCACCCCGAGGTGATCGTGCGGATGCCCGGCGGTATCGGTTTTGGGGAACCGGGAATGACGGCGGCCACGATGGCGACCTGCCATGAATTCCCGGACCGTCAGCTTTTGGGCGAGGACGTGATCTGGTTCGGCACACCCGAGGTCGGGATGTTGTCGTCGCACCGTATCCTGTCGACCGCGACCCATGTGAATGACGGACAGTTTGGCACGGCCACAGGGCGCAAGATCACCTCGCGGGCGATTGCGGATTGTTATGCCAAGACCAACATGATCAGCGACGAATGGCTGATCCGCGACAATGGCGCGATTGTTCGGCAACTGGGGTTTGACGTCAAAGACTGGGCACGCGACCGGATCGCCGGTCTTGATCCCGAAACCCAACCCTTTCGCCCGGCGGTTGATGTGCAGGGGCCCTACACGGGGCGCGGCAATGACAACCAGTGGGGCGCGGCCTTTGCGACGCTCCTGACCCGCGTGATGGCCGGGGAATTCTCGGTCATACCGGACCAATATGATCGCGCCATTCATGCCGAATATCCGGGCGGTGTCGCTGTGCACGGCACCAGCGGCGTCGATGCGTTCTGGCTTGGTCTGCGGTCGGCATTTCCGTCGGCCACTTTCGACATTCACCACCAGATCGGTATGGAAGAGCCCAATATGCCGCCCCGCGCCGCGATCCGCTGGTCGCTGACGGGCAAACATGACGGTTGGGGCGCGTTCGGGACGCCCACCGGGGCCGAGGTTCATGTCATGGGGATATCTCATGCCGAATTCGGTCCGCGCGGGCTGCGCCGCGAATGGACGCTGTACGACGAGACTGCGATCTGGATGCAAATTCTGGCCCATCAGGGCTGATACCACCAAGGAACTGACCCATGACCCCGCAAGAGATGGAAGCCCGCATCGTCCGCTATGGCGATCTGCGACCCTGCCGTACCGCCTTTATCGACGCCCACACGCCGGGCAGCGATCAAAAAGAGAACTTCACGATCATCGGCGGCGGCGTGTCGGAAAGCGCGGACCAGCATGTCCACATCACCGAAACCCCCGGTTTCAACATCGGCGCGGCAGGCCAGCCGCCCAAATGCCGCAATTCGTTGCACAGCCATCGCACCGCCGAGGTGTTCTTTGTGCTCAAGGGCCGCTGGCGGTTCTTTTGGGGCCGCTGGGGCACGGCGGGTGAGGTGGTGCTGGAAGAAGGCGATATCATCAACATTCCCACCGGCATTTTTCGCGGGTTTGAGAACATCGGCACCGATTACGGGATGATCATGGCGGTTCTGGGCGGCGACGACGCGGGCGGCGGTGTCATCTGGGCCCCGCAGGTGATCGAGGATGCGGCAGGTCACGGGCTGGTTCTGGGCAGCAATGGCAAGCTGTATGACAGCAAGAAAGGCCAGACCTTGCCCGACGGTGTGACGCCCATGCCGGTTCTGACCGACGCGGAATTGCAGGCCTATCCCGAACCCACAACCGCCGATGTGGTGCCCGGCCATGTGGCGCGGTACTGGGATCTGATGGCGCTTGCGGACAAACAGCCTGCGGCGGTCATTGGGACAAAGGGCAAGCTGCGGGACCGTCCCGGCTTTGACGTGGATTTCATCACGCGCGGGTCGATTTCCGATGCGCCCTATAGCGTCGCATCGCACGAGGTGCTGATGCCGATGCGCGGCCATTGGCGGCTGACATGGGATGGCGGCACCACGGCGCTCAACCCCGGTGACACGGTTGCTGTGCCGCCGGGATTGGCCCATAGCGTGACCCCCTCGATGACAGGAGAGGCGTCGATGTACCGGGTGCGCGGAACCGGCGATCCGGCGGGACCAACTTGGGCCGGGGGCTGACCCGCCCGTCCTTGGTATGCAAGACTGGAGACTGCGCTTAGCCAACCTACATTATGTAGCCAGCCATAAGGACATGAGGCCCGCATGACCCGAGATACGCTCACGTTGAGACCTGCCGACATCTCGGATACCGAGGCGTTGAACAGTCTGTTTGGGCAAAGTTATCCTGCGTTGCTCAAGGCAGATTACCCGCCTTCGGTCCTGGTGACGGCGGTGCCGCTGATGTCCAAGGCGCAGCCTGCGCTGATCGCATCTGGTAGTTTCTTCGTGATTTGCGACGGCCATGATATCGTTGGGGCTGGGGGTTGGTCCATGCAGGCTCCGGGGGGCAAGCCGGGGATGCGTGGCATCGGCCATATCCGCCATGTCGTGACAGACCACCGCCGTACCCGCGAAGGGATCGGGCGCGCGCTGATGGAGCATATCGTGCTGCATGCAAAAGGATCGGGCATGACGCAGCTGCATTGCCAAAGCACCCGCACGGCTGTGCCATTCTACACGGCGCTGGGCTTTGTCGCGCAGGGTGAAATCGACGTGCCCCTGCGCCCGGGTATCGAGTTTCCGGCGATATTCATGGTGCGGATGATGTGACGTGTTTTGACGTAGGTCATGGCATGTCGGATGAAAATAGTGTGAGCTTGGACTCCAAGGTAGGGAGGGGACCATGCTGACGATCACCAAAACCGAAGCGAACCGCGTTGATATCGACCTGTCGGGCAAGATCGATTCCGAAGAGATGGCCAAAGGGCTGGATGACCTTTTGGACATGTCGCAGGATGTAAACGCAGGTCGGATGCTCTATACCATCACATCCTTCGCATTTCCCGATCTGGGGGCGATGGCGGTTGAAATGGCACGCCTGCCCAAACTGATTGGCCTCTTGGGGCGCTATGACCGCTGCGCTGTGCTGTGTGATACCGGCTGGATCAGAACCGCCGCCGAGATCGAGGGCGCGTTGTTTCCGGGCATCGACATCAAAGGTTTCGAGCTGTCCGAGCGCGACACAGCCGAGGCGTGGCTGGCCGAGTCTTAGGTCAGTATGTGTGACCTATTGTTTCGCGTGCGAAACATTGGGTCCGTTTTGGACCTATCTTGCAATCTCGATCACGTCCCGGTCTGTCACGATCAGATCAAGCGGTTGATCCGTGGGTTCCAGCGGCAGGTCGTCTGCCTCTTGCGCGGCATAGGCAAAGCCGATGGCCAGTGTGGGGCGTTGGGCGCGCAAAAGTTCGAGGGTGCGGTCATAAAACCCGCCACCATAACCCAAACGTCCACCCGTGCGCGAAAACGCCACCAGCGGGACGATCAGGACTTCGGGGGTGATAAGCCGCTCGACCGCTGGCACCGATGCGCCGAAGGGGCCGCCCACCAGCGCGCAGTCCGGGGCCCAGTGCGAAAACACCAGCGGCATGTCCTTGGCGCGGATCACCGGCACACCAACCAACCCATGCGCTGCGGCTTCGGCCATCGCGGGCAGGGGGTCGATCTCGGTCCGGATGGGCAGGTAGCCCGAGACCGGAACACCGCGATACCCGGCCAGCACTTCGCTCAGACGCCCTGCGGCACCGGGGTGTCCCGCTTCGTGTGCCACCTTGCGCCGGGCAAAGGCGGCTTTGCGGGCGGCGGCTTTGCGCGCCTCCAGCGTCACAGCAGAACCACCACGGCCAGTCCGAGAAAGGCAAAGAACCCAACCACATCCGTGACAGTTGTCACAAACGCGCCCGAGGCCAGGGCCGGGTCAATCCCAACTTTTTCCAGCACAATCGGAATGCCGGTTCCCGCCAGACCGGCGACCACCATATTGATCACCATGGCCGCAGCGATCACACCCCCCAAGGCCAGTGACCCAAACCATACATAGCCAATGATCCCCATGATGACGGCGAAAGCGACGCCGTTGATCAGGCCCACCAGCACCTCGCGTCGGATCACGCGCCAGACGTTCGATCCGGTCAAATCCTTGGTCGCCATCGCCCGCACGGCCACGGTCAGCGATTGCGTGCCCGCGTTGCCGCCCATCGACGCAACAATCGGCATCAGGACCGCCAAGGCAACGATTGTGGCAATCGCGTCTTCGAACTGGGCGATCACGAGACTGGCCAGAATGGCGGTGATGAGGTTTACAAACAGCCATGGAAAGCGCCGCTTCGTGGTTTCGCGCACCCGGTCCGAGACCGAGCTTTCGCTGTCCACACCGGCAAGGCGCAGGATGTCTTCCTCGTGTTCTTCGTCGAGCACGGCCATCGCGTCGTCAATTGTGATCACACCGATCAGACGTTCGTTTTCATCGACCACCGGGGCCGAGATCAGGTGGTATTGGTTGAACGCATAGGCCACGTCGCCTTCGTATTGCGACACCGGGATCACGTGGAACGTGTCTTCGACCAGCGATTGCAACATCACTTCGCGGCGCGACCCCATGAGTTTGCCTAGAGTCACATTGCCGATAGGGCGCAGGCGCGGATCGACAAGGATGACATGGTAGAACTGTTCCGGTAGATTGTCGGAATTGCGCAAGTAATCAATGGCTTCGCCCACATTCCAGTGTTCGGGGGCCATCACCACCTCGCGCTGCATCAGGCGGCCTGCTGAATACTCGGGGAAGGTCATGGATTGTTCGACCGCGACCCGGTCACTGTCTTCCAGCGCATCAAGGATTGCATCCTGCTGCTGCTGTTCGAGATCCTCCAAAAGGTCGACCACATCGTCGCTGTCCAGCTCACGCACAGCGTCGGCCAGTACCTGTGGCGACAGAAGGCCAATCACCTCTTCGCGGATCGATTCGCCCAGCTCAGACAGGATGTCGCCGTCGAATTCCTTGTCGTAGAGTTTGATCAGGCGCATCCGGTCAAACGCGTTGACCTGTTCCAAAAGGTCAGCGATGTCGGCGGGGTGCAATGGCTCCATCAGCGCGACAAGCTGTTCACGATCTTCCAGATCGACAGAATACAAAATCTGTGCGACGGCTTTGCGCCCAAGGCTGTAGGCGTCTTCGGCCTCGGGTGTCTCGATGGTTTGATCGTCGCTCATCTTGCCCGGTGCCCCCGTATGGATTTGTCTGGTATCCGTTTACGCAATCTGGTCGGGATAAAACAGGGCAAGCCCGCAATTTACCAAAGTCAGTGCACGCGGTACGGTCACAAAAATTGGGTCAAAAAGGGCCGTTCATGTCAGAGATTACACTTCATTTCGCGCAGACCCTTTCGTTTAGCGGAAATCCGCTGGTGACAGGATCGGAGTCGGTGTCACATGATGCGCGCGGCGCGATTGCTGTGCAGAACGGACGTGTTCTGGCGCGGGGTGGGGCCGAGGATCTGCGGCGCGATTATCCACAGGCTGCGGTCCAGGATCATGGTGCGGCGCTCTTGCTGCCGGGGTTCGTGGATGCCCATGTACATTACCCGCAGACCGCCATGATCTCGAGCTGGGGCAAGCGGCTGATTGATTGGCTCAACACTTATACGTTCCCCGAAGAGATGCGGTTCGACGACCCGGCCTATGCGGCGGAGATCGCGGGGCGCTATCTGGATTTGGCGCTGGCGCATGGCACCACGACGATGTGCAGCTATTGCACGATCCATCCGCAAAGCGTCGATGCTTATTTCAGCGCCGCTGCGGCGCGGGGGATGCGGGTGTTGGGGGGCAAGACCTGCATGGACCGCAACGCGCCTGACGGGCTGCGTGACACTGCGCAATCGGCCTATGATGACAGCAAGGCGCTGTTGGTCCGCTGGCATGGGCAGGGCAGGGCGTCTTATGTGATCACACCGCGGTTTTCGCCCACGTCGACGCCGGATCAACTGTCTGCGCTTGGGGCGCTTTGGGCGGAACATCCCGATTGCCTGATGCAAACCCACCTGAGTGAACAGACCGACGAGATCGCTTGGGTGCGCGGCCTTTATCCGCAGGCGCGTGATTATCTTGATACCTACGAGGCGCATGGCTTGCTGGGTGCCAACGGGGTCTATGGCCACGCGATCCATCTTGAGCCCCGAGAGCGCGACCGTCTGCGCGAGGTGGAGGCCGCCTTGGTGCATTGCCCGACCTCGAACACGTTCATCGGATCGGGCCTGTTCGATATGGCCGGTCTTGTGGCCCAAGGGCAGCGGGTTGGGCTGGCCACAGATACGGGCGGCGGATCGTCCTTTTCGATGCTGCGCACCATGGCGGCAGCTTATGAGGTGGCGCAATTGCGGGGCACGGCGCTGCACCCCTCGGCCCTGCTGTGGCTGGCCACCGAAGGATCAGCGCAGGCCTTGGGCATTGCGGATCGGGTGGGCACGTTGGCACCGGGCAGTGAGGCGGATTTCATCACGCTTGATCTGGCCTCAACCGCGGCCATTGCGCAGCGCAGCGCCCGTGCGGATGACATCTGGGACGCGGTCTTTCCCACCATCATGATGGGCGACGACCGCGCCATTTCAGGAACGTGGATTTGCGGTGTGCTCCAGTGACGCGTCAGCCTTGGATGGCGTCGATCATCTCGACCCGCGTTTGATGGCGGCCGCCTTCGAAGTCGGCGCTCAGGAACGCGTCCACAATCTCAAGCGCGAGACCTTCGCCAACGACACGCGCGCCAATGGACAGGATGTTGGCATTGTTGTGCTGACGGATCATCTTGGCCGAAAAGCTGTCCGAGCAGACGCCGCAGCGGATGCCTTTGACCTTGTTGGCGGCCATCATGATGCCCTGACCGGTGCCACACAGGATGATGCCAAGCGTACAATCGCCTGACGCGACGCGCTGCGCGGCGGCTTCGCCATGTTTGGGGTAATGCGTGCTTTCGGGACTGGTTGGTCCGATATCGACAACCTCCCACCCCTGCGCGGCGATATGTGCGGCGATGGTCTGGCGCAAGTCTATGGCGGCGTGGTCACTTGAGAGGACGATGCGTTTCTGGGTGGTCATGCGTCGGAATCTCCCCCGGACAGGCTTTAGGTTTCGGGTCAGGCACCCGGCGTGTGATGGGCGGCTGATGTGGTGGCCTGGCCGTATGGCTTTGACCAGTGACCGTCAAGACGGGAAGCGCCGCAGTGCTGCGCGAAC
Source organism: Marivita sp. (assembly GCF_051251565.1). GTDB lineage: Bacteria > Pseudomonadota > Alphaproteobacteria > Rhodobacterales > Rhodobacteraceae > Marivita. Next base: position 216,108 of record NZ_JBPOFB010000005.1, on the reverse strand, counting down.
AAAAAAAAGCCGCACTGGGCAGACCCTGGTGCGGCTTTATTTTCACTGTCCGTGAAACGGAAGGCTTACTTGATTTTGCCTTCTTTGTACTCGACGTGCTTGCGCACGACGGGGTCGTATTTCCGAACAGACATCTTTTCTGTCATCGTCCGCGCGTTTTTCTTGGTCACATAAAAATGACCCGTTCCCGCAGACGAGTTCAGGCGGATTTTGATCGTGGTCGGCTTCGCCATGGGTCGTCTCCTGCACCGGGCAAGACCGCCCGTGAATTCCAGTATGAAAGCCGCGTTCTACCCATGCCCACGGGTGAGTCAACCCTTCAAGGGTGTATTGGGGTTCGAAAGGGACAAGAAAAATGCGCGGAGGGCCTGTAAGCCGGATTCTGTCCCCCTTGGGTTTCCCCAAGGATGGATGACCATTCATCTGGGACCGCTGTTGCCAACGGCCTCATGCTGCCAACCCGGGGATCTGGGCTGAAGCGACCCTGCCGACATGCGGCGCGATCCCCCTATTCGGCGTTGCTCCCGGTGGGGCTTGCCATGCGGGGACTGTTGCCAGCCCCCCGGTGGGCTCTTACCCCACCGTTTCACCCTTACCCCAACCGTAATCGGGGCGGTCTGTTCTCTGTGGCGCTATCCGTCAGGTTGCCCTGCCCGGGCGTTACCCGGCACCGTTGCTTCAGGGAGTCCGGACTTTCCTCCCCCTTACAGGGGCGGCCATCCGGCCCTCCGCGCAAGCGGTGGCCTAGGCCAAGTCCGGCGCGCGGTCAATCGAAACCGCCTATGCTTCTTTGGGCCTGAAATACCTCGGGAGTTTGAGGGCAGAGCCCTCAAGATGGTCCGTCTGCTGACCATCGCGATGCGTCGACGCATCTCACTTCTAGCGCAACACATAGGGCTGGTGCAGCCAGTCCCAAAGCGCGTCATTCGTCTCGTCCGGGGTTTCCAGCGTTGGCAGGTGTCCGGCGTCCTCCAGCACGACCAGGCGCGCATGGGGGATCAGTTCGGCCATGAAGGTATGGCGCTTGACCGGGCACAGCGCATCATGCGCGCCGCACAGCACCAGCGCGGGCTGGCGGATTTTGCGCAAGGTCGATTGCTGGTCCCGCCTTCTTTGCAGGGCGCGGGATTGGTGCACAAACACCTCTGGCCCCAGCGTGTGCGCCATATCCATCACCGTTTGCAGCACGGCGGGGCGGCGTGGGCCGGGGGCAAGGTAGTTCGGCTTTAACTCGTCCCGCATAACCTCGGAGAGCTTGCCCGATTTTACCTTGATGATCTGCGGCTCACGGTTGGCGGCCATCTGGGGTGTTTCGGCCAGACAATTGGTGTCCATCAGCGCGATGCGGGTGACCCGTTCTGGCGCGCGGCGCAGGATTTCCATCGCAACGATGCCGCCCATGCTCAGCCCGGCCAGCGCGAATTTCTGCGGCAGCAAGGGCAAGATGCCCGAGGCAATTTCTTCGATCCGCTGACCTTGGGTGATGGGTGCGATCATTACCGGATGGGTGGCCGAAAAGGCGCGGATTTGCGGCTCGAACAACCGCGCGTCGCACATCATGCCGGGCAGAAAGACGACGGGTTCAATCATGGGTTACACACGCCCCGAGGCGAGCGCGGCCCCTTGGGCCAGTGTGGCCAGCTTGGCATAGGCAATTTCGGGATCGACGGCCCCGAAGCCTGCAAAGGTGCCAAAGCCGCAATCGCTTCCGGCGATAACCCGGTCGGGGCCGACAATTCCGGCAAAGCGATCAATCCGTTGGGCCACCACCTCGGGGTGTTCGACGAAATTCGTGGTCGAATCGATCACGCCGGGCACCAGCACCATATCGTCGGGGATCTCGGCCTTGCGATCCCGGAACACGGTCCATTCATGGGCGTGGCGGGGGTTCGATGTCTCGAACAGAACCTGCCGTGCGCCGACCTTCATGAGGGTCGGGAACACCGTGTCCATATCGATATCGCACACATGCGGGCCTTCGTAATTGCCCCAGCAGATGTGCACACGGACACGGGACGGGTCGATCCCGTCAAGCGCGTGGTTCATCGCTTCGACATGGGACTCGGCGATCTTGACGAATTCGGCGTCAGACAGATCGGTGAACAACATATGCCGTGACAGCGCCAGGTCGGGGCAGTCGAGTTGCAGCATCAGACCGCTGTCGACAATGGTGCGGTATTCGTCGCGCATCGCATCGGCCAGTGCGGCCAGATAGGCGTCGCGGGTCGGGTAGAAATCGTTTTGAAGGAACAGTGAAATCACACCGGGCGAGGCGGCGTTCATGAACCCTTCGGTCACGCCATGCGCCGCCATCCCGGCCTTGAGGTTGGCGATATCGGTTTCCAATTCACCCTGGCCTTTGGATTTGACCTCACCCACGCACATCGGGCGGGCATATTGCGGCGTGCCGCCTTCGTCTTTCAGGCGTTCCAGAAAGGACGGAAACAGCTTGAGGTCCGCCGGTGCGTTGCGCGGGCTGTCGCCGTCAAACCCGGTATAGCGGTCCTTGACATAGGTGGCGTAGCTGATCTTGGAAGTTTCCCCGTCGGATACGATATCGATCCCCGCGGTGGCCTGTCGACGGACGGTCTCGGATGCGGCCTCGGTCATGGCGGCGTCAAACGCGGACTTGTCGATGTCCTGACCGTTTTCGCGGGCAAAGATGAAATCAACGACGTTTTGTGTGCGCGGCAATGATCCGACATGGGTGGTTTTGATACGTGTCATGGGATCTGCCTTTTGTGCTGCATAGGTTTGCACGGACACTAGCAAAACATGCGCCATGTGCCAGATGCTTCGGCACACCTGGCACAGGTTTTCGCGCGGTGCCGCGTGTTTAGCCCATCAAAGCCTGCGCAAGCCGGTTCTGGCGTTCGATCACGCGGGGCAGGTCGAGGGTCGTGACATGGCCGTCGCGCACGATCTGTCTGCCCTCAACCAGCAGGTGCTTGACCCGTGTCGGCCCCGCTAGCAGCAGCGCCGCCGGATCCCAGCTCCCGGCGCTTTCGACGCCTGTCACGTCCCAGATCGCGATATCGGCACGTTTGCCCAATGTGATCTGGCCGCAATCGGGGCGTCCCAGAACCTCGGCTCCGCCGCGTGTGGCGATGAACAGCGCCTCGCGGGCGCTCATGGCGTCGGCGCCGCGTGCCACCCGTTGCAGCAGCATCGCTTGACGGGCTTCGGCCACCAGATTGCCCGCATCGTTGCTGGCCGATCCGTCAACGCCCAGCCCCACGGGCACACCCGCATCGCGCAGGGCGCGCACGGGTGCTATGCCCGACCCAAGGCGGCAGTTCGAACATGGGCAATGGGCAACGCCGGTGCGGGATTTCGCAAAAAGGTCAATTTCTTGCGTGTCGAGCTTCACGCAATGTGCATGCCAGACGTCTGGCCCGGTCCAGCCCAAATCTTCGGCATATTGGCCGGGACGGCAGCCGAATTTTTCCAAGCTGTAGGCGATGTCTTCGTCGTTTTCGGCCAGATGGGTGTGCAGCATCACTCTCTTGTCACGGGCAAGCAGGGCAGCGTCGCGCATCAGGTCACGGCTGACCGAGAAGGGCGAACAGGGGGCAACCCCCACCCGCACCATCGCGCCGTCGCGCGCATCATGATGGGCGTCGATGACGCGGATGCAATCCTCAAGGATGGCGCGTTCGTTTTCGACCAGCGCATCCGGGGGCAGTCCACCATCGCTGACGCCAATGCTCATCGCGCCGCGTGTCGGGTGAAACCGCATGCCGATGTCATGTGCGGCGGCGATCGTATCGTCAAGCCGTGCGCCGTTGGGATAGAGGTACAGATGATCCGAGGTCAGCGTACAGCCCGAGAGCGCCAGTTCCGCCAAACCGATCTGGGCCGAGGTGAACATCTCGTCCGGGCCAAAGCGCGCCCAGATCGGATAAAGCGTCTGGAGCCAGCCAAACAGCAGCGCGTCCTGCCCGCCGGGCACCGCACGGGTGAGAGTCTGGTAGAGGTGGTGATGGGTGTTCACCAGACCGGGCGTCACGACGCAGCCAGTGGCGTCAATCGTGTCTTCTGTCCCGGTCAGGCCATAGTCGATTTCGGTGATCACACCGTCTGCGATGCGAATATCAATATTCGTTATTTCGGACAGGGTGTCGTCCATCGTCAGGACAGTGGTTGCGTTCTTGATCAGGATAGACATGCCGATCCCTCCACACAGGTTGTGCCCTTTTCGGTGTGGTTTCCCAGCCGGGACGACAGAAAAGGGGCGGAAGGCCTCGTCCCGGCAGTGCAGGTCTAGCGTAGATCGGGCGACATGTCAGCCGTTGAGACGCGCCAGTGCAGCGGCGTGAAGCTCGGGTGTGGCGGCGGCCAAAGCGGTGCCGCCATGATGCGCAGGAGACCCGTCCCACTGCGTGACAACACCACCCGCAGCCTCGATCACTGCGATAGGGGCTTGGATGTCATAGGCGTTCAGCCCGGCTTCGATCACAAGATCAATCTGCCCCGCCGCCAGCAGTGCATAGGCGTAGCAGTCACAGCCATAGCGGGTCAGCTTGACTTCGGATGTGACGCGTTGAAAGGCAGCGCGCTGGTCGTCGGTGCCGATTTCCGGGAAGGTGGAGAACAGGATTGCCTGCGACAGGTCAGTGGTGGCTTTGGTACCAAGCGTGTCTTTGCGCCCCGGACCGGTCCAATTGCAGCGGCCCAACCCACCCATGAAGCGTTCGCCAATGTAAGGTTGGTCGATCATGCCCATCATGGGGCCTGTATCGTCGGACAATGCAATCAGAACGCCCCAAGTCGGTGTGCCGCTGATAAAGGACCGCGTGCCGTCGATCGGGTCCAGCACCCATGTCAGCCCGCTGATGCCCGCCACGGTGCCGTGTTCTTCGCCAAGGATGCCGTCATCGGGGCGCAGTTTGGCCAGCACATCGCGCATCGCGGTTTCTGCGGCGCGGTCTGCGACGGTGACGGGGTCAAACCCGCCTGCCAGTTTGTTGTCCGTAGACAGGCTGGCGGACCGGAAATGCGGCAAGATCGCTGCGCGGGCGGCGTCTGCCATGCGTTCAGCCACTGACCAAAGGTCAGCGGCGTCGGTTTGGGTAAATTTTGTCATGAAGCGCCTCCTGCAAGCAGCCCGTCAAGGGCTACCTCAGGTGGCAGGTCGGCTCAAGCGACGTCTGACAGAACGCGCGCCAGATCGAACAGGCGGCGGCGTTGATTTTCCGGAATCGCATAGTAGGAGCGGATCAAATCCAGCGCTTCTTTGTCGCCCAGAAGGTCTGCCGGAATGGCGTTGGGGGACGCTGAGTTGGCGGCTTTCTGTTCTGCATCTTCGATGCCTTCAAAGAAAAACGCCACGGGCACGTCAAGGGAATCGGCGATGTCCCAAAGGCGGGAGGCACTGACACGGTTTGCGCCTGTCTCGTATTTCTGGATTTGCTGGAACTTGATTCCAACCTTTTCCGCCAGTTGCTGCTGGGTCATGCCCACCAGCCAGCGCCGGTGTCGCACACGTTTTCCCACATGAACGTCAACAGGATGTGCCATCTTGCTCCCTTTCGCCAAACACACTCATACATATTTTCGCGTCGGACAGGATGATAGGCGACAACGCGTTATCAAACCTTAAGTGGAACAACCTATCCGATAACATCTTGCAAAACGCTATAGCATGACAGGTATCAGGGCAAGATAATTGGGTCGTGCAATCATAAAATGGTTAATAAATTCCAATCAAGATCAGTTTTATAAAAGAAAATCAGGCAGAAAATCGCGTGAGCATCGTGACAGGCGTGGCGGCGTAAGTCAAAGTCATTGCAGTAAATTCTGAGACAGGAGCCCGCAGTGCAGGCATTTCAAGTTCACTCTCATGACGCTGCGCCAATGTTGCAGGATGTGGCCATGCCATCCCCGAAAGCCGGAGAGATTCGTGTGCAAATCCAAGCCTGTGGGTTGAATTTCGCCGACCTCTTGATGGTCACGGGCACTTATCAGGACACGCCAAAGCTGCCATTTACCCTTGGCATGGAAGTGGCCGGTACGGTGGATGCCTTGGGCGACGGGGTCTCTGGGTTTGCTCTTGGGGACCGGGTTGCAGTGTTTGGCGGGCAGGGCGGCTTGGCCGAGTTCGGTTGTTTCGATGCGCGCCGCGCGGTTCGGGTGCCGGATGCGATGTCGATGGTCGACGCGGCGGCGTTCCAGATCGCCTATGGCACCAGCCATCTGGCGCTCGATCACCGGGCCCGCCTGCAACCCGGCGAAACGCTGTTGGTTCTGGGGGCGGCTGGGGGTGTTGGTCTTACAGCGGTCGAGATCGGCAAGCTGATGGGCGCCAAAGTGGTGGCTTGCGCGCGCGGTGCGGCAAAGCTTGCGGCGGCCAAGGCTGCCGGGGCTGATCACCTGATAGATGCCGCAACGCAGGACATTCGCGCGGAAATGAAGGCGCTTGGCGGCGCGGATGTGATCTATGATCCGGTGGGCGGTGAGCAGTTCCAGGCGGCGTTTCGGTCGTGTAAACCCGAGGCGCGGTTGGTGCCAATCGGCTTTGCCAGCGGAGACGTGCCGCAGATCAAGGCGAACCATCTTTTGGTGAAAAACCTGTCGGTTCTGGGGGTGTATTGGGGCGGCTACCTGCAATTCCGCCCCGATGTGGTAACGCAAAGCCTTGCAACGCTGATGGGCTGGTACAGCGCTGGCAAGCTACATCCGCATGTCAGTCACAAGCTCACGCTTGACGCGGTGGCCGAGGGGCTAGAGCTTTTGCGGTCCCGGACATCCACTGGCAAGGTTGTGATCGAAATCGCCTCCTGACAGAGGCACGGCCAGCGGTTCGGCTTTGCGCGCCTTACTCTGCGGCAGCGCGCAGATCGACGCCGGAAATCGCTGCGAACTCCCGCCGCAACAGGTCGCAGAGCGGTTCAATGATCTGGGGCCGGGCTGTGCCGCGATACAGGGCAACGGATTGGTGCCCCAGTTCCGGCAGGTTGGCCGACATCGGGATCGCCTCGAATTGGGGCGGCTCGTGGCCTTCCAGTACCGAGGTGATCGCCAGATCGGCGCTGACAGCGACTTCGATGGCGCGGTCGCTGTCCGAGGAGAGCACCAAGTCCCAAGCGGCCCCGTCCTTTTCCAGTTTGCCAAGCGCCACGGGGCGAAACGAACAGTGATTGCAGAATGCGACAGGCAGCGGGCTGACTTTCCACGCCTGACCGCCTGGCGCGCCATACCAGCGCAATGGCACTTTCATCATGATTTCCGCAGCCCCGTCGGGGCGGGTTTCGGTGGTCAGGATCACGTCGACTTCACCGCGGGCGAACCGCTCTTTCAACTCGCTGGAATACGAGCTGTGCAATTGTACTTTCACACGCGGGAAATCGCGCTGCATCGCCTTCATGACATTGGGGATCGCGGGATAGATGATGTCATGTGGGACCCCGAGGATGATCTCGCCCTCCCAGACCGTGTTGGTCAGTTTGCCATATACTTCGTCATTCAGATCGACGATCCGCCGCGCATAGGTCAAAAGCTGTTCGCCCGCCGAGGTCAGGGACACGCCGCGCCCCTGTCGGTCAAGCAAAGTCTGATCAAGGCTCTCTTCCAGCCGTTTGATCTGCATCGATACAGCCGATTGCGTCAGGTTCAGGAAAGACGCGGCCCGCGTGACGCCGCCAGCATCCGCAACGGCGATGAAGGATCTGAGCGTGGTGATATCGAGATTTCGCATGTATCAACATCCGTGATGTATCGGTTCATAAACATTCGTTTCACATATGGTGGTAGCACGCGCATATGCATCAGGCAATACGATGGTTTCCCCCGGAATCATCACGGACAGAAAGGGAATTGATATGTTGAGCTTGATGGACACGGTCTTTGGACGCTTGAATCTTTCAGCCCCGCGCACAGGATTTCTGCATCGGGTTGATGCCGCGCTGGCGCTGCACCGCAGCCGAACCCGCTTGGCCGCGCTGGACGCGCATTTGCTCGAGGATATCGGGATTGACCAAGGCATGGCGCAATGTGAGGCAAATCGCCCTGTTTGGGACGCGCCTACCGCTTGGATGAAGTGATTTCAGCCTATGTCCGGCATGCGGATGCCCAAAAATGTAAATTCAATGCATTTTTGGCCGGATTGATGGTTGTGAATGCTTGAAATGCTGGCGTGAAGACCCGATATTCTAGCCACATGTCATCCGCAGGTGCGGGCGACACCCCAATTTATTTCGGAGGGATAAATGGCTGAGTATAACACAATCCGGACGTCCGGCGTTGCTGGCGCCCGTGCCGCCCAGATTGATGAAGGTCTGCGCACGCATATGAGCAAGGTGTACAGCACCATGTCGATTGGCATGCTGCTCACCTTTGCAGTTGCATGGGCGGTGGGCACAAGCCCGAACCTGTTGGCGATCTTCCGCGACCCGGCGACACTTCAGCCGAACATCCTTGGCTGGATCATCATGTTCGCGCCGCTGATCATGGTCTTCACCATGAGCGCGATGATCAACAAACTGTCCGCCGCCGGCGCGCAACTGTTCTTCTACGCGTTCGCATCTGTCATGGGCCTGAGCCTTGCTTGGATCTTCGTGGCCTTCACCGGCATGTCCATTGCGCAAATCTTCCTTGTGACGTCGATCGCCTTCGCGGGCTTGTCGCTGTATGGTTACACCACCAAGAAAGACATCTCGGGTTGGGGCGCATTCCTGATCATGGGTGTGATCGGTCTTGTCGTGGCGATGATCGTGAACATCTTCCTTGCATCGCCTGCGATCATGTTCGCAATTTCGATCCTCGGTGTGCTGATCTTCGCAGGTCTGACAGCGTATGACACGCAGAACATCAAGAACACATACCTCCAGCACGCGGCCCATGGCGACAGCGAATGGATGGCGAAGTCTGGTATCATGGGCGCGCTGAGCCTGTACCTGAACTTTATCAATATGTTCATGTTCTTGCTGCAACTGTTCGGCAATCGTGAGTAAGCGTCGGATGCAGTCGACTATGGAAGGCCGGTCTTTTGACCGGCCTTTTTGTTTTGTGTGGGTAGCGGTTGTGACGCCCTGATGCGTCTCTGCGGGCCAATGAACCCTCAGAATTTTATGGAGCGCCCCAGAAACTTCGTACGAAGTTTCTATAAAACGTCTTAAGAAAGCTTTGATATCGTCGGGCCGACGATCGATCTGGGCCGCCTCACCCCGCTTGAAGCACGGTGGCGTCAGACCCCAACCTCGGGGCCAAGACACAGCATAGGTTCATCGTTCTGCTGCGCCTCATACAAAGTTGTCGCGTTTGGATCGTTCTCAAAGATCGCGCGCAAGCCGTTGGGTTCTTTGAAGAACGACCAACATTGTGGGGCCGGGTTGTCCTCGTAGACAAAGCAGATCATATCCTGCTCTTCATACCAGACCCCATCCTTGCATTTGCCATCAAGAAACGACCAGCGCACCCGCCGGTCCTCAAGATATTCCTCAACCCCGTACGCCTGACCGTTCTGGCCGAAATACAATGTCTTTCCGGTAACGTAGGCTTCGAATTCGGCACCGCTCAGGGGTTCTGCCGCAAACGCGGGGCTGAGCAGGGTCGCCGCAAGAGCGACAGAGGCGAAAAGCTGTTTCATACGGAAGATTCTAGCCAACTGTGCTGCGTCGCACAAATGACATTGGTGTAAGATTTCCGAAAAACGTCACGGGTTCCCTTTCTGCATCGTCGACCCCGGCGCAGGGAGGGGGTTTAGCGTCGCTTTCAGGCTCGTCGCCATGTCACGGCTGTGCGACGGTGCTGCCAGGCGCGAACAAAGGACGACCCAAATGGCATTGGACGAACGCAAAGGTGTGTGGAAATCCGGACGTGGCAAAGGCCGCGTGACGCCGAAAGGCCGTCAATACACCGACGCGGCGCTGGCCGAGGTTCAGGCTTTGCTGGGTGACAGGCCGCGCCGCAGCGACCTGCTGATTGAATTCCTGCACCTGATTCAGGATGCCTATGGCCACCTGAGCGCCGCACATCTGCGCGCCTTGGCCGAGGAACTGCGCCTCAGCATGGCCGAGATCTACGAGGTCGCCACGTTCTATGCCCATTTCGATGTGGTGAAAGAGGATGAAACCCCGCCGCCCGCGTTGACCATCCGGGTCTGCGATTCGCTGTCCTGCGAACTGGCTGGCGCGCAGGCATTGCAGCAGGCGCTGGAAGACGGGCTGGACCCGGCGCAGGTCCGCGTTATGCGCGCGCCTTGTATGGGCCGCTGCGATACCGCGCCTGTGCTTGAGATTGGCCACAACCACATCGACCATGCCACGCCCGAAAAAGTGCAGGCGGCCATCGTTGCAGGTGACACCCATGCGCATATACCCGATTACCAAGACCTCAACGCCTACCTCAAAACTGGCGGCTATTCCGCGCTGATCGATCTGCGCGCCAATGGTGATTGGGAAGACGTGCAAACCAAGGTTTTGTCTTCTGGCCTGCGCGGCCTCGGCGGGGCGGGGTTCCCGTCGGGCAAGAAATGGGGCTTCGTGCGCGCCAATCCGGGGCCGCGTTACCTTGCCGTGAATGGCGACGAGGGCGAACCCGGCACGTTCAAAGACCGCTTTTACCTCGAACGGGTGCCGCATCTGTTTCTCGAAGGCATGTTGATCGCGGCTTGGGCGGTCGAGGCTGACACTTGCTATATCTATATGCGCGACGAATATCCGGCGGTTCTTGAGATCCTGCGCCGCGAGATTGCTGCGTTGGAAGCCGCTGGCATGGTTGCCCCCGGCTATATCGACCTGCGGCGCGGGGCGGGGGCGTATATCTGCGGCGAAGAATCCGCGATGATCGAAAGTATCGAAGGCAAACGCGGTCTGCCGCGTCACCGACCGCCTTTCGTGGCACAGGTGGGGATCTTTGACCGCCCCACGCTCGTGCACAATGTTGAAACGCTTTACTGGGTTGCGCGGGTCTGCCGTGAAGGCCCCGACTGTCTGAACAGCACAGAAAAGAACGGTCGCACCGGTTTGCGATCTTATTCCGTCTCGGGGCGCGTTGCCGCACCGGGTGTCTACCTTTTGCCCGCAGGCAGCACGATCACCGATATCATCGCGGCGGCAGGCGGCATGGCTGAGAGCCACAACTTCAAAGCGTATCAGCCGGGGGGGCCGTCTTCGGGCATCTTGCCTGCGACGCTACATGATGTCCCGCTGGATTTCGACACGCTGCAACCGCACGCATCGTTCATCGGGTCTGCGGCAGTTGTTGTGTTGTCTGACACCGACAGCGTTCGGGACGCTGCGTTGAACATGCTGCGGTTCTTTGAGGACGAATCCTGTGGCCAATGTACGCCGTGCCGGGTCGGGTGTGAAAAGGCGGTCAAACTGATGCAGGCCGAGCGCTGGAACCAGCCTCTTTTGGAGGAACTCTGCACCGCGATGGCGGACGCGTCTATCTGCGGGCTGGGGCAGGCGGCACCGAACCCCATTCGCCTGACGATCAAGCATTTCCCGGACGAGGTCTGAGCCTTCCATCTTGGCCTGATACCGTCTAGGTGAAAGGCAATGACCCAGTAACGGACGGCCCGCCATGTCCTTTTTCGGCAAGCTGAAATCGAAGCTCTTCAAGTCCTCGTCCAAACTGGACGAAGGTCTGGACGCCATCGTGTCGGACGGTGGTGCGGACACCCCAACCCCCGAAGCGCCGCCGCCAAGCGATCCGACACCGCCGCCCGCAGACGTGCCAAGCCCCGACGCCCCCCAAGAGGTGCCGCAGCCGGATCTGCCCGAACCGGACGCGCCGCAGGAGATCCCGCAGCCCGACCTCCCACAGGACACACCAGCACCGCCTGCACCTGATCTGCCTGCACTGGACCCAACCCGGGTCAGCCCTCCGCCCGCACCGATGGAAGCGCCACATCCCAGCGATCCGGTGCCGCCCAAGCCGTCTGAACGCCCTGCGTCAGCCCCGGTCGAAATCCCTGTGAACCCCGTCACCCTGACCGAGCCAGCACCGGCAGCCGGTGTCCCCAAACCTGGCTTTCTGGGTCGCCTTCTGGGCCGGTCCGCCGCACCCACGGAAATCCGCCGGGAACTCGACGATCACATGCTGGAACAGCTCGAAGAGCTGCTGATCCAGGCGGATATGGGCGTGGACACCGCCCTGCGCGTCACTGCCAACATTGCCGAAGGCCGCTTTGGCAAGAAACTCAGCGTGCGCGAGATCAAGGAATTGCTGGCCGCCGAAATCGCCCGCATCATGGAGCCTGTCGCGCGGCCCCTGCCGCTCTATCCGACCAAACCGCAAGTGGTGCTGGTGGTCGGGGTGAACGGATCGGGCAAAACCACGACCATCGGAAAACTTGCCAGCCAATTCCGCGCCGCTGGCAAAAACGTGGTCATCGCCGCCGGTGATACGTTCCGCGCGGCGGCGGTCGAACAGCTTCAGGTCTGGGGTGACCGGGCGGGTGTGCCGGTGCTGACCGCGCCCGAAGGCTCTGATCCCGCCAGCCTTGCCTATGATGCCATGACCAAAGCACAGGCCGATGGCGCTGACCTTTTGATGATCGACACCGCTGGCCGTTTGCAAAACCGCGCTGACCTGATGGAAGAACTGGCCAAGATCGTCCGCGTGATCCGCAAGAAAGACCCGGATGCGCCGCACAATACGCTGCTGGTGCTCGATGCCACCACCGGTCAGAACGCGCTGAGCCAGGTCAAGACATTCCAGGAACTGGCCGATGTGACCGGGCTTGTCATGACCAAACTTGACGGCACCGCACGGGGCGGTGTTCTGGTGGCGCTTGCGGACAAATTCGGCCTGCCGATCCACGCCATTGGCGTTGGCGAACAGATCGACGATCTGCAACCCTTCGATCCCGAAGAATTCGCCGCTGCGCTGACGGGCCTCAGCACCGAATGACTGCTTCTTTGGGCGTCAAATACCTCGGGGGGAGGCGCGCAGCGCCGGGGGGCAGAGCCCCCCAACCTGTGTGCGCCTCCACGAGATGATCAGCGACTGGCTTATCTCGATAGAAGGCACCGCCGAAGGCGCGCAACTGGCCCTTTGGCTGGCCCTGCTGGCGGCAGTGCTGCACGCGGCGTTCGGGGCGCTTCAAAAGGGGCGTCACGATCCGTGGATGTCGCGCGGCGCGATTGATATCAGCTATGGCCTGATGGCCGCGCCCTTTGCGCTGTTCGTCGTGCCCTGGCCCGAGCCGCATATGTGGCCAATCTTTCTGGGCGCGTTCATCATCCACCTTGGCTACAAGCTCTTGCAGGCGCAGGCCTATACCAAGGGCGCGTTCACCGTCGTTTACCCGGTGGTGCGCGGCACCGGGCCGCTCTTTGCGGTGATCGGCGCGTACCTGATCTTTGGCGAAGTGTTTTCGCTTGTGCAATGGCTGGGACTTGGCGTTTTGCTCGCGGGGATCTTCGGCCTTGCGGTCTACAACCTCGTCTACCTTGAAGCCGAACGCGACACGCTGCCCGTCGCGCTTGCCCTTGCCGTTGCCACTGGCCTTTTTGTGGCGCTGTACACCACCTATGACGCCTACGGCATCCGTGCCACCGCAAACCCGTTCACCTTTTTGGCGTGGTTTTTCATGATCGATGGGATCGCCATGCCAATCATTGCAGCTTTCCGTTATCGAACCATGACCCACAAACCGGATCTCGGCCCCCTGGCCGTACGCGGCGTGATCGGCGGGCTGGTGGCGTTTTTCAGCTTTGGCTCCATCATGGTGGCCACGCGGCTCGATCAGGTGGGCGAAGCGGCGGTGCTGCGTGAAACCTCGACCGTGTTCGCCGCGATCATCGGCTGGGTGTTCTTGAAAGAAACTGTCGGTCCGCGCAGGATTGCGCTCATGGCCCTGATCGCGCTAGGGGCTGTCATCGTGGAATTCGGAGGCTGATCAGTGGCAAAACGGCATATCCCGCAATGGGTAAAATCGGCATTGGAACTGGGCCCGGTGATCGGCTTCTTCGTCGCCTATCTTTGGCTCAAGGACGAGGTCTTTACCTTTGGCGGTACCGAATATGACGGGTTCATCGTTGTCACAGCACTTTTCATCCCGGTGATCCTTGCGTCGATGGGCGTGCTTTGGGCGCTGACCGGCCACATCAGCCGGATGCAGATCGTCACGGCCGTGTTGGTGGTGGTGTTTGGCGGGCTGACTGTCTGGCTCAATGATGACCGGTTCATCAAAATGAAACCCACGATGGTCTATTCGCTGCTGGGCGGTATCCTGGCTGTCGGTCTGCTGCGCGGCCAAAGCTATCTGCGCGTGGTGATGGGCGAATTGCTCCCGATGGAGCATGAGGGCTGGATGATCCTGACCAAGCGCATGACCGGGTTCTTTTTCCTGCTTGCCGCCTCGAACGAGATCGTCTGGCGGACGCAAAGCACGGAAATCTGGGTCTATTTTGAAACCTTCGTTCTGACTGGTGCGACTTTCGTATTCTTTATCGCGCAGGCCGGGGTGATCCAGAAATACAGCACCGCCGAAGAAGACTAGGGGGCACGGCGCCTCAAAGTGGCGCCGCTTATCCCCGTCGGTCAAGCTTGGTTGACAGGTGGATAAAGCTCTCGGAGCTTTGAACGCCCTTCGCCTCGGCAATATCGTCCAGCGTCCGGTCCAGCCCCTGGGTTGTCTGCGCGCTGATCTCAACCACCAGATCGACCCGCCCGGACACGGTAAACACCGCTTCGACATTGGGCAGCGCGCGCAGCCGTGACAGAACTCCCGGCCCGGTGCGCGGTGCGATGGACACCAGCACCGTCGCGCGGATCGGGGCAGCCAGAGCATCGCCGCCGCGCAAGATGAATCCCGCAATCACACCCCGTTCCAGCAACCTGTCGATCCGGGTCTGCACGGTTGTGCGCGCCAATCCCAGCTTGCGGGCAAGCTCGGCCACGGGGGCACGGGCGTTGCGCTTGAGCAAGGCAATGAGGGCGGCGTCAGTTTCGTCGATCTGTAGGGTCATTCCGTCAGTCTGCCCCAAAATTATGCGTATTTGCAAGATATGTCGGCGGGATCTGGCGTCACATGGCCGCACACTTGCCCTTAGAGCAGATCAATAAGACGACACATGAGGGCGTCATGCGTGCAGGCAAAGACAACATCCCCCAAGGTCCGTTCGATCAGGCGCGCATCACCGCGCTGATCCGCGACACACGGCCCGACGGGCCCCTTGCGCTGTTCCGTCCCAGCGCGTTGATCCGCAGCGCAAAGGTGTTTCAGCGCGGGTTGCCCGGGTCCGTCAGTTATGCGGTCAAGGCCAACCCAAGGCGCGAAGTGCTGGAGGCGCTTGTGAATGCTGGTCTGGACACGTTCGACGTCGCCTCTGTGGCCGAGATGCAGGAGGTGCGGGACGTATTGCCAAGCGCGCGGCTGCACTACCATAATCCGATCCGGTCGTTGTCCGAGATCGCACAGGCAAAGGCGTTTGGTATCGCGTCCTGGTCGGTGGACCGGATGTCTGAACTGGACAAGCTTGGCGCGCTGCCGCCGAATAGCGAAATTGCGGTGCGCCTGTCGCTCAAACGATCCGGGGGTGCCTATGATTTCGGCACGAAATTCGGCGCATCACCCGAACTGGCCGCCGCGCTTTTGGCATGTGTGGCCCAGCGGGGTCTGACGCCTGCGCTTACCTTCCATCCCGGCACCCAATGCTCCGATCCGTCCAGTTGGGCCGATTACATCGCGGCTTGTGCAGACATCGCGTGCCGGGCAGGCGTGCGTCTGGCGGCGCTCAATGTGGGCGGCGGGTTTCCGTCCAAAGCTGGCGGCTCCGCCGATCCGGTGCACGGGATCTTTGCCACCATCCGCAGCGCCGTTGACACCCATTTCCCGGCCCAACCGCCAAAACTCTGGTGCGAACCGGGGCGCGCGATGGTGGCTGACGCGCTTTGGCTGCTCCTCCGGGTCAAGGCGCGCAGTGACGATACGCTTTACCTCAATGACGGTCTTTACGGTGCGCTTGGTGAATGGCGCGATATGGCTGTTCCGGGCCGCCAAATCGGGCTTGCGCAAACCGGCGATCAGATCGACGGGGCAAAGCAATTGTTTACCATTTTCGGGCCAACCTGTGACAGCCTGGACCGGGTGCCGGGAACCTGGGCACTGCCTGCGGATATCAGCGACGGTGATTACATCCTGTTGACCGGGGCAGGGGCCTATAGCCTTGCACTGGTGACCGGGTTTAATGGCTACGGCACGCGCGATTGCATTAACCTTGAGCGATTGGGCGTTCGCGCTGGACAGTGCCGCCTCGCAAGCTAGTGTCCCCTCCACATTCGTAGGGCAGCACTGCACGAGGTCAGCATGGAAAAGTTCGGAAAATCACAGCCGGTTAAACGGATCGAAGATGTGCGGTTTCTTAATGGCACGGGCCGCTATGTGGACGACATCGCGCCGACTGACGGGTTGCGCGGCTATGTGTTCCGGTCGTCTGTGGCCCATGCCCGGATCGACACGCTAGATGTGTCTGACGCGCGTGACGTGCCGGGCGTACATTTGATTCTGACAGCCGCCGATCTGGTCAAGGCCGGTTACACAGAAGGGCTTTGGGGCACAACTGTGCCCAACCGTGATGGCAGCAACGGCGCGGCTCCGTTTCGTCCGGTCCTTGCCACTGACACCGTCCGCTATGTCGGCGAAGCGGTCGCGTTCATCGTGGCCGATACTCTTGAGGCAGCGCGGGATGCGGCGGAACTGATAGAGTTTGAATACACCGACAAACCCGTGCATCTGGGTCTTGCATCGGGTGGCGTGCCGCTGCACGCCGAAGCGCCCCGAAACACCGCCTTCGATTGGGGTCTGGGGGACGAGGCCGCGACCCATGCCGCGTTTGATGCCGCACACCGCACCGTCAGCCTTGATGTTGAGGACAACCGCATCATCGTCAACGCGATGGAGCCGCGTGGGTGTTATGCCGAACCCGACGGCGACCGCCTGCATGTGTCGATCAACGCCCAAGGGGTGTGGGAACACAAAAAGCACCTCGCGCGCGTCTTGAACATGGACGCGGAGGCCATCCGTGTCACCAACCCCGACACGGGCGGTGGGTTCGGCATGAAGGCGATGCCGCACCCCGAGAACTTTTTGACCGCCATTGCCTGCAAGATGCTGGGGCGCCCGGTGCGCTGGATGTCGGAACGCACCGAGGCGATGCTGTCGGACAATGCGGGCCGCGATCTGCGCCACACCGCAGAGCTGGCCTTTGACGCCGACAACCGGATCACCGCCTACCGCGTGAAAACCGTTGCCAATATGGGCGCGTATAATTCGCATTTCGCCCAAGCGATCCAGACCAACCTGTTCGCCAAGGTTCTGATGGGCACCTACGATGTGCAAACCTCGTGGCTTCAGGTGGAAGGGGTCTACACCAATACCACGCCCGTGGACGCCTATCGTGGGGCCGGACGGCCCGAGGCGATCTATCTGCTGGAGCGTGTCATGGACCGCGCTGCACGCGAACTGGACGTGGACCCGTGGGATCTGCGCCGCATCAACTTTATCAAACCGCACCAGTTTCCCTACAAGACCACCACAGGCGAAACCTATGACGTGGGCGATTTCGACCGCGTTCTGAGCCGTGCTGCGGGCTTTGCTGATCATGCGGGCTTTGCCGCGCGGCGCGCGGCGTCCGAGGCGCAGGGCAAGCTGCGTGGCTCGGGGCTGTGTTATTACATCGAGAGCATTCTTGGCTCTCCGATGGAGGACGTCAAAGTTACCTTTGACGAGGATGGCGGCGCGTCGATCTATGTCGGCACACAGTCGAACGGGCAGGGACACGAGACGGTGTTCACGCAATTCCTGTCGGACCAGACCGGGATACCTGCCGACAAGATACGCTTTGTCCAAGGGGACAGCGACCTGATCGCGCGTGGGGGCGGGACTGGCGGGTCTCGGTCAGTTACGATCCAGAACACCGCGACGCTTGCCGCAGTGGACAAGATCATCACCGCTTTCACCGGCTTTCTTGCGGATCAGCAGGGGATTGCGGAAAACGAGATCAGCTTTGACGACGAGCAGTTCCGCGTTGGCACGTCAAACATCACGCCAACCATGCTCGAAGTGGCGCAGATGGCGCGCGACGCGGGGCGCGACGACCTGCTGATCTTTGATGCGACAATCACGCTGGATGCGCGCAGTTTCCCCAATGGCGCACATGTGGCCGAGGTCGAGGTCGATCCCGAAACCGGGCAGGTCAGTGTCGACCGCTACACCGTGGTTGACGATTTTGGCAATCTCATCAACCCGATGCTGGCCGAAGGTCAGGTGCATGGCGGAGTGGCGCAGGGCTTGGGTCAGGCGCTGACGGAACGGGTGGTCTATGACGAGGACGGGCAGCTGCTCACGGCAACGTTCATGGACTATGCGATGCCGCGCGCCGATGATCTTCCCATGATCGGATTCACCACTGAGGCGACGCCCTCGACCACCAACCCAATGGGGATGAAGGGCTGCGGCGAAGCAGGCACCATTGGCGCGCTGGCAGCGGTGGCCAACGCGGTGCAGGACGCCATGTGGTCGCGCGGCGTGCGACAGGCGGATATGCCGTTCACACCGCAACGGGTTTGGGGCATGTTGCAGGATGCGCGCATCGCGGCTGAGTGAGAGAGTCCTTGGCTGGTTCGGCAGACGGGTTTCTGCGGATCAGTCGCCAGTCACGCTACGCCGAGGCCCGCGCGATCATGTGATCATTCTCGATGGCACCTTGTCGTCGCTTGAACCGGGCTGTGAGACGAATGCAGGGCGTTTGTACCGCCTCTTGCAAGAGGTCGGGGGCGATGTGTCGCTGTATTATGAGCCCGGTTTGCAATGGTCCGACTGGCGCAGTGCGCGCGATATCGCGGTGGGGCGGGGGATCAACCGCCAGATCTGCCGTGCTTACGGATTTTTGGCATCGCGCTACGCACCGGGTGACCGGATCTTTTTCTTTGGCTATTCGCGGGGTGCCTATGCCGTCCGGTCTTTGGCCGGGGTCATTGACGAGATCGGCCTCTTGCGCGCCGAATATGCGACGGAACGCAATATCCGTCAGGCCTATCGCCTTTATCGCTACACGCCGTCCGGCGATGTGGCGCACGATTTTGCCGCGCTTTTTTGCCATGATGTGACACGGATCACGGTTGTGGGTGTCTGGGACACGGTCAAGGCGCTGGGCATGCGACTGCCGATTATGTGGCGCTTCACCAATGACCGGCATGCCTTTCACAACGACCAGCTTGGCCCGTCGATCCAGCACGGGTTTCAGGCACTGGCCTATCACGAACGGCGCATGGCCTATGAACCTGTGCTGTGGTCCTGTCCGCCCGGATGGTTCGGGCATGTCGAGCAGGTGTGGTTCAAGGGGGTGCATGGCGATGTGGGTGGACAGTTGCGGGGCCATAACGAGGCGCGCCCGCTGGCCAATATTCCGCTGGTCTGGATGCTGGAGCGCGCTCATGGCGCAGGTTTGCCCTTGCCGGACGGATGGCGCGGACAGTTCCCGCAGGATGCACATGCGCCGTCCTCCGGCAATTGGAAGGGCTGGGGGAAGCTGTTTCTCTATCGCAGACGCCGCAAGATCGGCGCAGACCCTTCGGAACGCGTTCACGAATCGCTGCATGTGTCCGAGCCAAAACCCGTGTCGGAACCTTTGGTGCCCTGAGTTCTGACGAATATGTGACTAAAAGACGTGGGTATTCCCTTTAAAGATCGAAAATCGTGCCTAACTCTTGGATACAGGAGCGCGGGAATGGAACACCCGCTGCACCTTAACTGTCCCTCGTTCCAACACTTGCGCCCAAGGTCTCCTTGGGCGCTTTTTCTTTTCTGACCTTGGGGTTAGGATCGGGCCATGACGTATTCCGATGCATTTCTGCGTGACATCCTGACCCGCACCAAAACGGTGGCTGTGGTGGGGGTGTCGATGAACCCTGTGCGCCCATCCTATTACGTGGCGCGGTATCTGTCGCTGAAGGGATTCACCGTCTACCCGGTCAATCCCGGCCATGCCGGTCAGATGCTGTTTGGCCAAACCGTGCGTGCAACGCTGCGCGACATCGACGCGCCGGTGGACATGGTCGATATCTTCCGTCGCTCCGAAGCTGTCCCGCCGATTGTCGACGAGGCGCTTGAGGTATTCCCGGATCTGCGGACAATCTGGATGCAGATCGGCGTCCAGCATCCCGAGGCCGCCGCCAAGGCAGAGGCGCGCGGTGTCGATGTGGTGATGGATCGCTGCCCGAAGATCGAATACCAGCGACTGTTTGGGGAACTACGCATGGGTGGTTTCAACACCGGGGTGATTTCGTCCAAGCTTTGAACGGGTTTCGAATGGCCTTCGGCCATCCGACAGGTTGGGGGCTCTGCCCCCAAACCCCCGAGGGTATTTGAAGCCCAAAGAAACCCTTAGCGGTTTGCTTTCTCCTGCAACCCGGATTGTCTCTGACGGCGGTCAAGTTCTGCCATCACGTCGGACAGTGCGACATCGCGCGATTTCAGCATCACCAAGAGGTGAAACAGCACGTCAGCGGCTTCAGAGGTGAGACCGGCATGGTCTCCTTTGACAGCTTCGATGATGGCCTCAACGGCTTCTTCGCCAAATTTCTCGGCGCATTTTTCCGGGCCCTTGGCCAGCAGCTTGGCGGTCCAGCTTTCTTCTGGTGCGGCTTTGGCGCGGGCGGCAATGATTTGGTCCAGCTCTTCAAGGGTCATGTCAGTCTCACCGGAAGGCCTGCGGCGGCCATATGCGCCTTGGCTTGGCCAATCGTGTATTCGCCAAAGTGGAAGATTGACGCGGCCAGTACGGCGCTGGCACCGCCTATTGTCACCCCTTCGACCAGATGGTCGAGCGTGCCAACGCCGCCCGACGCGATCACGGGCACCTCTACCGCGTCCGAGATTGCGCGGGTCAGTGGCAGGTTAAACCCCGCCTTTGTGCCGTCACGGTCCATGGAGGTGAGAAGGATTTCCCCCGCCCCCTTGGCAACCACGGTTTTGGCAAATGCCACGGCGTCGATGCCGGTGGGTTTGCGGCCCCCATGGGTGAAAATCTCCCATCGGCCCGGCGCGACCGTTTTGGCGTCGATGGCCACGACGATGCATTGGCTGCCGAACTGATCCGCGGCTTGGGCCACCACATCGGGGTTTGCCACTGCGGCCGAGTTGAACGACACCTTGTCGGCCCCCGCCAGCAAGAGCGCGCGCACATCGGCCACGGTTCGGACCCCGCCGCCAACGGTGAGCGGGATAAAGCATTGCTCTGCGGTGCGGGTCACCACGTCAAACATTGTGCCCCGGTTTTCATGGGTCGCATGGATGTCGAGGAAACAGATCTCGTCCGCACCCGCCGCGTCATAGGCGCGGGCGGCGTCGACCGGATCACCGGCGTCGCGCAGATCGACAAAGTTCACGCCTTTGACCACGCGGCCATCGGCAACATCGAGACAGGGAATGATGCGGGTTTTCAACATGGCTTGCGGCGTACCCCGAAGATCGTCGCTTGTGAAGCCTGTGTGATGCGCATTATCCGGGACGGACCACTTAAAAGGAGCTGTTCATGTCCGGTACATTCGCCCGCTACCCAAGCCTGTCTGGCAAAACCGTCTTGATGACCGGCGGTGCCTCCGGGATCGGGGCCGAGATTGTCAAAGCCTTTGCGGCGCAAGGGGCGAAGGTTGGCTTTGTCGATCTGGACGCTGTGGGCGCGCAGGCGCTGACCGACGCGACAGCAGGGACGATCGTCTGGGAACAGGCCGATCTGCGGGACATCCCGGCGTTGCAATCGGCTTTTGCCAAGTTGAAAGCACAAATCGGCCCGGCGCATGTCTTGGTCAATAACGCAGCGCGGGATGATCGGCACGATTGGCGCGAGGTTACGCCCGACTACTGGGACGAACGGCAGGCCACCAACCTGCGACACATGTTCTTTGCCATTCAGGCCGTTGCCCCCGACATGATCGCGGCGGGCGGTGGGTCGATCATCAACATGGGGTCGAACAGCTGGTGGGAAGCAGTCGGCACCATGCCCGCCTATACAACGGCGAAAGCGGCGGTGCATGGGTTGACGCGCACCATGGCGCGCGATCTGGGCGGGCACCGCATCCGGGTGAACACCGTGGTGCCGGGCTGGGTCATGACCGAGCGCCAGAAAGAGCTGTGGGCCACGCCCGAGGCTTTGGAAAAGCACCGGGACCGGCAATGCCTGCCGGACCTGATTGATCCGGTCTATCTGGCGCGCATGGTGCTGTTTTTGGCATCGGACGATGCCGCCATGTGCACAGCCAACAATTACATGGTCGAAGCCGGGTCGATCTGAGCCGCTTTTCGCCTCTCACGGCATCGTGCATATCAAGTGAGGCTGTCCTGACCGAGGTTTTGCAAAACACTCGAAAGGACATTTTATGAAACGCAGTCTCTTTGCAGCCGGACTCTTTGCTGCCAGTCTTGCCATGGCGGCGACAACGGCGTCGGCGGGCGACAACGGATTGATTTCAAAGACCAGCGCTCAGGGCGTGACCGAGACCGTGGATGCCATGGTTTCTGCGATGGAGGGAGCAGGCCTGACCATCTTTGCCCGTGTCGACCACGGGGCAGGGGCGATGTCCATCGAAGAGGATATTGGCGCGTCGCAGCTTTTGATTTTCGGCAATCCCAAAGTGGGAACACCGGCGATCAAGGATGACCCGGTGTCCGGTTTGTTCCTGCCCCTCAAGGTGCTGGTCTACGAAGATGGCATGGGCGGCACCAAGATCGTCTATGAAGACCCTGCCGCGATGTTGGGCAAGCTGGGCGGAGTGTCCGAAGATGCAGCCTATCTGGGCGTCATGACGGGCGCATTGGCAAGGTTCACAGATATGGCCGGACAATAGGCCACATCTGCTTGGGATGTTTTTGGAGGTGCTGGGCTTAGCGCAGCGCCGCCAGCGCCTCTTTCAGGTCAAGCGCGCCGTCATAAAGTGCACGACCTGAGATTGCGCCGTTCAGGTTTGCACCGCAGTCGCGCAGCGCAATCAGGTCGGCCAGCGACGAGACCCCACCCGAGGCGATCACCGGGATCGACACGGCCCGCGCCAGGTCTGCCGTGGCCTCAATGTTCGGCCCCTGCATCGCACCGTCGCGGTTGATGTCAGTATAAATGATGGCTGCCACGCCCGCGTCCTCGAACGACCGGGCCAGATCGGTGACCATGACATCCGTTTCCTCGGCCCAGCCCTTTGTCGCAACACGCCCATTGCGCGCGTCGATGCCCACGGCGACATGGCCGGGAAACGCCCTGGCCGCCTCGTGCACCAGGCCCGGGTTTTCCACGGCCACCGTCCCAAGGATCACCCGTTGCAGCCCCTTGTCGAGCCAGCGTTCGATCGTCGCCATGTCGCGGATGCCGCCGCCCAGCTGTGCAGGTACTTTGCAACGCTCAAGGATCGCTTCGACCGCCGCGGCGTTCACCGGCTCTCCTGCAAACGCGCCATTCAGGTCCACCAGATGCAGCCAGTCACAGCCTGCCGCAACGAACTCCATCGCTTGTGACGCGGGATCATCATTGAACACGGTGGATTTCTCCATGTCGCCCCGCAAAAGGCGCACGGCCTGTCCGTCTTTGAGGTCGATGGCGGGGTAGAGGATCATGGCGCGGTCTCCGGTCTATGTGCCTGCGCGCTTTGACATGACGGAACGACACATGCAACGCGACCCAGCGTCAATCTTGATCGGATTCAGCTCCTCGGGTCAGAGTTTTTGTACCACTCTGAGGGAGGAGACAGAGATGAAGCTTATGACACTTGTTGCGGGTCTCGTGCTGGCCGCCAGCGCCGCTTTTGCCGATCCGGTGGAAGGCAAATGGCGCACACAGCCCGGCGATGACGGGGCCTTTGGACTGGTCACGATCAGCACGTGCGGGTCCGAGATTTGCGGCGTTCTGGGGCAGGGCTATGATGCCAGCGGCCAAAAGATCGCATCCCCCAATATCGGGCGTCAGATGATCTGGGGAATGACTCCGCAGGGCGGTGGCGCTTATGGCGGCGGCAAGATCTGGGCTCCGGACCGGGACAAGACCTACAATTCCAAGATGACGTTGGACGGCGATGCGCTCAAGGTCGAAGGCTGTGTTCTGGGTATCTGTCGCGGCCAGACCTGGACGCGCGTCAACTGAGCGATTTCGCGGGGAGTGCCTCTCCGCGACAGGCTGGGGGGCACTTCCCCCAGTCCCACGGATATTTGAGAACCGGAGAAGATGTGGCAGATTTTAAGGGGCCCAACGCAGAAAGTTGGCGATCATCCGCAGCCCTGTACCTGCGCTTTTTTCGGGGTGGAACTGAAAGCCGACCATCGTGTCCCGGGCGACAATGGCCGTGACATCACCGCCGTAGTCCACATGTGACACGCGTTGCGCAGGGGCATCGACGCGCATCTGGTAGGAATGCACGAAATAGGCGTGTTCGCCGGTTGCGACGCCGTCAAGCACCGGGTGGGGCGTGTCGATCACCAGATCGTTCCAGCCCATATGCGGCACTTTCATCTTGGGGTCCGCAGGCACGATGCGGTCCACCACACCGTCGATCCAGCCAAGGCCGTCCGTGGGGGTGTATTCCAGCCCCGCCCGCGCCATGAGCTGCATGCCGACGCAGATGCCCAGAAACGGCCGGGCTTTGACCTCGACCGCTTCGATCATCGCGGCAAAGGCACCCGAGGCGCGCAGGGCCGCGGCACAGGCCGGGAACGCGCCGTCGCCGGGCAGGACCAACCGATCGGCCCCGGCAATGACATCGGGGTCGGAGGTGACGACAACTGTGCCTGCGCCAACCTCAGACGCCATGCGCTGAAACGCTTTTTCGGCAGAATGCAAATTGCCGCTTTCGTAATCAATGATCGCTGTCAGCACTTACAACGCGCCCTTCGTGGACGGGATCGCATCTGCCTTGCGGGGATCGACCTCCAACGCGTCGCGCAACGCACGGGCGACGGCCTTGAACGCGGCTTCGGCGATGTGGTGGCTGTTGATCCCGTGCAACATGTCGACATGCAGGGTGATGCCGCCATGCGTGGCGAACGCCTGAAAGAACTCGCGCACCAATTCGGTGTCGAACGTGCCGATCTTGGCGGTGGGCAGATCGACGTTCCACACAAGGAAGGGCCGCGCCGACAGGTCCAGCGCCGCGCGCACCAGCGCATCGTCCATCGGCAACAGGCACGCGCCATAGCGCACGATCCCGCGCTTGTCGCCCATCGCCTGTGTCAGGGCCTGACCCAAGGCGATGCCCACATCCTCGACCGAGTGGTGATCGTCGATGTGCAGATCCCCCTCGCAGCGCACCCGCATATCCATCAGCGAATGACGCGCAAGCTGGTCCAGCATGTGGTCGAAAAAGCCAACCCCGGTCTGGTTGTCATACTGCCCGGTGCCGTCCAGACCCACCTCAACGGTGATCTTGGTCTCGGCTGTGGTGCGGGTCACTGTGGCACTGCGCATATCGCCTCTCCCTGAGTTGCGTCGCGGCCTTATAGGCGCGCGGATGCGCCCCGCCAAGTGGGGGCGTTGCTGTCACTGGCGGGAAAGAAGACCGATGGAGCGGGCGAGGCGATTCGAACGCCCGACCCTAACCTTGGCAAGGTTATGCTCTACCCCTGAGCTACGCCCGCATGCCAATCTGGTGAGGCGGATTTAGTGTGTGTCGGGGCAGGGTGCAAGAGGAAAATTTGGGGGGGGAACACTGCGCACATTTAGTGTTCAAGTAATGACAGCCTCCAAAATACTGCAAAATAGTTGTATCAAGCAAAGCTTAGCGAAGAGGAAATTTGTTACCTGCTTGAAATCTAAGCGCTGGGAGGCGTATTTTCGAGACTTTCGATGATGCCGCCAAGTTCTTTGATAATTAAGGGCTCGAAGAGTACGTGCGATGAGTAACGATCACCAACTAATGGCGCTGGATGATCCTCGTACCAAGGTTTAGCAGTATTATCATTATTTTTTCGTTTTCCCTTCTCAAATATGTCTCGATATCGACGAGGGGATATTCCATGGAAGTGGCTCAAGACTACAAAATCTTTTCTCTTTTGATCTGTTGTAATAGCGTCGTCATGAAGATTCAATGCACGACTTTTGGGGTAAGGTTCAATATATACTATTCTTTTTATTCCAGCTGCTACGAGGTGCTTTGCGCAATTATGACAGGGAAACGTAGTGACAAAAATTGTAGCACCAGAGATTGCCCGTCCCAAACGCGCAGCATCAGTCAGTGCAGCCATTTCAGCGTGGGTCATTCTGCCAAATTCCGTAATATCTGATACTAAGGAATTCTTGACAAGGTTTTGGAAGGTTGGATCAGCTATCAACTCGTCTGGGTTTTTGTTAAGACTTCCATGTTGATGGATAGTGTCTATGAAATTCCGGATAATCTGGCTAGTTGCCAATTTGTTGGCTTCAATTTTTCGATCCATATCCCTTTGCGGGTTGGCGTCAGAACACCAATAATTTCCACCTCCCGCCTTTGGCACCTCGTTGCAACCAACAGAGATTATATCCCCTGATTCTGATAAGATGGCAGCTCCGACTTGTCTGCTCATGTCTATTGATCGCAGTGCAGCTGCTTTCGCCATATAGCTACCGAACTCATCAATGGTTGGGCTGATGAAGTTTGATCCAAACAATCCATCAATGAATCTATTAATATCAGCAGATAAAGTTGATTCTGAATCTCCATTGACGAACACATCACCAGAATGAAATGTGTCAGATAGCCTTTGACCAAATTTGTCATTATCTTCATTTTGATCGGTTTGAATTAGCTTTGCAGCTATATCCTTCTGCTGATCTAGCATCAAGCTTGGGTTTTCCGTTGCAACTATCTGGCTTACACGCATTTGTTGAGACGCGTCACTCGTTGTAATTGATACTTGAATGAACATTCGGCCGTAAATTCTTTTGAGAAGTGCTATTTCCTCTTCCCTTTTTAGCTGCCTAATAATGTAGGCATTGCTCGGAACAGGTGAGCTTGGGGCTTCTTCTTCTGTTACGTCGGGATTACCCTTGTTGAGTGATGATCTTATCGCACAAATTTTTAGGACAGATAGCAAAGCGAGTATGTCAGCGCGTCTAGTGTCGGTTCGCAGTTTGTTTACAAGTGCAATTTTTTCACGATATGTTTTTGCTGCTTCTGTTTGGAGGTGAGGGAAAATACTTGGAAGTTCTTTTGTAAGATGGATTGTATGAGGGGCGTATTTGACACGCCTTAATGCACCTTCAAGCGCTCGTTGCACAGCGGTCATGTCTACACCAAGTGGCCCAACTAAACCGAAAACGAGTTCTGGAGTTTCAGAAAGGTGCAAGTGTGACATGTGTATAACCTGTGGATAAATCATTGATTGCCTAAAGAGAAATCTCTTGATTGCGCGAGTCAAGTGGATCAGGCTAAACACATGCTACAAGTGCCAGGGAGGTCGATGTGGCCGAAAAAAATGAAGTCAAAACAGGGGCTTGCGAGAAAGTTTCGAATCAATACTCGTTGAGCGTAACCTTACAAAATGTTCTAACCAACGTGACTAAGACAGGACCAAATGTATCTGAATCCATGAAAGTTCAGCTTGCATCCTATGTTCGTGCTGCGCAGTGAATCGCTGACAAGATAGACTTTTGAACGGATGTGGGGCAGGCCCAAAGGCCCACCCCACACCCCCAACCTCACTCCAACTCGATCAACAAATCCTTCGCGTCGATCTGGCTTGCCGCTTGCACATGCACCGCCTTCACAACCGCATCCCGTTCCGCGTGCAGGCCGGTTTCCATCTTCATCGCTTCGATGGTCAGCAGCAGATCGCCTTCCTTGATGCTCTGTCCCACGCTGACCCCGACGGATGCCACGACTCCCGGCATCGGCGCGCCGATGTGGTTGGGGTTGCCGACTTCGGCCTTGGGGCGCGCGGCGGTGGTGGCTTTGGCCTTGCGGTCGGGCACGCGGATCGTGCGTGGCTGGCCGTTCAGTTCAAAGAACACCCGCACCTCGCCATCATCCTGCGTGTCGCCGACGGCGATCAGGCGGATCTCCAGCGTCTTGCCGGGGTCGATCTCGGCGCTGATTTCCTCGCCTTGTTCCATCCCGTAAAAGAACGTCCGCGTCGGCAGCACCCGCACCGGGCCATACATCCGGTGGCGGCCCATGTAATCAAGGAAAACCTTGGGATACATCAGGTATCCGCCCAGATCCTCGTCATCAATCGCCTTGCCCTCAAGCTCTTTGATCACCTGCGCGCGGGTGTCTTCGATGTTTACCGGGGCGGCATGGGCGCCGGGGCGGTCGGTGAACGGGGTTTCGCCCTTGAGGATCTTCGTCTGGATCGCCGCAGGCCATCCGCCCGGCGGTTGGCCCAACGACCCGCGCATCATATCCACCACCGAGTCGGGGAAGGACACGTCTTTTTCCGGGTCTTCCACATCCGCCCGGGTGAGGTTCTGGCTGACCATCATCAGCGCCATGTCGCCCACCACCTTGGAGGACGGCGTCACCTTGACGATATCGCCAAACATCTGGTTCACATCCGCATAGGTCTGCGCGACCTCGTGCCAGCGTTCCTCAAGCCCCAGGCTGCGCGCCTGCGCCTTGAGGTTGGTGAACTGCCCGCCGGGCATTTCGTGCAGGTAGACCTCGGAGGCGGGGGCCTGCTGGCCGGTTTCAAAGGCCGCATATTGCCCGCGCACCGCTTCCCAGTAGTTGGAAATTTCGCGGATCGCGCTGATGTCCAGCCCGGTGTTGCGGTCGGTGTGGCGCAGTGCCTCGACCACCGATCCCAGCGTCGGCTGCGAGGTGTTGCCCGACAGCGCATCCATCGCCGCATCAACAGCGTCCACACCCGCCTCTGCGGCGGCCATGATCGACGCAATCGCCGCGCCAGAGGTGTCATGCGTGTGGAAGTGAACAGGTAGGCCGACCTCTTGCTTGAGCGTCTTGACCAAGGCTTTTGCGGCGGCGGGTTTCATCAGCCCGGCCATGTCCTTGAGGCCAAGGATATGCGATCCGGCGGCTTTGAGCTCTTGGCCCATGGCGACATAGTATTTCAGATCGTATTTCGACCGATCCGGGTCGTTCAGATCGCCGGTATAGCAGATCGTGCCTTCCAGAACGCGGTTCGTCTCAAGCACTGCATCCATCGCCACGCGCATGTTTTCAACCCAGTTGAGGCTGTCGAACACGCGGAAGACATCCACACCCGTATCAGCAGCTTGGCGCACAAAGAACTGCACCACGTTGTCGGGATAGTTGGTGTAACCCACGCCGTTCGCTCCGCGCAACAGCATCTGGGTCATGACGTTCGGCATGGCTTTGCGCAGGTCGCGCAGGCGTTGCCACGGACATTCCTGCAAGAACCGGTAGGCCACATCAAACGTCGCACCGCCCCAGCATTCCATGCTGAACAGCTGCGGCAGGTTCGCGGCATAGGCGGGGGCGACCTTGATCATGTCGATGGACCGCATCCGCGTCGCCAGCAACGACTGGTGCCCGTCGCGCATGGTGGTGTCGGTGATCAGCACCTGCTTTTGCGCCGCCATCCAATCGGCCACCGCCTGCGGGCCTTTTTCGTCCAGCAGGGTCTTTGTGCCGGCGGGCGGTGTGTCTGCCCGCGTTTTGGGCGCTTTGGCCGGTTTCAGGTCGGGATGCGGCGTCGCGCGGCCCTGGACCTCGGGGTGGCCGTTCACGGTGATGTCCGCGATATAGGTCAGCACCTTCGTCGCCCGGTCGCGGCGTTTCTTGAACTGGAACAGCTCGGGCGTCTCGTCGATGAACTTGGTGTGGTACTGGTTGTTCAGGAAGGTCGGGTGCTTGAGCAGGTTTTCCACAAACGCGATGTTGGTCGACACCCCGCGCACCCGGAATTCACGCAGCGCACGGTCCATCCGGGCAATCGCCTTTTCCGGCGTCTGGGCCCAGGCCGTGACCTTGGTGAGGAGCGAATCGTAATAGCGGGTGATCACACCGCCTGCATAGGCCGTACCGCCATCCAGACGGATGCCCATGCCGGTGGCCGACCGATAGGCGGTGATGCGACCATAATCGGGGATAAAGTTGTTCTGCGGGTCTTCGGTCGTGACGCGGGTCTGGAGCGCGTGACCGTTGAGGCGGATGTCATACTGGCTGGCTTTGCCCGTGGCCTCGGCCAATGATTTGCCCTCCGCAATCATGATCTGGGCCTGCACGATGTCGATTCCGGTCACTTCTTCGGTGACGGTGTGTTCGACCTGAACGCGCGGGTTCACTTCGATAAAGTAGAATTTGCCGTCATCCATATCCATCAGGAATTCGACGGTGCCAGCGCATTCGTAATTCACATGCGCACAGATCTTGCGGCCAAGCTCGCACAGCTCTTCGCGCTGCGCTTCGGACAAATAGGGGGCCGGGGCGCGTTCCACGACCTTTTGGTTGCGACGTTGAACGGAGCAATCGCGTTCGTACAGATGGTAGATATGGCCCTGCTTGTCGCCAAGGATTTGCACCTCGACATGGCGGGCGCGCAGGATCATCTTTTCCAGATAACCTTCACCATTGCCAAACGCGGCTTCTGCCTCGCGGCGCCCTTCAAGCACCTTTTCCTTAAGCTCTGCCGGGCTGTTGATCGGGCGCATCCCGCGCCCGCCACCGCCCCAGCTTGCCTTGAGCATCAACGGGTATCCGACGCTTTCGGCCTCTTTGGCAATGGCGTCGAAATTGTCGCCCAGCACTTCTGTGGCGGGGATGACGGGAACCCCTGCTTCGACGGCCACACGCCGCGCGCTGGCCTTGTCCCCCAAGGCGCGCATTGTTTCGGCACGCGGCCCGATAAAGGTGATGCCATTGGCAACGCAGGCGTCCACCAGATCAGGGTTTTCCGACAGCAGGCCGTAGCCGGGATGGATCGCATCCGCGCCCGAAAGCTTGGCCACGCGGATGATCTCGTCAATGCTCAGATAGGCCGCGACCGGGCCCAATCCTTCGCCGATCCGATAGGCCTCGTCAGCCTTGAACCGGTGCAGGCCCAGCTTGTCCTCCTCGGCATAGACCGCGACCGTGGCCTTGCCCATTTCGTTGGCAGCGCGCATGATACGGATCGCGATTTCGCCACGGTTGGCAATGAGGATTTTCCGGAAGTCTGACATGTCAACGGTCCTGACCTATTTACGTTCCGCCATGCTTAGTAAGGATTCGTTACATTCTCAACAGGAAGAAATGGCGCAACGTCACACAGCGGGTCTGTCAAACCACGCTTTGCCGCGCAATTCGGTGGGTCTTGTCACACCCAACTGACCCATATTGGCGGCCATGTCCTTTTGCAGGATATCGACCAGATGGGCGGGGCCGTCCGTGTCCAACGCCCCCAGCGCATAATGCCACGCGCGCCCCAGCATCACGAAATCCGCCCCGAGGGCGATGGCGCGCAGGATATCAAGTCCGCCTTCGATTCCGCTGTCAAAGATCAGCGGCAGGCTCGTAGCCTCGCGCAGTGCGGGCAGCATTTCGATTGGGGCGGGAGAGGCATCAAACTGACGGCCTGCATGGTTCGACATCCAGATCGCATCGACACCTGCCTGTTCCAGCCGTGGTGCATCGTCGGGGTTCAACACGCCTTTAACGAAAAACGCCCCGTCCCACGCAGTGCGCAGCCAATCCACATAATCCCAATCCGGCGATGTGCGCAGCAGGTAGCCCGCATGTTGGGTCGAGCTGAGGCCCGTCACCTTGCCGGCGTAATCGTCGATCAACCGCATCCGGGGCATGCCCAGCGTGGCGGTGCCCATCGCCCATGTCGGGCAGGTGGCGATCTGCGCCAGCAGGCGCGGAGTGAGCTTTGGGGGCGTGGTGAGACCAGAACGCACCTGCCGTTCGCGGCGCGATGGCACGGGCACGTCCACCGTCAGGATCAGGGTCGAAAACCCCGCATCCTTGGCGCGCTTGAGCATATCGGTACGGATGCCTTCGTCGCGCGGCGGATACATCTGGAACCAGCCATTGCCATCCAGCCGCGGGGCGACATCTTCGGGGGTACGCGTCGCCACGGTGGAAATACTGTAGGGCATACCTGCCTTGGTCGCCGCCCGTGCCAGTTTGCGTTCCGCATCTGGCCAGATCAGGCCCGACATGCCCACAGGGCTGATGCCAAAGGGCAGTTTATAGGTCGTACCACACAGATCGGTGGTCAGGTCCACCGGCAGTTCGCCATGCAGGATCGACGGGGTGAACAACACCCGATCCAACGCCGCGCGGTTGCGGTGCAGGGTTGCCTCTTTGCCGGTCGCAGAATCGAGGTATTCCCAGACAAATTTAGGAATACGCCGTCTTGCGCGGGATTTCAGATCGCTAAGGGCGGGGTATTGTGCGTGATGATCCATAATTTGCATTTGTGGTCAGAATGTTGGAATTGTCCAGCAGCGCATTTGTCGAAAAATCCGGCACTTTTGTGTGCAGGAAACATGCTCGTCGGCATGTGAACATTATCAGAACATCTTTATCTCTGCTGTGTCTGGCGCTATCTTGGCCCGCATGAGCAGTTTTGATGAAATGGAGGCGTTCGAAAACGCCTCGCTGTCCGCCCGCGCCATGGCCGCGCGCCCGCAGCCCTATCTTGAAGGTCTCAACCCGGCCCAACGGCAGGCGGTTGAGACATTGGATGGCCCGGTCCTGATGCTGGCCGGGGCTGGCACGGGCAAGACCAAGGCGTTGACCACCCGCATCGTGCACCTGTTGAACACAGGCCGTGCGCGCCCGAACGAAATTCTGGCGGTGACCTTCACCAACAAGGCCGCGCGCGAGATGAAAGAACGGGTGGGACGCACGCTCGGCCAGACGGTCGAAGGCATGCCGTGGCTGGGCACCTTCCATTCGGTCTGCGTGAAACTGCTGCGCCGCCATGCCGAACTGGTGGGACTGAAATCAAACTTCACCATTCTCGACACCGACGACCAATTGCGGCTTCTCAAACAGCTTGTTTCGGCGGCGGGCATTGACGACAAACGCTGGCCAGCGCGGCAATTGGCGGGCATCATCGACGGCTGGAAGAACCGCGCGATCACGCCGGACAAGGTGCCAGCGGCGGATGGCGGCGCGTATAACCATCAGGGGCCAAAGCTTTATGCGCTGTATCAGGCGCGGCTGAAGGAACTGAATGCGACGGATTTCGGCGACCTGCTGTTGCATGTCGTCACGATCTTTCAGGCGCACCCGGACGTACTTGATCAGTATCAACGCTGGTTCAAATTCATCCTTGTTGACGAATACCAGGACACCAACGTTGCGCAGTATCTGTGGCTGCGGCTGTTGGCGAGTGCGCACAAGAACATCTGTTGCGTCGGCGACGACGACCAGTCGATCTATGGTTGGCGCGGCGCGGAAGTGGGCAATATCCTGCGGTTCGAGAAAGATTTCGAAGGTGCGCATGTGGTGCGTCTGGAACAAAATTACCGCTCCACGCCGCATATCCTTGCCGCCGCGTCGGGTGTGATCGCGGGCAATCAGGGGCGTCTGGGCAAGACACTCTGGACCGATGCACAAGAAGGCGAAAAAGTCCGCCTGATCGGTCATTGGGACGGCGAAGAAGAGGCGCGCTGGATCGGGGAAGAGGTCGAAGCGATGCAATCTGGCACGCGCGGGATGACCCCGGTTTCGCTTGATGATATGGCAATCCTTGTCCGCGCCTCCCACCAGATGCGCGCGTTCGAGGACCGCTTCCTGACCATCGGTCTGCCCTACCGGGTGATCGGTGGTCCGCGGTTTTACGAACGCATGGAAATCCGCGATGCCATGGCCTATTTCCGGCTGGTCGTGTCACCCGAGGATGATCTGGCCTTTGAACGCGTGGTCAATACCCCCAAGCGTGGCCTTGGCGACAAGGCCCAGCAGACGATCCAGACGGTTGCCCGCGCCAATGGTGTGTCACTGGTCGAAGGTGCGCGGCTGGCGGTTGAGCAGGGCATGATCAAGGGCAAGGGTGGCTCTGAACTAGGCCGTCTGGTCACTGATCTGGACCGGTGGGGCCGGATGGCCAAAGAGACCGAGCATTCCGAATTGGCGGGCGTCGTGCTCGACGAATCCGGCTACACCGGCATGTGGCAAAACGACAAGACACCCGAGGCACCGGGGCGGCTCGAAAACCTCAAGGAACTGGTCAAGGCGCTGGAAGAATTCGAGAATTTTCAAGGGTTTCTTGAGCATATCAGCCTGATCATGGACAACGACAAAGGCGGCGATGGTGAGAAAGTGTCAATCATGACGCTGCACGCGGCCAAGGGTCTCGAATTTCCGGCTGTGTTCCTGCCCGGTTGGGAAGACGGGCTGTTCCCGTCCCAGCGCAGTATGGACGAAAGCGGCCTCAAGGGGTTGGAAGAGGAACGCCGTCTGGCCTATGTCGGCATCACCCGCGCCGAGGAAATTTGCACGATTTCCTTTGCCGCCAACCGCCGCGTGTTTGGCCAATGGCAATCGGCGATGCCGTCGCGGTTTATTGACGAACTGCCCGAAGAGCATGTGGATGTGCTGACCCCGCCGGGGCTTTACGGTGGCGGGTATGGTGCGGCTGCCATGGCATCACCGGCGGCGCAGATGATGGCCGGGTCCGACCTGCACCAAAAGGCGGCAGAGGCGAATGTCTACAATTCCCCCGGCTGGCGACGGCTTCAGGCGCGATCAGCGCAACGCCCGGTTGGCCAGCCCACCGAGGCGCGCACAACCGTGATCGACGCCACGGCGGTGAGTTCCTATGCGCTGGGCGAACGGGTGTTTCACCAGAAATTCGGCTACGGCGCGGTGATGGGGATCGAGGGCGACAAGCTCGAGATCGAATTTGAAAAGGCAGGCACCAAAAAAGTGGTCGCCCGGTTCATCTCGGCTGCGGATGATGTGCCGTTTTAACTCAGCTTGATCGCCGTATTCGGTTCATAACACATCCCAGAGCGTCCGTGTCGACGCGTCGAACTGTGTGGGATCCGCGTAGGCTGCAATCTGCATTGGTGCGCGCCACGTCGAGCCTCCGATGGGAACGACGCGACCTTGGTCAAGTTCCTGCTGGACCGCGGTTTCGGGCATCCAGGCAAAGCCACTTCCAGCCAGGAGCCTGCGCTTCACGGCCTCGACCAGACCGTCCACATAGATGGTTTCGACGTCGAAGCGCTTTCGCCCGATTGTGTGTTCCACGACCATCCCGAGAAAGCTGGATTGTTCATAGGCGAGATACGGGATGTCGGTATTGCGGGGATCGTCAAGGGACCAGCCAAAAGCGCGCACAGATTGGGCTGTGGCGACAGGGATCAGGTGGTCGGTCATCAGGTCTTTGCGATCGAACGCGGTGGCGTCGATGGTCGGGGATACGGCACTGTGAGTGTAGCACAGCATGATATCGACCGCCCCTTCCACCAGAAGGTCGCAACAGGTGCTGAGCGAGTCAGAGATCACGCGGGTTCGGATATTGGGCATCGCGGTCTGGAGCGTCTCAAGCCGGTTTGCCAGATAATTGACCGAGATCGTGTGCAGGACCGAGAATCTTATGAACCGGTGTTCCCCCCGGTCTGCATCACGCAGGGTTTGCCGCGCATCCGACAGTTGTGAAATCGCCGCTTTGGCGATCGGCAAAAAGTGATGCCCGGCTTCGGTAAGCTGTACTGGATAGGTTGCACGGTTCACCAGAGGCAGGCCAACCCAGCTTTCCAGTGCTTTGATCCGGCGGCTGAATGCTGACTGAGTGATGTTTCTTTCATCAGCTGCGCGCGTGAAGTTCTGCGATCGGGCAAGACAGTCGAAATCGCGCAACCAGTTCAGATCCATCTTAACCCCCTTGCATCTATGGCTTTTTCGGCAGCTTAGCGAAAACTATGCAAATTCGGAATGATTTAATGAAATGTTTGAATTGGCACGGCGCGAGACTCTGTTTCTAGGCTTGGGGATGGCCCCCACACGCCTTCGTGACGCTGGCAGAGTGACAAGACAATTCGCGGGCAGGGGCCGGTGACGCAGCGACAAGAATTGCGCACGGGAAAAGAATGAACAGGCCGCGTGACGTGGCCCCAACCAACAGAGGATCCAACATGACATCTACATTTAAATCCTTAGGACTTGCGACGGCGGTCAGCGTTTTCGCGCTTCCTGCCTTTGCGTCGGAAGAGGTCAAGATCGGCGTGCCGTCCTGGACCGGAGCGCAGGCAATCGCCTATGTTCTGGGCGAAGTCGTCACGTCCCGCATTGGTGGTCAGGTGGAATACGTGCCCGGCAACAACGCCACGATCTTTCAGGCGATGGATCAGGGCAAGGGCGATATCGACGTGCACCCGGATGTATGGCTGCCGAACCAGGAAAGCTTTACCAAGCAATATGTGGATGAAGCAGGGACCGTCACGCTGTCCTCCAACCCATATCAGGGCAATCAGGGCTTCTGCGTGACCAAGGATTTCGGTGAAGCGAACAACATCACCGACATTGCAGACCTGGGTCGCCCGGATGTGGCGGCGCTGATGGACAGTGACGGCAATGGGCGTGGCGAAATGTGGATTGGCGCGCCCGGTTGGGCGTCGGCCAATGTGAACGAGGTCAAGGTCCGCGATTACGGGTTGTTGGATTTCATCGAACCTGTCCGCACCGAAGAGGCGGTCAAGACCGCGCGCATCAAGGACAGCATCGCCAAGGGGGAAGGCTATGCGTTCTACTGCTATGAGCCGCATGCTGTTTGGTTCATGTTCGACGTTCAGATGTTGACCGAACCGACATTTGATCCCGAGAAATACGTGATGGTGCAGCCATCTGATGACCCCGATTGGTACACAAAATCCATGGTTGCCTCAAAGGACGCGCTGAAGGATGTGCAGATCGCATGGTCCAATTCGCTTGTGGATCGGTCGCCCGCGATCTCCGAATTCTTTGCGAATTTCAGCCTCAACGCCGAAGACGTGAGCCAACTCGCGTTTGAAATCAGCGCCAATGGCCGCGATCCGGCAGAAGTTGCCGCCGAGTGGGTCAATGCCAATTCCGACCGTGTGGACGGCTGGCTGGGCCTCTGATCGTCTGATCCGAAACATGCGGGCACGGTGTGTGACACCGGTGCCCGCATCCCTTCCCTGACAAGGCGTAAGCGCATGAATGACGATGTCGTCATAGAGATTTCCAATGTCTGGAAGATATTCGGGGCCCGGCCCGAACTGGCGCTCAAGGCCATTCATGAACGTGGATTGACCAAGGCCGAAGTGCTGGCCGAATTCAACGCGGTCGTGGGTGTGGCGGATGTCAGCCTTGACGTGAAACGCGGTGAGATTTTCTGCATCATGGGCCTGTCCGGCAGCGGCAAGTCCACGCTCGTGCGCCACTTCAACCGGCTGTTAGAGCCGACCTCTGGCAAGATCGAGATCGAGGGCACCGATGTCATGGCGCTCGGGCCAAAGGAATTGCAGACCTTCCGCAACCGCAAGATCGGGATGGTGTTCCAGAACTTCGCCCTCATGCCGCACCGCTCCGTGCTGGATAACGTGGCGATGCCATTGGAAATTCGTCAGGTGGCCAAAAACGAACGCATGCGGCAGGCGGCGGCTATTCTGGACATCGTCGAACTTGGCGCGTGGGGGGCGAAATTCGCGCATGAGCTGTCGGGCGGCATGCAACAGCGGGTGGGCCTTGCTCGTGCGCTGGCGGCGAACCCGGATGTATTGCTCATGGACGAGCCGTTCTCGGCACTGGACCCGTTGATCCGTCGCCAATTGCAGGACGAGTTCATTCGGCTCAGCAAGATCCTCAAGAAATCGACCGTCTTCATCACCCATGATCTGGACGAGGCCGTGCGCATTGGCGACCGCATTGCGATCATGCGGGATGGCAAGATGGTGCAGATGGGTACCGCCGAAGACATCGTGATGCATCCGGCGGATGACTACGTGTCCGATTTCGTCGCCGGTATTTCACGGCTCAAGGTGGTGCATGCCCATGCGGTGATGCAGCCTTTGGAGGCTTATATGGCGGCACACGGCCCGCTGCCTGCGGATGCGCCGCGTGTGAACGAGACCGAAAACCTGAGCAACCTCATCACCCTCGCCATAGAAGATGACAGCGCGATACTGGTCGAAGACGGCGGCACAGATGTTGGCGTCATCACCCGCGCAGACCTGCTCAGAACCGTGATCGAAGGGACGGAAATGTCATGAACAAACAAGACATCAATCCCCTTGAAGACACCGAAAGCGAAGCAGCCCTCGCCTATGCCGAAGAGCGCCGCGAGAACATTCGCACTTTTGTGCGCACCAGTCCCGACTACTACATCCAGAACTTCGACAAGATCGGCGCGTCATCGCGGTTTACGCCGACTTTCAATCTGATCGCGGGGCTGTTCGGCCCGATCTGGTTTGGCGCGCGGGGGCTTTGGTCCTGGGCGCTGCCGTTCCTGATCCTCGAAGCGGTTGCCTTTGTGCAAATCGCGCGCGGTTTGTTTGGCGATCTCGCGGCAGACGCCATGGCGCGCATTGCGTCGATCGAAGGCACGCTGGACCTGCGCCGTCAGCAGCTTGCGGCGGCAATCGAAAGCGGATCGGATCGCGTCGATGCGTTTCAACGCACCGTGGACTCGCTCGAAGCCAATATCGGCGGTATCCGCCACGAGGCGGCAGAGCTTGCCGCGCAAGGCCCGTGGATCGTGTTCACCGGCATTGCTCTGCTTGTGCTGGTCAAGTTTGCACAGGCGATTGTCGCCAATTGGGCGCTGGAGTCGCGGTTTTCAAACTGGCTGTCGGATCGGACGGTTCGGTCGGGTTTGCCCATTCAGCACATCATCCTGAGCGCTGTGTTCATGGTGCTGATCGTGTCAACGGCCATGGTGCATTATAGCTTTCCGGGGCGTTTTTCGTTGCTAAGCACATTTCCAACCGATCCCGACATCCGCCTGACAGGTATCACATGGGTCGAGAATTTCATCGCATGGTGCGTGCGCAACAGCGAGGCGTTCTTTGACGGGCTGACCTTTGGCATCCGGTCCCTTCTGGACGCGCTTGAGGTCATTCTGGTGCAAACTCCGTGGATCGTGATCGCCAGTCTGATCGTGCTGCTGACATGGCTCACAGCTGGCCTGCGCGCGGCGATCTATTCGGGGGCGTTTCTGGCCTATATGGGGCTGCTCGGCTTTTGGGAGGCCGCGATGACCACGCTGGCCCTGCTGGGCACAGCCGCCTGTCTGTCGATTGCCATTGGCATTCCGCTGGGCATGTTCGCTGCGCGCAGACCGCGCTTTTACGCCTTCATTCAGCCCATCATGGACTTCATGCAGACCATGCCCGCGTTTGTGTTCATGGTCCCGGTCATCGCGTTCTTTGGCGTTGGCAAACCGGCCGCCGTGGTGGTCACGATGATCTTTGGCGGCACCCCTGTGGTGCGGCTGACCGTGTTGGGCCTGCGCGGTGTGCCCGAAAGCGTGCGCGAAGCCGCGATCAGCTTTGGTGCCAACAAATGGTATCTTCTGACCAAGGTTGATCTGCCATTGGCCAGCCCGTCGATCCGGGCCGGGATCAACCAGACGATCATGCTGTCGCTTGCGATGGTGGTGGTGGCGTCGCTGATCGGGGCCAAGGGCTTGGGCGAAGACGTGCTTGAAGCGCTTCAATACGCCAATGTAGGACAGGGTATCCTGGCCGGGTTTGCCATTCTGTTCTGCGCCATGATCCTGGATCGCATCGTACAAGGTGCGCGCAAATGATGCCCTTGGTCTTTGTTCATGGGTTCATGGGGGGAAGCCGCCAATGGCCCACGCTGACCTCGGCGCTACAGGGTGTTGTGGACGTCGTGACCGTCGATCTGCCGGGGTTTGGTGAAAATGCGGACCGTGCCGCACCCGACAGCATTGCAGGTTATGCCGATTGGGTGATCAACACCCTTGGCACCAAAGGCATCGACCGGTTTCACCTGCTGGGCCATTCCATGGGCGGGATGATTGCACAGGAAATTGCGGCGACCATTCCCGAAAGGGTCTCGCGGCTGGTGTTGTACGGCACCGGGGCAACGGGGGCGTTGCCGGGGCGTTTCGAGACGATCGAGATGTCGAAATGGCGCGCGCAATCGGATGGGCCACGCAAGACAGCGCGCCGTATCGCGGCGACATGGTTTCTGGAACACGAGTACGCCCCAGCCTTTGAAGCCTGCGCCGCCATCGCGGAACGGAGCAGTCTGCAAGCAATCAACGCGGGGCTGGATGCGATGCACTCTTGGTGTGGCGTGCACAAACTCGAGTCGATTGACGCAGACACACTTGTGATCTGGGGCGACCATGACCGCACCTATCCTTGGCAGCAAACCGAACAGCTTTGGACCTCGATCCCGCGCAGCGCGCTTGCCGTCATTCCGAATTGTGCGCATGCCGCGCATCTTGAAAAGCCCGATATCTTCAATCGGATTTTGCGCGACTTCATGACCATTGACGTGCCTGTGCTGTATCCCGAAAGCGTCTGAGCCTCTGGTTGCAGCGGCGGCTCCATTCGGTATCGCAATGGCGACACCCTCATGGAGCATTGGCCAAATCTGAGAGAAACATCTCGATAGTTGCTTAAGTTTCGTTTGGGGCGTAAACGTTTAT
Organism: Marivita sp.; assembly: GCF_051251565.1. Lineage (GTDB taxonomy): Bacteria > Pseudomonadota > Alphaproteobacteria > Rhodobacterales > Rhodobacteraceae > Marivita. Next base: position 175,637 of record NZ_JBPOFB010000005.1, on the reverse strand, counting down.
GCGGTCAGCTCGGAGTGCGTGTTTGTTTTTGTTTGGAAAAGGGCCTTGCAGAACAAGCAGATAAGCCTTTCAATCGCAGCCGAAGAATTTGCCAAGATGACGGTGCGCTTGATTTAGTCAGGGACTTTGCAACACCGGAACAAAGGCTATTGGCCACGCGAAAGACGTTGCATTAAAATGAACACCACAAAAATTCATGCCTTACAGAATCAATGTGGCATTGTTTTTGTCCCACAATTGCGGGCAGCCTTGGCCCGGTATACCTCGCCTTACCTGCTCAATGTCGTCACAAACGGAATTTGTATCCTTTCCCAAAGCGGGAATTTGGTCTGCTCTAATCCTGCGTTTAGAAACATGGTTCCGCTCCCAGAGGGGCAGTCGTACGACAATGCGCATTGGACGGGTTTGTGCAGCCCGTCTGATGCGTTCGGGGTGATGCGCAAATCCAAGGAAAACCTACTTATCAGCGGACATTGGCACGACACCGTTTCGATCAAGGACGCTCGGGGTCAGGCGCATAAGGTTGATCTGTCGGTCTCGACACTGGATACGGGGGACTGGTTGTGTGTCCTGACCTCGGATGTGGACAGCGTTGTTGCGCACCCGTCCAAGCCATTGGATTATCGTGAAGTCGTTAGCGCATCTGCCAACAGCGCCACAGAAAACGTCGTTCAGAAGCTCATGCACGATTTCGCAAATTCCATCGCTTTGGTGTCTGGAATTTCGGAATTACTGTTCGACACAGACGCGCGGACCGGCAGGATCACCGATATCGAACGTGAACGCATGCAGTTGGCGATAGATCATGCGCTGGCGATCCTCGACAGCCGGGAATTGTTTGTGCGGGCGCGAGAAACCGCGAGCTATCATGATGTTGGGACTTTGTTGCGCAGTGCCGCGCAGTTCGTTGAGACACAAAACCTGAGCGATTGTGAGATCTGCGTGTCTGCCGTAGAGCATCCGACATATATTTGGGCCACCCGCGAAGATTTTTTGCAGGTGATTTTGGATGTTCTGACCCGAGTGTGCGACTTGGCGAGCAACGCCAAGATCGATGTATCTGTGATCGACACCAGCGGTCTGGATGCGTCAGAGTATTTGGGGGCATTTGACCCAAGCCTTAGCGCCTGTGGGGTCGAAATTCGGTTCACCGCCCGGATTGATCCGCCGGAGTTACAACGCCTGCTTCTTGAAGGGTCAAACGAAGAGCCAGACCATTCCGACGTTCATCCGCAAAACCGCGAAGTCATCAAGATGCTTTTGATCGACAATCGCGCGAGGCTTTGGCTGGGGGATATGCAGGGGGATAAACACCGTGTGATCCTGTCTTGGCCTGATCGCCCGGTCGAAGAGTGGACAGGTCCAAGCCCGGTCCTGAATGATCGCAAAATAGACATCACTGGACATAAAATTCTGGTTCTCGATGATTCCCCGCTTATGTCCGACTACCTCGCTCAGATTCTAAGTGATCAGGGGGCCATCGCGGTGGCGGTCTGTAACCCGGATGAGGCGCTTGAACTTGTGGGGGAAGCGCCAAGAAGTTGGTCTGCGATAGTTACAGACTTGCACATGCCGACAATGACGGGGTTGGAGCTTGCTCGCAGATGTGCAGTTCTGGCCGGGGATGTGCCTGTGGTTCTCGTCACCGCAAAACCAGAGGATGCAATGACGCAAGGCCGCGTCTTTGCTGCGGTTTTTGCAAAACCTGTAGACCCCAAAGCGCTTATTGCCTCAGTGTCCGACGTGATTCAGAAACGCACTTAAACGTTAGGACACGCGGCCGGAGCCAAGTAGGTTCTTACGTAGCTCAAGACTTCGGAGATTTTGAAGGGCTTGTTGATCCGACCGACCTCTTTCAGGTCTTCGGGGATAATCCCGGTGGATTTGGAATAGCCGGTGATAAAGACAAATGGCACGCCAAGAGTTGTCAGACGGTTTGCGACCGGGGAGCTGGTTTCTTGATCTCCAAGATTGAAATCAAGAAATGCAAAAGAGAAATGCGTTTCATCCATTTTCTTAAGAGCGGTTGCGTTGTCGCCGCAAGTCGTAAAGTTGTAAAAGCCAGCGGATTCCAGCGCACTCTCGATCATCAATGCAAGCAACGTGTTATCTTCAACAATCAAGATGTTGTTCTTTTGGGACATGGGTTGATAGTCTTTATGATTGGGTGAAGTATAAGTGAAGGCAAACTGTAGCTCAACCCAAGGCTGTGTTGGATCGGACTATATGTGACTTAACGGAAGGTCAACTCGCATTGCGACAGGCGCTCCGCACTAAAAAACCAAACTAAGCTACGCTCTGTCCTACTGGTTTCAAAGTAACCTTGTTCCGATGAAACATCAACATCATAGGATGTCGCAGTTTACGTTTCACCGTCAACCTAGGCCTTGTGCGCCGGCAATACTTCGAACTCTGCCTTAAACTGTACGCCGCCTTCGGGAAACTCTAACGTTACGTCGGCTGACAGGTCATCTCGCAACACGCGGTTGATCAAAAGCGTGCCAAAACCGGTCTCACTTGGGGACCCCTTGATTTTTGGGCCGCCATACTCTTGCCACTCAATGGTTGCGATCGTCTTGTCGCCCTCTTCACGAATAAAGCTGGCGACATAGACCGTACCAGCATCATTCGACAGGGCACCGTATTTCACGGCATTGGTCACAAGTTCGTGTATCCCCATGCCAACAGACAAAGCCTGCTCTGGATTAAGCTCGATGTCCGGACCGCTCAGGCGCACGCGCTGCCCCGACTTTCCTTGGAACGGCAATGCTTCGTTATGGATGATGTCCGAGAATTTCGCGGTCGACCAGTTGGACGATGTCAAAATGTCATGGGTCCGTGAAATAGCGAGCAGTCGATCATCAAGGCGCTCCTGATAGACGATTGGATCATCCATTCCCTTCAGCAATAGCTTTGAGAGCGACGAAACAACCGACAACGTGTTTTTAACCCGGTGTTGCAGTTCGCCCAGCAAGAATTTTTGTGTCTTATTCTGCGCTTTGACCTGTTCCAGCATCCGAGCCTCTTCGGTGATTTCGCGGACACAGGCACCTACGGCAAAAACATAATCGTCCTGCATCACCGGATAAAAATCAGCAATCCACTTGCGAGAGGCGCCTGGGGAAGCCGGGGTTTCACCGTCGACCATGAGGCTCAGAACGGGCTCGCCCGTGTCAAACACCCGCGTGTAGACGTCTTTCAGCGAATCATCGATGTTCGGCAGCAGTTCGCCAAACGTTTTGCCAATATGGTCTTCCGGAGGGAATCCGTTTATCTGTGCCATGGCCTCATTGATACGCAACCATTTCCTATTGCGATCAAGTAGGGATAGCCCGACGGGTGTGGTGTCATACAGGTTTGACAGCTCGGCATATTGCCGTTCCATCGCCAGCTTGTTGTCCACCAATGTTTTTTCGATGTTTTTGCGACCAGTGATATCCACAAACGAAATCGCATACCCATCAAGACGATTGTCGGTGGTGCGGTAAGGTTTTATCGAAACTTGGAACGTTTGTTTGGTCTGTGCGATGACAACTTCGCGGCTGATCGGTTGGAGTGTTTTGTCCACCGCCTGCGCATCTCTCACAAGGTCAGGATAATCCAAAGCCGAGGCAAGATCCGCAATGGGACGGCCGATGTCGCGTGAGCGAAGCCCGAACAATTCTTTTGTTGTGGGGGTGTAATTGCGCACGCAAAATTCGCGGTCAAGAAACAGAACGGCGATGTCCGTCGCCTCAAACAGGTTCTTCAAATCCGAGTTTGCGCGAACAAGTAGTCGGTTGTTTTCTTGTAACTCGGAATTGACGGTCTCCAGCTCTTCGTTGATGGATTGCAGCTCTTCGCGGGATGTTTCCAGTTCTTCGTTGGACGATTGCATCTCTTCATTGATGCTCATCAACTCTTCATTGATGCTCATGAGGTCTTGGCTAGAGCTTTCTGCATCCTGAAGCGTATCGGCAAGCTGTCGCCGCAATTCTGCGTTTTCAAGATCCTGCGCTTTGACGCGCGTATAGTCGATGTCCTTAACGGCATCGATGACGTCGGAGGAGTTGTCCGCAAGCCGGACCTTTGACAGGATCAGCGTGAAATCATTTTCACTGGGTGACACCACGATGTCGTAAATCGGCTGATCCAATTGGCTTATCATAATGATGCCGTCGCGGTTCGCTTTCTTTCCTGTGGCTGCCACTTCGTTCAAGGCCTCCCGCACAGGAAGGCGTAATTCCTGCGCTAGATAGGTCGAGATCATCGTCGATGGAGCCCCCTGAGCCGGGCGCACAAAGGGGATCATCTGCTGTGAGACGTAAAGCACGTCTCCCGATTTTGACAACACAGCAAACGGCGGGGCATGGTGCCGCAAGAATTCGCGTTCGACACGCGCCTCCAGTGACACGTTTTTGGCCACGCCGGGTTTCAGTTCTTTGAGAGGAGGTTTGGCCATAAGCGCTCTGATCTGGGAAGTCGGCTCATCGAAAGACGAGTAAAAGCTGCGGATTGTTTCGTTTTTCTGGAAAATTCGGTGCAGCTTGTCTTCGGCGTGGAACAGGTTGTCTTCGGTGGAAACGCTTTCTGACGATCCAAGAAACAACCCGCCATCGTTATTTAGAGCAAAGTGAAACTTTCGAATAACGCTTCGCTGGATCTCTGTATCGAAGTAGATCAGCAGATTGCGGCACGATATCAAATCCAGCCGGGAAAATGGGGGATCCTGCAAGACATTGTGAGGGGTGAACACACAGGCATCCCGCACTTGTTGGCTGATCCGATACCGGGCGCCATCGCGGGTAAAAAACCGTTTCCGTCGCGCTTGCGTGACCGATGCAAGGTCTTTTTCGCTATAATCGCCAAACCGTGCACGTATAAGGGATTGAACGTCGATGTCCGTGCCAAAAACTTGCAAGGTGAACTGCTTATCTTGCTTTTCGATTTGTTCCAATACCAACATAGCAATGGAATAAACCTCTTCTCCTGTAGCGCAGCCGGGCACCCAAATCCGAATATTACTGTCTTTGCGTTCGACCAGGGGTTTGATGACGCTTCTGTTGAGCTGGGCAAAAGACTTGGGATCACGAAAGAATTGTGTGACGCCAATCATGAATTCGCTTGCAAGAAGTTCGGCATCTTGGTCGTTGTCGATCGCTTTCATGAACTCTTCGACAGTCGCGGTGCGCAAGGCATTCATGCGCCGCTCGATCCGGCGAATCAGCGTGCGTGGCTTGTAGTTCGAAAAGTCATGCCCGACGCGTTCGAACAACAGCTTGCTGATCGCGGGCAGGGCGTTTGCGATTTCCTGGCTGAGTTCGGATATTTCATCGCCTTCGGCTACCTTTAGACGATATGTGAGGATTTCAAATATTTGCTCAGGTATTTTGTCAGCGGGCAAAACAAAATCAACCAGCCCGGTCGCCACCGCATTGTCCGGCATGCCGGGGAACCTTGCATCAGCGCTTGGTTGTACGAAAGCAAATCCGCCAAATGCCTTTATCGCCTTTAACCCGTCTGCCCCATCGACACCTGTTCCAGACAAGATAACACAATAGGAATCCCGCCCACGCGCACGGGCAAGCGATGAAAAAAAGCTGTCTATCGGTCTGTGTCTGAGCTCTTTGGTGGTGAATTCATCAAGCTGAAGCATGTCACCCTTCAGGCTGGCAACCTTTCCGGGCGGGACAATATAGACGTGATCCGGCTTGATCATCTCATTGTGGACGATCTGGGTAATCGGCAAAACCGTGTGCCGCTGCAAAAGGCTGTGCAAAATCGATTCTTTATCGGGCGCAAGATGCTGCACGATGACATACGCCGCGCCCGTCCTGGGTGCGATCCCGTCCAAGAAATCTCCGATTGCCTCAAGACCACCTGCGGAGGCACCAATCCCGACAACCGGAAACAGCTTTTCAGTAAATGTATCAACGTTCATTGCAAATAGTCCTCCCAGTCAATCGTAGCCCGAAAGATGCGTTGCAAGGCTCGGGAAAACAAAATTCGATAAGGCCCACGCATATCTGAACTCGCACGGCGAGTCTCGTGTTCCTTAACACATTAAACATGAATGTTGAGTGCCTGCGACAACCTGAGGTTCGATTGTTCGATCTTCAAAAGACATCGCGGAATTGCCATAGTACTTCAAAGATGACAGCTATTGGGTCGTTTTGCGCAGAAATTCCGGCCGTTGGGCTACTTTTTCGGCCGAAATGATGAGTCCACTGCGAAGACGTTGCGACGTCAGAAAACCGCCCAGCGTCCCATCGCACAAAGAGTCCCGTTCACACCCGAAATCATCAATCCGAGACCGGTTGGTGACCAGCAAGAGCGCGGTATCTGTCACCATCGGGCGAATGTCGAGCAACCGGGTGATCGCCACGTCGACACTGGGAAACGCATCTTCATTTACAATGATGTGAGTGAAGCTGCCTTTGATGTCGCTGAGATGCGTGAGGTTCTGTGGCAACCCAAACGAGGCAATCAATTCAACCCCGGCCTCTTCGCATTTCTGACGCATCGTCGTAAGCGCGTAGTCCTTGAACCCGACAAGAAGAACCTTCCAGTCTACATCGGCGGTTGCCTGACTTCGTGCATCCAACGTTTCGAACAGCCGGTCTTCAAGAGCTGAAATTGGCGCAAAGACATGCTTTTTGGCGGCTGGTATAGAGCGGTTTGGACATGTGTTTTTCGGCTCTGAGACAGCGGAAACTTTAAAGCCTATTGTGTAGTTTCGCAGACTGATCATTTTAACATCTCACAAATCCGATGCACAGGCGTCGTCCTTATGGGGAGCGAGTGGGCCACCGTGCAGAAGGGCGATTGCCGCCCATGATTAGCTGTTAACCGTACGCTGCGATGCGGTTGACCGTAAATCGCAACCGGAGGGCGTATAGGTATGAAGGACCTCTCTTTAGATACCCAGCGGACCAATTTGCGTGACTTGCGTGTGGGGCCTATCTTTCGATGGGTTGGGCGTATCCGACTCGCCACGCGACAAGGCGCACTGATCGTGCTTGGGGCGTCGGACTTGACCTGTGGCAGCGTGGCACGTATCGCAGCCCCGTGGCGATTTGTTACCGGATTGCGGGCCACGTTAAACATGCCGCTAAAAGGCCCGCCGAAAGCCCCTTTCGCTTGGCCGAAACGGGGCTTTTTTGATGGGTCGCGGCCCACACAGGTGATGACATGAAAGACAAGAAACCACGCACACGATTGGTGCATGGCGGCACCAAACGCAGCCAATGGGGCGAGGTCAGCGAAGCGATCTTCCTCACGCAGGGTTTTGTGTATGACACGGCCGAACAGGCGGAGCAGCGGTTCATCCAGCCCGGCCCGGATGAATATATCTACGCGCGCTACGGCAACCCCACCGTGGCGATGTTCGAAGAACGCATTGCGATGCTCGAAGGGGCGGAAGACGCCTTTGCCACCGCCAGCGGTATGGCGGCGGTCAACGGCGCTTTGGTGTCGATGCTCAAGGCGGGCGATCATCTTGTATCGGCGCGGGCGCTCTTTGGGTCGTGTCTGTATATTGTCGAAGACATCCTGCCGCGCTTTGGCGTTGAAGTGACGCTGGTGGACGGTGCCGATCTTGATCAATGGCGCGCGGCTGTGCGCCCTGACACCAAGGCGGTGTTCTTCGAGTCGATGTCGAACCCCACGCTGGAACTGGTTGATATTCAGTCGGTTTCCGAAATTGCCCACGCCCATGGCGCGCTGGTGGTTGTGGACAACGTGTTCTCGACCCCGGTGTTTTCAGAGGCATTGGATCAGGGCGCGGATGTGATCATCTATTCCTCGACCAAGCATATCGACGGGCAGGGCCGCACGCTGGGCGGTGTCATCCTTGGCACGCGCGACCACATCCGCAAGGTGGTTGAACCCTATATGAAACACACCGGCGGCTCCATGTCGCCCTTCACCGCTTGGGTGCAGCTCAAGGGGCTTGAAACGCTGGATCTGCGGGTGCGGGCACAGGCCGACAGCGCACAGGCGATTGCCGACGCGCTGGACGGGCATGCCAAGTTGCAACATGTGATCTATCCGGGCCTTGCGTCACACAAACAGGCGGCATTGGCGCAGCGGCAAATGGGGTCGGGCGGCACAATGCTGGCGATTGAGTTGGCTGGCGGCAAATCCGCGGCCTTTGCCTTTTTGAACGCGCTGGAAGTGATCGTGATCTCGAACAACCTTGGGGATGCGAAAAGCATCGTCACCCATCCAGCGACCACCACCCACCAACGCCTGAGCGCCGAACAGCGCCAAATCCTCGGTATCACTGACGGATTGGTGCGTCTTTCGGTCGGAATCGAAGATGCGGGCGACCTGATCGAGGATATCCTGACAGCCTTGGATGCCGTCTGACAGCCGGGTTTCCCCTTATGCGTGATGGCTATGAATGATCTGTGTTCAGGGCCAGACCGTATATGTTGGTAGTGGAAATGATCTGGTAAATGCCTATCTTTCAGGCATGCCAATCAGGCGAGGGGGCCTGCGTATGAATATCCATACACCTGAGATCGATCGCAAACCCAGCCGTCAGGAAGCCGAGGCTGCCTTGGCTTTGCTGCGGCAATGGGCCGGTAAATCGCATGATGCCGAGATTGATCTGGTCGATCCGGTGCTTCGCCGCCTTGTTGAAGGCGGGTCGGACATCTATCCGGTTCTGTCGCGCGCGTATCCAGATGAGTTCACCGTGAACGACGCCTACAAAGCGTCAATGCCGGACCTTCAAAACGGCCCATCCGCGTTGATCCGGGGGGCCAATCGCGGCATTCAGCATGTCGGCATTTCGAACTTCCGGTTACCCATCAGCTACCACACCCGAGACAATGGCGACCTGACGCTGGAAACCAGCGTGACCGGCACCGTAAGCCTTGAGGCCGACAAGAAGGGCATCAACATGAGCCGCATCATGCGGTCCTTCTATGTGCATGCCGATAAGACCTTCAGCTTTGGCGTGATCGAAGCGGCGTTGGACGACTACAAATCTGACCTCGACTCGTTTGACGCCCGCATCAATATGCGCCTGTCTTTCCCGATGAAGGTGAACAGCCTGCGGTCGGGGCTGACGGGGTATCAGTATTACGACATCGCGCTGGAACTGGTGGAAATCGACGGTGTGCGCCGCAAGGTGATGCATCTGGACTATGTTTATAGCTCGACCTGCCCCTGTTCGTTGGAGCTGTCCGAGCATGCGCGGCGGGAACGGGGCCAATTGGCGACACCGCATTCGCAACGCTCGGTCGCGCGGATTTCGGTCGAAGTGCTGGATGGCAAATGCCTGTGGTTCGAAGACCTGATCGACATGTGCCGCTGCGCCGTACCGACCGAAACCCAAGTCATGGTCAAGCGTGAGGATGAACAGGCCTTTGCCGAGCTGAACGCGGCCAATCCGATCTTCGTCGAAGACGCGGCCCGGCTTTTTGCCGAAACGTTGCAGGCGGATGCGCGGGTCGGGGATTACCGCGTTCTGGCCAGCCATCAGGAAAGCCTGCACAGCCATGACGCCGTGTCTGTCTTGACAGAGGGCGATCTGTTTGCCGCGGAAAGCCTTGATCCCAAGCTGTTCTCGACGCTGTTTCACGTCGGCTAAAGTGCAGCCTCAGTATCGCAAACCAGAAACGGCGGCCGTGTCCGCCGTTTTTGCGTTTCACTGGGGGGACGACCGGCGCAGACAGTGCTGAAATCCTGACCGTTTTGCCCGTTCGACAAGCAAATATCACGGGGATTGGGCCGGGTGTCGTTGCAACGCCACATATTTGGCCGGGGTCCATGCGGACTTTCGCATTTGTTCATGGTTTTGACAGGCTTTCCCGCTACCCTGCCAATTGGGAGGAAACCGACCGCGTCCAAGCCAACGAGGTTTCCAATGACACACGACCCGATGATGCAAGGCCCAAAGTCTAAAGAGAGCGTGCAGCTGACGTTTATCCGACCCGGATTGCGATCGCGGATTGACCTATACTTTGCCAGCAAAGGGCAGGGCTTTAACCCTGCCGCCTATATCCGGCAACGTATGGACAGCATCCTGCACCTTGAATCCATGACCGACGCCGAACTGGCGGCCTGTGGTTTGACGCGGGACGATATCCTGCCCTTCGTGTTCGAGGACTGCTTTAACGATGACATCGCGCAGGACGCCTGACCGGCATCTGCCTTGCTAAGCTGGAAACGGCTGGCTATGCCATTGCCAATCGTATCCGCCAAAGGCAGCCTGTGCGCCCTCCGATCCAGACAGTTTCGACCGGATGTGTTGTCGCGGTTGTTGGCTTTTTCAGCTCGTTTCCCATCGTTCTGAAAGGGCTTGCTGCGGTTGGGGCGACGCCGGAACAGGCCGCGTCCGGCCTGATGTTCGCCGCCTTGGCAATGGGTTTGTCGGGCATCGTGCTGGCGGCTTGGACACGCGCGCCTGTCAGCGTTGCATGGTCCACTCCGGGTGTTGCGCTTTTGGCGATTACACCGTTGGCGGCCACCGGGTTTGCAGAAGCGGTGTTCGGCTTTATCGTGGCAGGTGTGTTGACGCTGCTTGCGGGGCTTTGTCGTCCGCTGTCGCGGCTGGTGACAAGCATCCCTGCGTCTTTGGCACAGGCCATGCTGGCCGGGGTGCTGGTGTCGCTGTGCATTGTGCCGTTTCAGGCGTTGGCCGAGACGCCCCTGACCGCAGCGCCGATCGTCGCCACGTGGTTTCTGGCCGGGCGGATCAACCGCCTGTTTGCCGTGCCTGCCGCTGTCATAGCTGCGCTGGTGGTGGTGGGTGTGGCAAACGGGTTCGATATCCCGCTCACGGGCGGGGTGTTCACCGCGCCTGTGCTGGTGATGCCAGACCCCAGTCTTGCGGCCATCCTCAACATTGGTCTGCCGCTTTTTCTGGTCACGATGGCGACGCAAAACGTACCCGGCATCGCAGTGTTGCGCAGCTTTGGCTTCAGCCCGGAACCCCGGCCATTGCTTTCCGTCGTCGGGGGGGCCAGCGTGCTGACTGCGCCGTTTGGGGCCCCGGCGACCTGCCTTGCGGCCATCACGGCGGCCATGTGTGCCAACCCGGACTCGCACCCTGATCCAAAGCAACGCTACTGGTCCGCGATCATCGCGGGCGGGGTGTATTGCCTGTTTGGCCTGTTTGCGGCAACCATCACCGCCGTCGCCTCTGCCGCGCCGCCGATGGTTCTTGGAACGCTGGCCGGGGTGGCCTTGATCGGCGTTTTCATGAATTCCGCAAATGCTGCCCTGGCAGAGGATGCCCACCGTGAAGCGGCGGCGGTCACCTTTCTGACCACCGCGTCTGGTATGGCACTATTCGGGCTAAGTGCTGCTGTTTGGGGGCTGATGCTGGGTGGTCTGGTGCATGTCGTCACGTCGCGGATGCGCCGCACATGACCCGCAGACGCGCCGCGATACTTGACACCCCGGCGGTCCGGGGACAACGGTAAGCCCATGTTCGACATCCGTCCTGTAGCCTATGTGATCGGCCTTCTGGTCGCTGCTCTCGGGGCAGCGATGCTGTTGCCCATGCTGGTCGATCTGGCCGAGGGCCGGGGAGAATGGCATGTGTTCCTGCAAAGCTCTGTGCTCACCATGTTTTCCGGGGGACTGATCGCGCTGGCTTCGGCCAATGGCGTCAAAGAAGGGCTGTCCATTCAGCAAACCTTCCTGCTCACCACCGGGGTCTGGGTGGCGCTGCCGATTTTCGGGGCCATCCCCTTCGTGCTGGGCGACACCGACGCACGCTTTGTCGATGCGTTTTTCGAGGCCATGTCGGGCCTCACCACCACCGGATCAACGGTGTTTTCCGGTCTCGAAGACCTGCCCAAGGGTATCTTGCTGTGGCGCGGCCTGCTGCAATGGCTGGGCGGGATCGGGATCATCGTTGTGGCCATGGTGTTCCTGCCCGAACTCAGGGTCGGGGGCATGCAGATTTTCCGCACCGAATCCTTTGATACGATGGGCAAAATCCTGCCCCGCGCGACCGAGATTTCGGCCTCGATCTCGACCATTTACATCGCCATCACCATCGCTTGCGCAACCAGCTATTACGTTGTCGGCATGGATGTGTTTGACGCCACGGTACACGCGCTCACCACGGTCTCGACGGGCGGGTTTTCGAACTACGACGCGTCGTTTGGCACGTTTCAGGGACCGGCGGAATATGTGGCATCCGTGTTCATGATCGCCGCCGCCTTGCCGTTTGTGCGCTTTGTGCAGATGACCAAGGGCAATTATCGGGTGCTTTGGAAAGACAGCCAAATTCGCGCCTTTATGGCCACCATCGCGGTGCTTGTGCTGGTCACGGCCTTTACGCTGACCCATATCTTCCCGCATCGCCCCGAACAGGCGTTCCGTGAGGCGCTGTTCAATATCGTGTCGATCATGACCGGAACAGGCTATGCCAGCGTTGACTACATGGGGTGGGGGCCGTTCCTGATCTCGGTCTTCTTCTTTATCGGCCTGATCGGCGGCTGCGCGGGGTCGACCTCGTGTTCGATCAAGATTTTCCGCTATCAACTGCTGTTTGCGTCGATCAAGGTGCAATTGCGCAAGATCCGATCGCCGCATGGCGTGTTCATGCCCCGCTATTCCGGGCGTCCGGTGGGCGAAGATGTGTTGAACTCGGTGATCTCGTTTTTCGTGTTTTTCGTGATCACGCTGGGGGTTCTGTCGGTTGGCCTGGGCATGACCGGGCTTGATCTGATCACGTCTGTGTCCGGTGCGGCCACTGCGCTGGCGAATATCGGCCCCGGCCTTGGCCCAGAGATTGGCCCGTCGGGCAATTTCGCAGGTCTGAATGACACCGCGAAATGGATGCTGACACTGGGTATGTTGCTCGGGCGGCTCGAACTTTTGGCAGTCTATGCCATCTTCACCGTCAGTTTCTGGAGAGCGTGATGACCCAACAGCCTCTTGGCGCGCAGATGTCGCAAATGCTCAAGGATCGCGGGGTCGACACGATCTTTGGCATCCCCGGTGTGCACAATGTCGAACTGTATCGCGGGATCGAGCAGGCGGGCATCACCCATGTGCTGGCGCGGCACGAACAAGGCGCGGGTTTTATGGCCGATGGCTATGCCCGGGCCAGCGGCAAGCCGGGTGTGGCCTATGTGATCACGGGGCCGGGGCTGACCAATATCCTGACGCCGCTGGGACAGGCCTATTCCGACAGCGTTCCTGTGCTGGCGATCTCGTCCTGTCTGGATGAAACAGCCGCACGGCGTGGACAGTTGCACCAGATGCGTGACCAGCGCGCGGCGGCGGAAACTGTTTGTGCATGGTCCGAAGAGGCGCGCAGTGCTGACGCGGCTTATGCGCTGATCGACCGAGCGTTTGACCACTTCGCCAGCACCCGCGCGCGGCCCTGCCATGTGCAGGTGCCCATTGCGACCTTGGGCGCTTTGGCAGGCCCGGCACCGCGTCCGCCTGTGGCGCGGCCCCGATACCCTGCCGCGTCCCATGCCGATGTCACGCGCGTCGTAGACGCTGTGCTTGCCGCGCAAAAGCCGCTCTTTGTGTTTGGCGGCGGAGCTGTGGCGGGGGCCAGGGCGGTCCCTGATCTGCTGCGCCAGACCGGCGCGGCGAGCTTTGTCACCTATGCCGCACGCGGCGTGGTGCCGGCGGACCAGCCGCTTTATCTCGGCAGCTTTCTGGCCCGCACCGACAGTGCAGACGTGGCCGCGCAGGCCGATCTTGTGATTGCTGTTGGCACAACCCTGTCTGAGGTCGATCTTTGGCGTCCCACGCTGGGCCACACCGCGCCGATGATCCGGGTGGATATTGATCCCGAAAACTTCGCTGGTCTGGGGCCGCAGGACACCGCGATCCTTGCCGATGCGGGTGCGTTCCTGCACGCCATGTCCATCGCCATTCCGGCGCGCACCGACGACAAGCCCGCCAAATGGGACATCCCCGCCATCGCCCGCAAACGCGCCGCATGGCGGGCCGAAGTAGATGCCGAACGCCCTGGCATCGTGCCGATCTGTGCTGCCCTGCAAGAGGTGCTGCCAGACGACACCATGATCTATTCGGACATGACCCAATTTGCATATGCCGCGAAAGAGGTGTGGGACATGCCGCGTCCGGGGCATTGGCATCACCCGTATGGCTTTGGCACACTGGGTTACGCGTTGCCCGCCGCCATCGGCGGGGCGGTGGCGCGACCGGGCAAACCGACACTGGCCATCGCGGGGGATTACGGCCTGCAATACACCATCCAGGAGTTGGGCACGGCGGTGGAGCTGGGCGTGCCGCTGCCGATCCTTGTCTGGGACAATGGTAAGCTGGGCGAGATCGAAGACAGCATGATCCGCAGCCAGATCGCGCCCAATGCGGTTGTGGCGCGGAACCCGGATTTTCTTGCCCTCGCGCGGGCGTATGGGGCAGGGGCGGTGCACCCCGACAGCCTTGCGGCCCTGCAACGCGCCGTGACAGCGGCGTTTTTGGCACAGGGACCAACGGTGATCCGCGTCACAGCCGACATCGCGGGCTGATCCAGCCGTCGAAGGACCGCGCGATTCACTTGCTCGGGGCTGACCGCGCCGCCCTTGGCACGCCCACCGCGCGCATCATTGGCAGGTCGTTAACCCCAACCGCGCAAAACCCGTCGCACGATGCGCATCGAGCGGACAGGGTCACTCCCACACCGCGACCACCATGACTTTGCTCTTCATGCCCCCTTATGGGGGACGACCATGACAGACCGGTCAATCAGGCCCCGTGGCGGGGGTACAGGTCCGGGGGACATCCCCCGAAGCGACAGAGAACGGTCATGGCCCTAAGGGGCGGCGCCGCGTCTTTACCAAGACAGGGAGGTTCGCTCCCAAACGAAAACCACCCGGCGGAGGCAACCTCCGACCGGGCGTTTCGCGTGGCTGCCCCCCAAAAAAGAGCAGTTCAACCCAGTTCGGCCAAACGGTCGAGCGCGTCTTGCAATTTGGCCGCCTCGTCTTCGCGCGCGGCCAGATTGGCGCGGGTTTCCTCGACCACCTCATCCGGCGCGCTTGCGACGAATTTCGGATTGCCCAACCGGCCCTTCATCCCGCCTATTTCCTTGGCCAGCTTTTGCAACGCCTTGTCCAGCCGGTCTTTTTCCGCCCCCACATCAATGATGTCGGCCAGCGGTATGCCAAAGGTCGCGCCATCGGCAGGCACCGTGGCACAGCCTTTGGGGAAGGCATCAACCACCGTCAGGTCGTCGATCCGGGCCAGACGCTTGATCAGCATTTCGTTGCGATCCCACGCAGCGCGGGCACTGTCACCGTAATCCTTGACCACCAGCGGCAGGTACAGGCCCACGGGCACATGCATCTGCTGCCGCGCCGACCGAATGCCTTCGATCAGGCCAATCACCCAGTTCATCTCGCGGTCAGCCTCGGCGTCGATCAGGTCGTCGCCATAGGTCGGCCAATCGGCGTGGACCAGCATCTTGGAGCGTGTCCCCGTCACCGCCCAAAGCTCTTCGGTGATAAAGGGCATGATCGGGTGCAACAGGATCAGGCATTGGTCAATGACCCACGCCATGGTTTGCTTGGTCTCGGCGGTGTGTGGGCCATCATCCAAGAGCAGCGGCTTGGAGAATTCGACGTACCAGTCGCAGACCTTGCCCCAGACAAAGCGATACAGCGCCGCCGCCGCGTCATCAAAGCGGTAGGCGTCCAGCGCCGCGTCCACCTCGGCGCGGACGCGGGCGGTTTCTCCGATGATCCAGGTGTTCACGGTCGCGGTGGCTGTGGGGATGTCGGCGGACGGTGTGCGGCCCTCGAACACGCCATTCATCTCGGCAAAGCGCGTCGCGTTCCAAAGCTTGGTGCTGAAATTCCGGTATCCGGCGATGCGCTGCATATCGAGCTTGAGCACACCGCCAAGCGACGCCATAGACGCGTTGGTAAACCGCATCGCATCTGCGCCGTATTCGTCAATGATCTCAAGCGGATCAACCACGTTGCCCAGCGATTTGGACATCTTCTTGCCCTTGGCGTCGCGCACGAGGCCGTGCAGGTAGACGTCCTTGAACGGCACCTGATCGACGACCGCCAGTTGCATCATCATCATCCGCGCGACCCAGAAGAACAGGATGTCCTGCCCTGTGATCAACACGGATGTCGGGAAATACTTTGCCAGTTCGGGCGTCTGTTCCGGCCAGCCCAGCGTGCCGATGGGCCAGAGACCGGAGGAGAACCATGTGTCGAGCACGTCGGGGTCGCGGTAGAGTTTGATTGTTTCGCCTGACGACTGTTTGACGAGGTTTCCTTCGCTATCGTACTCATCGTATGGGCTGGTTTCGATCGCTGAGACAAACATGTTGATAGCCATGTCTCCATGATCTTCATGTGAGATTTCAACATCGCCTCCGTAGTATTCACGTGCGAGTTTCAGAACCTCTTTCTCAGTTGCCGCACAAAACGGCTTCGCTGTGCCGTAGGCTACCCCGGTGCCATCTTGGGTAAGGGTCGGTCCATACCACACCGGGATCTGATGTCCCCACCAAAGCTGGCGCGAGATGCACCAGGGTTCGATATTCTCGAGCCAGTGGTAATAGGTCCGCTCGCCCGATTCCGGCACGATCCTGACCTGACCCGAGCGCACGGCGTCCAGCGCGGGGCCGACGATCTTTTCGGCGTCCACGAACCATTGGTCGGTCAGCATCGGCTCGATCACCACCTTTGAGCGGTCGCCGAAGGGCTGCATGATCGGCTTGGCCTCGACCAGCGGGACCAGTTCGGCGGGGTCGTCCTCTTCGCCCAGCTTGCGGCCCAAGACAGGGTTGTCGGCGTGGGTCATCACCGCCAGACCTTCTTCGGTGATCTCGTCGATCACGGCCTTGCGCGCCGCAAACCGGTCCAGCCCGCGCAGGTGATCGGGGACAAGGTTCAGCGCGTCGGTTTCCGCCTCGGTCAGTGTGCGTTCGCCGCGCGCCACGGCACCGGCGATCATCGCCGCCTCGGCATAAGGCGCGCCGTCGTCGCGCATATGCGCCTTGGTGTCCATCAGGCGGTAGCAGGGGATGTTCCCGCGCTTGGCGACACCGTAGTCGTTGAAGTCATGCGCGCCGGTGATCTTGACCGCGCCAGAGCCGAAGGTGGGATCGGGGTATTCATCCGTGATGATCGGGATCAGGCGGCGGTGTTCTTTCGGGCCAACCGGGATCTCGCACAGCTTGCCCACAATCGGCGCATAGCGTTCATCCGACGGGTGAACCGCCACCGCGCCGTCGCCCAGCATGGTTTCGGGGCGCGTCGTGGCGATAGAGATGTAGTCGCGCTCTTCCTCAAGCGTGACATTCCCGTCCTCGTCTTTTTCGATATACGTATAGGTCGCGCGTTCTCCATTTTCTTTGGCCGCCAAAGGGTATTTGAAGTGCCACATGTGGCCGGGGTTCTCGATATTCTCGACTTCGAGATCAGAGATCGCGGTCTCGAAATGCGGGTCCCAGTTGACCAACCGCTTGCCGCGATAGATCAGGCCCTTGTCGTACATATCAACAAAGACCTTGATCACCGCGTCGTGGAAGTTCGGACCGTGTCCGCGATCCGGGTCGCCCGCAGCACCACCCATGGTGAATGCCTCGCGTGACCAATCTGCGGATGCGCCAAGGCGCTTGAGCTGCCCGATGATCGTGCCACGGGATTTGACTTTTTGCTGCCAGACCCGATCCAGAAACGCCTCACGCCCCATTTCGCGGCGCGGTGGTTCGCCATTGGCGGCCATTTCGCGCTCGGTCACCATCTGCGTGGCGATGCCCGCATGGTCTGTGCCCGGCTGCCAGAGCGTGTCAAACCCCCGCATCCGGTGCCACCGCACAAGGATGTCCTGCAACGTGTTGTTGAACGCGTGGCCCATGTGCAACGATCCCGTCACGTTGGGCGGCGGAATCATCACGCAGAACGTGTCCTCGCGCGACGCATTTGCGCCGGCCTTGAAGGCTCCACTGTCTTCCCACGCCTTGTAGAGCCGTGCTTCGGCGGCCTGGGCGTCGAATGTCTTTTCCATCGCCATGGGGTCAATTCCCGCTTTTGTGCCGCCCCACCGGGCGACAGATGTTCCGTTGCGCCTCATCTAGCGAAAGGGCGGGGAAAGGAAAACCCAAGCGGGGCGCAAAACTGTCTGGTGGCCCCCCCGCAAAAGAAAAAACGGTGATGCCAAGGGAGGAGAGGCATCACCGTTTCCAGTTCACGATGTCCAGGGAGGAGGAGAGGACATCGAGCTCGTGTGGGCCGAAGCCCGAAACTTGCGACGGTGACGCTAGGGAGGAGGAAAAGCGCCACCGTCTTAATCACGACATCCAGGGAGGAGGAGAGGATGCCGATCTGATGTAGGCCGAAGCCCGAAACTTGCGACGGTGACACAAGGGAGGAGGAGATGTGCCACCGTCTAATACGGAGCGCCCAGGGAGGAGGAGATGGCGTCCGATAGGGTTGGCGAGGGGCCCGTGGGCCATGCTCGCCGAATTGGTTTCAGCTTTCGTACGCTGCCTGATAGGCGACGCGGCGGATTTCGCTGCGGTGCAGACCGAGGTCGCACAATTCTCGGTTCGACAGCGCGCCAAGTTCGCGCACCGTGTCGCGGTAGACCTTGCGATGGGCTGCTTTGACCCGGTACTCTGCGATCACAGCGGCGACCCGATCAAGGATGCTGGTGCCGAAGGTGCTGATGCTGTTGGTTTCGTATGCCATGTGACTGCTCAGTTCGAATTTGTGTGTTTCCGTTCGCTTGGCACAAAGATAGGCAAATGCTGCAACTGCACAATAGGTTTTTGGCTCAACGCTGCTATGCAGCAATTGCATAGGCCCATTGGTTCAAATTTGTGCGTTTTGCGCTAACGGGACTAATTTTGGGGCATTGGGTTGAAGCTGCGCGGCTTGGCTGCCATCTCTGTTACAGAACGATGAAAGGGTGTGCATGTCCGTAACGTCCGAGCAGATTCGCACCGCTTTGGCCCGTGTGGCGATTCCCGATGGCAAAGACCTGATTTCGGCCGATCTTGTGCGGGCGATCCAGGTCGATGGCAGTGTCGTGCGCTTTGTAATCGAAGCGCCATCGCCGGAAATAGCCCGCCTTATGGAACCTGTGCGCAAGGCCGCAGAGGCGGTGGTGGCCGAATTGCCGGGTGTGTCGGACGTGACCGTTGCGCTGACGGCGCATGGCCCAGCCGCAAAAGCGCCCACCGGATTGAAGATCGGTGGACACCCCAAGCCGCAGGCGGAATCGCTGAAACCCTCAGGGGTGTCGCGCATCCTGGCGATTGGGTCGGGAAAGGGCGGTGTCGGCAAATCCACCGTGTCGTCCAACCTCGCCGTTGCCCTGGCCCGCGCCGGACGGCGGGTTGGCCTGTTGGATGGCGACATCTACGGCCCCAGTGTGCCGCGCATGATGGGGGTGTCACAAAAACCCGAAAGCCCGGATGGCCAGACCATTATTCCGCTCGTCGCGCATGGTGTGACGGTCATGTCCATCGGTCTGATGCTGCCCGAGGAAAAGGCGCTTGTCTGGCGCGGTCCGATGCTGATGGGGGCGTTGCAACAGATGTTGTCGCAGGTGGCGTGGGGCGATCTGGATGTGCTGATCGTCGATCTGCCGCCGGGCACGGGCGATATCGCAATGACCCTGTGTCAAAAGGCGCAGGTGTCCGGGGCCATTGTTGTGTCCACGCCCCAAGATGTGGCGCTTCTGGACGCGCGCAAGGCGCTGGATATGTTCGAGACGCTGAAAACCCCGGTGCTTGGCCTGATCGAGAACATGGCCGTCTTCACCTGTCCGCATTGTGGCGGGCAAAGCCATATCTTCGGATCAGGTGGCATGGTCGATGAGGCCGCGGCGCGGGGCATCCCGCTTTTGGCGCAATTGCCGCTGGACCTTGAGACCCGGCTCGCGGGCGATGGTGGCGTGCCTGTGGCGTCTGGGGATGGGCCGATGGCGGATGCCTATGCGATTCTCGCGGATCGACTGATCGAAGGCGGTATGGCCTGAGCGGGGCGGCACTGCGCCACGCGCGGTCGACCGAGCGTTCACCGCGCGACAGTCAGGCGTTGGCTGAACCTGTAGGTGGATTTGGTCAGACCGTCGGGGGCGCGCGGAAACCGGGCGCGTTTCGCCGCCGCCAGCGCTGCCTGATCCAGACGGCTGTTGCCCGAGGACGCCGCAAGCGACACGGCCGCAACCTGCCCTGACGGCGCAATCGAAATCACCAGTGTCACGTTGCCCTGCACCCCGCGCGGTGGTCGGTGTGCGCGGCGCAAGGCCGATGTGATCTCTGCGCCCCATGTTTGTTCCAAGCGCACCAGTTGCGCTGTCGACGGTCCGCGCGGAGCGGCTTTGGTGGCAGGGGCTGGTTTGGCGGTCTGGGCAGGGCCTGTGCCTTGCGTGTCTGGCGCTGCACGCGCCGTGCCTTGCGCAGCCTTGGGGCGCGACGCGGCGGGCGCCACCGGACGGTCCGGGCGCAGTTCGGGGCGCAGTGATGCGATTGGTGCTGTGCGGCTGACAGGGGGGGATGTGTCCACCTGCGGGGCAAAGGGCGTGTCCGGTATCGCGCTGGGCTGCTGCGGCGTCATTGGGCGCGCTGTGGCGTGTGTGTCGGGCAGGCGGGGGGTATCTGTGGGCGGCACAGTGGGTGTGCCAAGCGTGTCCGGGGTCGTTTCGGCCAAGGGCGCAAACGGTGCGGGCAGGCGTGTTTCGGCGTTTGGCAGATCGGGGGCCGGGCTGGGTGCGGTCAGCGCGATTGTCTGCGTTTGCGGTTTGGGCGGCGCGTCCTGTGCTGGGCGATCCGGCGGCGATACCGTTTCGGGACGCGCCAGAACGGGGGCGTCGCTGATCTCGGGCGGGCGGTCCCAGGTCTGTACCATTGCGGCAAGCGTGGGCGTGGCCGCCTGAAGCGTGACCTCTGCCGTGCCACTGCGATCTGTGCTGCCCCCTGTGGCCAACGGCGCCACAACCAGCGTAGCGGCGTGCAGCGCGCCGGACAGGGCAAGGAATGCTGTGATCTCAAGAAACCGCATCAGCTGCCCTCGGTCACAAGGTCGATGCGAGTGGCCCCCAGTGCCGTCAGCTGCCCCAGTATCCGGGCCAGCGTCGCGGCGTGAAGGGCAGCGTCGGCGTGCACACGCAGCGGGGTGTCCATCCCCCGCGCTGCGCGAGCCAGTGCCGCGTCCCCGCGTGCGTCCTCGAACGCTATTTCGCCCCCGGCGCTGATATAAAGGGCGCTTTGGCCTGTGTCGCCGTCGCCTGTCGCGCGGGGCAGGTCCATGTCAAAGGGCGCGGGCGGTACGACCTGCGCAGTCATCAGGAAAAAGATCAGCAGCAGAAACACCACGTTGATCATAGGCACAACGGATTCCTGCGCGCGGCGCCGGGAACGTGGTGCCAAGGGCGCGCGGCGTCTCATTCGAGCACCACAAGGTTGGACCAGCCCGCTGCGCGCAGGGTGCCCATCGCGTCAAGCAGGTGTTGCACTGATGCGCCATCGCGGGGGCGCAGGATGATGATGTCATCCTCTGATCCCATGAGCGGGGACAGCGCCGCCACCGTGTCGGGCGCGTCAATCCCGTTGACCCTCAGCCCGTCAGGCCGGACCGTGACAAGGCGCGGCGGGCCGTCATAGCTTTGGGTGGCGCCGCTCGACAGGGTGACCGGGATCGCGTCTGTCACTCCGAACCGCGCGGCCAGCATGAAGAAGACCAGCAACAGGAACACCACGTCGATCATCGGGGTCAGCCCGATGCGCCGTCTGCGTGTCTGATGCACAAGGTTCAGCATGTCAGTCCCGTTTTCCCTTTGCCAGAACGCGGGTGGCAAGATCGTCGAAATCATGCGCCAGCCGGTCATTGATGCTGTCAAACCAGCTGAGCGCCATGGAGGCGGGGATCGCCACGGCCATGCCTGCCGCGGTGGTCAGAAGCGCCTCCCAGATGCCCCCGGCCAGCGCCGAAGGATCAGCGCGCGCGCCGCTGTCCTGTAGCGCCTGAAACGCATCGATCATGCCCAGAACAGTGCCCAAAAGCCCCACCAGCGGTGCGATGGTGGCAATCAGATCAAGCGCGCGCAAGCCGCTGCCCGCGTCCATCAGCGCGCCACGGGCGATGCGCGCGGTCTCGTCCCGTGCATCCTCGGGGGGAAGGGTCTGCGCGGCCTGCATCGCGGTCCTGACCACGCGGGCGCGCAGGCCGGTGCGGGTGTGCAGGTGGGTCAGAGCCGCGTTGTGCTGGCCGGTTTGCCACAGGCCCACCGCCTGTTCGGTGGCATCGCGCCGCCATGCGCCCATGCGCGACAGCCGCCACAGTTTCCAAAGGATCAGGCCAAGGGTCACAACGCTCAGCCCCGCGATGACCCACAGGGCCGGGCCGCCGATGTTCAGGAAGGTGGTGAGGTTGGTCAGCATGCGGGGGCGTCCTTGGGGAAGAGTGCGGCGATCAGGGCATCAAGCCCATCGGTCAATGCGGCAGGGCCGGGTTGCAGGATGAGGGGCGATTTGATTTCCACGATGCGGCCCGAGGCGACCGCCGGGATCGTGTCCCATCCGGGGCGGGCGGCGATCTTTTCGGGTCGTACTTTCTTGCCACACCAAGACGCCACGATAACGTCCGGGGCGGCGGCGATCACGTCGTGAGACGTCACAATGCGGTTCTTGGCCGACGCCTCATGGCGCAGATGGGCAAAGCAATCGGTGCCGCCCGCCATGGCGATCAGGTCGGACACCCAGCCGATGCTGGTGATCATCGGGTCGTCCCATTCCTCAAAATAGACACGGGGGCGATGGTGTCGTGTGGCGGCGCGCAGGGTGGCGATGCGGGTTTCATAGGAACGCGCCAAGGCGTCTGCCTGATCTGCGCAATCGGTGAGGCGGCCCAGTGTGCGGATCATCCGCAGGATGCCCGCCACGTCGCGCTGGTTGAAGGCCATCACCTCGATTCCGTCGCGGATCAGATCGGCTGCGATGTCGGCTTGCAGGTCCGAGAAGGTCAGGACCAGATCTGGCTTTAGCGCGAGGATCTTGGGGATGTCGGCGGATGTGAACGCGCCGACGCGGGGCTTTTCCTGCCGCACCCGTTTGGGGCGCACGGCGTAGCCGGTGACCCCGACGATACGGTGATCCTGCCCCAGCAGGTAGAGCGTTTCGACCGTTTCTTCGGTCAGGCAGACGATGCGCTGCGGGCCGGTCATGACAGCACGCCCAAGGGCTGCACGATCGGGCCATCGGGGGTGTCCAGTACCTTGGCATCGAGACGGAACACCTGTGCAAGCCGGTCCGGGGTCAGCACATCCTGCGGCGGGCCGTCGGCGATGATGCGCCCGGCGCCCATCATGATGAGCCGGTTGCAATAGCGCGCTGCCAGCGACAGATCATGCAACGAGGTCAGCACGGCGCGGCCTTCTTGAGCGAGCGTCTGGAACACCTGGAGCGTGGCGATCTGGGCGGCGGGATCAAGCCCGGCGATCGGTTCATCCGCCATCAGAAGCGGTGTGTCCTGTGCCAAGGTGCGGGCGATCAGTACGCGGGCCTGTTCGCCGCCCGACAGCGCTGTGGCAAGCCGGGTGCGGAAGGTGTCCAGACCCATCCGCGTCAGCGCGGCATCGACCGCGGCCTGGTCGGTCGGGGACAGCGATGCGCCGCGTGCCAGATAGGGCAGGCGGCCCAGTGCCACGATCCGTTCCACGGTCATTGGCCATGCGATGTCGCGGGTCTGGGGCAGCCATGCGGCCTGGGAGGCGCGGCGCTTGGGCGGCATGGCCGCCAGCGTGCTGGTGCCCTCGAACGGCAATAGCCCCAGCGCGCCGCGCAACAGCGATGTCTTGCCCGCGCCGTTGGGGCCGATCAGGCCGACGCATTCTCCGGCGGCGATGCTGAAGGACGCGGTGTCCACCACCGGGCATTCGCCGCGCCGCACGGTCAGGTTTTGCACGGACAGGAGCGTCATGCGATTTCCCTCCGTGTCTTATATATAAGATGCAGGAACAACGGGGCGCCGATCAGGGCCATGACGACACCCAGTTTCAGGTCGCGTTCCGGCAGGACCAGTCGGGTCACAAGGTCTGCGGCCATGACCATCGCCGCGCCGCCCAGTGCCGAGGCCCAAAGCAGGGTGGATGGGCGACCTTGGGCAAAGCGGCGCAGGATATGCGGCACCACGAGGCCGACAAACCCGACCGCACCCGCGACGGCCGTGGCCGCGCCAACGGCGGCGGCGGTGCCGAACAGCAGGTGCAGGCGCAGGCGCGACAGGGAAATCCCCATCGCCTCGGCCGCGTCTTCGCCCAGTGTCAGGGCATCGAGCCCGCGCCCAAGGCTGGCCAGAAAGATCCAGCCCAAGGTCATGATCGGCACCACCAGCCAGACATGGGTCATGGCGCGGTTGGCGACCGATCCCATCATCCAGAACATGATCTCAGAGGCGGCGTAGGGGTTGGGTGACAGGTTCAGCGTCAGCGATGTAAGGGCGGCGGCAAAGGCCGACACGGCGATCCCGGCAAGGATCAGGGTCAGGGACGATCCGCGCGGTCCGGCCAGCAGCAGGATCAACCCGACCGCAAGCGCGGCAAACACCAGCGCTGTGAGGGGCAGGGCCAGGAAGAACATCGCCGCAAACCCGGTTTGCAGGGCAAGTACCGCCCCAAGCGCGGCAGAGCCCGAAACCCCGATCAGGCCCGGTTCGGCAAGCGGGTTGCGCAGGTAGCCCTGCATCGCAGCGCCCGCGAGGCCCAGTGACACGCCGATCATGGCCGCAAGCAGTGTGCGGGGCAGGCGGATGTCCTGCATCACCGTGACGAATACGGGATTGCCCCGGCCAAACAGCGCGGCCAGTCCTTCGGGGATCGAGATCGCTGCATAGCCCACAAAAAGCGATGCGCAGAACATCGCTCCCGTTACAGCCATCAGCGCACAAAAGAGCTTCACTGCTCTGCCTCCCGCGCGTTCAACACATCATGTCTTCGGGAGCGTCCCAAAGACGGTGACTGTCACCACACCGGAGTACCGTCACATCCCGCGCGCCCCGCCCGAGTGTAGGGTGAACTGTCACGGCAGGTCTCCTGACTTGCGGGTCGGGGCGTGTGTCGGGCCTTCCCGGTTTCCCAGTGGCATATGCCGAACACGCTCGCCGCGTACAGTTGCGGGGGCAGTCGTGGAATTGAACCACGTTCCCTTTTCACCGGGGGTTGCCCGGACCATGACAGGATTTGCGTACAACCGGGCCCACCGCATTGCAAGCGTCGTGCGGCCGCGGCGCGTCTGAGGTTTGGCATGGGAAAAGATGGGACGGAGTTGGCGGCAGGGCGCCGCAAGAGCGAATCACGGGGTTGATTCGGGGCTGAATCCGGGATTTTAAGCGGATATTGATATGAATTGCCGGTCTGAAATTCTGTGTTCTTGTTTTGTTTTATCTTGATGCGGGAATTTATGGGCTGTGTTGGGTCAAGGTAGTTTTCTCTATATCTTGTGGTTCATGTGGATTGGTCTGGCTTATTTGGATACTATCGCCTCAGTTAAGCGCTAAACCCTGTGTTTCATTGGTGTGTTGATCAGTATCTTGTGTCGATTTCTCATAAAAACTGTTGCGACCCATAGTTTCCCATGGCATCCCTAATGCACGAGATGAGAGCAGGAACAGCAAACGGGGCGACACAGACCCCGACGCGGTATCCAAAATAAAAAAATAGCAGGCTTCATACAGGCACTTGCTTTCATCAAACACAGAGATCCGGCGCGCGGGCGAGCAGACATCCCCCCAGGTGGCGCGCGCAGTCGGACTTCCCGGCAACGGGACACGGACGGCGGGTTGATCAGTGGCAGCAGATCAACCCGCCGTTTCCGTTTCCGGAGCAGATATTGAAAGGACCAGTAGGGCAGTGACCCGAAAGCTGAGGTTCAGAGGTGAAAGTCATCACAAGGTTGATGGCAAAGGCAGGGTGTCTATCCCGGCCTCGTTTCGCCGTGTTCTCGAAGCCGGTGATCCAAGCTTTACCGCAGGTCTGAACCCCGAATTGGTTATTGTGTACGGCGACACCCGCCGCAAATACCTTGAATGTTATACGGTCGCGGCCATCGAAGAGGTGGACGAAAAGATCGAAGCGCTCCCGCGTGGGTCGGTTGAGCGCAAGATGTTGCAGCGGCTTTTCAACGGCCAATCACATTCGACGAGCGTGGATGAAACCGGGCGGCTGGTGCTGCCGGCAAAGCTGCGCCAGAAGATTGGACTGTCGGCCGAGGCGTTCTTTATCGGCGCTGGTGACACGTTCCAAATCTGGGACCCCGAGACGTTTGACGCCGAAGAGCAGGCGGCAACGGATGAGTGGCTGGACGAGCTTCCTGATGATGTAGACCCGCTGATCTTCCTGGATCAGCAGCCTGGGGGCTGATCGGACATGTCCGCTGCTGCTGCCTCATCCTCTGACGATCCGCACATTCCTGTCCTTCTTGCCCCGCTCTTGCGGGCGGTGGCGCCGGTTGGGGGCGTGTGGGTTGATGGCACTTTTGGCGCGGGCGGCTATGCGCGCGGGCTGATCGAGGCGGGCGCCGAAACGGTGATCGGGATTGACCGCGATCCGCTGGCGCATCAGATGGCCGCGAAGTGGGTGGCAGGCTTTGATGGTCGCATCGTGCTGCATCAGGCCAATTTCGCAGAGATGGATCAGATTGCGTCTGATGTGGACGGTGTGGTCCTTGATCTGGGTGTGTCGTCGATGCAGCTTGATCTGGCCGAGCGCGGGTTTTCGTTCATGCGCGACGGACCGCTGGACATGCGGATGGGGCAGGACGGGCCGTCTGCGGCGGATATCGTCAACACGGCGGACGAGTTCGACATCGCCGACATTCTGTATACTTACGGTGAAGAGCGCGCCTCGCGGCGGATAGCCAAGGCGATTGTCGCAGCGCGCAAGGTGGCCCTGATCACCCGGACGCTGGAGCTGGCAAAGCTGGTGGAAACCTGCCTGCCGCGCCCCAAGCCGAACCAGTCGCATCCGGCCACACGCAGTTTTCAGGCGTTGCGGATTGCGGTGAACGATGAATACGGCGCGTTGATGCAGGGTCTTATGGCTGCGGAACGCGCGCTCAAGCCGGGTGGATTGCTGGCGGTGGTCAGCTTTCATTCGGTCGAGGACCGGATGGTCAAGCGGTTCATGCAGGCGCGTGCCGGACAATCGGGCCGCGCGAACCGCTATGCGCCCGAGCTTGAGGCCGAAACACCGGCGTTTGAGATTGTGACCCGCAAGGCGGTGGGGCCGGATGATGACGAACTGGCCGTCAACCCACGATCCCGGTCGGCCAAGCTGCGCGTTGCGCGGCGCACCGATGCGCCTGCGGGCGAGATCGATGCAGGGCAGATTGCCTTGCCGCAATTGAAGGATGATCGGTGATGCGTTCCCTGCTTTATGTCCTGACGTTTCTAACCGTCATCGGCGCAGCGTTCTGGGCATATCACGAGAATTACAAAACGCAGGCCGCTTTGGGGGACGCGCAATCTGTGCGCGCCGAGATTGCCGAGGCGCGGGCGCGGTTGGCGGTCCTGAAGGCGGAATGGGCGTTTCTGAACCGGCCTGACAGGTTGCGCGATCTGGCGGAGGTCAATTTTGAACGTTTGGGGCTGATGCCGCTTGACCCCGAACAGTTCGGGCGGGTCGATCAGATTGCTTATCCGCAACCTCCCGAATTGCCGATCACAGAGCCAATCGAGATTTCCAGTGCCGGTGCAGAGGAGCAAGAGCCATGATACGCACGCCGCTGCGCCCGTTGGCGCGTGTCTTGGATGCCCGCCGCAAGGGGGAAAATCCCGACGCGATCGAGCGCGAGAACCTGCGTATTCGCCATGAGCAGACGCGCGACAAAGCACGGTCGCGCGCCGAGGGGCGGCTTTTGGTCATGGCGGTGATGTTCTTTTGCGCCTTTGGCGTGGTGGGCGCACGCATGGGCACGCTGGCCGCATCCGAGCCGGAAGAGCCACGCGCGCAGTCAACCGGCGCATCGATCATTGCCAGCCGCGCCGATATCGTCGACCGTCACGGGCGTATTCTTGCGACCAACATGGAGACCTTTTCGCTTTACGCGCATCCGCAGCAGATGATTGATCCGACCCGCACGGCACAAGAATTGGTCAAGATATTTCCAGAGCTTACCGAAGAACGTTTGCTCAAAGATTTCACTGGCAAGCGTAAGTTCATGTGGGTGCGCAAGAAATTGAGCCCAGAGCAGAAGCAAAAGGTCCATGACATCGGTGAGCCGGGCCTGCTTTTTGGTCCGCGTGAAATGCGGCTTTACCCCAACGGGGCCTTGGCGTCGCATGTGCTCGGGGGGGCCAGCTTTGGCCGCGAAGGAGTGCATTCTGCCGAGGTGATCGGGACGGCCGGGATTGAGAAATACTTCGATGCTGCCTTGCGCGATCCTGCCCGCGACGGGGCACCGTTCGAATTGGCGCTGGATCTGACCATTCAGGCAGCGTCAGAGCGCGTGCTTTTGGGTGGCATGAACCTGATGAACGCCAAGGGGGCCGCCAGCGTTTTGATGGATGTGCACACCGGCGAGGTCATCTCGATCGTGTCGCTGCCGGATTTCGATCCCAATGATCGCCCGCGTCCTTTGACCGAAGGCGAGGCGGCGGACAGCCCGCTGTTCAACCGCGCGGTTCAGGGGGTGTATGAGCTTGGATCGACGTTCAAGGTTTTCACCTCGGCCCAAGCGCTTGAACTGGGGATGGTCACCCCTGAGACGATTATCGACACGTCCGGCCCAATGAGGGTTGGCGGCTTCCGCATTGGTGAGTTTGGCAACAAGAATTACGGGCCTTTGTCGGTGTCGGACATCATTGTTCATAGCTCGAACCGCGGTACGGGCCGGTTGGCGCTGGCGATTGGTGCGACCCGGCAGCAAGAGTTCCTCAAGAGCCTTGGGTTTTTCGACTCAACCCCGCTTGAGATCGTCGAGGCCGAAGGTGGCAAGCCGTTGCTGCCCAAACGCTGGACCGAATTGTCGAGCGTGACGATCTCCTACGGGCACGGTCTGTCCACAAGCCCGCTGCACCTGGCGGCGGGGTATGCGGCGCTGGCCAATGGTGGGTTCAAGGTAGAGCCGACGCTGTTGAAACAGGACGGGCCGCGGCTTGGTGCGCGTGTGATGTCGGAACAGACCGCACGGCAATCTCTTGATATGTTGCGCAAAGTTGTGACCGAAGGCACTGCGAGCTTTGGCGAGGTGCCGGGCTATTTCGTCGGCGGCAAGACCGGCACCGCAGACAAGCCAAAGGCGCGCGGTGGCGGGTATTACGAGGACAAGGTCATCAACACGTTTGCGTCGGTGTTTCCGATCAACGACCCAAAATATGTGCTGATCGTCACGCTGGATGAACCTGTCGAGACCAGTGGCACCAAGCCGCGCCGCACCGCGGGCTGGACCGCTGTTCCGGTGGCGGCTGAAATGATCCGCCGGGTTGCGCCGCTTCTGGGCTTGCGCCCCGAGGTCGAAACGCGGCATTTGGGTGGGATCATCAACGCCTCGAACTGAGGGCCTGCGCCCTGAGCGAGAACGAAATACAGGGGGTGCGTCATGGGGGCAGTCGGCAAAAGCCTGACCGATCTGGGTCTGACGGCACGTGGCGGTGCGGATGCGATTGTCACCGGGCTTGCCGTGGACAGCCGCGACGTCAAAGAGGGCTATCTTTTTGCAGCTTTGCCCGGCACGCGGGTGCATGGTGGCGAATTTATCCAATATGCCTTGCGCATGGGGGCTGCGGCCATCCTGACGGATATGGACGGCGCTGAGATTGCCAAAGACGCGCTGGCCGCGTCCAACGCCGCTGTCGTCATTGCTGCTGATCCGCGTCAGACTTTGGCGTTCACATCGGCGCTTTGGTTCGAAAAGCAACCCGATACAGTTGTGGCCGTGACCGGCACCAATGGCAAAACCAGCGTTGCGAGCTTTGTGCGGCGCATCTGGCAATTGCTGGGCCATCCGGCGATCAATCTGGGCACCACCGGGGTTGAGGGCGATTGGCAGTTGCCGCTTGCCCATACCACGCCAGAGCCGATCACCCTGCATCGTGCGCTTGCCGGTGCAGTCGACGCAGGGATTGACCATGCCGCGATGGAGGCATCGTCGCACGGGCTGTCGCAGCGGCGTCTGGACGGGGTGAACCTGCGCGCGGCGGGCTTTACCAACTTCACGCAGGACCATCTGGATTACCATGAAAGCTTTGAGGCGTATTTTGACGCCAAAGCGGCGTTGTTTGCGCGCGTGCTGCCGGAAGACGCGATCGCGGTGATCAACATTGATGACGCGCGTGGGATCGACATGCTGTCCATTGCGCGGGCGCGCGGGCAAGAGATCATGACTGTCGGCAAAGGCGACGGGGCGGATATGGCGCTTTTGGCGCAGCGTTTCGATGCCACGGGGCAGGATGTGCGGATCAAGTTCGGCGGTGAGACGTTCCAGACCCGCCTGAACCTTGTTGGTGGGTTTCAGGCCGAAAACGTGATGGTGGCGGCCGGGCTTGTGATTGCCAGCGGGGCCGCGCCCGACCGGGTGTTCGCGGTGCTGCCCGAGCTTGAGACAGTGCGGGGCCGGATGCAACTGGCGGCCACGCGCGACAATGGTGCAGCGGTCTATGTGGATTACGCCCATACGCCCGATGCGGTGGCGACCGTCTGTCAGGCGATCCGTCCGCATGTGATGGGGCGGCTTGTGGCGATCATCGGGGCTGGCGGCGACCGTGACCCCGGCAAGCGGCCCTTGATGGGGGCGGCGGCGGCAGAATTTGCCGATCTGGTTATTGTCACCGATGACAACCCGCGCAGCGAAGATCCCGCCCTGATCAGGGCCGCCGTTCTGGAGGGCGCACCCGAGGCGACAGATGTGGGTGACCGCGCCGAGGCGATCCTGCGCGGCGTGGATGCAGTGGGGCCTGGTGACGCGCTTCTTATCTGCGGCAAGGGGCACGAGACCGGGCAGATCGTTGGTGACGCGGTTTATCCGTTTGACGATGTTGAGCAGGCCAGCGTTGCGGTGGCGGCTTTGGACGGGAAACTGGCATGACCCTTTGGACAAGCGCAGAGGCGGCAGCGGCCACGGGGGGGCGCGTGACCGGAGAATGGGTGGCGAACGGTGTGTCGATTGACACCCGCACGTTGCAACCCGGCGATTTGTTTGTCGCGCTCAAGGCGGCGCGGGACGGTCATGATTTCGTGACTCAGGCCCTGGAACAGGGGGCGGCGGCGGCTTTGGTCAGTCATGTGCCCGAAGGTGTCGGGCCAGATGCGCCGCTTTTGATCGTGGAGGATGTGCAAACCGGGCTGGAGGCCTTGGGCCGGGCGTCGCGGGCGCGCACAGCGGCCAAGGTTGTGGGCGTCACCGGGTCGGTTGGCAAAACCTCGACCAAGGAAATGCTACGGACGGTTCTGGGCGCCCATGGCCGGGTACATGCCGCAGAGGCCAGCTATAACAACCATTGGGGCGTGCCATTGACGCTCGCGCGGATGCCAGCGCAGACGGATTTCGCGGTCATCGAGATTGGCATGAACCATCCCGGTGAAATCGCCCCGCTCAGCCGTCTTGCCCATCCGCATGTGGCATTGGTGACCATCGTCGCCCCGGCGCATCTTGAGGCGTTCGAGAGCATCGACGGGATCGCGCATGAAAAGGCGTCGATCTTTGACGGGCTGGAACCGGGAGGCGTGGCGATCTGGAACGGGGATCTGCCCACCAGCGGTATCTTGCAGGCGCGGGCGGAAGAGATGGCCGGGGTGAGCGTGTCTTTTGGCGAAACCGCAGGCCGCGACATGCGCGTCACCTCGGTGCGCGAAAGCGGCGGGCACAGCGTGGCAGAAGCCGAGATCGCGGGTGGTACGCTGCTCTACAAGATCGATGCGCCGGGACGGCATTTCGTTATCAACGGTGCTGCTGTTCTGGCGGTGTGCGAGGTGCTGGAACTGGACCGGGCACTGTCCCTGGCGGCGATGGGCCGGTGGCATCCGGGGGCCGGGCGCGGCGCGCATGTGTCCATTCCGCTGGACGAGGCTGATCCCAGCGTGACACTGGCGCTGTTTGACGATGCGTATAACGCGAACCCTGCGTCTGTTGCGGCATCCCTGGCGGTTCTGGCCGCCGCGCCGGTGCAGAACGATGTGGGTCGGGTCAGCCGGGGGCGGCGGATTGCCGTGCTGGGCGACATGAAAGAATTGGGGCCAACGGGGCCAGAGCTGCACGCCGCTTTGGCCGATCTGGACGCGACCAAGACGCTCGACAAGGTGCATTGTGTGGGTCCATTGATGCGCCATCTGTTCGAAGCACTGCCCGACGCGCAGCGTGGCATGTGGTTTGACACCGCAGACGACATGGCCGCGCGATTGCCGCGCCAGTTGGATGCCGGCGACGTGGTGATGGTCAAGGGATCGCTGTCGATGCGGCTGGCCCGCGTGGTTGACGCCATTCGCAATATGAGCCAAGGCGACGCGCGCGACGACGCGGAAGGATAAAGATTTTATGTTGTATTGGTTGACCGCGCTGTCGGATGGGGGCGATTTCTTTAACCTCTTTCGGTATATCACCTTTCGCGCGGGTGGCGCGTTCCTGACCGCGCTGTTGTTCGGATTTTTCTTTGGGCGACCGCTGATCAACGTGCTGCGCAAGCGTCAGGGCAAGGGCCAGCCGATCCGTGCAGACGGGCCAGAGGGGCATTTTGCCAAGGCTGGAACGCCAACCATGGGCGGATTGTTGATTGTCGGTGCGCTGCTGACCTCGACGCTGCTTTGGGCGCGGCTGGACAATCCGTTCATCTGGATGGTGCTGTTTGTCACCATGAGCTTTGCGCTGATCGGATTTGCCGATGATTACGCCAAGGTGAAAAAGCAAAACACCGCAGGTGTGTCTGGCAAGATACGGTTGTTGCTGGGTTTTTTGATTGCCGCAATTGCCGGGTACTGGGCTGCGCAATATCATCCCGAAGACCTGACCAACCAATTGGCGTTCCCGGTGTTCAAGGACACGCTGTTGAATCTTGGCTATCTGTTTGTGCCCTTTGCGGTGATTGTCATCGTCGGTGCAGCCAACGCGGTGAACCTGACAGACGGGCTTGACGGTTTGGCGATCATGCCGGTGATGATCGCTGCGGGCACGTTGGGCGTGATTGCCTATGCTGTAGGGCGTGTCGATTTTACCGACTATCTGGACGTGCATTACGTGCCGGGAACGGGTGAGATCCTGATCTTTACCGCGGGTATCTTCGGCGGCGGTCTGGGCTTTCTGTGGTACAATGCGCCGCCCGCTGCGGTGTTCATGGGGGACACCGGATCGCTGGCTTTGGGGGGCGCGTTGGGCGCGATTGCCGTGGCCACCAAGCACGAGATTGTGCTGGCGATTGTTGGCGGTCTGTTCGTGATCGAGGCGTTGTCGGTGATCATTCAGGTGCTGTATTTCAAGCGTACGGGCAAGCGGGTCTTTCTGATGGCACCGATCCATCACCATTATGAGAAAAAGGGCTGGGCCGAGCCACAGATCGTGATCCGGTTCTGGATCATTTCGTTGATCCTTGCGCTGATCGGGTTGGCGACGTTGAAGGTGCGCTGAGGCGCGCAACCTGCAATCCCGCTTGCGGTTTTTAGAATGAATGAGCGCACTTGACGTGCGCGCTCGGTAACTCGTCCTGACGCCTTTGCCCGGTGCTGTGCTTTTGCGATCTGTGGCTTTCGCGGAATGGGAAAAAGAAGACATGTGGACTCGCTCTTTCGAAATGTGTCAACTAAACCTGACAGATTGCAGAAAGTGGAGTCGGACATGGAGGGTGGTCGCATTGGCCTGACGGTGCCAGAGATCGGCGGCGCGCCGCGTACGGGGCTTTGTACCGATTGCGGTGTGTCGCGTATGGGCGATGGCCGCGCCTGTGGACGGGCTTGTCAGTTCATTCAGCCGGATTACGACAGCCTTGAGACCTCGGTGCATGGCCGCGTTGCCGGGGACGGGGATGAAGCGTTTTTCGGGGTGACCCATGCGATGTACCGCGCGCGGCTGGACCCTCCGGCAGAGGGGGCGCAATGGACCGGGCTGACCACTGGATTGGCAGCAGAGCTGTTGCGCGCAGGTGCCGTTGATGCGGTGCTGGCGACCGCGCCGGACCCGCAGGATCGCTGGAAGCCACTGCCGGTGATCGTGACCGAGGCGGACCAGATGGCGCAGTGCCGTGGCATGCGCATGGGGTTTGGGCCTTTGCTGGCGTTGCTGGAACCCGCGCGGGACGCCGGGCATCGGCGTATCGCGGTTGTGGGCATTCCGTGTCAGGTCTATGCGCTGCGCGCGCTGGAGGCAGAGCTGGGATTTGACGAGATCACGGTGATCGGCACGCCCTGTTCAGACAACACCACAACCGAGAATTTTCACGGGTTTCTGGCTCTGCTGGACGAAAAGCCCGAGACGGTGTCCTATCTGGAGTTCCGCGCCGACTACCGGGTTGAACTGCGGTTCGATGATGGGCGCAAGCCGCGTTTTGTGCCGTTTCTCAAGCTGCCGATTTCCGATCTGCCGGCGGATTTCTTTCCGATGACTTGCAAGACCTGTGTGGATTACACCAACCGGCTGGCGGATATCACCGTTGGCTATATGGGCGGCGATGGCGATCAGTGGGTGATCGTGCGCAACGCGCGCGGCGCGGCGGTGCTGGACCGGTTGGGCGACCGGGTGGTGACCTCGGCTTTGACCGACAAGGGCAAGCGCTCGGCAGCTGTAAAGGGGTTCATGGCCAACACCGAACGCGCGGCGGGAGGATTGCCGCTGCGGCGGATGCCCGATTGGGTGCGCCCGATTGTTGCGTGGTTGCAGCCGCGCACCGGCCCTCGGGGGTTGGAGTTTGCCCGCACGCGTGTCGAGATGAAGGCGATCGAGACTATTTTGCACCTGCGCCGCGCCTATCCTGCGCGGATCAAGAACATGGTGCCGCGTCACGTCTGGCGGGTGGCCGAAAAATATGGTCTGATTCCCGACACGGACGAAACGCGCAGCTAGGCCAAAGGTCAGATTGCGTGACATCTGAACGCGCGCTAGGGAGGGGCGCTGACCAAGGAAGACCGACGATGACTCGTATTGCCCATATCGAACTGGATGACGGCAACCTGCCGCCTCCGACGCCCGAGATCGAACAGGAACGCCGCGTGGCGATGTTTGATCTGATGGAGCACAACACGTTTGAGCTTCCTGATCGGGATGGAAAACCCGTGCCGCAAGGGCCGTATCATGTGGGCCTGTCGATCAAGGACAAGCGGCTGGTTTTCGATGTCACGACAGAAAGTCATGAAAAGGCGGCGGAATTTCATCTGTCGCTGACCCCGTTCCGGCAGGTGGTCAAAGATTACTTCCAAATCTGCAAATCCTATTTCGACGCGGTCAAAACCCTGCCGCCCAGCCAGATCGAGACCATCGACATGGCCCGGCGCGGCATCCACAACGAGGGTGCGCGCATTCTGCAAGAGCGGCTTGAGGGCAAGGTGACGGTGGACGATGACACTGCGCGGCGTCTGTTCACGCTGGTCTGTGTCCTGCATTTCGGGGGCTGACCGTTTTGGGGGGGCTGCCGCAGTCGATCTTGTTTTGCTGCGATCACAATGCGGTTCGGTCGCCGATGGCCGAAGGGATCATGAAAAAGCTCTATGGGTTTGAAACCTATGTGCAATCCGTTGGCGTGATGAATGATCTGGAGATCGACGGCTTTGCGATTGCCGTGTGCAACGAGATCGGCGTTGAGATGAGCCGTCACCGGTCGCGCAGTTTCGATGAATTGGACGATACCGGTGAGGCGTTGTCGGGATTTGATCTGGTGGTGGCGCTGTCGCCCGCATCGCAGCGGCGCGCGCTGGATCTGACACGGTTTTATCATCTGACGGTCGAATACTGGCCGATCATGGACCCAACCGGCATTGGTGAAACGCGGGAACAAAAGTTAAATTCCTACCGTCAGACGCGCGATCAGCTTGTGGATCACTTGAAACGGAAATGGGGGGCGTCGTCATGAGCCGTGACATCATCACACAGTATTTCGAGGCGTTTAATGCCAAGGATGTGCCGGGGATGCTTGAGTGTCTGTCCGAGGACGTGGCCCATCATGTGAACGAGGGCAATGTGCGGATCGGGCGCGAGGCGTTTGCCGCGTTTTGCGAGCATATGTCGCGCTGCTATGACGAGACATTGACCGAGTTGGTGGTGTTTGCCGCCGAAGACGGCGCGCGCGGGGCGGCGGAATACATGGTCAACGGGACGTATTTGGCCACGGATGAAGGCTTGCCCGAAGCGCATAGGCAGGGATACCGGTTGCCTGCCGGGTCGTTCTTTTCCCTGTCCGGTGGCAAGATCAGCCGCGTGGTGACCTATTACAACCTCAGTGATTGGATTCGACAGGTTTCGTGATGCAGGTTGAGGCGCTGACAGGGGCGGCGCTTGAGGCTGCTTTGGAGGATGTTGCCCGGCTGCGGATCGCGGTGTTTCGGGATTGGCCGTATCTTTACAGCGGCGATGCCGCCTATGAGTCGCGATATTTGCGATCCTATCGGGACAATCCGCGCGCGCTTTTGGTGGTCGCGCGCGATGCGGGGCGGATCGTGGGGGTGGCGACGGGTATGCCACTTGAGGATCATGATGATGCGTCGCAGGTGACCGGGCCGGTGCCGCCTGTAGATCAGGTGTTTTATTGTGCTGAGTCGGTGGTGTTGCCAGAGTATCGTGGACGCGGGATGGGCCATGCGTTTTTTGACCAGCGCGAGGCGTTTGCGCGCAAGGCTGGTTTCGCCTTCAGCATGTTTTGCGGGGTGATGCGCCCGGCTGATCACCCTTTGCGGCCTGCGTCCTACCGGCCCTTGGATGGGTTCTGGCGCAAGCGGGGCTATGCGCCGATTGAGGGCGCTGTCGCGTGGTTTTCGTGGAAAGACGTGGGCGCGGAGGCGCAGACGAAAAAGCCGCTACAGGTCTGGGCACGGTCATTGACTGGGGATGAGACATGAAAGTTGCAACAGCTGCCTATCCGATGGATTTTCTTGTGTCTTGGCGCGCTTATGAGGACAAGTTGACGTCTTGGGTGAGTAAGGCTGTGGGCGCGGGTGCGGACCTTTTGGTGTTTCCCGAATATGGCGCGATGGAGTTGGCAACGCTGGCGGGGCGTGACGTGGCGCGTGATCTTGAGGCGTCTTTGCGCGCGGTGTCGAACCGGACGCCCGAGGCGGATGCGTTGCATGCCACGCTTGCGCAGCGCTTCGGGGTGCACATCCTTGCGGCGTCAGCCCCCGTGTTTGATCCCGCGATTGGCGACCGTCCCGTGAACAGGGCGCGATTCTTTGCGCCGGATGGCAGTATGGGTCATCAGGACAAGCAGATCATGACCCGGTTTGAGCGTGAGGACTGGGGTGTTGTTGGCGGCGGGCCATTGCATGTGTTTGATACCGCGTTGGGCAAGATCGGGATTCTGATCTGCTACGACAGTGAGTTTCCGTTGCTTGCCCGCGCGATGGCTGAGGCGGATGTGATCCTTGTGCCGTCGTGTACCGAGGCGCTGACCGGCTATTCGCGGGTGCGGATCGGGGCAATGGCACGCGCGCTTGAGAATCAGTGCGTTACGGTGATGTCTTCAACCGTTGGATCGTGCGATTGGTCCGAGGCTGTGGATGAAAACACCGGCATGGGTGGGGTGTTTGGGCCACCTGATACGGGCTTTCCTGCGACTGGCGTGATCGCCGAAGGTACGTTAAATCAGCCCGGCTGGACCTATGCTGAGATCGATCTGGACAGGGTCGCGCATGTGCGCGCGGATGGTGTCGTGCTCAACCGGCGTCACTGGGAAGATCAGACAGGACGCGACGTGATTGCCGCAACGCGGAAACTCGACTGAATAGGCCTTGATAAATTGGGCGTTTGCCCCCATTTAGTAGCGCGCCTTGCAGTCAGACAGGGCGGTTAACTTAGGAGAAACCATGGCCAAGGAAGATACGCTCGAATTTCCCGGTGTCGTTAAGGAACTCCTGCCTAACGCGACGTTTCGGGTCGAGCTTGAGAACGGCCATGAGATCATCGCGCACACGGCAGGCAAAATGCGCAAGAACCGCATCCGCGTTCTTGCAGGCGACAAGGTGCAAGTCGAAATGACGCCTTACGATCTGACCAAGGGTCGGATCAACTACCGGTTCAAGTAAGCGCTTTATGCGCTTGATTTTGGGGTCCGGCAGCCCGCGCAGGCGGGAGCTTTTGGCGCAGATCGGGGTAGAGGCGGATGACATCCGCCCTCCCGATATTGACGAAGATCCCCGCACCGGAGAATTGCCGCGCCCCTATTGCGTGCGTCTTGCGCGTGAAAAGGCACTGGCGATTGAGGCGTCAGACAACGAGATCGTTCTGTCCGCAGACACCACTGTTGCGCTCGGTCGGCGTATTCTGGGCAAACCCGCCGATGCGGCCGAGGCGGCGCAGTTTCTGTTTGCGCTTTCGGGACGCAGGCACCGGGTGGTGACGGCTGTCGCCGTGCGGCGCGGCGACCAGATTTGGGAACGCGACGTGGTCACACAGGTCAAGATGAAGCGTCTGAGCGATGCCGAGGTGAACGCCTATCTCGCCAGTGAAGACTGGCGCGGCAAGGCTGGGGGCTATGCCATTCAAGGCCCCGCAGGGGCATTTATTCCATGGATCAGCGGCAGTTTCAGTGCGGTTGTGGGTCTGCCTTTGGCCGAAACCGCGTCGCTTTTGGTGGCGGCGGGCTATCCGCTTTATGAGGTGTCGGCATGAAGGGTCGTTTGATTGCGCTGGACCACATCAATGGTCGTGAGGCGGCGGCGCTGATGGTGGACGGGCTGGTCGAGGATCTGTTTCTCGACACCGACCAGCCTGCGCCGGGCACGATTTACCGCGCCATTGTTGAACGCCCGATGAAGGGGCAAGGTGGGATGTTCCTGCGCACCCCGGACGGATCGGCTTTTGTCCGCCAAGTCAAAGGCTTGTCGCCCGGTCAGGTGATGTTGGTGCAGGTCACCGGCTACGCGGAACCGGGCAAGGCGATTCCCGTCACGCACAAGGTGCTTTTCAAAAGCCGCTATGCGATCGTCACGCCGGATGCGCCGGGCATCAACGTGTCGCGCCGGATCAAGGACGAGGACGCGCGCGAACGCCTGCTGGAGATTGCGCATGACATTATGGATGCTGGCACATTCGGCCTGATCCTGCGGTCGTCCTGCGAAGGGGCCGATGCGGGCGAGATTGCGGATGATATTGCTGCCATGGCCGATTTGGCCGCCAAGGTGATGGAGGATGCCACGGGTGACGCGGAAACGCTGACGCTTGGCGATGCGCCGCATCTTCTGGCGTGGCGTGAATGGACGGACGATGCCGAGATCGACAGCACCGATGGCAGCTTTGAGCGGCACGGGCTGTTGGACGCGCTGGATGGGTTGCAGGCCCGCGATGTGTCCTTGGGGGGGCAGGCGTCGATGGCGATTGAACCCACGCGCGCGCTTGTCGCGGTGGATGTGAACACCGGCGGCGATACCAGCCCGGCTGCGGGGCTCAAGGCCAATCTGGCTGCGGTCAAAGACTTGCCGCGCCAATTGCGGTTGCGCGGTTTGGGCGGGCAGATTGTCATTGATCCGGCGCCCTCGGCCAAGAAGGACCGCCGCCAGATCGAAAGCGCATTGCGCGGGGCGTTGAAGCGCGACAGCGTCGAGACGGTTTTCGTCGGCTGGACACCGCTGGGGCATATCGAGTTGCAGCGCAAACGCGACCGCCTGTCTTTGCGCGAGGTGCTCGTATGAGCTGTCCCATCTGTGGCAAGGAGACCCGCCCCGAGGCGCGTCCGTTCTGTTCCAAACGTTGTGCCGATGTGGACTTGGCGCGATGGCTGAACGGACAATATGCTGTGCCGTCCAATGATCCCGAAGATATCGAAGCGGCGATTGATGCCGTCGAACAGGCCGCAGCGGCAACGGACAAACTGCACTAGCGGCTTGTCATGACCGGTCGTCGTGGTACGGCTTGGGCATGGATGGCGGCATTACCCAAACCTTTGATCCTGTGATCCGACCAGCGGGACTGGATGGTGTGCTGGTGACGTTTGGCGACGCGCTGACCGAACCCGCGAATCGTGCCGCCTTGGCGTTTGCGGCTGCGGTGGCGCGGGCGGGCATCGACGGGATTGAAGACTGTGCGCCGTCGCTTGTGTCGGCGTTTGTGCGGTTTGATCCGTTGCATCTTGGGCTGGACGCGGTGACGGCGCGGCTGCGGGCATTGCTGGTTGAACAGGATTGGTACGCGGCCCCCTTGCCACAGGGCCGGAGGTTTATCCGGGTGCCGACGGTTTATGGCACTGAACTGGCCCCGCAATTGGAAGAGGCGGCACAGGTGGCAGGGATGTCGCCCGCAGAGGCGGTGGCGTCCTTGTCCGAGGCCCGCGTGAGGGTGCAGACCATCGGGTTTGCCCCCGGTCAGCCCTACCTGGGGCTTTTGTCTGATGCGTGGGATATTCCACGTCAGACGGTTTTGACCAAATCGGTGCCGGAGGGTGCGCTGGTGGTGGCGATCCGGCAGTTCGTGCTGTTTTCGGTGACGAATCCAACGGGGTGGCGGCATGTCGGGCAAACTGCGCTCAAGCTGTTTCGCCCCGAAACTGCGGCACCGTTTTTCCTGCGTCCTGGCGATGAGGTTCAGTTTGTGTCCGTGTCCCCGGAGGTGATTGCGCGGTATACGGATGATCCGGATGGCGGGGCCGAGATCGAGGCGATCCGGTGAGCCGCGCGCTGAAGTTGCACCGCATTGCCCCCGGTGCCACGGTGCAGGACAGGGGCCGCAATGCATTTCGGGCCTTTGGCTTGTCGCGCGGCGGTGCGGCTGACGGACTGGCCTTGGCCGAAGGGGCGACGCTGCTTGGGCAATCGCCCGACTGTGCGGCGCTGGAAATGCCCGGCTCCGGTGGTGTGTTCGAAGCGACGGGCGGGATGCGCATCGCCCTGACAGGTGCGCCGATGCGCGCTACTCTGGACGGGGTGCCGTTGGTCTGGAACGCGTCGTATGCGGTGCCGGCCGGTGCGCGGCTTGAGATCGGTGGGGCCACTGCTGGCAGCTATGGCTATCTGCATGTGGGGGGCGGGTTTGACACGCCGGTCCTGCTTGGTTCGCGCTCGGCGCATCTTGCGGCGGGGATTGGTGCGGCTCTGTGCGCGGGCGACGTTCTGCCTGTCGCATCGGATGCCCGCTCCGAGGTCGGCAGGGTTTTGCCGCAGGATACTCGGTTTGAAGGTGGGGTGCTGCGCCTTGTTCACAGCTTTCAAAGCGACCTGTTCGATATCGCCACGCAAGCGCGGTTTTGCGAGACGACATTTACCCGTGATGCGCGGGCCAACCGGATGGGGATGCGGTTGAATTCAAAAGGGGCAGGATTTTCTGCCAGCGCGGGGCTGAACATCGTGTCGGAATCGGTTCTGACGGGGGATATTCAGATCGCTGGCGACGGCACGCCATATCTGTTGCTGTGTGAAAGCCAGACCACGGGGGGCTATCCCCGGATTGGCACGGTGATTCCCGCCGATCTTGCGCGGGCGGTGCAAACGCCTGCGGGCGGCACGCTGCGGTTTCGCTTCGTATCGCGCGAGGAGGCGTTGCAGGCGCAGGCGCGGATGCATGACGATCTGCGCCGCCTGCCGAGGCTTTGTACGCCGCTGGTGCGCGATCCGTCGCAGATCCGCGATCTGCTGAGCTATCAACTTATCAGTGGGGCCACAGCCGGTGACGCCCCAATACCGGAGGACTGACCCATGTTTGTCGATCTGAATGCCGATATGGGCGAAAGCTTTGGTCCCTGGCCGATGGGGTCAGATGCGGAATTGTTGCAGATCATCACCTCGGCCAATGTGGCCTGCGGGTTTCACGCGGGCGATTGGGATGTGATGTCGGACACCATGTCTTTGGCGGTGGCGCAGGGCGTCGGGATCGGGGCGCATCCGGGGTTTCCCGATTTGCAGGGCTTTGGACGGCGGCGGATGCAGCTGAGCCACGACAGTCTGCGAAACCTGGTGCGATATCAACTGGGTGCCGCGCAAGCGATGGCGCGATCGGTGGGGGGCACGGTGCGCCATCTCAAGCTGCATGGCGCGTTGGCAAACATGGCATCTGAGGATGTGGCAATGGCACATGCGTGCTATGAAGGCGCGCTCTCGGTTGATCCTGACATCATCATCATGGTGCTGGCCGCAACACAGCAACAGCACGCGGTCGAGGCGTTGGGTTGCCGCTGGGCTGGGGAAATCT
The DNA here is from genome assembly GCF_051251565.1 of Marivita sp. Classification (GTDB taxonomy): domain Bacteria; phylum Pseudomonadota; class Alphaproteobacteria; order Rhodobacterales; family Rhodobacteraceae; genus Marivita. Next base: position 133,438 of record NZ_JBPOFB010000005.1, on the reverse strand, counting down.
TTGCAGATCGGGCCTATAACGACGATGCCACGCTGGTCGACCGAAGCCTGCCGGGCGCGGTGATCCACGATGCCGAAGTGGCAGGGCAACGGATGGTCGAGATGGTCAAAGCGGGTGCGATCATCACTGAAAGCGGCGCGCATATCCCGGCGGCGGTGGACACGATCTGCCTGCATGGGGACGGGGCCACAGCGGTCCAGATTGCGCGTCAGGTGCGCGCGGCCTTGGCCGAAGCGGGCGTATCATTGCAGCGTTTCTCGGGGCGTCAGGGCGCGATCAGCAAGACCTGAACATCCGCCACATTGGTGCCGGTGGCACGGGTCATCAAAAGGTCTCCGCCAGCGGCAAGGGCGGCGTAGCTGTCATTGTTTGCCAGCAGCACATCCGCATCCTGGCCAGCCGCCGTGATCCGGGGCAGGGTGCCCGCGTCCACAAGCCCGCCTGCGGCGTCGGTGGGACCGTCACGGCCATCGGTGCCGCCGGACAGAAAGACCCATTTGGCCCTGAGGTCAGACGCCCCCATGGCGACGCGCAGGGCCAGTTCCTGATTGCGCCCGCCTTTGCCCGTACCGCGCAGTTTGACCGTGGTTTCGCCGCCGAACAGCAGCGCCGTTGGCTTGGGTCGGGTGGTCAGTTCGTGAAGGACGTGTTGGGCGGCATCCGCAACATCGCCGGTCAGCGCGTCACTGACGATATGCGGCGTCAGACCGATGGTGCGGGCCTCTTGGGCCATTGCCTCAAGTGACAGGCGGTTTGACCCGACAAGCGTGTTTGTGGCCATTGGCACAGGGCCGATTGTGCGGTTTTTGTTGCTTTCCAGATGGTTGCGGATCGATGTTGGTATGGCATCCCAGATGTTTGCCGCCTTCAGAGTGGCAATTGCGTCGGCGGCTGTGCCAATCGGGCCGACCGTCGGGCCGGAGGCGATGGCGCGCAGGTCGTCGCCGATCACGTCGGACAAAAGATAGGCGTAGACCGACGCGGGTGCTGCCAGACGCAGAAAACCACCGCCTTTGAGCAAGCTGACCTGTTGCCGGACAAGATTCATTTGCACGATGTCGAGCCCGGCTGACAACAGCAGGTCGTTCAGCCGCGCCTTGTCTGTCAGGCTGACACCCTGAGGTGGGGCCGGGAGCAGGGCCGATCCTCCGCCCGAGATGAGCGCGATGATGCGGTCTTTCTCTGTGGCCTCGGACAACAGGGTCATGACGCGTTGTGCGGCGCGTGCGCCTGCCTCGTCGGGGACGGGATGTCCGGCGCGCAGCACCTCGGACCCGGTCAGGGGTGTTTCGTTTTCGTGATGTGTGATTGCCAGCGCGATGTCCGCGTCGGGTATCGCAACCAGAGCTTCGCCCAGCATCGCAGGGGCCGCTTTGCCGATGGCAATGAGGAATGTGCGCCCGCCCGCTTGCGGCATTGGCAAGGGAGACAGGGCAAATCCCCGTCGCACCGCATGGGCGGGATCTGCTGCTGTGACGGCTGCGTCAAACAGCGCGCGTGCCTTGGTACGAAGGTCTTCGATCTGCGTCATCTGTGGATAAGGGCGGCAATCAACATAAAAGTCAAATGCTTGCGCGCACCTCTTGATGCATCGCGTTAGTTTGCCTGGGGTAGGAAAGTGGTGGGCGACCCTGGAATCGAACCAGGCGTGCGTCTCCGCGAGGGAGTTACAGTCCCCTGCCACACCTTGCGGCCTGTCGCCCACTTGGCCAAGGCTGCGCTTGGCGTGAGCGGGTGATTACAATTGCCCCCTTGCGGCGTCAACAGGAAAATCCCATCAAGCAGGTGCGTTTTCCACAAGACAATCAAGGAGGCTGTGATGGTCAAAAAACCGAAATGGGTGGTGGCCAAAGAGCAGTCCAAGAAGGCCGCTTCGGCAGAGACCGTGTGGCTGTTCGGATTGCATGCTGTGCGCGATGCGCTGGTTAATCCGAACCGCGAACGGCTGCGTTTGATGGTGACCCGCAACGCCATGGACAAGCTGGCGGATGCCATTGAAGTGGCTGGAATCGAAGCAGAAATGAGCGATCCGCGTCGTTTTGATGCGCCGATTGATCCGCAATCCGTGCACCAGGGTGCAGCTTTGGAAGTAAAGCCGCTGAACTGGGGGCGACTTGAGGATGTGGCGCTTGGTCCGGGGGACGGCCCTCCGCGTGTTGTATTGCTCGACCGGGTGACCGATCCGCACAATGTGGGGGCGATTCTACGCTCTGCCGAGGTGTTCGGCGCGTCGGCTGTTATAGGTACTTTGCATCATTCGGCACCGGAAACAGGGGCGTTGGCGAAAACCGCGTCTGGTGCGTTGGAACGGCAGCCTTACCTGCGGGAACGCAATCTCGCAGATGCGATGGAGCGTTTGCGGTCAATGGGTTACGTGATTTTTGGTCTGGATGGTGAGGCAGAGCAAACAATTGATGAGGCCATTGCGCCGGTGCGTGACCGACCGATTGCGTTGGTGCTTGGGGCCGAAGGGCCGGGGCTGCGGCCAAAGACCAAGGACACCTGTGATGCGTTGGTGAAAATCCCCTTTGCGCAGGGGTTTGGGTCTTTGAACGTATCGAATGCGGCGGCTGTGGCACTTTACGCCGCACGGCCCTGAGCTTGCGGATCGTGGGGGTAATGCCAATATCCCTGCGATAGGAGATGCCATGCCCCACGGAACCAAGATTGCGACTTGCTGCTACTGCGGAACGCGCGCTGCCCTTGTTTTGACAGGGGATATTCGTCACGAACTGAGCTGTTCTGCCTGTGGTGCGCCCTTGCATGACATGAAGATGCTGCGCGCGGATGTGGTGGATCGGCCCGCGTCACAGGGGCGGGCCACGCCGCACAGGCCAAAGCCCAAACAGAAAAAGGGGGCTGTGACCCCGTTGCCTGTGTGGGAACGCGAGGTGGGGTCGTCTGGGAAGAAGAAGAAAAAGCGCAAGACGCTGGCCAAGCGGTTCTTTGAAGAAGCGTTTGATGTTTTGGAAGACATTTTCGACTGATTTCTACGAATGGGGCGCACGGGGTGTATCGATGCGCGCGTACAGGACGTCGCACTGGTCAATTCCACCGGTCTGATTTAAGTGCGCAAGGGCAATGACGGAGGCCTCGCGTGACCACATTTGAAAATCCCGGACCGGTCGAAGAAAACTGGAAAGACGCCATTTCTTCGGTCGAGGAAATCATCGAAGACGCGCGCAACGGCAAGATGTTCATTCTTGTCGATCACGAAGACCGCGAGAACGAGGGCGATCTGGTGATTCCCGCGCAATGGGCGACGCCGGATGTCATTAACTTTATGGCGATGCACGGGCGCGGTTTGATCTGTCTGGCGATGACGCCGAAACGGATCGAGGAACTGGGCCTTGAGCTTATGTCGACGAACAATTCGTCGCGCCACGAGACCGCCTTTACCATTTCCATCGAGGCGCGCGAAGGTGTGACTACGGGTATTTCGGCGGCAGACCGGGCGCGGACCGTGTCGGTTGCCATCGACGGCACCAAAGGCGCGCAGGACATTGCAACGCCGGGTCATGTCTTTCCGTTGCGGGCGAAAGATGGTGGGGTGCTGGTGCGCGCGGGTCATACCGAGGCGGCTGTGGATGTGAGCCGTCTTGCCGGGTTGAACCCATCGGGGGTGATCTGCGAGATTATGAACGAGGACGGCACGATGTCGCGCCTGCCCGAGTTGGTGGCCTTTGCACAGCGGCACAACCTCAAGATCGGGACGATCAGTGATCTGATTGCGTATCGCCGCCGCAACGACAACCTTGTGCGGGTACGGACCGAAGAAATGATCCAGTCCGAATTCGGTGGCGATTGGCTGATGAGGATCTACACCGACGAGACCCATGGCGACGAACATATCGTGCTGACCAAGGGCGATTTGTCGGGCGATGCGCCGGTCTTGGTGCGGATGCACGCGCTCGATCCGATGCTGGATGTGGTTGGCACCGGCCCGCGCGGGCGGGCGGATGAATTTCAACATGCAATGCGTGCAGTGGCCGAAGAGGGGCGCGGCGTTGTGGTTCTGTTGCGCGATACGTCGATGAAGCTGGATGTGGGTGACGAGGTGTCGCCCAAGACGCTGCGGCAATACGGGCTGGGGGCGCAGATTTTGTCGTCACTTGGGTTGTCAAAGCTGCGCTTGCTGACCAATTCGCCGACCCCCAAAGTGGTGGGCCTTGAGGCCTACGGTCTGGAGATCGTGGGAACGCAAAAAATTTCGGAGTTGGGATGATGGCCGCATCGGTTTCGCATTACACGCTGGAGCGGCCAAGTTTTGAGCGTCCCGTTAAGGTTTTGATCGTGGTTGCGCCTTACTACAAGGACATCGCGGATCAGCTGATCGCAGGTGCGCGTGCCGAGATTGAAGCGTGTGGCGGCACACATGATTTGGTTGAGGTTCCAGGCGCGCTTGAAGTGCCGACCGCGATTGGCATTGCTGAACGGATGTCGAATTTCGACGGCTATGTCGCGCTTGGCTGTATCATTCGGGGAGAGACCACGCATTACGACACGGTGTGCAATGACAGCTCTCGGGGCCTGACCCTGCTGGGGCTTCAGGGCTTGTGCATCGGCAATGGTATCCTGACGGTCGAAAACACGGCGCAGGCTGAAACGCGTGCGCAGGCCGATGGGCAAAACAAGGGGGGCGGTGCGGCCGCTGCTGCCTTGCACCTGATCGCGCTCAGCCGTAAATGGGGGGCTTCGCGCAAGGGTGTGGGGTTTGTCCCGCGCTCGGACGAGTACCAGATCGCTGGTGACACCAAGGACCCGAACATCGCATGAGCCACGCTGCCAAGCCGCCCCGTAAGGTGGACGAGAAACGCCAGAAACGGTCTGCATCGCGGCTTTATGCCGTGCAGGCGCTGTTCCAGACCGAACAATCAGGGCAATCTGTGGACCGTGTCGCGGTGGAATTCCTCGATCATCGGTTTGGTCTTGCGCAGATTGATGGCATTGCCATGGTCGATGGTGATGTGGACCTGTTTCGCCGCATTTGCGACGAGGCGGTGAACTGGCAAGCCAAAATTGACCAGATGACGGATCGCGGGCTTGTGGCCAAATGGCCCATCGCGCGGATTGATCCGACGCTGCGGGCTTTGTTCCGGGCGGCGGGGGCGGAGTTGGTGGCTACGGAAACGCCGCCCAAGGTGGTCATTAACGAATATGTTGATGTGGCGCGTGCGTTCTTTCCCGATGGGAAAGAGGCGCAGTTTGTCAACGCGGTGCTGGACCACATGGCGCGCGAGGCGCGGCCCGAGGCGTTCTAGAACTGGGGCAGTGTGCCCTTTGCTTTTTGCATCGGGTAAGCTATCTAAAGTTTCGGAAAGCGAGGGACACCATGCCCGATCTGATCACGATGTATATTCGTCAAACCGCTATCGGGTTCGCCCTGTCGGCGGTCTTTGTCACGCTTCTTTTGTATTTCAACGTGGTGAACCTGTGGCATCTGGTGACGCATACCGATGTTGGGTTGCTTGCGGTGTTTTTGCTGTGGCTGTTCAACGGGATCGTGTTTGCAGGTGTTCAGTTCGGTATCTCGATCATGTTGATGAAATATGACGACGAAGATGACGATGACGACGATCATCGCGGCCGCCCGATTGACCTTACGCCGATCCGGGTCGAAGCGACCGCCCCGCGCGTGCAAGTGCGCAATTTTTCAAGAAAATAAGCGGCGGGAACCACGCCAACCGTGCGGTTCTCTCATTCCCGAGGACCTGTATGTACAGGTGGGCGTCAGGTAACCGGACCAGGGCCCGGACAGAGCCAACTCCCTCGGAATTGCTTAAGGCCACCGGAATGCAACCAATCACGAGAAGGGCAGAACCCGCCTGCCACTGAGGTAGGCGCGTGTGCGCGATCTGACAAGAGGTGATTTAAGGTCAGGCCCTGTGGCGGCTTGATTTTTGTTCACACTTTGTTCATGTGTGTTCGGTATGACCCACGTATTCAATCCAAGCACTGGCCAGCAGGCCGATAACCAGCCGGGGCAACTCCTGGCGCGCGGGGTGTGCCGCCACCTTGCCAGCCACGGGTTTTCTGTGATCGAGGAATTCGTGCCGGATCGTGGCCTTCGGGTCGATGTGATGGCGCTTGGACCGAAGGGAGAGATCTGGATTGTCGAATGCAAATCATCGCGGGCGGATTTCCAGTCCGATCAGAAATGGGAAGGCTACCTCGATTGGTGCGACCGGTATTTCTGGGCGGTGGATCTGGCGTTCCCGTCCGAGCTTTTGCCGATTGAGACGGGATTGATCATTGCCGATGGCTATGATGCGGAAATCGTGCGGATGTCACCAGAGGCAAAGCTGGCCGCGCCGCGGCGGAGCAAGCTGATCCGCACCTTCGCGTTCCATGCCGCGCGACGGTTGCAGGCGTTGCGTGATCCAGAGGCGGCGTTGTCATCATGGGGCGGTTAGGCGTGTTGCGCGGGCCCTGCGAGATGCCGCCGTGTTGCGCGGATTGATACATGAATTCGTGAGCTGAACACGCCGCGTGTGAGAAAAGGTCTGCAACTCAGGCACGGGACGGGCATTGTGCCCACCAGCCTTTGGATAACCTTATCGTTGCTTGGTGGACAAAAAATTGCCCACCTTTCGCAACTCGTCACCGAGTTGGTTTGACTTTGCGGGCAGCGGTGGCGGCAAGTTTGATTTCTTCAGCGATTTCGTCCGCTTCTTCGGGTGAGAAATCCATGGGGATTTCAAGACCGTCAGCCAAGATAAACAGGCGCACCATACCCAGATCTGTGGGGCCGATTTGCAGGTTGGCTTCGATATCGCGTTCTGTGTTGATGCCCATGGCAGATCTCCGGCGGGTTACGTCAGGTCTGTCGCCTTAGCGCTGGGAAGTGTGTTTTGCAAGATAGAGCAGGAGCCGTCCTGGGTGATGTCGTTCTTCTGATGGGGTATGTGCCGGAAACTCTGATCTGCTTGTCGATTTGCATGGCCGCCACGCTTTTGAGGCAGACAGGGGCGTTGCCAGTTTCGTGTCGGTCGCAGTTTTGATGTTGTGCGTTATCGTTGTGTCATTTGACCCGGAATTGGAACGCAGGTGAGTGGCTGAACGCGTTGGCATGTGCTTGGGCAGTGTCTTCTGTCTGTTGCAGGGCGCCAGGACGGCCAAGCTGCGGTGGTTTCCGAGGTGCGGGATCTGCTTTGGCAAACGGCTCTTGTCGACCTACACGAGAGTCTCACAAGATTGGGGCTATCCTCGTATGCAACTTTTGAACCAAGAAGACCGCGAAGTGGCTCGCGCGCTCTGCCGCAAACACGGCTGGAGGTGCCTATCGTCCAAACCAGTGCACCGCTTTGATGTTGATCTGCTTGAATGGGCGCAGGAAGTCACATTCTTGGGTCAGATGGGTCTTGCATTGGCGGAACCGTCCCGTTATTCCGCCCCTCAGTGCCGGCATAGCTCAGTAGGTTAGAGCGCTTGATTGTGGATCAAGAGGTCCCCCGTTCGAGCCGGGGTGCTGGTACCATTCCTACTCTGCGGTGATCGTAATGGTTTGAAGCAGGCGACCTGTGTCGCGGGCGAAGATCAGGATTTGATCGCTGTCGGTGACAACCGCATACCAGTTGCGGGCCTGCGTGAACGCCGTTGCTGTACTGCCATCGGGCAGGGTGATCGTGTCAGGCAAGGGGGCGGCGGTTTGATTGTAACGGATGACAAGCAGCGCCGTGATGAGTATGACCCCGCCGATCATAGTTGCGGTCAGAACCGTTATCAGCCGACGCAGGAAACGCAGGTTCGCTGGTTCGGGGAGCTGATCTTCGGGGGCGTTGTCCATGTCTGAGTCCATCATTACCGTCATCATTGGCGCTTCACCGCCCAACCGACTTGATAAGGCTTTGGCACGCGACGTGCCAGAGGAAGCGGCGCTGTCGCGGACGCGGTTGGCGCGGTTGATCGAAGCGGGTGCGGTGCGCCGCGAGGGAGAGGTTTTGACCAATCCCAAGGCCAATGTGGCGGAAGGCGACGTGATCGCAGTCATGGTGCCTGGCGTAACCGAAAGCCACATAGAGGCAGAAGACCTGCCCTTGGACGTGCGGTTCGAGGATGACGACCTTATCGTGGTGATGAAACCAGTGGGCATGGTGGTGCATCCAGCCCCCGGTACGCCGTCGGGCACGTTGGTGAACGCGCTGTTGCATCATTTTGGCGGGCGGTTGTCGGGTGTGGGCGGCGTGGGCCGTCCAGGCATTGTGCACCGCATCGACAAGGACACGAGCGGGCTTTTGGTCGTTGCCAAATCGGACCGCGCGCATCACGGGCTTGCGGATCAATTTGCGGCGCATAGTGTCGAACGTCTGTACCAGGCGGTGGTGCACGGGCATCCCGATCCGGGCGATCCGCGCTTGCGCGGCGTGCGGGGTGTGTCGATTGAACCGGGTTCTGTGATCAAGATCACAAGCGATCTGGCGCGGCACAAGACCGATCGGCAGCGGCAGGCGGTGTTCTTTGGCCACGGTAAACACGCCATAACGCGGGCGCGGGTGCTGGAGGTGTTCGGCACGCCGGCTCAGGTGTCGCTGGTCGAGTGCCGTTTGGAGACTGGGCGCACGCATCAGATCAGGGTGCATATGTCCCATGCGGGGCATGGGTTGATCGGTGATCCTGTGTATGGTGGGCGACGCAAAGTGGCCAAGGGTGCGGTGTCCGACGCGGCGATGGCGCTATTGGCGGCGTTTGACCGGCAGGCCTTGCACGCTGCCGTTTTGGGGTTTGAACACCCTGTGAGCGGCGAAACCCTTCGGTTTGAGGCTGCTTTGCCGCAAGACATGGATGATTTGATCACGCAATTGCGCGGCTGAAACAATGGTCCCATGTGCGTGAGCGCACTGACATAGCCATTACAACCGGATCGGTGTGCGTTAAATTCAACGTAGCAGACAGAACACCACTTGAAATTTTGGGGTTGCTTCCCAAATTGTATGTTAAGCCCGTAAACATTGGAGGGACAAGGGTATGGCCAATTATGCGAATCTCCCGGCCCCGTCACCGGAAGCTGGACTGAGCCGGTACTTGCAGGAAATCCGCAAGTTCCCGCTTTTGGAGCCGGAAGAAGAATACATGCTCGCCAAGCGTTGGGTGGAGCAGGAAGACACACAAGCCGCGCACCGGATGGTGACAAGCCACCTGCGCCTCGCCGCGAAGATAGCCATGGGCTATCGTGGCTATGGGTTGCCGCAGGCCGAGGTGATTTCCGAGGCGAATGTCGGTCTGATGCAGGCAGTCAAACGCTTTGATCCCGAAAAAGGATTTCGCTTGGCGACCTATGCGATGTGGTGGATTCGCGCCTCGATCCAGGAATATATCCTGCGGTCCTGGTCGCTGGTGAAACTGGGCACAACGAGCGCGCAGAAGAAGCTGTTTTTCAACCTTCGCAAGGCCAAATCGCGGATTGGCGCGCTCGAGGACGGCGATTTGCGTCCCGAGCACGTGGCCAAGATCGCGCATGATCTGGGTGTAAACGAAGATGAAGTGATCTCGATGAACCGGCGTCTGTCGGGAGGCGATGCGTCGTTGAACGCGACTGTCGGCTCTGATGGCGAAGGGACGATGCAGTGGCAGGACTGGCTTGAGGACGAAAGCGCGGATCAGGCCACGGATTATGAAGAGAAAGACGAGCTTGATGCGCGGCGCGCGATGCTGGTGCAGGCGATGGATGTTCTCAATGATCGGGAAAAGGATATCCTGACACAACGGCGTCTGGCGGAAAAGCCGGTCACGCTTGAGGACCTTTCGGGCCAGTATGACGTGAGCCGTGAAAGGATTCGCCAAATCGAAGTGCGGGCTTTCGAGAAGCTGCAAAAGCGCATGCGCGATCTTGCGAAAGAACAGGGGCTGCTGGCCACAGTCTAAGCAACCTCTAGCTCCGATATTTGAAAACGCCGGGCCTGTGCCCGGCGTTTTTTCGTGTTACGCCAAGGCATATCGGTTGAAAGGGATCAGGGATGACAGAGCTGCGATGGGGTATTTTGGGTGCGGCGAAATTCGCCCGAGAGTATATGGCCCCGGCCTTGCATGCGGCGACGCAGTCCCGGCTGGCGGTGCTGGCCACGTCTGATCCGGCCAAGGCCGCGCCGTTTCGTGCCATGGATGGCGCGCTGCGGGTGGTGGACCGTTATGAGGCGGTGCTGGCGGACCCGGATATTGATGCAGTCTATATTCCGCTTCCCAATTCGCTGCATGTGGATTGGACACGGCGTGCACTGGAGGCAGGCAAGCATGTGTTGTGTGAAAAGCCGATTGCGCTGCGGGCGGACGAGATTGACGGCTTGATCGCGCTGCGGGATCAGACCGGGCTGGTGGCCGCAGAGGCCTATATGATCGTGCATCACCCACAATGGCATCAGGTGCGCGATTGGGTGCAAAGCGGCGCGATTGGTGATTTACGGCGGGTGAGCGCGACCTTCACCTATGACAATTCCAGCGATCCGGGCAATATTCGCAATGCGGTGGCCACGGGCGGCGGGAGCCTGCCGGATATCGGGGTCTATACGCTGGGCTGTGTGCGCTTTGTGACCGGGCAAGACCCCGAGCGGGTTCTGTTTGCGGATATTCGGCGCGAAAGCGGGGTTGAAGTGCGCGCCGAGGCTGTGGTCCAGTTTGCTGGGTTCACGCTGACCTCGCTCACGTCGATGCGGATGCTGCGCTATCAGTCGGTGACGTTTCAGGGCACGAGCGGTGTGATCGAGGTGCCGGTGCCGTTCAATCCGATGGGCTATGGCGATGCTGAAGTGCGGTTGATGCGCGGGGCGGGACCGGTTGAGGTGTTTCGCTATCCGGGTGTGGATCAGTACGTCCGGCAGGTCGAGGCGTTCGGAGCTGCGGTGCGGGAAGAGGCCGCGTATCCATGCCCGCTGGAGTTCAGCCGTGGGACGCAGGCGCTGATTGATATGATCTGGGCAGCAGAGGCGTAGGGCTGGGTTTCGCTTGTACGGTTGGCGACGCTGCGTTGTGGCTGCGTCGCGGGTTCACAGAAAAGGGCTGCGGTGATACGCAGCCCTTTTGAATTTGGTGCCGTTTGTGCGGCTTATCCGATGGTCAGGCTGCGTTTGTGTTCGCAGCGGTCTTGGCTTTTTTCGGCTTGGCGGCTCCGGCCGCGTTGCTGTCGATGAAATCGAGCACCAAGGGCCGGATGTTGTTGCGCCAGCTTTTACCTGCGAAGATGCCGTAATGTCCGGCACCCGGCTCTACATGGCTTGCTTTCATCTCGTCCGGCAGGCCAGTGCAGAGCGCAAGCGCCGCAAGGCATTGACCCGGAGCCGAGATATCGTCGTTTTCGCCCTCAACCGTTTTCACGGCGACATTTGTGATCGCCCCGAAATCCACCTTGTGACCGGCCACGACAAATTCGTTCTTGGCGATTTCGCGCTTTTTGAAGATGCGGTCCACGGTCGAGAGATAAAACTCTGCCGGCATGTCCATTACGGCAAGATATTCGTCATAAAAGCGGTTATGCGCATCATGGTCCGAGGCTTCGCCGCGCATGACTTTCTGGATCTGGTTCGAGAACGCATCACCGTGGCGTTCGCCATTCATCGAGATGAAGGACGCCAGCTGTAATAGGCCAGGATAGACCTTGCGGCCCACGCCTTTGTGCTTGAAACCGACCCGTTGGATCATGGTTTCCTCAAGCTGGCCCATGGTCACGCGGCGGCCAAAATCTGTCACGTCGGTTGGGGTTGCGTCGGGATCAACCGGACCGCCGATCAGGGTCAGTGTGCGAGGCTGCGCGTTGGGCTCGTGCTCGGCCAGATAGGCGGTCGCGGCGAGGGTGAGCGGCACCGGCTGGCACACGGCGACCACATTTGTGTCTGGCCCCAGCTCGCGCATGAAGTCGGCGAGGTACAGCGTATAATCTTCCACGTCGAACTTACCGGCGCTGACGGGGATGTCGCGCGCGTTGTGCCAGTCTGTGACGTACACTTCGCAATTCACCAGCAGCGATTTGACGGTGGATCGCAAAAGCGTTGCGTAATGGCCGGACATCGGCGCCACGAGCAAAATCTTACGGGGCTGCTCTTCGCGGCCGACCACGTTGAAATGGATCAGGTCGCCAAAGGGGCGTTCGACGATGGTCTCAACTTCGACAAGGTGATCCTTGCCATCCTCGTGGGTGTAGGTGCGAATCCCCCAGTCGGGTTTCACGACCATCCGTTCAAATGTGCGTTCGGTGACTTCGCCCCAAGCGGCCATCCATTGGATCGCGGGATTGGGCATCATGGACCAGGCCGGATAGGAGGCCATCGTCCGGGCAGTTGCGCCAAGCCATTGATTTGTATTGCGAACGGTTTCCATCAGATCATAAGTGACCATGTACCGCATAGAGGCGTCTCCTTCCGAGCCGGTCAAAAAACCGGGCTGTTTCGTCGCTTTGCCTCCCACCGCAGGCGACTGTATTCTGCATAGCAGCATGGATAGGGGGGAATATTGGCCATGACAACTGAAGACGTTGCCGCACCGGAAATAAGCCCGGAACTTGAGGCCAATTTGCAAAAGATCGAAGCGCTGAGCGGGAGGCTCATGGCGGCGTTGTCGAGCAAGAAGCAGATCAACCCGTCGCTCAGCGGGCCGGACACGATGTTGTTCAGTCAGGCAATGCAGGCCTATTGGCACGAGTGGATGCAAAACCCTGCCAAGATCATCGAGCACCAGATCGAATATTGGGGCAAGTCTGTGACCCATTTTGTTGAGGCCCAGCAAGCGCTGGCTAAAGGCAAGTTGCAGGCCCCGGAAGATCCCGGCCCCCGGGATCGGCGTTTCAAGAACCCGATGTGGGATGAACACCCCTATTTTAACTTCATCAAGCAACAATACCTGATCAACTCGGACGCGATCCGCAACGCGGTGGACGATATCGAGGATATGGACGCGACCGAGAAAAAGCGGCTGCGCTATTTCGCGCAGCAGATCGTCGATATGTACGCGCCAACAAATTTTCTGGCGACCAACCCGGACGCGCTGCAAAAGGCGCTGGACACCGAAGGTGACAGCCTTGTGAAAGGGCTTGAGAACCTCGTGGCTGATCTTGAGGCCAATAACGGTGAGCTGGTGGTGCGCCTTGTAGACGAAGCCGCGTTCGAGATTGGCCGTAACATCGCCACCGCCGAGGGCGAGGTGGTGTATCGCAACCACATGATGGAGGTGATCCAGTACAAGGCGACCACCGAAAAGGTGCGCGAGACCCCGATCATCCTGTTTCCACCGTGGATCAACAAATTCTACATTCTGGATCTGAAGCCCGAGAATTCTTTCATCCGCTGGGTGGTGGATCAGGGATACACGTTGTTCGTGGTGAGCTGGATCAACCCGGATGAAAGCTACAAGGATGTTGGGCTCGAGACCTATATCGAAGACGGGTATGTGCGCGTCATCGAAGAGGTCAAGGCGATCTGCGGCGTCGAGAAGGTCAACGCGATCGGTTATTGTATCGCGGGCACCACGCTAAGCATGACGTTGTCGCTGCTCAAACAGCGCGGCGATGCGTCGATCAAATCGGCAACTTTCTTTACCACGCTGACCGATTTCTCGGATCAAGGCGAATTCACGCCCTTCCTTCAGAACGACTTTATCGACGGGATCGAGGAAGAGATCGGCGATACAGGTATTCTAAAGTCTTTTATCATGGCGCGGACCTTTAGCTATCTGCGGTCCAACGACCTGATCTATGGGCCTGCCATCAAAAGCTACATGATGGGCGAAACGCCCCCTGCGTTTGATCTTTTGTATTGGAACGGTGACGGGGCAAACCTGCCGGGGCGTATGGCGGTGCAGTATCTGCGCGGGCTGTGTCAGGCGAACCAGTTTGCAGAAGGCACGTTCGACTTGATGGGTCATACGCTGCGCCTTGGCGATGTGGACGTTCCGCTGTGTTCGATTGCCTGCGAGACGGATCACATCGCAGCGTGGAAGGATTGCTATCGTGGCGTGCAGGCGATGGGGTCAAAATCAAAGACCTTTATCGTGTCCGAGTCGGGGCACATCGCGGGAATCGTGAACCCGCCGAGCAAGAAAAAATACGGTCATTACACGAATGAAGACCTGTCTTTGTCGCCGGACGATTGGAAATCTCAGGCGGAGTATACCGAAGGGTCCTGGTGGCCAGTTTGGGAGAAATGGCTGGCCAAGCGATCGGGCAAGTGGACCAAGGCACGGGAAATAGGGGATAAATCCCATCCGTCTCTGGCACCTGCACCCGGCACGTATGTGATGATCAAAGCGCGGGTCTAAGCCGGCGAAGGGTGAGGTGGGTACAATTTTGCTGCAGTGCAGAAAAAGATGTTGAAATGCTGCGGTGCAGCATCTATATATTCCTCATCTGCAACGGACAGCGGGGTGGGCCCGCCGAGCAGGAAAAGGATTTGATAAAATGGCTAAGACACCAGATATGACAGCGACCATGAAAGAAATGATGGGCGCATTCCCGGTTGACACAAAATCCATGGAAGACGCATTCAAGACAACAGCAACTCTGAACGAGAAGCTGTCGCATGTTGCGATCGAAGCTGCGGATAAGTCGGCTGAGATTTCCGCAAAGTGGACCAAAGACACCCTCGCCAAGCTGGGTGACATGTCCAAGGCGAAAACAGAGCCTGCGGATTACGCAAAGGCGATGACCGATTTCGCATCGGCTCAGGCTGAAGTTGCTGCCGAAAACATGGCCGCATTCGCCGAGATCGCGAAAAAAGTCCAGATGGACACGGTTGAATTGATGATGGCTGCTGGCAAAGACCTGTCGGAAGACGCGACTGCCGCTGTCAAGAAAGCAACTGCTGACGCGACCGCTGCTGCCAAAAAGGCAACTGCTGCTGCGAAGTAAGTTTTTTACGAACTAGCGTTCTCTCCTCCCAAATTGGAACGCTATCCTTAGGTCGGGTCCCTTCGTGGATCCGGCCTTTTTTTGGGTCCTGGACCAAGATGATGACAGCAATGCTTTCATTTTGTTCGCCATGTGCTTAGGCTCAAACGCAGCGAAGACATTCCGGGGAGGGGACACCTTTGGCCGACGACCAAAAACCGCTGTTGATCAAGCGCTACGCGAGCCGCCGTCTCTACAATACCGAAACATCCGATTATGTGACGCTTGAGGATATCGCCGGATTTATCCGGGGCGGGCGTGAGGTGCAGATCGTCGATCTGAAATCGGGCGACGACCTGACGCGGCAATATCTGCTTCAGATCATCGCCGAACACGAAAGCCGGGGCGAAAGCGTTTTGCCGACCAACGTGCTCAATGATCTGGTGCGCAGCTATACCACCACTGCGACAAGTGCGGTGCCGCAATTCCTTGCGGCCAGTTTCGAGATGTTTCGAGACAGCCAGTCGAAATGGGTCGAGAACATGGGCAAGACCAACCCGATGGCCGGCATGCCAACCATGCCCGGCATGGAGGCGTTGCAGGCCCAGCAAGAGGCGTTTCTCAAGGCGATGACCGGGGGCATGTCGGGCACGTGGTCCGGACCTGCGCCGGACGATGCCAAAGACGGGTCAAAACCTGCGGTCCCACCCGAATCGGACGACCTGAACGTGATAAAAGCGCAATTGGCCGAGCTTCAGAAGAAGCTGTCCAAGCTGGACAAGTGACCTAAATCCCAAGTCGGTCGCGCATTGCGTACCATGACATCGCCAGCGACAGGATCGGCGTGCGCATCAATGCGCCGCCGGGGAACGCCCTGTGCGGGATATCGTTGAACGCGGCAAAGCCTTCGGACGGGCTGCGCGTTGCTTCGGCCAGCAATTTGCCTGCCTGAATGGCATTGCCGACACCGTGGCCGGAATAGCCCGAGGCGGACAGGATGTTTGGCTGTACGCGCGCCAGATAAGGCATCCGCTTGATCGTGATGGCCAATGTGCCGCCCCATGCATAGTCGATCTTTACATCACGCAGATGCGGGAAGATCACCGACATCGGCTTGCGCACAAGCGCGGCAATGTCAGTAGGAAAGCGGTAGCCATAGGTTTCGCCACCGCCAAAGATCAGCCGCTTGTCATGGCTGAGGCGGAAGTAATTGACCACGAACCGCGAATCCGCAACCGCGACGTCTTGTGTCAGCACACGGGCGGCGGCGTCGCCCAGCGGTTCGGTGGCGACAACGTAATTGTTGATTGGCAACACCCGCGCCGTCACCTGCCGGTCAAGCCCGCCCAGATACCCGTTGCCGGCAAGGATCACCTGATCGGCAACAACATGGCCTGCATCGGTGCGCACAGTCACCTTGGGTCCGTGGCGGATATCATGCACATGGCTGCGCTCGTGGATGCGCACTCCGGCGCTGGCCGCGGCCTCGGCCAGCCCTAGGGCAAGGCGCAGGGGATGCAAATGCGCTGCCCCCATATCGAGGACACCACCGACATAGTCGGGCGACGGGCACAGCGCATGGAACGCATCCCGGTCCAACGCGGTCATCTGCTCATAGCCATAGCGCGCGGTCAGATGCGCGGCATAGGCGTGCAGGTCGGTGGCGTCCGAAGGGCGCGATGCAGCCCAGGCGATGCCGTCGCGCAGGTGACAGTCGATCCCGTGTTTCACGATCAACCCGCGCACCAACGCCTTGGCGTCTTCGCCCAGGTCCCACAAATGGCGGGCTGCATCTGCGCCCACCATTTTTTCCAGAACGTTCTGATCCTGCCGCTGGCCCGACCCAAGTTGTCCGCCATTGCGCCCAGACGCACCAAAGCCCACACGGTGCGCATCAAGCAGCACGACATCTGCGTCCATCTCGGCCAAATGCAGCGCGGCTGATAGGCCGGTATACCCTGCGCCTATGACACACACATCCGCGCGCGTCTCGCCCTGCAAGGGCGCAAATGGCTCAAGCGGTGTTGAGGTGGCGGCATACCAGCTTTCGGGATAGGCCCCGCGCGTGTCATTGCTGAACAGAAGGTTCAAAGGGCAGTCCTGTACTTCTTTGGCTCAAAAATATCCCAAGGGGGTGTGGGGGAACAGCGTCCCCCCATCTGGTTCGACCGGCTTATGCTCAGACGTTCAAAAGCAGATGCTCGCGTTCCCAGGGGCTGATCACTTGCAGGAATTCTTCGTATTCAGCGTGTTTGACAATTGCATAAACCCGGCAGAATTCTGGGCCCAAAACCTCATGAAGCGGTTTTGCCGCTTCAAACAATTGCAGTGCCTGACCCAGAACCTGAGGAATATCGCCGTCGCCCTCATAGGCATCGCTTTTGAACTGTTTAGACGGGCGACATTCTTCCATCAATCCAAGATAGCCGCAGGCCAGTGAGGCTGCGATGCCCAGATACGGGTTGCAATCCATTCCGGCCAGACGGTTCTCGACCCGGCGGCTGTCGGGTCCGGACAACGGGATGCGGATACCCGTGGTGCGGTTGTCGCGGCCCCATTCCAGATTGATCGGTGCAGCATGATCTTTGACATAGCGCCGGTAGCTGTTGACGTACGGGGCAAGCACTGCAATCGCGGCGGGGGTGTGGGTCTGAAGGCCGCCGATAAAGTGGAAAAACGCGTCGGTTTCGCCGCCTTGAGGCCCGCTAAACAGATTGCGCCCGGTTTCGATATCGATGATCGAATGGTGGATATGCATGGCGCTGCCGGGTTCGTTTTCGATAGGCTTGGCCATGAATGTGGCAAAACAATTGTGGCGCAACGCAGCTTCGCGGATCAGGCGCTTGAAGTAGAACACTTCGTCGGCAAGCTTGACCGGATCGCCGTGACGCAGGTTGATCTCGAGCTGGCCCGCGCCGCCTTCTTGGGTGATGCCATCAATCTCAAAGCCTTGGGCTTCGGCGAAATCATAGATATCGTCGATCACAGGGCCAAATTCGTCCACGGCGGTCATGGAATAGGCCTGGCGCGCGGCGGCAGGGCGGCCCGAGCGGCCGATCATCGGCTCGATTGCCTTGGCCGGATCGAGGTTGCGGGCAGTCAGGAAGAACTCCATCTCGGGAGCGACAACCGGTTCCCAGCCTTGGTCGCGGTATAGCTGCACCACCCGTTTGAGCACGTTGCGCGGCGCGTAGGGCACCGGTTTGCCTTTGCGGTCATAGGCGTCATGGATCACCTGCAACGTCCAGTCGCCGGTCCAGGGGGCGGCTGTTGCGGTGCTCATATCCGGTTTCAGGATCATGTCGCGTTCGATGAAACCGCCATCGTTTTCATCGGCGGCTTCGCCCCAATCGCCGGTGATGGTCTGAAAGAAGATCGAATCCGGCAGGTGAAAATATTCCTGCCGCGCAAATTTCGATGCGGGCACGGCCTTGCCTCGGGCGATGCCCGGTAGGTCGGCGATGATGCATTCCACCTCGTCAAGCCTGCGCCCTTCCAGAAACGCGCGGGCCGAGTCGGGGAGGGTGTCTGTCCAGTCGGTCATTGAAGCGTTCCTTCGCGGAAGAAATGGGCGAATTGGTCGGCCATCCGCCTGGTGTCGAGCGGTCCGCCCATGCGGGTGGCGGCGTCCTGCAAGAGGACGTCGGGCACAATGCCCTTGCCGCGGGTGTCGATCAGACCAGCGATGAAATCATCGCCATATTCGGGGTGGGGTTGTACGGTGTAGGCTTTGCCCGGATACAGCAATGCGGCATTGGCGCAATACGGGCTTGAGGCCAACACCTCGGCCCCTTCGGGCGCGCGGATCACCTGATCCTGATGCCACGCGTTGATCGTCAGGCTCTCGCCGCCGAAATCATAGCTTTGCTGGCCGACAACCCAACCACCGTCGAATTTCTCGACTGTGCCACCAAGTGCCTGTGCGATGATCTGGTGGCCAAAACACACGCCGATCAGGGGGCGATCTGCGGCTACGATATTGCGGATGAGCTGTTCGAGCGGGAGTATCCACGGATGATCTTCGTAAGCGCCGTGCTTCGACCCGGTGATCAGCCAGCCATCGGCGTCCGTTGGTCCGTCCGGAAAGACGTTTTCAACAACGCTCCAGCTTTGGAAGGTGAAATTTTTGCCTGCCAGCAGGCGTTCGAAGAAACCGGGATATTCTCCGAACGTGCCCTTAAGCTCGTCCGGGGCCAGACCCGTTTGCAGTATTCCGATTTTCATGAAGCACCAAGGTGTTTGTGAGCCTAAGCTATGCGTTTGCCCGGTTTCGGGCAAGATGCGCGTCAGACCGTATCAAGGTAAATTTCCACCCGTTCGGAGGGGGTGAGTTCTTCCATGTAATGCCGTTCCTGTTTTTTGGTCAGGACAAGATTACGGATCAGCTCATCGTGGAAGATGTGGGGCATGACGGTGCTGTTTTCAAATGCGGTGATGGCGCCGGTCCAGTCATTGGGAACCTGTGGCAAATCAAGTGCATAGGCGTTGCCCTTGACCGGATCGGGCGGCGCTTTGCCGTCTTCGATCCCGGTCAGAGCCGCGCCAAGGATAGCAGCCAGCGTCAGGTAGGGGTTCACGTCTCCACCCGCCACGCGGTGTTCGATGCGCCGTGCTGCGGGACTGCCCGAGGGGACGCGGATTGCGGCGGTGCGGTTTTCATAGGCCCATGCGATGCCGGTGGGCGCGTGCGCTTCGGGGACCAGCCGGTCATAGCTGTTCATATGCGGTGCAAACAGCAGCGTGCTGTCATACATGCCGTTCAGGCATCCCGCGATGCCGTGATGCAGCATATCGGTGCCCTTGGGGCCGCCATCGTCAAAGACATTGTTGCCGTCGTTGTCCAGCACCGAGAAATGCGTGTGCATGCCGGAACCCGCGTAATCCGGATAGGGTTTGGCCATAAAGGACGCGGCAAAGCCGTGGCGGCGGGCAAGGCCTTTGACTAGCATCTTGAACAGCCACGCATCATCGGCGGCGCGCAGGGCGTCGTCACAATGCATCAGGTTCATCTCGAACTGTCCCAGACCGGCCTCTGAGATCACCGTGTCAGCGGGAATGTCCATCGCCTCGCAGGCGTCATACAGATCGGTGAAGAAACGATCGAACTGGTCGATCAGGCGAATGGACAGGATCTCCCCTGCCTTGCGGCGCTTGCCGGACCGTGGGGAGGCGGGGACTTGCAGGTTTCGGGTGCTGTCGTCAATCAGGAAGAATTCCAGCTCCATCGCCACAACGGGCGTCAGGCCGCGTGCCTTGTAGCGCTTTACCACGGTGTTGAGCGCCTGTCGCGGATCGCCTTCGTAGGGCTCACCTGTTTCGCGGAACATCCACAGCGGCAAAAGCGCGCTTGGGGCCTCAAGCCATGGCATTGGCACAAAGCCGCGATCGGTGGGCATCAGTACACCATCGGCGTCGCCTGCCTCAAAGACCAGCGGGCTGTTGTCGATGTCTTCGCCCCAGATGTCGAGGTTGAGCACCGAAAGCGGAAAGCGCGTGCCGCCATCCAGTATCTTGTCGGCAAAGCGCACGGGCACCCGTTTGCCGCGCGCCTGACCGTTCAGGTCAGAGGCGGCCACGCGGATGGTGCGCACCTGCGGATTCTTGCGGAGCCAGTTGCGAATATGGGTGTCCATTTTTACGCCGTTTTCAATAATTTGATCAAATTTATGGATAGTCGGGGAGACCCCGAGTTAGCAAGAGAAATCACCGGATCACGTTCAGCTTGAGCTTCATGCGGGCGCGGGCCTCTTGCGGTAGGTGGCGGTTCAGGCGGCGGTTGATCAACCCAAAGATGCTGATGATGACCAGCGTCAGAAGGATGAAATATCCCGCAAGGATCGGGTAGGGCACAAACGGGTTGAAGGTCTTGTCGGCGAAGTAATTTGCATAATACAGCGCATCACCGCGTTGCTGCCATGCTGGGAAGCCCGAGAAATACACCAGTGTCGTGGCGTGAAAGAGAAAGATCGCCTCGTTGGTGTAGGCGGGCCATGCAAGGCGCAGCATGGTGGGCCATGTCACCCGTTTGAACCGCGCCCAGCCGGTCATGCCATAAGCGTCTGCGGCCTCGATATCGCCGCGCGGGACCGATTGAAGCGCACCGTAGAAGATTTCCCCGGAATAGGCGGCGGTGTTCAGGAACAACACGATGAGCGCGCCCAGCCATGCCGCGGTGAACGGATCAAAGATTGGCGAGACGGGTTTGAGTGCGAGGAAGAGGAAATAGGCAAAGAAGAACTGGATAAACAGGGGTGATCCCCGGAACAGAAAGATGAACCACGCGCTGGCCTTGCGGATCGCCCAGACGTTTGAGGCCTTGCCCAAGGCCACAGCGGTGGCAAGGAAGAACCCAGCCGACAGCGCGATCACGCCGAAATAGACGTTCCAGATCATCCCAGAGCCGATCAGCGTCACCTGTTGGCAAAGCGTAAAGTCTTCGCGCGGCAGTAGCCGTTCGCCGATACCGATAGAGCGCAGGCCGTAATCGGCGATGGTGTCCCAGCAGCTCATGCGCCGAGCTTCCGAAAAAGGCACCGCGCCGCGAGCCGTGCCTTGGAATTGGGCGCGTGCTGGCACCGATGGCGTGGCGGCAACAGAGGGGTCATGTTGCCTTCCTTTGCGCTTCGCCGCCCATGGTGGCCTGCCCGTGGGTGAGTTTGAGCATCAGCTTGTCGAGCACGATTTCAGACACGCGGGTGAAGGCAAGGTAGAAGACCAGCAAGAACAAGAAATACCAGACGCGCCAGTCGCCATGCGGATAATCGGTAAAGCGGGGCGTCTTGGCACCCCCCAGTTCGCGTGCCCAATAGACGATGTCTTCGACGCCCAAGAGGAACAACAGCGGCGTCGCCTTGATCAGCACCAGCCAGAGGTTCGACAGGCCGGGCAGGGCAAAGACCCACATCTGCGGCACAAGGATACGCCAATAGACCTGACGGCGCGACATGCCGTAGGCCTCGGCGGTTTCCAACTGAGTATGGGGCACCGCGCGCATCGCGCCGTAAAGAACATTGGCCGCGAACGCGCCGAATACGATGGCGAAGGTCAGCACGGCAAGGAAGAATCCATAACTTTCATGCACCCATTGCGGAGCATTGTTCATCGGCAGTTTGGCGATGTCGCAGACGACAAAATCATTGCCTTGCCAAATGGTGTCGGTCCAGTCAGGACATTTCCATTCGTGCCGCAGCCATTCGAAAAAGATGTCGAGCGCGAGCACGAAGAACAGGAAAAACGCGATGTCGGGCACACCCCGCACGATGGCGATATAACCTTTGCCGACCCAGCGGACTGGCGCGATCTTTGATCGCGCGGCAGACGCGCCGCCAAAGCCGAAGGCCAGTGCGATGGGTGCAGTTATGGCCAGCAGAAGCAAGACCGTGCCAAAGGACCAGTACAGGCCCATATGTTTGCCGGTCGTCAGGTAACATGCAAACCACTGAAAAGTGCCAAGCGTGTCTGGATCTGTGCAAAAGCTGAAGATGGCGCGCCTCTGGGGAGGTGGGGGTGAGTTTATCTGGCAAGATGAAGGGGGCAGCGCACCGCCCCCCTCATTGGTTTGGCTTTAGAACGTGGCCGAGCCGGGCAGCCACTTTTCGATCAGCACGTTGAGCGAGCCGTCTGCCTTCATCGATTCGATGGCAGCTGTGAACTTGTCGCGCAGTTCGGTGTCGCTTTCGCGGACGCCAAGGCCGATGCCGCCGCCAAGCAGGACGTCTTCGCCGACGATCGCGACGTCAGCGTTTTCTTCGGCAATCGGCGCAAGGTAGGCTTTGTCGGCCAGAACTGCGTCGGCCTCACCGCTGCGCACGGCGGCGATGGTTTCGTCCGGTGTTGCGAATTCAACCAGTGTCGCACCCGAGGACGCAATGTGGGAGGCCTGAATGGTGCCTGCCTGCGCTGCGATCACGCCACCGGCGAAATCCACATCCGCCCCGTCAAGCGCAAGATAGGCGGACGGATCGGGCTGGGTGTAGTTGGCGGTGAAGTCGATGACTTCGTCGCGCTCGGCTGTGATCGACATGCCGGCGATGATGGTGTCGTAGTTGCCGGCCACGAGGTTGGGGATGATGCTGTCCCATTCGTTGGTGACCCATTCGCAGGTCAGTTCGGCGCGCAGGCACAGTTCATCGCCCAGTTCGCGTTCGAACCCGTCAACGTCGCCTGCGTCATTGATGAAGTTATACGGAGGGTAGGCGCCTTCGGTGCCCATGCGGACAACGGAGTGGCCGTCTGCGAAGGCCATCGAGGCCGTCATTGCAAGCGCGGCTGTGCCAAGGATGATCGTTTTCATGTGTGTTACTCCCGGTTTCTTAGTGGTTAGTCGGCCATCGTGAAGGATAAAAACCCCCGAAGCCGTTCTGATTTTGGGGCTCCGAACACTTTGTCCGGCGTCCCTTCTTCTTCGACAAGGCCCTGGTGCAGGAACACCACGTGATTGCTCACGTCGCGGGCCATTCTCATATCATGGGTGACGATCAGCATGGTCCGGCCTTCAGCGGCCAGGTCCTTGATGACCTTGACCACCTCTTGTTCCAGCTCCGGATCCAGCGCCGAGGTGGGTTCGTCGAACAAAAGCGCCTCTGGCTCCATGCAGAGTGCACGCGCAATCGCGGCGCGCTGTTGCTGGCCGCCCGAAAGCTGGGCGGGAAACGCATCGCACTTGTCGCCGATGCCCACCTTGTCGAGATAGCCGCGCGCCGCCTGTTCGACCTCGGCCCGGTCGCGGCCCAAGACGGTCACGGGGGCTTCCATGACGTTTTGCAGGATCGTCATATGGGCCCAAAGGTTGAATTGCTGGAACACCATCGACAGGTTCGTGCGGATGCGCAGCACTTGGCTTGGGTCGGCAGGATGGCGCCGCAGACCGCTGCCCTTCCAGTGTACCGCTTCGCCTTTGAACAGGATCTCGCCCTGCTGGCTGTCTTCAAGCAGATTGGCACAACGCAGGATGGTGGATTTGCCGGACCCGGACGATCCGATCAGCGACACCACGTCGCCGCGATGCGCGGTGATATCGACCCCCTTGATGACCTCAAGGCTCCCGTACTGCTTGTGCAGGTTGCGAATTTGAAGAACGGGTTTGTCTGTCACAGGAGGGCCTGACGGCGTTGATCAAGGATGGATGGCAAGATGCAGCCAAACTCTGTCATGATGCAATGGCGAAATCGGCAGTTCCGCGCCGATTGCGGCGTATGACCCGGCGTCAGGCGGGTGGTGGCGCGGGAATGGGCTGGGCGTGGTAGAGATGTTCATCCAACACGCAGAACGTCAGAGTGCCGCCCATGGCGTCCGGAGTGTCCGGTGAAAAGGCTGAGGTTGCAGCACCAAGAGCGGCGCGCAATGGAGCCGGGTCAGCGCCTTGGGCGGCAATCAGCGGCAGGCCGGGTGTTGGTTTGGTTTGGCTTGCCGGTGCCACCTTGGCCGCGTTGGGATCGTCCCGTTGCAAGAGCCGCCATGTCACCGCATCAATGCAGGCGATGTCTGCGTGTCCGTTTGCAACCGCGGCCAAGGATGCTGCATGTCCGCCGGTTGGAATGAAGTCGGTGATCAAGCGCAGATCAGTCAACTCTTGCGCGGCCGCCCATCCCGACTGACTGTCGGAGCTGTTATAGGCAAGCCTGTGGGCAGGGCCTGTGAGGCCAGGGCGGGTGATGACCTGGGACTGGTAGTGGCCAGGGGCTGTGCCAAGGTCAAAATCCAGCGTGCCAATGTATTGCACCTTGCCTTTCAGCGCAGTGCGAAACGGCAACCCGCAGGTCATCGACAGGGCCAGGTCGGGGTTTAGCCAATGGTCATACCAGTCGGTGGGCAGGGCGTCGGGCGGTGTCAGGTCAGGCAGGGTCACGCCTTCGCGGACGGCACAGTCCTGCACCACCGCCCAGAAGGCGCGCCAGAGATCGGCATTTTCCACCCGCCAATACATCGGCAGGCTGGCGATCATCTGCGCGTGTCCACACGCTGACGGGCAAGCGCTGAGTCGCGGTCATTGATGCCCAGCAATTTGGACACCAGCCGCAACAGCGCGTCTTCGTGCTCATCGCGCACACCATCGGCCAGCACGACCTCCCACAGCGCTTCAATCACGCCGATGCGGTCGTCGTACGGCACCGCGTCCTTGATCGCGCCGGTGAAGCGAACCGTATCCGGTGCCTCGGATTCGAGCGTTTCAGCATCGCCGCGCAGCTTGGACGCTTCAAACGGCGACAGGCCATAGCGGCTGGCGGCGATCCGGTCGATGCGCGCTTTTTCGCTCTCGTCATAATCGCCATCGGTGCGGGCGACCCGAACCAGTAGGGCTGTCAGGGCAAGCCGTGCATCAGCATCGGGCAAGGGGGCGGGGTCGGGTGCGGTGAGCCGCTTGAGGAAATCTGCAAACATGAGCCACGATATATGTCGGGTGAGGCGGTTCGCCAATGGGTGTCATCCCGCAAGGTCCACGACGGCATAGAGAATATCATCCAGCGCGATACCACCCGGATCGGTGTTTTCGATTGTGATCGCGGCAATCCCTGTGCCGCTGCGCCATGCAACGGGCTGGACGCCGTGGTCAAGCGACAGGGTCACGCGCGCGATGGGTCGGGCGTCAGCGGCATAGAAGGTGAGCGTGGCTGTGCCCGGTGGCGGGCGTTGGCCCAGCGGGTCTGGATATTCGGCATGCAGCTTAAGCCCAATGGCGAATTGGGGGTCGTCAAAGACCAGCGCAACGCTGCCTTCACCGCGCCCCTCTGCATGGGCAATGCCCTTGGGGCCAACGGGGAACAGCGCGTTGGAGCCGAACCCGACATGCGCGGCAATGCTGAGGTTGTGCTTGGGCAAACCGGGCTGGACGCGCAGTGGCGCGCTGGGCAGGCCCGTCAGGCTGTCGAAGCCTGTGCCAGTGTCAATGCTGTCCTGACCTGCAAGATGTTCGGCAAGGGACAGACCCATTGCGCGCCAGTGCTGATCTATCTGGATGCCGGGTTCCGGCGTGGCAGGCAGGCTGTCGAAACTCTCGATCAAATGGGGCTGCTGGCGCAGGGCATCAAAGGGAACGGGCCACAGATCGGCCTGCGCCAGCGCTGGCAGGCAAATCAGGGCAAGAGCCGCCCGGATCATCCCAGCGCCCTGAACAGTGCGGTCAGGCGTCTGAGATCGCTCGCCAAGCCGTAAGGCGGGTTCACGACAAACAGGCCGGACCCGACCATGCGGTGCCCGTCCCGCGCCGGGGGAAAGCGGACCTCGTGGGTGAGCGCCTCTGGGTGGTCGCTTTGCAGCGCGCGCACCATCGGGGCCTGCGCGCCTGAATTGAGGATCGGGTACCAGATCATCACGATGCCGACATTCCATTTGCGGGTCAGCGCCGACAGCCATTTGGGGATCTGGGCGTAATCGGCCTTGATCTCGTAGGACGGGTCCACCAGCATCACGCCCCGCCGGGGTGTGGGGGGGCACAGGCTTTGGGCCAGTTCGAGGCCGTCCTGATTATAGGTCTGAATATGCGGCCCACGCAGGTTTTGGCGCAAAGCGGCGTATTCCTGCGGGTGCAGCTCGGCCAGATGCAGTGTGTCGGTGGGGCGCAAAAGCGCGCGCGCAATGGCCGGGGAACCGGGGTAGAGGCCGTCCGGCGTTGCGGCAAGCGCTGTGGTATAGGGATGGTCTTTGGCGAAGCTGGCGTGCAGCCGGGCAATGCCCTGCGCCGCTTCGCCGGTTTTCACCGCTTCGGGGGCGGATAGATCGTACAGCCCGCGCCCGGCATGGGTTTCAAGATAGCTGAGCGGTTTGTCCTTGCGCGTCAGGTAATCGAGCACCAGCGCAAGCGCTGCGTGCTTGTGGACGTCTGCGGCATTTCCCGCGTGATAGATGTGTTGATATGACAGCATGCGGGCGGTGATAGGGCAGTTTTGGGGGCGGTGGTAGAGGGGGGCGCGCGCTATTTTGGCCGCTGGCAGGGACGCCGCGTTTGGCGGTGCGTGCGAGCACGCACCCTAAGCCCGTTTTGTTCCTTTCTTCGCACAACTTAAGTGTGATTTTTATTCACGCAATTCTGCCGAAGGTGTTGAAAATGGACAAATCAGTGTTAACGATTTCCAGAACATTAAAGAAGGAGAGCGTTATGTCTGCACTGGATCAGCTGGTGGCAAGTTTGGCTAACCGAGTTCGTGACCACGGACCGACAATAGCCACTGAAGAAGCCGTTAAAACTTCAGTCATTCTTCCGCTTCTTCAAGGTCTGGGTTACGATATTTTTAACCCGGCCGAAGTGGTCCCAGAATTCACAGCCGATGCAGTGGGTAAAAAAGGTGAGAAGGTAGATTACGCTTTAATGATTGATGGAGAGGTTCGAATCCTCATCGAAGCAAAAGGTTTGGCTACAAAGCTCGACTCGAAACATCTTTCCCAGCTATTTAGATACTTCACTGTCACCAAGGCGCGTTTTGCATTGCTGACGAATGGACAGGTCTACGAGTTTTATTCAGATTTGGAAGAACCTAATAAGCTGGACAAAAGACCATTCTTCACTTTTGACATTTTGGACTTTGGCGCGAATAAGATTTCGGAATTACGGAAATTTGAGCGGCAGAATTTTGATGTTGACCGCATTTTGGCGAATGCCGAGCGCCTGAAATATGTTTCGCTCGTAAAGCAGTCGCTCACAGAGGAAATGGCCGAGCCTTCGGATGAACTTGTGAGACTTTTTGCAGGAAAGGTCTACGAAGGAAGGATCACGGCTTCTGTTAAGGACATCATTTCGTCAGCTTTGAAGACAGCGTTCTCAGAATTGGTCAGAGATGGCGTGAGATCACGCCTCAGCAGCGCCTTAAGTGACGATACCGCCAGCGATGTTGAAGATCAGCCGATCCCTGACGACGATGGAATTGAGACGACGGAAGAAGAGATTGAAGGAATGCTCACAGTCCGAGCGATTGTTCGTGACATATTAAAGGTAAACCGCGTCGGGTTGCGAGATTCCAAAACCTATTGTGCCATCTTGGTTGACGACAACAATAGAAAGCCGCTCGCGCGTCTACACTTCAATCGCAAACAAAAGTATCTGGGTCTTTTCGATCAGGAAAAAGAAGACCGCGTTTCGTTGTCCTCTATTGACGAGATATACGATTTTGCTGATCGCTTGCGGGAAACAGCAAAAAAGTATTCAGAATAGGTTCTCAGCACGTTTTTTTCGTTTGATTAACTAGACCAACCTCGACACATCCTTAGCCGCCCGGACAAAATCCTTGAACAGGGGATGCGGGTCAAACGGTTTCGACTTCAGTTCCGGGTGGAACTGGACGCCGATGAACCACGGGTGGTCGGGCCATTCGACGATCTCGGGCAGGCGGCCGTCGGGGCTCATGCCCGAGAACTTCAATCCCGCCTCTTCGAGCTGTGCGCGGAACGCAACATCCACCTCGTAGCGGTGGCGGTGGCGTTCGTCGATGGTGGTTGTGCCGTAGGCCTGCGCCACTTTTGATCCTTCGGTCAGCACCGCGTCATAGGCGCCAAGGCGCATGGTGCCGCCTTTGTCGTCAGCCACGCTGCGGTTGACGGTCTGGTTGCCCTGCACCCATTCCTTGAGGTGATAAACGACTGGCGTGAAACGCTTTTTCCCGGCCTCGTGGTCAAATTCTTCTGACCCGGCATCGGGCAGCTTGGCGACGTTGCGGGCGGCTTCGATCACCGCCATCTGCATACCAAGGCAGATGCCCAGATAGGGGACTTTGTGTTCGCGGGCAAATTGCGCCGCCTTGATCTTGCCCTCGGTGCCGCGTTCGCCAAAACCGCCGGGCACCAGGATGGCGTGAAACCCTTCGAGATGTGGCGCCGGGTCTTCGCGCTCAAAAATCTCGGCATCGACCCATTGCACGTTGACCTTGACCCGATTGGCCATGCCCCCATGGGTGAGCGCCTCGGCGATGCTTTTGTAGGCGTCCTCAAGCTGCACGTATTTGCCGACAATGGCGACATTCACTTCGCCTTCGGGGTTGTAAATGCGGTCGGCCACATCTTCCCATTTTTCGAGCGCGGGTTTGGGCGCGGGCGTGATCTGGAACGCATCCAGCACAGCCTGGTCCAGACCTTCACGGTGATAGGCCAGCGGCGCTTCGTAAATCGATTTGAGGTCTTGCGCGGCAATGACGCTGTCGGGGCGGACATTGCAGAAAAGCGCCAGTTTTTCGCGTTCTTTGGCCGGAATCGGCCCCTCGGAGCGACAGACGAGGATGTCAGGCGCAATGCCGATAGAACGCAGTTCCTTGACGCTGTGCTGTGTCGGCTTGGTCTTGAGCTCTCCGCTGGCCTTGATGAAGGGCAGGAGTGTCAGATGCATAAAGATGCATTGGCCGCGCGGTTTGTCCTGACCGAACTGGCGGATCGCCTCAAAGAAAGGCAGGCCTTCGATATCGCCCACGGTGCCGCCGATTTCGCAGAGCATGAAATCGACCTCGTCCTCACCGATCGAGATGAAATCTTTGATTTCATTGGTGACATGCGGGATCACCTGAATGGTTTTACCAAGGTAATCGCCGCGCCGCTCTTTTTCGAGGACATTGGTATAGATGCGGCCCGAGCTGATCGAATCTGTCTTGCGGGCGGGCACACCGGTGAAGCGTTCGTAATGGCCGAGGTCCAGATCGGTCTCTGCACCATCATCGGTGACGAACACTTCGCCATGTTCAAACGGCGACATCGTACCCGGATCGACGTTCAGATAGGGGTCGAGTTTGCGCAGGCGTACCGAGAAGCCGCGCGCTTGCAGCAGAGCACCGAGAGCTGCCGAAGCCAAGCCCTTGCCAAGAGAAGACACCACGCCGCCGGTGATGAAAATAAAGCGTGCCATAGTGGAAATCTCCCGCGAAGCATTTGCAAATCATGCAACCTGCGCAGACTTTGCTGCGCAGCATCACGGGATTTGACCATTAGAGGATTCGGCAGCAAATTGCAAGGCCAAACCCAAGATGATGTTACGTTACTCTGTTGCGCCTCAAGGGATTGTGGGCCGTTGGCGCAAAGAAAAACGCGCGACCGGTTTGGGCCGCGCGTGGGGTCAGGCCGGTCGCTGCGTCAGTCGGCGCGCGGAACCAGCGGTGCGTCTGTGTTCGTCGACGCCGGGGGTGGCAACAGGCCATCCGTGTCCAGCGCGCCGGTACCTGTGTCTTCGACCGCGTCGCTGCCGCCGGTTGTGAGGCGGTCCATGATCGAGCTGCCAGACGCTTTCTGTGCCGCGATCACCGTGAGGGTCAGCGAGGTGCAGATAAAAGCGATTGCCAGAATCCAGGTCAATTTGCCAAGCCCTGTGGCTGCGGCCCGGGTGCTCACGGCCCCGCCGCCACCGCCGCCCATGGCACCAAGCCCCCCGCCGTCAGAACGCTGGAGCAGCACGGCCCCGATCAGCGCAAGCGCGAGGAGGAGGTGGATGATAAGAACGACGTTTTCCATGGCTGTCCCGAGTGCCTTTCATGAATGGTGGGTATCTAAGGGCAAGTGGCGCATCGTGCAACCCGTGAAGGGCGATCCTGACTTGTGGTTTTTACAGGTTTGAAAAATGAGCGTTGACGCGCGCTGTTGTGCGCGGCGTCAGCCTGCGGCCTGTGCCTCGGTTTGGCGCGTGTGGCAGGTTGTTCGCATCATGTGGGTGTGGAGCCTGTTCCACGCGCCGCGTTGGCATATTTTTCAAAAAGAAGAAGGGATCATTCGTCCACGTCATCCACATCTGCCTGGCCCGACAATTTACGGCGCACGATGGACCAGCTTAGGCCGATGCCCAGAACAAGGGAGAGGGCAAAGATGCCGATCCAGACGGTCAGATTGCGGTTTTGCAGGTCGAGCAGGCCAAAATCATAAGCCACCCAGAGCAGCGCGCCGACAAGTGCGAGGATCAGCATCATGCCAAACGCTCCGATAGAGCGCAGCGTGGCGCGCAGGTAGATGATGTAGCCCACCAAGAGCACCAGGCCGGTCAAGACAGTGATCGACAGACTGTTCTGGCCGTCGGTCAGCGCCCAGCGAACAAAATTGTATTCAGTCGGATTGTAGGTGGCCGACACGAGAACAAGGGCGAAAAGCCAGCGCAGCAGAAATCCGGTCATCTTATGGCTTTCACAATTGATTTGGATCCTGATGGCCCAAGCCATGTGGGGCTGTCCAGAGGGGTGGAACAGGATCGCATAGGGGTTGTTGCAAACGGGCAGGCCTTGCGATGTTGGTGTCCACACAGGTGGGCGATTTTGACCCAAGCCGTGATTTGCGCGGAAAACCGGTTCCCACTCTTGGGTTTGCGCTCTATACGGGCGCGGGTTTGACAGACGGAACTCCAGCAAAGGTCTAAAGACATGGCAAATGTGGTGGTCGTGGGTGCCCAGTGGGGCGACGAGGGCAAAGGCAAGATCGTGGACTGGCTGTCCGAGCGGGCGGATGTGATCTGCCGGTTCCAGGGCGGGCACAATGCTGGTCATACGCTGGTGATCGATGGCAAGGTTTACAAGCTGCATGCGCTGCCGTCCGGGGTTGTGCGCGGTGGCAAGCTGTCGGTGATTGGCAATGGCGTGGTGCTTGATCCGTGGCACCTGATGAAAGAGATCGCAACGATCCGAGCGCAGGGTGTTGAAATCACGCCTGAGACCCTGATGATTGCCGAGAACACGCCGCTTATCCTGCCGATCCATGGAGAGCTGGACCGAGCGCGTGAAGAAGCGGCGAGCAAGGGCACCAAGATCGGCACCACCGGGCGCGGGATCGGGCCGGCCTATGAGGATAAGGTGGGCCGTCGGTCTGTGCGGGTCGCCGATCTGGCCGATCCGGCAACGCTCGAAGCGCGGGTGGACCGCGCGTTGCAGCACCATGATCCGCTGCGCAAGGGGCTTGGTTTTGCACCCGTGGACCGCGACGCGCTCTTGACGCAACTGAACGAGATCGCGCAGCATATCCTGCCGTTTGCCGCACCCGTCTGGAAAGTGCTGAACGAAAAGCGCAAGGCGGGCAAGCGCATCCTGTTTGAAGGGGCGCAAGGCGCGTTGCTTGATATTGATTTCGGCACCTATCCATTTGTGACCTCGTCCAACGTGATCGCGGGGCAGGCGGCGACGGGTGTTGGCCTTGGGCCGGGCGCGATTGATTATGTGCTGGGGATCGTCAAAGCCTACACCACCCGCGTGGGTGAAGGGCCGTTCCCGACCGAACTCGACGATGCTGACGGCCAGCGTCTGGGCGAACGTGGGCACGAGTTTGGCACCACGACCGGGCGCAAGCGGCGCTGCGGCTGGTTCGATGCCTGCCTTGTACGCCAGACCTGCGCCACGAGCGGTGTGAACGGGATTTCCCTGACCAAGCTGGATGTGCTGGACGGGTTTGAGACACTCAAGATTTGCGTCGGCTATGACCTGGACGGCACGCGGCTTGATTATCTGCCGACGGCGGCGGATCAGCAGGCGCGGTGCACCCCGATCTACGAGGAAATGCCCGGCTGGTCGCAATCGACAGAAGGCGCGCGGTCCTGGGTCGATTTGCCTGCGGAGGCAATCAAATACGTGCGCCGGATCGAGGAATTGATCGAATGCCCGGTCGCGCTACTTTCCACCTCACCGGAACGGGAAGACACGATCCTCGTGACTGACCCGTTCGCGGATTGAGCCGAAAGGGGGCGCGGATGGCGCTGAGTTACAAGGCCCGTAAACGCTGGTCACTGGTGATCCTGCTGGTGGGGTTGCCCGCTTATATCGTTGCCTGTGTAACGGTGATCAACATGCTGGACCGGCCACCGCTGCTGGTGGAGCTGCTGGTCTATGTGGTGCTTGGCATCTTGTGGGCGCTGCCGTTCAAGTTTGTGTTCAAAGGGATCGGTCAGGCGGACCCGGGCACGCAGGACTGACGAACACTGGTAGAACGAAAAAAGGTCGGACAGATGTGTCCGACCTTTTTGGTGTTCGCGGTCGCCAGTGTTATCCGGCGGCGCGGGATTTCGGTTTGAAGCCGATATTGTCGGAGGCTGCAAAGCGACCCCCGCCTTTCTTCTCGATCTTGCCCTCGCGGAGAAGCTGGCCAAAGCTGCGCAGACGTTCTTCGCGCGAGCTGGCTTCACCTTCGGCCTGAAGCAGCTTCGTCATAAGCTGCGGACGTGAGAACTGATCGCGGCCTTCGACAAACGACATATAGGCAGCCGCCGCTTCAAGCAGTTCGGGCAGGGTATGGGCCCCCTGATTGTCGGCGAATTCGGCAAAGCCTGTATCGTCGGCAGCCATGCTCTCGCTGGTGTCTGCTGTGTCGGTGTTGCGCATGACGCGGCGCGGACGCACCGGAGTTGCAGCGCTGGGCGCGGCATCGACGCGCTGTTCGGCCACCAGTTTCAGGGGCGCGGGACGGACCGGTGCCGGGCGTTCAGAACGTGCCTCGGTGACCTTGGGGCGACGTGGGCGCACTGCATCGGCCAGATCTTCGCGGTAGGGAACTTCTTCATCCACGGGTTTCTTGTTCAGCCCCAGAATCCGGTCAGCCTTGGTTGCGGCCACAGCAGCGCGCAGGTGCGCGATGGCGCTGCGGCGGCGGTTGCCTTCGGGTTCGTCCATTTCGGTTTCGGTCTTGTCGGCCAGACGGTCCACCGATCCGTTGTCCTCTTCGATCGAGGTGTCGGTCAGCATTGCACGCGCCGGGCTTGTCATCTTGACGGCTTTGCGGACATTGGCGTGCGCGGCTACTTCCTGTTCCTCGGTGAAGGCGGACAGGTCGCCGGTTTCGTCGTCGTCGTCGAAATCCCAATCTTCGTCCTGCTCGATCTCGGCGTGCAAGTCGGCCAGTTCGCGGGCAAGTTCGGCCTCTTGTTCGGCGGTCAGAGTGCTTTTGTCCCGGCCGGGTACAGGATGGGCTGTTTGCGCGTCAGGCAGATCGTCTTCGTCTTCGTCCTCGTCGTCATATTCTTCAAGGTCTCCTGCCGCGAGGGCAGCTTCGACATCGGAGCGTTTGGCTTTGCTGACCCGCGCGATGAGCGGTTCAGGCGCGACGTCGACCTCGTCATCAGCCTCGTCAAAGAACAGCGGCGCATCTTCGTCATGGTCTTCGTGCGCAGCAAACAAGGCTGCCGTGTCTTCATCCACCGGGGTCTGCGCGGCTGCGGCTTGCGCTTCGAGTTGGGCAATCTTGGCGCGCAGGGCCTTGAGTTCACTATGCGCGTCGTCCTCCTCGTCGTCGAACGACATATTCGGAAGGATCGCATCGTCTTGATCATCAAATTCGTCGTCATCTGCCGCGATCTGGTCGTTCACAACCGCAGCAATGGTGTCGGTGAACAGATTGTCGCCTACTGCTTCTGCATCATCCGACGCATCTGTGGCGTCGACAAAGCCGGGGAGGGCCAGATCGGCATCAACGGCATCGTTTTCGTCATTGCCGTCGCCATCTGGGCCGGACATGGCGTGTTCATCTTCGATATAGTCTGGTGCCGCTTGCGTTTTGGAGGCCACCACAGCGCGGATGCGTTGCAGTTTGTCGGCCACGCTGTCGGTCACAACAGCCGCTTTGGACGCCTGTTCGATCTCGGTCGCGTCGAATGCGTCTTGTGCGGCCTCTGCGACCAGACGGTCTGCAATACTGCCTTGCTCTGCGATCAGGTCTTCAATGCTGGAGATGTCGGATGTGTCTTCGACGTCGTCAAGAACATCGTCGGCAGTCACGACGCTGTCTTCGTCGGTCTCAAGCGACAGGTCAGACAGGTCGATATCCGACAGGTCCAGAACATCGGTTGCGACGGCGTCGTCACGGATGTCCAGCTTTGTCATATCTACATCGCCGAGACCCACCGCGAGTGTGGACAGGTCGTGTGTCCCGACCTCTTCCTCAGTGTCCGCGACAGCCAGTGCGGTGGCAGCCACCCCGACTGTCGCGCCCACGAGGGCTGCATCCGACGACGGTCCCGGCGCGACATCCCCTTGCGGCGGCTCGGCCTCATCGGTCGGGCGCAGAACCAGGTTACCCTTTTCGAACCGGGCTTCGACCCGCCGTTCGATTTCACGTTCAGCGATCCGGGCCAGCATTTCTGCGTCCGGGATGGGCGGTTCTGCACCAAAATAGCGGTCGTCCTGCGCCAGATCACGGAAATATTCCGCAATCGCTTTCATGGTGTCGAAGGAATTGTCGAACCCTTCGAGCGTACATGAAAAGGTACCGTAGGATACCGTGAGTATCTTGTTCGAACTCACCATAACAACACTCGCTTTCCAAACTTCTGCGATGATCTGCGTAACATGGTTACCTAGACCAAAGAGCAACGAATCTGTGCCTAGCACGGTATCATTTCATGACCGGATTGTGATCTGTTTCGGCTTTCGTCATTAATCGGCCATGAATAACGCAATTGTTTTCTCTCAGGCACCAGTCCTGCTTGTCGGTGGCGCGGGTGGCGACAATCGCCAGCTCATGCAGCTATTGGATGAGGCGGACATGGTCGTTGCCGCGGACAGCGGCGCGGACTGGGTGCGGTCGGTTGGGCGCCTGCCGAATGTGCTGATCGGTGATCTGGATTCCGTCTCGGCGGTGACGCGGGCCGCGATGCCACCGGGTGCGGTTCACCACATTTCAGAACAGGACAGCACGGATTTCGACAAGGCGGTGCGTTCTATAAGGGCGCCGATGATTGTCGGGATCGGGTTTCTTGGCGGGCAGATAGATCATCTGTTGGCTGCGATGACCGTGCTGGCGCGTTACCCGGATCGGGCGATTGTGCTTGTGGGGGATCATGACGTTGTGGCGCATCTGCCGCCTCAGATTGATCTGCCCGTGGCGGCCGCAACGCGGGTGTCGCTTTATCCGATGCGCGCCGTCACCGGGCAGTCGGATGGTCTGCATTGGCCGATTGACGGTTTTGAGATGTCGCCGGGCACCCGCGTGGGAACATCAAACCGCGCCGATGGGCCGGTGTCCTTGTCGATGAAGGGGCCGGGCATGTTGATTATTCTGCCGCTGTCTGAACGGCACCTCTTGCAGCGGGCGCTGGTGCAGTGTGGCGGCTCATGGCCTGCTCTCTGAGCACAATATACAAACCCGACGCCATGGTGATGGCGATCCCAACGCTGGCCAGCATGTTGGGCAAGTCGCCAAAGACCGCAAAGCCAATCACCGTGGCAATCGGGATTTCAAGATATTGCATCGGCGCGACCGTGGCGGACGGCGCATAGCGTAGCGACCAGGTCATCAACAGGTGCGCCAACGTTCCGAAAAGGCCAATCGCAGTAAGCAGCGACCATGTATAGGCGGGAAGCGCCGTGTCCCACGCAAGCGCCGGGATCGCCGTGTCCGGGATCAGGAAAATTGCAGGCGCCATAAGAGCAATCGCCATCACGCCTGACACCGCCTGAAGCCCGATAGGGTCAGTTTCCTTGGCGATCTTGCGGGTGACCAGCATGAACAGCGAGAAATTGATGGCCACGCCCAAAGGCAAAAGCGCAGGCCAGCCGACCTCTTGAAACGAGGGCTGGATCACCAGCAATGTGCCCAGAAATCCAACCACACAGGCCAGCATCCGGCGGATGCCAACCTCTTCTCCAAGCACATAATGCCCTAGCAAAAGCATGCAGAACGGCATCACAAAGACGATGGCCACCGCATCGGCCAGGGGCAAATAATACAGCGCTGACACCATCATGCCGATACCAAGGATATGCATGATCGTGCGCAAAAAGGTGTATCCAAGAATACGATTGTTCATCCGCCAAACACGCCCCGTCAGCGCAATGATCGGAATGAGCACAAGCGCCTGAATGCCAAAGCGCACCAAAAGCAGTTGGCCAAGGGCAACCTTGTCAGACAGGAGTTTTGCCACCGCATCGCCCAGCGGGGCGATGATGCAAAAGCCCAGCATGAGGGCGATACCAAGGGTGGGGCGATCCTGCGTCATGAGGAACGCTACTCTTGGTTGAGTTTAGCTGTCAACGCTCTCGTTTTATCAGCGTGTCGTTTGGGGAATTCCGCCGATAGGAGCAATATCCGCAGGTGTTTAGCAATTCGGCACGTTCACAGCCAAGCCGCCCAACGACGTCTCTTTGTACTTCTCGTGCATATCCGCGCCGGTCTGGCGCATGGTTTCGATGGCCGAATCAAGTGGTACAAAATGGGTGCCGTCTCCGCGCAGGGCAAGGCTGGCGGCGCTGACCGCCTTGATCGCGCCCAACCCGTTGCGTTCAATGCAGGGCACCTGCACCAACCCTTTGACCGGGTCGCAGGTCATGCCGAGATGGTGCTCCAGCGCGATTTCGGCGGCGTTTTCGATCTGTTCGGGCGTGCCGCCCAAAACCGCGCACAGGCCGGCTGCGGCCATGGCGCTGGCGCTGCCGACTTCGGCTTGGCACCCGGCTTCGGCCCCGCTGATCGACGCGTTGAACTTGACCAGGCCGCCAATGGCGGCAGCGGTCAATAGGTATTCTGGCACACGCGTTGTCGTCGCTCCGGGCACGTGATCAAGGTAGTAGCGCAATGTGGCGGGCACCACGCCTGCCGCACCATTGGTCGGGGCAGTGACCACTTGCCCCCCGGCCGCGTTTTCCTCGTTTACCGCCATGGCATAGACGCTCATCCAGTCGTTGATCGTGTGTGGAGGGCTGAGGTTCATCCCGCGTTCGGCCAGCAGCTTTTCGTGGATACCCCTGGCGCGACGCTTGACGCTAAGACCACCGGGCAGGATGCCATCCTGCGCCAGCCCCCGGTCGATACAGTCGTTCATCACCTGCCAGAGGCGGCGGATTCCGCTGTCCAGATCGGCGACGGACCCGCGCGACAGCTCATTGGCGCGTTTCATCTGCGCGATGCTGAGGCCAGAGGCCAGCGCCATATCAAGCATCTCTGCGGCGGATTTGAACGGGTATGGCACCGGCGGGCCGTCGTCAGTGTCCTTGCCCGCGTCCAGTTCAGCCTGCGTCATCACAAAGCCGCCGCCGATGGAATAATAGGTCTCCTGCAAGATCACATCGCCCTGGGCGTCGGTGGCGCTCAGGATCATACCATTGGCATGGCCGGGCAGGTTGGGCCCGAAATCAAAAGTGAGGTCTGTCAGCGGATCGAACCGCAACGCTGGCAGGCCTTCTGGGGTGACGGTTTTGCTATCGCGGATGCGCGCAAAGGCCGCGTCGGCCTGCGCGTGGTCATAGGTTTCGGGGACGAAACCCGCGAGGCCCAGGATGGTGGCGCGGTCTGTGGCATGGCCGACGCCGGTAAAAGCCAGTGACCCGTGCAAGGACGCCTTGACGCCCGCAGCGCTGAAAGGTGCGGCGCGCAGGCTGGTCAGAAACCGGGATGCGGCAACCATCGGCCCCATCGTGTGCGACGATGACGGGCCGATCCCGACCTTGAACATATCGAAGACGGACAGAAACATGAAGGCGCGCTTTCTTGCAACGTGTCAGGAACAGGTAGACTGCGTCCGGTGTACCCGCCCAACGGATAAAGACCAGCGGCGAAAGCGGCGGGTCTCGGTAAAAAAGCGGTGTGTTTGACCCGGTCTTTACCACCGGGTGGTGATGCTTGGGCCACATCACATCAGAAAGGAGTGATTCATGACGAATTGGGCGAGCCGGTTAAATTTTCTGGCGTGGCTGGCCGCTGCGGTGGCGATCCTGATTTGGGCCTTGGCGCCAACGCTTGTACAGGCTGGCACGGTTGTGGTGCCCAAGGCTCCCAAGGTTGAGCAGACGGTGTTGGCCCCGCCTGTTCTGGTTCCGAAAGGTACGATGGGCCAGGCGGAGTGATTGCACAATCTGGACGGAATTGGGGTCTGTGGTTCCGAATGCGAAACAATCCAGAGAATTTTTATTGGATCACTTTACACGCTTTGCGGTAGTACTTAGGAGATCCTGCGGGGCGTAACGGGAATTACAGTGTTTATGTTTCACTATCTTCGAATTGCTGCGGTTGCGATATGTCTGCCGACCCTTTCCGCAGCGCAAACAACCACAACCGACGTGCCGGTGACAGGTGATTTTGGCACCTTCGAAGTGGGGTGGGCGCATGGTGCGGGCAAACTGTTTGGCACCTGGGGTGTGTACGACTTTAGTGGTCGCATCGCAGTGTGTGGGGCCGTGCGCCACAGCTCGAACACCGTGTCGCGTCAGAATGACGAAATCCTACGCCGTGGCTGGATTAAGCATAATGGTAAAAAAGTTCTTAAGGATTTGCGGTACTTTAACGACATCGGGTTTGTG
This sequence comes from Marivita sp., assembly GCF_051251565.1. Lineage (GTDB taxonomy): Bacteria > Pseudomonadota > Alphaproteobacteria > Rhodobacterales > Rhodobacteraceae > Marivita. The sequence continues at coordinate 94,480 of NZ_JBPOFB010000005.1, read as the reverse complement.
GCCAGTTTCAACGGTGCTCGGGCAACATGCAAAGTAACGCCGGTCCCCTCCAGCGCGGGCGGTGTTCAGCTTGGCTTTGACCCGGGGCGCGCGCGGTTCTGATCCGGGCGATGCCGTAGGTGCGGGCGGTGCGGCCGGAATTCGGTCTCGCCCCTTTCGATGCGACGTTCTATAAGACAGCACGTCTGCCTTAAGGAGCTGCCCCATGACCGGAGAATTGTCGCCCATCGACAAGGCTAAGTTCGTTGCCGCAAAGCGTGCGGCTGACCTTGTCGAAACTGGAATGCGTGTGGGGCTCGGCACCGGTTCAACCGCAGCATGGCTTGTGCGCCATCTGGGCGACCGGGTGCGTGACGAAGGCTTGCGGATCAAGGGCGTGCCGACATCAACCCGCACGGCACAGCTTGCCCGTGACGTGGGCATCGAGATTATCACCTTGGATGAAGCAGGGACATTGAACCTGACCATTGACGGGGCGGACGAATTTGATGGCGATCTGAACCTGATCAAAGGCGGCGGCGGCGCGCTGTTGCAGGAAAAGATCGTCGCTGCTGCCAGTGAAGAGGTGGTCATCATCGCCGATGCTGCCAAAGAGGTCGGCACCTTGGGCGCGTTCCCGCTGCCCATCGAAGTGATCCCGTTTGGCTGGACCACGACCCAAATGCTGGTGGAAGAGCTGCTGGTGTCGGCCGATGTCATGGGCCGTCGGATCACGCTGCGGATGAATGGCGATGTGCCGTTCCGCACCGATGAGGGCAACCATATTCTTGATTTGCACCTCAGCCGGATCGGTAATGCGCGGCAATTGGCGATGGCGCTCAACCAGATGCCGGGTGTGGTGGAAAACGGACTGTTCATCGATCTGTGTGACAAGGTCATCATCGGATACAGTGATGGCCGGGTCGAAACCCGCGACATCAACGAAGGCACGGTGCGTGAAGATCATGTTGATCTGGCCGAGCCGGATAACCTGTTTTCGGATCTCTGACTTGGCGGGTTACAGGCGTTTTTCGAAATAGACGCGGTTGAACCCGTCTTCGCGGCGGCGTTCAGTCTCGACATAACCCAACCGGGGATAGAGCGTCAGGTTCCCCGTCATGGCTGCGTTGGTGTAAAGCCGCACCGTATCACATCCTTGCGCGCGGGCCGCGTCCTCGCATAGGGTGATGAGCTGGCGACCGATCCCACGTCCCCACGCATCCGGGTGCACCGCCACGTTTTCAAGAAACATGTCCGCCTTGCGCGGGTAGAACACGATATACCCGGCAAGCCCGTCTTGGTGGAACACATGCACCCAGCCGCTGTCGATCTGGGCGGCAAAATCCGCAACCATCGGGGCCGGTTCGCGCCCGATCAACGGCACGTATTGCGCATAGGCAGCGCGGGCGCAGCGCTGAATGTCAGCAAGATCGGTGCGCGTGGCGGGGCGGCAGGTCATAGCAGGGGTCCGGTGACATTGGTGTGGTGGCGGAACGCTAAGAGACCGCGTTGATCAGCGCAACATCACGAACATGCAAATCCCTGTCCGCCTTGTCTGGCAATCCGCGGTTCCATGTGAAATATCTTCGTCCGCACTTTGAAGGAACGGACCATGAGCGCTTTTGACTACGATCTTTTTGTGATTGGCGGGGGGTCCGGCGGTGTGCGTGCAGCGCGCGTGGCGGCTGGCGAAGCCGGGGCCAAGGTCGCGCTGGCCGAGGAAGACCGCTATGGCGGCACCTGTGTGATCCGGGGCTGCGTGCCGAAAAAGCTTATGGTCTTTGCCAGCGGCTATGGGGCGATGGCCGACGAAGCAACCGCCTATGGCTGGGACATCACGGCAGGCGCATTCGATTGGTCCAAATTTTCGGGACGGCTGAACAGCGAACTGGACCGTCTCGAAGGGGTGTATCGCAAGCTTTTGGCAGGGTCCGGCGTGACCACCTATGACGCGCGCGCACGCCTCGTGGATGCCCATACAGTGGCGCTGTCGACGGGCGAGACGGTCACGGCCAAACATATCCTTGTGGCGACGGGGGGGCGTCCTGTACGCCCGGACATGCCGAACGCGCATCTCGGGATCGTGTCTGACGATATCTTTCACCTTGAAACGCTGCCCAAGTCGATTCTGATCATCGGCGGTGGCTATATCGCCTGCGAATTCGCCTGTATCCTTGCAGGTCTGGGCGTACAGGTGACGCAGTATTATCGCGGGGCACAAATTCTGCGCGGCTTTGACGAAGAGGCGCGCGGTCTGATCGCGGAGTCCATGCGCGACTTGGGGATCAAGCTGCACACCGGCACCAATATCGTCGAAATGCACCGCGCTGCGGATGTGGATGACGATTTGATGAGCGGCCCCGCCGAGGACGTTCAATTCGGGGGGGCGACGTCGGAAGCGCCGGGTACTGGGCCGATCCGGGTGAAAGCCACCCATGGCGCGATTGAAGATTTTGACGTGGTACTGTTTGCCACGGGCCGGACCCCGAACACTGCCGATATGGGCTTGGAGGGGGTGGGCGTCACCCTTGGGCGCGCCGGACAGATCGAGGTGGACGCCTACAGCCAGACCAAGGTTCCGTCGATCTATGCCATTGGCGATGTGACCGACCGCGTCAACCTGACGCCGGTTGCGATCCGCGAAGGTATGGCCTTTGTCGAAACGGTATTCCACGGCAACCCGACGCCTGTGGATCATGCTCTGATCCCATCGGCGGTTTTCACCCAGCCAGAACTTGGCACAGTGGGGCTGACCGAAGAACAGGCGCGCGACCAAGAGCCGATTGAGGTATACTGCACGTCGTTCCGCCCAATGCAGACGGCATTTGCGGAAAAACCGAACCGCGTTCTGATGAAACTGATCGTCAGTCAGAAGAACCGCACCGTGTTGGGCTGCCACATCGTCGCGCCGAATGCGGGCGAAATGATCCAGCTTGCAGGTATTGCGGTTAAGATGGGTGCGACCAAAGAAGATTTCGACCGCACTGTTGCAGTTCATCCGACCATGTCCGAAGAGATTGTCACGATGCGCAAACCGATGCGGACGGCTTGAATTTCCAAGCTTTGCCCACAGGTATGAGTGTGAGATGAAAGACGGAATGTTCCGAGAGGGGAAAAGACCAGATGGCAGGTAACAGTGGCGGCCCGTGGGGCGGCGGCGGTAACAACGGTGGAGACCGAGGCGACGATCGCCCGCGCGGTGGCAATGACGGAGGTGGGCGTCGTCCCGGTGACGGCAACCAGCCGCAGATACCCGAGATCGACGAGCTGATGAAAAAAGGCCAGGAACGCCTGCGCGTTCTGATGGGTGGCCGTGGCGGCAATGGCGGGCTGAACGGCTCTGGCGGCGGCGACGGTGGTGACGGGTTCAAGCTGACCCGTGGCACAGTCGGCCTGGCCGCGCTTGGCGCGCTCGCGCTTTGGGCGTTCTCCAGCTTTTACACCGTGCGTCCCGAAGAACAGTCGGTCGAGCTTTTCCTTGGCGAATATTATTCGACCGGCAATCCCGGTCTGAACTTTGCGCCTTGGCCGTTTGTCACCGCAGAAGTGGTGAACGTAACGTCAGAACGGACAGAAAGCATTGGTGGTGGCCGTGGGGCTGGTGGCGATGGTCTGATGCTGACCACGGACGCGAACATCGTGGATATCGACTTTCAGGTGGTCTGGAACATCAACGACCCGGCAAAGCTTTTGTTCAACCTGCGTGACCCGCAGGTGACGGTGCAAGCTGTGTCCGAAGCGGTGATGCGCGAAATCATCGCGGCGTCCAACCTTGCTCCGATCCTCAACCGGGACCGTGGTCTGATCGCCGATACCGCGGGCGAAAACATTCAGGCAACCCTGGATGAATACGAAAGCGGCATCACCATCGTGCGTGTGAACCTTGATACGGCTGACCCGCCCAGCGAAGTGATCGACGCCTTCCGCGAAGTTCAGGCCGCTGAACAGGAACGGGACCGCTTGCAGCGACAGGCGGATGCCTATGCCAACCGGGTTCTTGCCGAGGCGCGTGGTTCTGCCGCGCAGATCCTTGAAGAAGCCGAAGGCTACCGCGCCCGCGTTGTCAACGAAGCCATCGGTGAAGCCAGCCGCTTTATCGCCGTGGCGCAGGAATTCAACGAAGCGCCCGAAGTCACGCAGCGTCGTCTTTATCTTGAGACGATCGAACGAACCTTGGGTGACATGGACAAAATTCTGCTGGACGAAACCGGAAATGCAAACGGGCAGGGCGTTTTGCCATACCTTCCGATCAATGAACTGCGCCGCTCTGGCCAGACGGCCACAGGAGGGTCCAACTGATGCGTAAATCCGCTTTTCTTCTTCCGATTGGCGTCTTGGCTATCGTGGGTTTGTTGTCGTCGATCTATATCGTCGACGAACGCGAAAAGGTGTTGGTGCTGCAATTCGGCCAGATCAAACAGGTCGTTGAAGAGCCGGGTCTTGGCTTCAAGATCCCCGTCATTCAGGAAGTGGTCCGCTATGATGGCCGTATCCTGTCGCTCGACACTGACACGATCGAAGTCACGCCGTCCGATGACCGCCGCCTCGTGGTCGATGCCTTCACCCGCTACCGGATCGCCGATGTGGTCCAGTTCCGTCAGGCCGTTGGCATTGGCGGCACACGGGTTGCCGAAGATCGTCTGTCTTCGGTTCTGAATGCCCAGATCCGAGAAGTTCTGGGTGCCGATCAGGTGACATCCGACACGATCCTGTCACCCGCACGCCGTGACCTTGCGTTGCGGATCCGGGATCAGGCCCGCACCAGTGCGGCGGGTCTTGGCCTTGAAATTGTCGATGTGCGTCTGAAGCAAACAAACCTGCCCGAGCAAAACCTTTCCGCGACCTTTGCGCGGATGCGGGCAGAGCGGGAACGCGAAGCTGCCGACGAAATCGCCCGCGGTAACGAAGCCGCGCAGCGTGTCCGCGCGGCTGCCGACCGGACCGTGGTCGAAACCGTGTCGAACGCAAATCGGGAAGCCAGCATCACACAGGGTGAGGCCGACGCCGAACGGAACCGGATCTATGCCGAAGCCTATGGCAGCAACCCGGATTTCTTTGCCTTCTACCGGTCACTGGCCGCGATGGAGCAGTCGTTGAACAAAGAGACCTCAACGCTTGTCTTCTCGCCAAACAGCCAGTTCCTGGGCCAGATGTTCGGGGCGATCCGCGCTGACGGTCTGGGCAGCGTAGAGGTTCAGGAGTTCGACATCGAACGCCTGCGCCAGATGGCACCCGAGGCCACCATCTCTCCCAACCTGCCCGAAGCAGAACGCGAACGGCTTGAGGAACAAATGGAAGAGCAAGCACCCGCCGAGGATGCGACCAATTGATCGAGCTTGTGATCCAAGGGATTGCACTTGTGCTGATTATCGAGGGGCTGGCCTATGCGCTGGCCCCTTCGCTTATTGAACGGATGCTTGAGGCAATGCGCCAGATGTCGCTTGATCTGCGGCGGCTTATCGGTGTGTCCGCGCTAGCCCTTGGAATCGCCATGTTGTGGATATTGCAGGCGTTTTGAGCCATCCGCCGCCGATTGCCGGCGTCACGACCAAGTCACATAAGCTTGAGACTGTGCTTTCCTGTTTGCGTGTTGCGTGCACGCACCTACATTACTGTTATCCAAGGCATGTGTCGGGCAATGCACCCGCACTAAAGACGAAGGAGTTCCCCTTGACCGCACAGGCAAAGACCGCACAGGCAAAAGTTATCGAACGGGACCAAAGCACGCCGCTGCGCCTGTTCTGGATGGCCTCGATATCGATGATCCTCATATTGGCACAGTCGCTGATGGCCTATTCGCAAGAAAGCTTTGCGAATCTGGCCGAAAAGATCAGCCCTTCTGTCGTCAACATCACCACCTCAACAACCGTGGCGGGCCGCACTGGCCCTCAGGGTATTGTCCCCGAAGGATCCCCGTTTGAGGATTTCTTCCGTGAATTTCAGGATCGCAATGGCAACGGACAGGGCAACCGCCCGCGCCGGTCTTCGGCGCTTGGCTCGGGCTTTGTGATTTCCGAAGATGGGTTCATCGTGACCAACAACCACGTCATCGAAGGCGCGGATGAGATCATGATCGAATTCTTCGAAGGCTTCGAACTGCCCGCCGAAATCGTCGGCACCGACCCCAACACCGACATCGCGCTTCTCAAGGTGGAAAGCGAAACTCCGCTGCAATTCGTCAATTTTGGCGATAGCGACACCGCCCGCGTGGGGGATTGGGTCATGGCGATGGGCAATCCGCTTGGTCAGGGCTTTTCGGTCTCGGCAGGCATTGTGTCCGCCCGCAACCGGGCGCTTAGCGGCACCTATGACGACTACATCCAGACCGACGCCGCGATCAACCGTGGCAACTCGGGCGGCCCATTGTTCAACATGGACGGCGAAGTGATCGGCGTGAACACCGCGATCCTGTCGCCCAATGGCGGCTCGATCGGGATCGGCTTTTCGATGGCGTCCAACGTCGTCACAAGCGTGGTCGATCAATTGCAGGAATTCGGCGAAACCCGTCGCGGGTGGCTCGGCGTGCGCATTCAGGATGTGACCGATGATGTGGCCGAAGCGCTGGGTCTGGCGTCGGCCAAGGGCGCGCTGGTCTCTGACGTCCCCGAAGGCCCAGCAATGGAAGCGGGCATGCAGGCGGGCGACGTGATCATCAGCTTTGATGGCCGCGATGTGGACGACACACGTGGCTTGGTGCGCCAGGTTGGCAACACCGAAGTGGGCAAAGCAGTCCGCGTTGTGGTCAACCGCGAGGGCGCGACACAGACGCTTTTGGTGACCCTGGGTCGCCGCGAAGACGCAGAAAGCGCTGTGCCTGCATCCCAGCCCGGCCCAGACGAAGACGTGTCGCCCGAGTCGATGGACCTCATGGGCCTGACGCTCAGCCCGCTGAGCGCGGAAATCCGCGAACAGCTCGAACTTCCCGAAAGCGCCAGAGGTCTGGCGGTGATGGATGTCGATGAAAGCTCTGAAGCCTTTGAAAAAGGCTTGCGTGCAGGCGACGTGATCACCGAGGCCGGTCAGGCGCAGGTGGTGATGTTCAGTGATCTGGAAGACCGGATCGCCGAGGCCAAAGAGGCGGGACGCAAATCCATCCTGCTGCTGGTCCGCCGCGGTGGCGATCCGCGCTTTGTTGCACTGACAATTGCCGAAGACGAATAAGTCTGTTGGTCCGACAACAAAAGGGCGCTGTCTTTGGCAGCGCCCTTTTTCTATGGTGAAAGGGTCTGGGTCTCTTCGGGCGAAAATACCTTGAGAAGCCCTTCATGGTGACGCCATCGGTGCAAGCCCGTTGGACGGTGGCCAGAGCCCTCACATGCAGTGCACATGCGGTAACGCATCTGGCCCCAGATCACCCCTTGGCGTAGCCCATTGCTTGTAGAGCAATCTTGATCTCGTCGAGGATCGCCGGATCATCAATCGTTGCGGGCGGCTTGAACGCCTCGCTGTCGGCAATCTTGACGATGGTCGCCCGCAGGATCTTGCCCGACCGCGTCTTGGGCAAGCGGTCCACCACCGCGCAAAGCTTGAACGCCGCCACCGGGCCGATCTTGTCGCGCACCAGCTTTACGCATTCCTTGACGATCTCGTCATGCGGGCGGTCCACCCCCTTGGTCAAACAGACAAACCCCATGGGCAATTGCCCCTTGAGCTGATCGGTCACACCCACAACGGCACATTCGGCCACGTCCGGGTGTCCGGCAAGCACCTCTTCCATGCCGCCCGTGGACAAGCGGTGCCCGGCAACGTTGATCACGTCATCGGTGCGCGCCATGATATACAGGTATCCGTCGACGTCGATCATGCCCGCATCGCCGGTCTCGTAATATCCGGGAAAATGCGACAGGTAGGATTTGCGGAACCGGTCTTCGGCATTCCACAGCGTCGGCAGAGTGCCGGGGGGCAGGGGCAGCTTGATCGCAATCGCGCCCAGTTCTCCGGGTTGCATCGGCTGTCCTGCTTCGTCCAAAATCTGCACGTCGTATCCGGGCATCGGCACCGATGGCGACCCGATCTTGACCGGCAGAGCCTCAATGCCGGCAGGCATGCCTGCGATCGTCCAGCCGGTTTCGGTTTGCCACCAATGGTCATAGACTGGCTTGCCGCTGACCTTCATCGCCCATTCGATCGTGTCGGGATCGGCGCGTTCGCCCGCCAGATAGATCGCGTTGAGGCAAGAGATGTCGTACTTGCCGACAAATTCGCCCTTGGGATCGTCCCGCTTGACTGCGCGGAACGCGGTGGGGGCCGTGAAAAAGCTGCGCACCTTGTGATCCGCAATCACGCGCCAGAACGTGCCCGCATCAGGGGTGCCAACGGGTTTGCCCTCGAACACGATGGTGGTGTTGCCGTGAATAAGCGGCGCATAGCAAATATAGCTATGCCCCACGACCCAGCCGACATCGGACGCTGCCCAGAACACATCCCCCGGATCGACATTGTAGATGTTCTTCATCGACCAGTTCAGCGCCACAAGATGCCCGCCAGTGTGGCGGATCACACCTTTGGGCGCGCCCGTGGTGCCCGAGGTGTAGAGGATATAGGCCGGGTGATTACCCTCAACGGGCACACACTCGGCGGGTTCAACCCCGTACTGGAACCCATGCCAGTCGAAATCCCGGCCCTCGTCCAGATGGGCCACTTCCTGCTCGCGCTGAAAGATGACGGTGAAATCGGGCTTATGGGTCGCCAGATCAATTGCGCCATCGAGAAGCGGTTTGTAATGCACCACGCGCCCCGGCTCCAACCCGCACGAGGCGGCAATGATCGCCTTGGGCTTTGCGTCGTCGATACGCACGGCCAATTCGTTGGCAGCAAACCCGCCAAACACCACCGAATGGATTGCACCCAAACGGGCGCAGGCCAGCATGGCTTCCAGTGCTTCGGGGACCATCGGCATATAGATGATAACGCGGTCACCCTTCTCGATTCCCTTGGCACGCAGAGCACCGGCCAGACGGGCGACCCGGTTGCGCAGGTCGGCATAGGTGATCTTGTGAAGGGTGCCGGTGATCGGGCTGTCATGGATGATGGCGACCTGTCCACCGCGCCCGGCTTCGACATGGCGGTCCACGGCGTTCCAGCAGGTGTTGGTCAGGCCGTCGGCGAACCATTCGTAAAGATCGTCGCCTTTGTCGAACAGCGCCTTGCTGGGGGCCTTGTCCCAGTCGATCGCATCTGCTTGCTGCATCCAGAACCCGTCAGGGTCGGATTTCCAGTTCTCATAGATGTCCTTGTAACCCATCCCGATCTCCTCCTTCATCGTGTTGGCATTGGGGTACGGTGCGCGCGACGTTGCGGCAAGTCTCTGGACCCGTCGCGCGGCACATGGCCGCAAAAACTTTGCAGTTTTGGCGCACCAAGATTGCAAAGTTTTGCAAACCCTTTGTGATTATGCAGGCTGGATTTCATAAAGGTATGAATTTGCAAAACTGCAAACTCTGAGATGCAAACCCGTCACGCGGGCCGAGTCGCGCAGATCACAGCTGATCGCGGGGGGTCGCCAAGAGTCCAAGGCCGCGCGCCGATTGCATCGACAGCAGTCCGCTGGGCAGGCCACGGGCGTTCTGGTAGCGGCGCACCGCTTGCCGGGTCGGGACATCCATCACCCCGGTGATTTGCCCGCGGTACAGCCCGCGCGCCTCGAGCGCCCGTTGCAGGGTCGAGACAAGATCAGGGGTCAGCGCATCGGGGCAGGGGGTTTCAAAGATCAGCGCCTGCCGTTCGCGTTCGATCACCTGAACTGTTTCGGTTCGGAACCGCGCGGGGCTTATTGGTTTGCCCGCCTCGTCCACCCGCGCGGGCGCAACCTCGATCTGGCGGGTGACGGTTTCCAACTCGGCCGGGGCGATATCACGGACCCAACAGCCGTCAGGGCTGACACCCGGGGGCGGGTTGATCTGCGCAGAGGCGAAATCCGGCACCGGCACCGCCGTAGCGTCCTCGGTGTAGTCCACAGCACCAACACAGCCCGCAAGGGCGGCCAAGGCCACAGCCCACAAAGCCCGGATCGCTGGCGGGAGGGGGGTCACGGGTGGGATGCGCCTGTTTGCCTGTTTCTGCTTTGACGCAGTCTAACCTGTTTGCGCCTCTGGCGAAAGCGCCTCTGGCGGGTCAGGCTCGGGCGCGGGGGCCAAAAGCTGATCCAGCAGGGGCGAGATATCTTCGATCACCTCGGCAATGACGTGGATCACATCGCCCTCGTTCTGGATGCGCCCGGTGACGCGCAGCATGCGCCCGGCGATCACCGCGCGGCGGAAGCGTTCGTAAAGCTTGCGCCAGACGATGATATTCACCGTGCCGGTTTCATCCTCAAGCGTGAGGAAAATCACCCCCTTTGCGGTGCCGGGGCGCTGCCGCAGGATCACAAGCCCCGCCACTGCCACCCGCGCGCCATCGGATGGCAGGCGCAGTTGTGACGCCGTCAGGCAGGAGGGCGGGCGGGGCCAGTCTGTTGGCGCGGGTCGGGGGCTGAGAATACGCATGTGAACAAAGGTAGAACATTTAGCGCAAGACCCGCAAGAGCGCCTGCCAATTCGCGCGATGTCAGTGTTGGGCAAAGAACGCCGCCACCTGCTCTGCGCGCCGGGCCTCACGGCCGTCCTGACAGACGAAGGCGTCTTGCAGTTCGTCTTTCTTGAGGGGCTCAAGACCGGTTTTGCTACTTACCCCCAGATCGCAGGTACTGGGGCGGTCGGGGTTTCTGACCCGGTCAAATTTCTGCCGCCAATCCCAGCGCCGCTATAGATGGGGTAAAGGCGGGCTAATTGGGCATCTGATCCTCGGTCCAGCCGGTCTCTGCGTCCTCATCGGCCACCAGTTCGATGGCAAGCGTGCCTGTCGGGCGGTGCAGCCGCACATCTGAAGTAAAGCCCAGATCACCGCCGGAATGGCCAATGGTTGCTGCGTCCAGTTCAATGCCCATGCCGTATCCCACACCCAGCGGATCGGTTGTCAGCGCGGCCAGTAGATCGGAGGGCAGGAGCGTCTGGTCGATGAACAGGGTGCGATAGAACTGTGCTACATCAGCTGCGGTGGCGATCACGCCACCGTCGCCAAAGCCCGCGCCTTGGTAATAACGGCGCACCTCGTCCGGGACATCAGCGAAACCAATCGGCAGGGGGCGCGACCCGAAAACAAAGCTGTTGGTCATGCCTGCGGGGGCGAACACCTCTTGCTGCATCGCGCCAGCGTATGATTTCCCGGTTTCGGCCTCAAGGATCAGACCAAGCAGCACATAGTTTGTGTTTGAGTAGTCAAAATCCGTACCCGGTTCAAAAAGTTGCGGTTCGCCAAAGGCGTAGCTGAGCGCGATATCTGCACGCTGTATGCGGTCTGGGTCGTCCAGCGCATCCTCAAGATAGTCCTCGGTGTAATAATCCGGAATGCCTGATGTCATGGTCAACAGGTGGCGCAGGGTGATGCCGTTCAATCCGCCGAAACCCTGCACGATATCGGGTGCAATCCAGGCAGCGGCCTTGTCCTCCAGCCCAAGCCGACCGCGATCCACACGGCGCAGACTGGCAACCGCCGTCATCGTCTTGCCGACCGACGCGATGGCAAAAGCGGTGTCCTGCGTTGCGGCCTCGGTTTGGACCATCACGCCTGACGGGCGGTCCAGATACCGGATTTGGGGCACATCCCCGGCGGATGCGGCACCACCAAGGCCGATCATGACGGCACATACCCAAGTCCTAATTCGTGGCAATGTCATAATATGCGCGCCCCCGGTCCAAAGATGTCCATTATCAGGTCAAAAAGCTATGCCTTTTTGCCGTCCTAAAGGCCTCACATTGGTTTGACATCAAAAGGGGCTGGCAGGTTTGCCTTGGCCGGACTAGGTATGTCACGATTCCTGAGACGGAGAGTGCTGGAATGGCAAAAATCACCTATATTGAGCATGGCGGCACAGAGCATGTCGTGGACGTGGCCAACGGCCTCACTGTGATGGAGGGTGCGCGCGACAACGGCATTCCTGGCATCGAAGCCGATTGTGGCGGGGCCTGTGCCTGCTCCACCTGTCACGTCTATGTACATCCCGATTGGGTGGCCAAGCTGCCAGCGAAGGAAGACATGGAAGAAGACATGCTCGATTTCGCCTATGCGCCGAACCCCGAGCGGTCTCGCCTGACCTGCCAGCTCAAGGTCACGGACGCGCTGGACGGTCTTGTGGTCCAGATGCCCGAAAAACAGATCTGATCTGATCCGATGCGGGCGCTGCGACCTCTGCTGCATCTGTGGGGCCCGGGCGCACGCGGCGCGGGTTTGGCTGTGGCGCTTGTGATAGCGTCGCAGGCCGCAGCACAAGAGATCGTGTCGGCGCGCTATGACGGGCCGACCACACGGTATCCGCATGCGGTTCTCGGCGACGACGTTGAATATGACACGCTTGTTGTGCGGCTCAGCGATGGGCGCGAAATTTCCGCGCGTTGGGCGCAGGATATCGTGTTTGAAGACCTTGTTCCCCGTGTTGTTGATGTGAACGGCGATGGCGCCCCCGAAGTGGTGACCATCGAGAGCCACGAGACCCAAGGCGCACGGCTTGCCGTTTGGGGGCTGGTGGACGGGGCGCTGTCTCAGGTCGCCGCCACGCCGCATATCGGCACGCGCTTTCGATGGCTTGCTCCCGTGGCTGTGGCCGATTTGGACGGGGATGGGAAGGTTGAACTGGCCTATGTTGACCGCCCGCATCTGGCCAAGGTGTTACGGGTCTGGCGCTATGATCCGACTGTCCAGGGGCGTCTGACTCAAGTGGCCGCGCTGGACGGGCTGACCAACCATCGTATCGGTTGGGATTATATTGCTGGTGGTCTGCGCGACTGTGGGCAGGGGCCTGAAATGGTGCTCGCTGATGCAAACTGGACCGAGATCGTGGCGGTGACGTTTGACGGTGCGTCCCTGTCACGCAGACCCCTGGGCACCTATTCTCCAGACGCGCTGGAGCGTGCTTTGGGATGTTGAAGGAATAGCGCCTTAGAGGGTGTTCAGCTATCGCGTTTCGATACGCGGTTTGAAAGCCAATTCGAATTGGCTTCCCTGCATTTTCGAAAATGCAGGGAAACACCCGAACCGTTACGCCTCTTCGAGCTGGGCCATGACCTCGTCACTGGCTTCGAAGTTTGTCGTCACGCGCTGCACATCGTCGTCGTCTTCAAGCGCGTCCACCAGCTTCATCAGCGATGTCATGCCGTCTAGATCCAGCTCTGTTGTGGTGGTCGGCTTCCAGACCAGCTTGGTCGAGTCCGACTCGCCCAACTCCGCCTCAAGGGCGGTGGCGACCTCGTTCAGATCGGTGTCGGCACACCAGATCAAGTGGCCGTCTTCGGTGGATTCCACGTCTTCGGCCCCGGCTTCGATGGCGGCCATCATCACCGTGTCGGCATCGCCCACGCTGGCGGGGTAGGTGATTTCACCTTTGCGGTCGAACATAAAGCCGACTGATCCGGTCTCGCCCAGATTGCCGCCGTTCTTGGTAAAGGTCGAGCGCACGTTCGACGCGGTGCGATTGCGGTTGTCGGTCATCGCCTCCACGATCACCGCAACGCCGTTCGGGCCGTAGCCTTCGTAGCGGATTTCTTCGTAATCCTCGCCATCGCCCCCGGACGCCTTTTTGATCGCGCGTTCAATGTTGTCCTTGGGCATGGAGTTGGACTTGGCTTCCTTGACCGCCAAGCGCAGGCGCGGGTTCTTGTCCGGGTCGGGGTCGCCCATCTTGGCGGCAACGGTGATTTCCTTGGAGAACTTGGAAAAGAGCTTGGCGCGCATCTTGTCCTGACGACCTTTGCGGTGCTGGATGTTTGCCCATTTGGAATGGCCGGCCATGATACCTGTCCTTGAATGTCGGATGTCCTGAGATTTTGGGGTCTTTACCGCAGAATGCAGGGTGGGAACAAGTTGCGTTTTCGGGATGTGCGCGCGGTGGCGCATTGGGTATGACAGGGGCATGAAACCGTTCCTGATCTTGCAACTGCGCCCCGAGGTGGATGCCAGCGATGGCGAATATGCCGCGTTTCTGGACAAGGGTGGCCTGTCGGACGCGCAGGTGCATCGCATCTGTCTGGACCGTGATCCACTTCCCGCAGATCTGCGGCTGGACGCGTATTCCGGCGTGATCGTGGGCGGGGGCCCGGGCTGTGTGTCTGACGATCCCGCGACCAAAGACCCTGTCGAGGCGCGCATCGAGGCGGACATCCTGTCGCTCATGCCCGAGATCACCGCGCGTGATGTGCCGTTCATGGGCTGCTGTTATGGCATCGGCATCCTTGGGCATCATCTGGGGGTCGAAGTGTCCAAGCGGCGGTATGGCGAAAAAGTGGGGCCGGTGACCTGCCGTGTGACAGAGGCTGGGGCTGCCGATCCATTGGTCGCCGGGTTGCCCGGCGCGTTTGACGCCTTTGTCGGGCACAAAGAAGCGGTGCAGGATTTGCCGGACGGTTGTGTGCATCTGTTGGCGTCTGATCCGTGCCCGTACCAGATGATCCGCCACGGCCAGAACGTCTATGCGACGCAGTTCCACCCCGAAGCCGATGCCGGCGTGTTCGAGGACCGTATCCGGGTCTATCGACACAAAGGGTATTTCGCGCCCGAGGCGGCGGATGCGTTGATCGCAATGTGCCATGCCAGCGACGTGACCGTGCCGGTCGAGATCCTGCGTCGGTTCGTGGCACGCTACGGGTGACGCGTTTCCGTTGACGCGTTAGACGCGCTAGAGCGGCCAGATCAGTGGAATGAGAGCCGAGGCGAGCATTCCCACCGTCAGGTTCAGCGGCACGCCTACTTTGAGGAAATCCGAAAACGAATATCCCCCCGGCCCGTAGACCAGCGTATTGGTCTGGTACCCGATGGGCGTTGCAAAGGCACAGGACGCCGCCACCATCACGGCCACCACCAGTGGGCGCGGATCAAGCCCCATCACTTGCGCGAGGCCGATGGCGATGGGGGTCACAACCACGGCCACCGCGTTGTTGCTGACCAGTTCGGTCAACAGGCTTGTCAGCAGGTAGATCGCCCAGACGATGGCCCAAGGGGGCAAGTTCATGAGGTAGGGGGCCATCCCTTCGACAATCAGGGTCACCGCGCCTGATGCCTCCAACGCGGCGCCGATTGCGAGCATGGCAAAGATCAGCGCCAAAAGCTGGCCTTCGATGAACGAAAACGCTTCGTCGGAATCCACGCATTTGGTCAGCAGCAGCACGGCCACGGCAATGACCGCCAGCGCGAGGATCGGGGCGACTCCAAGGGCTGCGAGGATCACGAGACCCGCCAAGGCCGCAAGCGCGATGGGCGCGTGGCTGCGCCGGTAGGCGCGGGCTGACGGTTTGGCCACATCCACAAGGTTCAGTTCATCTGCCATGCGCTGAATGTCTTCGGGTGCCCCTTCGAGCAAAAGCGTGTCGCCTACGCGCACCACCAGATCGTCAAGCTGTCGCCCGATGTTCTGGTTCCTGCGATGTACCGCGAGCGGATACACACCGTAGCGCCGCCGCAGGCGCATCGCACCCAGACGCCGCCCGACCATCTTGCACACAGGTGTGATCAGCACCTCGACCGTTGTCGTTTCAACCGCCGATACCTGATCGACCCGGCGCAGTTCCTTGTTGCGTTGCAGGCTCAGGAGTTCGGTCATCTGCGTGCGTAGAACAACTCGGTCGCCCACCTGCAAGGTCACTGCTTCCAGATTGCGCCGCAGCGATGCGTCTCCGCGCACGACGTCGATGAGGCGCACGCCATCGCGTTTGAACAGTTGCACGCCCTGAACCTCGCGCCCGATCAGGTTGCTGTCGGGGGGGATCACAGCTTCGGTGAAGAATTTCATCTTGGACCGGTCCGACAACATCGCTGCCATGCTGGTGCGCTCGGGCAGCAGGAACCGGCCAAACACCCAGAGATAGAACATGCCCCATGCGATCAGCACCACGGCCAGTGGCGTGACCTCGAAGATAGAGAACGGCTCAAGCCCTTGTGCGCGGGCCACGCCATCGACCAGCAGGTTGGTCGACGTGCCGATCAACGTCAGTGTGCCACCCAGAATGGCCGCATAGCTGAGCGGAATCAGAAGCTTTGACGGGGCCACGCCCAAGGTTTTGGACAATTGCACGAACAGTGGCAGCATGACCACCACCACCGGCGTGTTGTTCATAAACGCCGAGGCGACGATCACCACGCCGAGAATACCGGCCATGGCAGTTTTGGGACTTTTTTCGACCGCCGATTGCGCCACGGTTGTAAAGGCCGCAAGCGCGCCGGTGCGCACCAAGGCCCCCATGACAAGAAACATCGCGGCGATGGTCCAGGGGGCCGGGTTGGCCAGAACGGCAAGAGCATCATCATAGGGCAAAACCCCGGTCGCCAGCAGGAACCCGACACCGCCAATCGCCACCACTTCGGTCGGGTAGCTTTCGCGTACGAACAGGGCAAACATCACCACAACAGTGCCCAATGCAATCAGCGCCTGTGTGGTTTGATCCAGATCGATCAACGCGGTGAGCACGGTCGCACTCCTTTGGTTACGTGGTCGTTGGGTGGCCAGGTTGGGCCGGGGGAACAAGAATCGCTTTGGGTCGTGGCTGCACCAAGGCCAGCCCCGCCAACATGACCGCGAGCGCGCCCCAGAAATAGGGTGAATAACTTTCGTCGAGGAATACCATCGCCCATGTGACCCCGAACAGCGTCACCAGATAACTGATCTGGACCGCAAACACAGGCCCTGACCGGCCCACCAGCCAGACATAGGCGGTGTAGGCCCCGGCATGCAGCAGCGAGGAGGCGATGATCGCCTGATCTGGTTCGCCCCACGTGGCGCGCGGGTCGATGAACTGTCCGGTCACAAGCGCCAGCGGCAGCGAGATACCAGCCCCAACAAGCGATGCACCGCACAGGACCTGCACAGCGTCGAGCCCGTTGGTGCCCAGCTTGGCCACCACATTGCCCTCGCACGCGTAACACAGCGACGCAATCAGCGCGACGAAGACCCAAAGCGCGCTGATATTCGCGGGCAGGCTGGCGTCGGGCACGATCAACAGGCCAATGCCGCAGAACCCAAGGCTTAACCCTGCCAGTCGTCGCCAGCGAAAGGCTTCGTGACCCATGGCAAGGGCGATTGGAAAGGCCAGCATCGGGATGCTGCTGAGCAAGATCGACAGCACGCCTGAAGGCAGATGCACCGCGGCACTGTAGGACGCGATGCCCGGGATCACCGTGCCGATCAGCGCGATAATGACATAAAGGCGCAGATCCGGTGC
Source organism: Marivita sp. (assembly GCF_051251565.1). Lineage (GTDB taxonomy): Bacteria > Pseudomonadota > Alphaproteobacteria > Rhodobacterales > Rhodobacteraceae > Marivita. Next base: position 77,261 of record NZ_JBPOFB010000005.1, on the reverse strand, counting down.
GGTAAACCGCAACCGCCTTCCGCGCAGCAGGCAGACCGCGCCCAAGACGGCAGCGCCGATGCTGAGCTGCCAAAAGACGATACCCAACGGGCGGTATCCGCCGCTCACGGCGATTTTCGCCAGCGGTTGCGTCGCGCCCCAGGCTGCTCCGGCACAGATGAGGATCAAAAGCGGAAAGAGGCGGGCCATCCTAGGGCGTACTGGGTTGCAGGCGTCCACCTTCGCGGATCATATGGATGGCGGTGGCCTTGCCGGTGCGATCATCGGTTTCCACCAACACGCCCGACAGCGTGGCCTCGTCCAACGCAGGCTGGAACCGGCCTTTGCTCATGCCGGTCACAAAGCGGCGCATCGGTTCAGTTTTTTCCATCCCGATGACGGAATTGTAGTCTCCGCACATGCCTGCATCGGTAAGGTAGCCTGTGCCCGAGGGCAGGATTTGCGCGTCGCCGGTGGGCACATGGGTGTGGGTGCCGACCACAAGGCTGGCGCGGCCATCGCAGAAATGGCCCATGCCCATTTTCTCGGACGTGGCTTCGCAATGCATGTCCACAAGGATCATCTGTGCCTGACCGCCCAGCGGGTGCGCGCGCAGCACCGCATCCACCGCCGAGAACGGATCGTCAAAGGCGCGCTTCATAAAGACTTGTCCCAGCACCTGAAGCACAAGGATCTTGCGCCCGCGCGCATCCGTGAACAAACGGTGCCCGCGACCCGGCGCGACCTTGGCAAAGTTCAAAGGCCGCAGGATGCGCGGTTCGTTTTCAATATAGGACAGCATGTCCTTTTGATCGAACGCGTGGTCGCCCAGCGTCAGGCAATCAACGCCGGAGTCCAGCAACGTCTTTGCATGCGGGCCGGACAGGCCAACACCGCTCGAGGCGTTTTCGCCATTCACCACGCAGAAATCGACCTTCAGCCGTGCGCGCAGGTCGGGCAAGCGCTCGGTGATCGCGGTGCGGCCCGCGCGGCCCATGATGTCGCCAAGAAAGAGTGTTCTCATGCTCTAGGGCTTAGTTTGCAGGTCTGGGCGGGGCAAGACCCTTCGAAGGGTCTTGCGCGCGATTTCGAAAATGCGGACCAGTGGCGGGGGGTCAAAACAGCGATCCCTGTTCCGGCGGTTTGGCTTTGGCTTTGGTCGCGGGCTTTGCCCCGGCGGGTCCAACGGTCACGCGCCCATCGGCAAACTCGATCTCCAATGCGGTGGCTTTTTCGGCCGCTTTCGATGTCGTTACAACGTCGCCATCGCTGCGCACCACCGCATAGCCCCGTTTCAGCGTTTCCTTGTAGCCCAGCGTTTCGCGCAACCGGTCCAGCGCGTCCAGCTTGGTGCGCCACTCCTTGACCTGCGCCTGTCCGGCCCCCGACAACCGCCGTGTCAGATCGTCCAGCCGTTCACGTTTGGCTGCAAGATCGCGGGTGATCGGTTGCAACGACAGCCTGTCGGCGCGCCGTGCCAGGGCCTCGCGCTTGGTGTCGACCACGCGGCCAAGGCCAGGGGCCAGACGGGCGGCGCTTTGGTCAAAGCGCCTGCGCTGTTCGGCCACCCCACGCGCGAGCAAAGACGGGCGCAAGGACGCAGCCACCTCGATCAGCCGTCCGCGCCGCAGGTCCACCGACCGGATCAGCGCGCGGGGCAGGCGGTCTGCTATCAGGTCCAGCCGCTGCGTCGGGCCGGACAGCAAGCTGTCGGGCCGGGGGAGGGCGCGGGCCAGGTCGCGCAGGCGTTGATCGCGGGTCTGCATCCGCTGCGATACGGCGCGGGTCATGCGCGCCTGTTGGTCCCCGACCCACGCCAGCAGCTCAAGCCGCACCGGCACCGCGATTTCAGCCGCAGCCGTCGGGGTGGGGGCGCGCTGGTCCGACACAAAGTCGATCAGGGTCGTGTCGGTTTCGTGCCCCACAGCCGAGATCAGCGGGATGTCCGACGCCGCCGCTGCGCGTGCCACGATTTCTTCGTTAAAGCCCCAAAGGTCTTCGATGCTGCCACCGCCGCGCGCGACAATCAGAAGGTCCGGCCGGGGCAGCGCGCCGCCCGGTGTCAACGCGTTGAACCCGGCAATCGCGCGGGCCACTTCGGGCGCACAGTTCGCCCCCTGCACTGCCACCGGCCAGACCAGCACTTTGCGCGGAAAGCGGTCGCGCAGGCGGTGCAGGATGTCGCGGATCACAGCGCCCGAGGGCGAGGTGATCACCCCGATGATATCCGGCAGATAGGGCAGTGCCTTCTTGCGCGCCGGATCGAACAAACCTTCGGCAGCGAGCGCTTTCTTACGCTTTTCGAGCATCGCCATCAGCGCGCCTTCGCCCGCAACGGTGACCTCATCAACATTGAGGTTGTACTTGGACTGACCGCCAAAGGCTGTCATCCGCCCGGTGACGATCACCTCAAGCCCTTCTTCGGGAACCACGGCAAGCTGCGACACCTGGCCTTTCCATGTGGTGCAGGCCAGTACGCTTTTGTCGTCTTTGACGTCGTAGTAAAGATGCCCGGACCGCGCCGTAAACACCCGGCCCACTTCGCCGCGCACGCGGATGCGGCCAAATTCGGATTCGAGCGTTTTTTTCACTGCGCCCGACACTTCGGATACGGTGTATTCGGGCATATTCTGCCCCGGTCGGGGATCGTCGATCAGGTCGCTCATCTTTGGTCCTCCGCGCCGGGACTGACAAATATGTCTGACCCATCTTGCTCATAATTCGCGCCAACCCTAGAACGCCCGCAACCGAAGGTGAACCCGGAGCGTGCCGATGAACATCCTGATCCTTGGCTCTGGCGGGCGCGAACATGCGCTGGCTTGGGCGGTGATGCAGAACCCAAAATGCGACAAGCTGATTGTGGCACCGGGCAATGCGGGCATCGCCATGATCGCGGATTGCGCCGCACTGGATATCGAAGACGGTGGCGCGGTGGTCACCTTTGCCGAGGAAAACAGCATCGAATTTGTCATTGTCGGCCCCGAAGCGCCATTGGCGGCGGGCGTGGCGGATCGGTTGCGCGATGCGGGGCTGTTGGTGTTTGGCCCTTCGGCAGATGCTGCCAAGCTGGAGGCATCCAAAGCCTTCACCAAGGAAATCTGCGATGCGGCCAAGGCTCCCACCGCTGCCTATGGCCATTTCACCGATGCCGCCAGCGCAAAGGCCTATGTGCAGGCGCAGGGCGCGCCCATTGTGGTCAAGGCAGATGGGCTTGCCGCCGGGAAGGGCGTGATCATCGCAGAATCGGTGGCCGAGGCCGAGGCCGCCATCGACGATATGTTTGGCGGTGCCTTTGGCGGGGCCGGGGCCGAGGTGGTGATCGAGGAATTCATGCAAGGCGAAGAAGCGTCGTTCTTTGTGCTGTGCGATGGTGTGGATGTGCTGCCCATGGGCACCGCACAGGATCATAAACGCGTGGGCGACGGTGACACCGGCCCGAACACCGGCGGGATGGGGGCCTATTCGCCCGCGCCCGTGCTGACGGATGCGATTGCGCAAATCGCGTTGGACCAGATCATCAAACCAACCATGGCCGAGATGGCCCGTCGCGGCACGCCGTACCAGGGCATCCTCTATGCTGGCCTGATGATCGAGAACGGACATCCCCAGCTGGTGGAATACAACGTGCGCTTCGGTGATCCCGAATGTCAGGCGTTGATGATGCGTCTGGGTGGACAGGCATTTGACCTGATGCATGCCTGCGCCGAAGGGCGTCTGGCCGAGGCCCGCGTCAACTGGGCCGACGATCATGCGATGACCGTGGTACTGGCGGCAAACGGCTATCCGGGCAGCTATGACAAGGGCAGCGTGATTGGGGGACTTGATGGCCTGCCCGAGGACAGTTTTCAGATGATGTTCCATGCGGGAACCACCGAAAAAGAGGGTAAGATCACCGCGACGGGTGGGCGTGTGCTCAACGCGACCGCACGCGGCGCGACCCTGCAAGAGGCTCGTGACCGCGCCTATGCGCTGGTGGACAGTGTCGACTGGCCGCAAGGGTTCTGCCGCCGTGATATCGGATGGCGCGCGCTGAATGACTGAAGCCATAGCGGGTTTTGCGCTTGGGTTTTCGCTGATCCTTGCCGTTGGTGCCCAAAACGCGTTTGTCCTGCGACAAGGGTTGCTCAAGGCGCATGTCTTTGCCGTCTGCCTGGTCTGTTCGGTCTCTGACCTGCTGTTGATCGTGGCAGGGGTGGCGGGCTTTGGGGCGCTGTCGGACGCTGTGCCGGGGCTGGAGCTTGGCATGCGTCTGTTTGGGGCGGCGTTTCTGGCATGGTACGGGCTGTGCACGCTTTGGGCCGCATGGCGCGGCGGGCAAAGCCAGGAGATGGCGCAACCGGCCGGATCGCTGCGGGCGGCGGTTCTGACCTGCCTCGCGCTGACATGGCTCAATCCGCATGTGTATCTGGACACGGTGGTGCTTTTGGGGGCGGTGTCGGCGCAGTATGATAACAAGGTCGCCTTTGGCGGCGGCGCGGCTGCTGCAAGTTTCCTGTATTTCTTTGCGCTGGGCTACGGTGCGCGCCTTCTGGCGCCGCTTTTCGCCAAACCGCGCGCGTGGCAGGTGCTTGATGTGATTGTCGGAGTGACAATGCTCGCGCTGGCGATCAAGCTGTTAATGATGTGATGTGAGACCCGTCACTCACGGGCGCAACCCGAAGGCCTTTGGACCATGCGTTCCTCGGGTCGCGCCCGAGGATGATGGTCCAGAGACTTGCTTGCGTCATGCCCAAGAACGGCGGGGCGAAGCACAGGAAACGGACGGGGCCTCTTGCACTTTCCCGCACCTTTGGGTCCAGTGCGGATATGACCACATCACCCCCGAACACCGCCGCGAACAACCCTGTCAAAGGCATCCTGTGGATGATTGCAACAGGGTTGTGCTTTGTCGCGGTGACAGCCCTTGTCAAGACTTTGGGCGAACGTATCCCAGCGGCGCAATCGGCGTTTCTGCGCTATGTGATCGGATTGGTGTTCCTGATCCCGGTCTGGCGGGAATTGGTGGCGGTGCGCCTCACTGGACGTCAGAAAAAGCTGTTTGCCCTGCGCGGCGTGGTACATTCGCTGGGGGTGATCTTGTGGTTTTACGCCATGACCCGCATTCCCATCGCCGAAGTGACCGCGATGAATTATCTCAACCCGGTCTATGTCACGATTCTTGCGGTGTTTGTGTTGGGCGAAACTCTTGCCCTGCGTCGGGCGCTGGCGGTGGCGGCTGCATTGGTAGGTGCGCTGATCATCCTGCGTCCTGGTTTCCGCGAGCTTGATCCCGGCCATATCGCCATGCTGGGTACGGCGCTGTTCTTTGCGGGCAGCTACCTGATCGCCAAGATTATGTCCGGTGAATTGCGCGCCAGCGTTGTCGTTGCTCTCTTGTCGATCACGGTGACCATCGGATTGGCACCCTTTGCGCTGGCGGTCTGGGTCACACCAAGCTTTGCCGATCTGGTCGTGCTGGCGGCTGTGGCCTGCTTTGCGACGGCTGGGCATTACACCATGACGCTGGCCTTTGCCGCAGCACCTGTGACGGTGACTCAGCCCGTGACGTTCTTGCAACTGATGTGGTCGGTTCTTCTGGGCGTGCTGTTCTTCGCCGAACCCGTCGACCCTTGGGTGATCCTCGGAGGTGTCGTAATCATGGCATCGGTGATTTTCATTACGTGGCGCGAGGCGGTTCTGCGCAAGGTGCACAGAACGCCGACAGTCAATGAAACAAAGGGTTGAGGTGACGTCGCTGTCACTTGTATCGGTTAATTTCTTCCTCCCACCGCCATTGTTTCGGTTTCCGCAAAAAACCGGGATTGGTTCCAAAATTGAACACAATCTGACGCGACAAATAGGGCAGGTAATGTACGAGGAGACACCCATGTTTACTGAAGCTTTTTCTAGCCCCGACCTTGGCGAACTGCGCCATTTTCTTGTATCCGAGCGCCAAAAGGTGCTGTCAGAGGCGGAATGGAAATTCCGCATGCGTGGATACGGATTTCACGTCAAACGCATTGATGGCGGCGTGATGGTTGCGCGCATCCCCAAAAACGAGATCCTGGGCTGCGTCAAGATGTGAGGCTCGGGTCGCCCCGGTGGGCGGCCTTTTGTCCATCTGATCCACCTCGCGCACAGCGCTTGGCTTTGATATGTCCGGCGCATGATGAAATATATCGACATACCGCCAGTCTGGCTTTGTGCAGCGCTTGTTGTTGCGTGGTGGCAAAAGACATCCTTTGATTTCGGCCTCAGCTTTGGCCCGGTCTGGGCTGACCTTTTGGGCGGGTTGCTTGTTGGCGGGGGGCTGGTGCTGATTGCGCTGGCTGTCTATGAAATGCATCGGCATCGCACCACGATCATGCCACACGAGACGCCGGACGCGCTTGTGACCAGCGGCATATTCAAACGGTCACGCAATCCCATCTATTTGGCTGATTCGCTGATCCTGATCGGGATGATCCTCTATTGGGACGCTGTGTTATCGCTCCCATTGATCCCGGTCTTTGTCTGGTGGATCGAAAAACACTTCATTCTGTCGGAAGAAAAACGTCTGCGGCGAAATTTTCGTGCGGATTTTGCACGATACGAGAAACAAACGCGACGTTGGCTCTAGCCGTCCGCAGCCATCTGTTCTAGACGAACGTTTCGCGGTGGAGGAGCATTGTGCGTTTTAGGTCAGCATTGTAGACCCATCGCCGCAAACATGCCGCTACGGCACTTCGGAACGAAGAAAAGGGGGACGGCTCAGGTGAAAATCGGGACGCCAAAGGAAGTGATGAAGGGTGAGGCACGCGTTGCCATGACCCCGGATTCCGCCCGCCAGCTGCAAAAGCTGGGGTATGACTGCATCATCGAAACCGGTGCAGGTGACGCAGCAGGCTACAATGATGCCACGTATAAAGAGGCCGGTGTTGAGGTTGTCAAAACCGCCGCTGCCCTTTGGAAAGCAGCGGATGTGGTGGCCAAAGTGCGCCCACCCACCGATGCCGAGCTGAAAAAGTCGCGCGACGGTCAGCTTTTGATCTCGTTCTTCTATCCGGTCGCAAATGAAAAGCTGATGCAGCAGGCGGCTGATCAGGGCACGTCGGTCATTGCGATGGACATGGTCCCGCGCATTTCCCGCGCCCAGAAGATGGACGCGCTGTCTTCAATGGCCAATATCGCGGGCTACCGTGCTGTCATCGAAGCGGGCAACAACTTTGGCCGCTTTTTCACCGGGCAGATCACCGCTGCGGGCAAGGTGCCCCCGGCCAAGGTTCTGGTCGTTGGTGCCGGTGTGGCGGGTCTTGCTGCTATCGGGACATCAACCTCGCTTGGCGCGATCACCTACGCGTTCGACGTGCGCCCTGAAGTGGCCGAACAGGTTGAATCCATGGGCGCTGAATTTGTCTTCCTCGACTTTGAGGAAGAACAGCAAGACGGTGCGAAGACCGGCGGCTATGCCTCTGTGTCGTCGCCAGAATTCGCCGCAGCGCAATTGGCGAAATTCCGCGAAATCGCCCCCGACATCGATATCGTGATCACCACCGCGCTGATCCCGAACCGCGAAGCGCCCGAGCTTTGGACCGAAGACATGGTCAAGGCGATGAAGCCCGGTTCTGTGATCATCGATCTCGCGGCGGAAAAAGGCGGCAACTGCAAACTGACCGTGATGGACGAAAAGATTGTCACCGAAAACGGTGTCACGATCATCGGCTACACCGACTTCCCATCGCGCATGGCCACACAATCGTCCAACCTGTACGCCACCAACATCCGTCACATGATGACCGATCTCACACCCGAAAAAGACGGGCAGGTCGTGCATAACATGGAAGACGATGTGATCCGTGGTGCCACCATCACGCATGAAAAGGCCGTGACCTTCCCACCGCCGCCGCCAAAGGTGAACGCCATTGCGGCCAAGCCCAAGGAAAAGGTCAAGGAACTCACGCCCGAAGAAAAGCGCGCCAACGAAGTGGCCGCCTTCAAGGCGCAGACCAAGCAGCAGGTCACCCTGCTGGGCGTCGGTGCCGCGCTTATTCTGGGTGTCGGTTTGATCCCTGGCATGCCCGCCAGCTTCATGCAGCACTTCATCGTGTTCGTGCTGTCGGTGTTCATTGGCTTTCAGGTCATCTGGAACGTGGCGCATTCGCTGCACACGCCGCTTATGGCGGTCACCAACGCGATTTCGTCGATCGTCATTCTGGGCGCACTTATCCAGATTGGCTCCAGTTCGATCCTCATCACGCTCCTTGCCGCGCTTGGCATCTTCATGGCCTCCGTCAACATCTTCGGCGGCTTCCTCGTGACACGGCGCATGCTCGCCATGTTCCAGAAATCGTAAGGGGCAGGGGCAATGGAAAACGCATTCACCATCGCGGCCTATGTGGTCGCAGGCATTCTTTTCATTCTGTCGCTGGGTGGCCTGTCGGGTCAGGAAAGCGCGAAACGCGCGGTCTGGTATGGCATTGTGGGCATGGCCGTCGCCGTGATCGCCACGATGTTCGGCCCCGGCTCTGGCTTGTGGCTGGCGTCATTGGTCCTGATCGCGGGCGGTGCAGCCGTCGGTTATCAACTGGCCACCAAGGTCGAGATGACCCAGATGCCCGAACTTGTGGCCATCATGCACTCGCTTGTGGGTCTGGCGGCTGTGTTCGTCGGTTTCAACGCTGACATCATGATCAACTACATCGGCAACATCTACGAGGCACAGGGCCTTGTCATGGGCGCTGTGGGCGATGACGGCATCACTGCTATTGGTCTGCCCAAGGAAACCTATGACAGTCTGTCCGCCTTTGGTCAGCTGATCGCCAAGAAATCCTCGGTCGAAATCGGCATCCTGCGGGTCGAACTGGTGCTGGGCATCTGGATCGGCGCGGTCACCTTTACCGGGTCTGTCATCGCCTATGCCAAGCTGGCGGGCGGATCGAGCCTTCTGCCCTTCAAGGTCGACACTGGGGCCAACCAACTTCCGGGCGGCCACCTGCTCAATGCTGGCGCAGCTGCGGGCTCTGTCTTGCTGCTGGCGATGTATCTGGGCGGTGCGGGCAGCTGGACATTGGTTCTGCTGGCGCTTTTGGCGCTCTTTATCGGCTACCACCTGATCATGGGTATCGGCGGCGCGGACATGCCCGTCGTGGTCTCCATGCTCAACAGCTATTCTGGCTGGGCGGCGGCTGCGATTGGTTTCAGCCTTGGCAATGACCTGTTGATCGTTGTGGGTGCGCTGGTTGGCTCCTCCGGTGCGATTCTGTCCTACATCATGTGTAAGGCGATGAACCGGTCGTTCGTCAGCGTCATCCTTGGCGGCTTTGGCGGGGCAAAAGCGGGTGAACAGATGGCCGTCGAAGGCGAACAGATCGCAATCGACGCAGACGGCGTGGCAGCCGCGCTGGAAGAGGCCGACAGTATCGTCATCATCCCAGGCTACGGAATGGCCGTCGCACAGGCACAGCAATCCGTGTCCGAACTGACCAAGCGCCTGCGCGCCAAGGGCAAGAACGTCCGCTTTGCGATCCACCCGGTTGCGGGCCGTTTGCCGGGCCACATGAACGTGCTTCTTGCCGAAGCCAAGGTGCCTTACGACATCGTGCTTGAGATGGACGAGATCAACGACGACTTCCCCGATACGGATGTCGCCATCGTCATCGGCTCGAACGATATCGTGAACCCCGCAGCACAGGACGACCCCAACAGCCCCATCGCCGGTATGCCGGTTCTGGAATGCTGGAAGGCAAAACAGGTGTTTGTGTCCAAGCGTGGGCAGGGCACCGGCTATTCCGGTATCGAGAACCCGCTGTTCTTCAAGGACAATACGCGGATGTTCTATGGCGATGCAAAAGCCAGCCTCGACTCGCTGTTGGCCAAGATCACCTGATCGGGCGCAACATACGAAACAGAAAAGCCCCGCATGACAACATGCGGGGCTTTTTCATTCAGGCCTTCGGCCCGGCCAGCCACTCCGACAAGGTTGCATCAAGCGCGGGCCAATCGGTGTATTCCTTGTCCCAATCCATATCGGCTGTGGGGTCTTTAATGGTGATGATCCGGCGCATCGCAAAGCGGCGAAAGACGTCATAGCGCGAAGGCGTATAGGCCCCCGCCACCTGCGCCACCTGACCGGGGGTCCAGCCCGTTGCTTCGGTGAAATCCGACAGGATACCCTCAAGGCTGCGCCACTCTTCTGCATCATGCCCAGCCGCTGCAAGCGACACCGAAATCATAAGCGTTGGCATGTCATTGAGCTTGACCGCCTGTTTGTCGGCAAAGTCGGACAGCGCTTTCTGGTAATGTCCAATATGCAGCGACCCGGCCAGAATCGCCCCGTCAAAGCGCGTCAGGTCCAAAGGCCCCAGATCACCCAGCGGGCCAAGCTCGACCGAATGGCCCATGTCAACCAAGCGGTCGGCGACATGGCGCGCGATTTTTCGGGTTTGTCCTTCTGTGGTGGCGTATCCTATAAACAATTTCATGGCCGCTTCTCCTGATTGCGATAGGGTCACATGGATGCTGCCCTCTCAGACCGTCCCAATTTTACGACAGATGGCGTGACAGCGCGTTGACCCACCGCAAAAACCGTTTCAGATCATGCGGCTGTCCGGTTTTATCGACCTGCCCGTTCTGTGGGCGGCGTGCACAGCGCTGCGCCGAAGCCGCAAATGCATACAGTTGGATACCGGTAAAATACTGAAAAGTTTGGTAATTTCCTTTACTTGGTAAAATCACCCGCCTAAGTCTGAGCGAAATTCGAAAGATCGACCCATGGCCCCGATAGAAGACCACCCGCTGCGCTATGCGCTATCCAATGAACTGCATGCGCGGCCCTTTCCGTCGCTCGAAGCGCCGTGTCGCGCGGTTTATCTGGCGTTGAAGAAACCCAGTGCTGCGGCTGCGCGGGACAAGACACACGATCTGGACCACCTCAAGGCGTTGTTGGATCGGTACGGCACAGCGCATCCTCAGCCGGGGGCCACGCATTTCTCCGGTCAGATCGGGCAGCACACGCTGAAATGGGAACAGCACACGGAATTTGTGACATATACCGTGTTCATAAACGGGATGTCTGACCGCCCGTTCGATCCGGCGGATATGGATGTCTTCCCCGAAACTTGGCTTGCCTCCGCCCCCGGCGTGCGCATCACCTCGGCCTTGATCCGCGTCGAAGATCGCCCCGACGAGGCGGCAATCTCGCAGAACTTGTCGGATTGGTTCGTGCCGGAAAGCCTCGCTGTGAGCCGCGTGCTGGACGATGACGCCATCGTGGCGGGCGATTTTCGCATCGATCCGGCGGGCCATCTGCGCTTTGGCTGTTTCGTCAGTCCCGGTATTGGCCGCCGCAGGGTAGGGAGGATCGTGCAACGTTTGTGCGAGATTGAGACCTACAAGACCATGTCCATGCTGGGGTTCACCCGCGTGCGAGAAATGGGTCCGCGCATGGGCGAGATCGACAATGAACTCACGCGTCTGATGGCGGCGATGACCAATGGTGACGGCCAGGAAGAAGACCGGCTCAAGGCGCTTTTGTCGGTGTCGGCAGAGCTTGAATCGCTCTCTGCCCAGACCTCGTTCCGCTTTGGCGCTACCGGCGCCTACGAGGCGATTGTCGAACAGCGTGTGTCGGTGCTGCGTGAAGAACGGTTTGAAGGCCGTCAGACCTTTGCCGAATTCATGACCCGCCGCTACGATCCGGCGATGCGGACGGTGAAATCTGCCGAAAGCCGGTTGTCGGCCATGGCGGCACGGGCGGTGCGCGCGGGCGATCTGTTGCGGACACGGGTCGAAGTGGCGCGATCGGCGCAGAACCAACAGCTCTTGGAAAGCATGAACCAGCGCGCGGATATGCAGTTGCGGCTGCAAAAGACGGTCGAGGGCCTGTCGGTTGTCGCCATCAGCTACTACGCGGTGTCGCTTGCCGGATACTTGCTTTACCCGCTGGCCGAAATGCTTGGGATCAGCAAAGGCGCTGTGACCGCAGCGGCGACAATCCCCGTGGTGCTTTTGGTCTGGCTGGCCATTCGACGGATCCGCCGGGTGGTCGAACAGGGTGGGCCGGAGCTTTGAATTTTACCGATTGGTAAAATTTTCCAAACCATTGCTTGCGTCGCCGCGTCGGATCATCGCCCGATCAGCACTTCGGTTTGGGCCTCTAGCGATGCCGCAAGCGACTGAAACCGCGCTTCGGCCACTTCGCCATAAAGTGGCACCGACGCCCTTGTCAGCTTAAGCCGCAACAGCTTTTTGCGGGGCCGCCATTCAAGCGCGGTTCCATCTGCGCTGGCATCCGACATCCAAAGCATAGAGCCAAAGCGCAGCGCCTTGCCCAGGACCTCTGCGTCCAGAATTTGTTTCTCGGACAGCAGTCCCTCAAGGTCTTCAAAACGCGTGCCTTCGCGCTTGTTCTTGTAGCGGTGCAACAGGGCCAACCCCAAGAACACACGTTCGGAATGTTTGAGCCCGCCCAGATTGGCGCGTGTGGCATTGTCGAAACAGGTCTCGGCGCGGTAATCCGGGTGGGCGCGCCAGCTCACGTCATGCAAGAGGCACGCCGCTTTCACGAGCCGCAATCGTGCGGGATCGGATGCCGAAAACAACGGCAAAACAAAGCGAAACAGCTTCTTGCCAAAGCCGGGCAGGCGGGCATCCTTGGCCTCGGCAAAGCGGCACGCTTCGATCAGCGGATCCCGGTCGCGCAGTTCTTGCGGCATTTGTTCGTAAAGCAGCCCCTCGCGGATACCATAGCTTGAAATGGCGATGTCCTTGGGTTTGAACGTTTGCACCAGCCGTTTGAGAACATCGACAGCGTAGGGCACCAGATCCATCCGCGCGCTGGACACGCCGCAGGCCTGACGCAGCTCTTCGGGGTTACTGGACTTGATGAACTTGGCGGTTTGGGTCACCGCTTTCTTGGTCATCCGGTATTCATGCAGCACGTGCAGCGGATAGCCGCGCCGGTGCATGTCGATCCGGGCAATCGCCCGCCACGACCCACCGACAAGGAACAAGCGGTCGCGCTGTGGCCCCATATGCTCGGCCAGCTTGGCCATCACATCCTTGATATGAGTGTCTCGGCCTTTCTGCCCCCCCGTCAGATCGCGCAGTTTCAGCGGACCAAGGTTCGAGCTGATCCGCCGTCCGACGCGGCCTTCCGAGATTTCGGCAAGCTCCATCGATGACCCGCCAATATCGCAGACCAGACCGTAGCTGCCGGGCCAACCCAGCATGACGCCCTGCGCCGACAGCCGCGCCTCTTCCTCGCCGCCGATCACCCAGATCCGCAGCCCGGTTTCGCGCAGCACGTCTTCACGGAATTCAGACCCGTCTTCGGCCTCACGCACTGCGGCGGTGGCCACAACGCTGAGTGGGGGCAGGTTCATGCCTTCTGCCAGTGCTTGAAACCGCTTGAGCGCTTGCAGCGCGCGGGCCCGCCCTTGCGGGTTGAGCCGCCCGGTTTCCGACATGCCCGCACCCAGCGCACACATCAGTTTTTCGTTGTAAAAATAGGCAGGTGACCGGGCCGCGCCATCGAACACGACCAGACGGACCGAGTTCGATCCAATGTCGATAACCCCGACCCGCGACAGCGCGCGCGCCTTTGGGTCGTTGAACAAAGGACGGCCAAACAGGCCCATCGGGTCGTGGTCGGCGTCAGAAATTCCGTCCATGGGATTCCCCGGTCATGCGTGCGCGCACCGTGTCAAAGCAAGGTGGCAAGGTCAAGAAAACACAAAAGGCGACGGCGCGTCACGCGCGGGTTGCGGCGCTATTCCTCGGTGTGGGTCAGTTTGGGCACGTCCGACGCACCCGCAGATCCGCGCCCTGACAGCGATGGGTTTTCCATGAAAAAACGGTGGCAATTGAACGCAAATTCCCCGTCGTCCCATGTGGTGCGCACGAATGCGCCGTCGGGCTGCATGATCCAGCTTTGCGCCACATCCGCCAAATTCGCTGCCATGATCTGGCTCACGATCTGCGCTTTCACTGTGGGGTTCTCGATCTCGACCAGCGTTTCGACACGGCGCGTCAGGTTGCGGCCCATCCAATCGGCAGAGGACATGAAAACGCGCGATTTCTTGTGTGGAAGCCCGTGCCCGTTGCCGAAACAGATGATGCGCGAATGTTCGAGAAACCGCCCGACGATGGATTTGACGCGGATGTTCTCGCTGAGGCCCTCGACACCGGGGCGCAAGCCGCAAATGCCCCGGATCACGCAGTCGATCTTGACCCCGTCCTGACTGGCCGCATACAGCGCGTCGATCATGTCAGGTTCGATCAGCGAATTCATCTTGAGCCAAATATGTGCCGGTTTGCCTGCACGGGCATGGGCGGCCTCGGCGGCGATCATCTCAAGCATCTTGGGCTTGAGCGAATGTGGCGAAATGCTCAGGTTTTCCAACCCGTCGGGCAGGGCATAGCCGGACAGGTAGTTGAACACCTTTGTGGCGTCGCGGCCCAAGGCAGCATCGCAGGTGAAAAAGCTTAAATCGGTGTAGATGGTCGCTGTGATCGGGTGGTAATTTCCGGTCCCGTAATGGGTATAGGTCACCAGCCGGTCACCTTCGCGGCGCACCACGATCGAGATTTTGGCATGCGTCTTCCAGTCAAGAAAGCCGTAGACCACATGCGCGCCGGACCGTTCCAGCCGCCGGGACTGTCGGATATTGGCGGCCTCGTCGAACCGCGCCTTGAGTTCCACCAAAGCGGTGACTGATTTGCCATCTTCCGCGGCCTCGCACAGGGCAGCGACGATGGGGGATTGGCGCGACGTGCGGTACAGCGTTTGCTTGATCGCCACCACGTCCGGGTCACGCGCGGCCTGCGCCAGAAACCGCACCACCATGTCGAATGTTTCGTAGGGGTGGTGCAGCAGCATGTCTTTTTGTTTGATCGCGGCGAACATATCGCCGTCGAAATCCTGCACCCGTTCGGGCACGCGGGGGGTAAAGCTGGGCCAAAGCAGGTCAGGGCGGCTGTCCAGAACCAGCTCCTTGAGGTCGGCCGCGCCGATCATCCCGGTGAGTTCGATCACGTCATCGTCGCGTACGCGCAATTCGCGCATCACCGTGTCGCGCAGGCCCTTGGACGATCCGGCGGTGATGGTCAGACGCACCACTTCGCCGCGCCGCCGCCGTTTCAGTGCCACCTCGAATTCGCGCACGAGGTCTTCGGCCTCGTCCTCGACCTCAATGTCGCTGTCGCGCAGCACCCGGAACCCGAAATGGTCGCGCAGCTTGTAGCCGGGAAACAGCCGGTCGAAATGCAACAGCAGCAGGTCTTCGAGAAAGACAAACCGATCTGCGCCGTTCTCTGAGGGAAGCGCCACGAACCGCGCCACTTGTGCGGGGATCGGCAACAAGGCCTGCAACCCGGTCCGGTCCTTGCGCCGCTCAAGCTGAAGCGCGAGGCAGTAGCCATTGTTGGCGATGAACGGAAAGGGATGCGCGGGATCAATGGCCAAAGGAGACAGGACCGGGAACACCTGATTGAGGAACTCGCCCTCAAGATGGACAAGGTCAGCGTCGGTCAAGCCATCGCGCGTCAGGATCGAAATACCTTCGGCTTCCATCTGGTGCCGCAGGTTGGCCAGCACACGCTGTTGTGCGGCCATCAGTTTGCGCGCGTCTTCGTTGATCAGCACAAGTTGTTCCGCCGGTGTCAACCCGTCTGCGGCTGGGGTGACATTGCCGGCCTGCGCCAGTTCGCGCAGACCCGCCACGCGCACGGTGTAGAATTCATCCAGGTTGGCCGCCGATATTGACACAAAGCGCAGCCGCTCCAAAAGCGGCACGCGTGGGTTCTCGGCCTCTTCCAGAACACGCCAGTTGAAGCCAAGCCATGACATCTCGCGGTTGAAGAACCGGCCCGGACCCGTGAGGTCCAGATCGGGCAAACCGGTGGGGTCGGGGCGGGGGGCGTTCAGGAAGTCGGCGCTGTTCATGAGGGTCCCTTAAAGATGGCGCGTGACGGTTCTATGACAAACCCGGCCCGAGAAGATCCGGATAAGCCCCTAGTCTGACGCCGTTTCTTCGCGGAATTCAAGATCAGCCAGCGCTGTGCGCGCAAGTGTGCGGGTGACGCCCTTGGGCGTGCCAAGCGCTTCGGTGTCCAAATGGGCCACCACTGCGCCTGCGGCCTCGAAGGATCGCGGCATCCAGCGCACGAGATAGGGGATCACGTCTGCCATCGGCACGATCTGTCGGTCTGCGAACAGCTTGGCCAGAACTGCTGACAGCAGGATGTCATCGGGGGGTGCCATCTTGGCCACCGTGGTGCCCTCCATCCGGCTGGACAGGTCGGGCAGGCGGATGTCCCATGCGGTGGGCGCGCGCGTCGCGGTGAGCAGCATCGAATGGCCATTGGCCAGCACAAGATTGTGCAGATGAAACAGCGCCTGTTCGCCCTCGGGCACCCCGGCAATCTGTTCAACGTCTTCGACACAGACGGGGGTATCCGCCAGCCCCGGCACATCCCTTGCGCCGATATCCAGCGCCGAAACCATCCGTCCGTCGGTGTCTTTGCACCAGACATGGCCCAGATGCGTCTTGCCGGACCCATGCGGCCCCACCAACACCATCTTGCCATTCGGCCAGTTCGGCCAGGTGTCCACAAGGCCAAGCGCCACGGCATTGCTTTGGGTGACATAAAAGTCCCCGCGTCCCAGCGCGGGCCGCGCCGGAATGTCGAATTTCAACTGAAGTGCCATTTATTCGCGGTCCTGATCACTCAATCCGCGATACAGGCGGCTTTGAAGGTATTGCTGTGCGGCAAACCGGGTGATGACGCCGATGGATGCGGCCACCGGCACTGCCACCAACATGCCGACAAAGCCGAACAGCGTGCCGAAGATCGACAGCGCAAGGATAAGCCAGACAGGGTGCAGGCCAACGGACGATCCCACCAGCTTGGGGGTCAGAACGTTGCCTTCGATCACCTGACCCAGCACAAACACACCCGCGACCAAGCCGATGGACACCCAATCGCCCCAGAACTGGAAAAGTGCCAGACCAATGGCCAAGGCCCCCCCGATCAACGCGCCGAGATAGGGGATGAAGGTCACCAGACCGGCAATGAACCCGACGACCAGGCCAAATTGCAAGCCGATCACCATAAGTGCCACGGCATAATAGGTCCCAAGGATGATGCAGACCGTGCCCATGCCGCGAATGAAGCTGGCCAGTGTCTGGTCAATATCAGCGGCCAGTTTGCGAATGATCGGCGCATGATCGCGCGGCAGCAATTCGTCGACACGCGCGACCATGTTGTCCCAGTCCAGCAGCAGATACACCGCCACCACCGGCACGATCACAAACAGCATCACGATGTTGATGATGCCCGCCGCCGAGCTGAGCACGGTGTTCAGCAATTCGCCGCCGCGCGCCTGAATCGTCTCGCCTATCGACACCAGCGATTGCCGCAGCGGGCTTTCGGTGTCCATCAGGTCGGGGAAGCGTTCGATGAGGAAATCGCGCAGATTGGCAAACAGCGTCGGGGCCACGTTGAACAGGTCCAGTGCCTGATTGACCAGCGACGGAATCACCCACAGCAGCAACAGCACAAAGGCCACCAAGCCCACGACTGTGATGATCGCAGTGGCCATCACCCGGCTTGCGCCCATCCGTTCCAGACGGTCGGCCACTGGATCAAGGAAATAGGCAATCGCGCCGCCCAGCACGAAGGGCAAAAGCACATCGCCAAGGAACCACAGCACCACCGAAAAAACGATCGCCGCAAGGCCCCAGTATTTTAATTGATCCCGCGCGGGAAGTGCCATGCGATCTGCCTCAATAACGTTCCCCTTACATCGCCTGTCCGGTGCAGGGTTTCAAGAGGCAGGGCCGCGCCAGATGCGTCACTGCATCGGGGTTTCACGGTGATACAAAACCTGCCGACTGTACCGTATCCCGGAGCGGTACGCTCAGACCGATCCCAGCCTTGCACATCCGTCCCAGATGGCGGCCCCGTTATGCAGCTGTAGTACCCACGAGAGCGGTACGCCTGTTGGCGTCGCAATGCCATGCGCAGCACCCATGACAGCGCCGATCAGGATCGCCCTCCCGGCGCTGTCGCCACCGGCGCGAATGTTGCGCTCGACCGCGTCGGCATAGCTGGTGCTGTGCCGCAGCACATGAACCATGACCGGGCCCGAAGTCGGCAGGTGGCACGCGCGTCCGACCACCCCGGCATAGACCGTGCTGTCGGCCTCCCGCGTCGTGAGCGCGTCCATAAGCGCCGCCTTGACCGCACTGTCCGCGCGCGCGTTGGTAGCCTTTAACGCATCTGCCACGGGCGCGCCGTTCAGAACCCGCACCAGCAGGTCGGTAAACACCGCGCTATAGGCGTCTGCTACCTCGTTGACATTTGTCACCTGCATGGCCGCACGTACTTGGTCTGTGAGCGCGTCCGTGCCGTGATACGCCGCGACAATCGCGGGCAAACGCGCCACTGCCGGGTTCTGGTCGTCGTCGATGCCCGAAGGGGTGACGCCTGCCGCGATATTTTCCAAAGTGCCGCGCGTCGGGCGGTCGATATAGCCGCAAAACCCGCCGCCCGGCCCGAAATGCGCGGCAAAGGCGGCCTGATAGGCGGCAACGTCAAACTCGCCCCCCTGCACGTTCATCGACTGGATCGCCAGCCACAACACCTCGCCATATTGCGTGAACATGCCGGATGCCCGCGCGCCATGAGCAAAGTACCCCTGCACCCCGTCAAAATGCGCGCTATCGACCGGTGTAAAGGCGGCGCTGCCCCGTGTGTCGGCGATCTCGGCGATGCGGTCCGCATCATAGAGCCAATGCAGCCCAAGGCTTGCCGCGTCAGAAACCAGCGCGCCAAGCAGCATCGCGGAAATTGGAGAGTGGGTCATGGGCACAGCCTTTTGCAAACATCTGCACCAGAGTTGCGCCATTTGTGGCAAACAACAACCCGTGGGGTGGGCGATCCCGCGCGGCACACCGCAGCGCTCTCCAAACAGCCCCGCTCTTGTTCGCACCGTTGCAACCCGCTAGGACGAATGAAACCACCCATCAGAGGTCCCAGATGCGTCTGTCCCGCTATTTCCTGCCCGTTCTCAAAGAAACCCCGTCCGAAGCCCAGATCGTCAGTCACCGGCTGATGCTGCGTGCCGGGATGATCAAACAGGCCAGCGCCGGGATCTATTCCTGGTTGCCGCTGGGCTATAAGGTTCTCAAGAACATCGAAAACATCGTGCATGAGGAACAGGTCCGCGCGGGCCATATCCCAATGTTGATGCCGACGCTGCAATCGGCGGACCTTTGGAAAGAATCCGGGCGCTATGATGCCTACGGCCCCGAAATGCTGCGGATTGAGGACCGGCACGGGCGCGACATGCTCTATGGTCCCACCAATGAAGAGCTGATCACCGATATTTTCCGCTCTCACGTCGGCAGCTACAAAGATCTGCCACTGACGCTCTATCACATCCAGTGGAAGTTCCGCGACGAGATCCGCCCGCGTTTTGGTGTGATGCGGGGCCGCGAATTCCTGATGAAGGACGGGTATAACTTTGACCTGACCAAGGAAGACGCGCTGCATGCCTATAATCGCCATCTGGTCAGCTATTTGCGCAGTTATGAACGCATGGGCCTGCAAGCGATCCCCATGCGTGCCGACAGCGGCCCGATTGGCGGCGATGATACGCATGAATTCCTTGTGCTGGCCGAAACTGGCGAATCCGAGGTGTTCTATGACAGCCAGATCACCGATCTGAACTTTGGCGATCGCGCCATCGACTATACCGACGTGGCGCAATGTCAGGCCGTTCTGGAAGAATTCACCTCGCGCTATGCCCGCACCGATGAAACCCACGATGAGGCCGAATTCGCCAAGGTTCCCGAGGACCGTCGCCGTACCGCGCGGGGCATCGAAGTGGGGCAGATCTTCTACTTTGGCACCAAGTATTCCGACGCGATGGGAGCCAAGGTCGCCGATGCAGACGGCAACCGCGTGCCGGTGCATATGGGGTCACACGGCATCGGCGTCAGCCGTCTTTTGGGCGCGATCATCGAAGCCAGTCATGACGACAACGGCATCATCTGGCCCGAAGGCGTGACGCCGTTCCATTGCGGGATCGTCAACCTCAAGCAGGGCGACGCCGAGGCCGACGCGGCCTGCGACGCGCTTTATGCCAGCCTGACCGCCATTGGGCTTGATCCGCTTTATGACGACCGCAATGAACGGGCAGGTGGCAAATTCGCCACGATGGACCTGATCGGCCTGCCATGGCGCATCACCGTTGGTCCACGCGGGCTCAAGAACGGGGTTGTCGAACTTACCTCGCGCCGCACTGGCGAAAGCGAGGAACTGCCGCCCGAACAGGCCATCGCCAAGGTCGCAGCCATCTACGGCAAGGCCCACGCGTCATGATCTGGCGCGGCGTCGCCACCTTGCTGTTACTGGCAGGCAGCGCCGCCGCGCAAACCGCCGACGATATCACTGCGTCGGTACAGGCTTGGATGACGGATCAGAATGCGAAGGGCGTTTTGGTTGTTCAGGCCCCCGATGACAGTGTTTCAGTGACAGAGATGGGCCTGTCTGCTGATACGCCCGTCGAATTTGCCAGCCTTGCCAAGGCGATCACCGCCACATGTGCCTTGGAACTTGTCACGCAGGGCAGATTGACCTGGACCGACGCGGTCTCTGGCTATGTGCCCGGCTTTGACGGCATCACGGTCGGTGATCTGGTCACGCATCAAAGCGGTGTCGTTCAGGACGCCACCCAAGGGCTAATGCGGGGCTGGCTGGATGATGCGTGCGGAAGACCACATGCGGTTCCACAGCCAGTGGTATGATACCATCAAAACCCAAGCGTCCGCCCGCCAGCGGCTATGGGCGCGCTTGACGGGGCAATCGGGTCGGCGGTGTTTCCCTGACACCACCGCGTTAGACTGATGCCGAGACCTCGGCGACAATCCCGTCCACCACGTCGATCAACAGCCCTTCATCTTCGCATTCCGCCATCACGCGGATCAACGGCTCTGTACCGGATTTACGGATCAACAAACGGCCTTTGCCGCTCAGCCGGGCCTCGGCCTCGGCAATCGCGGATTTGACCGACACGGCCTCCAACGGTGCGACCGACGGGTCATAACGCACGTTCTTGAGCAGTTGTGGCACCGGGTCAAAGCTGCGGGCCAAGGCGCTTGCGGGTTTTCCGCTGCGGCACATCTCGGCCAGAAACTGCAACCCAGCCATCAACCCATCGCCGGTGGTGGCGTAATCCGTCATCACGATATGGCCCGATTGTTCGCCACCAAGGTTCCAGCCGCCGCGCCGCATCGCCTCGACCACATAGCGGTCGCCGACGCCGGTGCGTTCCAGCCGCAGACCGCGCCCGCCCAGGAACCGCTCAAGACCAAGGTTCGACATCACGGTTGCCACCAACACTCCGTCGCGCAGCCGGTCTTCTTCGGCCCAGCGGGCGGCCATCAGCGCCATGATCTGGTCGCCATCGGCCACTTGCCCGGTCTCGTCGATCAGGATTACCCGGTCGGCATCGCCGTCCAGACAAATGCCCACATCCGCGCCATGGGCGACAACGGCGGCACTGGCCAGCTGCGGTTGCGTTGATCCGCAGCCCCGGTTGATGTTGGTTCCGTCTGGCGACACGCCCAGCGTGATCACATCTGCGCCCAGTTCCCAAAGTACCTCGGGCGCGGCCTTGTACGCGGCTCCGTTGGCGCAATCGACGACGACCTTTAATCCGTCAAGCCGCATGCCTGCTGGGAAGGTGGATTTGACCCGCTCCTGATAGCGGAACCGGCCATCGTCGATCCGCTTTGCGCGGCCAATATTGTCAGAGTGGGTGGGGTTCACACCGGCGTCTACCAGCGCTTCGATCTCGGCCTCGTCCGCATCCGAGAGCTTGAACCCGTCCGGGCCAAAGAACTTTATCCCGTTGTCCGCCGCCGGGTTGTGGCTTGCAGAAATCATGATGCCCAGATCAGCACGCATCGACGGCGTCAATAACCCCACTGCGGGGGTCGGCACAGGGCCCAGCAACAGCACGTTCATCCCTGTCGATGTCAGACCGGCGGTCAGTGCGTTTTCGAACATATAGCCCGATTGTCGCGTGTCCTTGCCAATCACGACACGGTGCACGCCCTTGGAGTCCTGTCGGAAATGTCGCCCAACGGCGGCCCCGATCCGAAGCGCCATATCGGCGGTCATTGGAAAGGTGTTGGCCGTGCCGCGCACTCCGTCGGTTCCGAATAGCTTAAGCACCATCTTCAATTCCCCATTCGATTGCCCGCCAAAGCGCCAAAGCCTGTCGCGTTTCCTTGACATCGTGCACACGCAAAACTTGTACGCCCTGCGCCGCGCCATGCAAGGCCACCGAAACCGATCCCATAACACGTGTGTCCGCCGCGTCAGCCTGTGAAATCGTGCCAATGAACCTTTTGCGGGATGCGCCCAGCAATATCGGACAGCCCAGCCCGTGAAACAGGGAAATATCGCGCAAAAGCATCAGATTGTGCTCTAGCGTCTTGCCAAACCCGATGCCCGGATCGACAAGGATTTGCCCGCGCGGCACCCCCAGCGCAACCAGCGCCTCAACCCGTGACGCCAGGAAATCGAACACATCAAGCCGCACATCCGAATAGGTCGGGGCGTCCTGCATGGTCTGCGGATCGCCCTGCGCATGCATGATGCAAATGGGCACCTGCTGCGCCGCACACAGCGGCGCCAGCGCCGCATCATAGGTAAAGCCGGACACGTCATTGACCAACGCAGCACCCGCAGTCAATGCGGCTTGGGCCACGGCGGCTTTGCGCGTGTCGATCGAGATCGGCACATCCAAAAGCGCCGACACCGCTGCAATTGGGGCCTCGATCCGTGCAATCTCTTCGTCGATCGGGACGGGGGCAGCGCCGGGGCGGGTGCTTTCACCGCCAATGTCGATGATACCGGCACCGTCCGCGGCAAGCGCGCGGGCTTGTGCCACGGCCGCCTCTGGCGCGTGGTACCGGCCCCCGTCGGAAAAGCTGTCGGGGGTGACATTAAGAATGCCCATCAGGGTCACGCGCCCCATGTCGCAGCCCGCAATGGCCGCGCGCGGGGTGGTCAGGCGCTCCAGCACCGTGTCTGGCGCGGCTTTCGCCGGGATGATCTCAGGCACAGCATCCCGGCGCAGCGCCACAAGGTCGGTAAACCAAAGCGGTCCACCCGCCAAAGGTAAGGCATCCCTTGGACGCAAAATCCCGGATTGGGGCAAAGGGCGAAAATAGATCGTCATACCGCGTCCATGAAATGCAAATGGGGCATTTGCAAGTCAGCTAGAGCAGGGTTTCGTCGATGGGGACGCTGCGCACGGGCAAGGTGGCGGATGTCGGCGCATCCGCCCCGATCACCAACAGGTCGCGCGCGTCCATTTCTTGGGCAAACCATGTCGTCAGCGCAACCGTGTCGGTTGTGTTGCTGTCAGGCCCTGTAACGGCATCGAGCACGATCTTTGATGGGGCCCATATGCAGAGCTGACCGTTCTTCATCGCCCAATCCAGTTCGGTTCGGGTGGCCACCACCTTGCAGCGCCCGTCCTTTGCAGCCAGCGTCCAGCCATTCTGTTCAATGGCCAGCAGATCAATGCGCCTTTGTGCCAGCGGGCTCCCTACAGTTGGACGGGGGCCATCGGGCAGACCGACACAGAGGATCAACGGCACAGCGTCAGCTGCCAGCTGGTCGATCCACACCCCGAGATGGGCAGATCGAACCGCGTCGTTCGACAGGTACACGACGCGCGGATGCGGGCGTTCCTGACTGCTGTCCTGTATAGGCCCGTCCAGATCCGACCGGGACCGCACGATCTCGACGCCAAGCGCGCCGGGGCCGCGATCCAGCTTTTCGATTCGCACAAAAGCGCGCAACGCCTGCGGCTCGAGCAAGATGCGTTCGGCGATCCTGGCGGCCAGTGTTTCAAGCAGGTTGAGCCGTTCTGCCGCAAGCTCGGTCGCAATCGCCTCGGTCACCCGATCATAGGACAGGATGCGGTCCACATCATCGTCAATATGTCCAACGATTGGTTGGACTTCGACGACGACGTTAAAGCAAACCCGCTGCGTGGTGCCGCGCTCGGCTTGAAAAGCGCCGATCTCAACCTCGACGATATGGTCGCGCAGCGAAATGCGGTCTACCGGCCCCTCATGCGCCGTGGCAATCGCCCGTTCCGAAGGGTGGGCGAAGGCAAGTCGAATTTCAGAACTCATGGCGGGTCTCCGGTTCGGTCGTGACCGGGCTATCAGAGGATGCCCCGAACGAAAATGCCGCGAAAGGGCAATCGAGGCACCGCCTGCGACATTGATCGACCGAAATCGGGCGCAGCGCCGCTTAGCTGTTGGAACTGACGCGCCATGTGTGGCGGTAAAACAGATGCACACCGATGGCCGTCGTCTTGGTGTAGGTGCGCGACCAGCGCGGGCGCACAGCAGTGGTGTGGTAGTGGGTGGCTCCATCGGTAAGGTTCATCGGCGCGCGACCATCCAGAATGGCGCGGGCGATCTTGCCCACCCGATCCCAGGCGCGGGGTTCATGAATGCGTTCGGGAATGCCATCGCAGGTATAGGTGAACTGGCATTGGTATTTCTTGCCGGTGCCTTGATTGATCACGCCGCAGACGCTGTTGGGAAAGCGCGCGCTCTGGACCCGGTTCATGATCACTTCGGCCACCGCAAACTGGCCCTTGACCGTTTCGCCGCGCGCTTCGAAATACAGCGCTTCGGCCAGACATTCCCATTGCGCGCCGCCCGAGGCCTTGCTTTGTGCATTCAGCCAGGATGCATTGTATATCGCGCCCTTGCGAGAAACCGGTGTGACCAGCGATGTCAAATGCTCTTGACCGGCGGATTTCAGTCCAATGTGTTCTCGCGCAACAAGACCTTGCGCTGCGTCCTTCGACCTTTCCGCAAAGGTCGGGGACGCCAGGACGGCGGCCGCCATAATCAAAGCAAACAATCGCGTCATGCGGAGTGTTCATCTCGCAGTGTTGTGGGTGGCGGCGAGATGCACAAAAAGATAGCAGCGCCGCGCGTTCGACGGGCTGTTACAGAAAAAATTTATTTTCTACAAGTTATGGGGCTATGCGCTCCGTGCACAGCTCAGAGGCTTTGCCGGATTGTGGCAAAATCTGGGCCGAAAGGTGCCGATTGCTACCGTATCTTGTCGGCCAACGCAAGTTGTGCGGCAGCCAGTCGCGCCACCGGAACCCGGAACGGAGAGCAGCTGACATAGTCGAATCCCGCTGCCCGACAGAAGGCAATCGAATCGGTATGGGCGGCATGTTCACCGCAAATAGATAAAACCACGTTTGGACGCGCGGCACGACCCCGCACCACGCCCAGCCGCAACAATTCTCCCACCCCTTCTGTATCAAGGATGTGAAATGGGTCTTCCGTAAACACACCCTGCCGCACATATTCCGACATGAACCGCCCGGCATCATCACGCGACAGGCCGTAGGTCATCTGAGTCAGGTCATTGGTGCCAAAACTCAGGAAGTGGGTGTGCTCGGCGATATCGCCTGCCCGCAAACAGGCGCGCGGTGTCTCGACCATAACGCCCAAACGGTAGGTGAATTCAGTGCTGCTTTCGGTGCGCACGGCGGCCGCCACAGCCTCGACACGGGCGCGCACCAGTTCAACCTCGCGCTTGGCTGACACCAGCGGGACCATGATTTCTGGCACCACGGTGATGCCCTCGCGCCCTGCTTCGACTGTCGCCTCAAAGATCGCGCGGGCTTGCATATCGTAAATCTCGGGCACGGTGATGCCCAGTCGCACGCCGCGCATCCCCAGCATCGGGTTATATTCCGCAAGGCTGTCGATCCGGCGGGTGACATCGCTGACCGGAATATCGAGCGCCTCGGCCAGCTCGCGCTGACCGGCGCGGCTGGTCGGCAGGAATTCGTGCAAGGGCGGGTCAAACAGACGGATGCACACGGGCTGGCCCTGCATGATCTGGAACAGTTCAAGAAAATCCGCCCGCTGCATCGGCAGCACCAATTCCAACGCCGCTTGCCGGTCTTGGGGGTTCTGGGCAAAGATCATCTCGCGCATCGGCGTCAGGCGTTCGGCCTCAAAGAACATGTGTTCGGTCCGGCACAGCCCGATCCCCTGGGCGCGGAAATGCAACGCGGTTTTCGCGTCCGCCGGCGTGTCGGCATTGGCGCGCACACCGATATCGCGCTCTGCGTCGGCCCAGCTCATAAAGGTGCGGAAGGTCTCGTCCAACACCGCTTCGATCATCTCGACCGATCCGGCAAGGATCTGACCATTGGTGCCGTCTACCGTGATCTCGTCGCCTTCGCGCAAAAGCCGCCCGTCGCTGGCGACAAGCGATTTGCGCTTGACCTGAAAGCGCAGGTTCACCGCGTTCACAACGCAGGGCAGTCCAAGCCCGCGACCGATCACGGCAGCGTGGCTGGTCATGCCGCCGCGTTCGGTGAGCACTGCTGACGCCACATGCATGCCGCGAATGTCCTCGGGACTGGTCTCGCGCCGCACCAGCACACAGGCCTCGCCGCGCGCCGCACTTGCCTGTGCGGCTTCGGAGGAAAACACGATGCGCCCGGTTGCGGCGCCGGGGCTTGCCGCAATGCCGGATCCCAGAACGTCGCGCTTGGCTTTGGCCGCGACCTGCCGGTGCAACAATTCAGACAATGCGCGCGGTTCGATCCGCATGACAGCATCTTGCCGGGTGATGATCCCGTCCTCGGCCAGCCGCACCGCGATCCGCAACGCTGCACGCGCACTGCGATCGACCCGGACCCCATCTAGAATGTGCAAGCGGCCATTTTCGATGGTGAACTCGATCTGCATTTCTTCACGCAGCCGCGCGCGCATCAACGCCGCGTGGTCCTTCAACGCGGCAAACGCTTCTGGAGCCAAGTCTTCAAGCGACGGGCCGCGCGGGTCTTTCTCAAGGAAGATCGATTCCGCGCCGCCGTCCAGCGCCTCGCGCCCCTGGCTCTGGCTGAGGTATCGGCCTGTGACTTGCGGCAAGCCCGTTACGGAATTGACAAGCTGCAACACCCCCGATCCGCATTCACCGCTGCCCAGACCCAGCGCCATTTCCTGCACCACAAGGCCAAGCCCCGCATCGACGGGCGCACCTTTGGCCTGCCGCAAAAGCCGGGCTGTCGTGCCTTCCCACGCCCGGGCCATGGACCGCAGGATTTCGGCCAATTGCACCGCCGGGTCTTGCGGGAACGGTTCTTCCGCCTCTTCCTCGTAGAGCTGCAACGCCTCGATCAGCGCATCATGATCGTCGCCGTCGATATCGTCGAACCCTTCGGCATCAAGGCGCGCCACATCCACGGCGTAGTTCACGACAAAGCGCAGATAAATCTCGGTCGCCGCCGCCTTGCCGATCTGATCACACAGATCGACATAGCGCGCATCGTTCATCCCGATATTGAGCACTGCACCCGGACCGCCCCAATCGGGGTCTTCCGATGACGGTCGCACACACAGCAACGCGTTGGGATCGAATTGCGCCAAAACACCCGTCACATCGGGACGATAGCCCGCTGCGATCTGGTGCACGGTTGTAAAAGACAACGCCACCGTGCGCGGTACAGGCAAATCCAGCCGCACCAAGCGCTGCAAACACTTCGCGCGGCCCCCGTGGGTGGGGGTGGTCATGGGTGACGTGGCTGTGATCAGCGTCACATCCGGGTTGTCAGGACTTGGTTTCTGCACCGCAGCACCTCTTGGAGTTCCGCGCAGCATACGTTTGCAGCGCGGTCTGACAAGGGGCATTGATGGCGCAGATCAGCGCATCATTGCAAAAGGCCAAGCCGGGGTTTGCACTGCCGTGCCGGGTGGAAAAATCACCCCTCGATGCGCGTCAGATCCGCCACTTGCAGACAGGTCGTGCGGATCGTGCTGAGCAGGTTCAAACGGTTGCGCCGCAGGACAGCGCTGTCTGCATTGACCTGCACCGCCTCAAAGAACGCATCCACCGGCCCGCGCAGATCGGCCACTGCCGCCATTGCCGCGCTGAAATCCTGCGCCTGCATGGCGGGTTTGATCCTGGCCTCGGCCTTGGTCAACGCCTCGAACAGCGCGATCTCTGTTGGGTCTTCGGCGAATTTAGGATCGCCCCCGTAGGAGTATTCGACCCCGTCCTTTTCCTCGGCCTGGGTCAGGATGTTGTTGGCGCGCTTGAACCCCTGCACAAGGTTTTCCCCGTCCTCTGTCTCAAGTACGGCCTGCAATGCCTTGGCCCGCTTGACCAAAAGCGCGAGGTCATCATTGCCGGGCATCGCAATGCAGGCGTCAATCACGTCATGCCGCACGCCTTGGTCGCGGAGGTAGACCTTGAGGCGGTCGTGGAAGAAGGAGAGGAGATCGTCCTCAACAATTCGCCGGCCAAGAATAATTGCTTGGATGTCATTCGGATTGATCCAAGGTTGTTCACCCGGTAGGCTCAATTCACTTGATTTCATGAGCATAACAATTGGCCAGTCTTTTGACCGCAGTTCCTTTTTGTCCAGCTGAATGATACTAAATCGGGGTTTCTCGTCGGTCTCATATGTCGTCGTCTCGCTAGCAATCGCAGAGTTGTCACCGTTGACGGCAATCGTTTCCCAAGCCTGCGAAATGCTTTTCCGCAGGCTAAGTTTCAACCCATTCTCCAACACCAACCGAATAACACCCAACGCCGCACGGCGCAGCGCGAACGGGTCTTTCGACCCCGTGGGTTTCTCGTCAATCGCCCAGAACCCGGTCAGCGTGTCGATCTTGTCGGCCAGCGCCACGGCCACGGATACCGGCGTTGAGGGCACATCGTCCGACGGCCCCAACGGCGAATAATGTTCCTGGCACGCAACCCCAACTTCCGAAAGTAGCCCTGCCGCATCGCTGTAATAGCGCCCCATAAGCCCCTGAAGTTCTGGGAATTCATATACCATTTCCGACGCCAGATCGGCCTTCGCCACACGCGCCGCCTGTTCCGCCAGTTCGGCATCCGCGCCTACCATAGGGGCCAGCTCCCGCACCAACGCGGCGATCCGCTCGATCCGGGCTTTCTGCGATCCCAGTTTGTTGTGGAAGGTCACGTTCGACAGGCTGTCTGTCCACGCCGTCAAACCCCTATCCTTGGCAACGCGCAGGTCGTTCTCCCAAAAGAACTTGGCATCCGACAGCCGCGCTGACAGCACCTTCTGGTTCCCCGCAAGGATCGTCGCGCCGTGATCGGCGGTTTCAACATTGGCGACGGTGACGAACCGTTCGATCCGCCCGGTCTTTGGATTGCGCACCGAAAAGAACTTCTGATGCTCTTTCATGGAGGTCTGCAATACCTCGGGCGGCAGGCCCAGGAAATCTGCGCCAATCGTACCCATGAGCACAACCGGCCATTCCACAAGCCCTGCCACTTCGGCCAAAAGTCCCGCGTCTTCAACCACTTCAAGACCGTTGGCAAAGGCCTGATTGGTCGCGTCCTGCCAGATCGCCTCGGCCCGTTCGGCGGCATCGAGCACCACAAAGGCGCGTTTGAGCTTGGCCTCGTAATCATCAAAGCTGGTCACATCGAACGCACTGGGCGCCATGAAACGGTGCCCTTCGGTACTGCGCCCCGACACGATGCCGTCCACATCAAGCGGCACCACCTCTGAGCCGTCTTCGCGCGTCAGCACGCACAGGATACGGTGCAACGGGCGCACCCAGCGCAACGATCCGGCCCCCCAGCGCATCGACTTGGGCCACGGGAAATTGCGGATCGTGTCCTCAAGCACGGTGGCGACGATGTCAGCCGCGGCTTGGCCCGGTTTGTCGATCACCGCATAAAACACGCGGCCCTTCTTTTCGTCCCGCTCCACCAGATCGGCGCGCGTCACGCCAGCCCCGCGCAGGAAGCCGTCAATTGCCTTTTCGGGCGCATCGACGCGCGGGCCTTTGCGTTCTTCGGTCACATCCGGGGACCGATCGGTCAGGCCATCGACCCGCAATGTCAACCGGCGCGGCGTCGCATAAGCCACAGCCCCGGCATAGGTCAGACCGGCATCCACCAGCCCATTGGTCACGCGCGTCCTAAGGTCATCCGCGGCCTTCGCCTGCATGCGGGCGGGGATTTCTTCGGAAAAAAGCTCGATCATAAGGTCGGGCATCAATTGCCTCCAATTTCGCGGTCAGGGCAGTCGTCGCCCAGCGGGCTGCCGTCATAGGCCTTGTCGCCGCAATCGTTGATTTCGTGCCAGATATAGCCGCGTCCATCTTCGGTGATGGCGACCACACGGTCGATCCCGAATTCGCGGTTGCGCTGGCTGGTAAACACCTGCGCGCGCCCATCGCGGATGTCGTTGCCGATGGCGTCGGCGTCAAAGCATTCAAACCACCCCGGCGCGTTGCGCGGGGCTGCGCCCGGA
Source organism: Marivita sp. (assembly GCF_051251565.1). Lineage (GTDB taxonomy): Bacteria > Pseudomonadota > Alphaproteobacteria > Rhodobacterales > Rhodobacteraceae > Marivita. The sequence continues at coordinate 46,942 of NZ_JBPOFB010000005.1, read as the reverse complement.
TAGGGCTCATAGGTCGCCGACAGGGTCGAGATGGGCGTCTGCGTGGTAAAGCACGCTCTGAACCGGATGGGCGAGCTTTCGGAGTCAATCGCTTGGAAATCCTCATAAAGAATAACCTCGCGCGTGCCGTCCAGCGTGGTGAGTTGGACATCATCCGTACCAGACGGAGTAACTGTGTCGTAGAATGCATACACTTGAAGGTAATACATTGCGACGCCCGCGATCACGGCACTGACGGCTATGACGATGCTAAGGATTTTGCCGGTCATCGTCTATTTCCAATCCATGTTCACAAGGGGCTGTGTCATTTGCGCAGCCCGGCTGCGCAGCGCGTTTGTGCGCTCCAGTAGCTCGGGGATACGGCTTTCGTGGGTCTCGACAAACAGATGTTTGATCCGGGATTTTACCGGATGGTCAAAAAGCGCCTCCAGAAGCGGTACTTCCGCCCCTTCGATATCCATTTTGATCACCGCAATATCCGCATTCAGATTTTGCAGGAAGGCGGGAAAATCGATCACCGCAACATCCACCGCGCTGCTGGTGTCGATGTTGCGTTTCGCCGCCATGAGCGAGGAGGATTGCGATTGTTCTTCAGGGTCACTGTCAAAGGACGCGGTCCGATAAAGCGGAAACGTTCCCTCGGCCGTGCCTGCGGCGGCCTCGACAATCTCTATATTGGGGATGTCGGCCAGACGGGTCCGCAGTTCCGCTGCTGTCCAAGGGTCGGGCTCAAACGCATAGACCTTGGCGGCCTGCGCCGCCATGATGCGTGTGTGCTGACCCAGATTGGCCCCGAGGTCGATGCAGATCTGGCCCTCGGCCCCGGCCAAGGCCGCGCGAAATGCGGCTTCGGCACGGGGCGTGTCGACAAGCTTGCGCAGCTTGCGGCGATATTTTTGCCCAAGCGCCCCCGGAAGGTGCTGCATCAGACCGTATTTGGCCCGCCGCAAAGCCGTATTTCGGTTGGCGTGTGCCATCAGGCGGCAAGGCCCCCGGCCTCGGTTTGCACAAATGCATCAGCGCAGCGTTTCGCCAGTGTCCGCACCCGCCCGATATAGGACTGGCGTTCGGTGACCGAGATCACGCCGCGCGCGTCCAGCAGGTTGAAGATATGGCTTGCCTTGATGCATTGGTCATAGGCGGGATGCGCCATGATGATCCGCTTGCCGGTCTTGGGGTCGTCGGCGTCCTGATCCAGAATGCGGGCACATTCCGCCTCGGCCTCTTCAAAGTGGCGCAGCAGGATATCGGTGTCTGCAACATCAAAGTTCCAGCGGGAATATTCCTGTTCGGTCTGGCGGAACACATCGCCGTAGAGCAACGCAATCGGCGCGTCGGGATCATTGTAGGGCATATCCATAACGTGATCGACACCCAACACATACATCGCCAAGCGTTCCAACCCATAGGTCAGTTCGCCCGACACCGGGTGGCAATCATGCCCGCCAACCTGTTGGAAATACGTGAACTGCGACACTTCCATCCCGTCGCACCACACTTCCCAGCCAAGCCCCCACGCGCCGAGCGTCGGGCTTTCCCAATCGTCCTCGACAAAACGGATGTCGTGCAGCGCCATATCGATCCCAATGGCCCGGAGTGATCCGAGATACAGGTCTTGCAGGTCAGGCGGTGACGGTTTGATCAGCACCTGGTACTGGTAATAATGCTGCAAACGGTTTGGGTTTTCACCGTAGCGCCCATCGGTGGGGCGGCGCGACGGTTGCACATAGGCCGCAGCCCAAGGGCGCGACCCAAGCGACCGCAGCGTCGTGGCCGGGTGGAAAGTGCCAGCACCGACTTCCATGTCGTAGGGCTGCATGATCGCACAGCCCCGATCGGCCCAGTAGGACTGGAGCCGCAGGATGATTTCCTGAAAACTGCGTGGCTTCGTGATGGTCTGATCCATGGCGATGGCACCCCGGTTTGTTCTGGCGTCTGATTAGGCGCATGGGGTCCAAGGGTCAATTGCGCGAGAGCGCCTAATTTTCGCGTTCCAGTGTCGACCCATTCTTGGTAGAGCGGGACGTTGAAACGGCTTTTTTCGGTTAGGTGGCTTTCGGTATGATGCGCAAACTTTTCTTTTCGGTGGTGGCGACGCTTGTCGTGTGGGTCCATGCGGCAGCGGCGCAGGACAACGCGTTTGTTCAAATCGAAGCGCATCCCAGCCTGTCGGTGACCGAAAACCGTCTGCGCGACTTTGCTGCTATCCTGCCGGATGTGAACGGCTTTGACCTTGGCCTTGGGTGGTACGGTATCGCACTTGGCCCGTATCCGCGCGACGAGGCGACCCGTGTGCTGCGCGACCTGCGTGCGCAACGCCTGATCCCAAGCGACAGCTATGTTGAAAATGCCGATCGCTACGGTCAGCGCATTTGGCCGATTGGCGCCGGTCCCGCGGTCAGCACGCCTGTCGTCGAGGACCCTGTGGTCACCGCCGCACCTGAACCAGAGCCCGCACCGTTGCCCGTTGTACCCGACGAATCCCCGCGCGAAGCTGCCGCCTCAGAGGCGCTTTTGACACGTGCAGAGCGTGAAGACCTGCAAATTGCACTTCAATGGGCGGGGTTTTACAACGCGGCCATTGACGGTGCGTTTGGTCGTGGCACCCGCGCTGCCATGCGCAACTGGCAATCGGCCAACGGGTTGGAGAACACTGGCGTCCTGACCACTGCGCAGCGCGGTGAACTCTTCCGTCAATTCAATGCGGTGCTGGACGGTATGGATATCCAGACCGTGCGCGACACCCGTGCTGGCATCGCTATTGATCTGCCTTTGGGCGCTGTGGCGTTTGATCGCTATGACAGCCCGTTTGCCCATTTTGAGCCGACCGGCACGGTCGAGGGCGCACGCATCCTGCTTATCAGCCAACCGGGCGACCGCGACCGTCTTTCCGGTCTCTATGAGATCATGCAGACCCTCGACATTGTCCCGCTCGAAGGCGACCGCGATCGAGACCGCGACAGCTTTACCCTGACCGGGCAAAATGGCCGCATCGTGTCCCACACCGAAGCGCGGCTTGACGGGGATGCGATCAAGGGCTTCACCCTGATCTGGCCCACCGGAGAGGAAGAGCGCCGCACCCGTATTCTGGCCGCCATGCAAAGCAGCTTTGCACCCATTGACGGGGTGTTGGACCCTGCCACCATCGCCGAAGACAGCCAGCGCATCGACCTTGTTGCGGGTCTTAGCATTCGCAAGCCCAAGCTGACCGCATCGGGCTTTTTCGTTGACCGTCAGGGCAGGGTGGTCACCACCCAAGCCGCCGTGGCGCAATGTGGCCGGATCACGCTCAACACTGAATACGACGCCGAGGTTATGGCCACCGATCCGTCGCTGGGCATTGCCGTACTGCGCGCAACGCAGCCGCTGGCCCCCAATGCCGTGGCACAGTTCCGCGATGGCAGCCCGCGCCTGCAATCCGAGATCGCTGTGGCCGGGTTTTCGTTCGGGGGCGTGTTGCCATCGGCGACCATGACCTTTGGCCGCTTGTCCGATCTGCAAGGTCTGAATGGTGAAGACACACTCAGCCGTCTCGACATCACCACGCTTGATGGGGATGCGGGCGGTCCGGTTCTTGACGAGGGTGGTGCCGTGCTTGGCATGTTGGTCCCGCACAGCGCGGGTGGGCGGCAATTGCCCGACGGTGTCAACTTTGCCGCCAAGGGCTCTGCCCTGCGCGGGCTTCTGGAACGGGCCGGTGTGTCGCCTCAGATCACACCAGCCCTTGCACGGCTCGACCCGGTGGACCTGACACAAAAGGCTGCGGCAATGACCGTTCTGGTCAGCTGTTGGGACTAGGCTTGCGCCGGAACAACCGCTGCAATGCGCCCCATTGGGTGATGCACATGCCGAGCAGGATCAACCCCATCGCCAGCAACAGGACGGGCGTGAACGCTTCGCCCAGGATCACGATGCCAAGGATCACCGACCACATCGGTACCTGATAGCCGACCAGCGACATGAACACGGGTCCGGCGCTGCGAATGACCAGAATACGCAAGAGATTTGCGCCTGCTGTCGGGATCAATCCCAAAATGGCGATCAACAGCAGAATGTCCGTGGCCGGCATAGGCGGCGGTCCTTCAACAGCCCAGGCGGTGGGCACGACAAGCAAGGATCCAAACACCAGTGACAGGGCTGCGAGGCCAAACGGATCAATCGGCGGCAAGCGGCGCACCAGCACCGAACTGCCCGCATAGCAGGCTGCAGCGCCAAGGCAGGCCAACCGTCCAAACGGTTCCAACGGATCGCCGCTTGAGGCAAAGACCTGTCCGCCCAACAAGACGGTTACGCCCACAAAGCCGATGATCAACCCGATCAACCGGCGTAGTGTGATCTGTTCTCCGGGGACACATAGATGCGCCAGCGGCAGCACGATCAGCGACACCGTTGCCATCGACACTCCGGCAAAGCCCGATGTGACGGTTTGTTGCCCCCAACTCAGCAGCATGAACGGGATCGCCGAGTTGAGCACGCCAGAGGCCACCAGGGGCGTCCACGCTGTGTCCTGTGTGGTGAACACCCGCCCGCCGCGCCAGCGCCAGACGGCAACCGCCAAAAGTGCCGCAAACCCGATCCGCCCTGCGGCCAGCCAGAAGGGTGTGATGCCTTCAAGTGCCAATTCGATGAACAGGAATGTGGCACCCCAGATAAGGCCCAGCACGCCGACCATGACCCAGTTCACTGGGGTGATTTCGGGTGGATTTTGCATAAGTATTGGGCATCCTTGACGATGTGGCCACCGGACATGCCGCAAAACATTGCAACTGTGGTCGGGGCAACTAGCTCTTTAGGGGTGCGCTCTTGGCGCATCAACACCCAAATCTTGGGCCCAGATCCTATCAGGAGAACCAAATGGACGCGTTTTTCATTCTACCCATCGTCATTCTTCTCGCGCTGTTGGCGTGGTGTGTGGTGCAGCTCAAAGACGATATGTAGAAAGGGAAAACTGTTTTGCGTCAGCGCAAAGCTGAGATACGTCAACACATCGTGTCCGGGGGGCTGACAACGGAAAAAGGGCGGCCCGTAAAGGCCGCCCCAAAAATCACAACAGATCGCTGAGATCAGTTCTTCGATTTGTCGACCATCTTGCCAGCCGAAATCCACGGCATCATGCCACGCAGGGTTTCGCCAGTGGCTTCGATCTGGTGCGCATCGTTGATCTTGCGTGTTGCTTTGAACGACGGTTGACCCACAGCGTTTTCCAGCATGAAGTCCCGCACGAATTTGCCGGTCTGAATGTCGGTCAGAACCTCTTTCATGCGCGCTTTGGTCTCGGCGTAAGGCAGAATGCGCGGACCGGATACGTATTCGCCGTACTCGGCCGTGTTCGAGATCGAGTAGTTCATGTTGGCAATGCCGCCTTCGTAGATCAGGTCCACGATCAGCTTCACTTCGTGCAAGCACTCGAAATACGCCATTTCCGGCTCGTACCCGGCTTCAACCAGCGTCTCAAAACCCATGCGGATCAGTTCGACCAGACCGCCACACAGAACCGCCTGTTCGCCGAACAGATCGGTTTCGCACTCTTCGCGGAAGTTGGTCTCGATGATGCCCGAACGGCCGCCACCGATGGCAGAGCAATAGCTCAGACCGATTTCGAGCGCGCGGCCCGACGCGTCATTGTGAACCGCGACAAGGCAGGGCACGCCGCCGCCTTTGGTGTATTCGCCGCGCACGGTGTGGCCGGGGCCTTTGGGGGCCATCATGATGACGTCGGTGCCCGGCTTGGGTTCGATCAGGCCGAAATGCACGTTCAGACCGTGGGCAAAGGCAATCGCCGCGCCGTCCTTGAGGTTGTCATGCACATATTTCTTGTAGGTTTCTGCCTGAAGCTCATCGGGCATGGTGAACATGATCAGGTCACACCAGGCCGCCGCTTCGGCGATGCCCATAACCTTAAGGCCTTCGCCTTCGGCTTTCTTGGCCGAGGGGGAGCCTTCACGCAGCGCCACAACGACGTTCTTCGCACCGGAATCCCGCAGGTTCAGCGCGTGGGCGTGGCCCTGGCTGCCGTAGCCCAGAATGGCCACTTTCATGTCTTTGATAAGATTGATGTCGCAATCGCGATCATAGTAAACGCGCATCGGGTTGTCCTTTCAGTGATGTCCGGCGCATCATAGGCATCGGCAGGATCAATGTGCCGTCAAATTTATTGCAATTTTCAATATGTTTGCTGACGTCATGCAAAAATTTGACATTTTGCGAGAAAATCATGCGTAATTTGTTCCGTCATGCAGCGCACAGCTGCACAGAGTGAAGTGCGCACCCTGTCGCACCGCGCATCAGTGACTGTGTTTCCCGCACAGTCAGCCCGAGATAGCTCAGCTCTATGCCGTCATCGGCCAGTGACGGGAATATCGCGTATAGCTCAGCGAGCGCGTCGGGATCCAAAATGTTCCGGGCCATGGCTCCGGTAAAAAGGCTTTCTGTAGCGATTCCTTCAGAAAACACCATTCGGTGCGTATCAAGGAGGATGTGGTAATAGTCGGCCCGCGCCATCGGAACCGACCGGATTGGGCCGCCATTTACCAAAGCTTTGGCTGGCACCAGCACCTCTGGCTGACCGAACCACAACTCCGCCAAGGGGGACCGCAGCAACACCCGGTGATTGGGCGACAGGTACAAATCGCGTCGATTGCCCAGCGCCCCGGCAGCGATGCACACAGGCGCAAGCCGACCAAACCCGCATACTTTGCCATGGCCAATCCAACGGATCGGCTCATATCCGTGATCCAATGTCAGAACAGACTGGCCTTCGGTCAGAGTTTCGACCGGGCAGGGGCCTTGCGCCGTTTCGATCATCGTGCCCGCCAGAAAACACACCGCCGCCGTCGGAATGGGGACCGATTGGCCACTGCCGCCATAGCTCGACACACCCTGAATATAACGCAGCGTAGTGCCCGCAGATGGCGCAGGCCCGTCAAAGGTGACACCCACCACGGTGGTCGAATAGCCTTGTGTGATCGACACGCCCACCATGCGATAGGCTGTGCCCGCCCCATCAAAAAGCGTGACCTCGTATTCGTTTTCGACCGTCACGGGCTGCGGGTTGCGCCACCGCACCGTCTCGCTGCTTGGGGTATAGGTTACGCCGTTGATCGTCACCGGCGCGGTCAGCTGCTGATCTACGACGGTTGCCCCGGAATAGGGGTCATCCGTCAGTATGCCATCACTGTCATTGAAGGTGAGGCCGACCATCGGTCCGGAAAAGGTCAGGCTGAGGTTACTGGGATTCTCCCAACTGAACGCATCACCGTTCAGCGCCGCGCCGATGACATCGCCCTGATTTGTCGCACCGCCGCCCAGATCCCGGGTGATCGTCACCGTGCTTTTGGCAAAAATGTATATCGTTCGCTCGGCCACGTCCTGCACCTGCCGTGGGCGCTGCTTTTTTCGCGCGCCCTTACGTCAAGTGTATGAAATCCCCCACCAGGTTTCAAAGGCTTTTGTGTGACGCGGCGTGTGGTTCCGCATCATGTTGCATTCCGCGCAGCCATTTGACCAATGATCCGATATTTGCGAGAAATACATGCCCATAATGATACAGAGTCGTAGAATTCATGCTCGACGATACTGACAAACGCATCCTGCGCCGATTCCAGACCGACCCGACCCTGCCCATCGCCGAGCTTGCGCATCTTGCTGGGGTGTCCACGGCGACCTGCGCGCGGCGTCTGCAACGGATGCGCGAGGCAGGTATCCTCCGCGCCGTCACCACGGTCATAGATTGGGCAGCCCTCGGCTACAGCGTAGAAGTTTCGCTGCGAGTCCAGCTTGACAAGACCCAGCCGCGCGCTTTCGATGAATTCCTCGCTGCTGCCCGCTCTGTCCCCGAGGTGATCGAGGCGCAAACCTTTCTTGGGCAAGTCGATGCGCGCCTGTCCGTGATCGCCCGTGACATGCCGCATTACCAGCAGGTCTACCGGGACAAGCTGCTGACCCTGCCGCATATCGCTGATGTCGAAGCGCTGATGCATGTCGCCCGCGTCAAGTTCGACGAAACATTACCCATATAGGGGCCCCGCCGTGATCGACCTTGACGACACCGACCGTGCCATGATCCGCGCCGTGGCCGCAGATGCGCTTATCAGTGCAGGCGCATTGGGCCGCCAATTTGGCCTCAGCCAGCCCGCTGCGTGGCGCAGGCTCAAACGTCTCAAGGACGCAGGTGTCTTTCGGGGCCACCGGCTCGACCTTGATGCGCAAGCGCTTGGGTTTGGCGTCACGGTCTTTCTGGGGATCAAGCTTGCCACCAAAGGCCGCGTCAGTCTTGAAGATTTCGAACGTGCCGTCACAGCAATCCCCGAAGTGCAAACCGTCGAGCATGTGCTTGGCTCGTATGATTACCGCCTCCGGGTGGTGGCACGGGACATTGCCGATTTCGAACGCGTTCTGCGCCGACGCATCATGACGCTGCCCGGGGTGGGCAATATTGACGCCAATGTCCTGCTTTCCGAAGAGCGCCTTCCGGGTCCGATCGGCTAAGTTCGAACGTGGCTTTCCGTGTCGGTACACCAAAGTAGACTTTGCCATACCGCGCCCCAGCGGTTACCCCGGTGCAAACGCTCAGGGAGGCACGCCAATGGCTTTGCTCGACACAGTTGACCCCACAGGTCTTGATGAATTCTCGGTTGTTTTCACCGACCGGTCGCTCAATCACATGTCCGTCAGCTTCCAAAAAGTGATGACCGATATCTCGGGCATGCTGAAAGAGGTCTATCAGGCCGATGCGGTGGTGCTTGTGCCCGGTGGCGGCAGCTACGGGATGGAGGCGGTCGCACGTCAGTTCGGGCAGGGGGCCAAGACCCTGATCGTGCGCAATGGCTGGTTCTCGTATCGCTGGACGCAGATTTTCGATGCGGGCCAGTTTGGTGGCGACACAGTGGTGATCAAGGCCCGCCAAACCGGGAACGCAGCGTGGGCTCCGTTCGCGCCTGCACCCATCGAGGACGTGACCGCCCGCATTCGCGCCGAAAAACCCGACATCGTTTTTGCGCCGCATGTGGAAACCAGCGCAGGCATCATCCTGCCTGACGACTACGTGACCGCGCTTGCCGCTGCCGCCCACGAAGTTGGCGCTCTGATGGTGCTTGATTGTATCGCGTCCGGCTGTGCGTGGGTCGATATGAAAGCGACAGGCGTCGACGTGCTGATCTCTGCCCCGCAAAAAGGCTGGTCTGCGACCCCCTGCGCGGGCCTCGTGATGCTGTCGGATCGAGCGGTTGCCCGGATGCAGGACACCACGTCGAACAGCTTTGCCACCGACCTCAAGAAATGGCACCAGATCATGCTGGCTTATGAGGGTGGAGGCCACGCCTATCATGCGACCATGCCCACTGACGGCCTAAAGGCGTTCCGCGATACCATGCTGGAAACGCAGGCATACGGTTTTGACAAACTCAAAGACGCGCAATGGGCGCTGGGCAATGCTGTGCGCGCCGATCTGAAAGCGCGTGGCATCCAGTCCGTTGCGGCAGACGGGTTCGGCGCGCCGGGCGTGGTTGTCAGCTACACGAAAGACCCCGAAATCCAATCTGGCCGCGCCTTTGCCGCGCGCGGCATGCAAATCGCGGCCGGAGTGCCGCTGCAATGCGATGAGCCGCCCGAATTCAGCACCTTCCGGCTTGGCTTGTTTGGCCTCGACAAGCTTTATGACGTGGATGCCACCGTCGCGCGCCTAAAACGGGTTCTTGACGACGTGCTTTGACCCAAAGACACATCCAGCCAAGTTTTGGCCACGGGCATATATGAAAAAAGAAGAAGCCGGGGACAGCGCGCCATCCCCGGCTTTTTCTTTTTGAAAATACGCAAAACCAGATTTGGTCGGGTCAGCACGCAGAGGGTGGGCAGATCTGTCCGCCACATCCCGCTGATCCGCTACTTGAAATTCCGACTGTCCTTGATCTGATCCCAGGCCCAGACCACCAGCTGCAACTGTTCTTCCTGCGATCGGTCGCCGCCGTTCATGTCCGGGTGCAACACCTTGATCAACGCCTTGTAGGACTTGCGCACTTCCGCCTTGGTCCAGCTGTCTTTGCCCTCAAGGATCTCAATCGCCCGGCGTTCTGTGGGCGGCAATCGTTTGTTAAAGCCCGCCGAGCTGCCGGCCTTTCCGGGGTTGCGCGTTGCGTTGTTGCCAAGCACCTGATGCGGGTCCTCAATCCCCAATCGGGCCCAGGCCTTGGCCTCGGGATCGCGCCAGTCCTTGGTGTTGCGTTCCCACACCTTGTCCGAGGACGCCTGCGCGTTCATCTCGGCCTCGGTCTTTCCGTCAAAGAAATTCCACTTATTGTTGTATTCGCGCACATGCTCTTGGCAGAACCAGAAAAAGTCATCAAGCACGTCCGGCGCTTTTGGCGCACGGAACTTGCCCGCTTCCTCACAGCCCTCATGGTCACAGATGCGCACCGACGTTTCGGATGCGCCCGACATACCCCGTCGGCCCCGGGGGTTCTTCTTTTTTGCCGACTTGATCGACATATCGAAACCGAATGGATCTGATTTGCTCATTGCCTGCCCTTTTCGACTCGGAGGCAACAGTCTAGACCATAACGCGACAGAGGTAAGGTGCAGGACGCGAAAAAAATGACGAGAACCGAACAGATTGAAACACGATTGCGCGCAGCCCTTGCTCCGCGGGAACTCACAGTGCGCGATGACAGCGAAGCGCATCGTGGCCATTCCGGATTTCAAGAAGGCGGCGAGAGCCATTTTCACGTGATCCTGCGCTCGGACGCCTTTGCCGGACAGTCCCGCATCAGCCGTCACCGCATGGTGCACAGCGCTTTGGGGCCAGAGCTGGTCGCGGCCATTCACGCGCTGTCGATGGATCTCGACACGTAAGCTACATCTTTTCGGGTGGGCAACCTTGCCCACCACCGCTCAGGCAGGCCGCGTTTCCTCAAGGCCCTCTTCGAACTCGATTTTGGTGGCAGGGGTTTGCGCAGCGTCTGAGGCCGTCTCGGCGACATCAGCCTGGGCCGCCGTCAACATCGGTTCAACCCGCGCCTGTGCCGTGTCCGATGCAGGGGGGGTGACAAGTGCACGACGAAAAACCAGCAGAGTCCGCCAATGCGTCTCTGATCCGGTCAGCCCAACCCGCTCTTCCGATGGCAGGACGTCTGAACGCAGGTATTCCCAACCATCCGCCGCCAGCGCATTGATCGCCGCTTCAACCCCAAGCGCAAACCGCGCCTCAGGTGCTTTGACGCCTTTGGTCTTGATCCCCTTTACCGGGGCTGGAACCACCTTGTATTCAAACATGCAACACGCCTCACAACTGAACCGTCGCCCTCATACCCAAGCGTACGGCCCGAGACCAGCCCCGTAGGATAGGCACGCCCTGTCCAACACACGCGTGCCGCCAAAAAGGCAAGAACTGGTATCGGCCTAGCGTCAGCCCAACGTCAAAGCCCGAGCTTTGACGTCACGATCTGGTTGACCGCCGCAGGGTTGGCCTTGCCGCCTGTGGCTTTCATGACCTGACCCACAAACCAACCCGCAAGTTTCTGGTTTTGCTGGGCTTTTTCCACCTGCGCCGGGTTGGCCGCGATGATTTCGTCCACTGCCGCCTCAATCGCGCCAGTGTCCGTCACCTGGGTCATGCCGCGCGCCTCCACGATCGCGGCCGGGTCGCCGCCTTCGGTATAGACGATCTCAAACAGGTCTTTCGCGATCTTGCCCGAGATATCGCCGTTCTTGATAAGCGCAATGATGCCAGCCAGTTGCACCGGTGACACCGGGCTTTGCGTAATGTCGTGGTCTTCTTTCTTGAGCCGTCCGAACAATTCGTTGATCACCCAGTTCGCGGCCAGCTTGCCGTCGCCACAGGCAGACACAACGCTTTCGAAATAGGCCGCGTTCGCAGTGTCCGCCGTCAGCACGTCCGCGTCATATTCGGACAGGCCGAAATCTTTGACAAAGCGCGCTTTTTTCGCGTCTGGCAGCTCGGGCAGGGACGCGGCAATCTCGTCAACCCATGCCTGCTCGATCTCAAGCGGTAGCAAATCGGGGCAGGGGAAGTAGCGGTAATCATGCGCCTCTTCTTTGGACCGCATGGACCGAGTTTCGTTCTTGTCAGGGTCGTAGAGCCGCGTTTCCTGATCAATCGTTCCGCCCGCTTCCAGAATGCCGATCTGACGGCGCGCTTCAAAATCAATCGCCATCTGGATGAACCGCATGGAGTTCATGTTCTTGATTTCGCAGCGGGTGCCGAGATGGGAAAAATCCTGCGTTTCCTGATATTTTTCGTATTGACCGGGGCGGCACACCGACACATTCACATCCGCCCGCAAGCTGCCGTTTTGCATGTTGCCATCACAGGTTCCAAGATAGCGCAGGATCTGGCGCAGCTTGACCACATAAGCCGCCGCTTCCTCGGGGCCGCGAATGTCGGGGCGGCTGACGATTTCCATGAGCGCCACACCGGTCCGGTTGAGATCGACAAACGACATTGTCGGGTCCATGTCGTGGATCGACTTGCCCGCGTCCTGCTCGATATGGATGCGTTCGATCCGCACCAGCCGCGCGATGCCCGGCTCCATGTCCACGATCACTTCGCCTTCGCCCACGATGGGGTGGTAAAGCTGGCTGATCTGGTAGCCTTGTGGCAGGTCGGGGTAGAAATAATTCTTGCGATCAAAGGCGCTGACAAGGTTGATCTGCGCCTTCAGGCCCAGCCCAGTGCGCACTGCCTGTTCGACGCAAAACTCGTTGATGACCGGCAACATGCCCGGCATGGCGGCATCCACGAAGGCGACGTTGGAATTGGGTTCCGCGCCAAATTGCGTCGATGCCCCGGAAAACAGCTTGGCTTTCGTGGCGATCTGGGCGTGGACCTCCATCCCGATCACCAGTTCCCAGTCGTGCTTGGCCCCGGCGATCACCTTGGGTTTCGGGGTCTCAAAACTCAGGTCCAACATGGCTCATCCTCTCGGGCATTAACGCCGCGTGGAATACGCCAGAGGGGGGCAGGGGGCAAGGGGGCGGTGTGCGGTTTTGGGAACCTATGCGTCATCCGCCAAAGGTGCGGTCAGTGGCGCAAGTCCGCGGGCGTGGCGGGTCAATGCCGCCGAGGCCCGTTGACGCCCCTTTGCAAGCCGGTCCTGATCGTCAAGCCGCGATGCCCAAACGCCTTTGGCCGCATACCACACACGCGGATGCACCTCGGTCAGGTGATCGGTCACGATCCAGTCGAAACAGGCCGCAATCTGCTTGCGCGCATCAAGGTTGACGCCATTTGTGATCAGCGCGGTGCCGGTATAGGCGGCAAAGACATTGGCGGTGTGCTGGTCGCTTTGGCGGGTCAGGATATCGCGCAGGCCACTGCAAAACAGCTCGGCATCCAGCAGGGCAAAAGCGTCGTCATCGACGCTCAGCGCATCAAGGTAGGTCCAGGTATAGCCGCCCGCACCCCAGATATCCGCGGTACGCTCCATCGTGCGACGCGCCTCGTGGTCCAGCCGTTCATAGCTGCCGAACCAGCGCGGCAACATATGATTGCCAAGCGCGCGCATGTATTTGGCAATGCCAGGGGCCAAATCAATCAGGTCTTCGTAATCATCGCTGGCCCGGATGCGGGGGCGCGTTTCGGATGACAGCAGCGCACAGCGCACAGCGGCAAGCATGGGGGAATCAAGTTCAAATGCGTCATAGCGGTCGATAAGGGCACCGGCAGATTTGAAGTGGCGGAAAAAGGCGGCGCGGTGGGCTGCGGGAATATCCTGCCGCCAGCCTTCGCCGCGCCATGCCCAACCAATGTCGATATGCGCGGTGGCCACCACATAGGCGACACCGTGATCAAAATTGGTCTCGTCCAACACCAGCTGCATGTCGTTCGTGATCGACACCGCACCAAGCTCGTCCCCCAATGACACCGCCCGTGTGGCCGCCGTCACCGCATCGGCGCGCGCACCCTCGGCAAGAATATCAGCTTCTGGCACACCGCCCGGTGTGGTCGCGCGGTTGACATCGGCGGTGCGGATGCGGTCACCCAGCGTGCCCCATGCGTCCTGCCGTGCAAGATACAGACCCGCCTCGAACAAGGCATCGTGAAGGTCTTCTTCCTCGCTGGTCTTGAGGAAAGGAATGTCTGGTTTTGGCACCAATGGCATGGCTTCGATATGCAAAACAGAAGTGGACAACGCACCGGGATACGAGGCGCTTCGGGCTTTGCGGATCAAGGTGGTCAGGTTGTCCAGAACAGGCATTTGGCAGGCTTTCGGTTTGTCCGGTACAGTGGCCGGACGGGCAGGGCTGTTGCCAAGGATGTAGCGGGAAATCATGTCTCAAATCTGGCGTCAAAACGATCTTGCAAGGGTATTCCGGGGGCGTCGTGAGGGTGGGGGCCACGGGTCGGCCAGCCGGCCAAGCGTGCGCGATTTCCCGCGCAGTCTGCGCCCGCGATGTGCTTTTTCTTGATTTCGGGCGAAAATTCGGAAAGACACCATGCGATGTCGCGCTGGGGGATCATAGGCGTGGCGGTGTTTGTGCTTGGCCTTGCCGGTTCTGTTTCTGCGACACCTGCCACAATAGTTGACGGATCGTCAACGAACGCGGTCGCCGTGTCCTTGCGCCCGGTTGCGCGAACCTACACACCCCTTCCCGATATGCGTTGGAGCCACCGGAGCGAGGCTGACCGCTGGTCGCGCGCCGCCCTGACCGCGTTGCGCAGCCACGCCAGCGTGCTGCCCCGGACGGTGCCCCAGGATATCGGTGACTGGTGCCCGGCCTATGTCACCAACGATTCATCAGGGCGCGAAGCGTTCTGGATCGGGTTGTTGTCGACGCTTGCCAAACACGAAAGCACTTATCAGCCCAAGGCGGTCGGTGGCGGCGGCAAATGGTACGGCCTTTTGCAAATCCTGCCCGCCACGGCGCGCGGCTATCGCTGCAATGCCACCTCTCGCGATGCGCTCAAGAATGGAGCGGCCAACCTGCAATGCGCTTTGCGTATCATGGCCGTGACCGTGCCGCGCGATGGTGTTGTGTCCCACGGCATGCGCGGCGTTGCGGCAGACTGGGGCCCGTTTCACAGCGGTTCCAAGCGCGCCGACATGATGAAATGGACCCGGTCGCAGCCTTATTGCGCAGGTCTGTCGCGGTCGTTGCGCCCTGTCGCACGGCCTGTGCGCGCCCTGTGGGACGGCGTTGTGTCGACGCAAGGGTACTAGGCGCGCCGGAGGGGAAACCGCGACGCTGCCAAAAGCGACACACCTTGTTTTTGCGGCTCTCCAAGCGCAAGGGTTGCCCGGCGCAACAGCGCGATCCCGTCTTCCGAATTCTCTGGCAGCGCCTTGGGGGATATTGGCTCTCCGACTTTGATCTCAAAGGGTTGGCGGTTTTTGTTTAGTGTTTCGTGGAACAGCGTGATGTCCCGCAGCGTCGGATGGATTGCGTCGAACAGGTAAAACAAGGCCGAGTTGCGCGCCTGAAGGTGCACAGGGATCACTGGAAGGTTGAATTTTCGCGCAAGCATCGCCGCCGATGCCATCCAAGGCCGTTCATGAAGCCGAAACCCGCGCCGCTTGGCCAGACGTCCGGACGGGAAAATGACGCCAAGCCGACTTTCTTCGACCGCCTTGCGCGCAAAGATCATCGTCTCGCGGGTTTTGCCATGGCTGCGCCTGTCCTTGCGCCATTCCACCGGCGCGATCCTGTCGCCCATCTGCGGCAGTACCCTGAGAATGTCGTGGTTCGCAAAGTAATACGCGTCCGGCCGGATCGACCGCAGCAGCGCGTGCAGGATGATCCCATCGGCAATCCCCGTTGGGTGGTTGGCCACGATCAGCGCGGCACCATGTCGGGGCACATGGCCTTGACCCGACATGATCACATCGCGGGCAAGCCGGTCTGCCATGATATCCATGATCGACCCCGAGGATAGGTGTTCCATCTCTTGGCCAAGTTCGACCGTCCGGTCATATCCAAGCAATCGGTTCAATGCTGGACGTGCCAACGCAGCGACCAGCGTGGGGCGATACAACCACGGCGCGCGGTCTTCTATCAAAGGGTCGATCCGGTCTTTCATATGGCGTCTCCTGCCAGAGCGGCGTGACAATGGCGTGACAACCGCAGGACATTTGGCACAGATGGGCAAGCCAAAAATCCCGCAGGTTGTCTGATGCGCGATGTCATGCCGCTTGGTCTGTAACGCAGGCACTGCGCTGCCGGTTCCCAACACGGGTTTGGGTGCGCGGGCGCATGACCGCCCAAACCCAATGGCGTCACCCCAGAATACGGCTGACCATTTCATCGGTGTCGCGGCTGAGGTTCGGCTTGGCCTTGATCCGCTGCAATTGCGCCTGGATCAGAGCTTGTCGATCCGTGTCATAGCGTTTCCACGTCTGGAACACCGAACACATCCGCGCGGTGGTTTGCGGGTTCTTGTCATCCAGTTTGATCAGCCAATCGGCAAGAAATGTATAGCCGGCACCATCCTTGCGGTGAAAGCCGGCATGGTTCATCGCAAACCCACCCATCACGGCGCGAAAGCGGTTGGGGTTGCCCATGTCAAAGGCGGGGTGTTTCACCAAGGTCTTGGCCACATCCACGGCGGCATCGGGTTTGGCCATGCCAACCTGAAGCCCGAACCATTTGTCCATGACAAGACGGTCGTCTTTCCACTGATCCTCAAACGCGCCAAGCGCGGTGTCACCGATCCCGGCGGCAATCAGCTGTGACAGGGCTGACAATTGCAATGTCATGTTGTCGGCGCTGTTGTATTGCGCCTGCGCCGCCGCGCCGCCATCCAGCCGGGTGTGCAGTGCCAAAAACGATGATCCCAAGGCGCGTTTGCCCGATTGATCCGCGTCAGGCGCATAGGGAACAGTCACCGCAACCGAAGCGCGCAACTCTGGCAGAAATCCCTGCCATGCCTTGGCCATATGGCTGCGCAAATCCTCGGATGCCTGCCAGATCGCGTCGGGGTCAGGCACGGTGCCCAGCTCGAACACAACCTGTGCCGTCTCTGACTGGGTTGGCAAAGACAGCATCAGCGCGCGGAAGGCCGGATCAAGCGTGTCGTCACGGACCACACGTTCCAAGCCGTCCAGCCATGCGGTATCCGGTGCGGCCCTTTCGCGGATCATAGCCACCAGACAATCGCGCGCCAGGTTGCGGTTCGCCTCCCAGCGGTTGAACGCATCGGTGTCATGCGCCAGCAGGAACGCCCGTTCTTCGCGGCTCACCTCGCGGTCGAGCACAACAGGGGCCGAAAATCCGCGCAGGATCGACGGCACCGGTTTGCTGGACAGCCCGTCGAAGGCAAAGCTTTGGGTGGCTTGTGTCATTTCCAGCACTGTTGTCGGCACAACTTCGTCGCCGTTAGGATTGAGCAATCCAATCGCAATCGGGATGACCTTGGGGTCTTTGATGTCCTGCCCTGGCGTGGGCGGGGTGTGTTGCGCAAAGTTCAGGGTATAGACCCCGTTCGCCCATTCCTCAGACACATTGAGGCGGGGGGTGCCGGATTGGGAATACCACAGTTTGAACTGCGCAAGGTCGCGGCCCGTCGCATCCTCGAACACGGAAAGCCAATCTTCGATGGTG
Source organism: Marivita sp. (assembly GCF_051251565.1). Lineage (GTDB taxonomy): Bacteria > Pseudomonadota > Alphaproteobacteria > Rhodobacterales > Rhodobacteraceae > Marivita. The sequence continues at coordinate 29,392 of NZ_JBPOFB010000005.1, read as the reverse complement.
CAGGCCTGACCATCATGGCGGTCAAAATACAGATCAACAGCGCGTGTATAAGCATCATCCCCCACAAGCGTTTTCAGCATGCCAATCACTTCGGCACCCTTTTCGTAGATCGTAGCGGTGTAGAAATTGTTAATTTCCTGAAAACTTTCTGGCCGCACCGGGTGGCTTAGCGGGCCTTGATCTTCGGGGAACTGACGCGCGCGCAGGTCGATAACATCGCTGATGCGCTTGACCGGCTCAGACCGCATATCAGCGGTAAATTGCGCGTCACGAAACACGGTCAGACCCTCTTTCAGACAGAGCTGAAACCAGTCTCGGCAGGTGATGCGGTTCCCGGTCCAGTTGTGGAAATACTCATGGGCAATAATCGCTTCAATTCTTTCGAAATTTCCATCGGTGCTGGTCTCGGGCGAGGCCAGAACGCAGGATGAATTGAAGACGTTCAGCCCCTTGTTTTCCATCGCGCCCATGTTGAAATCATCCACTGCAACGATGTTGAAGATGTCGAGATCGTATTCACGACCATACACCTTTTCGTCCCAAGCCATTGATTTCTTTAGCGATTCCATCCCGAAAGCGCATTTGTCCTCGTCCCCCGGACGCACCCAGATGTTCAACTCAACCGCTTTGCCCGAAAGGGTTGTAAAGCTGTCGGGGTGGTTCACCAGATCCCCCGCCACCAGGGCAAAAAGATAGGCCGGTTTCGGCCATGGATCGTGCCATTCGGCCCAGCCATCGCCGCGGCCTACGGGATTGCCATTGGATAGCTTTACCTTTTCTTCACCCTCGACACGTACCGTAAAAATGCTCATGACGTCTGGGCGGTCCGGATAATAGGTGATTTTGCGAAAGCCTTCGGCTTCGCATTGGGTACAATACATGCCGTTTGACATGTAAAGCCCCTCAAGTGCGGTGTTGGTTTGTGGGCTGATCTCGACTTCGGACTCCCATGTGAACGGACCGTCTGGCACGTCGCAGCGCAGGCCGTCCTCGGCCAGAATGGGGGAAGCATCGGTGCCGTTGATCTTGGCCCATTTCAGGTCAAGGTCTTCGCCATGCAGGAAAAACGCCCGATCCGTCGCATCCGGGTTGGGCACAAACGCGATCTTGCTGATCACCCGTGTTGCTGTAGGGGCCAGCCGAAAAGTCAGATGCACGCTTTGCACGGTAAAACCAAAGGGCGTGTAATCCTTGAGGTAGATCGTCTGGGGGGCGGCATCTTTCATCGGGAAGCTCCGGTATGGGTCATTTTGGGCATGACGTATTGTCTAAGCCGGGTTTGGGAAGAAGGGAAACGGGTAGCGGTCGCGTGGGGCCGTCGATCATATTCATTTGGCGCGGTGCCCAATTGTCTTTGCGCTACATGCTCTGGTCATGCGCGTCGCGCCCCCTAGCTTGCGAACCATGACAACATTGCTTTGGTTCAAACGCGATCTGCGCATTCATGACCATCCGGCGCTTGCCTTGGCCGCGCGGGATATGTTGGTTGTGCCGCTTTATATCGTCGAGCCTGACTATTGGGCGCTTTCCGACACATCCGGTCGCCAGTTTGCATTTCTGCAAGAGTCTCTGGCCGATTTGCAAACTGCCCTGCGCGGTTTGGGCAGCGATCTTGTGATCCGGGTCGGCGACGCGGTTCAGGTGCTCGAGGATATGTACCAAGCGGTCAAATTTGACCACATGGTCAGCCATGAAGAGACTGGCAACGCCTGGACATACACCCGCGACAAACGCGTCGGTGCTTGGGCGCGGGGGCAGGGCGTGCGATGGACTGAACTGCCGCAGTCGGGTGTTGTGCGCCGCCTGCGGGGCCGCGATGGCTGGGCGCGGCAGCGCAATGTCTTTGTCGGTCAGGCGCAGGTGATCGCACCCAAAACACTGCCGCCATGCGCTTTGGCTTCTGATGCAATCCCAAACCTATGCGCGCCAGACCCCTGTCCAAAGCGGCAAACGGGCGGGCGGGACCACGCGCTGTCGGTGCTGGGCGGGTTCCTGACTACCCGTGGGCAGACCTATCGCCGGGCAATGTCGTCGCCGCTTGACGGGGCAACCGCCTGTTCGCGCGTCTCGCCGCATCTGGCGCTCGGCGCTCTCACGATCCGCGAAGTGGTGCAAGCCACAGCCGCGCGCCAGCACGAGGACAAAGGCGGGCCGCGGGATGGGTGGGGCGGCAGCCTCAAGTCGTTCCAGTCCCGTCTCGCATGGCGCGATCACTTCATGCAAAAGCTCGAAGATGAACCGGCGCTCGAAACGCGCTGTTTGCACCGCGCCTATGAAGGGATGCGCCCGCGTCAACCTGATGCCGCGCGCCTGGCCGCGTGGCAAAGTGGCGAAACCGGATTGCCGTTTCTGGATGCGTGCATGCGGTCTTTGCAGGCGACGGGATGGCTCAATTTCCGTATGCGGGCGATGGTTGTCAGCGTGGCAAGCTATCACCTTTGGCTGGATTGGCGCAGCACGGGCCAGCACCTTGCACGCATGTTCACCGATTACGAACCGGGCATTCATTGGAGCCAGATGCAGATGCAGGCGGGCACGACGGGTATCAACACGCCGCGCATCTACAACCCGATCAAGCAGGGCACCGATCAGGATCCCACGGGCGCGTTCACCCGCCATTGGCTGCCCGAATTGGCAGACGTGCCAGACCGGCATCTGCAAACGCCGTGGATGTGGGACGGGGCGGGGCGTGTGCTGGGCAGGGTGTATCCTGATCCGATCATTGACGTGGCCGAGGCCGCACGGGTGGCGCGGGACCGCATTTTCGGGATGCGCCGCAGCGTGGACTGGACGGAAACGCAGCGGGTCATTCACAAACATGCCAGCCGCAAGGATTCGGCCGGGCATTTTGTGAACGACCGCGCGCCCAGAAAACTGACCGCCAAACTGCGCAAGGCCAAGCAGGACGATGCGCAACTGACACTGGATCTTTGATGGCCAAGCAACGCAAGAAATCTGACCTTCCCAGCAAGACTTGCGTGACCTGCGGGTTGCCGTTCACATGGCGCAAGAAGTGGGAAAAGGTTTGGGACGAGGTCAAGTATTGCTCGGACCGGTGTCGGCGTGGAAAGGGCAAGGCGTAAGCCCTGTGCTTGTGTGCACCAATTTTCCCGTTTGTTGAGGGGGTGTGAAATTGCGCACTCTGTCGATATGCGAAACAATGCGTCCGGACTTTCAAATAAATCCAAACATGGCTTTTGGTCAGAAAACCTGACCACCCCTGTTGCGGATCGGAAACTTTCTTTCTAATTGGATGCCAAGGTATACAGCGAGGGACCTGCGACATGACCAGCCGGATCGACCGTCACGGATTGCACATCGACAAGACGCTTTTTGACTTCATCGAAGGGCAGGCGCTGCCCGGCACCGGGGTTGAGGCGGACGCATTTTGGAGCGCGCTGTCGACGCTTGCGCATGAGTATGGACCCAAGAACGCCGCGTTGCTGGCGATCCGCGAAGATGTGCAGGCAAAAATTGATGCGTGGCACATCCGCCACCGCAACCAGCCGCATGACCACGCAGCCTACAAGGCGTTCCTGGCCGAGATCGGTTATCTGCTGCCCGAAAGCGACGATTTCGAGATTGAGACCACCAACACCGACCCCGAATTCGCCAGTGTGCCCGGTCCGCAACTTGTCGTGCCGATCACGAATGCGCGCTACGCGTTGAATGCGGCCAATGCGCGGTGGGGGAGCCTTTATGACGGGTTCTATGGCACTGACGCGATGGGCACCCCTGCGCCCAAAGGTGGGTATGACAAGGGCCGGGGCGCCCGCGTCGTGGCCCGTGCCCGCGTGTTTCTGGACGAGGCCTTCCCGCTAGAAGGTACAAGCCATGCCGATGCACGCCGCTATTATGTGCATGACGGCGCGCTGCTGGTGGATGACATGCCGCTGGCACAGCCTGCGAAATTTATTGGCTACAAGGGTCATCCCAAAGCCCCCGATGCCGTGCTGTTGCGCAACAACGGTCTGCATGTCGAACTGGTCTTTGACCGCACGCATTTCATCGGCAGCCGTGATCAGGCGGGTCTGGCGGATGTACGTCTGGAGAGCGCCGTGTCGGCGATCATGGATTGCGAAGATTCGGTGGCGTGCGTTGATGCGGCCGACAAGACGCTGGCCTATGCCAATTGGCTGGGCCTCATGAAGGGCGACCTGCAAGACAGCTTTGACAAAGGCGGCAAGACCGTCACCCGCGCGTTGAACCCCGATATGACCTACATCGCGCCGGATGGGGGCAGTGTGACCGTCAAGGGCCGGGCGCTGATGCTGGTGCGCAATGTGGGCCACCTGATGACCAACCCGGCGATCCTTCTCAAGGACGGGACCGAGGTTTTTGAAGGTCTGATGGATGCGATGATCACCGCGCTCATTGCCAAGCATGATTTGCAAAAGACCGACGGTCTTCGCAACTCGCATCACGGGTCGGTCTATGTGGTCAAACCCAAGATGCACGGGCCAGACGAGGTGGCGTTCGCCGACGAGACCTTCAGCTTTGTCGAAAAGGCGCTGGGCCTGCCGCACTACACCGTCAAGCTGGGCATCATGGACGAGGAACGGCGCACCAGCGTCAATCTCAAGCAATGTATTCGCGCCGCCAAGCATCGTGTGGCCTTCATCAACACCGGCTTTCTGGACCGCACCGGCGACGAGATCCACACCTCGATGGAAGCCGGGCCGTTCAGCCGCAAGGATTTCATCAAGCGCAAGGCGTGGATCGGCGGTTACGAAAACCGCAATGTGGATATCGGGCTTGAATGTGGTCTGTCCGGCAAGGCGCAGATCGGCAAGGGCATGTGGGCCATGCCCGATATGATGGCCGCGATGCTGGAGCAGAAGATCGAACATCCCAAGGCGGGTGCGAACTGTGCCTGGGTGCCGTCGCCGACTGCTGCCACGCTGCACGCACTGCATTATCACAAGGTCGATGTGTTTGCCGTGCAGGATCGCTTGCGCAAAGGCGGTCGCCGGGCGCATGTGGATACGATCCTTGATATCCCGTTGGCGGCATTCCAGAAATGGTCGAAAGATCAGATCACCCGCGAGGTCGAGAACAACGCCCAGGGCATCCTTGGGTATGTGGTGCGCTGGGTCGATCAGGGGGTGGGCTGTTCCAAGGTGCCGGACATGAACAATGTCGGCCTGATGGAAGACCGCGCCACCTGCCGGATCTCCGCCCAGCACATCGCCAACTGGCTGCACCATGATATCGTGTCGAAAGACGACGTGATGGAAATCATGCAGCGGATGGCGGCTGTGGTGGACGGCCAGAACGCGGGCGATGCGGCCTACACGCCGATGGCTCCGGGCTTTGACACCATCGCGTTCAAAGCGGCGTGCGATCTGGTTTTCGAAGGCCGCGTGCAGCCCTCGGGCTACACAGAGCCGGTCTTGCACAAGCGCCGGTTGGAGCTAAAAGCGGCGCAGTAAGGCGCTCTGCGTCCACGCATCAAGGCCCGGCGAAAACACACCCGCCGGGCGACTTTTGCGTTTGCGCCGCCAAACCCTTGTGTGTAGAGAGACGTCAGGCACCTGTAGCTCAGCTGGATAGAGCGCTGCCCTCCGAAGGCAGATGTCAAGTCCGGCGATGGCTGGTGGTGTTGGAAGAAAGAAGTGACTAAACAACGGTTTGAGCGAATGTCGGGTTCGCTTTTCATGCCGACGAAAATCTCGCGTAAGCATGGCGTAAGCAACTCGCGAACGGTATGCACCCGTAGCTCAGCTGGATAGAGCGCTGCCCTCCGAAGGCAGAGGCCAGAGGTTCGAATCCTCTCGGGTGCGCCAAAAAACACTATAACTCAATAACTTACTCTTCCGCGCATTTGTGGGCCTAGTGCTTACGTGGGAAAGTCGCGTAAGCAGTGCAATCTCGACAGTCAGCTGAAGTTGCATCGATAACCCATCGAATCCTTAGCGCGTGCTCCTGGTCGAAGGCGTGTGACTCCAGCGTTCCTGCTTGCATCGCCTTCTTTCATCTCGCCAAGTATCGCGTCGAGAAAGACGCAGCTGCTGGTTCCGGCAAGCACAGCAGGGATATGGCGGCGGACGACAGTTTCGTGTGCACTGTGTGTGCAACGTGTCGTCGTAGAGGGGCAAATTCTGGCACACTGCGCCGTAATCTAGCGTAGTCATATTCGCCGCCAGCATTTTGCCAAATGAAGAATATCTACTGTAAAACAATACGTTGGAATGAGAGGCGGCCCAATGATGGATTGGAGGGATTAATATTTATTATCAATAAGATGATGGGTATTGTGTGCGCTAAATGTGCGATACCAAGTCGGCCTCTAGCGCGCTCTTTCGGGTATTCTGCGGTCTACTGATGTGATCCGAATGCGGCTCATTTGCGCGATCTAAGCGCTCACTTCACTAAAGAACTCCTAAAGGGTCGGCCCCCATTATTCGGAGATGTGGCGAACCACTTTTGGGTGGGATTAGTGCCGGTTTGGACCCAGTCGAATAAGAACCGGACGAATTGCCCTCCGGGCCGCAGACAGAGCCGCCCAAACCTGAGGTCATTGATGCAAGGGCGAAGGCGGAAGCGGCTCACGCCGCGCGCCGCTCAAAGGTGACCAGACGCGCGGGTGTGTTGGATGATCGGTTGTTTCGCTGCCCAGAAGGTTGGTGGCATAGACTGGCTCTGATCGAGGCTGCAAACCTCCGCTGGCTCTCAGGCGTTCAGATGAGTCTTGATCGTCTGGTGCTTTGGATATCCATGCGTTTGTCAGATGCGCATGATGATCCCAATGCATTAGCCGGATTGGGTGAGTGCTTGTCGCCTGACAGTTGATGCGGGCCCAATGGCCGATTCAGCAGTCTTCCAGGGCTGTGGCGATCCTGGGAACATCAAGGATCTTTCCGAGCGCTTCTAGGCCGCGTGCAAGATGCGTTCGCACTGTCTTCCGATCACAGCCGACCTTCCGCGCAATCGCGGAAATGCTGAGACCCTGTTTCTTCAAATCGTGGATCAAGGCGATCTCCCTCAGTCCTTTCACCTGCCTGCCCCTCGCACTCACGACTGGGAAATTGTCAAACGGCTGTTCTGGGCTTTTTACATCCGGCGGTTACAGAAGCGCGCCATGGGCGAGGCAGGGAAGTTGCGCGCCGGAGGCGTGCCTGCCGATCGACTTGGGTGCCGGTTCGAAGGGATGGATAGCGCCGCTTTGACGGCGATGGGTCATCTGGATCAGATCGGCGCAAAGTCTAAGTGTGCGGAAACCCAGACGCCATCTTTGCCCGGCCGCACGCCGCGTGCCTTGCGCAGTGCGCTGGCTGCATGGCCCGTGGTGTCGACATCTATGGCAGAAACACTTACTGGCGCTAGGCGGGCTGCGGTTCAGCGCGATTTGGCTTGGAGGGATGCATGCAAACTGATCCGGGAGGTGACTGCTCAAAAGCCCGTTTGGGAATTGGAGCGCAACCACATAGTTCGGTTCAGGAAAATCTCGTGTTCCCGATGCCTGCAGTAATTCATGTCCAAGATGAAAGGAGCTGCCAGGCGGGATAGTCGCGTGTTCTGGGTTCGAGTACCCACTGATCTGGACAGATCAGGTCCTCGTCCAGCGCCTTTCGGAACGGTCGTTGCGAGCCGTCAATGCCAATGAAAGTCCGCAAAAATACAATCCTCGACATGGTTTGCATGATGGAGGAAGAAATGACTGATAAACAACTACGACTGGACATCATCGACGAGCTTGATTTCGAGCCAAGCATCGATGCTGCCGATATCGGCGTGGCAGTCGATCAGGGTGTCGTGACGCTGACAGGGCATGTCCGCAGCTACAGCGACAAGATCACGACGCTGGATATCGTTGAAAACGTCGTGGGCGTTCGTGCGATCGCCGACGAAATCGAAGTCCGACCAATTGGCGCTCATATCACCGACGACGATGAGATCGCAAAACGCGTCGCAGACTCGCTGAAGTGGAACACCTCGGTACCGGAAGACAAAATCCATGTCACCGTCGCCAAGGGCCGGGTCACCCTCGAGGGCGAGGTGGAATGGCGGTATCAGGCTGATGCCGCGGCGCGTACCATCGGTCGGCTGACGGGTGTCACCGGTATAAACAACCATCTCAAGGTCCAGCCGTCAGTAAAGGCTTCGGACGTATCGGAGCGAATCAAGAAGACTCTCGTGCGCGATGCTGAACTCGATGCCTCGGGAATCCGCGTGGCGGTTCATGACGGGACCGTAACGCTTGAGGGCAAGGTCCGTTATCTGGGCGAACGCAGGAGCGCGGAGCGCGCGGCGTGGGCGGCCCCCGGCGTGACGAACGTGATCGATCACCTGGCGGTGCGGTGACCGCTTAATCTCAAACTGGACGGCGCAGCTGCTTGCCTGGTCATCAGAATCCTGAAAGCAGATTATCACCCAGATAGGCATTGGGTCCAGTTCATGCGCTCATCCGATGTTCGAGGATTGGGCGAGGAATGTGAGCGTAGCCGGTGGGTCATCTCGGAGAACGGACCACGCCACCATCCGCGCATTCCGGCCAGACGGAGCAGCGCTTCACCCAGGATATGAGCCTGCTTCGACATGTGCTTGTCTAGACGGTCGCTCGCAAGCATAGCGGGGCGGATCTGTTGACTGCGATCAATGCGTGAGCGCGCGCGCTTAATGCAGGTTTGTGACGGAATTGACAAAGAGAAATAACCGTCATGGCGATACAATCTGAAAATTTTGAACAAAAGGTCGCAACGCCCGCGGTTGGCGGTGAACCTTCTGAGCCGGTGCCAACCGAAGAACCGGCGGCACCGCCAAAGGAGACGCCAGAGACTCCACCGGAGGAGTATCCCGAACCGCCGGGCGAAATTCCGCCTCAAACGCCCCCGGATGTGGTGCCCTTGCCCGGCGAAGTGCCACCCGCTCCGCCGCCGGAGATTCCGTAAGAGGGCTGAACCGTATTGATCGCCGGGCATCTGTGGTCCCGGCCCCGCTACAAATCCCCCACCAGGGAGATCTCGAAAGGAGGCATAACATGCCCGGCTACGATGCCCGTCGCAAGGAAATGGTCGAACGCCAGATCAGGGCGCGCGGGGTGCGCGACTCGCTGGTTCTGGATGCGATGGGACGCGTGCCGCGCGAGCATTTCGTGCCCGACCACCTGAGAGATCAGGCGTATCGCGACGGTCCCCTGCCCATCGATGCCGGTCAAACCATCTCGCAGCCCTATATTGTGGCCTATATGGTTGAGGCGCTGGCGCTTAATGGCGGCGAAAAGGTGCTCGAGATCGGCGCGGGTTCGGGCTATGCCGCTGCCGTTCTGGCCGAGATCGCGGGCGAGGTCTTTGCCATCGAACGCCACGGAACACTGGCCGCGAGGGCCACGGCGGCGCTACAGGACGCAGGTTATACGAATGTCCACATCTTTCACGGGGACGGCACCCGGGGCTGGCAGGACGAGGCCCCGTTCGATGCGATTCTTGTGTCAGCCGGAGCACCCTTCGTGCCTGAGACTCTCAAGTCCCAGTTGGCCAGGGGCGGACGGATGGTCGTACCCGTGGGCAGCGACCCGCGCGCCCAGGAATTGGTCCGCGTCACGCGGCGCGGCAAGGGACAATTCGACCGCGAGGATCTGGCCGATGTGCGTTTCGTGCCCCTGATCGGCGAACAGGGCTGGGAAGGCGAGACGGAGGAGGCGCACACGGCACCACCGCGCCTGATCCAGCACCGTCCACGCCAGACGGAAGACTTGCCGAGGCTCATTCGGACCTTCGCCGAGCCATTCCAGGAGGTGGAGAACGCACCGCTCGACTTGATGATGGAGCGTATTGGAGATGCCCGCGTGGTGCTGATTGGCGAGGCGAGCCACGGCACGTCCGAGTTTTACCGGATACGCGCGCTCATTACGAAAAGGTTGATTGAGGAAAAGGGCTTTACGATTGTTGCCGCCGAGGCCGACTGGCCTGATGCCGCCCGCATCGACCATTATGTGCGCCACCGTGAGACACCGTCTTCGGAATGGCAGGCTTTCGCTCGCTTCCCCACGTGGATGTGGCGCAACGAGGAGGTTCGTGCCTTTGCCGATTGGCTGCACGAGTGGAACGCACCACGCGCTCCGCTGACGCGCGTCGGCTTTTATGGTCTGGACCTCTACAGCCTGTTCAACTCGACACTGGCAATCATCGACTATCTGGAAGATGTTGACCCCGATCTCGCCCGGATCGCCCGCCACCGGTACGGCTGCCTCAGCCCATGGGAGGCCGATCCGGCGGCTTATGGCCACGCGGCCCTCACTGGCGCGTATCGCAACTGCGAGGACGATGTGACCGCGATGCTCATTGATCTGATGCGAAAACGTCAGGAATATGTTCTGAACGATGGCGAGCGATTTCTGGACGCGGCACAAAACGCCGCGTTGGTGGCGAATGCCGAAAAATATTACCGGATCATGTATTACGGCTCGCGCGCATCTTGGAATCTTCGCGATGATCACATGTACGAAACCCTCCTGAACGTCATGGAATTCCACGGAGAAGGTGCACGGGCGGTGGTCTGGGCACATAATTCCCATATCGGCGATGCTCGGGCGACCGAAATGTCACGCCGGGGCGAGCGGAACCTGGGCTAGCTTTGCGCAGGCGGGTTTGACCGCGAAAGCTACCGGATCGGAATGGGCACCGATCGTGGGACCGTTGCTGCGGCGAGCAACTGGAACGGGCCGATGGAGGTCAAGCAGATTACGCCGTCGCATCTTCAAAGCTACGAGCGGCAGTTCCAACTATCCGGTCTCCCGGGCCTCATCCTGCCGCTGCGCGCAGGATCCGGGAGCGACATTGCCAAGGAGCTCTCGAAACCCCGTCTGGAACGCGCCATCGGCGTAATCTATCGCCCCGAGACCGAGCTTGCCAGCCATTATTTCGAAGCCGAGCTTCCTCGCCAGTTCGACGAATACATCTGGGTCGATGAAACCAGCGCGGTGGTGCCGCTGGCGACCGGACAAACCAAGGGCTTGCCCGATACCTACCCGTTCGGGACATGAACAGAGTGCTGCCCCCTGAACGCGTTACCCCGTTTCAAGGGGTGGCGTGTTCTTGACAGCAGCAGTGACGCCGGTCGGGGATGTCGCGTAGTGCTGTCTGCATTCCTCCTCACGACCGCGGACGACACGTATTCCGGCCAACGAACCCGTCCGTTCGGTCACAACGGTGCGGCGACCCTCGGGCCCGTCTGCGTCTTGGAAATAGATTACGACCCAATCGCGTGTGCGATCGAGTTCATGCGCTCGCGCCGTGTTCGAGTACAATACGGTCAGATGCCAGTCACCGCGCCGGGCGTGCATGATCGGCAGCCACGCCTCGCCGGTCGGATTGAAGCGTTTCGGCGCTATGCGCCGTAAATCTCCGGCTGCGGCCTTGGCGCGGTAGAGAGCGTCTGCATCCAGCAGAAGTGAAACCGGTGGCTCATCACCACCATGGGCCATCGTAGTCTCGCGGCGATGTCGCTCCAATCTTTGACCCAGCACCGCCAGAATGGCCGCCCGCCGCCTTGGCCCGATGCCGGGGACAGGTTTTTCGCCGAGACGAAGCGCTGCTTCCAGATCTTCCAGCGTTTCGATGTCCAGCGTATTGACCAGGCGGCTGGCAAGTTTCTCGCCGATGCCGGGAATGGAACCGAACAGGGCTTCTGGCGTCAGGCTGCCTTTCAGGCGGTCGAGCTGTTGCCAGTGCCCGGTTGTCAACATCTCAACGATCGCAGCGGCGATGCCCCAACCGACCCCGCGCAACGCGACGAGCGCTTTTGCACCGCCCGTTTCAAAAACGTTGCGGAGGGAATCTGAGAGCGCCTCGATTTCGCGGGCGGCGGTGCGGTAGGCCTTGATCCGGAACCCATCGTCGCCCTGAGCCTCCAACAGGTCTGCGTATTCGTTCAAACGTGCAGCAATCAACTTGTTTTGCGTCGGCACAAGCGGCATGTCGGCTGCTGCGCGATCAGGCATAGGCGTCGAGCGCCTGACGCGCGGGTTTGTCGTCGTCTTCCGACACCTCAACCATCGTCGCTTCGGTCAGAAGTAGCGTACCGGCAACGGACACCGCGTTTTCGAGGGCGATGCGGACAACCTTTGTCGGGTCGAGGATACCGGCCTCCAGCAAATCAGTGTAGATGTTTCGCGCCGCATCGAACCCCCATGCGCCGGCCCCCTTCTTCATTTCGGCAAGCACGACACCTCCATCCATGGCCGAGTTCTCCGCAATCTGTAGGGCAGGCGCCCCGAGAGCTCGGGCGAGGCAAAGCACGCCTGTCCGGCGGTTGCCTTCCATCTCCTTTGCCACTGTCTCGACGGTTTCGATCACGCGGACAAGCGCGAGGCCACCACCGGGCACGACGCCTTCCTCGACCGCGGCCTTCGTGGCATTGATTGCATCGTCCAGCGCCTCCTTGCGCGACTTCAACTCCGCCTCTGTCGCAGCACCTGCCCGAATGACCGCCACGCCTCCGGACAGTTTCGCAAGACGTTCGCTAAGTTTCTCACGATCGTAGTCCGATGTGCTTTCGTCGATCTGCAGCTTGATCTGCGCGATCCGGGCCTTGATCTCGGCCGGGTCGCCGGCTCCGCCGACAATGGTTGTCGAATCCCTGTCGACACGAACGGATGTTGCCCGCCCCAAGTCATCAAGGGTGAGTTTTTCGATGTCGACCCCGAGGTCGGACGAAACAAGGCGACAGCCTGTCAGCGCCGCAATATCCTCCAGCATGGCGCGCCGCCTGTCGCCGAAACCCGGCGCCTTCACGGCAATAACCTTGAGTGTCCCGCGCAGTCTGTTGACCACAAGTGTCGCAAGCGCCTCGTCGTCCAGATCGTCGGCCACGATGAGCAGCGCGCGACCTGCCTGCATCACCGATTCGAGAAGCGGCACCAGCGGTCGCAGCCCGCTAAGCTTCTTCTCGTGCAGCAGGATCGCGGGATCCTCGAGTTGTGCCGTCAATGCCTCGGAATCAGTAACAAAATAGGGAGAGATGTAGCCGCGGTCGAATTGCAGCCCCTCGACGACCTCAAGCACCGTTTCGGTCGTGCGGGATTCTTCGACCATGATGGCGCCGTCGTCACCGACTTTCTCCATCGCATCGGCGACAAGCTCGCCGATCGTCTGATCGCCATGCGCGGAAATCGAGGCGACCTGGCTTTTCTCCTTGCGGGACTGCACCGGTCGGGACAAGTCGCGCAGAGCCGCCACGGCGGCGTTTAGGGCCTCCTCGAACCCGCGCCTGATTTCCACCCCCGTAGCGCCAGCAGCCACGTTCCGCACACCTTCCGAGAACAGTGAATGTGCGATGAGTGTCGAGGTCGTGGTTCCATCGCCCACGGCATCACCAGTCCTCTCTGCCGCCTGGCGCAGCAGTTGCGCGCCCATATCTTCTTCGCGTTCCTTGAGCCGGAACTCCTTGGCAATGGTGACCCCGTCGTCACAAACAATTGGTGCGCCGAAGCTCTTCTGGATAAGAACGGACTTGGACCTCGGACCGAGGGTAATACGGACGGCATCCGCCAGAGCCCCGGTACCCTTCAGGAGCGATTCGCGGGCTTCTGATCGAAACAGCAGCTTTTTGTAGGCCATCACTGCCTCCATCGAATTTGTCTCGTGCCAATTTGGTGCCGCAGTATCTTACTGTCGATGATGGCGGTCAATGGGCCGACGTTTTGCCAGGTAGGATACCTCTGCAGGCCGCATCCGGTGACGCAACCTCGGGTGTAGCGGGTTATCTATCAATAAGCACGGCGGCAACCGACTGGTCGCCGCCGTTCTCTACCCACCCACCATTTACACAACCGGTTTGCTGCCCGAACTTCGTGTCGTCGAAGGCAGATGAACTATGTTCGCGAGTTGCGCTCCAAGACGCACACACCGAGTATCCAACTCGCCCGCCGACACGATCTGACTCGACAACGGGTTCGGGCGAAACATTACAGCAACTTGTGCACTCGCTACGTTTACCGTTCTAAACGCAGCCAAAACCGCTTCATTGACCGCTATCAATGACATCAAACCGCTTTGATCGCGTTATGGCAGTGTCAGGCACAAGGCGAGCCAATTGCGCCCTGTCAATGGACGCCACGCCTGTGCGGATAGCAAGTAAGCCCACGCCTTGTGCAACAACTTTGCGTCCCGTGAACAGGAGGTACCATGACTGAAATTCATTCCGGGTCGGCCATAGCGGACCGACCACCTGGGAAAGGGAACAAAGCTCGCCTGTTCAACCATGTGATGGCTTGCGTCGACCGGTCCCCAGATGCCGCGCCCATACTGGAACAAGCCGTTTTGCTGGCCAATCAGACGGGGGCTGACCTGACAGCCATGCGAGTCGTGCCCGCCGGGCCGTCCAGGGTTCAGTGCGCCGATCCCGTCGACTGGGAATTGACCAGACGCTATGAGACTGCCGATCTCCTGCGAATGTCCGACATGGCCGGGGCAACCACCGACATACGTGCGATCGTGGCTTGCGGTTCCGCCGCACGGTGCATCCACGACGAGGCACTCCGATGCGATGTAGATCTTCTGGTCTTGGGCGCAGGGGCTTTCGGGACCCCGAGCCGATGGGGCCTGGGAGGGACGGCAAGGCACCTTGCAGAAATCTTTCACGGATCGGTTCTGATTGTTCCAGACGAAATCGCTGGTGAGCTTCCCAGGACCCGCCGCATCATAGTGCCGATGGACGGATCACCGCCTTCGGAGGCCGCGCTTCGCTTTGCCGCCGCGATTGCGCGGGTCCGCGCGGCAGAACTCGTCATTCTTCACGCGGCTTCGCCTGTCGAGGCGCTCGGCGCTGGACGGACAGAAAAGGGAGATGGGGCGCTCGGGCGCGAACTCAAGCAGGAGGCGGCTCGCACTGTCGAAGACCGGCTCGAGCGTTTGCGTCGCTTGCTCCCGGCCCACAAGCACGGCAACCGGGTCCGTCAACTCAGCGGCGATGAGCCACGCAGGGCTCTGATGAAGGCTATTTGCGAGGAACGAGGCGAGCTCGTGGTGCTTTCGGCCCGCGGGCTGGGAAATGACCCCGATCTGCCTATCGGAAGCACTGCGGAATATCTTCTCTCCCGTGCCGTGACACCGGTCCTGCTGATCCGGAACGCGGAGATGAGCAATCATCGTGCTGGCGGTGCGGCACCGAGAAGGTCGGCCGTCTTGCGGCAAGCGACGTGACGGAGCCGTATTCGCCATTGCACGAACCTGTCCTCGCTGCGTCCGAAAATCAAGAACAGCACAATGGCGTGGACCCTGGTCCGCCGCGGGCAGTGCCCGTATGGAAGCGCCTCGACAGGGTTCCCGCGTGGCTGGATGAGGCGCGGCGCTTTTGCCGCGCGCCACCGCCCGAAGTCTCGAAGGCGGCAGAGTGGCTGCTTGACAACGAGTATCATGTGCGTCGTGCGGTGCGCCGGGTGCGCGAGGATATGCCGCCGGCCTTCTATCGCCGCTTAGCACGATCCGCCCTGCCCGAAGCGCATGGAATTCCGCGTGCGCTTCTCGCTGCACGCAACTACGTTGATAAAACGCATGCGCAGATCGACGCCGCCACTGCCACGGCTTTCGTGGATGATTTCCAAGGCGGGGAGGGGCTCTCCCTCGCCGAGCTTTGGGCTTTCCCTGCGATGCTCAGGCTCGTGGCGATTGAAGAAATCATGACGACCCTCTGTTGTCTTGTCCCGGAACTCGCACAACCATTTCAAGGGCTGGAGAGGCCTAGGAGCTGGCGAGACCGGGATCCGACCGATGCCCTGTCGCGCGCGATCATGGCGCTTGGCGCAATTGAGCGGATCGACTGGAAAGCATTTGTCGAAGCGACAAGCCATGTCGAGGCAGTCCTGCGCACGTCACCCGACGGTCTTTATCCTGAGATGGATTTCGACACGCGAGATCGGTATCGGCAGGCGATCGAGGACCTCGCCGAAGGAACCGGACAGTCGGAGCCGGACATCGCGCGCGAGGCTGTTCGCATGTCGCGCGACCATACGGGGTCGCTTCGCCAGAGCCATGTCGGATGGTGGCTGGTCGATGGTGGCCGTGGCGCATTCGAGGCGCGGGCAGGCTACCGCAGCAAGCGCGCCGCCGCGTTCCGCCGCCTGGCGCTCCGCCGGCCGGGTTGGGTTTACGTCACGGGCCTTTTCGGAGTTGCCGCATTGGCGCTTGCCGTACCGCTTGCGCTTCTCATGGCCAGGGATGCAGGCGGGGTTGCTCTTGCCTTTGGCACATTGCTGCTCACAATGCCTGCGTCGATCATTGCGGTGACGGTGACCAACTGGCTTGTCACGCAGATCCTGCCACCGCGGGTTCTGCCCAAGATGGATTTCCGAAAGGGGCTGCCCGAAGGCGTCGAAGCCGCCGTCATCATCCCGGCCATTTTTCGAAGTCCCGACGAGGTTGCGCCCGTTCTTGCGCAGCTGGAACGGCACATGCTGACAAACCCGGATCCGCGGATGCACTATGCGCTGTTGAGCGACCCTGCCGATGCCGCGCTACAAGTGATGGATGGGGACCAGGCGCTTGAGGCCGCGCTCGTCAACGGAATCCGCGAGTTGAACCGCCGATACAAGAAGACCGCGCCCTTCGTCCTGCTCCATCGCCGACGCAGATGGAACGAGGCGGACGGCATCTGGATGGGTTGGGAGCGCAAGCGCGGCAAGATCGAAGCGTTCAACGAATTCCTGCATGACGAGGCCGAGGATGCCTTCCCCCTGACCGAGGGGGATGCCGAAGGATTGCGCGCCGCAAGGTTTGTCGTGACGCTCGATGCCGACACGATTGCGCCCCCGGGTGCGGTTCACAGTCTTCTTGGCGCGCTTGCCCATCCGCTCAACCGGGTGGAGTTCGCCGGGGAGGGAGAGCGTGTCGTCGCGGGTTACACGTTCATCCAGCCCAGGATCGAGATATCCCCGGAAGCGGGGGCGGTTTCGCCCTTCACGCGGCTTTATACCGGCGACACCGCCATCGACATCTACAGCCGCGCGGTGTCCGACGTTTATCAGGACCTATTTGGCGAGGGGATTTTCACCGGAAAGGGGGCTTATGATGCAATGGCCTTTCGGCGCAGCCTCGCGAACCGGGTTCCGGAAAACGCGCTGGTCAGCCACGACCTGTTCGAGGGGCTGCACGGGCGGGCGGCTCTGGCATCCGATATCGTGCTCTACGAAGGATTTCCGGCGCGCTATCCGGATTTTGCACGCCGTATGCACCGCTGGATTCGCGGGGACTGGCAATTGTTGCCCTGGCTCGGCCGGCAGGCACCGGGGCGCAACGGGGATCGGTTGCGCAATCCTCTGTCTGCACTCGATCGTTGGAAGATCGTAGATAACCTCCGCCGGAGTCTGATCGCTCCGTCTCTTGTGCTGCTTGCCCTTTGCGGCTGGCTCGTGATCCCCGAAGCGGCACTCATCTGGACCCTGCTGTTCGTGGCGGCCCCAGGCACCTATCTCGTGACCTATCTCGTCACGGGTATCTCGCGCGGGCGTCGCCGCGGTGCCGTGCAGGACCGCTGGCGACAATTGCGCGACCACGCTGGCCGGTGGCTTCTGGAAATCGTGTTCATGGCGAACGAGGCCGTCATCTGCCTCGATGCCATCGGACGTGCGCTGTGGCGGCTTATTGTGTCGCGGCGCAAGATGCTGGAATGGTCGACCGCTGCCCACGTGGCCGCGACCGGGGCTGATACGCGGGCGCGCTTCTGGATCGAAATGGCGGGCGCACCCTTGCTTGGTCTCGCCATGACGACAACACTGGCCGTTCTGGCGCCCGTCGCCTTGCCCGGCGCCCTGCCGCTGCTGGCGCTCTGGATATTGTCGCCGGAAATCGCGTACCTGATTTGCCGACCATGGCGGCCCGGGGAGGACAGTCTTTCGGACACCGACGTTGCGTGGTTGCGCCACATCGCGCGGCGCACATGGGCCTATTTCGAGACCTTCGCCGGACCCGAGGACAATTGGCTGGCGCCCGACAACTACCAGACCGATCCCGAGGCGAAAATCGCCCACCGATCGTCGCCCACGAATGTCGGGATGCAATTTTTGTCGTCCATGACGGCACTTGATCTGGGACATATCGGGCTGCGCGACCTCGCGCAGCGGACCGAGTATGCGCTTGAGGCATTGGAGCGGATCGAGCGCCACCAAGGGCATCTCGTGAATTGGTTCGATACGCGCACCCTTCTGTCGCTGGAGCCGCGCTATGTCTCGACAGTGGACAGTGGCAACCTCGCGGTGGCACTTCTGACGCTGCGCGAAGGCCTTATCGAGGCCGCGAATGGCCCGGCGCTGTCGCGTTCCCTCTGGGACGGGTTCATCGATACGCTTGGCGTCCTGGCGGAGGCGGCCGAAGATCTGCCGACCGAACATTCAAAGGCGATACAGGCGCGGATCCGCGCCCTTTGCGACACTGCCGAAGCGGTTCGCGATGATCCGGCTGGCTGGCGCAGAGCCCTGTGTCGGAGTCTCGACGAAGACTTGCCCAAGCTATCCGGGGCGATCCTGAAAGCCCTGGATGCCAAGCCGGGCGCCGATCCGGGCGAATTGCATTTCTGGTTCGAGCGCTGCCGCCATCACGCGGCCAGCTTCCTGCGTGGTCTCGAAACCCTTTGCCCGTGGCTGGCGATGGACGGTTGGTTGGAGATCGAGGGATGCGGTGCCGAGATCGCGGACCGGCTGAAGCCGGACATGTCGCTTGGGCAGCTCGATGATGTGTTCGAACACATGCAAGATGGCCTTGAAAGCCTCGGGAAAACGGGCCTCAAGTTCGTGGAACTGCAAACGGCCATTTCCACCGGACAGACCGCACAGGCGGCTTTGCGCAACACCCTGTTGTCCCTTGCCGAGAAGGCCGACAGACTGGCGATGGGAATGGATTTCTCTTTCCTGTACGACCGCGATACCCGGACGTTCTTTATCGGTTACAATCTCAGCTTCGACCGGATGGACGACCATCGCTACGATCTGCTTGCCTCCGAGGCGCGGCTGGCCAGCTACATCGCCATCGCCAAAGGCGATGTTCCGTCCGAGCACTGGTTCCACCTGGGGCGACCGATCTCACGTTCCTCCGGTCCTCTGACGGTCCTGTCATGGAATGGATCGATGTTCGAGTTCCTGATGCCGGCGCTGCTGATCCGCAGCGCGCCGGGTCAGTTGCTGGGCCAGAGCGAGCAAGCTGCCGTCGATATTCAGCGTCGCTACGGGGACAGGCTCGGTTTGCCCTGGGGCGTGTCAGAAGCCGCGTTTGCCGCACGAGACACGGCACAGAACTACCAGTATCGCGCGTTTGGTGTGGCCGGGCTGGGCATGCGCCAGGGACTTGCGGAGGATTACGTGGTTGCCCCCTACGCCAGTGCGCTTGCGCTGTCGGTTCGGCCTGGGGCCGCCGCGGACAATCTGCGCCGACTCGAGGCGCTGGGAATCCGGGGGCGCTACGGATTTTTCGATGCAGTTGACTTCACGCCTTCACGGATACCCGAAACAGCCACCCATGTGCCGGTTTTCACCTATATGGCGCACCACCAGGGCATGCTTCTGTCCGCCATTGGCAACGCGCTCAATAACAGTGTCTTCGTGCGTCGCTTCCACCGCGACCCGCGCATTTCGGCCATCGATCTGCTGATGCATGAACGGGTGCCGTGGGAGTATATCCCCGAGCCGTTGCCGGACGCAGGCTCGACGCTTCCGGAGCAGATCGAACGACGCATACGCCCGCTGCACGGCTGGCCCGCCGAGGAAACGGATGCGCCGCAGGTCCACACGCTCGGAAACGGCCATCTCTCGGTCTGGCTGTCGAGCGCGGCAACGGGGAGTATCTTGCGGCACGGGCAGTCGTTGACCCGTTGGGTCAGCGACCCCGTCATTGACGATGGCGCGGCGCGGCTCTTGCTGCGCGATGCCGAGGATGGCGCGACATGGGAATTCCGGCGCACGGCCGAGCAGTGGGTTGATGTCATGTTCCATGCCGAAAAAGCGTCCTTCCACCTGCAACGCCATGACATCGCCGCAACACAGGAGATTTGCGTCGCTGCGGCGGATGACGTGGAAATCCGGCGTGTGACGCTGGTCAATCATGACGACCGCCGTCGGGTCGTCGATGTCACAAGCTATGCGGAACCGATCCTTGCGCCTCATGCGGCCCATGAACGCCATCCGGCCTTCAGCAAGCTATTCGTCAGGAGCGAGATCCTATCGGATATGGACGCCGTGGTTTTCACCCGGCGTCCACGACGGCCCGAAGATGCGCCTCCGGTGATGCTGCACCGACTTTTGTGTGAGGATGGGGGTGTGGTCCATGTGGGCACCGAGACGGACAGGCGGGCGTTGGTCGGTCGCCACGGAACTTGTCTCGATGCCGCAAACGCAGAAATGACACAGGCGGCCGGTTGGACGCTCGATCCGGTTGCAGCGCTGCGGGCGCGGGTCAGTCTTGCGCCGGGGCAACGTGCAACATTCGCATATCTCACGATCGGAGCAGGTTCGCGACAAGAGGCTATCGACACGGCGGAACGCTACGCGACCGCTCCCGCACTGGACTGGGCCTTCGAGGATGCAGCACGGTCAGCCGCGGATCAGGCAAATCGTGTTGGCCTGACACCATCGGATATGGCCGGGACACAGCGCCTGGCCACCCGTCTGCTCTGTCCGACTGCACGAGCTGCCGCAAACGGAGAGATCGCGGGACCTGGACAGCCGGACCTGTGGGGGCTTGGCGTTTCCGGTGATCACCCGATCATCCTCGTTCGGGTCGCGGATGCTGAAAACGCCGATCTGCTGCCCCCCATCGTGCGTACGCAGCGTTGGCTCAGACGAAATGGTCTGCGTTCCGATCTTGTGGTTCTCGGCACGAAGGCTTCAAGCTACGAAGCGCCGATCGGAACGAGACTGCGCGACGCTCTGCGCGATGCCGGACTCGCCGAGGGGCTTGGCGGCGATGGCGGAGTGCATCTGCACAGCGTCGACCGGATCTCGCCGTCCCAAGTGCGCGCTCTCGAGACGCTTGCGCGGGTGACGCTCGATGGTGCAGCGCCGACGCTGGATGCAGCGCTGCCGACATCGCAAGAAGACTACGTCAAACCACCGGTCTTCGACCCGGGCGGCTCGCCGATGGTCGAGGCGCCTGGGCTTTTGGACCTGCGCCAAGACCTCGTTTGCGACAACGGCCTCGGGGGCTTTGTACCCGAAAGTGGCGATTATCTCATGCAGGTTGGCCCTGGCGAGGCCACCCCGGTGCCGTGGTGCAATGTCATCGCCAACGACGAATTCGGCACGATCGTCACGGAATCTGGGCTGGGGTTCACCTGGAGCCTGAACAGCGGGGAATTTCGCCTGACGCCATGGTCAAACGATCCGGTCACGGACATGCAGGGCGAAGTAGTCTATCTGCGGGATGAGGAAACCGCGCAGGTCTGGACAGTCACACCATTGCCAAGGGGCGATCGGGCGCAATGCCGCATCATACACCAGGCGGGTGAGACGGTTTGGGAGCAGTCATCGCACGGACTTGCGCAGCGCCTTTCAATTTCGGTGCCACAGGACGCACCGGTCAAGCTGATCAGCCTGGAGCTGAAGAACACCACGACGCGCCCGCGGCGCATCACAGCGACCAGTTATGCGGAGTGGCAGTTGGGGGCGACGCCGTCGACCGCCAAGCCGCATGTCAGAACAGGCTATCACGGCACCTCCCGGGCGTTGATCGCGCAAAACGGCTGGTCATCGGCGTTTGCCGACCAGATCGCGTTCCTGACCGCCAGCCGACAGGCGCATGCGATGACGTGCGACCGTGCGGCGTTCCTCGGCCCCGGCGGCATAGCAATGCCCGAAGGCTTGCGGCGTTGGAGCCCCTGGGGGCGGACAGAGTCGGTAGACGACGCATGCGCGGCCTACCAGGTGCATCTCGATATCGCACCGGGCGCGACGGAAAAGGTGGTCTTCGTGCTTGGATCTGCCACCAGTCTGGCCGAGATCGAAAAGCTCGCCGAGACATTCGCGTCATCGGAACAGGCGGCTGCGGCCACTCAGGCTGTGGCGGATGTCTGGCAGGAACGTCTGGGTGCGATCCGTGCCGAGACACCGGATGAGACCTTCGATCTGATGGTGAACCGCTGGCTGCCCTACCAGTCTTTCGCGTCCCGCATCCTCGCGCGAGCGGGGCTCCAGCAGGCCAGCGGCGGCATCGGGTTCCGCGATCAGTTGCAGGACATGATGGCGTTTCTGTTGTCCGAGCCGCATCGCGTGCGCGCCCACATTCTGGATTGCGCGCGCCATCAGTTCGAAGATGGCGATGTGCTGCACTGGTGGCACCCGCCGGAGGACCGCGGTGTCAGGACCCGCTGTTCGGACGATATGCTTTGGCTGGTCTATGCCACCCACGCCTATATACGCGCCACCGGAGACACTTCCATCCTGCAGGAAGAGGTGCCCTTTCTTTCCGCCCCGCCATTGGCCGAGGACGAGGAGGACCGTTATGCCGCGTTCGAGATCGGACTGGAGGCAACGCTGCTCGATCACTGTTTTCGCGCGATGCAGCGCGGCGCGACCAGCGGGCACCACGGTCTGCCGCTGATCGGCGGCGGAGACTGGAATGACGGCATGGACCGGGTCGGCTCTCGCGGGCGCGGCGAAAGCGTCTGGCTGGCTTGGTTCGCGGCCTATTGCGGCGACGCCTGTGCCGATCTGGCCGACCATTCTGGCCGGGCGGATGAGGCGGGGTTCTGGCGCAAGCGTGCTCGGGAATTGCGGCAAGTTGCGGAAAGCTCGGCTTGGGACGGCGAATGGTATCTTCGCGCCTTTGACGATGACGGTGTGCCGTGGGGTTCGGCGCAGAATGACGAATGCCGGATTGACAGCATCGCCCAGTCCTGGGCGGTTCTGGCAGGGGCTCCGAACCGGGGGCGCGCCGAGCAGGCGCTTCGGTCAGCCGCCGCCCATCTGATCGATCCCCAACACCGGCTTGTGCGGCTCCTGACACCGGCCTTCGACAAGACGCCACGCGATCCCGGTTACATTCGCGCTTACCCTCCGGGTATCCGCGAGAATGGCGGCCAGTATACCCATGCGGCCACGTGGCTCGGGCTGGCCTTCGCGCGGCTCGGTGACGGCGATGAAGCGTACCGGATATTCGACCTGATCAACCCCGCGCGCCGTAGCGCGCGGCCCGAGGACATGCGCGCATACCGCGGTGAGCCCTACGTCATGCCGGCAGATGTCGGTGGTGCTGCCCCGTTCGAAGGCCGGGCCGGATGGACCTGGTATACAGGTGCCGCAGCTTGGGCATGGCGTCTGGCGGTGGAAGGAATCCTCGGGCTGGAACTGCGGGGGGGTGCCTTGCGCATCGCGCCCTGCCTTCCGAGCGACTGGAGCGGTTACCGTGCGACGGTGCGGGGGCAGGCCGGTTCCATTGCGATAGAGGTGCAGCAAGTCGACTGCAGCGACGTCGGTGCCGTCGACGCACAGGATGAGAGCAGTGAAGACGGCACGATCGTGGAGTTTCCAACCGACGGATCTACCCGTCAGGTTCGCGTGCAAGTTCGCCGTGGCAGCATCGAGCGCACGCGATAGGCCAACGCGAGGTCATGAACGCCGAATTGCACGCCATCAATGTCGGATGTGCCGATCTGTCTATCGTTAAACAATAGATGATGGAGGAGAGAGGCGGATGCAGATCAACGAGTTGCCACGCTACGACATGTCGATCAACACGACGGGGTGTTGCCCCAAGTTCAACCCCGAGGGATGGGACGGGCAGGATCTGCATTTTCGCGACAAGCCCATGGTACGGGCGGTGACGATGTCGGCCATGCATGTGCCTCTGAATATGGGCCGAGTGTTTTCCCGTGTGCAAGGCCACATCGAGGATGCCTGTGCTGTTGACCCGGACGACTGCATCGTGCTGACCCGGGACACTTCGCCCTGGGCCAGCGAGCACTACTTTTCCGTCGGCAAGCCTGTCGAAAACGAGGAGATGACAACGCTGTCCGGGGACTTCGTCACCAAGGTCTTCGAGGGACCCTATCGTGAGGCGCGCAACTGGTATCAGGAGATGCAGGACTTGGTCAGGAAACGCGGCGGAACGCCGGGCGACATCTATTTCTTCTACACAACCTGCCCGCGTTGCGCGAAAGCCTATGGCGAGAACTACGTCGTAGGTGTGGCGGAAACACGCGCAGCTTAGTAGGAAGGCGCCGGGAAGGCAATTACCGGAACCTCGATCGTGCGCCCGGTCATGCCTCCGTTCAGAACGTCATGACCAATCTGCTTCAAGGTTTCCGCCGTCTCGCCGTTGATCAGGACTTCCGAACACGTTTCACAACGCAGTGCGGGTATTTGTTCTATTACATAAGGCTTTTCCCCGCTCCAGATTGATGTCGTGGTTTCGCATTCGACAAGGTCATCCCCGCCGCAACGGGAGCAAGTTCTGTCGGGTCGATTGTTGACGTTCGAGACGTTGGTTGCGGTCATGCATAAGGCCTTTCTGAAATTCTGATTGGCTGCAAGATGGGGGGTAAGTTCAGGCGGTCCAGCCTTTTTTGAATGTCCATGAGGCGCTAAACCTCGGCTCCGCCACAGTTGAACGCGCAACCATGGCCTTCGACCAGATCCACAAGATGGCCATCAAAAAGAAAACCCCGGCAGCCGATAGTTTGGGGGCAGGTCAGGGACATGACTGCCGAGGCACGGTGCGCCTCTATAGGGTGGAGGCGCACCGTGCCTCGGACTGCGCCGTCTGCTCAGGCGGCGGATTTCACCTCCACTTTGCGTTCCTTCTGTTTCGCTTCCGGGGTCTTCGGCAACGTCACGGTCAGTACGCCGTTGGCGAAATCCGCAGAAACGGATTCGGCGTCGACGCCGGAGGGCAGGGAAAGGGTGCGCTGGAATTCGCCGTAGCGGCGTTCACTGACGAGGTAGTCCTCCTTTTCCTCTTTCTTCTCCTCCGATTTTTCACCGCGAATGGTGATCGTTCCGTCGCTCATCTTGATGTCGATATCCTCGGCGGCCATTCCCGGCAATTCGGCTGTGATCCGGTATTCACCGTCACATTCCACAAGCTCCGTCGCCGGCTGCAGCGCCCATTCGGCACTTGCGGGGAACAATGAATGAACCCGGCGTGACAGCGGTTGCCGCCAGAGTCCTGCGCCGAAATCGTCAAACAATCGGTCGATCTCGTTTCTGAGGGATAGCATCGACGGCCACCCCTCGACGGTGGCTGGTGGCGTCTCTTTGCGAACTTCAATCTCGGACTTCTTCTTGGACATGATCAGGTCTCCTTCTGGCAAGGCCGCGCTTGTGCACGGACACAGGTTTCATGACAGCGTTGAATCTATGTGCACCGCGCGCCAGTGCATTGACGGCGGTCATCCGGTCGTCAGATTTCACTGACCTGAAGCGAGTTTACATCCGCCTATATTTGTCATTCGCTCCAGTACGACGCGCGGGCGGCTCCACACCTGCAATGGTCGCAAGCAAGTCGACATCGCGAAGCAGGAACCGGTAGGGTGTAAGGCTGTCAATCAGGCCTTTGTCTTCCAGATACCGTAACGTCCGGCTGATCGTCTCGACGGCTGTGTTGGTGAGATCGGCCCAGTCGCCCCGGTCCATTTCCATGCTCAGGACGAGGCTTCCGTCGGGGAGTGGCTCGGTCGGCATGAACTCGACCGCCCTGACGAGAAAGGCGATGATCCGCTCGCGGCTGGTCAACGTGCCATTGCGCCAGAGATGGCCGAGAAGGCGATGGTGCTGATGGTCTATTTCCTGCAGCATCCGCCTTCGGAAAGGCTGATTTACTTCCAGTTGCCGCTTCGCTGTCGCACTATCGTAAAAGCAGATTTCGATGTCGGTGGCAGCCTCGAAATCATAGTCATGCTCCCGTTCGGGAAGCCCGCCAACGATGTCTCCAGGCATTGCCAAGCCAACCAGGGTACGTTTGCCGCTCAGCTTTATCACGGATTTTCGTGCGTATCCGCGTCGGATCACTCCGAGAAAGCCGCTGGCCTCACCTTGCCCGACGATTCGCTTTCCGCGACCAAGTCGGCGGAGGACTGGCGGACGGGTGCCGCATGATGGTTCATCGAGGATGATGCGGCAAAGTTGTGATCCGCGCAACTTGCATCCGCGACACTGGGCAAGAGATGTGGTGGCATCGGCGCCAATGCATCCGACATCTGCTGCCAAACCACTTGAAGTCTGAATCATGTCTTTGGCTCCTTTCCAAGCGCCCGGATTACGGCGTTGCGCAGATCCGCCTCGGGCAGGTTGACGAGATTGAGATCGCGTTCGAGGGTCACGGCATCTTTGAGGGACGCGGGTATTTCGCGGCGCAAGACCCCTAGCATCTTGGGTGCGGCGAAAATCGCCAGCCGGGTCAGATTCCTCTTGCGAAAATGGTCTTCCAGAACACTGAAGGTTTCCTGTGCAAAGTCTTGCATGTCGCGCAGCACCGGGTCGGATCCGGGTTCCATGGCAGAGCGCCGCCCGTCGGCACCCGATGCGAAGCTGCGGCCCGCCTTGTCGGAGAGATAATCGCGCAGATGGGTCGATTTCGCCTTGCTGACGAGTTCTATCGGGTCATGCGAATTGCCGTCCTCGAGATCCCGCAGAATGCGGGCACGGACGCCATCGGTCACCAAGGCCCATGTTTTGTAACGCATCACATCCCCCACTCTGAACACTTTGCGCTCTTGGGATGGAAGCTGATCCGCGCCGAAAGGTCATTGATATCTGTCAACGCCGGCACCTTCCGACGGTTTGCCGCTCGTGGCGGTTGTGGGACATTCATGATAGCATTATCTGAAGGTGTTTTAGAAAAGTTGGAGCGATTCGCCCTCGTGGGCCAGCTGATCTAGGAGCGATGGTGATATGACCAGCGAGATAAAAAAAGTTCGCCAAGGACTGTTGGGATCGACGTCATTTTCGCAGATTCGGCCCGAAACACGGGACAGGCTGGACGCGATGTGCCGTGTGAAAAGCTTTTCCGCCGGACAAATAGTGGCTCATGCGCAGGAGGAGATGGGCTTCATTGGCTGCGTTCTGACGGGCATCTTGCGAATGCAAAAGACATTGGCGGATGGGCGGGAGCATATCGTCGGGCTGCTTGTCCAGGGGGATATTTTCGGTCGGGCTTTTGATGGCGCGGCAGAATTTTCCATCGAGGCGGCGACAGAGGTCGAATGCTGCGCATTTCCCAAGACGGAATTCGAGACCCTTCTGACGCAATCGCCGGACCTTGAGCGCGCACTCCTGCTGGACATCACCAACGAACTTGACCGGGCGCGGGAATGGTTGATCGTCCTGTCAAACCAGAAGATCGTCGGCCGCATTGCCGGGTTCCTGCTCCTGATGTGTTCGCGGTTTCGCGATATCGACCATATTCTGCTGCCGAGGCCGGAGGGCATCGAGGTCAAGATACCTATCAGCCGGGCCGATCTGGCCCACCTGTTGGGCACACGGCCGGAATCGATATCTCGCGCCCTGCATTCTCTCAACGATCAAGGGGCTATCGACATTCTCGAACCCGACCGCATTTTGATCCGGGACACAAAAGCCTTGGCCCGTGTGGCGGACGAAGACGAAATCGAGGCCATTGCCACCCTGCAGGATCTGTTGAAGAACCATCGTCCCGAACACTGACCGAGGTCAGGTTCAGCCGTGGATCGCGATGGTTTTTTTCGGGTGTCCGGGTTTTCCCCTGGGCTGATCTCCTTCAACCGGCAATCGTCACAGACACCGCGTAGGCCCCCTTGTCACCCTGCATCTCGCGGAACCGGAGCCGGGTGCCTTTGTGCAGACGCTCCCAGTCGTCAGAGGCCAAGCTGTCGCGCTGGAAATACACCTTGCGGCCATCATCGGCCTGGACCCAGCCATATCCAAGTTCAGGCTCCAGTTCAGCGATTTCGCCGTGAAGCACCGGCGGATGATGCTTCACCTCAATGCCGTCCATCTTCTTTTTACGCTTCTTCAATGCTTTCTCGGCGGCGGTGAACGCGCGGTTCACCGCCAGGATCAAATCATCCTGCGCGCTGCCTTGGGCGATTTCCCGGGAAATCGACACATCAGGGCCGGGCAGATGCAGGTTGAGCCGAACCTTGAAGACACGCCCGTGCCGTTTCCTTTTCTGTGGCGCCTCCATCGTCACCTCGCACCCGGTGAGGCGGTCGTCCCGCCGTTCCAGCACCTTTATGCGTCGGTGCACAAGATTCTCGACCGCCGGTGAGGGGTCGACATGGTGATAAGCGATGATCGGTACGGTTTGCATATGATCAGTCCTCGTTCTGGTCGCTATGGGCAGGGCGCGGTGAAATAGGTGCCGTCGCCGCGGGCATAGGCGCAAAGATCGGTCGCTGAATTTTGCGCGACAAGCGTACCGGCCGCCGCCCCGGCGAGCGCGGCGATCAGGCGCCAGTTGTTATCGGCATCAAGCGCCTCGGCCGTAATCAGACCAGCGGCGGCTCCGGCAGTGACGCCGACCACCGTCCGCTGTTCCGAAGTGAGGTTTTCGCACCCTGTCAGCGCAAGGAGTCCTGCGATGGCCAACACATTTGCATAGATATGTTTCATAGAATTTCCTCACGATTTCCGGTGCCGCATAAACCCACCGACACCTGTTGCGTGCCTCTGGTCACTTGTGATGATCCGCGACCGCATGCAGCAGTTCGCCGGACAATTCTCTGCTGACCGAATGGGAAATATCGCCAAGGCTCAGCATGCCCACGAGCCGTTTGTTGTCGTCGAGGACCGGAAGACGGCGGATCTTTTTCTGGTCCATGAGATGGATGGCGTCTTCCACCGTCTCGGTCGTCCGGCAATAGACGATGCCCTTGGTCATGATCTCCTCGGCGGTTGTCTTTGCCGGATCACGTCCTGCCGCGACCACCCGAAGCGCGATATCGCGATCGGTGACCATGCCGATCAGCTTGTCATCCTTGCCGATCGGAATCGCGCCAATATCGTCCTTTTGCATGATCTTCGCCACCTCGCTGACCGGCGTGTCGGCACTGGCCCAGTCGGCCTGTTTATGCATTGCCGCGGCAATTTCCATTTGGAGCACTCCTTCCAGCTTCGCTTTAGATATATGGTAGGATCAATCGCGCGTTGGTTTCATTGACTGCCGTCAAGCGGCGGGTGCAATCGCTTGATCGCATCGG
Organism: Marivita sp.; assembly: GCF_051251565.1. Taxonomy (GTDB): domain Bacteria; phylum Pseudomonadota; class Alphaproteobacteria; order Rhodobacterales; family Rhodobacteraceae; genus Marivita. Next base: position 298 of record NZ_JBPOFB010000005.1, on the reverse strand, counting down.
CAATCATCGGGGCACATGACAAGATGCGTAGCCGGTCGCCAAGCTTACCTCTGGCTGTCTCAAGCGCAGCGACGCTGTCTGTCACGGTGATCGTGTCGACAAGGGTGGTCTGGGAGAAGGCCGAGACGGCTGCGTCCGTCAGCAGATCATGCGTCGCGATGGCATGCACTTCGGCGGCACCGCGCGCGCGCACCGCCTCGGCAGCGCGCAGGATCGTGCCGCCGCCGCAGATCATGTCGTCAACGATGTAGACCGCACATCCCTCTACATCGCCGGCAAAGTGCGTACCCGAGACCAC
>NZ_JBPOFB010000049.1:0-3261 GCF_051251565.1 Marivita sp. | reverse complement strand
GTCGCAGTGGTTCGGAATTGATTTCCGCCCCGATCTCTACAATGCGATCATTCGGCTCGAATCCGACGAAGAACTGCCGTTTATGCAGGCGATTGAGCGCAGAAGTCGCGCCGCGCGACTTCGCACACGGCCAGCACAGTTCGATCTGTCACAATATCCGAGCGCCGATATGGAATATCGCGCCTGGCGTACCCCTTCGGTCGACATAGTCGCACGAACAGGTGTGCAGGCTGGGCAGGGCGGTAGCGACGGGGTCGAGGGCCGCGTTGAGCTTTATGCTGCCGGAGAGGCGCTGGGCACCAGCTATTTCGCGCGTATCGCCACCGATGATGAGTTAATTCCGCAAACCGTGCGCTTCCGCGCGTTCCGCAATGCGCCAGAGGGCGGCTTGCTGGGGCCATTGGATGCCACACAGGTTGCTATCGGTGACGTGGAGACGTTGCCGGGCCGTTTGACTGGGCAAACCGCCATTGGGCGCGGTGCTTTCGTCAGCAACAGGCCGCTCGGGCAGGCATCGCGCTTCTCAACCACCACTTTGCGCGGCACTCTGCCCGCCGGGTGGGATGCAGAGCTGTATCGCAACGGCCAATTACTCGCGTTTCAGGATGACCGCGGCGATGGCCGGTATGAATTCTTGGACATCGAATTGTTCTTTGGCCGTAATGAGCTCGAAGTCGTGCTTTACGGCCCGCAGGGGCAGATCAGGCGCGACAAAACGTCGGTGCCGGTCGGCTTCAACCAGATCGAGCCTGGTGAAACCTATTATTGGGCCGGGATATTGCAGGACAACCGCGATCTGATCGATCTCGGCAATGGTTTGCAGACTGGCCCAGAGGCCTGGCGATGGGGGGTAGGCGTAGAACGCGGCCTTGATCAGAGGACCAGCGCCGCGCTTGGCGTGCAAAGCCTATACTTTGATGGTGCCCGCCGCAGATATGTGGAGGGCGCGGTGGTGCGTACATTCGGGGCTATGGCTCTCGAACTGACCGCTGCACATGAATTCGGGGCCGGTGCGGTCGCCGAAGCGAACACGCTTGGGCGCATTGGACGCTTTAACTTTGGAGCTAATGCATTGGTTTCATTCGGTAATTTCACAAGTGAGTTCGCTGAAGGTAATGTTGATTACCGCGCAGGCTTCAATTTCGACACTTCGCTTAGTCTGGGCAATTTCTCGCTGCCGCTGCAGGCCGATGTTTCGCATTCCAAGCTGAAAGACGGGTCAGAAGTTAACGAATTGCTAATGACGACATCGATCACGGCGGGGCGTTTTGCGCTTTCCGCGCAGCTTAGTCATCAGGATCGGACCGCTGGTGCGCTTACACCAGCGCGATCAGACACGCGCATCAGGATGCTCGCCAATGCGCGGTTCAGTGACTTCCGCGTGCGGGGTAATGCGACATTCCTGACGAATGGCGCCGATGCGGGCCTCGAAAGCGCGACTGTGCGCGTGGATACCGATCTGGGTGAGGACGCGGAATTACAGGGACAGCTCGATTACAATGCGAGCACCGACGAATTCCGTCTGACGGCTGGCTATACCCGGCGGTTTGAGGAGTTTTCACTGCGAGGCGATGCATTTGTGACATCGCGCGGCGGTGTCGGTGCGGCCGTGCAGCTCGCCTTTAGCCTCGGCCCTGATCCGGTTTCGGGCGGTGTGCGTGTCACCAACAACAAACTTGCCCGCAGCGGACAGGCCGCAGTGACGGTGTTCCGCGATGATGATGGCAATGGTCGCCGTGATCCGGGTGAGGCATTACTGCCTGATGTTCTGGTGGAGGCCGGATTGCGCAGCACCGACGCGATCACCGGAGAGAATGGCCGCGCGATCGTCGATGATCTGCGTCCATTCCGCCCGGTATTGGTGGGGATCGACGAATCATCGCTCGAAGATCCATTCCTCGCTCCTTCGAGCAAGGGCATTGTTGTGACCCCGCGCCCCGGCGTGGTGGCTCAGATCGAATTGGCCATTTCACCCACGGGCGAAGTCGAGGGGTCTATCCGCAATCCGTCAGGCCTTGAACAGCCCGGCGTAAAGTTGGAGCTGATCAATAATCGCGGCGCCGTGGTGGCAGAAACAATCAGTGAGTTTGACGGGTTCTTCCTGTTCCAGCGCGTTCCCTACGGTGAATATCGCCTGCGCGTCGGTGACGATGCGGCGAGAACGCTGGAAGTCGCGCAATCGCTGAGCCTGGGAGATGGGCGAAGCGCCTTTACGCTCAACCGATCTGAGGATGTCATCCGGTTTGGCACGATCAGGCTTGTGCCAGAGCAAAGGCCTGAAGCGCCGCCGGGCGGAGCACCGGTGATTGCGGCTGTTGGGCCGGACTAATTAGCCCAGCCCACATCTGCGACAGCAGGCCGATCAGTTGCCTTTGACGTAGCGCGGTTCATAGCGCGGCGCGGGCACAGGTGCCGGTGCGGGGCGCGGTGCTGGTGCAGGAATTGAGCGAGCTGCAACCGGAACAGTCTCTTCGCGCACAGTTTCCCGCACGATCACACGCTGCTGCTGCTCATAGCGAACAGGCACATAAACGACCTGCTGTGGAGGCGCGTAGGTGTATTGATATTGCGGAGCATAGGCGTAGCCATAATGCTGCGGGGCCGGCGCATATTGGGGGGCATATTGCGGGGCGGGAATAGTGCGCGCTGCAACGCGGGTCACTGGAACCGCACCGGGATAGCCATATTGCGACAAATAGCTGTCGAGCGCCGCCTCGCAGTCATAATCACCGCGATCATCGCGTCCATTGCCGATCAGGCTGCCGATCAAAAGACCGCCCAATCCGCCCACGCCTGCACCGATCAGTGTTCCGCCAAGCCGCTCAGCATCTGAAACACGGTTGCCGATGATACCGCCAGCAATCGCGCCGAGCAGGCCGCCAATAATGCCGCCTTTTTCGTTGCCGCTGCTGCCATTGGTGCGGTGTTCGCATTCATCGATCCATTGCTCACGCTCAAACACGCTGGTCGCTGGTGCGTAGCTTGCCGGTGCATATTGGGGTGCGTAGCCCTGATCATAGTGCGGGGCATAATCGCCAGTGTGCTCTGCATCAGTATACGGCCCGCGCGATTCAATGCGGCGCGTGCGGGTCACTGTCTCAACACCATATTCATCGACGGTGGTTTCGGTGTAATTCTCTACCGCTGGACCGGTGCGATATTCAGGCGGGAGTGATTCCACTTCTGACTGGCTCATCGGAGCGGGATAGGATGTCTGCGCCTGCGCCATAGCGGGAAGTGCGACGATGGCGCCTGCTAGAC
>NZ_JBPOFB010000048.1:0-3406 GCF_051251565.1 Marivita sp. | reverse complement strand
ACCGCCAACCGCCCTTCGGCAACCGATCGATTGAGCGCTTGACCGACTTCGCCGACATGGGTGGCAAGCGAGCGTTGCGCCAAGAGAATTCCCAGTACGACGATTTCCGCATAGGGGCCGGGGATCGCCCGCAATCCGAGGCCAGTTCCGATCGCCGCCAGCACCAGCACCGCAAGCGCGAACACCCCCTTGGCCTTTCGAAATTCGCCTTGGTTGAACTGCTTATCCAATGCCGCGACCGCGCGACCCATCAGAACTGCCGGATGCGGTAGCCGCGACCAGAGCCAGCGCGGCTCACCGATCAGGGCATCGAGCGCCATGCCAAGCGCGAGGATCATCGCGGCGCGTCGGAAATGGCGGCAGCGACGCGGTCCCATTGGTCCGGCGCGGGCAGTCCGAGGCGTAGCCACCGTGTCGAATAGGGAAAGATGCGAGACCAGATCTGGTTTTGCGCCAGACGGTCCTGCCAACGGGCAGCGTCTCCGACCTCGTAGAGCCTGAAGAGATCGGTTCCACCCAAACACCGGGCGCCTGCCGCGCTCACCATGGCGTCGAGCCGCGCCGCATCTTTCGCGAGCCGGTCGCGGGTGGCGTCCGCCCAGTTTGCATCTTCGAGCGCCCTTGCACCGATCTGCAACGCCGGTCCGGACACCGGCCACGGTCCCAGCATGGTTTCCAAATCGATAACCTGTTCACTACCGCGCCCGACCCGCGCCAGGGTTTTCGGGGCCCCGATGGCAAATCCCAAACGCAGCCCCGCCAGACCCCAGAACTTGCCAAAGCTCTTGAGCACCACGATTCCCGGCTGATCGGTCAGCGCGATCACACTGCGCTCTGGCAGAACATCGCAGAAGCTTTCGTCGATGATCGTCAGGTCGCGATGTGCGTCGCGAACTTCTTCCGGCGTGACTGTGCGCCCATCGGGATTGTTGGGATGCACCAGAACGCGGACAGCCGGCAACGCGTCGGGATCATTGACGGCGGCACCGGCGGCGCGGAATGCGGCCTCATGTTCATTGTAGGTGGGGCCGGGGATCGTCACGTCTGTCCGCGCGGTCAGCTCGGGCATCCGGGCAATCAGAGCGGAGGCACCCGGGGCCGCGACCACGACGGCCTTGTCCGGCACGGACCAGAACCGCCGTGCGGCGGCGATGAGCCGGTCCTGCGCGCCTTGATCGGGTAGGGCGGTCCAAGCCTCCGGCGCGATCTCATCCACCGGATAGGGCACCGGGTTTATCCCGGTGGACAGGTCGATCCAATCGCCGCGATCGCCACCGTAGCGCTTTCGCGCGGCATCGAGCCCGCCGCCGTGATCGCGCGGCGTCATTCGTCCGGGAGCGGCGGGTGGCGGGTGACGAAATGGCCTTTGACCGCTTGTGGCCATTGTCGATACGGCACCTGCCCGCTGTCGCTTGCCGCATGTTCGCGCGCGTATCCGACGATGCCTTCGGCGGCCTCTTCGCCGGGTTCGAACCGCCCCAGCGTATAGTTAAGCTTGCCCGGCCCCTGTATCGCCACGTTGCAGCCGTGGGTGCAGCCCATCAGGCACGATACGCGGCGCGTCTTGATTTCGGTGCCTTCCGCCGCCGCCTCTACCAGCCGGGCCAGCCGTTCGCCGTCGGTCGAGGTCATGTCGCCCGCCTCCCAGCCTTCCAGCTTGCAGGTATCGCAGACGGTGATCCAGGTGGTCATGGCGCGCTCTCCGGACGGGTTCGCCCGCTTGAACCGGATTCGTGGCACTTGGGCAAGCAGGCTCAGCCGCGACCGTGCGGCGCATCGAAGTCCGGTTCGGGATTGATCGGGATGATGCGGTGCGGGTTTACCGACTCATGGCTGTAGTAGTAATGCCGCACGAAGTGGTCGAAATGCACCGTCTCGGCGACGCCCTCCCATTGGTAGAGCTCGCGCAGATATCCCCAAATCGCGGGATATTGCGTGATGAAGGCCCGGTTGCATTTGAAATGCGTGTGATAGACGAGATCGAAGCGGATCAGCGTGGTGAAGAGCCGCCAGTCGGCCTCGGTAATCCGGTCACCAACAAGGTAGCGGTTCCGCGACAGCAGGCCTTCGATCCAGTCGAGAGTGTCGAAGAGAGGATGCACGGCTTCGTCGTAGGCTTTTTGCGTGGACGCAAAGCCGCATTTGTAAACGCCGTTGTTCAGTGTGTCGTAGATCCGGTCGTTGATCGGTTCGATCGCGTCGCGCAGGTCCTCGGGCCAATAGTCGTTGGTATTTCCGGTGATTTCGTCGAAGGCCGAATTGAACATCCGGATGATCTCGCTCGATTCGTTTGACACGATGGTCTCGCGCTGCTTGTCCCAGAGGATCGGCACGGTGGCCCGGCCCGACACCTTCGGGTCGTTGCGGATGTAGATGTCGCGAAGGTAGGGCAGCTCGTAGAGCGTGTCGCCGGTGGCGCCGGGAAAATCGGTGTCGAGGCTCCAGCCTTGCTCCATCATGTCGGGATGCACGACGGAGATCGAGATATGATCCTCAAGCCCCTTCAGCTTACGAAAAATCATCGTGCGGTGCGCCCAGGGGCAGGCATGGGAGATATAGAGATGATAGCGGCCCGATTGCGCGGCAAAGCCGCCTTCGCCGGAAGGGCCCTTCTCGCCGTCCGCAGTGATCCAGTTGCGAAACGACGCGGTAGAGCGCTTGAACTCACCGCCGCTCGACTTGGTGTCGATACCTTCTACGCGCCAAATGCCGTCGACCAGCCGTCCCATTTAACTCTCCATCCTGTGTCGGACGCTAGCTAAGGCCTAGGGCCGGTCGGACCAGTAGAGCTATGGGAACAGACGTCGTGCGCGCACGCACAGGGGTCGGGATTCGCGTTGCTTCCGGATGCTGGGCGGGGCTATAGCGATGCCGAAGACGACGCCCTAACGGGCCGGAGAGGGGGCGCCCGCCCCATCGACCCCAGACAGGGGATGGCAGGGCGCATCGTCAGAAAGGCGCACAGCCTTTGCCTGCCGGGCCGTAGCGGGGCGTCATGCCAGACCGGAGGCCGCCAATGATACGCATGTTCCTGATCACTGTCCTGACCCTGTCGGCTGGACCCGCGCTCGCCCATGCGGGCCATCTCGGCGGGCTTGCGGGTCATGATCACTGGGTCGCCGGTGCCGCGGTCGGCATCGCCATTGGCATCGCGGCATGGACCGCCGTGAGAGGCCGCAAGCGCCGCGCAAAATCCCGTGAAGAGACACCCGATGCCGAAGAGCAGCCGGCATGAAAACCGGTGTGATGATCTGCGGTCACGGCTCTCGCAGCCAATCGGCCGTCGACGAATTCTCGGTGCTGGCTGAACGCCTGCCGGAATATCTGCCCGACGACTGGCAATGCGAATACGGTTATCTCGAATTCGCCAACCCGGTGATCCGCGACGGGCTGGATCGTCTGCGGG
>NZ_JBPOFB010000047.1:0-3443 GCF_051251565.1 Marivita sp. | reverse complement strand
TTCCAGCCGCGTTCCGGCGCGTTAATGCCGTATCCGACGAACACCAGATCGCTGTTGGCAAGCTGCGTGCGCTCGTCTTCGCGGTAGGTTACACCGGTCCATTCGCTGCCGTAATCATAGACCAGATCGGTTTCGCCATTGGTGATGGTGAGCGGCGCGAAGTTGTTGCCGGTAATCTCAACCAGCGGAACTTCTTGCACCCAGCTATCCCCATTGCCCGGCTCAAGCCCCGCGGCTTCAAAACGTTCCGTCAGCAATGCGACTGTTAGCTCTTCGCCTTCGGTTCCGGGCATCCGGCCACCGAATTCGTCTGTTGAAAGCTGGCGGGTGATGTCGATCATAGTCGCTTCGGAAATATCGCCTGCTTCGACTTCAGGGATATCCAGTGCGGGGCCAGCATCTCCGCCGGCGAGCATCCCGTCGCACCCGGCCAGTGCCAGCGCGCCGGCGGCCAATGCGCCTAAAGCTATCGCGCGTTTGATCATCGAAAGTTCCTCTCGTCTTGTAATTTCGTTGCGCTTCCTTCGCAGATGGCCTTGCGGGTCGCAAGCCGCTTGGCCAAGGATGGCGGTGATGACGACACGCTCAGACTATGACTGGCACGAAGCGATTGCACGGGCGAAGGCTCATGCTCCGTTTCTGTCACGCGCGCTCGACCGCCAACCGGAACTGGCCGCAATGCTTGAGCGCGGAGAGAGTGAAGAGGCGCTTGTTTGGGCGCGGGAGCGGGGCGGCGGAGAAGACATCGGCGCGGGATTGCGCCGTCATCGTTTGGCGCTCGCTACAAGTATTGCGATAGCCGATCTGGCAGGGGCATTTCCGCTGCCGAAAGTCCTCGCCGAACTGAGCGACTTCGCCGACCATGCGCTCGACACCGCAATTCGCACAGCCATCACCGAACGCACCGGAGAGCCCGAACCAAGCGGGATGATTGCGCTGGCGTTGGGCAAACAGGGCGCGGGAGAGCTCAACTATTCTTCCGACATTGACCCCATCCTGCTCTACGACCCCGACACTTTGCCGCGCCGTTCGAAGGATGAGCCGGGTGAGGCGGCGCAGCGTTACGCACGGCAAATCGTGAAGCTGCTGTCGGACAACACCGCCGAAGGATATGTGTTGCGGGTCGATCTGCGCCTACGCCCGGCGGCTGAGGTTAGCCCGCTCGCTGTGCCGCGCGGATCGGCCTTGGCGCATTATCAAGGGCAGGCGCTGGCGTGGGAGCGCGCCGCGTTCATCCGCGCGCGAGCAGCGGCGGGCGATGTTGCGGCTGGGGAGACATTCCTCGCCGAGATCGCTCCATTTGTGTGGCGGCAAGCATTGGATTTTGGCGCGATTGAGGAAATCCGCGAACTGACGCTGAAGATCAGGCAAAGCTATGACGGCCCCAAAGTGCCCGGCCCCGGATTTGACGTTAAACGCGGGCGCGGTGGCATTCGAGAGATCGAATTTTTCGCACAAACGCATCAGCTAATCCATGGCGGTCGTGATCCATCGCTTAGAGTGCGCGGTACCCGCGCCGCGCTCGATGCGCTGGCGCTCCAAGGGCATATTGAGGCCGATCACGCACAGGTTCTGGGCGAAGGATATGACCGCCTCCGGACAATCGAGCATCGGTTGCAAATGGTGAATGATCGCCAGACGCACAGCCTGCCTGATGGCGAGGCTTTGGACGGGGTAGCGCAGCTTGATGGACTGGCTGATGGAGCGGCGCTGATTGCGGAGCTGACCGATCTGACTGAGCGGACCGGACGCATTTATGAAGGACTGATTGGGGAGGAGCAGGTCGCAGCGCCTGCTGTTCAGGCTCCAACCGACTTCGCTCTCTATTTACGTGAATTAGGATACGCGCACCCAAACAAATTGGCCAAGCGGATTGATGAATGGCGCGATGGCCGGTTTGCGTCGATCCGTTCGCCTCAAGCGCTCGAAGCGTTTGACCGGCTGCTGCCTGACTTGCTTGAGGCGATTGCCAAAGGCGATGATCCCGCCCGCGCATTGACTCGGTGGGAGACGATTCTTGACCGTGCACAATCGGCCATCACTCTGTTCCGCCTGCTGCTGGCGCGCCCGGAACTGATGGACCGCTTGGTCGCCGCCCTCACGCTCGCGCCGACATTGGCCGATGAGCTGGGCCGCCGCCCTGAATTGCTAGATGTGCTGATGGACCGCGAACCTTTGGCTCTGCCGGTAGAAGCATCTCAGCTGGCCGAACGGATTGAGCATGGCGCGGCGCGCGATGACTACGAGGCGAAGCTCGATTCGATCCGCTGGGTCATTAGTGAGGAACGCTTTTCGCTGGGGCTGCGGCTGGTTGAGGCGGAATATCCGCCCGACGCGATTGCGACGGTGCTGTCCGCCTTGGCAGAGGCCGCTATCACCGTTGCGGCCCGCGCGGCAGCCAAAGAATTTGCCCGCGCCCATGGAACAATTCCTGGCGGCGAGTTGGTGGTGTTGGGGTTGGGGCGGCTTGGCGGAGGCGCGCTTACTCATGCCTCCGACCTCGACATCATCTATCTGTTCACCGGAGATTTCTTGGCGCAGTCTGATGGCCCGCGCCCGCTGGGTGCGACGCTCTATTTCAACCGGCTCGCCAGCCGGGTCAGCGCAGCGCTTTCGGTGCCTACGGCGCAGGGCGCTCTGTATGAAGTCGATACAAGACTAAGGCCGCAGGGCAATCAGGGGCCGCTTGCCGTATCAATCGAGGCCTTCGCCAAGTATCAAAAAACCAGCGCGTGGACGTGGGAGCATATGGCCCTGACGCGCGCGCGGGTTCTGGTCGGCTCGGATCAGGCGCGCGCTGAGCTCGATCCGATCATATCGGACGTATTGCGGGCAAAGCGCGACACCGCGAAATTGCGCAAAGCGGTGCTGGAGATGCGCGTTGAGATGGCGCAGCATAAGCCAGCGCGCGGGCCGCTGGATGTAAAACTTTTGCGCGGCGGATTGGTCGATGTCGAGTTTCTGACACATTACCTGCAACTGCGCGATGCGCGCGAGCTATCAGCCAAAGCTCTCAATTCTCAGCTCGATATAGCGCTAGGCGAATTGGCTGAGATCGGCATGGTCGATCGTGAATTTGGCACTGCCTATGAGTTGATGACCAATATGCTGGTGGCGGGCCGCTTGCTCGCACCAGATTGCGCAAAACCACCCCCGGCAGCGGCAAAGGCCCTTGCCCGTGCGTGCGGGCGCGGTAGCTACGCGCAGCTGATGCGTGACTTGGCACAGGCGCGCGCAAACGTCGCGCGGTGCTGGGCCGAGATATTCGAACAGGAATTGGAGATTGAGACATGAGTGATTTTATGAGTGCAGGTAAGGCGATGCCCGACGTCGAAATGGGCACGCCCGATGGCGGCACGGTGAAACCGTCTGATTTTGCGGGCAAAAAGCTCGTGATCTTTTTCTATCCCAAAGACAACACGCCCGGCTGCACGACAGAGGCC
>NZ_JBPOFB010000046.1:0-3845 GCF_051251565.1 Marivita sp. | reverse complement strand
CGACAAAAACGCGCAAACAAATTTGCGTTAGTCCTGCGGGACTGAGAACGTCCCCGTGACACGCCCGTCTGATCCTTCGGTGCCGGGATTGGTGCGGTTTCCACTGGCGCGGCCATCTATGCTTGAGCGCCCACTATTGAGGTCTATCACCAGACGCCCGCCGCTCAGCGTATCGCCTGCGCGGCGCAATTGCACATTGCCGGCCATCGTGATGATCCGGCGATTGAAGTCGTAGACGGCGGTATCGCCGCTCGCGCGTTCATCTCCGCGGGTCACGACGACGCCGCCATTGGCAGTGATGCGCTGTACATCCAGCGATCCATCATCGGTGTAATTCGCCAGCATTCGCTGCGCCCTCAGTGTCATCCCGGCCTGATTGACGATCACTCCGCCGGTTAAGACGACGCGGTTTGCACGGTCATCAAAGTCGATACTGCCGGCATCGAAAGACACAGGTGCGCGGGTGTTGTGCGATGCGATTCCTTGCGCGTTCAAAGCCATTCCGCCCACCAGCGCACTGGTCAGGGCAAAGCCTCCGATGGCCCAGCTGAAAGCGATTTTGCGCAAGTTTGGAGTGCTTGAAACTGTCATCAGGGTATCCTCAATTCGCCGGGGACCATTCGCATCTTCGCACTGCCGGTGAGCGTGAACCTTCGCTCATCTAGCTGCGCGCGCATACTGTTTGCGGAGAATGTCCCCGCCGGAACTGCGCCTTCTACGCCGTCATCGCCGCGCATTGTGCGGTTTTCGAGGTCAAAGCTGACCCCGCTTGCAGTCATTGAATAGCCATCGGCGGTTTGCACGCGCACCGTGCCGTCCACCGTGACGACCTCTTCGTTTATGTCGTAAACGCCGCCTAATGCAGATACGCGCGCGGGACCATCATCGAGCAGCATCTGCGCCATCAAGTCCTCCATCCGCACCATGCCTTCGGCGCTGGATCGCTGCACCGCTTCGCCTGCGGTGATTGAGAACGGGCGGCCAATATCGTCGCGGCCCCGGTACATCGCATTGTCGACGCTCAGCCGCTCATCAATCACCGCAACCTTTGTCCGGTCGAGCAGAAAGCTGACCTCGCCGCGCGGCGATAGGGGGGTGATTATCATCAGCGCCGCCAGCACGCCCACGCCCATCGGTAGAACGCGTGCAAGGAAGCCGACGAGCTTGTCGTGGCTGCCACCGGGCGCGGCGAAGTGCTGCCGCTTGTTGCGCAGCTCCTGTGCCTCGTCCGTTTCAATGCGGCGTTTCATGCCCATGACCTTTAAGCGTAGTGTCCTTCATTGTGGCTGAATATGTCGCGGCCATCCCAACCGGCAATGTCGAGCAGAGCGCGGGTCGGCAGGAAGTCAAAGCAGGCCTGAGCCATTTCCGTGCGCCCTTCGCGTTCCAGCCGGATGATCAGCTCATCGCGCAAAGCGTGGAGGAACCGCACATCTGACGCAGCGTAATCGCGCTGCGCATCGCTGAGCACGGGGCCGCCCCAATCCGACGATTGCTGCTGCTTTGAAATATCAGCGCCAAGCAGCTCAGTTGCGAGGTTCTTGAGCCCGTGGCGGTCGGTGTAGGTCCGCACCATTTTGCTGGCGATTTTGGTGCAGAACACTGGCCCTGCCATCACGCCCAGATAGTAGTGCAGCGCCGCGAGATCGAAGCGTGCATAGTGATACAGCTTCACGCGCGACTGGTCTGCCAGCAGCGCCTTCAGATTGGGCGCATCATAGGTGCTGCCCGGTGCAAAGCGCACGAGGTGCTCATCGCCCGAACCATCGCTGATCTGAACAACGCACAGCCTGTCGCGGTGAGTGATGAGACCCATGGTCTCTGTATCCACCGCAAGCGCGCTGGTGCCTTCAAGGACGCCCGCAGGCAGGTCTTCTTCATGGAAATGGACTGTCATTGGCCAGCCAATACGCCGATTGGGGATAGAGGGGAAGGGGTCTCTCGCGCTGCGGGCCCGCACAGGTGTAGCCTGCGTGGGCTATGGCCCCTGACCCGATCCCTGAAAGCTGGCGCGCCGCGCTAGAGCCAGTGCTCCAAACACAAGAAGCGCGAAAGCTGGGCGGCTGGCTGCGCGCAGAGGAGGATGCGGGCAAGGTGATCTACCCTCCGCGCGGGATGCGGCTCGCCGCACTCGCCGCAACGCCGCTGGACCAAGTGCGCGTCGTTATCCTGGGCCAAGACCCCTATCACGGGCCGGGTCAGGCCCACGGGCTCAGTTTCTCGGTACAAGATGGTGTCAAAGCGCCGCCGTCTTTGCGAAACATCATGCAGGAGCTGGTGAGCGACCTTGGCATTGATCCGCCTGCCACCGGCAATCTCACCGCGTGGGCGCAGCAGGGCGTGCTAATGCTCAACAACACGCTGACGGTAGAGGCGGGGCAAGCGGGCAGCCATGCGGGGCGCGGCTGGGATGCAATCACCGATGCAGCGGTTCAGGCCGTTGTGGATCGGGGCGAACCAGCGGTCTTTATCCTGTGGGGCAGCCATGCGGCGAAGAAGGCGGGCCGGGTTCGCGGATTGGGCACCGGCGCGCACCACCGCATCATCAAATCCCCACATCCCAGCCCGCTTTCCGCCTATCGCGGCTTCTTCGGATCGAAGCCTTTCAGTGAAGCGAATGCGTTTTTGGAGGCCAATGGCCGGGGTGTGATAGACTGGTCGTTGAAGTGAGGCTGAAATGAGAAGCTGGTGACCAAAGACGAAGCCCGAACGGCGCTGAAAGCGCGGGAGGCCGAATTGGCCGAGGAAGACAGGTTGTCCGACGAAGCCCGCGCGCCTGTCACCTTGCAGCAAGACAGCGTAGGGCGATTGTCGCGGATGGACGCAATGCAGCAGCAAGCGATGGCACAGGCTCAGGAACGGCGGCGCGGACAAGAACGGTTGCGGATCAAGGCAGCTTTTGCGCGCCTCGACGAAGGCGAATGGGGTTACTGCGCGACCTGCGGCGAAGAGATCGCAGCCGCGCGTTTAAAGCATGATCCCAGCGTCGCTGTGTGCGTGGGTTGTGCCGGGTAGATCGCAGTGCTTGCGGGTCTGGCCCGCGGCGGATGCGCGTTTACTCACGCTCCACTTTGCGCATTTCCAACGGCCACTGGCCGCCATTCATACTCAGAACTCCGTCAACCAGAACGCCGCTCATTCCGGTGAAATCCGCGACGCCCAGATCGTTGCGGCGAAATTCAAACCGGATTGTCTCACCCGGCTGGACCGCGAATGTTCCCGCCAGATCATACACTGGCGACCTGACATCATAATTTGATTGAATCAGCTGCAAGCTTTCCGGTGTGTCGCACTCGCCCTCTGGCGGGGACCAGCCTTCGGATGGGATAGGTTGATTGAAGCGTGCACCATTGGCGCATGTCAGCAATGCGTCCGCATATTGGAACGGTTCGCCATTCGTGGATTGGACGACCTTGACCAGCGGCCGGTCAGGCACGCTTTCATTCCCTAACCACCCAAACTCCGGCGCCACGGGCACCGGGTCACTGGTGAAGAGGATAAACTCGCCCTGCTGCGTCCATGTACCCGCCGCACGCATATCGAGCCCGCCGACTGACAGGCCCCATTCAAACGTGCCATCTTCGCGCACGATCATGCCCATGGCCGTTTCGAACGAATTGCCGTTGTACCGGCCGACAAAATCGGAAGCAGGCTGAGCTTCGGTGGCTTGCCCTTCAGGCTCCTGATCCTGAGCCAGCACAGGGCTGGCAATGGCAAATGCTAGCGCGGAAAGAGCGCAGGCAAGTGCGATGGCAGGGCGGGGCATCCTAGAAATCCGCCGTCAGCCTCGCGCCCACTGTCACGCCGGTATCGCGAAACGCAATCGCGCTATCGACGACTTGGAC
>NZ_JBPOFB010000045.1:0-3863 GCF_051251565.1 Marivita sp. | reverse complement strand
TTCCCGTGCCCATAGTTCGTCTCCTTTGCTGCACATTATGCTATCAAAGGAGCGGCACCAAACCGCGACAGGTCCAAGGATGTAGTCGCGCCCCGACGGTCTTGCTTCATCAAGAGATATTGCGACAGGCTCAGTCTTTGGGGTAGTCTCGTGACCCGCCCAACCTGGACGCTCCCCGTGGAAGGTCCAGCCGGAGGTGCGAACCGTGCCGTCACGGCCGAACGCAATAACGTCAGCCGCGCTCCTTGAGGGTGAGCTGATAGTCAGGACCAAAGCACAGATCGCGCCCGTCACCGAACTCGAGATGATGTTTGAAGAGCCCCGGCCATATGTTGAAATACCGCGGCTCCGGCCCGTGTGGGGTGATCCGGGTCGAGACCAGAATGGCGTCCGGCTCGCCTTTGCGCATGTAGATGCACTGGTAGCGTGGCTTGCCATCGTCCGTGAACCCCACGAGCTCATATCGACAGCGGAACGCAATGCCCTTCTCGGACAGGTCTTTGACACCATCGATGGTGATCAGAATTTGGTTGCGTGCTATCGGCATGTTTGGACTCTCCCGTTGAGAGCCCTTCTACTGCACGACACTAAGACCATAAAGTCATATGGAGTCAATACGTCATATTGCGTAAAAATACATAGTGCACGATAGTTGGCGCAACTTTTGCGGGAGAGCGACATGAGACGAGAGGTGATGGCGGCGGCGATGTGCGTGATGGCAGTGATCGCAGCTCCGCAGAAGGCGCAGGCCTATGACATCGATTGTGCGATCATTCTCTGCATGGCTGGCGGGTTCCCTCCGAGCGCCGTCTGCGCGCGGGCTTACCGGAAGATGATTCAGCGGATCACCCCCTGGCCGAGCCTGCCGCCCTTTGGGGTCTGTACCTATGCCCATGTGCCGGTCGAACTGGGTGGGCCCGGTGGAGAGGGCGCGGTTGACACCAATCTTCCCGAATACGATTGGCTGAACCGGACACGAACAGTCTGGTTTACGGGAAGAGCCTATGAGCCCGAGGACGAACCCAAGCAATGGGATTGGTCGATCCGGTCCTGTGACCGGGACAACAAGTCATGCCGTTCACTGCAATCTGTGCACGGCTCGCTAGTGAGATGGCCAAGCATGTTCGTGACGGAAAACGGACAGGTCGTAGCATTGCCGGCCAGTTATGTCCTGGGAACCCAGTTCACGCGCGGAATCATGGTCGAATATGGAGACTATGAGGGCACCATGGCGCGCTCGGAATGGTTCTTCTATTGACTATCATCCTGCTGCACATCGAGCGAAAAAGGCCTGGTTGTCACACACTCAAGGTCCACGGTCTTGGGATCCACCTTCCAATCCCGCCACACGACACCGGTGTTCCATCTGAAGTCAGTAAAGACATGGGTCTCGCGCTCTTCTACAACCGCATAGCCCTCCTGAAACGGGTCGGCGCTTAGTCTTAGCTGTTTCAATAGTGATCTTCTTAACTGGTAGTGAAATAAAGGGTGGGATCTAGCCGCGTGGCTGGAAGAACTCGATCGGATCAACCTCGAGTGCGTCCGCGAGTTGTTCAATCATATCTACGGACACGGAGTAGTGTGCGTTTTCTATCTTGCCCACGTAACCCCGATCAATCTCTGCGAGCAGCGCAAGCTTCTCCTGACTCAGGTCGCGGCTGCGCCTCAGGCTTTGCAGGTTCAATCCAACGCGCTCTCGCAACTTCATGCGAAAGCAGTGACGGCAATTCGGCCTATATTGCGACGGAGTATACTCTACAATCGCAAGGGTTGAGAAAGAAATTCATCAATCGCGCTTCAGTAAAGCACGGCTTCGATGCGGTTACTGTAGGCCTTGGGGTCATCAGGAAAAAGGACAGCACCGGATGGGCTGATGCCGCCAGTTGGTCGTCCACAGGGAGGTGTATAGGACGAATTCAAGAATGTGCCTCAGCTTGCGTTGTGCATTGCGACGCTTCTGCGTCTGTAGTTGTGCCGCGTGTCCGAAGTATCCGGCATAGTTCTTCGGTAGCGAGTCATCCGCCCAGAAGTTGCGTTTGATCTCTCGGAAAATTGTCGATTTGTGGCCCTTCAGGACGCGCCATCCCGCGGACAAGAACTTTTGCGTGCCACCAATCCTCAATCTTGGGTCGTTCCTGAAGCAAAAGCTGCGTGTAAACAGCTCCCATGCCATAAATTCCTATTAGATAACTTATTTTTTTTTAACAGGAGTCGCACTTCAGGGTAGAATGTGCCCAGCTACAAAGCATTTGTTGCAACCAAGTAGAAATGTCACTCGGTTTGCAAAGTAGAAATGTCACCAAAAGCGCTGAGGGAAGCAAAGCCTGACAGGGCGAAGACCTCAGCTATCGCAGCCCTTGCTGGCTTTGCGATCGGCGATGCGCTTTTGGTCTGCAAGGCTGTTCCAGCCTGTATTCCGGCGCCCGGTCGGCTCATACCGAGAACGCTGCTTTCCCGCTCGGCGTTTCTTTGGCGGAGCCTTGTCCTGTTCCGCTTTGATGTGCTCCAACACTGCGCTCAGGTGCTTGTTCTCGGTGATTGCCGCATGGGTGACACGCTGGTCCTTGTCGAAGACGGAGTAGGGGAGCGACACGCCCTTCCAGCGGAATTCCAGACGACCGTCAGCAAACTCGTAGGTGTCAACATACTTGCCGGGCAGGCCACGGGTGATCTCGTTCTCTTGCAGGATGATCCGCAGCCGCTGGTAGGAAAAGGCCAGTTGCTGGCCGACATAGCGTTCATCGCGAAAGCACAGAATATCCGCCAGCCGATCCGGCTCCACATTCAGCGCGCGATGCAGATCGTCCGGACGGCGCGGGGCCTTGGCGAACCTTGCATTGTACCGCTCCATGAACATCGGAAGGAAGGCGTTGGCGGATTGCATGTCCGAGATGCCCGCCAAGCGCAACTCTTTCACCAGCCGATCCTGAAGCGTCCGGTTGGCGCGTTCAACACGACCCTTGGCTTGGCTGCTGTTCGCGCAGAGGATCTCGATGTTGAGCTCGTTCAAAACCCGGCCGAACTGGGTCATGCCATGGCCTGACTTCGCGCCTTGGCTCGCGACGCGGAACACCGTGTGTTTGTCGCTGTAGAACGCCACCGGGCGTCCATGCGCATGCAGATAAGCCTCCAGCGCGCCGAAGTAGCTAAACGTGCTTTCAGACGTCACAAACTCCAGATGCATCAACGTGCTGGTCGCATCGTCGATGAAGACAAGCAAGGTGCAGGCAGGGCCGCGATCTTCAAACCAGTGATGATCCGATCCATCTATCTGGATCAATTCACCATAGCATTCCCGGCGTAATCGTGGCTGATGAAACGTTCTGCGTTGTCTGCGCGACAGCCAGATCCCGGCATCCTGCATCCACTTGCGAACCGTCTCGCGCGAAACCTTCAACCCGTGATGTTCAGCCAGCATCTCAGCAGCCAAGGTCGGTCCAAAATCGATGTAGGTCTCCCGAACCAGCGTCACCGCAAAATCACGGACCGCCGGGTCGATCCGATTGTTCGAAGCCCGACCGCGCGCCTTGTGCCGGATCGCCGCCGGACCGTCAGCCTGAAATGTCTTCAGAAGACGGTGAACTTGTCTGCGGCTCAATCCAAGCACATTGGCGGCCGTCACAGCCGTCATCCGGCCTTGGCTCACCTGGCTCAGTACTTCTATGCGGTTCAGTTCGCGCTCGCTCATGATCACCAATCCCACAGACACACTCCAATCCTGTTAGATCAACAGGGAAGTGTGACACTTCTACTTTGCAAATGTGAGACATTCTAACTTTGCTGTTGTGAACTCACGCTGAAGCGCAAAGTTCTGATATTGTCTTTTACTCCAATCGGTTGCGTATTTCCATCAACTTGCTCTC
>NZ_JBPOFB010000044.1:0-4260 GCF_051251565.1 Marivita sp. | reverse complement strand
TCCCGTGCCCATAGTTCGTCTCCTTTGCTGCACATTATGCTATCAAAGGAGCGGCACCAAACCGCGACAGGTCCAACAAGTCTCAATTTCCTTGAAATCGAGCACCTCCTTGCTCTCCAACGCGTCGATCAGCGCCCCGATCTCTTTTTCGTGGCGGGCGATGATGCCGGTTGCCTCTGCCTCGGCGTCCTTGAGAAGCGTCGATACGGCCTCATCGACCCGAGCAGCGGTTTTGTCTGCATGTTCGCGCGGCTGGGCCATCGTCTGACCGAGGAACGGATGATCCTCGCGCTGGCGCAGATCCACCGGGCCTATGTCGTCGCTCATGCCCCAACGGGCGATCATCGAGCGGGCCAGTCCGGTGGCGCGTTTGATATCGTCGTCGGCGCCGGAGCTGGCGCTCCCCAGCAGGTGCTTTTCGGCCGCGCGCCCGGCCAGCAGGATGGTCAACTGGCAGTGAAGGTAATCCTCGGGCAAGGTATGATGCTCCTCTTGCTCGAGCATGTGCGTGCCGCCGAGGCTGCGCCCGCGCGGAATGATCGTCACCTTGTAGAGCGGATCGGCTCCCGGCGTGAAAAATGCCGCCGCCGTATGACCCGCCTCATGCACAGCCAGGCGGTGTTTTTCCTCTGGCTGGATTGCAAGCGTGCGCACGGTGCCCATCATCACCTTGTCGCGGGCCTCCTGAAGATCGGCTTCGGTGATGGACGCGGCGCTGCGTCGGGCTGCCTGGATCGCGGCCTCGTTCAGCAGATTTTTCAAATCAGCCCCCGAAAACCCCGGGGTGCCAGCTGCGATTGCATCCAGATCTGAGGGATCCGCAAGCGGCAGCGCCTTGGCATGGATGTCGAGGATTGCCCGCCGCGCCGGCCGGTCGGGGAGGTTGAGCATGACGTGCCGGTCAAAGCGCCCGGGGCGCAGCAGTGCAGGGTCGAGCACGTCGGGCCGGTTGGTCGCGGCCAACACCACGACGGCCTCCTTGCCCTCGAATCCGTCAAGCTCGGCCAGAATCTGGTTCAGCGTCTGTTCGCGCTCATCATGTCCGCCGCCAAGCCCGGTGCCCCGGGTGCGGCCGATACTGTCCAACTCGTCGATGAAGATGACCGCCGGGGCAGCCTTGCGCGCGGCCTCGAACATCTTACGGACGCGGCCGGCACCGACGCCGACGAAAACCTCGATGAACTCGGAGCCCGATGTCGAAAAGAACGGAACATCAGCCTCGCCCGCCAGCGCTTTTGCCAGAAGCGTTTTGCCGGTGCCCGGTGGCCCCATCAAAAGCACCCCGTGCGGCACTTCGGCGCCCACGCGTTGGAAGCGTTCGGGTTCGCGCAGGAACTCGACCAACTCGGCCACTTCCTTCTTGGCCTGATCCTGACCAGCTACATCAGCGAAGGTTGTCCGGGTTCCGCTTTCGCTGGGCTTGGAAAACCGTCCGCTGAGCAGACCACCCAGTCCGCCTGGGCCAAGTCCACCGCCGCCAAAACCGCCTCCCATCTGCCCCAGCATCCGCCGCTGGAACCATAAATAAACCGCAAGAATCAATATCCACGGCAGGAAATAGCTGAAAACTGACACGCCGCGGGGTGCCTCGGCGGTGATCTCGACGCCATGCGTCTCCAGCAGCGGAAGAAGCTCCGGATCGCCTTGGGACGGTGTGACCGCGCTGAACCGCGGCGTCGCGGCGGCAATGTCATCTTCGCCCGAAACTGTGATCGCGTGTTCTTCTAGAAGCGCCTGACCGACCTCACCGTTGCGGATCATCTGCTTGATTTCACTGTAGGAAACGATCTGGACGCTAGAAACATCATTGCTGAGGAACGCAATCGCATAAGCCGCAATGAGCAGGGCCCAGACAGTGAAAATCACCCATGGCCGCACAGAGTCGTCATTCGGCGTTTTGCGAGGCGGATCGTTTGGCATTCGCTATTCTTCGTGGCACCGCCCGATGTAGCAGCAATGATGGCCGGCTTAACCGGTCTCGAGACTTGCAATCAATGCCGCCGCCGCGTCCTGATAGAGCCTTGCCCGGGCCGGCCACTTGGCCGGCGTGCGGACCTCCGTGTCACGCAAGTGATCGATGGCCAACCGTGCGCGGGTCAGGCAGGTGACAACACCATAGGCAGTCAGCAAGGTGCGACTTGGCGGCGGGATTTTCTGCGACAACCGGAACAGCATGACGGCCCGGATCCATGCCGCTCCCGACAACGCACATTCGATCCCCAGCCAGTTGAATTCGAAAAATGGATCGGCCAGCCGGACATCGTGATCAAACTCCACGCGGTCGAAGACCACCGGCGGGTCGGCCAGACAGACATGTTCGGCGCGCAGGTCGCCGTGGCATTCGCTCAAAAGACCCTGTCCAGCCCGCGCGATGATTTCAGAGCGGCAGGATTCGAGCGCCGGGAGGGCAAAATCCAGCACGTCCGCGCCCAGCGGGCTGCCTAGATGGTGCTGCATCTCGCGCAGATGGGCGGCGTTGGTCCGACTGTCGCGCAAAAGACGATTACAAAACCGGTGGCCCATGTCATCGGTCCTTTGTTGCTTGCGATAGAAGGACACCAGAAGGTCGCCCAAGCTGACTATTTCGGAAAGTCTCGGGACCGGACCGGCCTTCAATCGGTGATCCAACAACAAATCTGCGGGAAGCCGCAGCATCTCCACCAGCCAGTCGACAACGCGCCCTTCCCCGCCCAGGGCCAACCCTCCGTCAGGCCGCTCCACCAGAGGCACGACGCCGCGATAGACCGACCCCGCCAATTCCCGGTTCAGTCGAACTTCCTCACAGCAAAGATGAGCCCGTGCCGCCAGCGTGCGCTGGTCAACATGCAAAAGCCGCACCGGTTTCTTGAGCTTCCAAGCCCGCTCTCGGGTCAGAAAGACATAGGACGCATGGGTTTCGATACATTCGGGCGGCGCTTCACTTGGCCAAAGCAACCCGTGCTTGAGGAATGCAAGCTTGTCCTTCAGCGACACCTCAACAGGTTCGCATTCCGTTTGAACAAGGGTGCTGACGGGCAAAGACATGCGGCCTGCGCCTATTCCCAAAGTTCCTGAACTGGTTTGCGCATGGCGTGCTTGACCTGCTCGAACTCGCCCCAGGATACATGCCGGCGCAAAAGGTCAATGACCGCTGCTACGGCCCGATCCGGATCGTCCAACGGCTCCTTTTGGAACCGCGATGCGATACGATCGATCAGGTCAGTCTTGTTGCGTGGTTTGACCGGAGCTTTCGAAGGGTCCCAGCCTTCGAAATACACGCCACGCACCAGCACCGGGAGCTGTGCTGCGAGATCCGCGGCCTCATCAACCGTCAGAAAATCGCGAATGGCGTGCAACGTTTCGTGCAGAAGCAAGTATGCCCGTGACTTTGGAAATCCGAGATCATCGCAGAGTTCATTCAGCCATTCGGCAAAAATCTGCGGTGCATGATCGAGCTTGGTGATACCGGTCGTGGTCATGAAACACCTTTCTCTTGAATATCGCCAAGTTCAGTATGAGCGGTAATCCCGGACAGTGCATTGATGGCCGTCAATGCCACGACTTTGCCGACCCGCGATGAACGGACATGCTGTTCTTTGCGCTCAACGGATCCGACAGGATGGGCCGACAGGTTGCCCGGACCGGGGGCTTCGACATCGCACGGCACGAGGAGCGCGAATTCGACGGTGGGGAGCACAAGGCGCGACCGCTGGTGGATGTCCGCGGGCAGGATGTCTTCGTGCTTCACTCCCTGAGCGGTGATCCGAAGGCGTCAACTAACGACAAGACCCTGCGTCTTCTGTTCTTTCTGGCGGCCTGCCGCGAGCATGGTGCCGCGCGCGTCATCGCGATTGCGCCTTACCTCGCCTATTCGCGCAAGGACCGGCAGACCAAACCCTACGATCCCGTGACGACCCGCTAACTTGCCCAATTGTTGGAGGCGACAGGGGTGGCGATGGTCGTGACCCTCGACGTTCACAATCTCGCGGCCTTCCAGAACGCTTTTCGCTGCCGGACGCTCCATCTGTCGACCGACAGACTGTTTGCGACACATATCGCAGCGCAAAGTTCGAAACGGCCCCCGGCAATCGTGTCCCCCGATCCCGGTGGCGTGAAACGGGCCCAATTGGTCCGCGAGGCACTGGAAGAGGTGACAAGCGGTTCGGTCCCTTTCGGCTTCATGGAAAAGCGAAGAAGCGCCGGCGTGGTCTCGGGTACGCACTTTGCCGGCGATGTAGAGGGATGTGCGGTCTACATCGTTGACGACATGATCTGCGGCGG
>NZ_JBPOFB010000043.1:0-4985 GCF_051251565.1 Marivita sp. | reverse complement strand
TGGACAGTGGGCACACTCAGCCCCGGGTCGTCTCAGGTTCTGACGGTCCGCGCGACCATGCTGGCCACCGGAGTGCACACAAACACTGCTGAGGTCATCGCCAGTTCGCTGACTGATCCGGACAGTGATCCCACAGTGGGTGCGGCCACCGACGACCTTAGCGACGGTATTGCCGATGACGACGAAGCGACCGTGAGCCTGACGCTGGCACCTTCCGGGCAGGTGCTGACTGGCCGTGTCTTCCTGGACAATGGCGCCGGTGGTGGTACCGCGCATGACGGCACGCTGTCGGGCACCGAAACAGGCACCAATCAGGCGCTGGTCGAAATCCTCGATGACACCGGCGCAGTGCTGGCCACACCAGAACCCAACGCATCCGGTCTCTGGAGCTATGCCTTGCCGCAGGGCTACATCGGGGCCGTGACCTTGCGTGTCACCGCAGACACCGGCCTGCTGAACGTGTCCGAAACCGCGCAGGCGCTGCCCGCGCTGGTCAATGCCGACGCCTCTGACGGGCAGCTGACCTTTACCCCCGCTGCCGCGACCGACTATCCTGATCTTGATGTCGGCCTGATCCGTCAGGCGACCCTGAGCGAGTCTCAGGAAGCTGCAATCGGTGCCGGTCAGGTCGTCACGCTGCGCCACGAATACCTTGCCGACAGCACCGGCACCGTCAGCTTTACGATCACCGATATCACGCAGACTCCGGCGGATGCCTTTGCCGGGACCCTGTTTGCGGATCCCGACTGTGACGGTGTTCCGGATACAGTGCTTGTCGGCGCGCAGTCGGTCAGTGCCGGAACACGGATTTGCCTGGTTGCGCGGGTGACGGCTAACAGCGGTCTTGGTCAGAACGCGGTCTATGTTTTCGATCTGACCGCGCAAACCAGCTATAGCGGCATCATCTTTGTGGAAACGGACACCAACACCGACCGGCTGATCAGCTCAGGCGGACTGGGCAACCTGGTGCTGACCAAGACCGTGCGCAACGAAACCCAGGCCACGCCCGAAGGGCAGTCAAATCAGGGCTCGGTTGGCGATGTTCTGGAATACCGTATCCACGTCATCAATCCCAGCCAGGCGTTGGCGACCGATGTGGTGATCCACGACCAGACCCCCGCCTATACAGAGCTGGCAGAACCGGTGCCAACACCTCTGCTTCTGGGCCAGGGCCTGACCTGCACGCTGTCTGCGCCTGCCGTCAATGCGGCCGGCTATGCAGGAGCACTGCGTTGGGATTGCCTGGGCACTTTGGTGCCGGGCGAACAAGGGTCGGTCAGCTTTAAGGTGGCCATCGCGCCCTGACATTCCTGCATTCTGATCAACAGGTCCGGGGCACGCGATGGCATGCCTCGGGCCTGTTGCGTTATTCCGTACGGAATGCACAATTTCTGCAACGCGGATCACAATTGGAATCTGGCGCAGACTACGGGACTGACAGCCGCCTAATCACCGCCCGTCTGCGATGGTCCTGCCAACCATAAAACACCGCGAGGACCCTAGAAACCGCGTCGTGTCATTTACAGGAAGGTAGAAAATCGCCCGCCCTTTTGTGCCGCTGCAGCGGCTTTTGGCGATCTCGGGGCGCAGCGTTCCCTGATGCGGTCCCTATCAAGCGCCGCCTCGATCTCCAACAGGCGGGTTTCGGCACGACCCGCGGCGATGTCGTCGAGTCCTCCAAAATCGCTGGCCGCTTCAAACAAGACATTAAAGATTGCTTTCAGATCCTGGTCGGTCTGCGTAGCACGCTCAACCCGATACGCCATGCGCCGTGCTGCGCCTTGCGATCATCGCGCGGGTCCGCACCTTGCCCTCTTCGGCTTGCACGAAAGCACCGCAACGGCGTTCGGCAATCAAGTGCTGCAACGCAGTGACTTCGGCCGCATCTACGTCTGCCTGCGCGCGCATCAGCTCCAGCCCCTGCTGGTTCATCGCTCAGGTTCGAATATCATCCTTGCGCAACCAGTTTGCAGGCAAAGGCCTCTTGCGGTTCGGTCAATAAGACCACGGCTTTCATGCTCTTTCCTGTGCCTTCAGATTGAGATGCAGGATATGCTGGCCAGTGGCACAAAACAAACCAGCCCCGCACAGGGGCAGGGCTGACAGTGTTAATCTTCTGAGACATTTCAAGGGAAACGGGCGCCCGGGTCCGAGGGGAGTATCCAGGCGCCGCGCCGGGCTCAGTTGTCGAACCAACGGTCCAGCTGATCCCAGAGGCTGCTGTCCAACAACAATCGCAGTCGGACATATAGTCCATCGTCGTACAGGCTCGATCCCTGCGCAGGGCGATCGGTCAGGTGGTTGTAGCCAATGCTCAGCATCGCGCCTTCACCCATGACCATGCCCAGTTCCACACCAACCGCATTGGTGGAATAACCGGCGTTGTCCCAGATATGCGCGGCTTGCAGACCCAGTCGGAACTGGTCATCGGCGATGTCCCAGTCGACGCCGGCCTGTACCATCTGCACGAGGCTGGCTGATGTCATGTCGGCACCGATGCGCACCGTCTCTTTCTGGCCCGCGTATTTGCCCCGAATTTCCAGATCGGCTGTGGGTTCGTAATTCGCGGCGAGCGACCACATATGGGTGTCACGCTGACCGCTCGCATCCTTTTCGAACCGCCGTTCGTACCAGGCCAGAACCGCAAGGCGCGGATCATCGGCTGGACGGTAGGCCGCGCCGATCCGAGTGCGGTTGCGCACATGCGCCGTGCCGTCTCCGCGTCTGTCGACCGCATAACGCGCCCGGCCAAGGAAGCTCAGATCAGGCGTGATCTGTCCGGCGACCCCGGCATTCGCATAAAACGTCTCTCCGTCTGGTTCGAAGGTCAGTTCGTTGTCCAACTCGCCAATCCAGCGCTCATCCTCGGAGGTCCAGTTCAGCCCAAAGGTGGCGCTGCTCAGCCAGTCGGTGTCGTGACTCAGCCCGTGGCTGTGCTCCAGGCCAAAACTAAGTGCCAGTCCTTTGCTCACGTTCCAACCGGCCCGGAAACCCTGGATCAGCCGGGCGTCGTCCAGACCTTCGCCATCGGCGATGATCTCGGTGCGTCCACTCAGGGTTTTGTTCATTGTATAGTCTATGGCAAAGTGCAGATGCGTAGCCCGCTGTCCGCGCCCGTGACCATCCAGCGCAATCTCTGCGCCCGCGTCTAGATGCAGTTTGGGCGAAAGTTGGTAGAGCAGATTCATCCGCATATAGCCGTCGGCGCCGCCTGTTCCCGGTGTCACGATGTCCAGACTGTATGTCAGCGGTTTGTCGGGATCCGGAATCCAGGTGGCCCCCAGCAAACCGAACAGCCGAGTGGCATTGTGGTCGGCTCGGAAGTCATGCTCCAGACGCAGGCCTGACCGCAAAAGGGTTTGCGAGTCGCGGCTTTCTTCAACCTCTACCTCGCCGCGCAGAATCTCGCTGTCAGAAATCCTGTCACGGATATATTCGGCGCGGGCTCTCAGGTGACGATCTTTGTCAAGCTGGGTCTTGTATTCGACCGTCAGACGGTCGCGCCCGGGCTGTTCGGACGATCCGGTCGGGGCAAAATCCTCGTCGGTGTGCGCCGCCTCGGCCATCAGGGTTCCGCGACGGCCCTTGTGCACCAAGCGGATTCGGGCTGCCAGACCAACATCGCCAAATCCGTCTTCGGCACGTGCGATTTCGGCCTCGATGCGGGTGCGCTCGGCCACCTTGGTGCGCAGGAAGGCGGCAATAATGCGTTCGCGCTCCCGGGTCATTCGCTCGGCGTCAGCATGAACCAGGCGCACACCGATTTCTGTATCTTCGTTCAGGGTCCAGACCGCCTCGCCGCCATAAAGCCAATAGCGGTCTGTCATGTCATTCTCCGTCTCATAGGTGATCCGGATGCTGATCGGGTTTCCGTCGTCGTCAGCCTGTGGGACGGGTGAGGTGAAAATGATCGCCCCGCGGAAATAGTCCAGCAGGTAATCTGTCATACGCTGCTGTGACAGAGTGGTCAGGATCTCTCCGGTGTCACGGTCACGCACCAGAATTTCCACCCGGTCGCTGCCTTCGCGGAAATTCTCCAAGGCAAGGTCATAGGGGCCGGATACTCCGCGTGCTGCGATCTCTGCGATCTTCTGGGACTGGCGCGTGCGGGCGGCAAAGACCGTGACGCGGGTGCTTTCATTCTCCCAGTGGCCCTTGAATCCGGTGGTCACGCGGGAATACCCACCCAGCTTGAACGCATCCGATTCCGGTTTGATGGCAATATCGCCATAGAGAATATAGGACGCACCCTTTTCGATCTTCACATACAAGTTCGACGAAGACGCGGCGTCTGAGCCACGTTCGGAATCGTCGCCATAGACCGGATAGTATTCATCGGCACGGATATCGCGGAACAGCCGGTCCTCTGTGTCTCGGTCGGAACTGTAGCGCAACGTTAGCAGACGGTCGCCCTTGATCCGACCCTTAAGGTACAGCTCTCCGCGCAGACCATGGGCGGTGTCCTCGAACGGGCTCAACTGGTCATGGTTCAGCAGGTCGTTGCTGCCATTCAGTGCGACAGCGCCTTCGATCACACCGACGAGAATGCGTTCGTCCAGATCGGGCATCCAGGTTATCAAGGCTTCGGCCTTGCCCATGGCGCTGATCGCGCTCAGGGTGTCGGGGCCGGAAATCTGTGGCGCCATCAGATCGAAGGTCGCTTCACCATTGTCGATATAGACCTGCACGCCGGGCTGTTCGGGGCGAATGTCCGTCACTCCCCAGACCGCGTTGCGGGCTTTCAGTGTCATCATTGATGATGCCTCAACAGGCAGACCGGCGGCATCCAGAATACGGACCACCACGGGTACAGACGTGCCTACACTGGCCGGAGCTTGCTTGGGCGCGATCATCTCGATCTTGACCGGATCGCCAGGGGCGACGACCACAAGCTCGGCACGGCCACGGGCAATGCCAAACGGATCGGTGCCCGACAGTTCCAATACGTTGCGGCCGGGCTTGAGCTGCAATGCCACATATTCAAG
>NZ_JBPOFB010000042.1:0-5293 GCF_051251565.1 Marivita sp. | reverse complement strand
CCAAGCGGCATGAAACCTAACCAGAATGCATCTTAGCTAAGCCGCAAAACTGTCCGAAAAAGCAGGACCACTTCAAACACCCAAAAGAATGTTGAAATTGGTAGCGCAAGCAAGACAAACGAAGCCAAAATATAAAATAGCCAAAACCCTGTTAGGTTAGCTGTGACAATCAGCAAAGAGAGGAATGGATACCATCGCAAAATCTTATAAAGGGAATAGAGACCCTTCCAGAAACTCCGTGATAGTGAAATAGCCCATCTCCTACATTCGTGTGCTTGCGGACTTCAGGGCAATGGCTGCGAATAATCGCTTTTTTCGTACAGCAAGGATCGTCGCCCTAGATTTCCGCGCTAGCATAGGCCAAATGCCGAACGAATTGGTCGCTCTGGTCGATGTGTTTGTTCTTGATGTTTCAAAAAAAATGTTCACGGTGGAAACCAATGCCTGCTTTATGATGCTGCGTCGCAGAGCCCCACTAGTTTGTCCAAAGGCAGCTTCGGACCGAAAGCAACATATTGACCATTATCGGCCAGCCCAAGACTGCATCTGCTGCAAAACCTGTTGAGCAGCACAGCTTCGGGCATCCTGATCTTCAATCACAACAGCTTTGAGAAACTGCGCCTTCAACTGAGGGCCTTTTTCTATTTTGGACGCCACAAAGTTCAGAGCTTCTTTTAGGGCATCCGTGCGCACGTCGATTTCTGTGCAGGTATCAGCCGCATTTGCGATCACTTTGAGCGCCGCCTCCAGTTCAGAAACGCGCAGAATTTCTTCTGACCAGCTGCCGCCAAAAGCGACATTTTTCAATTGTGTTTTCAAATCAACCATGAGAACAAATATAGAACATTAAGTGGTTTTTGGAAGATACAGGATTTAGGCTATGACCCCGATGCGCTGTCTATATCTGGATATGAACGCCTTTTTTGCCAGCGTCGAGCAACAGGTTGATTCTCGGCTCAGAGGGCGACCCGTGGCGATCACTGCGCTTGAAACTGGCCCGCATAACAATTGGGCTGGGGCCGTTGTTGCCGCCAGCTATGAAGCCAAAGCGCAGGGCGTCAAAACGATTATGCGCGTTGCTGAGGCGCGGCAAATTTGCCCTGACATCGTCTTCCTGCAAGCCCGTCACAAGCTCTATGCGCGGGCCAATCAGGCGATTTCAAAGGCCATTGATACCATCGCGGAAGTGGAGCGGGTGCGCTCGATTGATGAGTTCCAAATCGCCCTTGGCGGCAGAACCAGTGCCCTCCCCGCCGCGCTAGATTTGGCCCGCGACATTAAGAAGATCATTCGTGAAGACGTGGGCAGTCAGCTGCGCTGTTCGATTGGGATTGGTCCAAACCAATTGCTTGCCAAGATTGCTGGCAAATTGGAAAAACCCGATGGCCTGCAATGGCTCGCACCTGAGAATATGCCAGAGGCCATTGCGCACCTCAAACTTGACGATTTGCCCGGTATCTCACGCGGCATGAGCGCGCGTTTGGGCAAGGCGCATGTCTGGGGCATTCATGAGCTTTACGCGCTCGATCCACGGCACGCGCGGATGATTTGGCGCTCAGTTGAGGGCGAACGTTTCGTGCGCGGGCTGCAAGGCGAAGACATCCCGTTGATCGAAACCCAGCGCAACACCTACGGGCAATCCAAAGTGCTCGCGCCAAAGTATCGCCCTGCCCCAATGGCCACACGTGTAGGCCGATGGCTGGTCGAACGGGCGGCAGCACGCATGCGGCGTGACGGCTATTGCGCAGGGCGTATTTCCATTCACATAGGACTTTGGAAAAAACACGGCCATCATTGGCAACAAACGCTCAATCCAAGCCAAGACACGCGTGATTTTCTGGATATTTTCGATACTCTCACAGAACAGTTTGCGCGCAGCCGCACTCAAGCCACATCTATTGGGATCAACCTCACAAACTTGGTGCTGTTGACTGAACGCAACGGCGAACTCTTCCTGCCCCTTGCACCGGGGCAAAACAGCAAACGCGAAACGCTCTCCGCCACCATAGATCGTATTAATCTGCGGTATGGCAAGACCGTCATCAAATATGGCGACCAACAAGAGCACCTTGGGTTCTTTGATCGAGGGTAAGGGCGGATTCCGGTCATTCGCCGCAGGTGCGAAATAGGATAAACTGGCAGAAGAAAACGGACGTTCAGGGCAAAAATTTGTTTTGTGTTCTTATGTAAATGCAGCAAATGTCGGCAATGAGCCCTTTTTGACTGATGCTGCGAAATGATCGAAAGGCAGCTAATGCGGCAACCATTCGATCTCGCTGGACTTGCCCGGCTGTTTCGGGCGACCATTACCTAGCAGTAATAAGGACCTGGCTATGGATTGCACTTTCACGATCAGAGAGATGTCGAAAGAAGACTTTGAACCTCTTTTTCAGCGCCACGTGCATGCAGCCTTTGCCAGCGATCATTCCTACACACTGCGAGATGCGCTCGATGACACAGAGCAAGAGCAGATGCGGAATTTGGACAGCAGGCTCGGTGACGCTTTGGCCCTATATTTGGGTGCATTCGACCAAGATGATCACTTCGTAGGCTGGGCTTGGGGTAAACAAGAACCCAAAGCCAAGTTTTGCATGGTAAATTCCGGTGTAGTTGAAGGACAGCGACGCAAGGGGATCTATAGCGCTTTGGTTCAATCAACAGTTGAAACGATCTCAGATCGCGGCTTTCAAGTCATCTATAGTCGTCACTGTGCGACAAATAACGCTGTGATCATCCCAAAGCTAAAGGCCGGATTTGTTATCTCGAAGTTCGAGATTGACGATAGCCACGGAGTTCTCGTGCATCTGCACTACTATACGAACAAAACGCGCCGCAAAGTCATGGATTACCGCACGGGTTCGTCGGCACCAGACGATGATTTGAAACGGTTATTCAAGCTTTGAATGCAGCCATTCGTATTACTGCTATGGACGGCAACTTAGTCCGCACTGCCGCCGCTCGCCCTCCAGTTTGACGCTGATTTCGTTTGCAAGTGTAGCGAAGGTCGGCAGAGAGCCCTAACCTACATCACCCAAGTCGCGCTCATTTCCGGTCTACATCGCGTAAGGAAGATCAAACACCAGCATGTCGATTTGTCCCAATGGCAATTGCTCTGCGACATCACCGTTAGGATTGATGACTGCCGTAGGCCCCAAAGCTAAGTGATCTTCGCGCTCGCCAGTAACGTCAGACGACATGAGCCACAGTCCGGTTTCATGGCAGCGTTGCCCGCGCACTGAATTGTGCAGCCATTTGTATTTTTCTGCCGTGTTGTGTTTCAACATGTTGTTCGCACAACAAACAATCAGTTCGGCGTTCTTCTCAGAAACTTGCTCTGCAAGGATCGGAAAGTTTGTATCATAACAAATATTTATGCAAAACTTGAGCCCTTGTACTTCAAATGTTGGTAGCTCTTGCCCCTCTGTAAAGGCTGCCTCACTTGGTAGAAGATGATGCTTCCTATACCTTCCAATAAGCGCCTGATCTTTAACAACTATGGCAGTATTATATAGCTTTTCGTCCGCCAACTCGATCATGCCAACAACCAACATCGGTCCAGAGGTCGGAAAGCCGGCTAATAGTTCGAGAAACCGTTGAGAGTTGAGGTCAATGGCCAATTCTCGGGCCTGCTGTTCTTCAACGATATAGCCTTGTAAGAAACCCTCAGGAAAAGCCAACAAGTGGGCTTGCCGTGCTTTGGCACGCTCAGCCATTGCGTTGAGGAACTCCAATGCCCTTGGAATATCCTTGTGGATCTCAGGAGCCTGTGCGGCTGCGATACGAACTGTGGGCAAGTGCGCAAACCTTCCATGAGATGCGAAGTTCAGATTAAACCCGTTGCCAACCTCTTCCAAGACCGAAGGTCGCTTTGTCCGCTGACCAACGTTTCAGCCGACAAAATGCTGCAAGATGCACGAATGTCCGCAATTGCGGGCCGCACTGCAGCATCCTGAGGTGGACGTGAAAGGCGGCTTAGGGCCGTTCGCGACACTTTATAGCTAAAAATTTGGCCTCAAAACTAATCCCTATTCGTATGCCCCCACCACATCACTTTACCGATGATGGTGAGTGTTTTCGTGTCGCCAAACTCTGGTCCATAATCGGGATTGTCTGATAACAACATAATCTGATCTTCGCTTGGGCGCTCGATGCGTTTGACGCGGGCGTGGCCGTCGTCCAGCACGGCGTAGATCGCGCTGCGGCCTTTTTTGGAACTGCTCGTTCGCACCGGCACGACGGTTTTCGACCTGTCGACGAGCACCATGTCACCGGCCCAAATCGTTGGTTCCATGCTGTCACCTGAGACCCGCGCCAAGACGGCGTTTGCGGGCGCGGTGCCGATGCGGCGAAGCCAGTCGCGGCGAAAGGATAGGTAATCCACGATAGGCTCATCACCATTCGCGGCCCCTGCCCCAGCAGCGAGGCTTGCCTCGTGCAGCGGAATGTGGGCGAATTCTTCAGGATCGGCGACAGGCGGTTGCTCTGCGCCTGCTGTGTCGCGTGGCGAACCAAAGTAAAATTCTAAATCCAATACGTCTGCAAGCTTCATCAATGCAGGCAAATTGTACCTTTTTTCACCCTGCCTAGGCATTCGTAGGTTCTTAATCAAAGACGGATGTCCCACCGCAAGCTTTGAAGCTGCGGCATCAGAAAGTCCCTTGGCTGCAAGAGCTTTATCAATGGTTTCTAGAATCGGGTCCATTACTTCAATTAGCCTGTATTGGCTAATTCGACAATAGCTAGCCTGTACAGGCTTGACTATATAGGCCAGTACAGGCTAGCTTAGGTTATGGATCAGAAAACAGCACTCATCACCCTCGCCGAAACGCTCGCAACACACCAAGGTGTGACGCACTTTGCGATTTCGATGCGCGTCCATAGAAAGGGCGACTTCTTCAAGAACTTGATGGATGGCAGCGACTGTCGGACGGCAACTGCCGCCAAAGTGCTGGCATTTTTCCACGACAACTGGCCCGCCGACCTTGAATGGCCAGCCGACATCCCCCGCCCCAAAACATCCAAAGAAGAGGCTGCGTGATGTATTTTGCACGGCCCTCACTCCCCAAAATTAGCCTCCGCACAACTTGGACAAAACTCAAAGCGCTCAATGCCCGCATTGAAGACAGCTTTGTCGGCGACCTGATCGGCTGCCTGCTTTTGTTTGGACTTATGAGTGCAGCAACGTGGCTTTTTCCCCTGATTAACGAGGTGTTTAAATGACCCTTCAAAACAGCAAATTTTCGCATCGCTATACGGTGAAACAAATTCTCGGTGGCTATGTTGTCGTTGATCC
>NZ_JBPOFB010000041.1:0-5832 GCF_051251565.1 Marivita sp. | reverse complement strand
TGTGTCGCAACAACAAACCAACCAGATGCACCGCCGTCATTCAAACCGCCCAGACACCAGATTCAGCCATAACTCCAAACTGGCGACAAGTACGCTGATTGGACTTGGCTGGCTGAAGTCACGAAGCGTGACAACACGCTCAAGTTGGTTCGAAATGGACAGTTTCCACGGAAACGTCGCTCGGACAGAGGCGTTTAGTCGACGTGACGTCGTTCGGCGCAAAACCCAAATTGAGAAGCGCCCCTTTGCGCTTGGGCATGCTTACACGCCACTATCTCGAAAAACTGCACCGTTGATGGCCACCGTTCGGCATGAACGGCCCAGAGCCGACCTTCATCGCCGACCCTGGATGCTGCGTTGCAGCCCGTCGAAGTGGCCATTCGTGCATCATGCAGCATTTGCCAATTCAAACACCCCTTTAACCGACATTGCCCAACTAAAAGGGCGTACCTCTCATATTGAGGCCACGACAAGATGTTTTTCGGACGCTGGATCAAACAGTAACCAAGACCAGATCCGCAGATTGTACTCAGCGCAACGCTATTGTTCGCGATGTTTTCGGGGCTTCTCGCAAAGTTTAGCCGGGCGCTCTCGCGATCACATCCACACTTAAAGACGCTGTTCCCGTATTCGAGCTCTTTTGGTCTGCAAACGCGATCCAAGACCTTGAAGTAAGTAGTTCTTCGAATTCTTCGTTGCACACGCAATTAGACTGCATCGCGCTTAAAGGCTCGCCGAATTTTCGCACAAACCGACACACGAAGTCGCGCCACCCCTTCAGGCAGCGCGCGCTTCACCGATAGTCATCACCAACAAACAGTCGAGATGCCGTCACAGGACACTGATCGACCTGCCGACATGCACCCAAGACGGCCTAGGTCAGCCGAACACCCAGTATCCGTCACTCGCCTCAAAAAGATCGTTGATCAACGGCAATGTATTGGCAATGTTCTCCGGGCTTTCTGCGAAGTCGCGCAGGACGGCGCTGCGGTTGCCATTCCCGATCTCAAGCTTGTCGATCCAGAACTGACGCCCCGCCCCCGTACCGCCATCGCGACCAAGGACGCTGTCATAAAGCGCATCAATGAAGGCGACATTCGACAGGTAGTCGGGCGCACCCATGTCAAAGGCATCGCCGAATTTTGTCCTGAATTCAGGGCTGTTCAGGAACGCAGCCGACAGAACGCGGAAATCTGCGCCGCCTTCGGCTTTGTCGATCCAGAAATTGAACCCGTCAAACGCCAGATACTGACCATCCCTGTCCAATGCCGCTTCGTAGAGGCGGGCCACCTTCTGAACAATCACCGGCACGTCAGTGGGTGTTTCAGGCTCTGGGGTGCCCGGCCCTGGGTTGACCGGCCCTGGGGTGCCCGTTTGCGTCGCGCTGACCTGATACGTTCCAGTGCCGCCATTCACTTGTCCTTGAGCGTATAACAAGTAATTGCCGGACGTTGTCGGTGTGAAACTTGAGATGCTGGCGTTAAGTCCTGTGCCTGAATCGTCATCAGAGGTCAAAAACGCCCCCGAGCTATCGCGAAGCTGCAAGGAGGGATCGCTGAGCGTTCCGTTGTTCGTCGGCGCACCCCGCATACCGAATTGGTAGGTGAAGCCCGCTTGCAGAAAAACGCTGAATACGTCGATATCATTGATCGTTTCGATATCGCCGGTTCGGTTCCCACCCACTGATAACGCGCCGGTTGTACCCGTTGGAAAATCGTCAACTGTCGGTACAGGTGGCGCGGCTGTTTGCGTGGCGCTGATTTGATAAACACCGGTGCTACTTCCATTACCCTCCGCATCCAAAAAGTAGACGCCGGAAGATGACGGTGTGAAGTCAGTGATCCTTGAGTTGAGTCCCTGGCCTCCATTGTTGTTCAATATGAAAATATCCCCAGAGCTATCGGTAAGCCGCAACAAGGGATCAGACAATGAGACGATGCCAGGATCAATCGAGCTGATGAGATCGAATTGATACGTGAAGTCCGCTTGCAGAAAGACGTTAAATGTATCCCTATCACCAGCGGTTTCGATATTTCCCGTTGTGGACGAACCAACTGTTACCGAGCCATTCGAGCCCGATGGATAGTCATCAAACGATGTTGTCGTCAATTCCGTCGCACTGATTTCATATAGGCCGGTGCTCGACCCGACCCCTTCAGCGCTCAGCACATAGACGCCAAAAAACGTTGGTGTGAATTCAATGCTTGCGTCCGCTGAGGGGCCTGAATCGTTGTCAAACGTTATGACACTTCCTGTGCTCGTGGTGAGCTGCAGGAAGGGGTCTAATGTGAGTCCGCCTTGAGAAGAGTTTTCAGACAGATCAAATCGATACGTGACGCCGTCTTCAAGAAGCACGGTGAATGCATCGGTATCACCGGCAGTTTCGATATTTCCGAATGTGGACGACCCAACTGACAATGAGCCACTTGTTCCCTCTGGATAGTCGTCAAACGGTGGTATCAGCGGTTGTCCCGTTTGTGATGCCGTCACAGTATAGGTTCCCGGTCCACTGAGCCCAAAGACATCCAACGCGTAAGTTCCGGTCGTTGGTGCCACGAAGTCGATGATTTCGGCATTCAGGCCGAAACCACCATCGTCGTCACTCAGCAGATAGTTCCCGAACGGATCATAAAAATCGACGTAGGGGTCGGCCAGCGTGCCGTCGTTTGTGTCAAAGCCCCGGACCGTCAGGCGGTATGTGAAGCCTTCTTGCAGGTCGACACGGAACGTGTCGCTATCCTCAGGGGTTTCGATATTGCCTGTTGTGAACGACCCAACTGACACAAAGCCGCTTGTGCCCGTTGGATAGTCGTCAAACGTCATTACCGGTTGGCCCGTTTGAGTTGCGCTGATTTCATATGTTCCGGTGGTATTGGCAGCGCCTCGCGCGAAGACAAAGTATTCGCCTGAAGTTGACGCCGTGAAGTTTGATATTCTTGCGTTAAGTCCTACACCGGAATCGTCATCGTCCAGAAAATTTCCCGCGAAATCTCGAACTTGCAAATAGGGGTTGGACAATGGAGTTGACCCGGCGACACCAAAAGTCAGCACATCAAATTGATAGGTAAATCCCGCTTGCAGTGTCACGACAAACGCATCGAAATCCCCAACCGTTTCGATATTTCCTCTTGTGCCGCTCCCAACAGTCAGTTGGCCAGCGACTCCATCTGGATAGTCATCTTCCATTCGGTTTCCCCCTTGAATGGTATTTGTCCAGACAAAGGAAAACAGCGGTCGGCAACGGGAATTAATCTGCTACTAGCATCGTCTGACTTCACTATGCCTGGTTAGGCAGATAGGTGATCGTTACATCAAAACAGGATGCTAGCAAGAGACTTTGTGGCCTCAAACCAGCGCGTGGATCCGGTTTTTCAGTCTCTTATCATGGACATATCATCCTCGCCGAAGCTGTCAGTTCGAGGTGCGAGCGCTGTTTGAGCATATGGTGGAGATGGTTGTTATTGATCAAATCCGATATCCGTTCAAATCCGAAAATTTTTTGTGTCACCAACCATAGCTGAAGCGATCTGGCTGAGAGGTGCTTTTCCATTCGGGTCAAACATCTGACTATAACACGATCGCACAGGTTCGAAGTCGCCAAGCCACCGGCTTGAACTGCTGAGTTCAGATGTCGCCCGGATGTCGGCTCATGGCCGCCTTTCGGACCTTTCCCGCACCCGCAGCAAAGGTCCGCTCGCCGCCCCGATTACCTGTTTTCGAGGGCAACACGCTAACGACTATCACCCTAAATTCAGCCTCTCCTCTAAACCAGCAATCCGCTCGATCACTGCCTCAAAAGCCGGCGCTTCCCCGAAGATCATGCCCGACATCGCGCGGTAGTCGCGGCGCAGGTCATCGAGCATTTTTCCAACTGGAGTAATCGAAAAAGTCGGCGCAGCTGCGGTGGCGAGATCGAAAGCCGGACGGTTAAAAAACATGCGCGCGTGGGCGACACAGTCGGCACCAAGCGCGCGATCCGCCAAAGCCCTCTCACCAAGGTCCGATCCGAGAAGCTGATAGGCATCGTAATAGTGTCGCGACACGCGCTGACCGCTTCCTTTGAGTTCTCCGCGTATGTCGAACCAGCGGCGCAGGCCGTGCAAAATGACAATCTTGTCCCAAAAAGTTCGCTCGGCATCGACGATAGTGACGTTACCGACAGTCAGATCGATATCCGGCACATCCTCTTGGAGATAGGGGCTGATGCTGCGCAGAGAATTGGGATCAAGCGCCGATTTTGCACCGGACTCGATTTTCACGGCTTTGGCAATGTAGGCATCAACCGGTGTCGCGGTCGGATACCGCAGATACAGTGCCTGGCTGTCTTCTGGATCGGGCTCAACAAAGAACCGGGCGATGTCGATGCCGTTTCGTCCGGCATCGTCCAAAACAATCTTGTTCAGCCCGTCAAGGAACTCGCCTTGGATATAGGCTTCACAGGCCGCCTTGATGGCATTCAACGCCTTGGCGCGCTTCTTACCACTCAAAGCCTCAAGCTCTTCAATCGTTGTAGCTTCTCCCAAATCGTCCCGGAAAACCGTGACGTCGATATCCTCCGAAAAGCGCCGGATCAGCCCAAAACCCTTTGACAAGGACGTCCCGCCCTTGAACAGAAGCCTTGGCCCGTCCGGCAATCCATTGAACAGCGCGTCGAGGGTCCAACAAACCCAGAAGTCCTTTTCGACATTCTGCGGTGTAGTGCCCAAGCGCTGTGCTGTTGTCGTGAAAAGGCCAAGGCGCGTCTCATCATCCGCAGAAATAATCTTGTCAAACGCGGGGTTCACGCAGCACCTGCTTGCTCTGCCAGTATCGGGCGCAATAGATTCTGCATCCAACTCGGCAATGTCGTCAGCCCGTCCTCGAGATCGTCGCGAAGGCGCTTGCCGTTCGCAGGATCATTGAGAAGAGCCGTGAGACGGCGGATCAGCACTTGATCCTCGTCGACTTGCCCCATCGTATCCCGCAACCAATGCAGAGCTTGCACAATGCGCATGGCCGGCCGGCCAGCCCAATAGAGCTTGCTGGCAGCTGTTGGTTTGAACACGATGTCAAGCTGGCCGAGCGAAATCGATTTCAACCGGGCGTCCGTATGCACTAGGATCTTCGCCGGAACAGCATTGGTGAGCCCCAGATCGTTGGCGGCCGTCATCCCATCAACGAGCGCGCGTATCTGATCTCGGCGTGCGATGGCATCAATCACTTCGCGGGGATCTGCCGGGCTGTCTTTCTGGGTCAGGCGATTGGTCGACGGTTGATCGTAGAGGCCACGATCCACCCGGCGCAGAGCCCCTGCCCGCGTCAGTCGCTGCAGCACTTTGTCCACAGCATCACGTTCGCCGAGATCCAGAAAATCCCTCGGCGTCCACACGCCACGCGGCGTGCCATTCGCGATCCGTGTCAGGATATCGCTCTTTAGATCTGTTGATGCATGGTTCATGTCCGAAATCTGTAGCATGATTTCGGACATGATGGAAGTGATTAGTCCGAAATATGTATACAAGCATCGGACACCCGTCCCAAGTAGCAGAGCTCCGTAGAGAAGCGTTTAATCCGGAAAACCATCGGAGTGAGAGAGTGGAGGGTGTTCCCGTGACGGGTTTGGAGGTCGAGAGAGAGGCTCCCGACCGCCCGTCTCAGGAGATTTCTCATGAATACCCAAATTATCGATGCCGGGCGTAACGCCAGTGGCGGTTACAAGGTTGATGTGTCACGCGGTGAAAACGTGGATCGCGTGTCATCGGAGTGGTTCTCGCGCCCTGGACCTGTCGCGGTTTGGTGCCGCTCCTTTGATAGCATAATGTGCAGCAAAGGAGACGAACTATGGGTACGGGA
>NZ_JBPOFB010000040.1:0-6518 GCF_051251565.1 Marivita sp. | reverse complement strand
TTGTGTCGCAACAACAAACCAACCAGATGCACCGCCGTCATTCAAACCGCCCAGACACCAGATTCAGCCATAACTCATCATCTTGCAGCAGATGATAAATGGGGGACTCCGCGACAGGGTTTTTTCCGCTGAGGAGGTGGCCTCATGGCCAAGATCCACCTCCTCAGAAATGCTGCAGGACTGCCCATAAGGTCAGAGATCACACCGGAAATGATCTTGGGGGATGCGGAATTGGACTTTTCTCTGAAATTGCCTCTTTGATCCGAGTCACATTGATCTTCGTCAATTCCTTCAATCCGGGAATCAGACAGTTTGGCATTATCGGAAGAGGGAGCAAAAACAGAGAAGAAACTGGCGTAAGTCGCAAGGCGAACAAAGGTGACGAAGAACTGTCGATGCGTAGAAGCCTTTCGATCCGGGACCGTCATTTTCTGGCCAGCACAACCAGGGCAACTTGGGATGTGGCAGTCGGGAGAGGCGGTCCCGCGTTATTTATGCGTAAGCTTTTTTCGACAAATTGAAGAAACTGGAAGCAAGCAGAAAAGCTGACGACCAATGACAGCCGTCAACGGGGCAGACTCGTTAGCCGGTTACGCTTTGAATAACCAGTTTCTTGGGTGCTCCATATGAAAATCCTGATGTTCACAAATACCTATTTTCCGCGACTTGGCGGAGTAACACAAAGCATCGCGTTACTTCGCAAGGAACTGATCAAAGGCGGGCACTCCGTACTGATCGTCACCTCACGTCTGCCAGAGGTGGCACATCAAGAAGACGATGTTCTGCGGGTCCCCGTTCTTGCTCGTACAAGTTGCGCAGATTTGCCGTTTCCGATCATGTCGATGCGCGTTCGTCGTGAAATCCACGCTTTCGGACCGGACATCGTTCATGCGCATCACCCATTTCTGCTCGGACGAACCGCTCTACATACTGCTGCGTGGTTCGACATACCTATCGTTTACACCTTTCATACAAGGTATGATCTGTATGTCCGTGCCCTTGGAGGAGGGATCTGGCTCGAAAAACTAATACGTCGATCAATGATGGCGTTTTGTCAGACTGCGGATGCGGTGATCGCACCAAGTGACAGCATTCGATGCATGTTGAAGTCTTCGGGTCTGGCGACACCCGTCGTCACGATCCCCACTGGCATAAACGCTGGCCGTGTATCCGGCGGCGACCGCAGCCGCATGCGCAAATCTCTTGGTCTCAAGCCCGACGCCTTTGTCATTGGTCACATTGGCCGCCTTGAAGCCGAGAAGAATCTCGCCTTTCTGGCATCGGCCGTTGCAATCTTTTTGCGCAACTCGCCAACTGCCGTATTTCTCATTGGTGGCGATGGAACGCAGAAATGCGCCATGACGGAAAAACTGTCTGGATCTGGCGTCGCCGATCGGGTCATTTTTGCTGGTTCGTTGAAGGGCAGAGCCATTGCTGATGCCTTGTCTGCCATGGACATTTTTGTCTTTGCCTCCCTTACCGAAACCCAAGGGCTTGTTGTCACCGAGGCCCAAGCTGCGGGTCTTCCGGTCATCGCTCTTGATGCCCCCGGAGTTCATGAGGCCGTAACGCGGGGGGGAGGTTTCCTTCTTGATAGCCAAGCGAAGCCTGCGGCATTCGCCGACGCCCTTCAATCCTTTGAACGGCTCACGCAACCGGATAAAGATTTACTTCGCAAACAGGCATTTGACAGCGCAGCGCGGCATTCCTCCCGGAAGATGGCGGTGTCCATAGAAGACTTGTACGGAAGATTAATCGCAGAGTATTTGCCAAGTTCACCTCGCGGGGCATGGCGGGCGCGCATCACAAAAGAGCTGAAACTTTTCAAGAGCATGATGAGCCCCATCGATACGATGGCTGGCTCTAGAAAGAGCACGTAATGGTCTCTCGCCCGTATACGTCAGAGATTGCGCATCTGGTCGTCTCCATCTCGGTATGGGCGATCTCGAGCATTTTTGTAATATTTCTGCGACTTTTGAAAGCAACCTGGCGCTTCGATGCTTCCGGAAAACTGAAACTTGATGAGCTGTTAGAAGACGGCAAACCGACCATAATCGTGTTCTGGCATGGCAACATGGTGCCACTGCTGGCCGTTCTTGACAGGTACTCCGCCATGGTGCTCAGCAGCACGGGTTTTCGAGGCGCAGTTATCGGTCGGATCACTGAATCCTTTGGGAATCTGTCTCTTCAAGTCGGACATCGCCACACTCTTGGGTTGCTTCAGGACGTATTGATCAGACAGCCCGGTCTTTTGGCTATTGCCGCGGATGGACCACTCGGGCCGTATCACCAAGTTAAACGCGGAGCGGTCATTCTCTCGGCAACTTGTGCCGCTCGGATAGTGCCGGTTTCCGTACACGTTAGTCCAGCGGTGTCTCTCCGTCGGTGGGATCGCATGGTTCTTCCCCTACCCTTTGCCCATGTTTCTGTTCGTGTAGGGCGATCAATGCGCTTTCTTAAAAGTGACCTGAAAACGGCTGCTCGTGCCGGCGAAACCGTTCGCACTGCTCTCGAGGAATTGGAAAACTCCGGGCAGAGACATTGGATGAACCGAAAAACGGAAACGCAATCAAACAACGCAATACATATGTCCAAGCAAAAATTGAGCTCAGAGTGGTCTCAAGAGCGAATACGTTGACACACTTGCTAGCCTTAACTACGTCAAATCAGTCGCCCGTCGGTCCAACCGCATGGTTCGGACGCCTACCGACCGAGGTGCGGGAAACCAACCCCAGCGAAAAACCGGCCGAAGCCCCGACCGAGGTGCCTCCCTCCGAAGCACCCGAATACCCTGTGAACCCGCCGCCCGAATACAGCCCCGATGCTCCCCCGAGGTTCCCTGGGATATTCCGTCTCCGGATGGGCAGGCAATTCGTTTGCATGAGACACAGAGGCATCACGTTTAATCCGGAATGACCACAACTCTTGCGACGAATACCTTCCATGTCATAGAGGAAAAACGACAAGCCAACTCTTCGGGAAGCGGCGAAACGGTCGGTCTGCATAAACCTGAAAAAGCGCCTCAAAGACCAAACGGCTCTGCCAATGCAGAGTCAGCTATTGAGCGCTTCAGTCAGATAAGCCTTGGCCCGCAGCGGCCATTTCTCGGGTGTCCTCGGCGAGGGATCAGCCAGATGATCCAAAGCCAGACGTGCCCGTGTAACAAGCCGGAAAGTCGCATAGGTGGACTGCAACTCTGGTGACGGAGGCGCAAAGCCAGCATTTGCCAATTCCATTAGCAATCTATGGCCAAGCTCAGGGAGGGGTCTTGTCAGAAGGATTTGGGTTGAGGCGGGCAGGGCGGTTTCGTAACTTTTGCTCATGACAAAACCAGACCCTTTCAAGGGCTTTCACAGCAGCCCCGAGATTATCCGCCTCGCAGTCATGCTGTATGTTCGCTTCCCTTTATCGCTGAGAAACGTCGAAGATCTTTTGCATGAGCGCGGCATCGACATCAGCCATGAAACGGTGCGGTACTGGTGGAATAGATTTGGCCCAATATTCGCCGCTGAAATCCGCCGAAATCGGGTGAGCCGGATGCGCGCATATTCGAACTGGCAATGGCACCTCGACGAGGTTTTCGTGAAGATCAACGGCGAGATGCATTACCTTTGGCGTGCTGTTGATCACGAGGGCGAGGTGTTGGAAAGCTACGTGACAAAGCGCCGAGACCGCAAAGCAGCGTTGAAATTCCTTAGGAAAACCATGAAGCGTCACGGCCTCCCTCATATCCTGGTGACCGACAAACTCCGGTCTTATGGTGCGGCAATGAAAGACATCGGCAACGCTGGCCGACAGGAAACAGAACGCTGGAAAAACAATAGAGCTGAGAATTCACACTTGCCGTTTCGACGACGAGAACGGGCCATGCAGCGTTTCCGCAGCATGCGAAGTTTACAGAAATTCACCTTCGTTCATGCCTCCGTCTGCAATCATTTCAACCAGGAACGCGCCCTCTACAGCAGAGACAATTTCAAACTAAACCGTGCCGTCGCTCTTGCTGAATGGCGCCAGGTTTGTTCGGCATAAATTCCGATATTAGGGGGCATACTGAGACTGGTTCGAATCCGTCTGACAGCGCCCCTCGTGGAGGTCATTGAAATGCGCATAGAATGTCGACCGCGATGATGCGGTCAAATCCATCAGCGAGGAGATTGTCATGTCAGCAAACGGTCGCGACCAGGTGAAATCCAATACGGCGTTCACGATCTCCGCGCGCGTGCGTTCGGATTTTCCGATCTTCTCGATTGCCTGCGGCTGGGCTCGCAACGGGGACGTCGAAATTATTTTTGACCTGCTGTCAATTGTAGATGGTAAAGCGTCAAAAATCAAGGTCCGCTTTCGGGCTGCGCGACAATCGCGACAGTCGCAAACCGCAGATACCAGACACTCAAGTTTGGATGCCGACGGTCAGGTTTGTCCCGCAACTCGGTCGTTGATTCACCATGCAGAGAATGGCTGCTTTTCCTCGTTTTGTACGTGCGGAGTCTAGGAGCGCTGGCGCTTCATGTGATTAACAAAGAAAAGCACGGAGCCTGTCAGGTGGGGAGGATGGCAAGTCAAAAAGGAGATTGCAAGGGGGGGCTGTAGCCCATTATTGCAGTATAAGTAATTGATAAAAAATGAAAAATTCATTTTTGTTGGCGCCTCATACGTCTCCACGTAAACAGTTTAGCTTGTTGACATAAAATTATTATATAGGCTAGCGATAGTAAGCCACCCGAGACGCCATAGTTCAAGCTTCGGTTCTCGAACTCTTCTTCATTTCGTGAAGGAGCAGACCGCAGACCTTCGCTGCAGTTGGTGCCAGCGTCTTCATCGCCCGACCTTCGGCGAACGACAAAAATTCACGGGATAGGTGCGCAAAGGAAAATTCGACTGTCCTCGTGAAGGCCGATCCAAAATTTGGCTGGTACCATCAACCGCGCTTAATCAAATCGGATAGCCGAATTCCACAGACAATGACCAAAAGGCGCCATTAATATTCTTTAGCTCGGAAATCGCGTTGCTTATTTCGTCTAATGATGCGTCGTTGATAGTGTCATTGCGACCCATTTTCAGGTCATCCTTGCGATCAGCAATACGCATCATGATCGTTCGAGCGGAACCGCTTTTAGGATCGAATGCATAAATGCTGTGGCTGTAACGATTTCGTAGGGGTGAGATTTTCATCATGCGAGCAGTCAGGGCCAAAATTCGGCTTCGCTGCTCCACTGGTATCCTGTCCATCTTGGCCAGTCTTTCGACGAGATCGACCCTCGCACGCGTAGTATTCAAGGTTAAAAATATTACAACTGCGGTCGTTTTATCCGTGTCTGCGAGGCCGGCAATCAAATGTATCAGCATGCTCTCGGTATTTGTCCAAGCGTAGTTCAGTTTGCCAACAAGCAACAGAATCTGGTCAAAATCAGGTGATGAGGGCATTTCACGTTCTACTTAAAGCATCCCGTCATGATTGCCGTCGTGGTTCCGGTTAGGATCGACAAGCACCGAAGTATTGTACCATCTCGCAGCACAGGTGCGGTTCGAAACGCCAATTTTCTTTAGAATATTGTGGATATGAAGCTTCACCGTATGTTGTGACAGGTCGAGTTCCGATGCAATGTTCTTGTTTTGCATTCCGGCAGCAACCAGCCGAACCACATCCCATTCGCGCTTTGTGAGTTTAATGTCGGAACTTTCATTGGGCGTGTCTTGCAACGCTGGAATTGCATTCGCTTCAATCAACTCACTAGGCACCAATACTTCACCGCAAAGCAGCACGTTCATCACCGAAACCCATACGTCGACCTGGCTATTGAGCGGAAGAAATCCGACTTGTCTAAGGGCGTCTGAAGATGACCTTGCAGAAAACAGTTTGGCCGCAAGCCGCTCATCAAAATAAGATGCAATGATTTTCGATTTTCCGGCGGCCTCACGATAAACTTGCCAATGCTGGATCAAAGCTTCAATCCGCGTTTCTTCAATGACCACCAAAACGGCATTGCTGTTACCTTTGGTCAATTGAGCGAGTTCAGTCAGGTTCGATACCCGTATGAACTCAGCCCAGTCAAACTCCATTTGAAAGGTATCCAAAAGTCGCTGTGAAAAATATACTGGGCTCCCTAAGAAAATCACACACGGCTTTCTGGTAGCAGGCCGG
The DNA here is from genome assembly GCF_051251565.1 of Marivita sp. Taxonomy (GTDB): domain Bacteria; phylum Pseudomonadota; class Alphaproteobacteria; order Rhodobacterales; family Rhodobacteraceae; genus Marivita. The sequence goes on along the minus strand of NZ_JBPOFB010000040.1, from coordinate 376 downwards.
CGACGTGTTTCATCCAAACCTGAAATCTCACAGTCAATATTTTTCAAAACGGTACTCCTTAAATTATCGTTAACGTTTCTCACTCGAAATCAATTGATCTCTATTGAATTTGTACCGGGCCAATCTGGTGCCGCGATAACTTGCTGTCGATGATAGCGGTCAATGGGCCGACATTTTGTTTGATCGGACACCGATCCCGGCCGTTCCAGCTTTGCGACCTTCGATGCAACGGGTTCTCGATCACCAAGAACCGCGGCAACTGACTGGTCGCCGCCGCGCGGTACCCACCCACCATTTACGGAGTTATTGTCAAATCTGGTGTCCAAGCGATCATCATGCGGCGGTTAGCTGCTGGTTTATTGGTTTGATGCCGTTG
>NZ_JBPOFB010000004.1:0-329991 GCF_051251565.1 Marivita sp. | reverse complement strand
TCCGGCGTAGCTCAGCGGTAGAGCAGTTGACTGTTAATCAATTGGTCGTAGGTTCGATCCCTACCGCCGGAGCCAAAATTAGACCAAGCGGTCAAATTGCTACGACATCAAACGCGCTTCGGCGCGTTTTTTTGTGTCTTTTGCCGAACGTCGAGTGATGTGTCTCAGCCTGCCAGCAGTGCGCCGAGGGCCATCGCAACGGCAGCTTGGGTGGGGTCAATGACAGGCATGTTCAATTCGGTCTCAAGCCCGGCACGATGACGCGCCATTCCGGCACAGCCCAAGATGATGGCGCCAGCACCCTGTATTTTCAGGTCGGACCCCACTTCAATCAAGCGATCAAACGTGCCCGCACCGCGTGCACTTTCGTCGACGCTCATGTTCAACGGGATCTCACAGGCCAATCGGTCCAGCACCTGCATGCGCGCCATTGTGCGGCGGTGACGCGGGACCGACGCCTGGGCAATGGCGATGATCCCGAACCGATCGGCCCGCGCCATTGCGGTCAGCACGCCGCTTTCCTGAATTCCGAAGACAGGCTGCGGGACAACCGACCGACAAGTGTCGAGGCCGGGGTCCGAATAACAGGCAATCACAAAGGCTCCCGCATCGGGACGTGACTGCATCAGCGCAGCCAAGGGCAGGATAACGCTGTCAGAATCGCGCTGGCTTTCGATACCGAACGGCCCTTCGGAAAGGGTCAGACATTCGATGTCCGGGCCACCGGGCAGATCAAACCGCGCCAGCGCGTCTTTAAGACCGTCAGTGACCGCCTTGTTCGAGTTGGGGTTGATGACAACAATCGGTCCGGTCATCGCAACACCTGTGCGCCGAAATTCGTTGCAGGATCGGTTTCAGGCAGACGTGTTCCCGTCAGACCCGACAGATCGCTGCGTCCGCGTTTCACGAACGCGCCGTCGCCGGGTTTGGCCACCAATGTGCCCTGATCCACCACGCGCCGACCGCGCGTGAGCACAGTCACCGGCCAGCCTGTCACCTTCATGCCCTCAAAGGGGTTGTAGTCCATCGCGTCATGCATTTCTCCGGCGATGCGGGTGTCCGTCGGATCCCAGATGGCAATGTCGGCATCCGCTCCTATGGCCAGCGTGCCCTTGGTCGGGTGCATCCCGTAAAGCCGCGCCGCGTTGGTCGATGACAGGGCCACGAATTGGTTCAGGCTGATCCGGCCTTTGACCACACCTTCCGAAAACAGCATGGGCAGGCGCATCTCGATCCCCGGCATCCCGTTGGCGATCTGGCGGAAATCCACATCGCGCCCATTCGAGAATTTACCGCTTTCGTCAAACCGGAACGGCGCATGGTCCGAGGTCACAACGCTGAACGTGCCGCCCGCAATATGACGCCAAAGCACGTCTTGGGTCTCGGTGTCACGCAGCGGTGGCGAACAGATATACTTTGCGCCGTCCTGTCCGGGCCGGTCCAGATCGTCCCGCGTCAGGAACAGGTATTGCGGACAGGTTTCGCCAAACACATAGGCCCCGTCGGCCCGCGCCTGTGCCACCAATTGTGCGCCTTTGGGGGTCGAGACATGCACGATCATCAAAGGCGCATTTGTAAGCTTGGACAGGCTGATCGCACGGTTGATCGCCTCTTCCTCGGCCAACGCGGGACGCGCGGGGGCGTGGTACTTGGGATCGGTATAGCCGTTCTTGACCAAGTTCGTGGCCATCCATGTCAGCATGTCGTGGTTTTCGGCATGCACCATGGTCAGCCCGCCATGTCGGCGCGCCACCGTGAGGATATCCAGAAACTGTGCATCGCTGACGCGGGTGGCGTAGGTCATGAACACCTTGAACGACGTCACACCGCGTGCGAAGGCATCGGGCAGTTCGGCCAAAACATCCGCGTTCGGATCGGTCAGGATCAGGTGGTAAGAATAATCGATCACCGATTTGGGTGCGGCACGGCCATCATAGGTGGCCAGCGTTTCGGCCACGCTCTGCCCTTTTTTCTGTGCGGCAAAGGGCACAAAGCACGAATTGCCCCCAAAGGCCGCGGAGATCGACCCGGTCTCATAATCATCCGCCGTCATCAGCCCCATGCCGCTTTCCTGCGCGATATGGCAATGCGCCTCGATCCCGCCGGGCAAAACCAGCTTTCCCGTGGCGTCGATCACGTCATCGCCGGTCAGGTCATGGCCCAATGTGGCAATGCGCCCATCGCGGATGCCGATATCAGCGCCAAACGTGTCCGAAGCTGTGGCGAGCGTGCCACCCTTGATCACCAAATCATGCTGCATGGATGTCTCCCTTCTGTGTGCGCCCTTGTGTTATTCCAGCGCCGCCAGCTTGCGGTCCAGCCGGTCCATCAGCCGCGTGAGTTCTGTGTGGTCGGCCTTGGTCATGGACGGCCCCGGCGCGCGCACCTTGGCGCTTGCCAACACGCCGCGACGGTGCAGAATTTCCTTGCGAATGGCGAGGCCAAGACCAAGCTGTTGCTCGTAGCGCACCATCGGCAGATAGGCGTCAAACAAATCTTCGGCCCCGTCCGCATCGCCCGCTTTGTGACGCGCGACCACCTGCACGAGCATCTCGGGATAGGCAAAGCCCGTCATCGCGCCATCCGCCCCGCGCTGAAGCTCCTGCGGCAGGAACAGCGCTGCGTTGCCGGTCAGGATCGACAAGCGCGGGATGTCGGCGGTGCCAGTCTCGGCCCGCACGCGGGACAGCTTGTTCAGGCCCGGCCAATCCTCGTGTTTGAGCATGACAATCTGGTCGTGATCGCGGGCAAGGTTCAGGATCGTCTCTACGCTGAACTGCACGCCCGTCGTTTGCGGATAGTCCTGAAGGCACACAGGCACATCCTGATCAAGCGCACCACAGACCTGCGCGAAATATCCCCGCAGTTTGGCCTCGGTTCCAAGTCCCGGCATCGGGGCGACCATCACACCCGCCGCACCTGCATCCATCACGCTGTGCGACAGGCGTGCCATATTATCAAGCCCGGCCCCCGACACACCAACAACCACGGGCACTCTACCCGCAACCCGGTCCAGAACATGGTTGGCAAAACGCGCCGATTCCTCACCCGCGAGTTTTGGTGCCTCACCCATGATGCCAAGAATGGTCATGCCCGAAACACCGCACTCAAGATAGAAGTCGACCATCTGGTCGGTGCTGTCCAAATCCAGTGCGCCATCGCTTGAGAAAGGCGTGGCGGCGATGATGAACACGCCCTCTGACTGCCTGTCGATCTTGTTTGCCATTGCCGGTTCTCCCAAATGTGTTGCGCCGAACATACGCACCAGCACAGCGCGCGCACCAACAAAAAATCCGGCCTCTGCGCAAACAGAAGCCGGATCAACACCAAGCAGTGAGGGATGGTTCAGGCGACGGTCACCGTCAACATACCCAACCCATCAATCGACAGCTCCATCGTGTCGCCCACTGACACTGGGCCAACACCGGACGGGGTACCCGACAGGATCACATCGCCGGGGGCCAGTTCGAAATATTCGGACAGGTAGGAAATCATCTCGGGCACCTTCCAAATCATCTGGTTCAGATCGCCTTGCTGACGGACCTCTCCGTTGACCTTTAGCTCAAGATAGCCTTGGTCCGGGTGGCCTACTTCCGAGACCAGATGCACAGGGCCGCAGGGCGCGGAGTGTTCAAACGCCTTGCCGATTTCCCACGGGCGGCCCGCTTTTTTGGCGACGCCCTGAAGATCACGCCGCGTCATATCCAGCGCAAGACCGTAGCCGAAGACGTGGTCCAGCGCCGTGTCCACCGGAATGTTTTTTCCACCGCTCCGAAGCGCAACCAGCATCTCCGCTTCGTGATGCACATCCGATGTGTGCGGCGGATAGGGAAACACGCCGGATGCATTCAGGTTGTCCGGGTTTTTCTGAAAAAAGAATGGGTCTTCGCGGTCCGGGTCGTGCCCCATCTCGATAGCATGCGCCGCGTAGTTCCGACCGATGCAGTAAATGCGGCGCACCGGGAACACTGTGTCTTCTCCTGCCACGGGCAACGTCACAACGGGCGGCGTTTCAATTGCGTATTGGGTCATGCGGGGCTCCGGGATTTGGATGAGATGTCCCTCTCCCCTAGCCCAGCCTTTCGGTACAAATCAATCGCAACTCGTGGCTAAAGCATTAGGGAAGCCGGTTGCACGGATCGTGGCAAGCTGGCACAGCTAAAGCACCACAGATGGAGCATCGTCATGTCGCACACCGTTTTTCTGATCAACGGCCCAAACCTCAACCTTTTGGGCAAACGGGAACCCGAGATTTACGGCGCGGACACTCTGGACGATGTGACCGCAAAGTGCAGCGCCCTTGCGGGTCCGGCAGGTGTCGTAATCAGATCAGAGCAATCGAACCACGAGGGCCAGATCATCGACTGGATTCACGAGGCCCGCGAAACTTCGGTGGCCATCATTATCAACCCCGGCGCTTTCACGCACACATCGGTCGCTATCTACGATGCATTGCAGGCCTATGAAGGGCTGGTGTTCGAGGTGCATATCTCGAACGTCCACAAACGCGAGGCGTTCCGTCACCATTCCTATGTCTCGGCCCGTGCCGATGGCGTGCTCGCCGGGTTCGGCGTTGAAGGCTACGAGCTGGCGCTGCGTCGGGTGATCAGCCTTTTGGGCTGACGCTCAGAACGGTCCGTCTTCCAGCACACCGTCCGCCGACATCTGCGCGTAAAGCAAACCTTCGCGCAGACCGCGATCCGCCACGGACAACCGATCCGTGGGCCAGCACCGCAACAGCGCTTGCAAGATCGCGGCCCCCGACATGATCAGCGCCTGACGGTCCAGCCCGATGCGCGGATCGGCCCGGCGTCCTTCGGGGCCAAGATGCAAATACCCCGAGATCACCTTTTCAATCTGATCCGAGGTCATGCGCAGCCCGTCCACCTTTGTCCGGTCGTACCGTTTAAGCCCCAGATGGCTGGCGGCAACGGTTGTCACTGTGCCGCTGGTGCCGATGATCTGGAACCCATCGCGCGCCTGTTCATTCTTGTAGGGCGCGAATTCGGCCAGATTTTCCTCGAAATACCAGCTCATCAGCGCATAGCGGGCGCTGTCACTTTCAACGTCCGAGAATTGGTCCCTGAGTGTTGCAACCCCCAGCGGCACGCTGATCCAATCGACCACGCGGGCGGCCGGAAACGGACTGTCCTTGGTGTGAAAGCCCGCATGCAGGCGCATGATCGCGCGCGGGCGGTCAAAGCTCGGCACCGCCGTCAGATCAATCCAGACCAGTTCGGTTGACCCCCCCCCGATATCGACCACCAGCAATTGCTCGGTCTTGGTGCTGACCAGCGGCGCGCAGGAAATCACCGCAAGCCGGGCTTCTTCCTCGGGTTGGATGATTTCAAGCGTCAGGCCCGCTTCGCGTTTCACCTGACGGATAAATTCCCGTGCGTTGTGCGCCCGGCGGCACGCTTCGGTGGCAACAAGCCGCATCCGCGTCACCTCGTGGCGGCGAATCTTCTGCTGGCACACCCGCAATGCCGAAATCGTCCGGTTCATGGACGCGCGACTGAGCCGGCCAGATTTCTCAAGACCTGCGCCCAATTGGACAGATTTGGAAAAGCTGTCGACCACGTGAAACTGGTTGCCCTTTGGCTGGGCAATCAACATGCGACAACTGTTAGTACCCAAGTCCAGCGCGGCATAAAGCTCTGATGGATCGGGCCGTGACGGCGCGGGGCTCTCTACCGGTTTCGGGAATGCGCCCGCACCTCTGGGACGCTTTGGCGCCATGACTTTGCGCCTTCCGAATATGTAAGTTACCCCAACCCTATGCGGGCTTTTGAACTATCGCAAGTTTCGTAATGCAGCTGGACGCGGTTATGAACAAAACTCATGCAAAGCCTGAGAATTTTAGGCACCGCATTGCATCGCCATCCACATCGCCCTGCCGTATTGTCATAGTGGGTCGCAGACAGAAGCGGACAAGTCGAAAACCGCACTTACATGGGTGCCAGCGTCATCTACCAAGGCGCAAGTCAATCGAAGGAATCAGCGGATGCCGGATGTCACAATTGTTTATTGGCGCGATATCCCGGCGCAGGTGATCGTCGGCAAAGGCCGCCGCGGATCAAAGGCGCAATTGCCCGAACGGTTCGAACAAGCGATTGACCGCGCCGCAATGAAAATCGGTGCCTCTGACACAGACAGTTATCTTGCCGAATGGCGCAAGGCCGCCCCCTACGAGGTCGAAGGCGAGCCCGATGAGGTATGCGCAGCCGAACTTGCCCGGATCGACACAGAATATGACAAGGCGCGTCTCAAGACGCTGATTGATAACGAAGGCTGGGCTTAAGTCCCCATGACCCTGAGGGAGGCCATCATGGCATTGTTGAATTTCCGCAAGCGCGACGACGCAGGCACCGGCACCACGCCCGAGATGGCTGCGTTCCTGCAAGGCTACTCGATCGAAGTCATGCCACGTACCGCGGAAAAGGTCGCCGATTTCCGCGCCCTGCTGGCACCCGGCACCCGTGTTTATATCGCCCATATCGAAGGCACACCCATCGAAGACATGGTCGCCACCGCAAAACGCCTTTCCGATGATGGCTACCCGGTTATGCCGCACTTTCCCGCGCGCATCATCAAAGATCAGGCCATGCTGGCCGATTGGATTGCCCGCTATCAGGGCGAAGCAGGTGTCGATCAGGCACTTTTGCTGGCTGGCGGCGTCGCGCAACCGCATGGCGCGTTCGACAGCTCCATGCAGCTTATGGAAACCGGATTGTTCGACAAGGCGGGCTTTACACGCCTGCATGTCGCCGGTCACCCCGAAGGTAACAAAGACATCGACCCCAATGGCGGGATGAAAAACGTCGAAGACGCGCTGCGCTGGAAACAGGCGTTTTCCGAGCGCACCGACGCCAAGATGGCGCTGGCCACGCAATTTGCGTTTGACGCGGACCCCATTATCAAATGGGTCGATGACCTGTCGGCGGCGGGCATCACGATCCCCGTGCATATTGGCATAGCCGGACCTGCAAAACTGCAAACCCTGATCAAATTCGCCATCGCTTGCGGTGTTGGTCCGTCGCTGAAGGTTTTGCAAAAACGCGCAATGGACGTGACCAAGCTACTCTTGCCCTATGAACCGACAGAGGTGCTGACCAAGTTGGCCGCGCACAAGGCCAAGAACCCGGATTTCAACATCGAACAGGTGCATTTCTTCCCACTGGGCGGGATCACGGCCAACGCCACCTGGGCGATTGAAAACGGCGGTGCCGGAACCGCACCGGCCGCAGCTGACTGACACAATATGCCAGCTCTGCTTTTTGACCTCGACGGCACAATGCTGCACTCGGACCCGATCCACGAGGCCGTGTTTACGGAATTGTGGATGTCCCGTGGCCTGCCGGTGCCCAATGGGTTTTACCTTGAACAGGTGCATGGTCGTCTGAATGTCGATGTCTTTGCAGATCATCTGCCCGATGAGCCCGACCCGCAGGCCCTCAGCGATTGGAAAGAGGCCCAGTTCCGCGCCCGCCTGCCCGCGCCCTACCCTCCCACCGCGGGGCTGGAGGCGTTTCTAAACCGCGCACAGACGCAGGGCTGGCAGGTGGCCGTAGTCACCAACGCCATGCGCCTGAACGCCGAAGCGATGCTGCGCGCCATCGGCCTGCGCGACCGGTTCGACGTCATCGTGATCGGCGAGGAATGCGCGCATGGCAAGCCACATCCGCTGCCATATCTGACCGCGATGAAGGCTTTGGGCGAAACCCCATCCGACTGCATCGCCTTTGAGGACAGCCCTTCGGGTATGCGCGCCGCCGCTGCCTCTGGGGCGTATAGCATTGGCATCCGCTCTGGCCTTGACGACGCTACGCTGCGCGCCGCCGGTGCCGATCTGACCGTACAGGATTTCACAGACCCCGCGTTGCCGGACATTCTGGCCCGCATTCAAGGAGTAGCCGCATGACCCGCACGATCGTCGAGTCCAAGACCAAAACCGCCATTATCGGATTTGATCAGCCGTTCTGCGTCATTGGCGAACGGATCAACCCGACAGGCCGCAAGATCCTGAACGAAGAGCTAGAGCGCGGCGATTTCAGCCGGGTTGAAGCGGATGCCTTGGCGCAGGTGGCGGCAGGCGCAAATATCCTCGACATCAATTCGGGCGCTGTGTTCTCAAACAAGATGGCAGAAGACCCGCGCTATGCCGACAACAACTTTGTCGAACCCACGCTGATGCGCGAACTTGTGCAGCGCGTGCAGGCCATCACAGATTGTCCGCTGTGCATCGACAGTTCGGTGCCCGGCGCGCTCGAAAACGGCCTTGCCGCCGCCGAAGGCCGCCCGTTGCTGAACTCTGTCACCGGCGAAGAAGAACGGCTTGAGCTTGTCCTGCCGCTGGTCAAGAAATACAACGTTCCCGTCGTGGCGATCTCGAACGACGATACCGGCATCTCTGAAGATCCCGATGTGCGCTTTGCCGTCGCCAAGAAGATCGTCGAACGCGCCGCCGACTTCGGCATCCCCGCGCATGACATCGTGGTTGACCCGCTGGTCATGCCTATCGGCGCGATGGGCACGGCCGGACTTCAGGTCTTTACCCTTGTGCGTCGCCTGCGCGAAGAGCTGGGCGTTAACACCACCTGCGGGGCCTCCAACATCAGCTTCGGTCTGCCCAACCGCCACGGCATCAACAACGCATTTCTGCCGATGGCGATGGGTGCTGGCATGACCAGCGCCATCATGAACCCCGTCGCCCTTCCCGTCGGTGCGATCAAACTCGCCGAGAAGAAAGCCGAGGTCGCAGCAGCCGGCCTTGTCCTTCCTGAAGACATGGACGACGAAACGTTCTGCATCCTGTTCGGACTTGGCTCAACCAAACCGCGCCCCGGGAAGGAAATGGAAGCAATCCGCGCGGCCAATTTCCTGACCAACAATGACGAAGGTGGCGGCTCGTGGATCGAGTTCAACAAGCAGCCCCCCAAAGCGGGTCACGAAGGACGCGGGCGCGCCGGGCGTGTCGGGGGCCGTCGTCGGCGGACGTGATGAAGGGGTTAAGGGAGAGCCGCGCCCATCACAGGTGCGGCTTTTTCAGGTACCGGGCTTTGGACGACACGCCGGTTACACTTTGGCTGAGCAACGAGACAAAAGATCGTCGTTTGCAATTTTTTAACAGATGGTCGTCAGAATCTTCGTACGAAGATTCTTGGCATCGCCCATAAAATTCTGGTGCGCAGATAAACACTTCGCCAACAGGCGCTCCCTGCCAAACAGCCGGGCCTAAAGCATCACACCCTGACGACCGGCCAGATCGGTGAAATACTGCCATGCCACCCGGCCTGACCGCGCACCGCGTGTAGCTTGCCATTCGATCGCCTCGGCCCGCAAGGTCACATCGTCAATAGCAACCCCATGCGCATCGCAATAGCCCCGGATCATCGCAAGGTAGTCGTCCTGATCACACGGATGAAAACCAAGCCACAGCCCGAACCGATCCGATAGTGACACTTTCTCCTCGACCGCCTCAGACGGGTTGATTGCGGATCCGCGTTCGTTTTCGATCATGTCGCGCGGCATCAGATGACGGCGGTTCGACGTGGCATAAAACACCACGTTGTCAGGTCGCCCCTCGACCCCGCCATCCAGAACGGCCTTGAGCGATTTGTAATGCTGGTCATCATGGCTAAAGCTCAGATCGTCACAAAACAGCACAAACCGATGGTCAGACGCCCGCAGTAAGTTGAGAAGGCGTGCCACGCTAGGCAAATCCTCACGCTGCAATTCGACCAGCTTGACCGGCACACCGTCGTCCAGAACCGCGGCATGCACCGCTTTCACGAGGCTGGATTTGCCCATGCCCCGCGCGCCCCAAAGCAACGCGTTGTTCGCGGGCAGGCCTTTGGCGAATTGCCGCGTGTTGGTCAGCAGCGTGTCACGGCTCCGGTCCACACCGATCAGCAGGTCAACAGGAACACGACTGACCTTGTGCACGGGTTGCAGATGATCGGGGTCCACGTGCCAGACAAAGGCGTCTGCCGCGTCAAAATCCGGTGCAGGCTGCGGTGCCGGGGCCAACCGCTCCAACGCAGAGGCAATCCGTTCCAACGGGTCGGTCACTTCTTGGCGTCCTCGTCAAATTCGCGCATCAATGGATCGTCGTCCATGCTGTCTGCGGGATCGTCTTCGAACCACAAGCCTTGGGCGCGCAATTCCTTTTCGCGCTTCTTTTCGACCACACGCACAAGGATAATAGACACTTCGTAAAGCCCGTATACGACCGTGAACAAGATCAACTGCGTGACCACATCTGGGGGTGTTACCAAGGCGGCAAGGATCAAAATGGCCACCATCGCGTATTTGCGCACACTGCCCAAACCGTCAGCCGATACCAACCCGGCCTTGCCCATCAGCGTCAGCAGCACCGGCAACTGAAAGCACAATCCGAAGGCCATGATAAACACCAGCGAGGTTTGCAGGCTTTCATTGACCTTGCCGAAGAACGTGATCTTCAAGCCGTCATTCGTGGCAGGCACCACGGCGTTCGCGTCCACATCGACAGTATCGGTCAATAGGTTGGCAAAGAGCGACGGTGCATCTGTAAATCCAAGGAAGAACGACATCGCCAATGGTGTGACCACGAAATGCGCAAACGCGGCCCCAAGCATGAACATCACTGGCGAGGCGATCACAAACGGCAGAAACGCGGATTTCTCGGACTTGTACAGCCCTGGCGCCACAAACCGCCACATCTGGTGCGCAATCACCGGAAAAGACAGCGCAAAGCCGAACACCAGACCGATGCGGAACAACACAAACAGATATTCCTGCGGGCTTGTGTATTGCAGCGTGGGCGACGGATCACCAAGCGCGCGCAGCGTGTCTTCGATCGGGACCAGCAGGAACCGCAACACATGCTCGGCCAGAAAATCCCCCTGAATGGGGATAAACAGAACGCAGATGCCCGCAAGCAGTGCCAGCACGGACCGGATCAACCGGGTGCGCAGCTCTGCCAGATGTTCGATGAGTGGCGCGCTGCTTTCCTCAAGGTCGTCGTCGCGGGCGCTCATGTCATGTGTCCTTATTCGGCGCGTCGTCTGATTTTAACGCCGCTTCCATGTCTTCAGCCTTTTTCAGGGCCTCATCCGCTTCGCGTTTCTTGCGATCTGCGGCCGCGCGCGCGGCGCTGACCTCAATCTTTCGTTTGGCCGCTTCGCGTTCAGCGGACAGTTTTCCGGTGTTGCTGTCGGCGTCGATATTCGTCATCGACTTTGCCGCATCCTTGACGCCGTCCATCGCACTGCCCAACGGGTTGGTTGCGGATTTAAACGTCTTTTGCACGTCCCGCACGCCTGACTCGTCCGCAGCCTCGTTCATGGCCCGCGAGAAATCGCGCGCCATTCCACGGGCCTTGCCCATGAAGTTGCCAACCTTCCGAAAGAGCACCGGCAGATCCTTTGGGCCCACGACGATCAACGCCACGATCCCGATCACCAACAGCTCGGCAAAGCCAAGATCGAACATATGCGGTTAGACCTTGTCTTTCTCGTCCTCGGGCGTCACGTCCTTGGCGCTTTCGGATTTCTGTTCCTCAAGCTCTTGCTTGCCTTCATCCACGCCCTTTTTGAACGCGGTGATGCCTTTGCCCACTTCGCCCATCAGTGCCGAAATCTTGCCCCGGCCAAACAGCACCAGCACGACAACGGCGATGAGCAAAAGTCCCGGCAGACCGATATTTCCGATACCCATGAAGTCTCTCCTAACCGGCAGGCTCCTGCCTGCGTTGTATTCCACTTGGCTTATCTAATGACTCGCACGCCCATCCGAAAGCCGGAAAACACGCCAATTTCATGCGTTTTTGTCAAGAGCTTGTCAGTTGACAGTTTTTTGTCAGTATTGGGGCGGTACCGCATGGCAGAATCACAGGAAGACAAAGTTGAAACGCAGCGACCGGCTTTACGCCCTAATGCAACGCCTCAAGGATGGCACCTTGCACACCGCCGAGGCGATGGCGCAGGATTTGGGCGTGTCGGTGCGCACCATCTACCGCGATATGGACACGCTTGCGGCGTCGGGTGTGCCCGTCGAAGGCGCGCGCGGGTCCGGGTATACCGCACGCGCGATGATCACCCTGCCGCCGCTCAATCTCACCCAGACCGAACTTGAGGCGCTGCATATGGGCCTTGCCGCCGTGGGCGTTTCCGAAACCGAGGATCTGGCCGCCGCCGCGCGGGCGCTGGCTGACAAGATCGACGCAGTTTTGCCCGAAGACGTCGGCAACCCATCGGCTCGGTTCGGGTTTGCCACCTACCCGTTTGCCGAAGCCGCACAGGGCTTTCGCCACATGCCCGCCTTTAGAAAGGCGATCCGCGCGCGCCAGAAACTTCAACTGCGGCTGGACGGCGAAGACCAGACCCACACGATCCGCCCATTGCATCTTGATTACTGGGGACGCATCTGGACCTGCGTGGTCTGGGACGAAACCGACAGCAGCTTTGCGACGTTCCGCATGGATCGCGTGGCCGGTCTCACCCCACTGCCCGGGCTGTTTGTCGACGAGGCCGGAAAAACGCTGAAGGATTTTCATGCCTTGCAGTCCCGCGTTTAGAATGATGCTTTAGCCAAGGCGCACATCACAACGCCTATTGGGAGGACATCATGGGACTGCGGTTCTTTTCCGACAAAACCCGGCCCGTGCATTTGGGGCCGTTCCCGTTGGAACGCGCCGAACGCGGCCCAATGCCCGACCTGTCAACCCTCCCGCGACATCCCGGATGCAGCTTTCGCCGACCCGACGACCCCTCGTCGATCGTCAACGCGATGACCGACTACCAGGCAATGATGGATGCAATCCGCGACGGCTTTGTGAACAAGGTCAAATCTGCCTGTCCCGATGATATAACAGAGCGCGCCAATCATCTGAAAGCATTCGGCTATTTTTCGGATGCCGCCATGGTGGGAATTGGCCCGTTGCTCGCTCAGGCACGCTTGCGTGACCCTCGCCGGAACCCGGATATTGACCGGCTGGCCAATGATCTGAAAACCCGCCAGACCAAGACCCTCGCTGCCGGGATTGACCTAATTATGGCGGACCTGAAAGAGTCGATGCAGGCCCCATCCGGCACCATCGACAGCCACCACACCGCATTGGTGTTTCTTTATGAAATCCCCCGGGATCCCAAGCGCGGCGAAACCGGCACTGAATGGATCGCAGACGCGCAACAGCATCGAGCTTGCCTGCGCGCCACCGAAACCGCCGTGGTGATCGCCAATTACATCCGCCTGCTTGGCTGGGACGCAAAGGCCCATTCCGCGACGAGCACCGATGTGGATCTCAACATCTGCACGGTGGCTGCTGGTCTGGCCGTTCCAAAGGCCGGACGCCTGAGCAATCCGTGGCTGGGCGACAGGTTCGGAGTTGCCGTGGTGACCACCACTTTCGAGCTGGCACAGGATACCCCCCTGTCGCCCGACCAGCCCAAAGCCCTGACCTCTGGGCTGGCATGGGCACTGGGCACCACATCCGCGCGATCTGCCATGAACGGCAACCCGTTCGACAGTCGTCGTTATGTGGACGGCGCGCACCCGTTCGAGACGCTCAAAAGGGTGGATACGCCGACCACCTATATCGACGAACCCAACGTCCCCCGCGTGCCAAAGCGCGCTGACCTGTTTGCGCGCGCGCAGTTCGGGGACATGGGCAAAAAAGTTCAGGATGGCGCAAAGGGCGGATATTACGTTCGTAAGGCCGCGCCCTCATCGGCACAGCGCCGGGTGCTGGGGGCGTTTGTATTGCTGCAAGACGGCGCACCCGCCGCCGCCGCAGTTGCTCCCGCGCCAGAACTGCACGCCAACGCGATCAAGGCCACCGCCTATTGGCTGGGCGTCGATGCCATTGGAATAAGCCGATGCCCTGACTGGGCATGGTACAGCCATGACGCCCGCGGCGATCCTATTGACCCGCCGCATGATCAAGCCATCAGCATCATCATCGACCAAGGGTTCGAGACGATGGAAGGCGCGTCCGGCGACGACTGGATCAGCGTGGCGCAATCCATGCGCGCTTATTTGCGGTTCTCGCTTTTGGGCGGCGTGATCGCCCGGCAAATCCGCAATCTGGGCTATAGCGCCAAAGCCCATAGCGTGATGGATGGTGAGGTCCTGCAACCGCCACTGCTGCTGCTCAGCGGTCTGGGCGAGGTGAGCCGCATTGGCGAAGTGATCCTCAACCCGTTCCTTGGCCCCCGCCTGAAATCTGGCGTCGTGACCACCGACATGCCGCTGGCGCATGACAAACCCATCGACTTTGGCCTGCAACGCTTTTGCGAGAGCTGCAACAAATGCGCCCGCGAATGTCCCTCGGGGGCAATCACCGCCGGGCCAAAGCGGATGTTCAACGGCTACGAGATCTGGAAATCCGACAGTCAGAAATGCGCCACCTATCGCATCACCACCGAAGGCGGCGCGATGTGCGGGCGCTGCATGAAGACCTGCCCCTGGAACCTCGAAGGGCTGTTTGCCGAAAAGCCGTTCCGATGGGCTGCGATGAACGTACCCCAAGCGGCACCTCTTCTGGCCAAGCTTGACGATGCCGTTGGGCGCGGTGGGCTGAACCCGGTGAAAAAATGGTGGTGGGATCTCGAATTGCAGGAAGACGGAGGGTATCGTCCGACGCAGCATCCCGTGAACGCGCGCGATCTGCAAACGGACCTCAGGCTGAAATACGAGGACCAGACCCTTGCCGTCTACCCGGCACCGCTGGCGCCGCATCCCTACCCCTATCCCGATCCAATGGACCGCGAAGCAGGGATCGCCGCTTATGGCAGTATGGTCAGTGCGGATGAGCACAAATCGCGACTGGCCAAGGGCGACACCTCCCACCTGCACCGGACCAAAGACGCCACAGAAAGTCCGGTGGTGCCGGTCATTGTCAGCAAGGTCGAACAGATGTCGACCTCGGTCACAAAATACGAATTCCGCAGCGTGGACGGGTCCGATCTGCCGGAATGGACGGCCGGCGGTCATCTTGATCTGGTCGTGGCCCCCGAATTCCTGCGGCAATACTCGATGTCCGGCGACCCTGCGGATCGGTCAGTCTACCAGATTGGCGTGCTGCGCGAGGATCACGGGCGCGGTGGATCGGCGCTGTTGCACCGCATCTTCACCCAAGACAGACGGGTGTTTGTGTCCCGCCCGATCAACCATTTTCCCTTGATCGAAGACGCAAGCTTTACCTGGCTTATGGGGGGCGGGATCGGGGTTACGCCGATGATCCCCATGGCCCACCGCCTGCACGCGTTGGGACGGCCCTTTGCGCTGCATTATTCCGTGAAGACCCGCGCCGAAGCCGGATATCTAGAGGATCTGCGCGCCGTCCCTTGGGCAGACAAGGTGCAAGTCCATGTGAGCGACGAAGGCAGCCGTGCAGACCTGAACGCGCTGCTGCCGAACCACACGGACGGCCAGCACATCTATACCTGCGGACCAGACGCTTACATGAGCGCCGTTATACAAGCTGCTGATCTAAAGGGATTTCCGGAGGATACAAAACATCTGGAATACTTCGCGGTGCCGGATCTTCCCGAGTATGAAAACCACCCCTTCACCCTGACGCTTAAGGATGGGCGCAGCTTTGCTGTACCGGCGGACAAAACTGCCACGGATGTTCTGAGCGAAAACGGGGTGGCGGTGGATGTGAAATGTTCAGACGGGATTTGCGGGGTGTGCAAAGCCAAGGTTCTGAGCGGCGATGTCGAACACCGGGATTTCGTGCTGTCGAATGCGCAGCGCACGGATCAGATCATCCTGTGCCAATCCCGCGCCGCGGCACCGGGCGGAGAGATCAAGATAGACCTGTAATCTATTGAATCTATTTTGATAAAAAGGAAGGCGCGACCCACCACAGGCCGCGCCAAACACCGGCGCCTTAGCTGTCGGCTTCAGGCATCAAGCCTTCGCTCTGCGCCATGGCAAGCTCATCCGCGTTGATCAGGCCATCGCCATCAGAATCCACCGCAAGGAACGTGTCTGTTGTCACCTCGGGCAAAATGGCCTGCACCTCTTCAAGCGAGAGCATGCCGTCCTGGTTGGCATCAGCGGCCATGTAATCGGCAGCAAAAGCAGCCATGGGGAGTGCCACAACACTTGCAGCAATCAGGCGGGTCAGGGACAAAGTCATATCGGTCTCCAGTTCTGTTGGTATACGAAGCGCCGCGTTTGCGACCTTCACCCTGTATGAGCGCGAAACCCGCACCCGCGTCCCGCCGACGCGCAACCCGGCGCAGACCTGCCCAAATCCAACCGTGCCATGCGCAATCCACCGCGCACATCAGGCCGCGTTTCGCCATCGGCGGAAACCCCCGGGATGGTCGGGGATTTTCCCGCTGTCATACCTGTGTGCATGGACACACATCACCTTTCCAAATTGCGCGCCCGCGCCCGGCGCCTGTCGCGCAGCCCTCAGGACGCCGAAGACCTGTGCCACGAGGTTTACCTTGCCGTTCTGGAACGCGAAGCGATCGGGGCCCGGATTTCCCGGCCCCTTCCCTATATGATGACTGCGCTGCGCCATGCCGCGGCCAGCCGCGCCCGGTCCGCAGCACGCGAGACCCCGATGGAAGACAGCTATGAGCCGCAGGTCGAAGACGCCGCGTTGGCGTGTTTCTGTACCCAAGTGCTGATCAAATTGGACAGCTTGCCGAAAACTGACCGCGCGCTGTTGCGACGCGTGGCCTATGAGGGCGTGACCCCGTCCGAGTTGGCCGAGGAACTGGATGTCCCCGTGGGGACAATCATGTCCCGCCTTGCACGCGCCCGCGCCCGACTGCGCAACGCGGTCGGGATCGTTTCCGTGTTCTGACTGGGGGCTCTGCCCCCGGCCTTCGGCCTCCCCCGAGGTATTTGAAGCCCAAAGAAACACGGAAAAAAAGGGGGCCGCAGAAGGCCCCCTTTCGAGTTTCGCTCACCGAGCTCTTAATTTGTTCACCGCTCGGAATATTCTGCCTGCGGCCCGGCGCGCGTCAGAGGCGGGCGCACCCGCCTCGTGACTGGGTACGGTTTAGCTACACCCGCTCGTGCCACCACAGGTGTTGCACTTCATGCAGGTGCCGTTGCGCACCAAGGTGTAGTTGCCGCAATCGCCGCAGGCTTCGCCCTCATAACCTTGCATCTTCGCGCGGGTCACAGCGGCCATCGCTGGGGCCGAGGTGCTTGTCGTTGTCGTGGATGCCGCCAAAGCCACGGTTGCAACACCACCCGTTTCAGGCACGAGGTTGTTGAGCGCCGTCACCGGATCGGCTGCGGCAAAGCTCATGCTTGCTGCCTGACCGCCCTGCAACACGATCAGTTCTTGCGGAAGACGCTTGCGCAAATACCCGGTTGAGCTGATCTGCTTGAGCACTTCGAGAGACCGCGACGCGGCGGTTTCCGAGATCTCGCGCACATTCGATACGCCTTCTTCTTCGCCGCGGCCCAGATCGTCGAAAGACGCGCCTTCAGGTTTCACATGCGCCAGATCGGTGCGGTCCAGATAGGACACAGCCAATTCGCGGAAGATGTAGTCAAGAATGGACGTGGCGTTCTTGATGCTGTCATTGCCCTGCACCATGCCGGCAGGTTCAAACTTGGTGAAGGTGAACGCATCCACAAATTCTTCGAGCGGCACACCGTATTGAAGACCGACCGACACCGCGATTGCGAAGTTGTTCATCATGGCGCGGAACCCCGCACCTTCCTTGTGCATGTCGATGAAGATCTCGCCCAGATTGCCGTCTTGGTATTCGCCGGTGCGCAGATAAACCTTGTGACCACCAACGATGGCTTTCTGGGTATAGCCCTTGCGGCGCTCTGGCATCTTTTCGCGGTGCGACTTCTGGATTTCCTTGATGATCACCTTTTCGATGATCTTTTCGGCCAGCACTTGCGCTTTTTCCGGCATTGATCCGCTTTCAAGGATCTCTGCCGCCTCTTCGTCGTCTTCGACCAGCGACGCCGCCAAAGGCTGCGACAGCTTGGAACCGTCACGGTAGAGCGCGTTGGCCTTGGTGCCTAGCGACCAGCTCAGCTCGTAGGCCTTTTGGCAATCCTCGATAGTCGCGTCATTGGGCATGTTGATCGTCTTGGAGATCGCCCCCGAGATAAACGACTGGGCAGCGGCCATCATGGTGATGTGGGACTGCACCGACAAGAAACGCTTGCCCTTTTTGCCGCACGGGTTGGCGCAATCGAAGACTGGGTAATGTTCCACCTTAAGGTACGGCGCACCTTCCAGAGTCATCGTTCCGCAGACATGGTCATTCGCAGCGTCAATTTCAGCTTTGGTAAAGCCCAGATGCCGCAGCAGATCAAAGGTCGGGTCGTTCAGCTTGGCTTCGGGGATTCCCAGGACTTCGCGGCAGAACTCGTCGCCCAGTGTCCACTGGTTGAACACAAAGCGAATGTCGAACGCTGCGGCCAGCGCCCCATCCACCTTGGCAAGCTGTGCCGGACCAAACCCATGACCCGCAAGCGAGGTGTGGTTGATGCCAGGCGCATTGCCGATCGTGCCGTGACCCACGGCGTAAGACACGATCTCTTCGATCTGCGCAGAGGCATAGCCCAGCTTTTCAAGAGCGCCCGGCACGGACTGGTTGATGATCTTGAAGTACCCACCACCAGCGAGCTTCTTGAACTTCACCAGCGCAAAGTCTGGCTCGATCCCGGTGGTGTCGCAATCCATGACAAGACCGATGGTGCCCGTGGGCGCGATCACTGTGGATTGTGCGTTGCGGTAGCCGTGCTTTTCCCCAAGGCGCAGCGCCTCATCCCAGCTGGCCATCGCCAGATCAACCAGACGGCTGTCCGGGCAATTGGCATGATCCAGTGCGACCGGCTTGACTGAAAGCGCCTCGTAGCCATCCGTTGCGCCATAGGCCGCGTTGCGGTGGTTGCGGATGACCCGCAGCATGTGATCAGCGTTTTTCTTGTAGCCCGGGAACGGGCCCAGCTCTCCTGCGATCTCGGCGGATGTGGCGTAGGACACGCCCGTCATGATCGCGGTCAGCGCACCACACAGTGCGCGGCCTTCGTCGCTGTCATAGCTGAAACCAAGGTTCATCAGCAAACCGCCAATATTGGCATAGCCGAGACCCAACGTGCGGAAGTCATATGACCGCTGGGCGATTTCCTTGGATGGAAACTGCGCCATCATCACCGAGATTTCGAGCGTCAGCGTCCAAAGACGGGCCGCGTGCATATAGTCTTCGGACTGGAACTCACCATCCTTGAGGAAGGTCAGAAGGTTCATCGACGCAAGATTGCACGCCGTGTCGTCAAGGAACATGTATTCCGAACACGGGTTGGAGCCACGAATTTCGCCGTCCTCAGGGCATGTGTGCCATTCGTTGACGGTGGTGTGGAACTGAATACCCGGATCGGCACAGGCCCAAGCGGCGTGGCCCACATCTTCCCAAAGGTCGCGGGCCTTGATCGTCTTGGCAACGCTACCATCGGTGCGGCGGATCAGTTCCCAATCGGCGTCGTCTTTGACGGCCTTGAGGAACGCATTGGTGACGCGGATCGAATTGTTCGAGTTTTGACCCGAGACAGACGCATAGGCCTCGGAATCCCAGTCGGTGTCATAGGTCGGGAATTCGATGCTCGCATAGCCCTGCCGCGCATAATCCAGAACCCGCTTGATATAGGTCTCGGGGATCATCACGTTCTTTGCTGCGCGAATTGCCTCTTTCAAGGCATTGTTTTTCTTGGGGTCGTAGGCGTCTTCTTCAAGCCCGTCCCAGTTTCCAAGTGCCGCGAAGATCGCGTTGAGCATTTTCTCGTGCATCTTGGAGCCGGCCACGATGGATGCGACCTTCTGTTCTTCCTTGACCTTCCAGTTGATGAATTCCTCGATATCCGGGTGGTCGGCATCGCAAATGACCATCTTGGCCGCACGACGCGTGGTGCCGCCCGACTTGATCGCGCCCGCTGCGCGGTCGCCGATCTTGAGGAAGCCCATCAGACCCGAGGACTTGCCGCCGCCCGAAAGCGGTTCGCTTGCCGCACGCAGCGAGCTGAAGTTTGTGCCGGTGCCGGACCCATATTTGAACAGACGCGCTTCGCGGACCCACAGGTCCATAATGCCGCCATCCCCCACCAGATCATCTTTGACCGACTGGATGAAGCACGCATGGGGTTGCGGGTGCTCATACGCCGAGGATGATTTGGTCAGTTCGCCGGATTTGTAATCCACATAATAGTGACCCTGGCTTGGGCCATCGATCCCGTACGCCCAATGCAGGCCGGTGTTGAACCACTGGGGGCTGTTCGGTGCGGCTTTTTGCGTCGCCAGCATGAAGCGCATTTCGTCAAAATAGGCCTGCGCATCTTCTTCGGTTGTGAAGTAGCCGCCTTTCCAGCCCCAATAGGTCCAAGCACCCGCCAAACGGTCGAACACTTGTTTGGACGACACCTCGCCGGTGCGCGGTGTGTCGTCGGCCACGGGAACCGACCGCCAAAGGAAGCTTGGGACGCCCTGTTCCTTGACCTTCTTCAACGTCGCCGGAACGCCCGCCTTGCGGAAATACTTTTGCGCGATGACATCACTGGCCACCTGGCTCCAGCTGTCGGGTACTTCTACGTTGTCCAGCTTGAAGACAACGGATCCATCCGGGTTCCGAATTTCCGACGTCGTCGAAACAAATTCGATGCCTTCGTACGCGTCCTGCCCAGATTTTGTGAATTTTCTTTCAATTTTCATCGCACCGGTCTCATTTTTTACTGTGTCTACCCCATGACCCACAACGGGGCCGCGATAGGCACGAAAGTTCCGACTGCGCATTCGAAAACGCGCAGCTAAGCCCCTGAAAGCCTATGATCGGTAGTTTCGTCCCTGTTGCCGACACTAAACACTATATGTTGTGGTTGATCGCATCGACCTGCACAAACTGGCGTATCTCTCACAGACTCGTCAACACGTTTTTTACCATTTTTGGCATAGATTTTGGGTTGACCGACACCGAAGACACAAGAGGTGGTGATTCAGCTGTGGATGCCCTTGGTATAGCTCTGTGGATAACAATTGGATAAAATTCCAAGTGCCCTCAGAAAGTTATCCACAGGCTTTGACCAAGCGGATGAACCCATTTCGCGGCCCCGAGTCGGGCCATTTTCCGTGTCAGCGACTCGGTTCAGTGCACCAAATGTGGCACACATCAAACGCCGCAAAAGAACTGAGCGCGTGTTCGCTGCAATCGGCGCACCCAAAGATGCACCGCTCATATTTTATGGAAGGTGAAATGGTCGGGACGGCAAGATTCGAACTTGCGACCTACGGTACCCAAAACCGTCGCGCTACCAGGCTGCGCTACGCCCCGACTGCGCGTCGTTTAGCGGCCGTTGCTGGAATTGAAAAGCGGTTTTTTTCAGTATTGCTCAGAACGCACAGGCCCAGCTGGCCACAGCGTCAGGAATGGCGGGATGGCGCATCTCTGTGCCCGCGTCGATTCCAAGCAGCTCGGCCATACCCCCATTGATTTCCAACACATACTGGATGGCATCGCCGCCTGGTATGCTTGTCAGATCGCCGGGCACCGCATTGTCATGCACGCGCTGC
Organism: Marivita sp.; assembly: GCF_051251565.1. Taxonomy (GTDB): domain Bacteria; phylum Pseudomonadota; class Alphaproteobacteria; order Rhodobacterales; family Rhodobacteraceae; genus Marivita. Next base: position 308,450 of record NZ_JBPOFB010000004.1, on the reverse strand, counting down.
ACCACACCCGAAGCGTCGGCAAAAATCATGTCCAACGGGATCAGCGTGTTCTTCATCCAAAAGGTGACCAGCTGAGGGCGATCGTATACAAAAAGCATGCCACTCATACGCGGCATGCTTTCCACAAACATCAGTCCGCGACTTCGACGTTCAGGCGTGTCTGCAACATCCACGGAAATTCGGGCACTGCCCCAATCGCCTTTCAGAAAAACAGTATCGGACCTACAGGGTTCGTCTGCGATTGCCTGTGATGCGACAACCGCAAAGACCGCTGCTATTCCACACCACTTTCCCATGCGAGCACCTCTACCGCCATGCGCCCGCGATTGCTTTCGATGGATCGCAACGCCAGCGCTTCGCCCGGGAGCAAATCCGAAAGACCGGAACGGCGCAAGACCTCGACATGGATAAAGATGTCTTCGGACCGGCCATAAACGTTGGCAAAGCCAAAGCCCTTGGCTTTGTCGAACCACTTCACCCGAGCTGGTTCCAACGGCGCGGCCGCGATCTCTTCGGGTGACACGCCGGTAAACTCTTCAAGGGGTGCAACGTCCGACCGGTCGGGCGGTGCGATCTCAAGCACTTCAACCGCCTGCAATCCCCGAGTGGTCGTTTGAACAGCGACGCTGATCCGCGCCCCGTCCGCAACCGAGCCCTGTCCAAAGTTTCGAAGCACGTTTGCATGCAGCAGGATATCAGGCCCGCCTTCGTCCGACACAAGAAAGCCAAACCCTTTCGCAGGGTCAAACCATTTCACATACCCTGCGACCCGTGTGTCAGGTTGTCGTGTTTGTTCCACGTTTCTGTCCAACATCAAATTCCCACCAACAGTGTCGGCGTCCCATGCTCGGTTTTCAAGGCAAAACTACATGAAAAAACGGCTATATTTCCACCCTGCAATTCACGTAACGTGAACGTCAGGGATTCAAACGACTGATTTCCCATGACTTTTCCGCGTCACGCCTGACCCACCTGAACCGATCGTGTAACCTGAAAGACCCATCAGCCCAGAACTCGATTTCAGTTGGCTCTATCCGAAAACCGCCCCAGAACGGCGGTCGCTTCGGACTTGTACCCAGCTTGGTAGTGAGTTTTGCAACCTCGGCCATCAACTCGGTGCGAGACCCAAGGGGTTGCGATTGCTTCGAGGCCCACGCCCCCAAACGGCTCTTCAAAGACCGCGACGCGTAATATGCATCGGCCTTTTCACCGTCTTCGCGGGTGACCGTGCCCCTGACCCGGATTTGCCGATGCAAGGATTTCCAATGCATGACAAAAGCCGCCTTCCCAGCCGCGGTGATCTCCTGCCCCTTCCGACTGTCGTAATTCGTGTAAAAGACAAAGGCGTCATCTTCGATCTCTTTGAGTAAAACCATGCGCACATTCGGCATGCCATCCGCATCTACGGTCGACAGCGCAATCGCATTGGGGTCGTTGATCTCGGCCTCTTCTGCCTCAGACAACCATTTGCGGGCGATCACAAACGGATCATCCCCTGCAAATATCCCTGATCGATCACTCATTTTAACCTCCTACGGCTCGGCCTCGGCGTATCGGACGACATGCTGGGTTGTCCACAGCGACGTTATGTAACCTCAGGATTGCGCCAGACACACGGACACAGACAGCCTTGCCGGGCAAGCATGCTTCGCCTAAACGACATGAAGCTGAACAGACAAAAGGCAAGGCGACATGAAAAGCGAAATTATGGCGGGAAAGCGCGGGCTTATCATGGGCCTCGCCAATGACAAATCCATCGCATGGGGCATTGCGCGCGCGCTTGGCGACGCAGGCGCAGAGCTTGCTTTTTCCTATCAGGGCGATGCGTTGAAAAAACGCGTTGATCCGCTTGCTGCACAGCTTGGATCAGACATCGTTCTGCCCTGCGATGTCGGCGACGGTGCATCAATCGATTCGTTGTTTGATGCCCTCAAGACCCGTTGGGACAGCCTGGATTTCATTGTCCATGCCATTGGCTTTTCCGATAAGAATGAACTGCGCGGACGGTACGTTGACACAAGCCGCGACAATTTCATGATGACCATGGACATCTCGGTCTATTCCTTCACCGCCGTCATGCAGCGCGCAGAAAAGATGATGACCAATGGCGGCGCAGCGCTCACCATGACGTATTACGGTGCAGAGCGGATCATGCCGCATTACAATGTGATGGGCGTGGCCAAAGCCGCACTCGAAAGCTCTGTCCGCTACCTCGCCGAAGACCTTGGTAAAGACGGCATCCGCGTCAACGCCATCTCTGCTGGTCCGATCAAGACACTGGCCGCCTCCGGCATTGGCGATTTTCGCTACATCATGAAGTGGAACGAATACAATTCGCCACTGCGCCGCAACGTGACCATCGACGATGTGGGCAAATCCGCACTTTACCTGCTGTCGGACCTCGGATCTGGTGTCACTGGCGAAACCCACCATGTTGACGCGGGATATCATGTCGTCGGCATGAAAGCCGTTGATGCCCCGGACATGAGCAAGGAATAAAGGCCCCATGACCACGGCCCAATTCATCGCCTTCAACCTGACCCTGCTGGCCGCCATGGCAGCCCCAGGCCCGGCGCTGCTGTACGCATTGCGCCAATCCGTGGCCGGTGGCTTTGCCACGGGGGTGGCCACAGGGGCTGGGCTTGGGCTGATGGCGGCGCTCTGGACTGGGGCAGCCTTGCTCGGCCTCAACGCAGTCTTTGCCGTGGTGCCGTGGGCCTATCTTGCGCTTAAGATCGCAGGGGCGCTTTACCTGCTATGGGTTGCAGTACAGCTCTGGCAGCACGCCCACACACCGGTCGCAGACAGCGCCAATCCCGGTGCCCGCGCGTTTCTGGGCGGCCTGCTGATCAACGCCGCAAATCCGAAATCCATCTTGTTTGCCGGTGCCGTTCTGGTGGTGATCTTTCCACCTGATCTCAGCCTTGGGCAAAAGGGCCTGATCGTTCTGAACCACTTTGTAGTTGAACTGATCGTCTACACCTTGTTTGCCGCCTGCCTGTCCAGCGGCCCTGCCCGCGCCGGATATCTGCGGCTCAAACCCATGATCGACCGCACAGCTTCCGTAATCCTTGGCGCGCTTGGACTGCGCCTTTTGTTCGGACGCTGACATAAAAAAGGAGCCTGCCATGACTGACCGACTTCCCCACGAGAAAGGGTTCCACGTCAGCTGGGACCAACTGCACCGCGACGCCCGCGCCCTTGCGTGGCGGCTTCAGGGCGAAGGTCCCGATGATGGTGGCTGGCGCGCTGTGGTCGCCATCACCCGAGGCGGCATGGCCCCGGCGATGATCGTCGCGCGCGAACTCGACATTCGCATGGTCGATACAATCAGCGTGAAAAGCTACAACCATCAGTCCCAAACCGAACCGCGGGTGATCAAATCCCCCGACATGTCCGTCGTCGGCGACGGCACCGGCGTTCTGGTGGTGGATGATCTGGTCGACACCGGCAAAACGCTCGAAGTCGTGCGCAAGCACATGCCCAATGCCCATATCGCCACCGTCTACGCCAAGCCGATGGGCCGCCCGCAGGTCAACACCTTCATCACCGAAGTCAGTCAGGACACCTGGATTTTCTTCCCATGGGACATGGCCCTGCAATACGTGGAACCCTATCGCGGTACAGACTGACGCGGTTTCTTTGGGCGACAAATACCTCGGGGTGAGGCGCAACGCGCCGAGGGGCAGCGCCCCTCAGATCAGACAAATCAGCGCGCCGAAGGCGCTCAATGTGGAAAGACCGGCATGACATCACGCACTAAGACCACATTCGCCCCTCCGGTGATGGAGGCCCGCCGCTGGCTCGACGGTGTGACCTTCCCGGACAACCAACCGCTTATCAACGTGAGCCAGGCCGCTCCCGTCGATCCGCCTCCAGCCCCGCTGCGCGCCGCCATGGCCGCTGCGTTGGACCTGCCTGAAACCCATCTCTATGGCCCGGTGCTGGGATTGCCCGCGCTGCGGCACGAACTCGCCGCGCAATGGTCAGCACATTACCACGGCATTGCGACCCCGGATCAGATTGCCATCACCTCTGGCTGCAATCAGGCCTTTGCGGCCACCATCGCGTCAATCTGCGCCGAAGGGGATGAAGTCATCCTGCCAACCCCATGGTATTTCAACCATAAAATGTGGCTCGACATGTCCGGCGTGACGGCTGTCCCGCTTCCTACAGGCGCAGATCTGATCCCAAACCCCACCGCCGCCCGCGCATTGATCACACCAAAAACCCGCGCCATCGCGCTGGTGACACCGAACAATCCCGGCGGCGTCGAATACCCGGCAGAGACGCTCTCCGCGTTCTTCGACCTCGCCCGCGAAACCGGCATCAAGCTCATCGTCGACGAGACCTACCGTGATTTCGACAGCCGCCCCAGCCCGCCACACAGCCTGCTGTCGGACGTCACATGGGGCAACACCCTGATCCAGCTCTACTCCTTCTCCAAAGCCTACCGCCTGACAGGCCACCGCGTCGGCGCGATCATCGCAAACCAAGACCTCCTGTCCGAAATCGAAAAATTCCTCGACACGGTCGCCATCTGCCCGTCGCAACTGGGCCAGCGCGCCGCGCTGTGGGGGCTGCAAAACCTGCGCGATTGGCTGGCTGGCGAACGCGCCGAGATCCTGGACCGGCGCGCAGCGATCGAAGACCACATGCCCCTCATTGCGGCCAATGGCTGGCGACTGATGGGATGCGGGGCATATTTCGCCTATCTCGAACATCCCTTTGCAGAAAGCAGCGCAACACTGGCTCCCAAACTGGTGCAAGAGATCGGCGTGCTCGCCCTGCCCGGCACCATGTTCACCCCCGCCACGGACCCATCGGGAGCCCGCCAATTCCGCGTCGCTTTTGCCAATGTCGACCGCGCCGGTATCGAGGCGCTCTTCACCCGACTGGCCAGCCTCGACTGGCCCCTTGCGACCCCTGTCTCTGCCGCGTAGACACATCGCACCAAATCGCAACCAAGCAAGGGGCGCACCCGCATGGCCATGGGCAAAGGCAAGCTGTCAAAGACCTTCATCTGGATCCTGATGGGGCTTCTAATCATCGGCCTCGCAGGCTTTGGCGCAACCAGCCTGTCTGGCACTGCCCGCAGCGTGGCGACCGTGGGCGAAAAAGAAGTGTCAACCGACGCCTACCTGCGCAACCTGCGCACCGAGATCAACGCTTTCGCCGCCCAAGCCGGTCGCGCCGTGCCGCTGTCCGAAGCCCAGGCCATCGGCCTTGATCGCCAGGTTCTGGCCCAGCTCATCACGGCGCGTGGCCTCGATAATGAGGCGGCCGTAATCAGCTTGTCCGTTGGCGACGAGGTGGTGGCCGAACAACTGCTGCAAGTTCCGTCTTTCCAAAGCGCAGATGGCAGCTTCAACCGCGAAGCCTACAGCTTTGCGCTGCGCAATCAGGGGCTGTCGGAATCGGAATTCGAAGAGCAGCTGCGCGATGACACCGCACGCACGATCCTGCAAAGCGCGCTGGTCGCGGGCAACACCTTGCCCGACACCTATGTCGACACGCTGCTCGCCTACACCGGCGAAACCCGCGACTTTACATGGGCGCGGCTGACCGGGTCGAACCTGCAAACCGGCCTGCCCGAACCGTCCGAGGCCGACCTGCAAGCCTATTATGAAGACAATATCGCCAGCTACACGCTGCCTGAACTGCGCGACATCACCTATGCGTGGATCACCCCCGAGATGATCGTCGATACGGTCGATGTGGACGAAGACGCCATGCGCGCCGCCTATGACGAACGGTTTGACGAATTCAACCTGCCCGAACGCCGCCTTGTGGAACGCCTTGTCTTCAACACCGACGCAGATGCCGCCGACGCGCTGACCCGTCTTGGCCCCGATTTCACGTTTGAAGACCTTGTCATTGAACGTGGCCTCGCGCTGTCGGATGTGGATATGGGCGACGTCACACCCGAGATGCTGGACGGCGCTGGCGACGATGTCTTCGCCGCCGAAACCGGCGCCGTTGTTGGCCCACTGCCGTCAAACCTTGGTCCCGCGCTCTACCGGATCAACGCCGTGCTCGACCCGCAAAACACGTCGTTCGACGACGCCCGCCCCGACCTGCGCGGCGAACTGGCGCTTGACCGTGCCCGGCGCGTGATCGAAACGCTGGCGCAATCCATTGACGACGAACTGGCCGCCGGTGCCACGCTTGAAGAAATCGCCGACACGACCGAGGCCCGCATCGGGCAGATCGACTGGTTCCCCGGAGCCGATGGCGAAATCGCTGCGTATGATGCGTTCCGCGAAGCCGCGCGCCAATTGGACGAAGGCGACTTCCCGGAAGTCATGCAGCTTGGTGATGGTGGCGTCTTCGCCATGCGTCTGAACCGCATCCAGCCCCCCGCACCGCAAGCCATTGAAGACGTGATCGACCAAGTAAGCCAAGGCTGGGACACCCGCGAACAAACCGCGCAACTGATGGTGCAAGCCGAAGAATTGGCCGTAACGCTGACGGGCGGTGCCACGTTCGAAGATGTCGCCCTTACTCCGCAAACTGAAACCGATCTTGGCCGCAACGCCCAGCTTGCAGACCTGACGCCCGGCCTGCTCCGCGCTGTGTTCGAGATGGACATCGGCGACATCCGCGCGATTGCAGGCATCGGCGAGGTCGTGGTGCTGCGTCTTGACGGCATCAACGCCGTCGATCGCAGCGATGCCGATATCGAAATGTTGGCCCAAGCCCTGCGCAACCAAGCCGCCAACAGCGTTGCCGAAGACCTGTTCCGCGCCTTTGCCACCGATGTGCAACGCCGCGCCGGGGTCGAAGTGAACCGACCCGCGATCAACGCCGTTCACGCAGTCATTCAGTGATCCCATGGCCAGTTTGACCCCCGATTTCGACAGCTTTGCCCGCGCCTACGAAGCCGGCCAAAACCAGGTTGTCTACGCGCGCCTCGCAGCCGACCTCGACACACCCGTGTCGCTGATGCTGAAACTCACCGGGGCCGCCAAAGACGCCTTTGTCCTCGAAAGCGTCACTGGTGGCGAGGTTCGCGGGCGATACTCGATCATCGGGATGAAACCGGATGTGATCTGGCAATGTCACGGCACGGAAAGCCGCATCAACCGCGTCGCCCGCTACGACCCTGACGCGTTTGTACCGCAGGACGATGACCCCCTGACCACGCTGCGCGCGCTTATCGCGGAATCGCGGATCGACTTGCCCGACAACCTGCCGCAGGCAGCGGCTGGCCTCTTTGGGTATCTGGGCTACGACATGATCCGGCTGGTCGAACATCTGCCCAACATCAACCCCGATCCGCTCGGCCTGCCTGACGCCATCATGATGCGGCCGTCGGTGGTGGCCGTTCTGGACGGGGTGAAAGGCGAAGTGACTGTTGTGTCACCCGCTTGGGTCACCGATGGCCTGACTGCACGTGCTGCCTACGCACAGGCCGCAGAGCGGGTGATGGACGCGGTGCGCGATCTCGAACGCGCGCTGCCGCAACAGGCCCGGGAAATGGGCGACCCGGCGGACAGCGCCCCGCCCGTTTCGAATTTCACTCATGAGGGCTACAAGCACGCAGTTGAGAAAGCCAAGGATTACATCCGCGCAGGCGACATTTTTCAGGTGGTCCCGGCGCAACGCTGGACGCAAGACTTCCCACTGCCGCCATTCTCACTTTATCGTTCTTTGCGAAGGACTAATCCGTCGCCCTTCATGTTTTACTTTAACTTTGGGGGCTTCCAGGTTATCGGGGCAAGCCCTGAAATCCTTGTGCGGGTCTTTGGCAACGAAGTCACCATCCGCCCCATCGCAGGCACCCGCCCGCGCGGCGCTACACCTGCCGAGGATGACGCGCTCGAAGCTAACCTTTTGGGCGACCCCAAGGAATGCGCCGAACACCTGATGCTGCTTGATCTGGGCCGCAACGATGTGGGCCGCGTGGCCAAAATTGGGACAGTGCGCCCCACCGAGAAATTCATCATAGAACGCTACAGCCACGTCATGCATATCGTTTCCAACGTGGTGGGCGATCTCAGCCCCGAACATGACGCGCTGTCGGCCCTGCTGGCCGGTCTGCCCGCAGGCACCGTGTCAGGTGCACCCAAGGTCCGCGCGATGGAGATCATCGACGAGCTGGAACCGGAAAAACGCGGCATCTATGGTGGCGGCCTTGGCTATTTCAGCGCGGGCGGCGATATGGACATGTGCATTGCGCTGCGCACCGCGTTGGTGAAGGACAAAAAGCTTTATATCCAAGCCGGTGGCGGCGTTGTCTATGACAGCGACCCCGAAGCCGAATATCAGGAAACCGTCCACAAATCGAACGCGATCCGCCGTGCCGCGGCCGACGCCGCGCGTTTCACTGGCAATGGCAACGACTGACCCAGTCTTCTTTGGGCCTTAAATACCTCGGGGGAGTCGCGCACAGCGCGACGGGGGCAGCGCCCCCAACCGTCGTCAGCCTCCAACCGGGGCGCACGCTCAAACCTGTACGCCGCAGGCGGTCACTTAACCTGAAGATGCGCCCGCAAATCCTTGCAAACGCTCAATCATCGCGCGCAGCCCGTTTGACCTTTGTGCCGACAAATGATCGTTCAAGCCCAACCGCCCCAATTCCGCCCGCGCGTCAATGGCGGCGACCTCTGACGGGGACAATCCGTTATAGAGCTTGCGCAACACCGCGATCAGGCCATTGACGATCATCGCATCGGATTCGCCCTCAAACTGCACCACGCCGTCCTCGACCTGCGGATGCAGCCAGACCTGACTGGCGCAGCCATCGACCTTGGTGGCCGGCACCTTCAAAGCATCCGGCAATGGCTCCATCGCGCGGCCAAGCTCGATCACCATCCGGTAGCGGTCTTCCCAATCGTCCAGAAATTCGAAATCCTCGACTATCTCTTCAAACGCCGCGTTGGCCATAACGGTCTCCGGTCCTGAATTGTGCTGACTGAACACCTAGGGAGACCCGACCCGAAGGTCCAGTCCGGGCATGACGCTTTTCAACGGCGGCACAATCGGTTACGTCGAAAGAGCACAGGCAGAGGGACCGACCATGCGAAAACCCGTGACGCTTTTGATCCTCGCAACCGTGGCGCTGACAGGATGCGCAACAGTCAGCGAGTCGCGTTTAAACCCGTTCAACTGGTTTGGCTCAAGCGAACCGGACCCTGCCGCGATGGATGTGGCCACTGCCACGGTGAATCCGTTGATCCCGGCGCGGCGTGCGTCGATTTTCCGCAGCAACCAGCCTGACGCATTTGCCGGGACGCCCATAGCCGACATCACTGAATTGCTCGTGGAACGCCGCCCCGGCGGGGCCATCATCCGCGCCACGGGTCAGGCCGAACGCGCAGGCCCGTTCGATGTGCGTCTGATTGCCGATGACAGCGATGGTGACCCGTCCACCCTCGTGCTGGACCTCAGAGCGTTGCAACAATCCGGGCCACGCAATGCAGGCGCTCTGGCACGACAGGTCACTGTTGCCCTATGGGTCACGGATCAAAACCTGCGCGGCATCCGCACGATCACCGTGCGCGGGGCCAACACCGCCCGCACAGTCCGTCGTTAAAGCTCGATGATCTGAACCTGCTTGCCCTTCGCGGCAAGCGCCACACGCCCGTCACACAGGCGCAGCGCATCTTCGCCAAAGACTTCGCGCCGCCAGCCCTGCATCGCGGGGACGTTTCGGTCGCCCGAGGCCAAGGCATCCAGATCGGCAGAGCTGGCAATCAATTTTGACGCCACGCCCGACGCTTCGGTTTTCGCCTTGAGCAGCACCCGCAGCAAATCGGCCAAAGCCGGGTTCACCTGTGGCGATTGCCGCGCACTGTCAGGCGAGGGCAATTGCTCTTTCGGCATGCTTTGCGCCCGGTGCACCGCCGCCAGGATGCCATTGGCAATCTCACCCTTGCGGGCCTCGCGCAGCAAAAGCCGCGATCCGTTGAGATCGCTCATGTCCTTGGGTTTGGTCGAGGCCAGTTCGACCAGCGCATCATCCTTGTATACGCGACTGCGCGGAATATTACGCTCTTGCGCATAGGTTTCCCGGAACCGTGCCAGTTCTTTGACAATCGCAAGAAACCGCGGCGCATTGGACCGGGTCTTGACCCGCATCCATGCATCTTCGGGGCGGGTGACATAGGTTTCTGGCGCGAGCAGCGTGGCAATCTCTTCTTCGACCCAACGGTCCCGGCCCGTCTCGGCCAGCCGCATCCGCAGATATTCGTAGATCACCCGCAGATGCGTCACATCTGCCAGCGCATAGGTCTTTTGGCTGTCCGACAAGGGACGCCGGGACCAATCGGTAAAGCGCGAAGATTTATCCAGCGCCTGCTTGGCGATCTTGCGCACAAGCGTCTCGTACCCGACCTGTTCGCCAAAACCTGCCACCATCGCGGCAACCTGGCTGTCGAACAAAGGATGCGGAATAACGCCATGATCAATATAGAAAATCTCAAGATCCTGCCGCGCCGCGTGGAACACTTTGACCACGTTGGGATTGCGAAACAAGTCCAGCAACGGCTCAAGCGACAGCCCTTCGACCAACGGATCAACCAACGCCGCGTCCTTATCACCGTCGCCGCGAAAGGCAAGCTGGATCAGACACAGCTTGGAGTAATAGGTCCGCTCCCGCAGAAACTCTGTATCGACAGTCACATAAGCCGTTTGTGCGGCACGTTCGCAAAACGCGGCAAGGTCGGAGGTCGTCGTGATGATGTGCATAATTCGGGTCGTTCGTTTTTATTGTATGTGCTGCACCCCAGCACGGGTATATCCGAAAAGCCTTTCCCTGCCTAGCGTTATAGGACGCAGTGTCAAGGCAAGTCGATCCGGGTGCGATTTTCTTCAGCAAAGCGGCGCAGAACCAAAGGGTAGAGGATATGCTCCTGCACCAGCACTTTCGCGGCCAGATCATCGGCGCGGTCTTCCGGGTCAATCGGGACCCGCGCCTGCCCCAGAACCTGTCCGCCATCCAGCTCTGCCGTCACCTCGTGCACTGAACAGCCCGCTTCGGTATCACCCGCATCAATTGCGCGCTGATGGGTGTGCAGACCTTTGTAGTTCGGCAGCAACGAGGGATGGATATTGAGCATCGTGCCCTGCCAGCGCATCACAAACCCTTCGGTAAGAACGCGCATAAAGCCCGCAAGGCAAATGATATCAGGCCGCACCTGATCAAGCACATGGGTCAAGGCCGCCTCGAACGCGGGGCGATCCGATCCAAAAGGCCGGTGATCGACCACCGCCGTCGGGATGCCGCGCGCCTTGGCCTTGGCCAACCCGCCTGCATCCGCCCGGTTGGACAGCACGAGCACAGGCCGTGCCGGGTGATCGCCGGTCATGTCCTCGACCAGCGACACCATGTTGGAGCCGCCGCCCGAAATCAGGATCGCAACCCGTTTCGTCAAACCAGCGCGCCTGTGTAGGCCACGCCCGGTGTGCCGGTGACTGTGCCAATCTCCGACACCGTTTCACCCGCCTCTTCGAGGATCGTTGTCAACGCCGCAGCACGGTTCGGCGCTACCACGAGGATCATACCCATTCCGCAATTGAAGGTCTTGAGCAGTTCCGTCTCGGCCATACCGCCAGTCTGTGCCAACCATTTGAACACAGGCGGCAAATCCCACGCCGACAGATCGATCTGTGCGCCAAGTTCCTCGGGCAGAACGCGTGGCAGGTTCTCGGTCAGGCCACCGCCCGTGATATGCGCCAGCGCGTGCACACCACCCGCATGCACCGCCGCCAATGCCTGTGTCACGTAAAGCCGCGTGGGCGTCAGCAATGCAGCCCCCAGTGATCCTTCGGCCCAAGGGCATGCCGCGTCCCAGCCAAGGCCTGATACCTCAACCAGCTTGCGCACAAGGCTATAGCCGTTCGAATGCACTCCATCAGAAGCAAGACCCAGCAGCACATCACCTTCGGCCACGCCGCGTGGCAGGTCGCTGCCCCGCTCCATCGCGCCCACAGCAAAGCCTGCAAGGTCGAAATCGCCGGCTGGATACATGCCCGGCATCTCGGCAGTCTCGCCGCCGATCAGCGCACAGCCAGACCGCGCGCACCCTTCGGCAATGCCTTCGATCACCCGCGCAGCGGTGTCGGTGTCAAGCTTGCCCGTGGCGAAATAATCTAAGAAAAACAGTGGCTCTGCGCCCTGACAGACCAGATCGTTGACACACATCGCCACCAGATCAATACCGACGCCATCCACATGGCCGGTGTCGATCGCGATCCGCAGTTTGGTGCCGACGCCATCGGTGGCGGCCACCAGCACCGGATCGGTGAACCCGGCGCCCTTGAGATCGAACAGCGCGCCAAACCCGCCCAGCCCAGACATCACCCCCGGCCGTGCCGTGCGTTTGGCCGCAGGTTTGATCCGTTCCACCAACGCATTGCCCGCGTCAATGTCCACACCCGCATCTGCGTAGGTGATACCATTTTTGCCGTCTGTCATGCCGCACCCTCCGAAGGTCGCGGGTGCCTTAGCGCAGGCATGGGCACGAGTCCATCATCTGCGTGCGCCACCTCTTGACGCGCCCCCATTGTCTGGTAAGGAAACGCGTATGGCGGGCCTGTAGCTCAATTGGTTAGAGCAGAGCGCTCATAACGCTTTGGTTGCGGGTTCAAGTCCTGCCGGGCCTACCATATTTTACCATTTGGTAAAAAACACCGCCGACACAGTATGTCCCGTTCAGAACACACACTGCGCCACGTTTGGGGTCGTTGCCCGCCAGCGCAGGGCGTCGGCGATCATCTTGGGCACGTCCGGGTGCAAACCGATGGGGTCGAGCACGACGCCTGTAAACCCCGATGCGGCGACGGCCTCGGGCAGGTCATCCAACACATGCCCCCGCTTGGCGGCAAAGAATGGCAGGCAGATCGATTTCTCCCCCAGCCCGGTCAGAGCGTCGGTCAGCGACGGGTCTTCCTCGACGAATCCGCAGCGCACTGACCGTGGTTTGACCTCCCCGGCCACGCGGGCGGCAAAGGCGTTTGTGGCTTCAGAGACACGCCGCGACTTGCCCGATCCATGCCCGGCGATGATCAAGTCGGTGTCCTTGGGATCAAACCCGCGATCCGCACAGACCTGCCGCACCCAATGCGCCGCCAACATCGGCAACGTGCAATCCAGACCAAAGCTGACCAATCGCGGCCCAACACCATCTGCCAGCCTTTTGGGCAATTGCACCTGCGTGAACCAGCCATCTGCCATGAACATCGGATAGATCAACGCACCGGGACGGTCAGCCGACAGCGCCTCGATCCGGCCCGGCGCGGCGAGGGTGACGCCGTCGACCCGCGCATCCGGCAGGTGCTGCGCTACGGCGGCGGCCAAAGCTGCGATCTCAGCCTCACCGACATCGGGGTCGGACGGTTGGCCGTGGCTGACGATGAGCGCTTCAAGGGGCATGGCGGTCTCCGGGTTTCGGACTTGGCACAGACTTAGCGCGGAGCCATGCGGATGGCACCATCCAAACGGATCACCTCTCCATTCAACATCTGGTTCTCCACGATATGGCGCACCAATTGCGCATATTCCGCTGCCCCCCCAAGCCGCGACGGAAACGGCACTTGCGCGCCAAGGCTGTCCTGCACCTCTTGCGGCAACCCTTCGAGCATGGGCGTCTTGAACAACCCCGGCGCAATGGCGCAAACACGGATTCCAAGCTGCGCCAGATCGCGCGCCATGGGCAGGGTCATGCCCACCACACCACCTTTGGAGGCGGCATAAGCCACCTGCCCCACCTGCCCTTCATAGGCAGCCACAGACGCGGTGTTGATGATCACACCGCGCGACCCGTCTGCATCCACCGGATCGTTCCCAGCCATCAGCGCCGCGGCTTGGGACGCGACGTTGAAGGTGCCGATCAGGTTGACGGTGATCGTATTCGCAAAGGACGCCGCATTATGCGGGGCCCCTTTGGACACGGTTTTCGCAGCCGGTGCGACCCCCGCACAGTTCACTGCGATATGGAGCGCGCCATGGGTCGCTCTCACAGACTCGAGTGCTGCGGCAACGCTGGCTGGATCGCTCACATCGGTTTTCACGAACATACCGCCCAGTGCTTTGGCATGGGCGCTACCTGCGGCCTCGTCCCGGTCAAGGATCACTAGCTTTGCACCCGCCTCGGCCAGGGCCGTGGCGGCCGCTGCTCCAAGACCAGATGCGCCTCCGGCGACGATGGCGACTGTATTTTGCGTGATGAACATGGTCATTTCCTCATGGTCTTGGCTGTCACCCGTGGTGATGCAATGCGATCCTTTCTGAAGTGTTTCGAGGCGAAAAAACAAGACACTCCAACGCATCACAGGTCACAGGCGGCGCAAGCCCGTTGGAACGGGCTTTGACACGCGATTTCGAAATCGCGTATCAAGCGCCTTCGAAGGCGCTTGCCCGCCAACAACATACAGGTTTCTCTTGGCTCAAACGAAGACGCGCAAACACACCCCCGGCGGCTGGCAGGACTGGGCGACCGACCGCGTGCTGCGCGGCACGATCTGGCTGGCGCTGCGCCTGCCGCTGCGGGCGCGGCTATGGCTGATGGGAAGGTTGGTGCGTCATGTGGTGGCACCCTTGGCGGGATACCGCGCCCGCGCGATGGACAACCTCGCGCATGTCTGGCCCGACATGGACACTTCAGAGCACCGCCGTTTGGCCGATCTGGTGGCCGACAATGCCGGGCGCACGATGATCGACAATTACGATGTCACAGGTCTGATGCGCCGCATGGCCAAAGCGAACATCACCGGGGATGGTTTGGCCGAGGTCGAAAAGGCCCATGCCGAAGGCCGCCCGGTTTTGTTTGTCACCGGCCATTTCGGCAATTTCGAAGCCCCCCGCGCTGCTTTGGTCGCACGCGGCTACCGGATTGGCGGTCTTTACCGCCCTATGTCCAACCCGTTTTTCAACGCGCATTATGCCGCCAACATGCACGCGCTGTCCGATCCGGTGTTCGAACAGGGTCGACGTGGCACAATGGGGCTGATCAAGCATATCCGCGAGGGCGGCATGGGCGTGTTGCTGTTCGATGTCTATGACAGTGCCGGCGCAACCATCGACTTTATGGGACAGCCTGCCCCAACCCTGACCTCGGCTGCGGATATCGCACTCAAGACCGGCGCGCTTTTGGTGCCATTCTTTGGCGTGCGCCACGCCGATGGGATCAGTTTCGACGCGGTGTTCGAAGCACCTGTGCCGCATGGCGATCCAATTGAGATGATGCGCGATGTCACCCAGCGTCTGGAAGCACGCATCCAAGCAAATCCCGAGCAATGGTTCTGGATTCACCGCCGCTGGAAGCCGAAACGTCAGCGCAAACGCGCGGCGGCCAAGATCGGGCCATAGCCCTTTCGCTGGATCAGCACGACAATCGGGGATGCACCAGACACCGGCACCTTGGCCGAGAGCGGTGCGCGCCCATTCCAATCACCGATGTCGGACCATTCAGTCACGATGTGGCTATAGGTCAGCTTTTTCCCGGCGTTTTCGCCAAGCGGGATGCTGACCGATTCAGACGGCGCATAGCGCACCAAAATGACATCCGCATCGCCCAGACCTGTGGACGCCGGTGCCGAAATCGCCAGTGATCCTTCGGTGCGTGCAAGCTTGAGCGGCACGGGCAAGCCTTTTTCCGCTTGGGCCTGCACCAGATCGGTCACATCCATCGGGCGGTTGCCCACCACGTCATGCGCACCGTTCACCACCATCTGAGGCGTATAGATCGACCGATTGCCAAATGACTGGGCATAGCCCTTTTGGCGCTTTGTGAACGCGGCATGGGCAAACTGGTCTTTCCAGCCGATGTAATCCCAGTAGTCCACATGCAGGGCCAGCGCGATGATGTTGTCGCGCGTCCCAAGCCGGGCCAGCATTTCGTCTGCGGGCGGACAGGACGAACAGCCTTGTGATGTAAACAGCTCGACCACGACCGGGGTATCCTGTGCCGAAGATGCGGTTGCCTGCACGCTCAGAACGAGTGCCGTCACAAATGCCAAAAGCCTGTTCATCCTGCCGCTATCCCGTATTTTTGCCTTGTCCAAACACTTAGCCCCACAGCATTGAAATAACCAATCAAGGTTTTGCGATAGAGCGCGATCAGCGGCCCCGGCTGAATTGTGCACAATAGTATACCAAAATCGTCGCACCCCCCTTGATCGAGTCACAGCCATAAGGCAAAGAGCACCCTAGATACCCGCATTTCCCCATCCAGGAGCCATGTCATGCCCATCACAGTTGGTCAGGATACAGCCAAGACCCGCAAGACATTGACGGTCAACGGCACATCCATCGCCTATTACTCGATCCCCGCCGCAGAAGCAGCCGGGCTTGGGACATTTTCCAACCTGCCCGCCTGTCTCAAGGTGGTGCTGGAAAACATGCTGCGCTTTGAAGACGGCAAGACCGTCAGTGTCGATGACATCAAGGCATTCGGCACCTGGGGCGAAAACGGCGGCCAAAACCCGCGCGAAATCGCCTATCGTCCGGCCCGCGTGCTGATGCAGGATTTCACCGGCGTTCCCGCCGTGGTCGACCTTGCGGCAATGCGCGACGGCATCGTGGCGCTTGGCGGTGATCCCGAAAAGATCAACCCGCTAAACCCGGTGGACCTCGTGATCGACCATTCGGTCATGATCGACGAATTCGGAAATCCGCGTGCGTTCCAGATGAATGTGGACCGCGAATATGAACGCAACATGGAGCGCTATACCTTTCTCAAATGGGGACAGAACGCGTTCAACAACTTCCGCGTTGTACCCCCCGGCACCGGCATCTGCCACCAGGTGAACCTTGAATACCTGGCGCAAACCGTCTGGACCGATGCGGACCAGCACGGCGATCAGGTGGCCTATCCGGATACGCTCGTCGGCACCGACAGCCACACCACCATGGTCAACGGCGCAGCTGTGCTTGGCTGGGGTGTTGGCGGGATCGAGGCCGAGGCCGCAATGCTGGGTCAGCCGATTTCGATGCTCATCCCCGAAGTTGTCGGGTTTGAGCTGACAGGCGAGATGATGGAAGGCACCACCGGCACAGATCTTGTTCTCAAGGTTGTGGAAATGCTGCGCGAACGCGGGGTGGTTGGCAAATTCGTTGAATTCTACGGCGCGGGCCTCGACACGCTGCCGCTGGCGGACCGGGCCACCATCGCCAACATGGCGCCGGAATACGGTGCGACCTGTGGCTTCTTCCCGATTGACGACGAAACCCTGCGCTATCTCAAGACAACGGGCCGCGACATGGATCGCATCGCGCTGGTCGAAGCCTATGCCAAGGAGAACGGTTTCTGGCGCGGCGCGGATTACGCACCGATCTACACCGACACGCTGCACCTTGATATGGGCACCATCGTGCCCGCGATTTCCGGCCCCAAGCGCCCGCAGGACTATGTTGCCCTGACCAATGCCAAGGCCGCTTTCACCAAAGAGATGGCAGAGACATTCAAGCGCCCCATGGGCAAAGAAATGGCGGTTGAAGGCGAAGACTACACGATGACATCGGGCAAGGTGGTCATCGCGTCGATCACATCCTGCACCAACACCTCGAACCCATATGTCATGATCGGCGCAGGCCTTGTGGCCCGTAAAGCGCGGGCCTTGGGCCTGAACCGCAAGCCATGGGTCAAGACGTCCCTGGCGCCGGGGTCACAGGTTGTGTCTGCCTATCTTGAAGCGGCCGACCTTCAGGAAGACCTGGATGCGATCGGTTTCAACCTTGTTGGCTATGGCTGCACCACCTGCATCGGCAACTCCGGCCCGCTTCAGAAAGAGATCTCGGCGGCGATTGCCGAAGGCGATCTGGTGGCTACTGCTGTTCTGTCGGGCAACCGCAACTTCGAAGGCCGGATCAGCCCGGACGTGCGCGCCAACTACCTCGCCTCGCCCCCCCTCGTGGTGGCCTACGCGTTGGCAGGGACGCTCGACATCGACCTGACCTCAGAGCCGCTTGGTCAGGACAAGGACGGCAATGACGTCTTCCTCAAAGACATCTGGCCCACCTCCAAGGAAGTTGCGGAGCTGGTTGAACAGACCGTCACCCGCGAGGCGTTCCAGACCAAATATGCCGACGTCTTCAAAGGTGACGAAAAATGGCAGGGCGTCGAAACGACTGATGAAATGACCTATGACTGGCCGCCGACCTCGACCTATGTCCAGAACCCGCCCTATTTTCAGGGCATCACGATGGACACCAAAAAAATCGAGAACATCGAAGGCGCAAAAGTTCTGGCGCTGCTTGGCGACATGATCACCACTGACCACATTTCGCCTGCCGGGTCATTCAAAGACACCACGCCAGCGGGTCAGTACCTGCTGGACCGTCAGGTCAGCCCGCGTGAATTCAACTCGTACGGATCGCGTCGTGGCAACCACGAGATCATGATGCGCGGCACCTTCGCCAACATTCGCATCAAGAACGAGATGCTGGACGGCGTTGAAGGCGGCTATACCAAAGGCCCGAACGGCGAACAGATGGCGATCTTTGACGCCGCGATGGCCTATCAGGAGGCAGGCACTCCGCTGGTGATCTTTGGCGGTGAACAATACGGCGCAGGGTCATCTCGTGACTGGGCGGCCAAAGGCACGGCGCTTTTGGGTGTGAAGGCTGTGATCGCAGAAAGCTTTGAACGCATCCACCGTTCCAACCTTGTTGGCATGGGTGTGATTCCGTTCGAATTCACCGGCGATGACAGCCGCAAGTCGCTAGGCCTGACCGGCGAGGAAACTGTCGCGATCCACGGGCTCGACACGATCACACCATTGGCCGAGGTGCCCTGTACCATAACCTATGCCGATGGCACCGAGAAGACGATCACGCTCAAGTGCCGGATCGATACCGGGATCGAGATCGAATACATCGAGAACGGCGGCGTTCTGCATTACGTGCTGCGCGACCTTGCTGGCCGCAGCGCAGTAGCGGCAGAGTAACGCGATACATCTGATGCGCCGTCGTTGACGATTCACCAGACAGGACAAACCAGATCAAGGCGGGCTTTGGGCCTGCCTTTTTCTTTGCCAATAGTTTTGGGGGATGGCTCAGGATCAGGGAAAATCTGCACGACTTGTTTTCAAATCGCCACAAATCTAAGCGGTAACCGAGTCAAAACAGCGTATTTTTGAAAAACGACTTCATTTTCTGGCACATCCTGTCGCATGTGACAGCTTGGCCCCTACACATTTGATCCGGTTATCCCAGATAGAGGTCGTATTGGCACAAAACCACGCGAGTTGAGACATGAAACTGCTGACAATTCTTCAGACCGCAGCCTTGCTTCTGATTGCAGGGGCAAGTGTGTTTGCAGGCGTCCCAGACGCCACGCCGATCCTTTTCCCGTAAGGGATCAGTCGGCCAGTGCCCGTTCCAGAGCGGGCAAAAAGCGCTGTTCGTAATCTGATCCGACCAATGGTCCGGCAAAGCGGAACAGCACCGTGCCATCGCCATCGACAATAAACGTCTCTGGCGGGGCAGTGACGCCCCAATCAATGGACGTCCGTCCAGCCGGATCAAAGGGAACAGCGGCAAACGGGTTACCGTCCTCTTCAAGATAGCGGCTCGCGTTCGCCTCTTGATCGCGGATGTTCACCCCGATGATCTGCATGCCTTCGGCCTGCATCTCCAGCAACTTGGGATGCTCGATCCGGCAAGGCGGGCACCAGCTTGCCCAGAAGTTCACCAAAGTGACCTCACCACCCGTCAGCATCTCGGGCGAAAACGCTGTGTATCCCGGAAGGGCTGCCTCGGTGATCGGGGGGGCCGTTTGACCCACACGGGTTGACGGCAAGCCCTGCGGATCGTCGCGGAACATGCCAACATAGGCCAGCACCGCAAACGCGCCAAAAATCATCGGCGGCAACACCATGAGCGGCGAAATCCGTGCCATTACGAAGCCCGCCGTTTTTCAATCTCGTCCAGAACAGCCCGCACTTTGCGTGCACGCCGAAAGCTGAACAACACGATCACCGCCAAAAGCAAAAGCGTCACGCCATAAGAGCTGAGTACCGCAAACGCGTATTTTCCAAGTTCGGGCATCATGCCTGCCCCTCCCGCGCCAAAAGCGCTCGGGTGCGGCGGGCGCGAATCTCGGTCTGGGTGCGCAGGAACACCAGCGCAATGAACAACAGCACGAAGCCCGCTATGCAAACCAGCAGAGGGATCCAGAACACGTCAGAGATATTCTCTTCTTTGTCGAGGCTAAGCGTCGCGCCCTGATGCAGGCCTTGGTTCCAGAAATTCACGGCATAGCGGCTCAGGATCGCAAACACCGACCCCACCAGGCACAGAATAGAGGTCAGGTCAGCTGCGGTGTCGTCATTTTCGATCGCTTCCCAAAGCGCCATGTAACCCAGATAGAACAGAAACAGAATCAGGAACGAGGTCAGGCGCGGATCCCACGCCCACCATGTGCCCCACATCGGCTGGCCCCAGAATGCACCGGTCGCAAGCGCGATCATGGTCATCACGGCCCCCACGGGTGCAGCGGCGCGCGCGGCCAGTGCTGACACATGGTGCCGGCGCACGATCCAGATAAGCGAGGCCACCAGCATCATCAGCCACGCATTGATGGCCATGAGCGCCGAGGGCACATGAATGTAGATGATCTTGACGGTTGATCCCTGTCGGAAGTCGTCGGGCGTAAAGAAAAAGCCCCAGACAAGCCCGGTCACAAGACACAGACCCGTCAATACCCATATCCATGGCAACACCTTGTCGGTGGTGCGGATAAACTTCACAGGATTTGCGTATTCCCACAATGACATGGCACTGAGGTAGGCGGTTTTTCCCGTCCCTTCAATTCAAAAAAGCGCATGGGACGCGTTACCGCAGATTGATCCGCAAAACAGCCGCGCTGGCAAAGGGCAAAAGCGCGATCACGCCAAAGCTGATTCCCGCCAAAAGCATCAGCGGCGTCTGCACGGGAAGCCCTTCGGCCCCACGTCGCGCCACTTCGGCGCCAAAGATCAGCGTTGGCATGTAAAGCGGCAGCACAAGCAACGACATCAGCAACCCACCGCGTTTCAATCCCACGGTCAGAGCGGCACCAAATGTGCCAATCACGCTCAGCGCAGGCGTGCCAACAGCCAGGCTGACCACCACCCAAAGGTAGGCGGGAATCGGCAGGCTGAGCAGGACGCCCAACACAGGCGCCACCAAAACCAGCGGCATACCCGTCGTGATCCAATGGGCCAAGGACTTGACCGTGACAATCCCTTCCATCGGCAAAGGGGCTGTGGCCAGCAGGTCAAGCGACCCGTCTTCCCAATCCAGCGCAAGAATACGGTCGAGCGACAGCAGGCACGCAAGCAGCGCACCGATCCACAGGATGCCCGGCGCGATGCGCGACAGCAGCCCGGTGTCAGGCCCGACGCCAAAGGGCACCAGAACCGTGACGATCAGGAAAAACGCAAGCCCAAGGCCAAAGCCACCGCCAGCGCGGATCGCCAGCACCAGATCCCGCAGCAAAAGCGCCCTCACAAGAACGCCTCGTCCATCTGGCGGGTGCGCGGTTTGGCTTTGAACGGCGTGAGGTCGAGCACGCGCGCCTCGGCCAACCCGAGGTCGATATGGGTCGCCATCAGCGCGCTGCCGCCGGACGCCAAATGCCCGCGCACCGCATCGGCAAATAATGCGACCGAGGCCACATCCAACGACACGGTCGGCTCATCTAGCACCCAAATCGGGCGGCGCGTCACCATCAGGCGGGCAAGCCCCAGACGGCGTTTCTGGCCGGCCGACAAGGTGCCTGCCATGCGGTTGCGCAACTCTGCCAGATCGAACGCCGCAAGCGCGGGTTCGATCTCGGACAGTCCAAACACGGACGCCCAAAAGCGCAGGTTCTCTGTGACGCTGAGCATCGCTTTGAGCCCATCGGAGTGTCCCGCATAGGCAATCTGGTCTTCGGCCCCGGTCACGGTTCCGGCCTCGGGCGGTTGCAGGCCGCCGACACTGCGCAAAAGCGTTGTCTTGCCCACCCCGTTGGGGCCACGCAGGACCAGCGCCTCGCCCGGCGTCAAGTCGAACGACACGCCTTCAAGGATCGCAAGGCCACCCCGGGTGACGGCAAGATCGCGGACAGACAAAACCATGCGGGAGGCTTAGACCAAGGGCGCGGCTGGCAAAAGCGCGAAAACGTCACTTTGCGAAATTCTGGCTGGTGCGTGGGCGAGGCTTTCCGTGACGCAAAGCCACAGTGCGTTCACGCATCACCAATGAGCCAAGCCCTTTGCCCTATAGAACTGCCCCCCTATCCGGTCGGCAGAAGAGCCAACGCAACCCGGCGTCCTTCGGACAAGAGGACATTGTAGGTCCGGCACGCGGCAGGTGAGCTCATGGCCTCAACCCCGAACCCCCGCGCCTCAAGCACAGTGCGCAAACCGGACGGAATATGGGCGATGTCATCTCCCGTGCCGATGAACAGAACATCCACCGCGCCTTCGAGGGCAAGCAACGGGTCAGCATCGTCATAGCCGCCCCAAGGAGCCGTGCCTTTGTAGCCCGTCAGCAAAGGAGCCGCGTGTTTCTCACCGCCAATGCGGAAGAAGCCGGGGCCGTAGCCTTCGATCGGCTGGGCATCGGTATAGACCACCTCGTTCAAACGCATGTCAGCCCCTTCCTTCAGAGTGTCTCTCACAGCGGCACGCCCGCCAGCGTCGCAAGTCCGATAATGCCATAAGCGATCACCCGATAAAACCGTTCCCTGTCTGGACGGAACAGCGCCTGCCCGATCAGCGCACCCACACCATACGGGATCAAAAGCACCAGCCCAAGCGCCACCGCCGGTGCGGTCAGCACGCCTTGCACCGCCATCAAGGGCAGCATCAAAAGGCTGGTGGCTGTCAGAAACACCACCGTTGTCGCGCGGGTTGTAGCGATGCTGTCGCGCCCAGCCAGTTGGAACAGCACCATGATCGGCCCTGTCAGGCCGCTCAGCCCGCCGATAAACCCCGCCGCACCGCCGACCAGAGCGCGCGTGCCCGTGGTCGGCTCTACCTTGTAGCGCCATCCGGCTATCAGTGCGGCAAGGGTGATCGCACAGACCCCAACCACCACCCAGCGGATCGCGGTCACATCCGCCACCCGCAGCACCCAGATGCCCAAAGATGCGGAAACCGTGGCCGACAGGATCAACACCGTCACCGCCTTGCGGTTCACCAGCGGCAAGGCTTTGGGAAACACCGTCACAAGCGACGACATCGCCGAGACGGAAAACGCGGCAATCGCAATGACCGGGGCCAGAAAGATCACTGACACCGGCATGTAGACAAGCGCCGCGCCAAAGCCTGCGAACCCATAGACGACACCCGCAACAATGGTGATCAGAACGAGCCAGACCAGGCCCGGTGTCGCCAATGCCGTCAGAAGCGCGTCAAGCATCCACGTTTGAGAACTGGTTGCCGGTTGTGTCTGTCGGCTTCGTCCAATCCCGCTTGACGCCCAGCCACAGCAAGATCGCCGAGGCCACGAAGATCGACGAATAGGTCCCCACGATCACACCCCAGATCATCGCAAACACAAAGCCCCGGATCACGTCCCCGCCCAACACAAACAACGCAACAAGCGCCAATAGGGTTGTGGCCGAAGTCATGAAGGTTCTGCTCAGCGTTTCATTGATCGAGATGTTCAGAACCTCTTTGAGATCCTTTTTCTTATACTTGATCAGGTTCTCGCGCACCCGGTCGAACACAACCACGGTATCGTTCAGCGAATAGCCCACAATGGTCAAAAGCGCCGCAATAATGGCAAGGTCAAACTTGATCTGAAGCTCGGAAAAGATGCCGATGGTCAGGATCACATCATGCACAAGCGCAGCAACAGCCCCAAGGGCAAATTGCCATTCGAACCTCAGCCAAATGTAGATCAGAACCGCCCCGATGGCGAGAACGACCGCGATAGCGGCTGTCTGGATCAATTCCCCCGACACTTTCGGGCCCACAGATTCCACCGAGACGAATTGAATGTCCGGCACCACTTCGACAAGAGCCGCTTCGACCGTGACGATTACAGCAGTGCTGACCGCCTCTTCGCCATCCTGCGCCTGAATGCGCACCATGGCGACGTTCTGATCTGGGCCAAAGGTAGGGTCGAACACCTCGGAGATCGTGATGTCACCCAGCTCCAGCGCCGCAATCGCATCGCGGTACACGCCCACATCAATCGGTTGCGTGCTCTCGGTCCGGATCGTCGTGCCGCCACGGAAGTCGATACCGTAGTTCAGCCCTTGCAACAGGAATGACCCAAAGGATAGCGCCATCAGAAAAGCCGAGATGCCAAACCAGAGCTTCCAGCGCTTGAAGAAATCGAAATTCGTATTCTCTTTGACCAGTCGCAAACGCATATCAGACCTCGATCGTCTTGGGGCGACGGCGTTCGAACCAAATCACGATCAAAAGCCGGGTGACAAAAATAGCGGTGAAGACGGATGTCATAATGCCCAGACCCAGCGTAATCGCAAAGCCGCGCACCGGACCAGAACCCATGACAAACAAGATCACAGCGGTGATGAAAGTGGTGATGTTGGCATCCAGAATGGCAGACAACGCCTTTTCATAGCCCAGCTCAATCGCACGGGCCGGGCCTTTGGCGGTTTTCAGCTCTTCTCGGATCCGTTCAAAGATCAACACGTTGGCGTCAACCGCCATGCCGACGGTCAAAACGATCCCGGCAATCCCCGGCAAGGTCAATGTGGCACCAATCAGGCTGAGCAGGCCAAAAATCAGACCTATATTCACGATCAGCGCGACATTGGCGAACATGCCAAATAGACCGTAGCTGAGGAACATGAAGACCAGCACCGAGGCAAAGGCCACCATGGTCGCAATACGTCCTGCATCAATGCTGTCTTGGCCCAGCTCGGGACCGATGGTGCGTTCCTCAAGAAACTCCAGGCCAGCAGGTAATGCCCCTGCCCGCAGCAGCACAGCCAATTGCGTGCTTTCCTCAACCGAAAAGCTGCCCGTGATGATACCAGAGCCACCGGGAATGTGACTTTGGATCACCGGGTCCGATATCACTTCGTCGTCCAGCACGATGGCAAACGGGTTGCCGATGTTGGCCGCCGTGTAGTCGCCGAATTTGCGCGCGCCGGTTGGGTTGAACCGGAAATTCACCGCCGGGCGACCGTTTTGGTCAAACGCGGGTTGCGCATCAACCAACTCTTCGCCGGTCACAACTGGGGCTTGTTCAAGGATCACGAAACCTGACTGATCAAGATACGGCAGGATTTCATTGCCCACACCGGCATTGGCGTTCGCATCATCGGTGCGGCCTAGAACAGGCTGAAAGGTCAGCTGCGCAGTTGTGCCGATGATCTCTTTCAGCTCGGCGGCCGATCCGATGCCGGGCACCTGGATCAGGATACGGTCGCTGCCTTGACGCTGGATCGTCGGTTCGCGGGTGCCAACCTCGTCAATCCGGCGTCGGATGATCTCAAGGCTTTGCTGCATCGTGCGTTCATCGGTGGCAATTTGTTCTGCTTCCGACAGGGTCACAACAATGTCAGCGCCGTCTGCCCGCACCTCAAGGTCATTGCTCAATGCGCCGGTGATCGACACGACCGGCTGCGCCAATCCGCGCACAAGCTCCAATGCGCGCGCCATGCCCTCCGGGTCGGATATACGCACCCGCAATTCGTCCGCGGCAGAGGGCTGCAACCGGATCGTGCCCACAGTATCGCGCTCGGGGCGCAGCACATCGCGCACCTCGGGCCACAACGCTTCTAGCCGTGCCTGATACACATCCCCAACCCGCACCTCGGCCAAAAGATGCGCCCCGCCGCGCAGGTCCAGACCAAGATTGACCAGACCGGACGGCATGAATGCCGGCCAGCCTGCGCTTTGGGATAATAGCTCGGGGGTTTCGCCGGTCAGCTCTATCGCGGCGACCGCGTCATTATGTTGCTCGACGCGGGGGTAAAACAGGTTGGGCAGAGCCAGAACCAGCCCCACCGCAACGGTGGTCCAGATCAAAAGGCGCTTCCAGAGATCGATCTGAAGCATGAGTGAACGGTCCGATGCGGGTTAGGAAAATCAGGTGTTGGCGGGTTCGGTCTTGGACACGACCTGTGCAACGGTGTTCTGCACCACACGCACCTTGACGCCTTCGGCAAGTTCAACGTCCAATTCGTTGTTTTCCTTGACCTTTACAACCTTACCAATCAGGCCGCCCTGAGTGATAACAACGTCACCCCGACGCAGGCCTTCAACCATTTTCTGATGGTCCTTCATCTTTTTCTGCTGCGGACGGATCAGCAGGAAATACATGATCGCAAAGATCAGGATAAGCGGGACGAACTGGGCAATGGCGTTGCCTTCCATGGGCGTGCTCCTTGAAGTTGGCGGGGCAGCCCCCGCGTGATCTGGCCTTAAATTTGGCCGGAACCTATGTTGCCATGTCCTGCTTTGCAAGGCGGGTTCGGTCGGATGTGACACCGGTGACGGCGCGCGGCAAAAGCCTGTGACCGCTTTTGCGAAAAACGCTGATGTTTTTTGTCCCTTGCCTTGTGGCCCGGCGCGATATTGGTCTTAATCCGCCCATGAAGCGTCTTGTGTCCGTCATTCTTTCAGGGGTCATTGCAACCGCAACATCGGCACAAGACCTGCCGGTTCTGCCTGCCGAAGACCATGCTACATGGCACGCGGTCGGCCGCGTGAACGCCGCAGGCTACCGCAAACGCGAGATGTGTACCGGCACATTGATTGCTCCAAACATCGTGTTGACCGCCGCGCATTGCGTGTCGGGCGAAGACGGGCTTGGCCCCAATCCCGAGGATCTGACCTTTGTTGCCGGATGGCTGCGTGGCACTGCCGTCGATAGCGTGGCAGGCGCGTCGATCTGGGTGCATCCCAAGGCCTATGCCGAAGGCGCGCTGGATTTGCGCTATGACATCGCGCTTTTGACACTTGGCCGCGCGGCCAATGTTGATCCGTTGCCCATGTCACAAACTGACCCTGCGCCGCCCTTTGGCATCACCGCCTATTCGACCCACCGTCCGCATATGCTCAGCGCGTCCTTCACCTGTGACGGGGATGTGCGATCCGGGTTGCTGCGGCTGGATTGCCCGGTTTTGCCCGGCAATTCAGGCGGCCCTGTGCTGGCAAAATCCACAACGGGCTGGGCCGTAACAGCGGTGATAAGCGCGATGGGCCAATCTGGCGCGCTGGCGGTTCCCGTGTCGCGCTTGCCACAGCCCTGACCCCCTACCAAAGCGGTGCATTCCGGTGCATAACGCCGCGCAACACCATTGCGAGTCAGAAGGACCAGACCCATGCATGACATCCGAGCCATCCGCGAGAACCCCCCTGCGTTTGATGCAGCCCTGTCGCGTCGTGGATTGGAACCGGTCTCGTCCGAAGTGTTGCGCATCGACGAAGCCCGCCGCGCCGCCATTCTTGAGGCCGAAACCGCCCAAGCCGATCAGAACAAGGCGGCCAAGGAAATCGGCAAGGTCAAAGCTTCGGGCGATGAAGCCGCGTTTGAAAGCCTGCGCAACGAGGTGGCCGCAAAGAAAGCCGCCGTTGCCGAGATGCAGACCCGCGCCAAAGAGCTGGACGAGACGTTGCAAACCTTGCTGTTGGGTCTGCCCAACCTGCCGTTTGACGACGTGCCCGAAGGCGCAGACGAAGCCGACAATGTCGAAATCCACCGCTGGGGCACAGCGCGCGCGTTTGATTTCCCGCCCAAGGAACATTTCGAGATCCCCGGCGTTCAACCCGGTATGGACTTTGAAACCGCCGCCAAACTTTCGGGCTCGCGCTTTGTCGTGATGTCGGGCGCAGTCGCCCGCGTGCACCGCGCGCTGGCACAGTTCATGCTAGACACGCATATCACCGACAACGGCCTGACCGAGACATGGACCCCGGTCCTAGTCCGCGACGACATGATGTATGGCACGGGGCAATTGCCGAAATTCGGCGAAGACAGCTATCAGACCACCAATGGCTGGTGGCTTGTTCCCACCGCCGAAGTGCCCCTGACCAACATGGTAAATGGCGACACCGTGGACGAAGACACCCTGCCCCGGCGTTATGTCGCCCACACCCAGTGTTTCCGGTCCGAGGCGGGAAGTGCCGGGCGCGACACCGCAGGCATGCTGCGTCAGCACCAGTTCGAAAAGGTCGAGATGGTGTCGATCACCCATCCCGATCGCAGCCGGGATGAGCTGGACCGCATGACCGGCTGCGCGCAAGGCATCTTGGAGCGGCTGAACCTGCCGTATCGTACCGTTGTTCTGTGCACCGGCGACATGGGCTTTGGCGCGCGCCGCACCCATGACATCGAAGTGTGGCTGCCCGGCCAGAACACCTACCGCGAGATCAGTTCGGTTTCGGTCTGTGGCGACTTTCAGGCCCGGCGCATGAATGCACGGTTCAAACCCACAGGCGGCGGCAAACCGGATTTCCTGCACACCCTGAACGGATCGGGCCTCGCGGTTGGGCGATGCCTGATTGCCGTGCTTGAAAACGGACAAGAGGCGGACGGATCGGTCACCCTGCCCGAAGCGCTGCATCCGTGGTTGGGCGGCAAGACCCGCATCACGGCAGACGGGGTAATGGCATAAACATGACACGTCTCTGGGCAGGTCTGGTTCTTTTGGCGGCATTGGTTTTTGCGGCCTCCCCGTGGTTCACCCAAGGGTTCAACGGGTTCGAGCCTGACCAATTCCCGGTGCCGCAGGACAACCCGCCGGTGCAACCTGCGGGCTTTGCCTTTGCGATCTGGGGGCTGATCTATGTGTGGCTGATCATTGGCGCAGGCTTTGGCCTCCTCCTGCGCAGCGACGATGCCGATTGGGCGGCCATGCGCCCGCCGCTGGTTGTCAGCCTGCTGATCGGCGCGACATGGTTGCCTATCGCCAATCTGTCGCCAGTGATTGCCACCCTCTTGATCTGGGCCATGCTGGGCAGCGCCTTTGTCAGCCTGTTTCGCGTCGGCGACACCGACCGCTGGTTCCAACAAGCCCCGGTGGCCATCTACGCGGGCTGGTTGACGGCAGCCTCATCCGTTTCGATCGGGTTGCTTTTGGGTGGCTACGGCATCCTAAGCAGCACATGGGCGGCGATTGTGGCATTGTCCATCGGGCTGGTGGTTGCGCTTGTGGCGCAATACCGCCTGCACCGCGCCCCGGAATATGGCATCACCGTGATCTGGGCACTGGCTTGGGTGATCGTGGCCAACACAGCGCCATTCAACATCGCGGTTGTGGGCCTGTGCGTGATTGGCATCATGGCCATCCTTGCGCTGCGCGGCACCGACACCGAATAGCGCCCCGCACAACGCAAAAGGGCTTCGGTTACCCGAAGCCCCGCATGAGAGAAAAACCGCAGATCAGTTGCTGACGAGGATTTCCGCATCCTGAGCAGCTGTGAGCTCTTCCATGCTCACCGCGCCGTCACCATCCGCATCGACCTCTGCAAACACGTCTTCGGTCAGATCGGCGTAAGCCACCATCAGTTCTTCCATCGAATAGCTGCCATTGCCATCCGTGTCTTCCACCGCAACCTGCGCAAACGCCACACCAGCTGTCATAGCGACAACGGTACCAAGGGTTACAACCAGAGCTTTCATGTATTCAATACTCCAAAGCGGACTTCTCCGCAGACAACGACTCAATGCCGTCAAACGCGGATATAG
Organism: Marivita sp.; assembly: GCF_051251565.1. GTDB lineage: Bacteria > Pseudomonadota > Alphaproteobacteria > Rhodobacterales > Rhodobacteraceae > Marivita. The sequence continues at coordinate 278,860 of NZ_JBPOFB010000004.1, read as the reverse complement.
CAACGCTGTTGGACGCCACAAGATACTGAAATAATTGCGTGAACACGGATCGGCAACTTGCCGCTGGTGGCGTGCTGCACCACCGTTTCCGTCCACGGAAACGGACGGATACGCCCTTGCATCCGTCCACATCCTTCAGCCCATCGCGCGCAGACGTTTGATCAGGCTCGACGTGTCCCAGCGATGACCGCCCAGCTTTTGCACATCCTTGTAGAACTGATCCACCAATGCGGTAACCGGCAAAGACGCGCCCACCTCATCCGCCGTATCAAGGCAAATCCCCAGGTCCTTGCGCATCCAATCGACGGCAAAGCCGTGGTTGAACTGGTCATCAATCATCGTCTCGTACCGATTGGACATCTGCCATGACCCGGCAGCGCCCTGACTGATCACCTCGACCACCGCGCGCCCGTCCAAACCGGCTTTCTCGGCGAAATGCAGCGCTTCGCTCAGGCCTTGAACCAGCCCGGCAATGGCGATCTGGTTGCACATCTTGGTCATCTGTCCGGCACCGCTGTCGCCGATGCGACGGCAAATGCGGGCATAGGCGTCAATGATCCGCGCAGCGCGATCGAACGCCGCCTGATCACCACCACACATCACCGAGAGCACCCCGTTTTCCGCCCCCGCCTGACCGCCCGAGATCGGCGCATCAACAAACGAAATGCCCTTGGCCGCAGCCGCATCGTACAATTCGCGCGTGACCTTGGCCGACACCGTGGTGTGGTCAACAAACACGGACCCTTCGGACATGCCGGCAAACGCACCATCATCCCCAAGACACACGGCACGCAGATCGTCGTCATTGCCCACACAGGACATCACGAACGCACAGCCCGCCGCCGCCTTGCGCGGCGCCACCTCATGCGCGCCACCAAACTGATCCACCCAGGCTTCGGCCTTGGCAGTGGTGCGGTTGAACACGGTGACATCATGCCCGGCCGTCATCAAATGTCCCGCCATCGGGTAGCCCATGACCCCCAAGCCCAAGAATGCCACTTTTGCCATGCTGTCTTCTCCCTATCTTGTCTGATACCGCGTGATGCCTTTACCTGACGCCGCTCCGCCCCCTTGGCAAGGGGCTGTGCGTTCTGTAGGGCATCGCAAACGCCCTGTTGGAGCAGGCGATCAAGACAGACAAAGGTGATTGTGACGTGGTGCTGATCTTCAGAACTCTGGTCTGGCTGACAACGGCCTTTCTCGTTCTGGGGACGTTTGGCGCTGTTACGGTCTACTACCTCGCCTCGGGGTCACTTCCGGACTATGAAAAGAAAATCCCCGTGTCCGGCCTCACCGCCGATGTGGAGATCCTGCGCGACAATTCCGGCGTGCCGCATATCTTTTCAAGCTCGGACCGTGACGCGTTTTTTGGCTTGGGCTATGCCCATGCCCAAGACCGGCTTTGGCAGATGACCCTGATGCGGCGCACTGCGCAGGGCCGGTTGTCGGAGCTGTTCGGTACCCGCACTGTCGAAACCGACAAGCTGCTGCGCCGTCTTGATCTATATCCGCGTGCCGTGCAATCGGTGGAGGCACAGGATGCCCGCACCCGCGATGCGCTCGAGTCTTACGCGGCCGGCGTAAATGCCCGGATCAGCGAAATCAACCGTGACAGCCTGGGCCGCGGCGCGCCCGAGTTTTTCGTGTTCAACGCGCCACTCGCCCCCTGGCAACCAGCGGATTCGCTTGCTCTGATCAAGCTGATGGCGCTGCAACTTTCCAGCCACCTTGGCGAAGAGGTGCTGCGCGCCCGTGCCTCGCTGTTGCTGCCCGACGAAAACCGGCTTTCAGACCTGCTGCCGGACATGCCCGGCCAAGGGGTGGCTGCCCTGCCGGAATACGCCGCGCTTGTCCCCAACGTGGCAGGCGGCACACAGTTTGCCCAATCTGGCCAAGACCCCATGTTCTGGCCCGTTGCACCGCGCGGATTGGCCGGCGCCTCGAACGCATGGGCCGCGGATGACACGCGCTCCGCCACCGGATCAACCCTGATGGCCAATGATCCGCATCTGCAATTCACCGCCCCTGCCACATGGTATCTGGCGCGATTGCAGCTGTCCTCGGGCGGTGTCATCGGGGCCACGATCCCCGGTATTCCCGCAATAATGGCGGGCCGGTCCAGCAACATCGCATGGGGGCTGACCTCGTCCTATCTTGACGATCAGGATCTGTTCATCGAGGAACTGAACCCCGACAACCGCGAAGAATATCGCACGCCAGACGGCTACAAACCCTTTGTCACACGCCGGTCGATCATCGAGATCCGCGACGCCGAACCAGTGACACTGACCCTGCGCTGGACCGACAATGGCCCGGTCCTGCCCGGCACACAGTTCGATCTCGCCGCCGTGACCCCGCCCAACCACGTTGCCGCTCTTGGCTGGACCGCGCTGAGCACGCGTGACACGTCAATGTCCGCCGCCATCGGCCTGATGTATGCCGCATCTGTCGAAGAGGCGCTTGAGGTCTCCAAGACCTATGTTGCGCCATCCCAGAACCTGACGGTGATCGACGGTGAGGGCATTGCCATGAAGATGATCGGTGCCATGCCCCGCCGCGACGCCGCCCACCAAAGCCAGGGCCGGATGCCGTCCCTTGGTTGGCGACCGGAAAACCGCTGGCAAGGCCTGTTCCCCGACGATGCCAACCCGGTGTTCATTGATCCGACCGGCGGCATTGTCGGCAACACCAACAACAAGATCGTCGACCGCCCGTTTCCGTTGCACGTGAGCTACGATTGGGGAGACAGCCAACGGGTCATGCGGTGGCAGGGCCTGATGCAGGGCCGCGAGGTGCACACCCGCGACAGTTTCATCGAAGCGCAGCTTGACACCGTGTCGATCACCGCGCGGTCGCTTTTGCCACTGATCGGCGCGGACCTGTGGTTTACGGGCGCAGCGGCCCCCGAAGGAACGCCAGAGCGGCTGCGCCAACGCGCGCTTGACCTGCTGGCCAACTGGAACGGCGAGATGAACGAACACATGCCCGAGCCGCTGATCTACTCTGCATGGCTGCGCGCGCTTCAGGACCGTCTGATCCGCGACGACCTTGGCCCGCTGGCCTCCGAATTCACCCGCGTCGAACCGTTGTTCATTGAACGGGTCTACCGTGATGTCGACGGCGCCAGCGCATGGTGCAATGTCATCCGCTCTGCCGTTGAGGAAACCTGTACCGATATCGCCCGGCTTGCACTGGACGATGCGCTGATCTGGATCTCCGAAACCTATGGCACCGCGCTCGAATCCTTGCGCTGGGGCGACGCGCATCAGGCAACCCATGACCATCCGGTTCTGGGGGCTGTGCCGATCCTGCGGTATTTCGTGAACATCCGCCAAAGCACATCCGGCGGCGATCATACGCTGATGCGCGGGCGCGCGTCTGGCGAAGGCCCTAACCCGTTTTTGAACGTGCACGGCGCAACCTATCGCGGTGTGTATGATTTCGCCGATCCCGACAGTTCGGTGTTTATCCTGTCAACCGGGCAATCCGGGCATTTCCTGTCGCGGCACTATGACGATCTGGGCACGCTGTGGCGGCGCGGGGAATACATTCCCATGTCGCTTGACGCCGATCTGGCCCGTGCAGCCTCTGTGGGAGTCACGCGGCTGGTGCGGGAATAGCCCGTTTTGAATCAAAAAAGAGAGATGCGACGCGACAGGTTAGAGCGTTTCGAACTGCCGCGCTTCTTTGGCCGACCAGCGTACGCGTAGCGTATAACCGTTTTCATCCTGCGCTTCGGTCTCGACCAATGACTTATCGAACAACCACGCACGCTTGCGCCCTTCGTCAAAGCCCAGATGCAGTGTGTCTTCGCGCCTGTCCCCTTCGAGAAGGCGATTGACCGCAGCCATAAGCGGGTCAAGCCCGTCGCCGGTCAACGCCGAGATGGCAAACACGCCATCATCCCGTTCTGCGCGTGCTTCTGCTGCGCCCCGGGCCTCGGGGTCCATCGCGTCGATCTTGTTCCACAGTTCAAGCAACGGTGTCGTGTCGGTTACCCCAAGTGTGTTCAGGATATCGCGTACATCCTGCGCCTGATCTTCGGTCGCCGCATGGCTGATGTCGCGCACATGCAGGATCAGGTCCGCCGCCAGCACCTCTTCCAGCGTGGCGCGAAACGCCGCCACCAGTTCGGTCGGCAGATCACTGATAAAACCCACCGTGTCGGACAGGATCACATCCGGGCCATTGGGCAGCTTGACCGCGCGCATCGTCGGGTCGAGCGTGGCAAAGAGCATGTCCTTCGCCATCACATCGGCCCCGGTCAGACGGTTGAACAGCGTCGATTTCCCAGCGTTGGTGTAGCCCACCAGCGCGACAATCGGATAGGGCACCTTGGCGCGTGCGGCACGGTGTAGGCTGCGTGTTCTGACCACCTTGTCAAGCTGACGACGCAGGTTCACGAGCTGGTCATCAATAGCGCGGCGGTCCGCCTCGATCTGGGTTTCGCCCGGACCGCCCACAAAGCCGAGCCCGCCCCGCTGACGTTCAAGGTGGGTCCACGCACGCACCAGACGCGTGCGCTGGTAGCTCAGAGCGGCCATCTCGACCTGCAACACCCCTTCGCGGGTCGCAGCACGGTCGCTGAAAATCTCAAGGATCAGACCGGTCCGGTCCAGCAATTTGACCCCCCATGCCTTTTCCAGATTGCGTTGCTGCACCGGCGTGACAGGACCATCCACGAGCACGAGTTCGACGTCGTGCTCCTTGAACAGGTGCTCAAGTTCAATGATCTTGCCTGACCCAAACAGCTTTCCCGGCTGCGGTTTGGGCAAACGCACCACGGTTCCGTCCACCACCTCAAGCCCCGGCAAGGCACCGGCCAAGGCAATCGCCTCGGCCAAAGCAGGATGCGCCGCCCGCCGAGAGCGGTCGCTGGTGATGTCAGGATGCAGGACCCATGCGCGGGTCACATGCGCTTTATGTTCTTTCAATTTTCGCCTTCGCCATCATACAGGTTGATGGGCTGTGCTGGCATGATGGTTGAAATCGCATGCTTATAGACCAGCTGGGATTGTCCATCACGACGCAGCAGCACGCAAAAATTATCGAACCACGTAATCACGCCCTGCAATTTGACGCCATTGATCAGAAAGACTGTCACGGGCACCTTGGTCTTGCGGACGTGGTTAAGAAACGCGTCCTGAAGGTTCTGCTTGTCCGATGCCATAAAATTAGCCTTTGTTCTTGCTTTTGTCGCGCCGACGGTCGTGGTTTGCGGCCACTATGTCTTGGCACTCACGTAAATTCCAGTGGAAAAACAAGGAATTTCCTCATCTGTGCGATGATGGCTCAATCGCGCCAGAGATCTGGTGTCAAAATAACCACAAGTGCCAGCATTTCCAACCGCCCCATGACCATCGCAATCGCTGCAATCAGCTTGGGTCCGGGACCAAGCTCGATCAAGGTCAAACGTCCTGCCTGCACCATGTCGACCAACGGCCCACAATTCGTCAGGCTGGCAACAGCCAGCACCAGCGACTGTTCAAACGGGATGCCAAACGCGGCAAAGGCAACCGTGGTGGCGGCCAGCGTGATGGCAAAGATCATGAAAAAGACCCATGCGATAAACGCCCCTTCCCGCCGCGTGCGCCGCGACACAAGGCCCGAGCGCCCCACCGATGACGGGTGCACCAGCCGGTCCACCTCGCGCATGCCGTTCATGGTCAGTGCCACCACGCGCAGCAGCTTGACCCCTCCGGCAGTGGTGGCGACCCCGCCCCCGATCAGCGCCAGCCCCATCAGGATCAGGCCCGGCGTCTGAAGACCGGACCACGCCTGCGCATCTGCCCAGTCCACGCTGGAGAACCCATGGGTTGTGAGGAACGACAGCACCGTGAACGCCGCCCCCCAAAAGGCACGCAGTGCAGCGACAAAATTATTCTGATCCCCCACATCCAACGCCGCCACGAAATGGCGCAGCAACAGCAGCGTCGGCACTGCCAGCACGATGGCCAAACCAAGCCGGAACTCGGGATCATAGAACAACCCAGCCTTTTGCGAATGGCTGGTGTCTTGTGAAAACGTGACCCGTGACAGCGCGAACAGCAAGAACACCGCCATGATCGCCTCACCGGCAATGCCACTGCTGGCACCGGACGGGCCACCCACCGGCGAAATGCCCGATGTGGACATCACGCTCATCGCATGGGTGAGCGCCACAAACGGCGTGTCCCCAACCACCAGCAACAACACCCAAAGCGCCAGCGTCAGCAACAGATAGGCTGGCACCAGCACCGTGGCACTGCGGGCCAGACGGCTGGCCGGGTTGGCCGTGTCGCGGCGGGCAGCCCCCACAACCACATCCTGTCCCGGCTCTCCCAGAGACGTCACCTCGAATCCGCCAAGGTTCAAGGGCGCAAGAATCGCCGCCGCCGCCACCCACATGAGCAATCCGCCCATCCACGCGACCTGCGCCCGCCACAGATGCTCGGCCATGGACAGGCGTTCGGGCGCGAACAGCGGCAAACCCGTTGTGGTCAGCGCCGACACCATCTCTAGATACGCGTTCAGGAATGTTGTGGTCTGAACCGACTCGTAAAACGGCACCGCAAGGATAGCGGGCAGGATCACGAACCCCGCCAACAGCGCCAGCAATTGACGAATGGCATTGCGGTTGTGCGGCCGGTTGGCCAGTGCAAACGCGATCAGCGTGCACAGGATCACCCCGACCAAACCCGAGTAGAAGAACGACCGCGCGTCCTGAAACGCCTCGACCCACAGCGCCACAACCGCCGGGACGATCATCGACACCGACGCAAGTCCCGTCAGAAGCAACAACAAAGGCAGGCGGTACAGCAGCGCCATGGATCAGAAGAAGTCGATCGACACCTGAAGCAGGCGTTCGACCTCCGACACGTCCTTGGCCAGCGCGAACAGAACCACCTGATCGCCCTCTTCCACCACCAATGCGCCGGTCGGGCGCACCACTTTGCCCGCCTTGCGCACCGCCCCGACAAGCACCCCTTCCGGGAAGTCGATATCGCGCAGCTTTTGCCCCGCCATCGGAGAGGTGGACAGCACTTCGGCTTCGATCACCTCGGCCTCGGCATCGCCGATGGAATAAACCGACCGAACCCGACCATGCCGGAAATGCCGCAGGATCGAACTCACCGTGACCGAGCGCGGGTTGATATAGGCGTCAATGCCCAATGGCTTCATCAGCGGCTCAAGCGTCGGATCGTTGATCAGCGCAATCGCCATCCGGCAGCCTTCGGACTTGGCCCGCACGGCGGCCAGCATGTTGGTCTTGTCGTCATCCGTCACGCACAACACCGCATCAGCCCGTTCGATATTGGCCTCGGCCAACAGTGCCACATCGAGACCGTCACCATTCAGAACAATCGTTCGCTCCAGCGCCTCGGCGGCGCGTTCTGCGATCTTGCGGTTGCGTTCGATCACCTTGACCCGCACCCGGTCGGCACGCTCTTCCAGGTGCTTGGCCACCATCAACCCGACATTGCCACCGCCGATGATCACCACCCGTTCCTGCTTGCGATGGGTCTTGCCGAAAATCTCAAGCGTGCGGCGCACATCCTCTTTGTGGGACATCACATAGCACGCATCCCCCGCAAACAGCTGATCCCCCGCTTCCGGCGCAAACAGCGTGCCGTCGCGGCGGATGCCCACAACGATGGTCCGCAGCGTCGAGAACAGATCGGTCAGCTGCTTGAGAGGCGTGTTGATGATCGGGCAATCGGCATCAATGGTCAGCCCCATCAGCGCCGCATCGCCGTCCAGAAAGGTCTCGGTGTCAAAAGCCGCAGGCGCATTGAGCCGCTGCAACGCGGCTTCGGCCACCTCCATCTCGGGGCTGATCACGACGTCGATGGGCATGTGATCGCGCCGGTAGAGATCAGAATAGATCGCCGTCAGATAGGATTTCGAGCGCAACCGCGCGATCTTGCGTGGCACCTCAAACACCGAGTGCGCGACCTGACAGGTCACCATGTTGACCTCGTCCGAATACGTCGCCGCGATGATCATATCGGCATCCCGCGCCCCCGCCTGTTCAAGCACATCCGGGTAGGACGCGAACCCCGCGATCCCCTGCACATCAAGACTGTCCGTCGCACGGCGCACCAGCTCGGGGTTGTTGTCCACGACCGTAACGTCGTTGCGCTCTCCGGACAGATGCCGCGCAATCTGCCAACCAACCTGACCCGCCCCGCAAATAATGACTTTCATGACTTCGCCCGCGGACGGGCCCCTTGGCTATGGCGCAGGCTTCTGTGTGGCAGAGCGTTGGGGCGGGGTCAATTGGGGAGGGTACTGGCGCCGCGCCCACACCGTTCCGTAGGGTTCGTATTCACACACACAGCACGCCCAAGAGGCACGCGAAAAAGACCCCCTTTGCTGAGCGCCCTATCTTATGCTTGCCGCAGCGCACCAAAGACAAAAGGTTAAGGATCAACAAAAGCCTGTAGCTTTGCGTCGAGTACACCGACCATCCGCGTATCACAAACTACTTGTAAACTCTGATAATGCAAAAGCTTAATCCACTCGTACACCACAATCCCAATAGAAAATTATGAAATCAATTTTCCCGAAATAATCTTTGACAGAGCCATCCGATCTAATTCGAACTACGACTATTTAAGCTCTGACGAACACCGACATCGAAAAGAAAGTAAACATGAACATCTGCGACTACTTAGTAAAACACATCAAGCAACGCCCGGACGCGCCTGCAATATTTTCCACATCGGGCGATTTGACTTACGCGGAATTGGGGGCTCGAGTAGCCAACCTTTCTGCCGGTTTGGAAAATGAAGGTGTGAGGTTTGGCGATATTGTAGGGGTGCAAATCAATGATGCTTTGAATCATTGGGTTGCAACCTTAGCCATCGCCCATATGGGTGGCACTGTTGTAAGTGTACCACGCTCCACAGCAGACGCTCAACGAGACCATATCTTTCGCCTGACCGGCTGCACAAAAACGCTCTCTTGCAATGAATACAAATCACACGACGCACCAGCCGGAACAATAGACATAAAGCTCTCGGCGATCCAGACAACGCAGTCAAAAGACGTATTATTCCCGATTGATGTTCCTGAAAAGCATCCTTGGATCTTTGCGAATAGCTCAGGTTCCACAGGTCAGCCCAAAATAATTCCCATTTCACATAGTCTTGAAATGCGTCATACGGGTTCTTGGAAAGAAAGTTTTGGTTTAAAGCATGGTACAAATGTCCATTCAATGATCTCTATCAATTTCTTTCTCGGAAAGCGTACCGCATTTGCCAACCTGTTCGCAGGCGGCTCCAGTTATATCTCAAATATGACATTTTCTGATCTGCAAAGCACTATAGAAGCGGAGAAGCTTCATATCTTATATGCCACGCCGTATCATATGGAGCGTATTCTTGAAAAAATTGGTGATGTGGATGAGCCCATTTTCTCGAAGCTAGAAGCGCTATACCTTGGGTCCGCCACGATCTCCCCAGATCTTAGAGAACGCATCAGAGATAAGATAACAAAGAACGTTAACATCTATTACGGCGCAAACGAATGTGGTTTGGTAACGATTTCGCATCCAAAAGATGTAACAAAAAATCCGAAGAGCATTGGGCATTTATTCCATGATTCCCGTGTGGAAATTGTCGCAGTCGATGGAAGCCCCATTCCGACTTCAAAGCCAGGATTAATGCGCATCAAAACAAGCGGCTTAATTGATGGATATCATGGAGATCCAGAAACAACGCGCAAAGCGTTTCGTGACGGGTGGTATTATCCGGGCGACGTCGGGTACTTTATGCCAGATGGACAATTGGTCCACCTTGGGCGGGCTGACAACATGATGATTGTCAGCGGAGTAAACTTGTATCCTGCTGAGATTGAAGGCTGCCTGAGGGAGGTTCCGGGGGTTATTGACGTCGCAGTGAGAGCACTGCCACATAAATTGGTGCAGGATCTTCCTTTCGCACTCGTCATCGCAGACCCAAGTGTCGGACTTCTAGCCAAGGACTTGCTTCAAAAGGTTCATAAAGAAATCGGCAAATATGCCTTATATGATATTGAATTCATTGAGCGAATGCCAATCAATGAGCAAGGAAAACTGACATTAAATGCGTTCGCCAAGGTCTTTGAAAAGAAATGGGCGCGCATGAAATCAAACCCTTAATAGGTCCACTTCGGACCCAATGTTTCGCACGCGAAACAAAAGGACCGAAACGGACCTACCGGCTCACGAGGCCTCTTCGATCTCGTCCTCAAGATACGCCACCCGGCCGCCCGCCTTGGAGCTGGTGACCACCCCCAGCGACTTGAGCTTGCGGTGCAGGGCGCTGCGTTCCATGCCGACGAAACTCGCCGTGCGACTGATATTGCCGCCAAAGCGGTTGATCTGGGTCAGCAGGTATTCCCGCTCGAACGCCTCGCGTGCCTCGCGCAGCGGCATCGTGGCGAGCGTGCCCGACAGCACCACCCGGCCCTCTTCGTCCTCGGCGGGGCTGGTGTCTTGGGGCAGTTCGCGCGCCGCGATGTCGCCCGTGCCCTCGCCAAGGATCAGCACCCGTTCGATCAGGTTCTTGAGCTGCCGCACGTTGCCCGGCCAGATCATCGTCTGCAACAGCGCCACCGCGTCGCTGCTCAGACCGCGCTTGGGCAGGCCCTGCGTCTGGTTGAACAGGTCGATGAAATGTCCCGCCAGCATCGGGATGTCCTCGGGCCGATCCTCAAGGCTCGGCACGCTGATCGGCACCACGTTGAGCCGGTGATACAGTTCCTCGCGGAACTTCCCCGCTGCGATCTCGGTCTGTAGGTCGCGGTTGGTGCTTGAGATCACCCGCAGGTCAACCCGCACCTTGTCGGCCCCGCCAACGCGCTGAAACTGCTGGTCCACCAGCACGCGCAGAATCTTGGACTGGGTGCCAAGCGGCATGTCCGCGACCTCGTCAAAATAGATCACGCCCCCATGCGCCTGTTCGAGCAACCCTGGCTCCACGCCCCTCTCGGGTGTTTCGCGGCCAAACAGCACCTCTTCCATCGTCTCTGGCGCAACACCCGCACAGTTCACGGTGACAAACGGCGCGCTGGCGCGGTTGGAATGGGCATGGATGTACCGCGCCGCCACTTCCTTGCCACTGCCCGCAGGCCCGGACAGCAAAACCCGTCCGTTCGATTTGGTCACCTTGTCGAGGTTCGACACCAGCCCGCGATAGGCCGCGCATTCGCCGACCATCTGCGCCACATCCGTTTCACGGCGCTTGAGCTTGTTGTTCTCGCGGCGCAGGCGGCTGGTTTCCATGGCGCGGCGAATGACGACCAGCAACTGATCAATATTGAACGGCTTTTCGATAAAATCATACGCGCCCTGCTTGATCGCAGCGACCGCGATTTCGACATTCCCATGTCCCGAGATGATCACCACCGGCACATCCGGGTTGTCGCGCTTGACGGTCTTGAGAATGTCGATCCCATCCATCTTGCTGTCTTTGAGCCAGATATCGAGGATCAGCAGCGACGGCTCTTCCGCGTTGACCTCGGCCATCGCCTCGGTCGAATTGCCCGCAAGCCGGGTCGTGTACCCTTCGTCCTTCAGGATATCGCCGATCAGTTCCCGGATATCGCGCTCATCGTCTACAATCAGAATATCGCTCATTATCGCACCCTCAAGTCAATGGATCGTCATGTTTCGTGGCCCGCATCGGCCAACACTGTGTTGGCCTCAGGGGATCGTGTTGTGTCAGCGGCACCCAGCACCGGCAGTCGAATGACCGCCATCGCCCCGCGCCGGCCCGTGTCGTCAAACGGCTCGGCCTGTTCCAACGCGAGCGTGCCGCCATGTTCTTCTATGATTTTCTTCACAATCGGCAGGCCAAGGCCCGTGCCCTTCTCGCGTGTCGTCACATATGGCTCGAACAGGCGCGACGGGTCTTCAGGCAGGCCGATGCCATTGTCCGAGATTCGTATCTCTGCCATGTCACCCTGCGCCTGACAGGCAATGCGGATTTGTGGCACAACGGGCCTTTCGGGAGATGTTTCTACATAGCTTTCAATTGCTTCTCCCGCGTTCTTAATTAAATTTGTGAACGCCTGACCGATCATCGTCGCATCCACTTCGGCGGGGATACCGGCGGCGGGCATAGCCACGTCAAACTGGACCTCGGGTTGGCCTGCCTCCTGCAACAGGATCGCACTGCGCAGGATATCCACCACGTCTTCGGCCCGGCGGTCCGGTTCGGGCATGCGGGCAAATTTGGAAAACTCATCAACGATGCGCCGCAAGTCATTGGTTTGGCGAACAATCACTTCGGTCAACTGCTCAAGGCTTTCGGCATCTTCCGCGCCAAGCTGGCGGTGAAACTTGCGGCGGATACGCTCGGCGGACAATTGGATCGGGGTCAGGGGGTTCTTGATCTCATGCGCGATACGCCGCGCAACATCGCCCCACGCCGCCATCCGCTGTGCACTGACAAGGTCGGTCACATCGTCAAAGGCAATCACATAACCCTCAAGCCCACCGTCTTCGCGGCGCCGGGTGGACAGACGTACCAGTAGGTTTTCCAAACGACTTTCGCGGCTTACCTTGATTTCTTCTTGTGCCGTCTCACCCCCCTGTTCGCGCAGCCGTTGAAACAAAGGCCCAAACTCCGGCACGGCCATCACGATCTCAACGCTGCGCTGGTTTTCGTGCCACGCCAGCAGCCGTTCCGCAGATCGGTTCACAAAGGTCACACGGCCATCTGCGTCCAGCCCCACAACGCCAGAGGTGACCGAGGTGAGCACGGAATCAAACAACCGCTGGCGCCGTTCAATCTGGCGGGTGTTGTCGAGCAAGGTTTCGCGCTGTCCCTTCAATTGGCGGGTCATTTGGTTAAAATAACGGCCCAGCATGGCGATTTCGTCATCGCCGTCTTCTTCGACCACCTTCACATCCAGATCCCCGGACCCAACCCGTTGGGCAGCGCCCGTCAGACGCCCCACAGGACGACTGAGCCGTTCGGCGAACCACAGGCCCAGCCAGATCGCCGCGAGAATGAGCAGGAACGCGAACCCCAGATACAGCAGCGCGAAATCGAACAGCACGCGGCCCCGGTCGTTTTCCTGTTGCTGATAGAATCGCGCGGTTTCTTGTGTGTCATCCAGCAGGTTGAGGATTTGGCCATCCACATCGCGGGTGATAAACAGATATCTGTCGGCAAAGGCGCGCAGCGGGATCATCGCGCGCAGTTCGTTGTTGTCCCAGTCCTGCACAAGGGCGATGCCGATCTCGGTAGCCTCAGAGAACACGTCCGCAGTCGGGCGTTCGTAGTCAAACAGGTAAGACCCTTCACCGCGGGCCCGAATTTCCCCGGCGCCATCAATCACATAAGCCTCGCGCAGGCCGCGCTGGATCTGCGCCTGACCTTGGCTAAGTGCCTGACGCAATTCGCCGTCATCCATGATGAAGGTGGCGCGCCGGTTGGCGTCCAGAAACGCCGCAAGCGCCTGGGCATCTTGCGTCAGTCCTTCGCGGTGTTCTTGTTCGTAGGCTTCCGCGGCAGAAAGGGACGCGCCCACAACGTTGCGCACCCGCTCAGAGAACCAGGTTTCCAGACCGATATTGATGGTGAGCACCGCAAACACCGCCACCGTGATCGTCGGCAACAGCGCCATCAGCGCGAATGCCCCGGTAAGCCTGAGGTGAAGCCGCGATCCGGCAGATTTTGCCCGCCGCGCAGCAATAAGATTGGCGACCCGGCGCAGCACCAGTGCCGCCAGCAGCAGAACGTAAATCAAGTCGGCCAACAGAACGAGTCGCAAATTGAACTGCGCCCCCGTCCCGGTATCGAGAGGCCCCAGAACAAGGATCGTGGCAACGGCGAGGAACGGCCCAAGAAGCACCAGACCAAGGGTCATAGCGTTCTGATAGCGTCTTTGCCGACGCATCCGGCTAAGCCGGGTCCAATTCAACGAGCGTGCCCAGGTGGCCACAGCCAACCCCCGCCTTGATGTGCCGCGCAGCCCGGCTACCGCCATATCTTGTGGTTCCGATCTGCTGCGTCACCGCCGAAACACTATTATGTGGCAGTTTTACATCAATTTACGGCGGCGTGTCACCTGAATATCGAGGTCAGTGATCTTCTTTCTGAGCGTATTTCGGTTAATTCCCAGCAAATCGGCGCATTTGGCCTGATTTCCGCCGGTCGCTTCAAGCGCGATTTCGATCAGTGGCGCTTCGATTTCGCGCAAGATTCGCGGATAGAGCCCCGGAGGCGGCAACATTGTGCCGTGCAGATCGAAATAGCGGCGCAGGTGACGCGCCACAGACGTGCTTAGTTTTTCGCTGTCGCCCCCACGCAGGACGGGGCCGGTTTCAGGCTGATTGCCCAGCACGTTCTCGACCTCGGCGCGGGTGATTTCATCGGCGCGCGATGTCAGGCTCAGGCGGCGCACGACGTTTTCCAACTGGCGCACATTGCCGGGCCAGCTATAGGCACGGAACAAATCGGCGGCATCTTCGGACAGCCAGCGTTTCGCGCCACCCTCACGTTCGGCACGTGACAGAAAGTGATCGCTGAGCAGCGCGATGTCATCGACCCTTTCGCGCAGCGACGGCACCGCGATGGTGGCCCCGCTGATGCGGTAATACAGGTCTTCGCGCACGCCGCTGTTTGCAATGCCCTGCCCCGGATCAGTCTGGCTGGTGGCAATGAACCGCGGAACGTTGTCGCCGGGTCCGTCCATCATCCGCACGATGCGGGCCTGCACCTCGTCCGGGACATCGGCGACTTCGTCGATCAAAAGCGTGCCGCCCCGAACCCGCGCAAGAATACGCGCCGGGCCTTCAATATCGGACAGGTCGCTGCCTGTGACCGTGACAAAGGGCAAGGACCGGCGATCCGAGAAATCATGCAGTGCGCGCGCGATCAGCGATTTGCCCGTGCCAGATTCGCCACAGATCAAGACGGGCAGATCGGTGTTCATGACCTTGGCGACCAATCTGTAGAGCGCCTGCATTGCCGGTGTCTTGCCGATCAGGGGCAGATCGTCTGGTGCATCGTCTAGCGTTGGGGCGGCGAATGGCCGTGCAACGCGTGTGCGCGACTCCAGCGCCTTGGCCGTCCGTTTCATCAGATCAGGCAGATCGAAAGGTTTGGGCAGGTAGTCGTAGGCCTCGGCCTCGGCGGCCTGAATGGCCGTCATGATGGTGTTTTGCGCGGAAATCACGATCACTGGCAGATCCGGGCGATCCTGGCTGATCTTGGGCAACATCTCGAGTCCATTGCCGTCGGGCATGATGACATCGGAAATCACCACATCGCCTTTGCCCTCGGCGACCCAGCGCATCAGGGTGGTCAGGGACGAGGTGGCATGCACCTTGCACCCCGCCCGTGTGAGCGCCTGCGTCAGAACCGTTCGGATCGTGCGGTCATCATCCGCAACCAGTACCGTGCCATCCATCAGTGTGACTCCTTTTGTTTTCGCGGTGCCTGTGGCAGCGAAATGCGAAAGCGGGTTTGTCCGGGAACGCTGTCAACGGCGACCCAGCCGTCATGGTCCGAGATGATCTTGCTGACCAATGCGAGGCCAAGCCCGGTGCCGTTCTCGCGGCCCGAGACGAAAGGATCGAACACGTCGCCTTTGATGTCCGGTGGCAATCCGGGGCCGTCGTCGATCACTTCGACTTGCAGAGGCAAGGACTGGCCCGACCCGTCGGCACGGCGCAGGCTGTAGCTGTGTTCGTAGTAGGTGTGCAGGCGAATGGTGCCGCCGTTTTTTGAATCCGCCGCCTCGGACGCGTTCTTGATCAGGTTCAGAACGACCTGAAGCAACTGGTCGGAATCCCCAAGAGCCAGCGGCAAGGACGGATCATAGTCCTCTATGATTTTCATATGCGCGCCGAACCCCAACAGCGCAGAGCGGCGCGCACGGTCCAGCACGTCATGCAGGTTCACAGGCTTGCGTTCGGGCACCGAGAGATTGCCAAACTGTTCGACCTGTTCCAGCAGCTTCACGATGCGGCGGGTTTCTTCGACGATGAGATCGGTCAGTTCAAGATCGTCATTGGACAGATTCATGCTGAGCAGTTGCGCCGCCCCGGTGATCCCGGCAAGCGGGTTCTTGATCTCATGGGCCAGCATCTCGGCCATGCCGATGGCGGATTTGGCGGCGGATTTCACGGTCTGACTTTGGTTGACCCGCCCAGCCAGCTCGCGCGGGCTGATGAGCAGGATCATGCTGCCCTCCTGGCCCTGAACCGGTGCGATTTGCAGGTTGCACACCAAGGGCGGGCGCGAGCCCGGCCCGATATCCACATCGTTGACAAAAAGCGGCGTGCCATTCGCGCGGGCACGGGCGAGGCTTTTCTCCATCGGTGCGTCGACGGTCAGACGGTCCCAGATCGGTTGCCCGCGCAGCCATTTCGCCGAATTGTTCATAAATCCTTCGGCAGCCGGGTTCATATCAAGGATGTTTTCGTCCGCATCAATCACGATGGCAGGCACCGGAAGCGATGACCAGATCATCCGTTCGTCTACCTGCGGCGGCCGCTCTGCATCTTCGTCGCTCATGCGGCCTGCCTTTCATCTGTCATAAGCGCGTCTCCCAGAGACGCGACCACAAACGCGGGGTCTTTGGCGGTCAGGATGGCTTTGCGCAGGGTCGGATCAGTCTGGGCGGCGTCCATGTACCAGCCAAGATGTTTGCGCGCGACGCGGCCCCCAAGGTCGGTGCCATAGAAGGACAGCATCGCGTCGTAATGGCCCGACACCATCTCGACCAGTGCTTGGCCCTTTGGGATCACAGGGGCGGGCGTGCCGTAAATGTCGGCGGCGATTTGTGCCAGCACCCAAGGGCGGCCCTGCGCGCCGCGCCCAACCATCACACCGTCGGCCCCGCTTTGACGCAGCGCGGTGCGGGCGGTGGCTGTATCGACAATGTCTCCGTTGGCAATCACCGGAATCGACACCGCATTCTTGATCTGGCGAATGGCGCGCCAATCGGCACGGCCTTTGTAGAACTGGCACCGGGTGCGGCCATGGATGACGATCATCTTGATGCCCCCCGCCTCGGCGCGCACTGCCAGCTCGGCCGCGTTGTGTGTCGCGTCGTCCCAGCCCAATCGGGTCTTGAGCGTGACCGGCACCGACACCGCGCCGACAACCGCATCTATCAGCCGACAGGCATGGTCGAGATCGCGCAACAAGGCGGACCCGGAATAGCCGCCCACGACCTTTTTCGCCGGGCAGCCCATATTGATGTCGATCACCTGCGCGCCCATGCCTTCGACCATGCGCGCGGCTTCGGCCATGGCGTCGGGCGTGCGTCCTGCCAGTTGTACGGACGTGTTTCCGATCCCGGCACCAAGCTCTGCCTTTTCGCGGGTTCCGGGACGCGCGGTGAGAAATTCACCGCTGGCGATCATTTCGGACACAACACGGCCAGCCCCAAAACGCGACACAAGCGACCGGAACGGCAAGTCCGTGATACCCGCCAAAGGGGCCAACAGTACCGGAGGAGATATAAGGTTTTCTGAAACCGACGGAGTCACCGCTGCAATCCTTGATTGATGGGTTTGAGCTACGCTGTGGCTGTATGCCATTCAATGATAATAGCCCGAAAAACAGACCGAACAAATGCGTATGCCTATTTTTTAGGCAATCCCACCGGAGCGATTGCGCAGACAACAGACAAACCTTAGACACGGGACACGGGACAAAGGGATGTGCAAATGAAAGTGCGGCTGGGCAATGGCTATGATGTTCACAAGTTCGGACCCGGCGATCACGTCGTGCTGTGCGGCGTAAAAGTTACTCATGATCAGGCGCTTATGGGCCACTCTGATGCCGATGTGGGCATGCACGCGATCACCGATGCGCTTTATGGCGCGTTGGCTGCGGGGGACATCGGACGACACTTTCCGCCCTCTGACCCCCAATGGAAAGGCGTTGCAAGCGAGATATTCCTGAAACACGCGGTTCAGATGGCGCGGGATGCGGGATTCGAGATCAGTAATGTCGATTGCACCCTTGTCTGCGAGTTCCCCAAGATCGGCCCCCATGCAGACGCTATGCGCGCCGCTTTGGCGCAGATCATGGGCCTGCCGATCGAGGATATCTCGGTCAAGGCGACCACATCGGAAAGGCTGGGCTTTACCGGGCGCGGCGAAGGGATTGCAGCCCTTGCCACTGCTGCGCTGGTGAAGTCATGAATAAGATCATCGCAACTTTCTTTGGCGTCGGTCTTCTCAAGCCCGCGCCGGGCACATGGGGGTCGCTGGCTGCCCTGCCCGTTGCTTATGCCGTCCTGTCGATCGGCGGGTTCTGGTTGTTGGTCAACCTGACGTTTTTCGTCTTCATGTCCGGCTGGATCGCCACCCGAGACTTGATCCGGGGACAGAAGGACCATGATCCGTCCTACATCGTCATCGACGAAGTTGTCGGCCAGTGGATTGCCCTGTTTCCAGTAGGTTACGGTGCGATGATGATGTCGGTTGACCTATTGGCGCTTTATCCCGGCTGGATCGCGGCCTTTGTTCTGTTCCGGCTGTTCGACATCTGGAAGCCATGGCTGGTGGGCCGTGCAGACGCGCGGGGCGATGCGTTGGGCGTAATGCTGGACGATGTGGTTGCGGGCGTGTTTGCCGCGCTTGGCGTGATCGGATTGGCCGCCCTCTTCCACCTGGTGCTGATGTGACCGAGACCCGCGCCGAGACGGTTTTGCGCTTGGCAAGTCAGGCTGGCGCGACGGTGACCACGGCAGAAAGCTGCACAGGCGGCATGGTCGCAGCGGCGATCACAGATGTCGCGGGGTCATCAGCGGTGTTTGAACGGGGCTTTGTGACCTATTCGAACCAAGCAAAGATCGACATGCTGGGCGTCTTGCCTGCCACGCTCGACGCGCATGGTGCAGTGTCCGAACAGGTTGCGGGCGAAATGGCCCTCGGCGCGCTCGGGGCGGCGCACGCCACTGTGGCCGTGTCGATCAGCGGGATCGCAGGCCCCGGCGGCTCCGAATTCAAGCCCGAGGGGCGTGTGTGTTTCGGCATCGCAAACGGAGACGGCGTTCAGACCAAAACAATCGACTATGGCGCGCTTGGCCGTGCATCGGTGCGCGCCGCGGCACGGGACGACGCGCTGGATTTGATGATCACTGCACTTACCGCATTACGCTGAATTTTTTAGCGAACGCCAGCCAAATGGCCCATTAATTAATCATTTTTGAGCCTGCTGTATTTTTGGGCATCAAAATCTAGTGTCGCCTCTTTTTTCCGCGACGCTGTTCCGGTTTGACCGCGCGCACAACAAAAAATCAAAGGATGGGACAGATGAACGGAGCGGACACGGCCTGGATAATTGTGGCCACAGCGCTTGTGCTTTTCATGACATTACCGGGGCTAGCCCTGTTTTATGGCGGGCTGGTGCGTGCGCGCAATGTGCTGAGCGTCTTCATGCATTGTTATGCAATTGCCTGTTTAATGAGCGTGCTATGGTTCGCTTTTGGGTATTCCATCGCGTTTGGCGATGGCGGTGCCTATTGGGGCGGTTTGGGCAAAATGTTCCTTTTGGGGATTGGACCCGACGATCTGGCAGGCACCCTGCCCGAGGTTCTTTTCTTCGCGTTCCAGATGACTTTTGCGATCATCACGCCTGCGTTGATCGTCGGGGCCTATGTGGAACGGGTTGGCTTTGGCTTTGTCCTGCTGTTTTCAGGGCTGTGGATGCTGCTTTGCTATGCGCCGGTGGTGCATTGGGTCTGGGGCGGCGGGTTTCTGTCGGATGGTGGCATCTTTGGTGACACCGGTGTGCGCGATTTCGCGGGTGGTATCGTCGTGCACGAAACCGCCGGGATTGCTGCGTTGTTGATCGCGGTCTTCCTTGGCCCGCGCAAGAACAGCACCACACCGCCGCACAATCCGGGCTACGTGATGATCGGGGCTGCGATGCTCTGGGTCGGGTGGTTCGGATTCAACGGTGGATCACAGCTTGCCGCCGATGGCGGGGCTGCGATGGCGCTGACCGTAACCCATATCTCGGCCGCGACCGCTTCGCTGACATGGGCACTATGGGAGAAAATCAAGTTCGGCAAAGCCTCACTGATCGGTATGGTCACAGGCACCATTGCAGGCCTTGCCTCGATCACGCCCGCATCCGGCTTTGTCGGTCCTGTCGAGGCGCTGATCATTGGTGCGATTGCTGGTGTGCTGTGTCAAGAGGCCGTGCATGTGATCCGCAACATGCTCAAGATCGACGACACGCTGGACGTGTTCGCGGTGCACGGCGTCGGAGGCATTTTTGGCACCATCATGATTGCAGCGTTTGGTGCGGGCAGCTGGGCCGCACAACTGGGGTCTTTGGCCATCGTAGGCGTGTTCACTCTAGTGGTGACCGTGGCGCTGATCTTCGTGGTCAAAGCGATCACACCACTGCGGGTAGATGACGAGGCTGAAAACTCCGGGCTGGACATAATCGTGCACGGCGAACGCGCCTACGATCATTCGTCCTGATCGTCATCCATCAGAACAAGAGCACAGCGGGCCACTCGGCCCGCTTTTTCATGTCAGGTGTAAAGCTCTGCCGCGCGGCGTTCGAACGCGCGGACGATCCGCTGCATTGCCTCGTAAAAGAACATGCCCGCAGCCCCTTGCAGGATGCGGTTCTTGAATTCGAAATCGACGTAGAACGTCACCTCGACCCCGTCTGTCACATCCGTGAACGCCCAATTCGAATGCATGTGGCGGAACGGACCATCCAGATATTCGGTGTCGATCTTTTGCTGCCCCGGCCACAGCACAACACGGCTGCCAAAGCGTTCGCGGAACACTTTGAAGCTGATCACCAGATCGGCCAGCATTTCCTCGTGATCGCCCCGATCCTCGCGCGAGCGGATGCGCGCGGCGGCAGTCCACGGCAGGAATTTGGGGTAATTCGACACGTCCGCCACCAGATCGTACATCTGTTGCGCTGTATACGGCAGGGTGCGGGTTTCTGAATGTGTGGGCATCTGCTCTTTTTTGTTTTGACCGTGACAGTGGCGGGGGATGTCGTATTGTGCGCGCGAAAAATCAAGGGAAACCTATGTCAGAGCGTCCATATGTCATCGACGAAATGATCTCGGCCAAGGCGATTGCCGCCCGGATCGAAGAGCTTTCGAACGCGATCGAACAAGAATTCCGCGACACTGACAAGCTGGTCGTGGTGGGCCTTCTGCGCGGCAGTTTCGTGTTTATCGCCGATCTGGTGCGCGAACTGGACCTGCCCGTCGAGGTCGATTTCCTTGAGGCATCGTCTTACGGCGATGCAATGGAATCAAGCCGTGAGGTGCGAATCCTCAAAGACCTGCGCGGCCAGATCGAGGGCCGCGATGTGCTTGTGGTCGAAGACATCGTGGACACCGGGCACACGCTTAAACACGTTGTCGGCCTTCTGGAATCGCGTAATCCGGGGCGGCTTCGGACGATTGCACTGCTCGATAAACCGTCGCGGCGCGAAACCGATGTGGCAGCGGATTGGATCGGGTTTTCGATACCGGATGAATTTGTGGTGGGCTACGGCATTGATTACGGCCAGCGCAATCGCAACCTGCCTTATATCGGCAAGGTGCGGTTCCCCTGACCACCTCGGCACGCGGCGGGAATTGCGCCCCTCACGCAATGGTGTGGCAGGAAGTCGCAGCTTTGACTTTCCTTTACGGCAGGCTGCGTTATCCTGTGATCCATAACTGATGCGAGGAGCATAGATATGAAGACATTGATCACCTCTGCTGTTGCAGCTGCTACCCTTTTCACCGGCACCATGACATTTGCCCAAGACGGTTTCTCGGCAGAGATGAAAGCCCGTCAGGGCCAGTTCCGCATTATGGCGATCAACCTCGGGATTATCGGCGATATGGCGCAGGGTAAGACCGAATATGATGCCGCAGCCGCGCAATCCGCCGCCGACACGCTGGTTGCTGTTTCAATGATCCAACAAGGGCCGATGTGGCCTGTAGGGTCGGATGATATGTCGATCGAAGGCACCCGCGCGCAGACCACGATCTGGGACCAGAATGACGATTTTGTTGCGAAATGGACCGATTTTGGCACTGCTGCCGTGGCCATTCAGGCCGCTGCCTCGGGCGGGCTTGAGGGGCTTGGCCCGGTGATGGGCCAGATCGGCGGCACCTGTAAGGCGTGTCACGACACTCACCGCGCGCCTGCAAATTGATCTGACACGATGCGGCGTGGCCTGTATGCAAGCGTGATCGCGCTGGCTGCCATTGCGGCGGCCGGGTTGTTCGTCACGCGGGCCACGCCCCTTGAAATGGCGGCCCTTGACGGGCTGGCCGGAGACGCCGTTGCCGGAGAGACCGTGTTCATCGCGTCGGGCTGTGCGTCGTGCCATGCCGCACCGGAGGCAGAGGACGATGCCAAGCTGATCCTTGCGGGCGGGCAGAGGTTCGAGTCGGATTTCGGCACTTTCATCGCACCCAACGTATCACCCGATCCGGCGGTTGGGATTGGCGGCTGGACCCAAGGACAGTTTGCAACAGCCGTGAAACGCGGCGTGTCGCCGGACGGGCGACACTATTATCCCGCTTTTCCCTATGCCTCCTATGCCTTCATGACCGATCAGGATGTGGTGGATCTTTGGGCCTATTGGCAAACCCTGCCCTCTGACGCCACACCCAGCGCACCGCACGAGGTGGGATTTCCGTTCAACATCCGCCGCGCGGTTGGAGTATGGAAACAGCTATATCTGACAGACAGCTGGGCACTGGCATCTGCGGACACACCCGAAATTGAGCGCGGGCGCTATTTGGTCGAAGCGCTGGCCCATTGCAGTGAATGTCATACGCCGCGCACCGCATTGGGTGGAATGGACCGCACACGTTGGCTGGCCGGTGCGCCAAACCCGTCCGGGCGCGGGACGATCCCTTCCCTGACGCCAGGCGACCTGACATGGGGCGTGACCGAAATCGCCTATTACCTGCAAAGCGGATTTACCCCGGACTATGACAGCGCGGGCGGGCATATGGTGGCGGTGATCGAGAATTTCGCCAAACTGCCCCAAAGCGACCGTCTGGCTGTTGCGGCCTATCTCAAGGCGTTGCCGTAGCCAAAAGATGCCAACTTGGGTGCCACTCAGGGCACCCAAGCCATGTGCATTATGCCTTGGCGAGCTTGGCTTCGCGATTCGCGCGCAGGCGAGCAAAATCATCCCCTGCGTGGTAGGACGAGCGCGTGAGCGGAGTTGCCGACACCATCAGGAACCCCTTGCCATAGGCGGCTTTTTCGTAGCCTTCGAATTCCTCGGGCGTGACAAAGCGGTCTACCGCGTGATGCTTGGGTGTCGGTTGCAGGTATTGGCCGACTGTCAGAAAGTCGATATCGGCGGCGCGCATGTCATCCATGACCTGCATCACCGACTGGCGGTCTTCGCCCAAGCCCACCATGATGCCGGACTTGGTAAAGATCGACGGGTCAATTTCCTTGACCCGCTGCAACAGACGCAAGCTGTGGAAGTAGCGCGCGCCGGGGCGCACTTCGGGATAGAGGCCCGGCACCGTTTCGAGGTTGTGATTGAACACATCGGGGCGCGCAGCCACCACAGTTTCAAGCGCTTCGGGCGCGCATTTCAGGAAATCCGGCGTCAGGATTTCAATCGTGGTGTTGGGCGACCGGTGCCGAATGGCGCGGATGGTCTGAGCAAAGTGGTCGGCCCCGCCATCGGCAAGATCATCGCGGTCCACAGACGTGATCACGACGTGGTTCAAGCCCAGCTTTTGCACCCCGTCCGCCACGCGGCCCGGTTCAAACGCATCAAGCGTGTTGGGACGGCCCGTGGCAATGTTGCAAAAGGTACAGCCGCGCGTACAGATATCGCCCATGATCATCATGGTGGCGTGACCCTGGCTCCAGCATTCGCCGGCATTGGGGCATCCCGCCTCTTCGCAGACGGTCACAAGCTTGTTTTCCCGCATGATACGGCGGGTTTCGTTATACCCTTCTCCACCGGGGGCCTTGACCCTGATCCAGCTTGGCTTTTTGGGCTGGGCATTGTCCGGGCGGTGGGCTTTTTCCGGGTGGCGTTGTTCTGGTATCTTGATGTCGCGCAACGTTTTTTCCCCGCACTGTCAGGTGAGTTCTGGTCTAACATATATCTCAGCAGGAGGTAGTACCAGTGTTGCATAGCTGCGATGCGGCTTTCAAATTCCCAAACATAAAGAGTACCTCCTGCACCACCCTCTACGGACCGTCCAATCCGCCTGCCCGCCTGACTGCTGTCCACCCGAAGGTCAAAACCGGTCTAGCCGATCAAAAGCCCGTCCTGCCCACGCCTACGGGCGTAAAACAGGGTCAGGCGCTGCAACGCGATGCGCAAGACGACCTTACCGGACCGGGCTGACCAGCCAAGGCGCTTTTCCGTCGCCTCAAGCCCTTCGCGCAGACAACAGCAGCGCAGAACAACTTCGCTGAGCCCCGGACCCAGATCACGGATCGCATCCAGCGTTCTTGTGAACGCTTCGCCTTTGCGGGGATCGGGGATGGCTGTGGCCCGGTCATAAAGGTTGTGCAACGCGTCCGAACACTCCCAGCCCAGCAGATCCGTGCTGTCAAACCCGGCGATGGCGTAGTCTTCGTGCAAACGATCCCCCGCCGCAACGAATTCCGTTGGCAGAAACGGACGCCCATCCGGGCCACGCCGCCGCGCCAGTGCCGAAAGCGGGCTTTCAAACCCCGGCCCTGTGGACAGCGAACGATCCCGTGACCTGCGGTCTGGGCCGATTTCTTTGTTGCCAGAGGGACCGTTGCCAAACTGGCGCACCGCCCGCACATCCCTCGCCGCCACAAGCCGGGGCAGTGCGCCCCGGCCCTCTTCGGTGACCCGGTAGCGTTGCACCGATGTGCCGCCTTCTTGGGTGATCCAATTGCGCAAAATCAAGGCCGCTGCCAGATCAAGATCAATCGCGCCAAGCACAACCATATCCCCTTCGCCCACTGTCTTGACGATGGCCGGGTGCGCAAGATCAGGCCGGTACAACAGCATGGCCCTGTGCTGGCACAACAAACGCAGCGCGTCGGTCAGATCATCCATCCGCAGCTTTGCATGGTCTGACGCCGTATTGCGCACCACATGATCGCTGAGCGCACGGTCGACTATCGGATCGTCGCGCAGGGTTTCAAGTTTGCGCACCTGGCGCAGCACCGTCGAGGCATGGCATCCCGCCTCGCGTGCGATTTCGCGGATCGGTCGGCCTTGCGCAGTATGGGCAAGATACCGGCGCGCCGCCTCGGGCAAAAGCGCATCTGGCGCGCGCATGGTCTGGACATTGTGCAGGTCAGTCATTGAGTTCCCCCATAAGAAATCTGTCAGAATTACCCCCAGGTTTATCCACAGACGGTGATCAACCTAGGATTGCATTTGTTTCTGATTTGTTAACTTTCGACGACACCCAAGTTTCTGTTTCCAATTCGTAAACAAATTTAAACGCCACCGTTCGCAGATGCTCGCTCCGCGCAACACACCCTCAGGTTGTGCAATGGTGAGTCGGCTCGATGGGGCAACCCATCCATTCACGAGGGGATAAACATGCAAGACCTACTGACCCAATTGTCCGGCCTGCGGCGTCCACGCCTGTTGATCCGTGCGGCCCGTATCGGCGCACAAAGCTACCGGCGCGAGGCCCGTTTGCCCCGCCTTTTGGGCTATGGCGTGACGCTGCGCACAGGGCCTGCGCTGATGAAACTGATGTCGCTCGAATCCGAAATGAATGAACAACGCGAAAGCGGCGACGCCTGTTACAGCATCGCCGCCCATGTTGATCTGCTCACCGCGGTAATGGGAGAAGCCCAAATCCTGCGCGCGCAATCCGCCGCAGAAAGCCCGGACCTCCTTACATGAAGGCGTCGGGCATAGAGGCCTTTTTCTTGCTGACATATTCTGTCAGGGCCTCGTGAATGCCAGGGTCGAGCGCAGGCTGCTGATAGGTGTCGATCAGGCGTTGCACCCGTTCTGTTGCCAGCGCCATCGTGTCGCGTGCGCCTTCTTCGGACCATGTTTCGTACGGTTTGAAGTCGAACACTTCGGAGCGCCAGAAGGCCGATTTGAAATTCGCCTGCGTGTGCGCGCAGCCAAGGTAATGCCCGCCGGGGCCCACTTCGGCAATCGCACCCATGGCCTGCGCGTCTTCATCGGTGGCAATGCCCTGCGCCATCTTGTGCAGCGCGCCAAGCTGGTCGGCGTCCATGACGAATTTCTCGAACGACGCGACAAGTCCGCCTTCGAGCCATCCGCAGGCGTGCAACATAAAGTTCACACCGGACAAAAGTCCCATGTTGAGGCTGTTGGCGGTTTCATAAGCGGCCTGCGCATCGGGCAGTTTCGATCCGGTAAAGCTTCCCGCAGAACGGTATGGGAGGTTCATGCGACGGGCCAACTGCCCGGCCCCATAGGTGATCTGGCTGGCCTCGGGCGTGCCAAAGGTCGGCGCGCCTGAATTCATGTCGATCGAGGTCACAAAGGCCCCGAAAATCACCGGCGCGCCCGGTCGCACCAATTGGCTGTAGGCAATCCCGGCCATCACTTCGGCCAACACCTGGGTCAACGTGCCCATGACCGACACCGGTGCCATTGCGCCGCCAACGATAAACGGGCTGACAATGCAGGCCTGATTGTTTTGCGCGTACACTTCCAAGGCACCCATCATCACATCATCGAACGTCATCGGAGAATTGATATTGATGAGCGATGTCATCACGGTGTTGGTCTGCACGAACTCTTTGCCGAACAGGATCTCGCACATCTCAACGCTGTCTTGCGCGCGGCTGGGTTCGGTCACCGACCCCATGAACGGCTTATCGCTCAGCGTCATATGCGCCATCAACATATCAAGGTGACGTTTGTTGACGGGAATGTCGGTGGGTTCGCACACGGTGCCGCCCGAATGGTGCAGCCATTTGGACATGTAGCCCAGCTTTACGAATTTTTCGAAATCCGCCATCGTCGCATAGCGGCGTCCCCCCATGGCATCATGCACAAAAGGCGGGCCGTAGACGGGTGCCAACACAAGACTGCGCCCACCGATTTCAACCGCCCGTTCGGGGTTGCGCGCGTGCTGGATGATCCTGGACGGAGCCGTGCTGCACAGTTTGCGCGCCAGACCGCGCGGAATGCGCACGCGTTCGCCCATGACATCGGCCCCGGCCTCGCGCCAGCGCTCCAGCGCCGCGGGGTTGTTCACGAAAGCAACGCCGATCTCTTCGAGAATCGTTTCGGCATTGGTCTCGATGATCTCGAGCGCTTCTTCGTTCAGAATCTCGAAATTCGGGATGTTGCGTTCGATATACCGCGCCGTTTCGACAGAAACCGCCGTGCGTTCAGCCCGTCGCGCCGCGCCGCCGCCGCTCCCACGGGTCCGTCTGCGTGTGTCTGCCTCTGCCATGATTCAACTCCGTGCGGATTCAAGTATAGCCCGGCCCAGCGTCCGGTGGCCTCTGCATAAAGTGTGATCGTGGCGCACCAGCGACGGATTACGTCCTGTGCGTTGCGAAAGCGACATTCCGTCCCCTAAGCCCTCTTGGCGCACAACCTGAATCAGGCGCATCGGGAATATTGCCATTTTCCATAGCTCTGCCTATCAGGAGCCATGAGCACATCAGAACACGACCGCCTTCTTATCATCGACTTCGGCAGCCAGGTGACGCAGCTTATTGCGCGCCGTCTGCGCGAGCTGAATGTCTATTGCGAAATTCATCCCTATCAAAACGTGACGGATGCGTTTCTGACCGACTTTGCGCCCAAGGCCATCATCTTTTCGGGTGGCCCCGACAGTGTGATGCGCGACGGCTCACCGCGCCCGCCCAAAGCGGCCTACACGTTGGGTGTTCCGATCCTTGGCATCTGCTACGGCCAGCAGGTCATGATGCATGATCTGGGTGGCAAGGTCGAAGCGGGCGAACACGCCACGGCAGAATTTGGCCGCGCCTATGTCACGCCTTCTGAGACCCGTGATGCCCTGCTGCACGGCTGGTTCATGGACGGGTCTGGCCGCGAACAGGTTTGGATGAGCCACGGCGACCATGTCTCTGAAATCGCGCCTGATTTTGAAGTTTTGGGCACCTCGCCCGGTGCGCCTTTTGCCATCACCGCAGACCGGTCGCGCCATTTCTACGCGGTGCAGTTCCACCCCGAAGTGCACCACACTCCTAATGGCAAAACGCTCTATCAGAACTTTGTGCAACTGGCCGGGTTCAAGGGCGACTGGACGATGGACGCCTACCGCGAAGAGGCGATCCGCAAGATCAAGGATCAGGTCGGCGACAAACGGGTCATCTGCGCCCTGTCCGGCGGCGTTGACAGCTCGGTTGCGGCAGCCTTGCTGCATGAGGCGATCGGCGATCAGCTGACATGTGTGTTTGTCGACCACGGGCTTTTGCGCCTGAACGAGGCCGACGAAGTGGTCGCCATGTTCCGTGACCACATGAATTTGCAAGTCATCCACGCACAGGAACAAGAGCTGTTCTTGGGTGAGCTTGACGGCGTAAGTGACCCGGAAACCAAAAGAAAGATCATTGGCCGCCTGTTCATTGACGTGTTCCAGAAATACGCCAATGACATCGACGGTGCGGAATTTCTTGCCCAAGGGACACTTTACCCCGACGTGATCGAAAGCGTCAGCTTTAGTGGCGGTCCGTCCGTCACGATCAAGAGCCACCACAATGTTGGGGGCCTACCCGAAAAGATGGGCCTCAAACTGGTCGAACCGCTACGCGAGCTGTTCAAGGACGAAGTGCGCGAATTAGGCCGCGAATTGGGCTTGCCCGACAGCTTCATCGGACGTCACCCGTTCCCCGGCCCCGGACTTGCCATCCGATGTCCCGGCGAGATCACCCGCGAAAAACTTGAAATCCTGCGCAAGGCCGATGCCGTCTATATCGACCAGATCCGCAAACACGGGCTGTATGACGAGATTTGGCAGGCATTCGTGGCAATCCTGCCAGTCCGCACCGTCGGCGTGATGGGCGACGGGCGCACCTATGATTTCGCCTGCGCCCTGCGTGCAGTAAACAGCGTCGATGGCATGACAGCGGATTACTACCCGTTCAGCCATGATTTCCTTGGCGAGACCGCCACCCGCATTATCAACGAGGTCAAGGGCATCAACCGCGTGACCTATGACATCACGTCCAAACCGCCCGGCACCATCGAATGGGAATGATCCGCGCCGGCCTTGTTATTGCAACGCTTGCCCTGCCAGCCGTGGCGCTGGCAGAACCGACTTATCACCGTGTGATCGGAGTTGCCGCGGACGATGTGCTGAATGTGCGCGCCGAACCTTCGGCACGCAGCGCGGATATCGGCGATCTTGCCCATGATGCCCGCCGGATCGAGGCGTTTGAATTCGACGCAACCGGCAATTGGGCCCGCATCGCACTGAACGAACGCGACGGCTGGATTTCGACCCGGTTCCTGACCCGCGATGCTGTGCCAACCCTTGGCGACACCAACATCCCCGAGGGGATTATTTGCGGCGGCACCGAACCCTTCTGGGCATTGGGCCTTTACGGCGAGGACGCACGTTATTCGCACCCCGTCGACGGCGATATAAATTTCGCCTTTGACAGCATCGTAGTGGCCGAGGGCCGTCTGGGCAGCCCGGCCCTTGTCACCATCGCAGCCGAAGACACCCGCGTGATCGAAGCGACACTTACTGGTGCGACCTGTTTTGATGGTATGAGCGACCGGTCCTACGCGTGGTCCATCACCATGCAGATGATCGCGCCGGGCCAACGGCGGTTTCTGTCCGGCTGTTGCCAGTTGCCGCGTGACTAGAGTGATCCGATCCAACGCCACACCACTGGCACTGCCCCTATGACCATGTCGCCAACCATCCGCGCCTGCATCTGGATGATCGGTGCTATCGTGTCGTTCACAGCAATGGCGATCGCAGGCCGCGCTGTGAGCCTCGATCTTGATACGTTCGAGATCATGATGTTCCGCAGCCTGATCGGCATCGTCATCGTCGTCTCGATCGCCAGTGCCGCTGGCACCCTGCGGGAGGTGCGCGCGCAAAAGCTGGGCCTGCACCTTATCCGCAATATCAGCCACTTTGCCGGACAAAACCTGTGGTTCTATTCGATCACGGTGATTCCCCTGGCACAGGTGTTCGCATTGGAATTTACCTCACCCTTGTGGGTGATGTTGCTGGCCCCGTTTGTTCTGGGCGAACGCCTGACCAAATCCCAAGCCATCGCGGCGGTTATCGGCTTTGTCGGTATTCTTGTCGTCACCCGCCCCAGTCCCGAAACCTTCCACATCGGGCTCGTCACGGCGGCGCTGGCGGCCATCGGCTTTGCCGGATCGGCGGTTTTCACCCGCAAGCTGACGCGCACCGAAACCATCACCTGCATCCTGTTCTACCTAACCGTGATGCAAGCGGTTTTGGGCTTGGCGTTCGCCGGATTTGACGGCGACATCGCGTTGCCCACAGCCGCCAACCTGCCATGGGTGGTGATCATCGCAGTGGCGGGATTGGTTGCGCATTTCTGCCTGACAACAGCCCTGTCCCTGGCCCCGGCCACAATCGTCATGCCGATTGATTTTACCCGCCTGCCGGTTATCGCCATTGTCGGTGTGCTGCTTTACGCAGAACCTCTCGACCCGTTTGTGTTGATCGGCGCGCTCCTGATTTTCGGGGCGAATTACTACAACATCTGGGCGATCACACGAGCGTAACAAAACCGTGACGCTGCGGAATAACCTTTCGGCTGACGTGGGGTCAAAATTGACCGTTTAAATTGCGTGTCGATACAAATTCCGCGAGGAGACACGAACTAGTTAGGGATGAGGGTCCAATGAAACGACTGATGACGAGCGCGGCCGCGCTTGCCATGGCTGCGGGTGCGGTACAGGCAGGTGGCATCGAGCGCGCCAATAATGATTACGGGTTTCTGTTTACGCAGAACGATCAGCTTCAACTGGGCTTTTCACATGTGATGCCGGAACTTTTGGGCAAGTATACACCCGAACTCACCGCCGCAGGCGGCGGGGAAAACAGCACCGGCAATATGGCGAAGGATTACACGAACTATACCTTCGCCTACAAAAACGACTTAAACGAAAAGTTGACCCTTGGGCTGTTCGTGAACAACCCCTACGGCGCGGCGTCAGAATACACCCAAGGCGTGTATGCGGGCCTTGTTGCAGATTGGGACAGCGATCAGGTTTCCATCGTCGGCAAATACCGCATCACCGATCGCGTGTCGGTGTTTGCAGGCGCGCGCTATGTCGAAAGCCAGGCTGACATCACCATCCCTGACCTGCTGGTCCGCAGCTCTGTTGGGCGCAACGCCCAAGGTCTGGGCGCACAGGCACAGGCATTGGGTGCAGAAGCCGCAGCCGCCGGGGCCGCTGGCGATCTGGCCACAGCACAGGCGTTGGGTGCGCAAGCGGCTGCTTTGGGTGCACAGGCACAAGGCCTTGGTGCCGCAGCGCAGGATTTTGGCACGTCGATGGAGTTCAATGCCCAAGGTCGCCGCGTTGGCGATTGGGGCGCGATCCTTGGCGTCGCCTACGAGATCCCGGACATCGCCTTGCGCGTTGCCCTGTCATGGCACAGCGAGATCGAACATAATTTCGGCACGTCCGAATCCATCGCCGGTCTGGGCATCGATGCGGATAATGGCGAAACCAAAGTGAAGATGCCGCAGGTTGTAGCGCTCGACTTCCAAAGCGGGATTGCTCCGGGTACATTGGTGTTTGGCCAGATCAAATGGACCGAATGGTCCAAGTGGGAAGTCAGCACACCGGAATACGAGAACGTCACAGGCGGCGCGATCACCGGTTTCGACAGTGACGGCACCACATGGAAACTCGGTGTTGGCCGCGCCTTTAACGAAGACCTTTCGGGTTTTGCGCAGGTCACCTACGAGGCACAGAATGGCGACGTGGTTTCCCGTCTGGCCCCGCGTGACGGCATTGTCAGTCTTGGCATTGGAGGGCAATACAAGATGGACAACCTGACCTGGCGCGGCGGTTTGGAATATGCGTGGATCGGCGATGCCGAGGACGCATCGGGTGTGAAATTCGAAAGCAACACCGCTTTGGGTGCCGGGATTTCACTAACGGTCGACTTTTAAGCGGTAGACCTGTGACCGTCGTGACCCCGCCAGAGCATATCTGGCGGGGTTTTTCGTGGCTTGCGCAAGATCCGGGTCGCACGGCACCACCCCAGCAGGCCATATGGCACCATGATCCAACAGACCACACTCTCGGCCCGCGCATGGGCTGAACTGTCGCTGCTGGCCCTGATCTGGGGCGGCTCATTCCTTGCCATCCGCACCGCTCTTGATGAGATCGGTCCACTGACATCGGTCCTGCATCGCACTTTCTGGGCGATGTTAGTGCTTTGGACCGTAGCGGCGCTGATGCGGTTGCAGATCCCGCGCAGTCTGCCGATCTGGGGCGCGTTCCTTGTGATGGGGCTGCTCAACAATGTGATCCCGTTCAGCCTGATGGCGTGGGGGCAGCTTCATATCCCAACTGGCCTGACCTCGATCTTCAACGCCTCTACGG
Source organism: Marivita sp. (assembly GCF_051251565.1). Taxonomy (GTDB): domain Bacteria; phylum Pseudomonadota; class Alphaproteobacteria; order Rhodobacterales; family Rhodobacteraceae; genus Marivita. The sequence goes on along the minus strand of NZ_JBPOFB010000004.1, from coordinate 246,380 downwards.
CGATCTTTGGCGTGCTGGTCGCTGCAATGGTGTTTGCCGATGAACGCCTGACCCCGCGCAAGATGTTGGGGGTGGGCATCGGGTTTCTGGGCGTCTGTACCGCCATTGGGCTGGATGCTCTCAAGCAATTCGACACAACCTCGCTGGCCCAGATTGCGGTGGTCGCAGGAACCATGTCCTACGCCTTTGCCGGGGCATGGGCGCGTAAGACTCTGGCGGGCGTTCCGCCTGTCCTTGCCGCAGCGGGAATGCTGACGGGATCGACACTGATCATGATCCCGTTTGCCATCACCGTCGAAGGCCTGCCCACACTGTCGCTGTCGTCCGCGACATGGATGTCCATCGGGTATTACGCCATCATCGCAACGGCCTTTGCTTACCTGCTGTATTACCGCGTGCTGGGCATGGCGGGCAGCGGCAACCTGATGCTCGTCACACTTCTGATCCCGCCGGTTGCCATCACGCTGGGCGCGCTTGTGCGCAATGAAACGCTGCACACGGGCGAATATGTCGGCTTTGCCATCCTTGCCCTTGGCCTGAGCATCATTGACGGTCGCCTTTGGAAACGTCGCCGCAGCGCCACAACCGTTTGACGCCCCCGGTCCGCCTCGTTACTCCGATACGACGGTATTTCAGACACGGAACGGCGCAATGATCTATGCAACTGGACAGGATTGGCGACACGCGCCGCACAAGCGCGTTGTGCTGTTTGCCATGTCGGGCTTGGGCAAGACCCACATTTCCAACCTGCTGCGCGACAGCGGCGACTGGTTCCACTACTCGATCGATTACCGCATCGGTACGCGGTATATGGGCGAATACATCGCCGACAACGCCAAACGCGAAGCGATGAAGGTGCCGTTCCTGCGCGACCTGCTGATGTCGGACTCGATCTATATCGGCTCCAACCTGACGTTTGAGAACCTCGCCCCCGTCGCCGCCTATCTGGGCAAACCCGGAGACCCCGCACGCGGCGGCGTTCTGATCGACGAATACCGCAAGCGGCAGGACCAGTTCCGCCGCGCCGAGATGGCGGCCCTGCTGGACACCGGCTATTTCATCGACCGTGCGGCGGATCTTTATGGCTACCCGCATTTTGTCTGCGACACCGGCGGGTCCATCTGTGAATGGGTCGACCCACAAGATCCCAACGATCCGATCATGGCAGAATTGTCCAAACACGCGCTTTTGGTCTGGATCAAAGGCGACACCGCCCACACCCAAGAGCTGGTCCGCCGCTTTGACAAAGCCCCTAAACCGATGGCCTACCAGCCCGAGTTCCTGACCCGCACATGGAACCAATACCTGAGCGAAAACAACATTCAACCAGACGATGTTGATCCCGATGCCTTCATCCGCTGGACCTATGCGCAAGCCCTTGCACATCGCCAGCCGCGCTACCAAATGATGGCCGAACGCTGGGGCGTCACCATCGACGCCCACGACCTGATGGCAGACGCCACGCCGCAAAACTTTGACGCGTTGATCGCAAGCGCGCTAGACCAGAAAAGACTGTAAGTCATGCCTATCAAACTGCCCGATAACCTGCCCGCCTACGCCGTGCTCAAGCGCGAAGGCGTGATGGTCATTCCCGATGAACTGGCCAGCCAACAAGACATCCGCCCGCTGCGGATTGCTTTGCTCAACCTGATGCCAAAGAAAATCCAGACCGAGAACCAATTTGCCCGGCTGATCGGATCGACCCCATTGCAGATCGAATTCAGCCTGATCCGCATGTCCGAACACCATGCCAAGAACACCGCCGCCGAACATATGGAGAGCTTTTACCGCCCCTTCACCGAAGTGGTGGAGAGCGGCGAAAAATTTGACGGGCTTATCATCACCGGCGCACCTATTGAACATTTGCCATTCGACGAAGTCACTTACTGGGATGAGCTCACGCAAGTGATGAACTGGACCCAGACCCATGTGCATTCCACATTCGGCGTGTGCTGGGGCGGTATGGCGATGATCAACCATTTCCACGAGGTGCCGAAAATCGACCTGCCACAAAAGGCATTTGGCTGTGTCCGGCACCGCAACCTTGTACCCGCCTCGCCCTACCTGCGGGGCTTTTCGGACGACATGGTCATCCCGGTCAGCCGCTGGACAGAAATCCGCCGCGACGACGTGATAGATGCAGGACTGCCAATCCTCATCGACAGCGCCGAAACCGGGCCGTGCCTTGTCGAAGACCCCGCGCATCGGGCGCTTTATGTGTTTAACCATTTTGAATATGACAGCGGCACGCTCAAGGACGAATATGACCGCGATATCGCCAATGGCACGCCAATCAACGTGCCCGCCAATTACTACCCCAACAACGATCCAAGCCAACCGCCACAGAACCGCTGGCGCAGCCACGCGCATCTTCTTTATGGCAACTGGATTTCAGAGATCTACCTGACAACTCCATTCGACATTGATCAGATCGGCGCAGCCAGTACGGATTTGCGCAAAAAGTAGGAGGCGACTTTGGCGTTAAAGGGGCTCGGGGTACTTCTGGGATGCGCAGCCGCGGTGGTTTTCACAACCGGCTGCACGGCAAGCTATCGTGAAGCCAGGGCCGAAGAACAGTTTCCGCCGCAAGGCCAGTTCCTGACCGTCAACGGAACCCGCGTACACTATGTCACCAAGGGCGACGGCCCCGACATTGTTCTGATCCACGGAGCCAGCGGCAACCTGCGCGATTTCACCTTTTCGCTGGTAGACAAACTGGCCGACCATTACCGCGTGACCGCGTTCGACAGGCCAGGCCTTGGTTACACCGAACGGGTCAATCCCGACGGGACAACACTGCTCGAACAGGCAACCCTTTTGGCCGATGCGTCCGACCAACTTGGCCTGCAAAAACCTATGGTTCTGGGCCAAAGTTATGGCGGCGCGGTCGCACTGGCCTGGGCAGTGGAACGCCCCAACAGCCTATCCGCGCTGATCCTGCTGGCCGCAGCGTCAAACCCTTGGTCCAGCGATTTGAGCCTGTTCTACAAGATCACTTCAAGCGATCTGGGCAGCGCAACAGTGGTTCCCGCCCTGACCGCCTTTGTGCCAAACCCACTGGTCGACCGCGCCATCGAAGGCGTGTTCGCCCCCCAGAAAGAACCCGAGGGTTACGCCGAACATATCGGCGCACCCTTGACGCTGCGCCGTGTTTCGATGCGCGCCAATGCCAAACAACGTGCCAACCTGTTGGATGAAATCACCGCGCTTTATACCCGGTACGATACGATCCGCGTGCCCACCGAGATCGTGCATGGCGACGCCGACACCACCGTTGGCCTGTCGATCCACTCGGTCCCCTTGTCCCAACAGATCAAGAACGCACAACTGACCGTCCTCAAGGGGATTGGTCATATGCCGCATCACGCCGCCGAACCCGACGTTATTGCCGCCATAGACCGCGCCGCCCAACGTGCGGGTTTGCGTTAATCGCATTAACATCCCATATTCGTATCAGAGCAGATGATAGAAAGGGCCGCAGATGGACCTTCCCTTTGACGGTGCGATCAGTGCCTTCTTCAAGAACGATGCCCCCGAAGACATCCGCAACGCGATCAAACGCGCCGAGAAAGATGATATCATCAACCCGGCCTATCCCTATTCCGAACGCATGCCGCGCAAGGCCTATGAGAAAGATCTGCACGCGCTTCAGATCGAACTGGTCAAGATGAAGACATGGGCACGCGAAACGGGTACGCGCGTTGCAATCGTGTTCGAGGGGCGTGACGCAGCAGGAAAAGGCGGTACAATCAAACGCTTCCGTGAAAACCTTAATCCCCGCGGCGCGCATGTAGTGGCCCTGTCGAAGCCCACCGATACCGAAGCCACACAATGGTATTTTCAGCGCTATATCGACCATCTGCCTGCGGCCGGCGACATCACATTCTTTGACCGCAGCTGGTACAACCGCGCCGTGGTTGAACATGTGTTCGACTTCTGCACGCCTGAACAGCGCTTGCATTTTTTTCGGCAAACCCCTGATTTTGAACGCATGTTGGTCGAAGATGGGGTCAAGCTTTTCAAGATTTGGCTCAATGTCGGCCGCGCCGAGCAATTGCGCCGCTTTATGTCACGTGAAAAAGACCTGCTAAAGCAATGGAAACTCTCATGGATTGACGTTGAAGGCCTAAAACGTTGGGATGCCTATAGTGATGCCATCAAGGAAACCTTTGCCAAGACCCATACCGATCACGCGCCGTGGACCATTGTGCGCGCTGACGATAAACGTCGCGCGCGGATCAACGCTGTTCGCAGCGTTTTGACCCAACTCGATTACACCCGCAAGGACGTCAAAGCGCTTGGTCAGATCGACCCCAAGGTCTGTGGCGGACCGGACATTTGGGATGGCTAAACGCGGCTACCATCACGGCAATCTCCGGCAGGCCTTGGTCGATGCAGCGCTCGAGCTGATCACCGAAAAAGGCCCAACCGGCTTTACCCTGTCCGAGGCCGCGAAACAGGCTGGCGTCACCCCCGCCGCCGTCTACCGTCATTTCGAAGGCCGCGAAGACCTGATCGCCGAAGCCGCCCTTCAGGGCTACGAGATCTTCACCGACGTGATGCAATATGCCTATGACAGCGGCCAACCCTCGGCGCTCGCCGCGTTCGAGGCGACGGGCCGCGCATACCTCGCTTTTGCGCGAAAATACCCCGGCCATTATATTGCTATGTTTGAAAGTGGCATCTCGGTGAACCGCACGCCCGACCTTGCCGCCGCCTCGGCCCGCGCCCGCGCCGTGTTTGAGCGCGCCGCCGAAGACCTGTCGCAGCATATTCCACCCGACAAACGCCCCCCCGCGTCGATGTTTTCGGCCCACATCTGGGCGCTGAGCCACGGCGTGGTCGAACTCTTTGCGCGCAATTCACCCGGCGCCATTTCGCCCTTTCCGCCCGAAGAACTTCTCGAATCCGCCATCGGCGTCTACCTGCGCGGATTGGGCCTTATTGCCCCGGATCAGTGACGTGACAAACTCCCCCCAACGGATTACAGGCACCCCATGACACAAGAACTCCACATCGTCGGCGGCGGAATGGCCGGGTCCGAAGCAGCCTGGCAGGCCGCGCATCGCGGCATACAGGTCGTTATCCATGAAATGCGCCCCAAGGTCGCAACCTTCGCCCACAAGACAGGTGATCTGGGCGAAATGGTGTGCTCCAACTCCTTCCGCTCGGATGATCACGAACAAAACGCAGTCGGACTGTTGCATTGGGAAATGCGCGAAGCGGGCGGCTTGATCATCAACACCGCGCACCAACATCGCCTGCCCGCAGGGGGTGCGTTGGCCGTGGATCGTGACGCGTTCAGCGCCGACATCACCCGCCGCCTGCATGCACATCAAAACATCCGTGTAAGCTACGAAGAAGTCACGGAACTACCAGATCAAGGCCATTGGATTTTCGCCACCGGGCCGCTCACCAGTGCCGCCTTGGGGGACGCGATCCAAACCGAGACAGGCACGGACCGGCTTGCCTTTTTCGACGCTATCGCCCCCATCATCTATTTTGACAGCATCGACATGTCCAAAGCCTGGCTGCAATCGCGCTATGACAAGGGCGAGACCGAGGAAGAACAGCGCGCCTATATCAACTGCCCGATGGACAAGGCGCAGTACGACGCCTTCATCGACGCGCTGCTGGCCGCCGACAAGACCGAATTCCACGAAGGCGAAACCGCTGGCTATTTCGACGGGTGCCTGCCCATCGAAGTGATGGCCGAACGTGGCCGCGAAACCCTGCGCCACGGTCCGATGAAGCCTGTTGGCCTGACCAATCCACATGCGCCTGACGTCAAGCCGTGGGCGGTCGTGCAACTGCGCCGCGACAACGCGCTGGGGACACTTTACAATATTGTCGGCTTTCAAACAAAGATGAAGTATGGTGCGCAGGCTGCTGTTTTCAAAACAATACCCGGCCTTGAAGAAGCAAGCTTTGCGCGTCTTGGCGGCATCCACCGCAACACCTTCCTCAACAGCCCGACGCTGCTCGACGATCAGATGCGCCTGCGCTCAAAGCCCAATATCCGCTTTGCCGGTCAGGTCACTGGGGTCGAAGGGTATGTCGAATCCTCGGCCATGGGTCTTTTGGCTGGGCGCATGGCGGCTGCCGAAATGACCGGCCAGCCGATGCCGACAGTCCCCCATGACAGCGCCCATGGTGCGCTGATCCACCACATCACCGGCGGGGCCGACGCCAAGACGTTCCAGCCGATGAACGTCAATTTCGGTCTCTTTCGCCCCGTCGACGGGCTCAAGGGCGGCCGCCGTGGCCGCAAAGACCGCTACAAAGCCTATACAGACCGCGCCAAAGCGGCATGGTCGGACTGGCTCGCGGAACAGGAACCTGCAAAATCCGCAGCGGAATAGTGACGTTCATCACCCGGTTTGCCCCGAGCCCGACTGGCCCCTTGCATCTGGGCCATGCCTATTCTGCGCTTTTGGCGTTTGATATGGCACGCGCGGTACAAGGCAGGTTCCTGCTGCGGATCGAAGACACCGACGCGGCGCGCTGCACACCGGCGTTTGAGGCTCAAACCTATGATGATCTCGCGTGGCTTGGCCTGACATGGGAAACGCCGGTGCTGCGCCAGTCCGACACCACCGCCGCTTATGATGCGGCGATCACGCAGCTGGGCGACATGGGGCTGCTCTACCCCTGCTCCTGCACCCGAGGCGACATACGCCGCGCCGTATCTGCCCCGCAAGAAGGCACGCCGCTGCTCGGGCCGGATGGTCTGGTCTATCCCGGCATCTGCCGCCACCGCGCGTGGCAAGACCGCACAGACACCGACGCGGTGCGCCTGAACATGGCCAAAGCCCTAAACAGCCTCGAAGACATCCCTCAATACATCGAAACCGGCTGTCACCCCGCATTAAGGTTAACCCGCGCGCAGCTGGAGCAAGAGATCGGGGACGTAGTCCTCGCACGGCGCGACACCAAAACCGCCGCCTACCACCTGAGCGTTGTGGTGGATGATGCCGCCCAAGGCATCACCCATGTGATCCGGGGCGAAGACCTGGCCAGTGCCACGCCAATTCATGTGCTGCTGCAAACCCTTCTGGGCCTGCCCACACCGATTTATCACCATCACCGCCTGATCCGCGACGCCGCCGGAAAACGCCTGGCCAAACGCGACGATGCGCGCGCAATCGCGCTCTACCGCGCCGAAGGTGCAACCCCGGCTGACATCAGGGCCATGGTCGGGCTTTAATCCCATCCCTTGCTTCTTCTTTTTTCAAATATGCAAAATCTACGTCTGCAAAGGTGCCATGATCTCAATCTCGGCGCCGTTCTGAACTTCGGTGTAAAAACACGACCGCCGATTGGTGTGACAGGCGGGCCCGGACTGGTTCACCGTCACCAAAAGACAATCGCGGTCACAATCGACCCGGAACGCCACCAAAGCTTGCACATGGCCTGAACTTTCGCCCTTGACCCAAAACGCCGCCCGCGACCGTGACCAATAGGTCACGCGCCCGGTCTCGAGGGTCTTGGCAACCGCCTCGGCGTTCATCCATGCCATCATCAGCACCTCGCCGCTGACAGCATCCTGTGCAATCGCAGGGATCAGGCCCGCGTCATTATAGACCAAAGTCGCAGGATCAAAGCTCATGGGGAAAAACCTTTTTGCATCCGCCGCTTGGTCCCCTATCTAAGGAGGGAACCGCAAAAGGGAAAGCCATGTCCGGCGACACCGATCTGATCAAACTCTATTCTGGCCGCATCCTTGAACTGGCGGCGGACATCCCGCATCACGGGCGGCTGTCAGCACCCGGCGCGACGGTCAAGAAACGCTCGCCGTTGTGTGGGTCAACCGTGACCGTGGACCTGAACCTTGCGAACGGAACGGTCAGCGCCTTTGGCCAAGACGTCAAAGCCTGCGCTTTGGGTCAGGCTGCTGCGTCTGTTGTCGGCGGGGCCATCCTTGGCACGACGCCCGATCAAATCGTACAGGCCCGAGACGACTTGCGCGCCATGCTCAAGGACGATGGCCCAACCCCCTCCGCCCCGTTTGACGGGCTAGAGGTGTTGCGCCCGGCTGTGGCATTCAAAAACCGTCACGCTTCGATCTTGCTGACACTGGACGCCGCATCCGAGGCCGTGGCGCAGCTTGTGCAAACGCAATCGGCATAACCCAGAAATTTACCAGATGATAAAAAAACCGCCGCACTTCAAAAGAAGGCGGCGGCAAAGTCGCGCGTTCGTTGGGGGCCGTCGCAGCTCTGAAGGCAGGCAACCTTCTGGGACAGGTGCATCCGTTGGGACAGGATGCAGTTGAGCGGTCAGGCAAACACGCAGGCAGAAAACAAACTCAGACAAGCACCGGCAAGTGCAGCGCTGCAACCAGCATCACGACCAGAGACATGGCACCAAGCGCATCCTGAAGAAGCGCCGTATTGGTAAGTGCCTTAGCCGAAGAGATCGAGGTTTTGATCCGCTGCATCATGATGACGTCCTCCTTGTTGCTATTTTGTTCTCACATCGGAAACGTTTTGTAAAGAACTTTTTGAGAACATTTGAGAACAAAAGCGGTTAACCCACCGAAATAAGCTGAATCGCCTGGTCCTGCTTCATCAGGTACAACAGCGCCCGCGCGGCCTGGCCGCGTGCGGACACAAGGCCCGGATCATCCAAAAGCAGCTTGCGCGCGTCGTCTTGCGCTGTCTCCATCAAGCTAGCCTGACGTTCCAGATCGGCGATCTGAAACCGGGGCAAACCCGATTGCACCGTGCCCAGAACATCACCCGCACCGCGCATTTCAAGATCGACCTCGGATATCCGAAACCCGTCTTCGGTTTCGCGCAAGGTGGTCAGACGTTTCAATCCGGTTTCCCCCAGCGGCGGTTGGTAGAGCAACAAACAGGTCGAGGCCGCAGCCCCGCGCCCAACCCGCCCCCGCAGCTGGTGCAGTTGCGCCAAACCGAACGTTTCGGCGCGTTCGATCACCATAATCGAAGCATTGGGCACATTGACCCCAACCTCGATCACCGTGGTCGCCACCAGAACGCCCGTCTGCCCGGACACGAACCGCGCCATCGCCGCGTCCTTGTCAGCAGGGGGCATCTGGCCGTGTACGAGGCCCACAACCCCCTCGCCCAGAAGAGCGCGCAGGCGTTTGAACCGCTCTTCCGCCGACGTCAGGTCCGAAACTTCGCTTTCATCGACCAGCGGACAGACCCAATACGCTTGCCGCCCTTCTGCCACCGCCTGCCGCAATCGCTCCACAACACCGTCCATCTGTTCGTTGGACAACAGCGCGGTTTTGACCGGCGTACGGCCGGGCGGCTTTTCGTCCAACACAGACACATCCATATCGCCATATTGCGCCAATGCAAGTGAGCGTGGGATCGGTGTCGCGGTCATGACCAGCACGTCCACCGCCTGCCCCTTGCGCCCCAGCTCCAACCGTTGACGAACCCCGAACCGGTGCTGTTCGTCGATGATCGCCAGCCGCAGATCGGCAAATTCCACGTCTTTTTGAAACACCGCATGTGTGCCTACAAGGATCTGAATATCGCCACGCTGAAGAGCAGCCAGTTTCGCCTTTCTCTCGGTCCCCTTGTCGCGCCCGGTGAGCAGTTCAAGCACAACGCCCGCATCCTCGGCCAAAGGTTGCAACCCCTCAAGATGTTGACGCGCCAGGATTTCCGTTGGGGCCATCATGACACCCTGCCCGCCTGCCTCGACCGCTGTGAGCAGCGCCATAAACGCAACAAGCGTCTTGCCCGACCCCACATCGCCCTGAAGCAAGCGGTTCATCCGGTGCGGGCTGGCCATGTCATCGGTGATCTCGTCAATGCTGCGCATCTGCGCGTCCGTCGGCCTGTAGGGCAACACGGTCATCACCTTGTGGCGCAGCTTGCCATTACCAGAGGTTTCAACTCCGGGCTTGGCGCGTTTCTGCGCACGGGCCAACGCAAGTGTCAGCTGATGCGCCATCAGTTCATCATAAGCCAGTCGCCGCCGTGCCGGGCTGTCCAGCGACAGCGCGCCCAGACCTTTGGGGGCGTGGGCCATATCCATTGCGGCGCGCCAGCTTGGCCAGTCTTCACGCTCCATCAATCTGGGATCGACCCATTCCGCCAGATCGGGGGCCCGCGTCAGCGCATCGGTCGCCGCCTTGACCATCGTCTTTTGCGTCACCCCCGCAGTGAGCGGATAGACCGGTTCATACTCTGGCAGGGTCGCCGCCTCGTCGGGCATCAGCACATGATCGGGATGCACCATCTGCGCCATGCCATCGAAAAACTCCACCTTGCCCGACACGATGCGCCGCGCGCCAAAGGGCAGGATTTTCGACACATAATCGCCGCGCGCATGGAAGAACACGATCTGAAACGCGATCTGCGCATCCTCGACCTGTACGCGGTATGCCCCGCCCTTGGTGCGCGGCGGGCGGTGCGCACAGATCTCGACCTCAACCGTTAAAGTTGATGGTAAATCAGCACCTTGCACCGTGTCCCTCAGGCGGCGATCCACCACGGAATGGGGCAGCGTGTAGAGCAGATCGCGCGGCGCCATGATTCCCATATGGCCCAGAGTGTCGGCAGTTTTGGGGCCAACCCCCTTGAGCCCGCCCAGATCGCCGAACAGCGGAAACAGGATTTCCGGCCTGCCGGTCATGCGCCCTCGATCAGGTCAAACCAACCATCTTCGTCGATGATGGCAACCCCCAGATCACGCGCCTTGGTTTCCTTTGACCCCGCGCCCGGCCCCGCGACCAGCAGATCGGTTTTGGCCGACACCGACCCCGACACCTTGGCCCCCAACGCCTCGGCCCGCGCTTTGGCCTCGGCCCGGGTCATCCGTTCCAGAGACCCGGTGAAAACCACGGTTTTGCCCGCGACAGGACTGCCTTCGGTTTGTGGGCGCACTGCGTGTTGCACGGACAAGTGCACGACCAATCGGTTGATCGACGCGCGTTCTGCCTCTTGCGCGAAGGTTGAGACAAGCGAAGTGGCGACGACTTTGCCAATGCCATCAATGTCGATCAGGTTGGCCCATGCGTCGCCGTCGGGATCATGCCCTGCGTCAATGGCTGTCTCGAACGCGTCCCATGTGCCGTAGGACCGTGCCAAAAGGTTCGCAACCACTTCGCCCACATGGCGAATACCCAGCGAAAAGATCAGCCGCCCGAGAGGGATGCTGCGCTTTTCGTCGATGGCATCAAACAGGTTTTGCGCCGATTTTTCGCCCCAGCCTTCGCGGTTCTTGAGCTGTTGCATCCCAGTGCCATAGCGGTCGCGCAGGGTGAAGATGTCCGCGGGTTCTTTGACCCAGCCGTCAATGTAGAACTGTTCCACCTGCTTTGCGCCCAGACCTTCGATGTCGAAGGCGGCGCGCGACACAAAATGTTTAAGCTTTTCCACCGCCTGCGCGGGGCAGATCAGGCCACCGCTGCACCGGCGCACTGCATCGCCTTCTTCGCGGATGGCCTCGGACCCGCATTCCGGGCAAAGATTAGGGAATTCATACGGTTGGGTGCCGTTTGGGCGTTTATCAAGATCCACATCCGCCACTTTCGGGATCACGTCGCCCGCGCGATAGACCTGCACCCAGTCGCCGACGCGGATGTCCTTGCCACCCCGGATCGGCGTGCCGGTGGCATCACGTCCGGCGATATAGTCTTCATTGTGCAGCGTCGCGTTCGACACCACCACGCCCCCCACGGTGACAGGTGTCAGCCGGGCCACCGGGCTGAGCGCGCCGGTGCGGCCGACCTGAATGTCGATGGATTCGAGCCGCGTCCACGCCAGTTCCGCCGGGAATTTATGCGCGATCGCCCAACGCGGTGTGGTCGATCGAAAGCCCAGCCGTGACTGATAGCCAAGATCGTCCACTTTGTAGACCACACCGTCAATGTCATAGCCAAGCGTCGCGCGCTGATCTTCGATCTGGCGGTACTGCGCGATCATATCATCCGGCCCGGCGCAGCGTTTGGTGAGCGGATTCGTCTGGAACCCCAACGCCTTGAGCCTTGCAATGGCGTTGGTCTGGGTGTCGGCAAGCGGTTCGCTGAGCGCGCCCCACGAATACGCGAAGAACCGAAGCGGCCGGTCCTTGGTGATGCCCGCATCCAGTTGCCGAAGCGATCCGGCGGCGGCATTGCGCGGGTTGGCAAAGGCCTTGCCGCCCCGTGCCGTTTGCCGGTCATTCAGGGCGGCAAAGTCTGCATGGCTCATGTAAACTTCGCCGCGCACCTCAAGGATATCGGGCGCGCCGGTAAGGGTTTGGGGAATGTCGTCAATCGTGCGCGCATTTGCGGTGACGTTTTCACCCACCGCCCCGTCACCGCGTGTTGCCGCCTGCACCAATGTGCCACGCTCGTACCGAAGGGACAGCGACAGCCCATCGATCTTGGGCTCTGCCGTATAGGCCAGCGGCGCATCGTCCGACAGACCCAGATAGCGGCGAATGCTTTGGTCAAAGCTGGTGATGTCTGCATCTTCGAACGCGTTCGACAGCGACATCATGCGGATTTCATGCGCGACCTTGGTGAACCCGTCAGCCACCGGCGCGCCGACCTGATCACTGGGGCTATCGGCACGTTTCAGGATGGGAAAGCGCGCCTCAATCTCGGCATTGCGGCGCTTGAGGTGGTCATACTCAGCGTCCGATATCTCGGGGGCATCCTGCGTGTGATAGGCCGCGTTCGCCCGTCCCAAGAGTGCCGCCAAGCGGTCAAGTTCGGAACGTGCATCCGCCTCTGACAGATCTTCGACCGCGATCACCTGCTCTGTCATGTGCCCCCCATTGGCCTTGCATCCTGAACAGAGTGATAGGCCCGGGGTCGCACAGCGTCCAGATTTGAAACGACATATGGCGTCAGATCCAGTGCCGTCCCGTGTCGAAATGGGTGTTTGCCCCAATAGGGGAGGCTACTGGATCCCTGCCGCGAGCGGTGAGGGGAAAACGGCGCTATGCTCCGATGGCGATGCGACCGTCTTCAACCACATCCGGGTCGCGCAGAACGTATCCACGTCCCCAGACCGTTTCGATATAGCTGCCATCGCCGGTTGCTTCGGCCAGTTTCTTGCGCAATTTGCAAATGAACACGTCAATGATCTTGAGTTCAGGTTCATCCATGCCACCGTAAAGGTGGTTGAGGAACATTTCCTTGGTCAAGGTTGTGCCCTTGCGCAGGCTGAGCAGTTCAAGCATCTGGTATTCCTTGCCTGTCAGATGCACAATTGTCCCATCCACCTGCACCGTCTTGGCATCAAGATTAACTTCGACCTTACCCGTGCGGATAATGGATTGCGAATGACCCTTGGACCGTCGGATGATCGCGTGAATCCGCGCGATCAGTTCTTCGCGGTGGAAGGGTTTTGTCAGGTAATCATCTGCCCCAAACCCAAAGCCTTTGATCTTGTCTTCGCTGGCATCATTGCCCGACAGGATCAGGATCGGTGTTTCGATCCGCGCAAGGCGCAATTGTCGCAAAACCTCGAACCCGTTCATATCGGGCAGGTTGAGATCAAGCAGGATCAAATCGTAGTCGTACAGCTTGGCCAGATCGATGCCTTCTTCCCCCAGATCGGTGGAATAGACATTCAAATTGGCATTGCCCAACATCAATTCGATGCTTTTCGAAGTGGTCGGGTCATCTTCGACCAAGAGTACGCGCATCTGGTTTCTCCGCAATGTCAACGTCCGGCTCAGCCACATTGACGAGAAAAGGTTAACCTTAGGTTAGCACGCGCTCTGCATTTATGCAACCCAAGGTTGCAGTCGCGATCACCGGTATCGTTGAACAGCCGTGGCTTTCAAAGCATCGCGCCCGTGACGGGATGCGGCGGCGATCCAAGCGTCCAGTTCTTCCTCGCTCAATTCATAGCGCGCCAAGGCTTCTTTCTTTGAAATCAGGTTGTGCACCACGGCATCGACAACCATGGCCTTGCGTGACGCCACCCAGCGATAGGTGTTCGGCGGCGGCAGATCGGCCTGGGTCAAAATGGTCCCGTTTGACAGGGTCACAGTGCGCGGCCCGTTTGCTTTTTTTAGATACATATTCCGGCCCTTTCCAAGCCCTGAAGTCCTGCTTGCAAAGACCTTTGCGCAATTGGCCTTAATGTGACGTGAAGCGAAGGGTTGAGAGTATGTCAGATTTACCTATATTTCGCGCGATCAGCCCCCTTCACCCGGAGACACCCCGATGGCCCTCGACGCGCCGACACTCAATTCGCTTGGCTTTGCCAAGTCGCCATCGGAAACCCGCGTGGTTGTCGCCATGTCCGGTGGGGTGGACAGCTCTGTGGTAGCGGCGCAACTGGCCGAGGAAGGCTATGATGTGGTGGGCGTAACCTTGCAGCTTTACGACCACGGTGCCGCGCTCTCCAAGAAAGGCGCGTGCTGTGCCGGGCTGGATATTCACGATGCGCGCCGCGTGGCCGAAGATATGGGCTTTCCGCATTACGTTCTGGATTATGAGAACATTTTTAAAGACGCCGTGATCGACGAATTTGCCGACAGCTACCTTGCGGGCGCGACCCCTGTGCCCTGCATCCGTTGCAATGAACGGGTGAAATTCAAGGACCTGCTGGAAACCGCCAAAGACCTTGAGGCAGATTGCATGGCCACCGGTCATTACATCCAGCGCAAGATGGGCGCACATGGCCCTGAGCTGCACAGCGCCGAGGATGCCAACCGCGATCAAAGCTATTTCCTGTTTTCAACCACACCGGAACAGCTGGATTACCTGCGCTTTCCCTTGGGGCACTTGCCGTCCAAGGACGCCACACGCGAGCTTGCCGCGCGCTATGGATTGCAGGTGGCAGACAAGCCCGACAGTCAGGACATCTGTTTCGTGCCCAACGGCAATTATGCCAGTGTGATCGAAAAGCTGCGCCCCGGCGCGGCAGAACCCGGAGAGATCGTGCATGCCGATGGCCGCGTGCTGGGCCAGCATAATGGCGTCATTCACTACACCATCGGCCAGCGGCGCGGGCTGGGCATCGGTGGACTGGAAGACCCGCTTTATGTGGTCAAGCTGGATGTAGACACCAAACAGGTCATTGTCGGACCGAAAGAGTTGCTGACCACCCGCACCATTCCAGTGCGCGAAATCAACTGGCTGGGCGACACCGATTTCACCAGCCAGACCGAATGGCACGTGTCAGTCAAGGTCCGCTCCACCCGCCCACCGCGCGCAGCGATCATCCGCCCGCTTTCGGCCACCGAAGCCGAGGTGGAACTGCTGACACCCGAAGAAGGCGTATCCCCCGGGCAGGCCTGCGTGTTCTACGAAACGAACGGCACCCGCATTCTGGGTGGTGGCTGGATCTGGCGGGGGAACTAAGGCCGCACCCTCTTGACGCGTCATACGTTGGAAATTATCAGGCCTTAATGTACCGACATTATTTTGTGCGCAGAGTTTTGTAAATCTGGTTAAGGAGAACGCAGGTGCGAGACGAATACGCACGCTACCTGCTCAGTCTTCACAGCCGCAATGCTCCGATTTATGCCGTCGTTGACGGCGCAAGCTACGACAACTTACCGGAAATCCTGTGGCGTGGCGATTTCAAGAGTAAGTCTCTTTATCTCGATCGCGGGGACAATGACCCCGAACAAATTGTGACAGCACCGCATCTCGTTGTCTTAGACGAGATGCCCTTTGAAGCTGGACGACGCAGCTCCACAGAAACTCTTGCAGCACTCTTTGACGCTTTGGGTTCGACGAGCGGTGTCGTCTTTTGGCACGGGGTGAAGAGCGCAGAGCACCTTTTCAAGCATCTGCGCGGGTTGAATGTCATCCATATTCCAATCGATGCGCTTGCGACTGATGATCAAGCGCATATTGCAGAAACATCCGTTCCGGTTCTTTTCAGACATGCAGACGCAAACGCATTGGCGCAGGTCATCACAAGCGTAAATGTCGACGAAGCGTCACGATTGATGGGTCCGACCAGCACCCTGGTTTGCCAACCGGATGCGCATTGGTGCAAGGGCCTTCCATTTTTGCACATGTCCCGCGACAAGGATTGGCCAACTCCAGCCCCCGGAATGCTCAGCTTGTCTGTAGGAACTATGACTCGGATGGAGCAACGGCGGGAAGATGGCCTCAAAGCATGGGCTTTGGATGATTTTTCAGGCGATTCTGAAACACCAATGACACAAGAGACAATCTTGGACGCATTTGCCCGCGCCAGAGTCTACTGCCTCGAAGAAAAGGACGATATTTGGGAGTTCATAGAACTTGAAAAAACATTTGGTCCGTCTTTCGAGAAACGCCCTGGTTGGGAAGCCGTAGCAAACACGCTGAAGAGTAGCACAAAGACGGCCAAACAAAGAATATTCTATGCAGCACTTGCCTGCGATGAACTTAGTGAAAGGCAGTGAATGGTAAGGGCTTGCTCAACTTGCAACAACGGATGCGGGAATGGCGTCGCTCAAACCCGCCGAGACGATCCTGTCTTTCGCGAAATGTGCAGCATACTCTGTATGGTCCGCTCGGAAGCGTGCCAGGGTTTGTTACCCGAGGGCGACGATGGCCGCGTGCAATTGTCAAACGAGGCAGAAGCCCGAGCGCGCAATTCACCCGATCTGGACAATGCAATTCGTGGCAAATACGGACCCGGTGCGCGTGGACTTGTTGATGAACCACGCATGGTTCCTTACACAAGACGTGTTGCAGGTCGCGCCCAGGTTGCCGCAAACCGGGTCAGAGACTATCTGGACCCGGTCCGGGATCGCCTGATGCGAGAAGCCCGCAACCAGTTGGGCGAAGCCGCTGTCCGGCGTATGGCATCTGCTTGGACGAAATTTGTCCCCGGTCTGAACCTACTGACCACGTTGTATGACGTCTACGATTTGGCCTCGACGGGCTATGATATTTACCAATCAATCGACGAAATGCTCGGCCCGTTTCGGGACAACCCAAACGTCTATGAAGTGCGCCCGGATCTTGCCATTGAGGAAAACGGGAGATTGCGGGACATTTACGACTTTAAGTTCGACGGGGACCGTTATCGAAATGACCAAGACGGGATCTACAACGAAGCCATGCGCCAGGGTGGTGTTGAAAATCCAGACGTCGTTAACAATGGCACAGTCAGCCCAACCACCTGTGAGTGCGACGGACAACGGTTCCCCGGTTCCGCAATCGCAGGCAGCTGATCAGGAGTTTTTATGCGCAGCTACACCTTTCCAGTGACCTTTGCCCAAAGCAAGGACCCCAATGCGATCTGCCGGGTGCGCTTGAACAATCGCTTCAACCCACGGGATATGGCGGCGGATTATCCGCAAAATACCACGCGGTTCTATTTGGAAGAGGTCCTTTCCGAAGGCACACCCGCGCAATACGTCGTGGCATCCGGCAATGCCTTGGATATCCATAGTCCCGTGGCAAAGCAGATCACCGATGCAGAGCGCGCGGTCCTGCTCAATCTCATTGATTTTGGTCAGGACTTTGAAAACGACCGTTCCACGACCGTCGAAGATCTGGTGTTTTTCGTGCCCAATCCTGACGATCACACCGTCGCAGGATTGCTGCAGGCCCTAGATATACGCGTTTCAGAGGCACGTGTCGGGCTGACAGAGGCCATGATCGCCAACCCGGTGGACCCTAATGATCCCTATATCGCCAAGCGCTGGCCAGAGGCAGATCACCATCGCTACCGCTATGTGCTGGTCTGGAGCTTTCCAACGCCCGTGCCCAATGCGGTTGCCGCGCGCAGCGATGGGATCCACCGTCTGGTGATGTGGAACGCCCTGTCGACCACAATGACCGCTAAAGCCGCGGTCGAAGGAAAATATACGGGCGTGGCCTATGAGTGTTTCATCGACGGCACCAGTGTCGAGTACGTGGTCGAGCGGCCAAGCTGTGATCCGGCGCTTGCGATTGATTATCTTCTGTCCGCGATGGAGCGCGTCTACGGTCTGAGCCCGAGCAGCAGCGAAATCACCGTGGTGGTCGAGTAACCATTGCCCAGCTCTGTGTAATCCCGCAACACACAGCCCGGCACCATGTATAGCAGAGATATTGTGTCCCGCGCCGTCACAGGTCACCTTGACGAAAGGACACAGATCTCGGACCCATATTCCATGTCACACCAGCGCATCTTTTGCATTCTGCCCAAGCTTGGAAAGAATGTCGGAGGTGGCAAACTCAAGGCGGTGTTCACGCGGATGAACCTGCTGGTCGAACGCCCCGACACCGATGTGGTGCTTTTGAACCTGACGCAAAGCTGCGCACAACACCTCGCCTTTGCCAAGTTGCAGGCTAGCGGCGTGTTGGACAGGCGGATCAAACATCTGTCCCTGCATGACCTTTGGTGTGCATCCACCACGGCACCAGCGACGGATGCAATCGAAGAACCCGACTGGGACTGCCAGAAAGCCACGACAGGCCGCAAGGACAAGCGCACGTATCTTGCCGGAAAAAAGGCTGTCATGTGGGATACAACCGAACAGACCGTCGCAGGTGCGCTCACCACACGGCGCTTTTATACACTTGGGCAAAACCACGATGTCCGGCTCAAATCCCTAAACGGGGATCTGATCGAAGGCCGCGTGACGTTGGGCGACGGCGTGATCCAGCACATCGCCTATGTCGGTGGGTGTGCCGTGTGTCGGACGACCTATGACCACAAGGTCTTGCAAAGCATCGACGACCTGACGCTTGACAAGACCTATGCCACCGACGCCGACCATCACCGCGCCCTGATTGAGCGGGATTTGCCCCAGGAGTGCGTCGTCTTTATTGACGGGATTACCGTGTCCCACCTGTCACCAGCGATCCGCGCGCCCAAGGTGCTGTTCCTGCATGCAGACCACCGCAGGCCCGATGGGTCGGTCCTGCCACGGTCCCGCGCCCGGATCGAGGCGTTTGACGGCGATGCCATCGTAACCGCCACCCATGTGCACAAAACCCGGCTTGAAGCGGACACGCGACACAGGGCCCCGATCCGTGTGATCCCGCACTACACGACGATGGTGCCAAAGCCCGCGCAAACCCGCCGCCACATCTGCACCGTGTCGCGGCTTGATCTGACCGGCAAACCCATCCACCAGTGTATCGAGGCCTTCACCCGCATCATGCATCTGATTCCGGAGTGCAATTACCTGATCTACGGGTCCGGCCTTGGTCACGCGCGTCTGGACCAGTTGATCCGGCATCATGGTTGTGGCGACCGGGTGATCCTGATGGGGCCAACTCAAGATCCATCGGCAGTCTTCAGCGCCTGCCTGTTTTCTCTCGCCCCCACTGTGACCGAAGGCTTTGGCCTGTCGCTGTTGGAATCGCTCACCTGTGGATGCCCGGTGATCAGTTATGACGTGGATTACGGCCCCCGCGAATTGATCACGCCCGGCCAGAACGGGGAATTGGTGGCCCCCGGCGACATTGACGCGCTCGCGCAGGCGATCCTCAAGCTGCACCAAAACCGCGATCCCTACAGCGCACACAGTATCCCATCTGTGCAACCTTACAGCTTTGACGCCTATACCGCGCGCTATCATGACCTGATCGACGATCTGTCAGGGCGTGGCTTTGGCTTTGATGTTATGGCAGACGACATGGCATCTGAGGTGCGCCGCGCATTGATCACAGCGCCCATGCGCCACAGGCTGCGATTGCTCGACCTGTCGGTTCAGCTTTGCGAAGACCGCCGGGATATTGAGGGGCTGTACGCCGCATTCCAGCAAAAGCACGCGCTTTGCCCGGAGGATCCGCAGCCGGTGAAACGTTGTGTCTGGCTCAGTCGGCGGTTGGGCCGTCTGGCCGAATGCCACGCGCACCTAGATCATCTGGCCGCGCGCTTCCCCCAAGATCATGCGCGGTTTGTCACGCGGTTTCCCGAATTCCTTGATCTGGCAGCGGCAGCATCGCTCTACGACTGACCGCCGCGCAGGCATGGATCACAGGCTGCATTTGTCCCGCATGAACGCCAGCGCGACCGACAAGCCATCTGGCGCGATACCGTGGGCGGTGCCCTTCATGATATGGGCGAACACGTCTTCCCAGCCGGCGCTCTGCAACGCCTCTGCTGCCTCGGGCAAGGATTGCGGAGGAACAACATCATCCTGATCACCATGCAGCAGCAGGATCGGAAAGCGGCTTACCACTTCATCAGCCAGCAATTCAGGGGCCAGCAACCGGCCGGAAAACGCCACCAGCCCAGCAATCGGATCTTCGCGCCGAGGGGCGACGTGCAGCGCCATCATCGTGCCTTGGCTAAAGCCAAGCAGGACAACCTGTTCCGGCAGAAGGTCTTCATCCACCATCAGCGCGTCCAGAAACGCGTTCAGATCGTCAACAGCGCGGGCCATCCCGGCCATCGATTCCTCTTCAGACGATCCGTCAATCCACGGGATCGGGAACCACTGAAAGCCAAAGGGCGCGCCCGCACAGGCCTCGGGCGCATCGGGCGCCACAAACAATGTGTCCGGCAGATGTTCGGCCAACGGATCGGCCAGCCCCAGCAAATCGGCCCCATTGGCCCCATAGCCGTGCAGAAACACCACGGCAGAGCGGATTTCCCCGGATACCGGTTCCTTGCGGCCTGCGTTCAACACCCGTGTCATGCGATACCCTCTCGATCTTTTGCCACATGGTAGTAAGCCCAGAGCGTCCGCGCCGCAACCGATCTCCACGGGCTCCAGGCTTCGGCCATCTGGCGCAACGCCTTATCCTTTGGTCGGTCAGGCAGATCGAACAACATCCGTGCGCTTTCCTGCAAGGCCAGATCGCCCGGCGCAAACACGTCCGCACGACCAAGCGAGAACATCGCGTAGATCTCGGCGGTCCAGACGCCGATACCAGTAACGGCAGTCAGGGTCTTGACCACATCGTCCGTCGGCGCACCCCGCAACGCGTCATAATCAATCCCCGCCTCCGCCAAAGCACAGGCATAGCGCGCCTTTTGGCGGCTCAGCCCCAAATCGCGCAACCCGTCCTGATCAAAGCGCAGCACCGCTTCGGGCGTGACGGCCCCGGCGGTCTCTAACTTGCCCCAGATCGCGCGGGCCGATGCCACGCTGACCTGCTGGCTGACAATCGCGCTGAGCAATTGTGCAAACCCATCGGGCCGCAACCGCAAGGGCAGCGCGCCGGTCTGTTCATGCGCATGGGCAAAGCGCGGCTCGATCTGGGCCAACCATGCCGCCCCTTCGGCGACGCAGGCATCCGTTTCAATCACACGTTCAACCACGTTCGCTCCTGTATCCACTGCATTGCGGCGTCGACCGATCTCACCACCCGCCCAAAGGGCACCGGCGGGCGGGCCACCATATAGACCGGCAGTCCAAGTGCGCGCGCGGCGGCGATCTTGGGCCAACCACCCGGCCCTCCTGCATTGCGGGTCAGCACAGCGTCGATCCGTAACCTGCGCATAAGCGCGCATTCCTGAGTTTCGGGAAACGGCGCATCCCCAAAGAGAAAGCGTCCGTGTTTCAGCGGAAACGGGTCGTGGTGTTCCGTCAGTTGCCGCACAAACACATGCGCGTGGCGCAGCGCCCGCAACTCCCCAAGCGCCGGACGCCCCAGCGTGACCAACACCCGCGCACCCTTTGGGATCATACAAGCAGCATCGCGCGCCGAAGCAACGCTGAGCCAGTGATCCCGCCGCGTGGGATGCCATTCGGGCCGGGCCAGCGTGAGGCTTGGCACTTCGAACCGCGCAGCCATCTTTGCGCCCAATGCCGCCGTGTCCCGATCACAGGGATGTGCGGCGACCACAAGAACTGACGCGTCCTGCATCACATCCGCCAAACCCGTCTGATCCGAAGCGCCCTGCCCCGTCACCCGGTCCCGCGCAGGCAACCAAAGGCGCGCGCGATCGCCAAGATGCCCCGCCAGGGCGCGCGCCTCGGCAGATCCCCCAAGGATCGCCACGCAACCCTGCCCTGCGGAATTGGAGCCGTCGAAAACCGTCATGACCAACCGCTTACAAAACCACGACGCAAAGCGCCATGCGGACGCAGTCACACTTGCAAGAAATTGAATTTGGACCTACGGCTGCTGTCATGAGTACACTTGACCACGCCACCCCGGACGACGCCACAGAAAATCGCCGCGCCAAGCGCAATGTCTATGTGCTGGTTCTGGCACAAGCGATCCTGGGCGCGCAGATGCCGATGCTGTTCACCGTGGGTGGGCTGGCGGGGCAATCGCTGGCGTCAAATATCTGTTTTGCCACGCTGCCGATTTCCCTGATCGTTCTGGGTTCAATGATCACCGCCACACCGATCTCGGCCTTCATGCAGAAATTCGGACGCCGCGCCGGGTTTGCCGTGGGGGCACTGGGCGGGGCATTGGGCGGCGCAATCGGCGCATACGGACTTTATATCGCATCGTTTCCAGTGTTCTTGTTGGGCAGCTTCCTGACTGGAATCTACATGTCGGCCCAAGGCTTCTACCGCTTTGCCGCCGCCGACACTGCGACGGATGCCTTCCGTCCCAAGGCGATTTCTTATGTAATGGCCGGCGGTCTGGCCGCAGCAGTGCTCGGGCCACAATTGGTCAAGGCGACAGCGGATTCCTATGTTGTGCCGTTCCTTGGCACTTATTTCGCGGTGATTGTTCTCAACGTGGTCGGCTCTGCCCTGTTCCTGTTCCTCGACATCCCGAAACCCAAAGCGCCACAGGCGGACGACCCCAAAGGCCGCACCCGGTTGGAGCTGTTGAAAACCCCGCGCATCGCCGTGGCAATCATCTGCGCAATGGTCACCTACGCGCTGATGAACCTTGTCATGACCTCGACCCCGCTTGCGGTTGTGGGGTGCGGGTACACGGCTGGAAACGCCGCCGATATCGTGTCGGCGCATGTGCTGGCCATGTTCGCGCCATCCTTCTTTACCGGCCACTTGATCGTGCGCTTTGGCGTCGAAAAGATCGTCGCTGCGGGGCTTGTCATTCTGGCTGCCGCCGGTGCCGTTGCCTTGCAGGGCGTCGAGATCGAGAATTTCTATATCGCCCTGATCCTCTTGGGCTTTGGCTGGAACTTTGGCTTCATCGGCGCAACTGCCATGCTGACCGCTGCGCATGAACCGCATGAACGCGGACGTGTTCAGGGCATGAACGATGTGCTGGTGTTCGGCGGTGTGACCATCGCGTCGCTGGCCTCGGGCGGGTTGCTGAACTGTTCCGGCGGCACCCCGGTCGAAGGCTGGAGTGCGGTGAACATGGCTATGGCCCCGTTCCTGATGCTGGCTGGGGGCGCGTTGATCTGGTTGACGCTGCGGCCCAAGGACCAGACGGTCTAGGCCACCCGACCTACCAGCGCCCCGACATGGCCTGCCACATCAGCCGGGCTTTCTTGGCCGCCTCAGAGCTGCCCAAAGTGCCATCGGTCACACGGCGCGGATCGGTTTTGGCCTGTGTCAGGATCGGTCCTGCCTGCCAGGCAGCCAAAGTCACCGGCCGGGCAGCCAAGGGGATCGTCGCCCGTGCCTTGCGGGATTTTACCAAACGGTCAAATCCTTCAGTGGCCAGCGCCCGAACCGCCTCGGGCCGCCCATCAACAAGAGGCCTGCGCCCGAGCCGTTCCAGCTCTGGCACCGCACGCAAGAACTGCGCGAGACCCATGGCATAGCCCAGATCACGCAGCGCGACAGGCGCGGTGCCGGTGAGGGCCTGCGATGCGGCCAGCAGCAAGGAGGCGGCTGTGTCTTCGATATATTTTGAAAATGCGGCATCATCTTCAAATGGATCACGATAAACGTCCCAAAGCCGCGCCTGAACCGCCCGCTGCAAGATCCGCGCGGCTGGCGCGTCAAGCACATGCGCGAGCGAGGTGACAACCTCGTGCCGCCGAACCAGTCCACCGCTTGCGATTTCCTCAAGCGCGTCTGCCCACCATTGCAACCGCATCTCGGCGATGATCGCCTCTTGCGTCACCCATGGCGCCCGCGACACCTCGACGTTGAAGGCATAGATCGGGAACAGCACTTTGCGCACAGCCACAGGCGCGGCCATCGTGGCGGCAAAGCGGTCGGGATCACCGCGTTCCACCAGTTGCGCACAGGCGATCAGATCGACGTCAAAGCTCATGTCGGGTGCGTGTCCCGCACCAGTTTCCAGCGCACCGCATCCAGCAGCGCCTCGAAGGACGCGTCGATGATGTTGGCGCTGACGCCCACGGTGGACCAGCGCCGCCCCTGCCCGTCTTCGCTGTCGATGATCACGCGGGTCACGGCTTCGGTGCCGCCTTGGGTGATGCGGACCTTGAAATCCACCAGACGCAGATCGTCGATGATGTCCTGATAGGGCCCGAGATCCTTGGCCAGCGCCTTGGACAGCGCATTCACCGGCCCGCGGTCATTGCCCAGCTCGTCCATCGACTCGCTCACCGACAGTTTCTTTTCGTCCCCGACTTTGACGACAACAACCGCCTCGGAATGCGAAATCATCTTGTTGTATTTGTTCTTCCGCCGCTCCACAGTCACGCGGTAGCGCTTGACCTCGAAGAAGTCGGGCAATTGCCCCAACTCTTCGCGCGCCAGCAATTCGAAACTCGCCTGTGCCGTGTCGTAGGAATAGCCTTCGGCCTCGCGCGCCTTGATCCGGTCAAGGATGCGGGCCAGCGCGGGGTCTTTGTCTTTGATCGTGATCCCCGCCTCGGACAGGCGACGGCGCAGGTTGGACTGGCCTGCCTGATTGGACATCGGGATCACCCGGCGATTGCCCACTTGTGCGGGGTCGATATGTTCATAGGTTGTCGGATCCTTGAGGATCGCGCTGGCATGCAGACCCGCCTTGTGGGCAAAGGCCGACGATCCGACATACGCCGCCTGCTTCAGCGGCACGCGGTTCAGGATCTCGTCCAGCATCCGGCTGATCCGGGTCATCCCGTCCAGCGCTTCAGGCGTGACCCCGGTCTCATAGCTGCTGGCGTAGGGTTCCTTGAGCAGCAGTGTTGGGATCAGCGCGGTCAGGTTGGCATTGCCGCAGCGTTCGCCCAAGCCGTTCAGCGTGCCCTGGATCTGGCGCGCACCGGCATCGACGGCGGCCAGTGTGGCGGCCACGGCCATTTCGGTGTCGTTGTGGGTGTGGATGCCCACATGATCGCCGGGAATGCCGCTTTCGATCACTGCTTGGGTGATCCGTCCCACCTCGGAGGGCAGCGCGCCGCCATTGGTGTCGCACAGCACCACCCAGCGCGCGCCCGCGTCATGGGCCGCGCCTAGGCAGGTCAGCGCGTAATCTGGATTCGCTTTGTAGCCGTCAAAGAAGTGTTCAGCGTCAAACAGCGCCTCGCGCCCCTGCGCCACGACATGCGCGATGGACGCGCGGATGTTTTCGACGTTTTCATCCAGCGTGATGCCAAGCGCTGCGGTGACGTGGAAATCATGCGTCTTGCCCACTAGACAGACAGCCTGCGTGCCCGCATTCATGACCGCTGCCAGCACATCATCATTGTCCGCAGACCGGCCCGCGCGTTTGGTCATACCAAAAGCGGTGACAGTGGCTTTCGTGTGCCCGACCTCATCGAAAAACGCGCTGTCGGTGGGGTTTGCACCCGGCCAGCCGCCTTCGACATAGTCGATACCGAGGGCGTCGAGCGCGGCGACAATGCGATGCTTTTCGGGGGTCGAGAACTGCACACCCTGCGTTTGCTGTCCGTCGCGGAGCGTGGTGTCGTAAAGGGTGAGGCGGATTTTGGTCATCGGATCGTCCCTGTAGAACAGAGGGCCGCGCCCGACCCTGAAGCCTTGTCTTTACCGTCGACGCAACGTGCAAAGGGCAGCCCCCGGCCGCGGGCGGGGGAGAAGCCCCCGCCCATGGGGGCGGTCGGGGGCTGCCCGGCGTGCCGCCGGGCGGAGTGGTTTGAATCGCAGGGGTTCATTTCGAAGCAACCTTTTCAAGCGGTGCTAGCTGAAAATTCGCTTCGCGCTTATAAATAGTCTCACCATCCTTCTCAAAACGAACTGAAACTCCTGCCTCTTTGAAGGCATCACGAATCTCATCTGATCGACTGAAGTTTTTCTCAGCACGCGCCTTTTGCATTTCTTGGATCAATTCTTCAATCAAAGGTCTCACTGTTTCGCCTTCAACTAGAAAATCGAAAACGCCAGCATCAGTCTCACTTAAAGGCAATTCCATTGACAGGAATTTCAAAACAGATTTGAGCTCTTCATATTCACCGCCGTTACTCATTCTGTGTAACTCAGCAATAGCGCCGGGTGTGTTTAGGTCGTTCGATAATATCTCGATAAATTTTGTCGGCAGGCTATCGGAGGCTTTGACGTCTTTGGTGAAAAGTGCCCACTTCTCCAAAGTCTCTTTCGCTTGCTCCGCCTTCTTCTCCGTCCAGTCCATCGGCTTCCGGTAATGCGTCGACAGGAACACAAACCGGATCACCTCGCCCGGCACGCCCTGATCCAGCAAATCCCGCACGGTGAAGAAATTGCCCAGAGACTTGGACATCTTCTTGCCCTCGACCTGCAACATCTCGTTGTGCAGCCAATAGCGGGCAAACCCATGCCCCGCGCATTTCGACTGCGCGATCTCGTTCTCGTGGTGCGGAAACATCAGGTCGTTGCCGCCGCCGTGAATGTCGAATTCCGTGCCCAGCAATTCATGCGCCATGGCCGAGCATTCGATGTGCCAGCCCGGACGCCCCCGGCCCCACGGGCTTTCCCAACCCGGCAGGTCATCGGTCGATGGTTTCCACAGCACGAAATCCATCGGATTGCGCTTGTAGGGTGCAACCTCGACCCGGGCACCAGCGATCATGTCGTCGATGGAGCGGCCAGACAGTTTGCCATAGCCTTCGGGCCAACTGTCCACAGCGAACAGAACATGGCCATCGGCGGCATAGGCGTGGCCTTTGGTGATCAGATCTTCGATGAACGCGACCATTTGGTCCACGTATTGGGTTGCGCGCGGCTCATGGTCGGGGCGCAAAGCGCCAAGCGCATCCATATCGGCGTGATACCAGCCAATCGTTTCGTCCGACCGTTCCCGGATCAGCGCCTCAAGCGTGCCGTCTGCCCCCGCTGCGCGCCGCTTTTGGGCGGTTTCGTTGATACGGTCGTCCACATCAGTGAAATTGCGCACATAGGTGACGTGATCCGCGCCGTAGACATGGCGCAACAGACGGTAAAGCACGTCGAACACAATCACCGGCCGCGCGTTGCCCAGATGGGCGCGGTCATAGACAGTGGGTCCGCAGACATACATCCGCACGTTGGTCGGATCGAGAGGCGTAAATTCCTCTTTGGTGCGGGTGGCGGTGTTGGTGAGCCGGATGGTCATGGGTGCTCCTCGCGGGCCGGGATTGCGGCGGGAGTAGCAACTTCATCTAAAGATGGGAATAGAAGACCGGCCCGCCAAATGGATTAGCGGGTAATGCAGCGAATGTGTGTTGCGATACGGGTCATGTGAACGGGGTATCCGGATTCCATGCTTGCGGTCAAGAATTTTGCGCACAAGCCGTTTTGCAACGGCTGCGGTCACACCTGTTCGATCTGGACTCTCGGTCACCCGCTCTGGCAGGACAGGAGGAACCATTCGGAGAGCCCTATGCCAGCCTTGTCACACCGCATCACCACGTTGAACGGAGACGGATCAGACGGATGGGATGTGTTTTACCGCGCCCGCGCGATGGTGGCGGCGGGGCATGACGTGACCGAACTGACCATTGGCGAACATGACATCCGCACCGATCCGTCGATCCTGAACGCAATGCACCAGAGCGCCCTAGGCGGCCACACCGGATACGCGCTGGTTCCCGGCATCGCGGCGCTGCGCGACGAAGTGGCCACACGGGTACAGGCACGGTCCGGCGTGCCGACCCTGCGTGAGAACGTGCTGATCACCCCCGGCGGTCAGGCGGGGCTTTTTGCCGCTCATATGGCGGTCTGCGCGCCCGGAGACATCGCTGTCTATGTCGACCCGTATTACGCCACCTATCCCGGTGTGGTTCGCGCCGCCGGCGCGCAGCCGCGCGTCGTGGCCACGCGGTCCTCGCAAGGGTTCTTGCCAGAACGGGTGGCGCTGGAGGCGGCCTGCGAGGGTGCCGCGTCTTTGCTGATCAACACACCGAACAACCCCACAGGCGCAGTCTATCCGCGCGCGACATTGCAAGGGATCGCCGATGTGGTGCGCGCGCGGGACATGTGGCTGATCTCGGACGAGGTCTATGACACGCAAGTCTGGGACGGAGCGCATCTGTCGCCCCGCGCCCTGCCCGCAATGGCCGAACGCACATTGGTGATCGGGTCAATGTCGAAAAGCCATGCCATGACCGGCAGCCGCATCGGCTGGATCGTTGGACCAGAGGTGGCCATCGAAAGTCTGATCGATCTGGCGACCAACACCACCTACGGCGTGCCCGGCTATATTCAGGACGCCGCCTTGTTCGGTTTGCGCGCGGGTGCAGAACTTGAAGCCGAAATTGCGGCCCCGTTCCAGCGCCGGCGTGCGATTGCGGAGCGGATGTTGGGCGAACAGCAAGTGGTGCGGATGATCCCGGCACAAGGCGCGATGTATGTGATGCTGGATGTGCGCGCCACGGGCCTGTCTGGCGAGGGCTTTGCCAATGCATTGTTGGACACATGCGCGATTGCAGTGATGCCGGGCGAAAGCTTTGGCGCGTCAGCGGCGGGCCATGTGCGGGTTGCCATGACTGTAGATGACGCGCGGTTCGAGACCGCCTTGCGCAGCCTGTGCGACTTTGCTGCCGGGTTGGCCAAAGCGGCGTGATGGCAGAGCCGGTCTCCTCCATCCGCAATCTCGGGCCTGCGATGGAAGAGGCCTGCGCCAAGGCTGGTATCACATCAGCAGAGGCCCTGCGCGAGATCGGCGCGGATGCAGCCTATCTCAGGCTTTTGCTATCGGGCACGCAGCCGCATTTCATCGGGTTTTATGTGTTGCACATGGCATTGCAGGGACGGCCCTGGAACGATTGCAAGGGCGACGAGAAAAAGGCCCTGCGGGTCAGGTTCGATGCCATCAAGGCCGAAGTGGCCGCGCGGTCAGACGGTGTGCCGTCCGGGATCGAGCGGTTCATGGACGAGATTGGAGTGAGGCTGAAACGATAAGGCCGGGCACACCGGCCCGGCCTTACGCATTGAACGGTGCGTGTAAGCACGCCCCCAACTTTAGCCGACCAGTTCGAGACCCGAGAAGAAAAACGCAATTTCTTCTGCGGCTGTTTCCGGTGCGTCGGACCCGTGGACCGAGTTTTCGCCAACGGATTCAGCGAATTCTGCACGGATGGTGCCAGCGGCTGCGTCTGCGGGGTTCGTGGCGCCCATGACTTCGCGGTTCTTGGCAATCGCGCCTTCGCCTTCGAGCACCTGAACCACAACCGGCTCGGACGCCATGAACTCGCACAGCTCGTCATAGAAGGGGCGTTCAGCGTGGACCGCGTAGAACTGGCCTGCCTGCGCCTTGGTCAGGTGGATGCGCTTTTGCGCGACGATGCGCAGACCAGCGTCTTCGAACTTGGCATTGATTTTGCCAGTCAGGTTGCGGCGTGTTGCGTCGGGTTTGATGATCGAGAATGTGCGTTCGAGGGCCATGTTGGTCGCTCCGTTGAGTGAATGATTGCGCGCCCGTTAGCATGCAGGTTTCGCGTTGGAAAGCCCTTGCAGGGGCTTTGCATCCTTGCCCTGCAAGGATTTGAGGGCTCTGCCCTCAAACTCCCGGGATATTTTTGAACCCGAGAAGATATGGGCGCTGGTTTGTTGCGTTTGGCGTTGGTAAGGGCGTGCCATGTTGAAGATTGAAGATATCACCTACGCGGTAGACGGTCGTCCCTTGTTCGAAGAAGCATCGGCGGTCATTCCTGATGGTCACAAGGTCGGCCTTGTCGGCCCCAACGGTGCGGGCAAGACCACGCTGTTCCGGTTGATCCGGGGCGAACTGGCTTTGGAGGGCGGCGCGATTTCGGTGCCGCGCGGCGCACGCATTGGCGGCGTGAGCCAAGAAGTGCCCGGATCGGACATTTCGCTGCTAAACACTGTGCTTGAGGCCGACACCGAGCGTGCGGCCCTGATGGCCGAGGCCGAGGCCGCCACGGACGGCGCGCGCATTGCCGAGGTGCAGACGCGGCTGGCCGATATTGACGCGTGGTCCGCCGAGGCCCGTGCGGCGGCGATCCTCAAGGGTCTGGGCTTTGACGATGCCGATCAGCAGATGCCCTGTTCGGCCTTTTCCGGTGGGTGGCGGATGCGGGTTGCCTTGGCCGGGGTGCTGTTCTCGCAGCCCGATCTGTTGCTGCTGGATGAGCCGACCAACTATCTTGATCTTGAAGGGGCGTTGTGGCTCGAAAGTTATCTGGCGAAATACCCCTACACTGTCATCGTAATCAGCCACGACCGGGGCTTGCTGAACCGGGCGGTGGGGTCGATCCTGCACCTCGAAGAGCGGCAATTGACCTATTACCAAGGCCCGTATGACCAATTCGCCCGCCAGCGCGCAGAGCGGCGCGCGCAGGCCACGGCGGTCGCCAAGAAACAACAGGCGCGTGTGGCGCATCTTCAGTCCTTCGTCGACCGGTTCCGTGCCAAGGCCAGCAAGGCCAAGCAGGCGCAATCGCGGCTCAAGATGATCGAACGCATGGACATGGTCAGCGCGCCCGAAGACATCGCCAAGCGCGTCTTCAGCTTCCCACAGCCAGACGAACTGTCGCCGCCAATCATCCGGGTCGAGAACGGCGTCACCGGCTATGGGGACACCGAGGTGCTGCGCAAGCTGGACCTGCGGATCGATCAGGACGACCGGATCGCGCTTTTGGGCAAGAACGGTCAGGGCAAATCCACGCTGGCCAAGCTGTTATCGGATCGTTTGCCCTTGATGGCGGGACGGATCACGCGGTCCTCGAAGCTGCGCATCGGGTTCTTTGCCCAGCATCAGGTGGACGAGCTTCATATTGATGAAACACCGCTGGATCACCTGCGGCGCGCCCGTCCCGGTGAAATGCCAACACGGCATCGGGCGCGGCTTGCCGGCTTTGGCCTGATGGCGGCGCAGGCGGACACGGTGGTGGGCAAGCTGTCGGGTGGGCAAAAGGCACGTCTGTCGCTATTGCTGGCCACGCTGGACGCGCCACATCTGCTGATCCTTGATGAACCGACCAACCACCTTGATATCGAAAGCCGCGAAGCGCTGGTCGAGGCGCTGACCGCCTATTCCGGCGCGGTCATTCTGGTCAGCCACGACATGCACCTCTTGTCGATGGTGGCAGACCGATTGTGGCTGGTGAAGGACGGCTCGGTCACGCCTTATGAGGACGATCTGGACGCCTATCGCACGATGCTGCTGACCCCGGACAAACCGGCCAAGGTAGAAAAGCCCAAACCCGCGCGCCCTGCCCGGCCTGACCGAGACACGATGCTGGCGATGAAGGCGGACGTGCGCAAATGCGAAGCGCGGATCGAAAAGATTGAAGGAATGCGCGAAACGCTGGCGAAAAAGCTGGCTGACCCGGCGCTTTATGAACCGGGGCGCAAGGGCGAGCTTGAGACCTGGAACAAGAAATATGCTGAAGTCATGGAAGGGCTGCACAAGGCCGAAGCCCTTTGGGAAGCGGCATTGAAAAAGCTTGAGGCGGCAGAGGCGATCTGAGCCAACTTGCACCGCTTGCGCAAACATGATTGAGCCTTTGGCATGGACACCGCTTTTCTCATCTCGGCTTTTGTGACCCTGTTTGTGGTTATTGACCCAATCGGCCTGACCCCGGTGTTCATTGCATTGACGCCCGGCATGACTGCCGAACAGCGGCGCGCGATTGCGATACGGGCGACGATCATCGCCGCGGGACTCCTGTTCCTGTTCGCATTCTTCGGCGAGCAGGTGCTGGGCTTTATCGGGATTTCCATGCCGGCCTTTCGCATCGCCGGCGGCATTCTGTTGTTCCTGACCGCGCTCGACATGTTGTTCGAACGTCGCACAAAACGGCGCGAGGATCAGGCGGGGCATGACGATGTTCCCGATCCATCGGTCTTTCCAATTGCCATTCCGCTGATTGCCGGTCCCGGTGCGATTGCGTCCATTATCCTGCTCACAGGCGAGGCAGAGGGGGCCGTTGGCATGGCATCGATCCTGGCTGTGATGGTTGGCGTTCTGGTGATTGTCTTTGTGATGTTCCTAAGCGCCAATGTCATCGAGCGTGCGTTGGGCAAGACCGGGATTGTCGTGGTGACGCGGCTTTTGGGGATGTTGCTGGCGGCGCTGTCTGTGCAGTTCGTGCTGGATGGTATCCGCGGATTTGGGCTTGTCTTAGGAAGTTGACGCGGCCCCGCCCTACACAAACGACCCTATCAATCCTACATTACCGGTCGGGACGAACTTGGGGTGAGCAATGTCTGGCATGGACTACGGCAATCTGGCCTATCTGGGCATTCTGGCAACCGCCCTTGTGGTCTGGTTCGTCGTACAGAACCGCCAGAGCCTCAATAAGACGCTGCAACAGGCCGCGCTTTGGGGACTTATCTTTATGGGCGTGCTGGCCGGTGTGGGCCTTTGGGAGGACATCCGCCAAACCGTGCAGCCGCAGCAGATGGTGATGTCTGACGCAGGCCGCATAGCAGTGCCTCGCAGCCCGGATGGGCACTACTACCTGACGCTTGAGATCAACGCGACGCCGGTGCGGTTTGTCGTGGACACCGGCGCCACCAGTATGGTTTTGACCCGCGAGGATGCCAGACGGATCGGACTGAACGAGGAAGATGTGATCTTTTATTCGGAAGCTATGACCGCCAATGGCCTTGTGCGCACTGCGCCTGTAAGATTGGAAGACGTGGCACTTGGACCGTTTCACGACAGCAACCTGCGGGCCTTTGTGAACGAGGGTGAGATGACCAAATCTCTTTTGGGGATGGAGTATCTGCACCTCTTTCGCCGTTTGGAAATCAACAACGGGCAGCTGATCCTCGAACGCTAAAGCGTCCCCCTTTCTGGGGGGTTGGCTGATCCAAAGGCTTAAGCTACGGTCGCATCGTACTGACGAAGAGATGACCATGCGCCACTCCTTGCCACTTGCGCCGCAGTTCTACGTGACTGCGCCCCAACCCTGCCCGTATTTGCCGGGCCGGATGGAACGCAAGCTGTTCACCGCCCTTCAGGGTGAAGCTGCTGACAAGCTGAACAACAGCCTGTCAAAGCAGGGCTTTCGTCGCTCGCAAAACGTGCTTTATCGCCCGTCTTGTTCGGATTGCGCGGCCTGTTTGTCGGCGCGTATTTCGGTTTCAGATTTCCGTCTCTCGCGCAGTCAAAAGCGCACGGTCAAGCGCAATGCGCACCTGACCCGCCGCGCCAGCAGCGCCTGGGCCACCGAAGACCAGTACGAGCTGTTTCGCACCTATCTTGACGCGCGCCATGCCGATGGCGGGATGGCCGATATGGATGTGTTCGACTTCGCCGCTATGGTCGAGGAAACTCCAATCCGGTCGCGGGTGATCGAATACACCGACAATACAACGCGCGACTTGCAGGCGGTGTGCCTGACAGATGTGCTCGATGATGGGTTGAGCATGGTCTATTCATTCTACAGCCCGGATGTACCAGCCCAAAGCCTAGGCACCTACATGATCCTTGATCACGTCGAGATCGCGCGCGAGGCCGGGTTGCCCTATATCTATCTAGGCTACTGGGTACCCGGCAGCACCAAGATGGGCTACAAGGCGTCGTTCTCGGGGCTTGAGCTCTACCGTCACGGGGGATGGGAACCGTTTCTCAACCCCGACAGCTATTGTGCGGACACGCATCCGATGTCGACCGATCCGATTGCCGAACAGGTCGCCAATATCTCGTTGCCGGATTTGCGGAGCTGATCCAACGCTGCCTTGCTTGCCATCGGAACGAACCTTTCGGCCTCTGCATTATACCTGATGTAACGACATGAGGAGCACCAATCATGGCAGAGCACCACGCACCTGTGATGCCCATCGCAAAACTTGCACGACACAATGACAAATTCCGGGACGTGATCTGGACCGGCGACAAGACACAGCTTGTTCTGATGGCTATTCCCGAAGGCAAGGAGATCGGCGGCGAAACCCATGCCGGGCATGACCAGATGCTGTATTTCGTTGACGGCATGGGCCGCGCGACCATCGGCAAGACCGAGATGGATATCTCGGCGGGAGACGTGGCGATTGTGCCGTCGGGCACGTATCACAACTTCCAAAATGTCGGCAGCGGAATGTTGCGGCTTTTTACAACCTATTCACCACCCGAACACGCGCCTGGCACGGAACACGGGACCAAGGCTGATCAAGAGGCCGACCCGGCTGCGGCATAAGCCGTCACAAAGAAGAAGGGCCGCCCCTTGGGGCGGCCCTTTCACATTACAGATACAGATGGCCGGATCAGTTTTGGATCAAGTCTGGCAGGATCGTCACGATGCCGGGGAAGAACCAGAGCAAACCAAGCCCCAGAACCTGAATACCAACGAACGGGATCACACCACGATAGATATGCCCTGTTGTGACTTCCTTGGGGGCGACCCCTCGCAGGTAGAACAGCGCAAAGCCAAAGGGTGGCGTCAGGAACGAGGTTTGCAGGTTGATCGCGATCATGATCGTCACCCACGCCGGATCAAGCGTCCCGCCATAGATCACTGGCCCCACGATAGGAACCACGATGTAGATGATCTCAAGGAAGTCGAGCACGAAGCCAAGAACGAACAGGATCAGCATCACCACGAGGAACACGATCGTTTCATTGTCGAACGACCGCAGGAATTGCTGAATGTAATGCTCACCGCCAAAGGAGATCAGCACAAGGTTCAAAAGCTGCGATCCGATGAGGATGGTGAACACCATCGACGTGACCTTGGCGGTTTCCCGCACCACTGGCCCAAGGATATTCGTGCGAAACAGAACCCAGCAGCTATAGAGCAAGCCGAAGAACGCAAAGTGATAGGCGATCTGTGCCAACACATAGGCAATCCAATCCTCAACTGGAATGGTTTCGCGTGTGATGCGCAGGTCAAAGTTCACGCCCAGCAGGATCATGATGACCAGTGCAAGGGATGCCCAAATCACGATCTTGGAGGCGCCTTGCTCTTCCTTGAGTTTGCGATAGGCCGCCAGCATGATCGCCCCCGCGGCACCAAGTGCGGCCGCCGGTGTCGGGTTGGTGATCCCGCCAAGGATCGACCCAAGAACCGCGACGATAAGAACCAGCGGTGGGAACACCACGCGCAGCAATTCGTTTTGCGACAGACGCCCCATCGCCACCCAGACACCAATCATGGTCAGCACCATCGGGATCGCGAGGATCATAAACGTCACCCCTGAACCTGTCAGCGGTGATATGAACAGAACATCACACAGGAAGGCCAAAACCACACCAAGACCACCGATTGTCAGCGGCAACGGCACCGATGACGGCGACACGCCGCGCGCCAGGATCAGCACCAGTCCGAGAATAGTAAAGATCGTCGCAACGCCGGACCCGATCGGGGCCGCGTTTTCGCGGGCTACGATCAATGCCGCTGCGCGCTCTTCCTCGGTCAGCTCAATAACCTCGCCGGTGTCACCGGCTGCGGTCATAGCCGCCTTCTGCGCAACAGATTCGTCCCACGCCTCTTGTCCATGCAAGTCGATCATGGACGCCGCACACTGTTCGGACACATTCGTCCGCAAGCTTGGCCCATCCGCGCGGTCAGCATAGTCAGACACGGAAATCGACTGGTTGCCGATCACCCCGGCGCTGAAGCCAATAACAACCGCAGCAATCAGGCCCAACGGCGCAGCCAGGTACCATGTCAGCGCTTCGTTGCGCGTAACGACTTCACCGGACGAGCCCGCCAACTGAACGGGGGGCGCGCTTTCCGGACGCAGAAGCGCGAAACCAAAGGCGTAAAGGCCATACAGAAAGGCAAGGAACAGCCCCGGCAGCAACGCCGCCTGGAACAACGTGCCCACGGACAGAACCGCTGGTTCCCCAAGGAAGGTCAACGCATCGCCACAGCCCGCAAGCTGCGCACGGGTTTCCTGACCGGTGGCGTACAGGTCACCGACCAATGTACCCAACAAAACGATCACAATGGACGGCGGAATAATCTGGCCCAAAGTACCAGACGCCGCGATGACACCCGTTGCCAATTCCGGTGAATATCCGTTGCGCAACATGGTGGGCAGCGCCAGCAAGCCCATGGTCACCACGGTCGCCCCAACAATGCCAGTGGATGCAGCAAGGAACGCGCCTACGATCACGATAGACACAGCCAGACCGCCCGGCAGCGGGCCAAAGACCCGCGCCATAGACGTCAGAAGGTCTTCTGCGATCCGCGACCGTTCAAGCGTAATGCCCATCATGACGAACATCAGAACTGCCAGAAGCGTTTCGATGGATTGGCCCGCGATCACGCGCTCGTTGATGCGGTTGACGATAAAGGACAGGTTCCGCTCCATCGCCTGTTCC
This sequence comes from Marivita sp., assembly GCF_051251565.1. Lineage (GTDB taxonomy): Bacteria > Pseudomonadota > Alphaproteobacteria > Rhodobacterales > Rhodobacteraceae > Marivita. The sequence goes on along the minus strand of NZ_JBPOFB010000004.1, from coordinate 210,064 downwards.
CAACCACCCGGAAACACTGCTTCTTCGATGCGCGGCAACTCTGGGTATCGGAAGACAGAAATGGCGTCTCGCGCCACCCCTTCGGCCAAAAGCGCCGCAAATTCAGGCGAGCCCTTGTCGATGGCTTGGTGGATCAGCAATCCAGCGGAATCCAGCGCCGCAATGATGGCGAAAGAAATCACGCCAGCACCAGCGATGGCAAAGGCCACCGGGAAGCCTGTCATGATCCCGGCAAATAGAGTCAGGAAGACGATAATGATCCCGACCTCGACTCCGTCCATTCCGAAAAGCATATTATGCGGCCCCCCCGCTGCGCGCCGTTTGAGGCGTCTTTGTCTGTCGTGTCGTTATCATGGGTTCAGGTTGAACCCGAATGGATCGCGTGCTCAATCTCTTCGGCTTCACTGCCAATTGCATCCCGGTCAAGATACTTGCCTTCACTCTCTTCACCTTCGATCAGTTCCAGCAAAGACCGCCAGAAGAACGCCAGCGCATGCAGGAAGGTCAGCACACAAAACGCCACGATGAGGATCTTGAACAAGAAATATGCGTTGAAGCCATTTGGGCTGAACCCAATGGTCTCGACGTTCCAGCGGAAGATGCGTGACTGCATCAGCATCCGGTCCAGATCGCTGGTGGATGTCACGGCAGGCGTCATCAGGTGACGCCACATGAAGAACCAGGCGTAAAGATAGGTGATTGTGATGGCAGGCACCATGAAGGCGATGCAACCGAACATATCGACCACACGCCGGGTGCCGTATTTCATCTTGGAATAGAACAGATCAACGCGCACGTGCCCGCCTTGGACAAACGTATAGGTCACGCACAGCGCGACCACGGCAGCGTTGTAAAGCTTCAGCTCTTCGGCCCACCAGCTCAGGTCTTGCGCGAACGCAGTGCCAAGCGGGCCAATCTGGATTTCGGCCACGCGGAAGATGCGTTGCAGAAACACGATCATCACCTGCTGCAACACCATCAAAAGACCCGCCCAGGCGGCGATGCGCCCGATCCCGTTCGCCATCCCTTCAAGAATGCGTACGCAAACCCAAAGAATTTCGCGCTTCCAAGCAAGGCCGAGCGCGGTGAGAACGATAAAGGTTGTGAAGACGATAAAGAACAATTCGACGGATGCACCGTAGTAAATGAACCGCATCACGGCTTCGGGGTTGGACCAATTCAGCCAAGCCCCCGGATTAATGACAGCCGTCAACAGGTGATACGGAGCCATTACAATGTTCTGAAGCACCCACAGGATGAAATCGACCATATTCTGCCCCTCTTAAAAGCCCTGATCATCAGGGCATCGCGGCTGTTATGTAAGCGGCGAAAAACCCCGTCCGAACACCTGCTCGGACGGGGTCAAATTCAGGCTTTGATTAACCTGCGTTTACGCGGTTCCGCTGGCGCATGAATTCACCGTCAGCAATTTCGTACCAGCCCGAGGATTCCCGGATGGAGTCGAACACGCTGTTGGCGATCTCTGCATAGATCGGATCGTCCATGTTCTCTTCGCGCACCTCTTTGGCGGCGCGACCGAACGCGTCCCAGACATCATCGGGGAACTGACGGACCTGAACGCCGCCGGCTTGCAGACGGGCCAGAGCCGCACCGTTTTCAGCCAGTGAGAGTGCGGTGTTCTGCGCGTGGGACGCCTCACAAGCGACCCTACAGATCGTCTGTTGCTGCGGCGTAAGGGATTCCCAGATATCAAGGTTGAACACCGTGGACAGTGTCGAGCCCGGCTCGTGGAAGCCAGCCGCGTAGTAAGTCTTGGTGACTTCCTGGAAGCCCATCCGCTCATCCGCGTACGGACCGATCCACTCGGCACCGTCAATCTGGCCAGACGCCAGCGCCTGGTAGATTTCACCGCCCGGAATGTTCTGCACGGAGGCACCAAGACGACCAAGCACCTGACCACCTTGGCCTGGCATACGGAAACGCAAACCCTGAAGGTCGTCAGCAGAGTTGATTTCCTTGTTGAACCAACCGCCCGGCTGCATTGCCGTCTGGCCGCACATCAGCGGCTTGAGGTTGAACAAGCTCGACAGGTTGTCGTGCAGTTCCTGACCGCCGCGACGGTAGTACCAGTTGGCCATTTCCTGTGCCGTCATGCCAAACGGCACAGCGGTGAAGAATGCAAACGCAGGGTGCTGGTTCAGGAAGTAATATTCGGCAGAGTGGTACACATCAGCCTGACCGGACGACACGGCGTCGAACACTTCAAACGCACCGACGAGCGAACCAGCGGGCATTTTGTTGAACGAAATCTGACCATCCGTCATGGCGGTGATGTAGTCGATGGCAAGCTGGGCCGCATCGTCGAACACGGCAAAACCGTCCGGAACTGATGTGACCATGGTCAATGTGCGATTGCCCTGCGCGTATGCGGGTGCCGCAAGCGTAGTGGCTGCAGCAGCCCCTGCGCCAACTGTTGACGTCCGCAAGAATGAACGACGATCCATGTATTTCCTCCCCTGGAATTGGTTGCACAAAAACAGCCAGTCCGCTGTTTGCGCGGATCATTTAGTGGTGCGGACGGTAATCAGAAAAAAAACTGAATGCAAATAATTAACGTCACTTACAAAAGAGTAAATTTTAGGCAGAAGCCACAGACTTTCCTCAGCTTTTCCGTCGCTAGATAACTTTCAGTCCGCAAGTCTTGATACCAGCGAGAGATGCGTCATTTTTAGTGTCTTTTTTATGGAAACACCATTGAAAGCCGAGCAGCGAAAGCCGAGCAGCGCGTCATCCTATCAACCCGCTGTCACTGTGACACGCGTGTCCCCGCATCCGAAAAAACAAAGCCGTGGGTAACCCAAGACACCACCTTTTGTGCCGAGCAGACCATGATAGGACTTCGACAATCGCCCGTCACTGTCTTGCCTAGCCCCACCAGCATTGAGGAAAATACGCCAACAACCCGTTCAGTTTTCCGAAAATTTCAAGTCCACGGGTAACTTTCGCAATAAATGGCAAGTTTTTCTTCGCCGAGAGAACTTTTTTCGCCCTTTTCGCTGTTGACGCCCCCGAAGGCTCACCATAATGTCCGCCCACGCGAAAAGGGATCAAGATGGCACGAGTGCTAGTCAGTGTAGAAGAAATGCGCATGGGCCGGTAACGGAACCTCACCATCCCCCCATGCGCCTCCGACTTAACATCGGGGGTTTTTTTTCGCGTTATGAACAGAAGTGTCTGTAAACGGAGCAAAGCCATGACACGTCAAATGACCGGAGCGAAAATGGTGGTTCAGGCCCTGAAGGATCAGGGTGTGGACACAGTATTCGGGTATCCCGGTGGCGCTGTGCTACCGATTTACGACGAAATCTTTCAGCAAAATGGCATTCGCCACTACCTCGTGCGTCATGAGCAAGGCGCAGTGCATGCAGCCGAAGGCTATGCGCGCGCCACCGGTAAGCCGGGAGTTGTTCTTGTCACATCGGGCCCGGGTGCCACAAACGCAGTCACAGGATTGACCGACGCGCTGATGGACAGCATCCCGATTGTGGTTCTCACGGGACAGGTACCAACCTTCATGATCGGCTCGGACGCGTTCCAAGAAGCCGACACCGTGGGCATCACCCGCCCCTGCACCAAGCACAACTGGCTGGTGAAGGACACGGACAGGTTGTCGGGCGTGTTGCACGAAGCGTTTCACGTCGCCACCACGGGCCGCCCCGGCCCTGTTCTTGTGGACATTCCCAAGGACGTTCAGTTCGCCACCGGCACCTATACAGAAAAGGCCAAAGCAAAGGTCAGCCATTACCAGCCGCAAGTCAAAGGCGACATGGAGACCATCACGCAACTGGTCGAGGCGATCGAAAACGCGGAACGTCCGGTGTTTTACAGCGGCGGTGGCGTGATCAACTCGGGCCCCGGCGCGAGCCAATTGCTGCGCGAACTGGTCGAGGCCACGGGCATTCCGATCACATCAACTCTGATGGGTCTGGGTGCCTATCCTGCCTCCGGCAAGCATTGGCTTGGCATGTTGGGAATGCACGGCCTGTACGAGGCCAATCTTGCGATGCACGGTTGCGACCTGATGATCAATATCGGTGCGCGCTTTGATGACCGGATCACCGGGCGTCTTGACGCGTTCAGCCCGAAATCGAAGAAAGCCCATATCGACATCGATCCGAGCTCGATCAACAAAGTGATCAAGACCGACATGCCGATCATCGGGGACGTGGGCCATGTTCTTGAAGATATCCTCAAGGTCTGGAAAGCACGCGGACGCAAAGTCAACAAAGAAGGCCTCCAGAAGTGGTGGAGCCAGATCGACAAATGGCGCGCCGTGGATTGCCTCAAGTATAAACCCTCGGGCAAAGCGATCCGCCCGCAATATGCGCTGGACCGGCTTGAGCAGCTGACCAAAGGCTATGACCGCTATATCACCACCGAAGTCGGCCAGCACCAGATGTGGGCGGCGCAATACCTTGGGTTCGAAGACCCCAACCGCTGGATGACATCGGGGGGCCTTGGAACCATGGGCTATGGCACACCTGCCTCCATCGGTGTGCAGGTCGCGCACCCAGATGCACTGGTCATCAACGTGGCCGGTGAAGCGTCTTGGCTGATGAACATGCAGGAAATGGGGACCGCAGTGCAGTACCGCCTGCCGGTCAAGCAATTCATCATGAACAATGAACGCCTTGGCATGGTGCGACAGTGGCAGGAATTGCTGCACGGCGAGCGCTATTCTCAGTCCTGGTCCGAGGCCCTGCCCGACTTTGTGAAACTGGCCGAGGCGTTTGGCTGCAAAGGCATCCTGTGCAGCGATCCGGCCGATCTTGACGACGCGATCATGGAAATGCTGGCCTATGACGGCCCGGTGATCTTTGACTGTCTGGTCGAGAAGCACGAGAATTGTTTCCCGATGATCCCATCGGGCGAGCCGCACAACAAAATGTTGCTGGGTGAGGCTGACACCAAGGACGCTATCGGGTCAAAAGGTGCGGTGATGGTCTAACACCTCGACCCGGCTGCACCGGGTCGATCCACAGGCGGCTTGCCCCCCACATCACCTTTTGGGTGGGGGCCAGCCCCCACACCCCCGGCATATTTGGAAAAAGAAGAAGATCATGTCTCCACTGAACATCAAAAAAGGCTCGACCAAGCATTCCGCATATAATCTGCGCCCAACATTTTCGGATGTGCAGGAAACCCACACTCTGGCAGTGCTGGTCGACAACGAACCGGGTGTTCTGGCGCGGGTGATTGGGCTGTTTTCCGGCCGGGGCTACAATATCGAAAGCCTGACCGTTGCCGAGGTGGATCACGCCGGTCACACCAGCCGTATCACCATCGTGACCACCGGCACGCCGCAGGTGATCGAACAGATCAAGGCACAGCTGGGCCGCATCATTCCGGTGCACGAAGTGCATGATCTGACTGTTGAGGGTGGCTCGGTCGAGCGCGAGCTGGCCCTGATCAAGGTCGAAGGCGCTGGCGACAAACGGGTCGAAGCGCTGCGGCTTGCCGATATCTTCCGCGCACAGGTTGTAGACAGCACCCTGTCGAGCTTTGTGTTCCAGATCACAGGCACGTCAGAAAAGGTCGACGCGTTTATCGATCTCATGCGCCCGCTTGGCCTTGCCGATGTGGCGCGTACAGGTGTTGCCGCGCTGTCTCGCGGCGTCTGAACCAAAACATGCGGGTTGGGTAATTTCGCACCCCAACCCGCGCGACCTAACCCGAACAGGCGACCTGTTCTTTTGGTTCGACTTCAAAATACCGCGCGAGCTCGACGATCTTTTCCGAGCGCTTCACAGTATTTAGATCCGGGCAGTTCGAACCCGCCATCGTTCCTGAGCGCAGTTTTTGTGGCAGGTCAGGCGAATGCGAGGGCATCACAACTTGAGGGTTGGACGCTTTGCGCACATTTTTTTGCACCGTCACTTCAAATTGGATGAGATCACCAGCATCCAGCAGTGGTGCGGTGTGAATGCTGCCGTCACACGGTGTATAAAAAGCAAGCTCGCCTTGATCCTCACACCAGATAACAGCTTTTTGTGCCGCCGCGTCTGACCACAGCACGACACCAAACATATTCTGCAGTTTCATATCAATCGCTTCCCCATCTAACATTTCCAATGTGTTAATTTTTTTAGTGTCACAACATCCCGAACTCTGCGTCGAAGGACGGAAATTTGTGTCATTTGAGATTGACCCTGACGCATATGCGCGTCACGATTGACCCTAATTAGCGTCATGCGAACTTAAATTTTCCAGTTTCGTCCTCGAATATGCCGCTTCAAACGTGCTTGTTACGAGTATTTTGATCCGTTCTGTGATCGAATAGGCATTTCGACGTCGAATATGAAAGCGAATTTGGTGACACGCCCGAGCCCGTCCGAACTGCGTAACACATTGGGTGCAAACCTGCGCGAACTTGCCAAAACGGCTGGCTCTATTTCGGCGCTGTGCCGCGACCTGGGCATAAACCGCACGCAATTCAATCGGTACCTGTCAGGCGAAAGCTTTCCTCGTCCAGACGTGCTGTTTCGGATCTGCCAGTATTTCGAGGTTGACGCCCGGATCATCCTAGAGCCGCTCACCAATATTGATGCCACATCAAGCGCAATGCTGTCGCATCCGGAAATCAGCGCGTTTCTGGCACCGGGTATCACGCAACTGAGCGAAGCGATGTTTCCAAGCGGTTTTTACAACTTCACACGTCGCAGTTTTATCGACGAGGCACAGTACGTGCTCGGACTTGTCTATGTCTACCGCAAGGATGGGGCAACATTCCTGCGCGGATTTGAATCCAAAGACGCAATGGGGCAGCAAGGGTTGCCGTCGGATTCCAGAAGTCGGGAATTTCGCGGGTTGTTGCTTGCCCAAGAAGGAGGCGTTGCAGGGTTGGTGAGCCGGCGCAATTCCTTCACAACCTCTTTCAACTTTCTTGCGCAAGTTCCTTTTTTTGATAACAATTATTGGGTTGGGTATACCGTGCGGACGGTTCAAGAAAGCACCGGCGGATCACGCGCGGTGCGGCTTGTTTATGAACATCTTGGCCATGACGGGGCCAAGGTCCGTGCTGCCGCCCGTCGCGCTGGGTTCTGTCAGATTACAGACCTGCCGCCATACGTCCGCAAGCAATTGCGGATAAAGGACGCGTTTTCCTAAGCACTGGTCCAAGGTCGGTTGATGGCCGCAAATGTCGTGATTTGACGCGACCCTACCTGCACGAAAGCGCACCGTTGCGGCTGAATGAGTTCCGGAGGCTGCGATGAGCGTGATCGATCCAATACTTGCCGACGTGCAAAAGCCCACAGCGCAGGCACGCGGGCTTCCAAATGCGCATTACACCGATCCTGCGGTCTTTGCCGAAGAACGCGACGCCCTGTTTGGCGTGGGTTGGGCAGGTTTGGCCGTGGCGTCGGATGTCCCCGAAATTGGTGATGCGGTGCCAATCACTTTTCTGGACATACCGTTGCTATTGATCCGGGGCCGCGATGGTGTCGTTCGGGTGTTTCAGAACATTTGCCGTCATCGTGGCATGATCCTTGTTGAGGAACCTCGCAAAATCGAAGGCGCGATCCGCTGCCCCTATCATTCGTGGTGCTACAGCACCAAGGGCGAACTGGTCGCCACGCCGCATGTCGGTGGACCGGGCTTCAATGCGCACAAGGACATAGACCGCGCCACGCTTGGCCTGATCGAAGTGCGCAGCCACATCTGGCGCGACGTGGTATGGATCAACTTATCCGGCACAGCCCCCGATTTTGAAGACGCGATGGCAGATGTCATTGCCCGGTGGGCCGAGTTCGACCAGCCCCAGTTTCATGGCGGCGCGGACAGCCGATTTACCCTGACCGTCAATGGCAATTGGAAACTGGCGATCGAGAATTATTGCGAAAGTTACCATCTGCCTTGGGTGCATCCAGGGCTGAACAGCTATTCGCGGCTTGAAGACCACTACAACATCGAACACGAAGATCTTGCGTCAGGTCAGGGCACATTGGTCTATCGCCAATTGAAAGATGACAGCGGCCAAAGCTTTGCCGATTTCGCCAACCTGACCCCGCAATGGGACGCAGGGGCGGAATACCTCTCGGTCTATCCCAATGTCATGCTGGGCGTGCACCGCGATCACAGCTTTGCCATCATCCTGCACCCGGATGGGCCGGGACGCACCAACGAACAGGTCCATCTCTACTATGCCACCGCTGACAGTGATGACAATTTGCGCCTAAAGAATGCCGAACAGTGGAAAGTGGTGTTCGAGGAAGACATCTTTGTGGTTGAAGGCATGCAACGGGGCCGCCGCGCGCCAGGCTTTGACGGGGGCCGCTTTTCGCCAGCTATGGACGGCCCGACCCATTGCTTTCACCGATGGGCCGCAAACCGGATTGCCACGCAGCGCGCAGCCGGATGACCGGGTCACTGGATCAGGCATTGCTCGATGCGCATGATCGCCACGACACAGGCGCGCTGATCGACCTCTATCACCAAGCCGCGCACGAGGCCGTGTCTGAGGACGCTACCGGGTTTTTCCTGACACATGCCTATGTGTTTGCGCTCGAATGTGGGGACGCGCGGGCAGCGTCCCTGCGCGATGCATTGGTGGCGTTGGGGCGTGATACAGGCACCCTAGCCCCCCTCTGACGCCGGACAGACGGTCACACCATCGGCGGTGTGCGCACCTGGTCGTAAAGGTGCCAAGTCGCATGTCCCAAAAGCGGCAGGGCCACCAAAAGCCCAAGAAACCCCGGGATCAGGGCCAAGAAAGTCACCATTGCGATAAATGCGCCCCAGCCCAGCATCAGCACCGGATGCGCCATCACATATTGGAACGACGTGATCATGGCCGTCACGAAATCCACCTCGCGGTCCAAGAGTAGCGGCAAGGCGATGACAGTGATGTTGAACAAAAGGATCGCAAACAGCGCCCCGACCACCGTGCCCACCACCAGCATCATCAAACCATTGGACGTCAGGTAGACATCAAATGACGTCGATACATTGGTCATCGTGCTCAACCCGAGGAACAGCGCAAAAATCATGTGGCCAATAAAGAACCAGAACAGGAACACGATGACGATGATCGCACAGATCGAAGGCAATTGCCGGCGCGATTGGTGCAGGACAACGCCCATAATCTGGGACATGACCAACGGATCGCCCCGTTCCAGACGGCGGCTGACTTCGTAAAAACCCACCGCCGCAAAGGGGCCGATCAACGGAAACCCAATAGCCGCCAGCACCAGCCAAAAGGTGGTGCCGGTCCAGAACGTGATTGCAGAAATGCCCCACCCGGCCAAAACGTAGAACCCACCAAAGACGAGCGCATAGCCGGGGGCACGCATCAGGTCGTTCCAGCCACGTTGCAAGGCTGTACGCAGGATGCCCACAGACATATCAGAAAGGGTTGGAACCCCAAGTTCAGGTTGATCCGTCATGCCATCCTCCCCAGCATGATGTACGCGCAGCTCCATGAAAGCCGCTTGTGGGAGGTTTGGCAACGGGGTGTCTCATTTATTGCGCCGAGTCCCCGGTGCTCAAACACGGGCTGATTACAACCCGCCCACCAAAGCGAGACGCGCTAGAGCTACTCTGATCGCGCCTCTGCGCGGGACTTGCCCGACACGTTCTGGGCCAAAGTAGCGGCCATGAACGGGTCAAGATCCCCGTCCAGCACGCCTTTGGTGTCCGAGGTTTCATGCCCGGTGCGCAGGTCCTTGACCATCTGGTAAGGCTGCAAGACGTAAGACCGGATCTGGTTGCCCCATCCCGCGTCGCCCTTGGCTTCGTGTGCGGCGTTGATCGCCTCGTTGCGGCGGTCCAATTCCATTTGGTAGAGCCGCGATTTCAGCGCCTTCATGGCGATATCGCGGTTCTGGTGCTGCGATTTTTCCGAACTGGTCACCACAATGCCGGTCGGATTATGGGTGATCCGCACCGCAGAATCGGTGGTGTTCACGTGCTGCCCGCCTGCACCCGACGACCGATAGGTGTCGATGCGAATATCGGCCGGGTTCACTTCGATTTCGATATTGTCATCCACCACCGGATAGACCCAGACCGAAGAGAATGACGTGTGCCGTTTGGCAGCGCTGTCGAAGGGTGAAATGCGAACAAGCCGGTGCACACCCGATTCAGATTTCAACCAGCCATAGGCATTTGGCCCGGTGATCTTGTAGGCGGCGGATTTGATGCCGGCCTCTTCGCCCGGTGTCTCGGATTGCAGCTCAACCTCATAGCCATGCTGTTCAGCCCAGCGGACATACATCCGCGCCAGCATATTGGCCCAGTCACAGCTTTCGGTGCCGCCCGCGCCCGAGTTGATTTCGAGGAACGTGTCATTGCCATCAGCCTCGCCGTCCAGCAACGCCTCAAGCTCTTTCTTGGCAGCCTTGTCAGCCAGCGCCTTGAGCGCGTTCTCGGCGTCGGTGATGACCTCGTGGTCCCCTTCCATATCGCCCAGTTCGATCATCTCGACATTGTCGGACAGGTCTTGCTTGATCGATGTGTAGGTCTCGATAGCGTCCACCAGCATCTGGCGTTCGCGCATCAGCTTTTGCGCCGCCGTGGGATCATCCCAAAGCTTGGGGTCTTCAACCCGTGCGTTGAATTCTTCCAGCCGGTGCTGCGCCGTTTCCCAATCAAGGCGCTGGCCCAGCAGGTTTACCGATTTCTCAATCTGTTCAACGATGTTCTGGATCTCAGCGCGCATTGGCGTTCCTGTTTGCTCGGGCCTTGGTCAGCCATCGTGATAGACCAGCCGTGCCGCCCCTTCAAGGCAGCGCGGCCCGTCAGGTGCACCAGTGGTATCAGTAAAGCCCGCCAGAGCTGAGCGTGCCAAAAGACGCCTTGGGGCCGACAATCGCTGTTCCGCCACTTGACGTTGTAACCTGTCTTGAGGCTTGAGCGCCGGAATTATAAAGCTCGAAATTCGATCCCATCGCAAAGCCACCGTCAAACTGAATGCCAAAAATCGGCTCTTCGCCTTCGCGGAAACACTCTGCCACAACGTTGTCGCCGCTTGCATCGTTCGAGAGTCGCGCGCCGGTGTTGCGGTCGATCCTGATGAATTGACAGCTTTCCGGCGGACGGAAGTCGCTGCCACCAAACTTGGCAACCGCCTTTTGCATAAACGCGTTGAACACCGGTCCGCACATGCCGCCACCCGACGCACCGCTGCCAAGACTGCGCGGCTGATCAAAGCCGATATAGCAACCCGCAACGATGTTCGACGTGAACCCTACGAACCAGACATCCTTGGCGTCGTTGGTTGTGCCCGTCTTGCCCGCAGTCGGAACTGGCAGGTTGATGGCGTTGCGCGCCGTGCCGCGGTCAACCACGCCCTGCATCATCGACGTCAACTGATAGGCCGTGACAGCATTCATCACGCGTTCGCGGTCACTGCGCACGGTTGGTCCCAGCCCCGACTGCAAGTTGGGCAATGTGCAATCCTCACAAACGCGCTGATCGTGTTTGTAAACAGTGTTGCCATAGCGGTCCTGAACCCGGTCCACCATCGTCGGCTCGACCCTTTCGCCGCCATTGGCAAACATCGCATAGGCGGCGACCATCTTGTAGAGCGTGGTTTCATCAGCCCCCAGAGCGTTGGCCAGAACCCGGCCCATGTTGTCGTAGACACCAAACTTTTCCGCATAGCTGGCCACCACATCCATCCCGACCTCTTGGGCCAAACGGATGGTCATAAGGTTCCGCGACTGTTCGATTCCGGTGCGCAGCGGCGTTGGGCCGTAAAAGCGGTTCGACGCGTTCTTAGGCCGCCACACCCCTTGCGGGGTGTTGATCTCGATCGGGGCATCCACAACAATGGTCGCCGGGGAATAACCACTGTCGAGCGCCGCGGCATAGACGAAAGGCTTGAAACTTGATCCGGGCTGACGCTGTGCCTGTGTTGCGCGGTTGAAGACCGAATGCTGGTAGCTGAACCCGCCCTGCATGGCGATGACGCGGCCCGTGTTGACGTCCATCGCCATGAACGCGCCCTGCACCTGCGGCACCTGCCGCAAGGTCCAGCGGATAAAACTGCCATCGCTGTCGGCTGTCATCCGGCGCACATGAACAACGTCGCCCACTTCAAGCAGATCGCCCGCAACTTGCCCTTTGCGACCAAGCGAACCGTCCGCGTTACGCTTGCGTGCCCATTGCACATCGTTTGCCGGAATCCAGTGGCCGTCCTCGTCGTCCACAACATCTTCGATACCGATCCGGGCGTCGTTCTGGCCGATCTCAAGCACAACTGCCGGATACCACGGGTTTTCCAGGCGGATATCGCGGGCAATGTCCACATTGGACAGCGCCTCACGCCAGATGGCACTATCAGCCAGTTGCTCCACCGGCAGAGATTTGTTTGTGCCACGCCACACGCCTTGCGACCGGTCATAAAGTTCCAGCGCCCGCTGCAACGCGTCCTCGGCTTCAAGCTGCAACTCTGGGTCAAGGGTCGCGCGCACACTAAAGCCACCGGAGAAGAATTCGCCCTCGCCGAAATCAACACTGAGCTGGCGGCGGATTTCATCGGTGAAGTAATTGCGCGGCGGCAGCGCGTCGCGGAAGGCCGGATAATCGCCGTTCTGCACCGATTTCAGCGGCAAAGCGACTTCGGTCTCAAAGGTCTGTTCGTCGATAAAGCCGTTTTCCAGCATTTCCTTGAGCACGAAATTCCGGCGCGCCAGCAACCGATCCTTGCGGCGGACAGGGTGGAATTCGGACGGGGCCTTGGGCATGGAGGCAAGCGTCGCCGCTTCGTGTGGGGCCAGGTCGACCAATGATTTGTTGAAATAGGTCTGGGCAGCGGCGGTCACACCATAAGAGTTTTGCCCGAGAAAAATCTCGTTCATATACAGCTCAAGGATCTTGTCCTTGGACAGGGTCTCTTCGATCCGCGACGCCAGCAGCAGTTCCTTGATCTTGCGCTCGACCCGGCGATCCCCTGACAACAGGAAATTTTTCATCACCTGCTGGGTGATCGTAGAAGCTCCGCGCACATCCCGCCCGCCAGACGCAATGGCGTCAAATCCAGCCGCCGCGATGCCGCGCAGATCATAGCCTTGATGCTCGTAAAAATTCTTGTCTTCCGCTGATATGAACGCTTGCTTGACAAGATCGGGGATTTCATTCGCAGGCGTGAACAAACGGCGTTCCTGTGCGAATTCGTCAATGATCTGCCCTTCAACCGAATAAATCCGGCTGATGGTCGGCGGGGTATATTGCGCAAGGCTTTCATGGCTGGGCAAATCCCGGCCGTACATCCAGAACACGCCACCCACGGTCAGCGCGACCATGAAGATGCCCATCGTGAAAAGCGTAAAGATCGCCCCAAAGAATGACAGAATGAATCTGGTCACAGCGTGTCCCTGTATCGGTTATCCACCTCTACAAAACCAAAGGCGGATGGTCAAAACACATTGCCGTTCAAAGCGGCGCTTGGTTGCCTATGACGCAGGGTCAAAAAGGCCATGTCAGTTGCGTCTGAGCGGGGCCAGCGCGCTGTCTTCGTTGCGCCAGACCAACAGCCCGTCCCGAATGCCCGCAGCCATGCCTTGTCGCCAGATCGGATCGCTCAGGTTTTTAAGATCTGCTTCGGTGGACAAAAACCCGACCTCCAAAAGCACCGACGGGATATCCGCCGCTTTGAGAACCGAAAATCCGGCACTGCGCAAAGGACGTTTGTGCACCCGCCCCACCGCGTTCTGAATACCGTCAAGCATATGCCGCGCCAGCGCCTCGCTGCGCGGCGCATTGTCCAGACGCGCAAGGCTCATCAGCACATTTGCCACGCGGTCGTCCGATTGGCTCAGATCAAGCCCGGCCAGCAGATCATCGCGGTTGTGCCGTTCTGCCAAAGCAGCCGACGCCGCGTCGGATGCCTCATCAGACAGCGTATAGATCGCAGCGCCCCGCGCTTCGCCTTCGGCCAAGGCATCCGCATGAAGCGAAATGAACACATCCGCCCCCGCGTTGCGGGCCAAAGCCACCCGTGCTTCGAGCGACACAAAGTAGTCACCATCCCGTGTCATCATGACGTCAAACCCACCGGCCCGGCGCAACACGTCCTGCAATTCGCGCCCAAAGGTCAGCATCAATTCGGCCTCGCGGACACCATCGCGCTCTGCACCCGGATCAATGCCGCCATGCCCCGGATCAAGAACAACGCGCAACCGGTTCGGATCACGCGGCTTCATTGCGTCAAAAAGTGCGGGTTCAGGCAAATCCCAACCGCTGTCACGCGGCGCGCCTGCCACGGCATCAAACGCCGCTTGGTCAACCGCATCCAGAACCACCAAGATCGACGCAGCCCCTGTGGCCTCATTGGTCACAAGCTCTGCCGTCTCGATCACCATGGGTTCAGACAGATCGGCAACCAGCCGGGACCATCCCGGCCTGTATCCACCGAACCGAACAAGAGACACCCTGTCCGCATCCACAAGCGTGCGCGGATCGACATCCCCCCACATGACCTCGCGGAAATCCATGACAAGGCGGTTTGGGTCGGTCAGCGTGAAGACGCGCCATGGAACACCCTGGCTCAGGTCCAGCGTTAGTTCAGCCCCACCCCAGGTGTCTTCGACGCCGCCACCTTCGAATTGTGCAAGCGCACCAAGGGACTGTGCAAGCGCCGGTGACGCAAGCACACAAGACAAGGCAATTGCCCAACACTGACTTAGAAGTCTGCTCATCAAACCACCATGGCCTCTGACCGGGCCGTTGGGTCCATCTTACCGGATTCGGACCCATGGGGACAGTGCAGATATCTCAGACGATATGTCCCCGATCACGCATGAAGCGGCCAAGCCGGTCGAGGCCTTCGATGATGTCCCCGGTCGAGCGCGCATAGGAAAACCGCAATGTCCCACCACCGCGCACCGGATCAAAATCAAGCCCCGGCGTCACCGCCACGCGTGCGCCGTCCAGAATGGCACGGGCAAAGGCCCGGCTGTCGTCGGTCAGGTGCGACACGTCGGCATAAACATAGAACGCCCCGTCCGGTGGCGCGATCCGGTCAAACCCGGCCTTGGGCAAACCTTCGATCATCAACCGACGGTTTTCACGGTAGACGGCCATATTGGCGTCCAGCTCGTCGCCCGCGTCCATGGCCGCAAGCGCAGCGACCTGTGCGGCATGGGGCGCGCAGATGAACATGTTCTGCGCCAGCCGTTCGACCTGCCGGACATTGCGCTCTGGCAGCACCAGCCAGCCCACGCGCCAGCCTGTCATGCTGAAATACTTGGAGAAGGAGTTGATCACGCAGACATCATCGCTGATCTGCAACGCGCTGACGGCCTTTTGTTCGTATTCAATGCCGTGGTAAATCTCGTCAGACAGGAACGCAGCCCCTTTGGCCTGTGCCGCATCAATCAAAGCCCCAAGCGGGTCTTTGCCCAGCATCGTGCCCGTTGGATTTGCCGGCGACGCCACCATGATGCCCTGATAGTCGATGCCATCCAGATCCGACGGCTCTAGCTGATAGCGCGCCTCAGCGCGGGTCTGCACTTCAATTGGGACCAGATCGAGCGATTTCATGATCTGGCGGTAGGACGGATACCCAGGCGCACCCAAGGCAATGCGGTCCCCGGCATCAAACAAGGCGGTAAAGGCAAGGATAAACCCGCCCGATGATCCCGGCGTCACGATCACCCGCGCCGGATCCAGATCGACATTGTACCATTCGCCATACAGCTGCGCGATCCGCCGACGCAGCGCAGGCAGACCCAGCGCCACGGTATAGCCAAGCGGATCTTCGCGCATCGCACGCGCCAGCGTGTCACGGGCAATGGCGGGGGCTGGTGTGCCGGGTTGGCCCACCTCCATATGGATGACGTGATGCCCGGCCTCTTCGGCCTGGCGCGCAGCTTCCATCACATCCATCACGATAAAGGGATCAACCGCCCCACGGCTTGAGTTCCGCATCATTCTCTTCCTACACTGGTCACAGGCAGACCTAGGGGCGAAGGCAGGGCAACGTCAATGTATAGAGCAACCCTCCGTCTTTTGCGGATGACCGGTCTCGTGCTGTGCCTGACAGCGCTCATTGGAGTGGCCCCGCTGCGCGCCGCGACCCTGCTGCGCGATGCCGATATCGAATATGCGCTGAAACAGCTTGGCGCGCCGGTGCTGCGCGCTGCCGGGCTTAGCCCGAACCAGGTGCGTATTCTGGTGATCGACGACAACACGCTCAATGCGTTTATCGTCGACACGCAACACATCTTCATCCATTCCGGCCTTCTGAGCAAACTGGAGACGGCCGCCCAGATGCAAGCCGTCATTGCCCACGAGGCGGCGCATATTGCCAACGGTCATATCTCGCGGCGGTTGGGCAACATGCAAACCGCCCGCACCGCAGCCGGGCTTGGCATGGTGCTGGCCGCAGCAGCCGCCGCAGCAGGCAATGGTCGGGCCGCTGTGGGCCTTGGCCTTGGCGTTCAATCGTCGGCCCTACGCAGTTTCCTGGCGCACACACGCGCCGAAGAAGCCTCTGCGGATATCAGCTCGATCCGATTTCTGGTCAGCGCTGGAATAGACCCCAAGGGTGCGATCGAGGTCCAAGACCTGTTTCGCGGCCAAGAGGCGCTGTCGGAATCGCGCCAAGACCCGTATATGCGGTCGCACCCTTTGACCCGCGACCGCTTGCGCGCGCTCAATGGGTTGGTTGCGGGCGTCTCGGCCAAAGCCGCACCCGATCCTACGGCGGACTATTGGTTTGCACGCGCCAAAGGCAAGCTCACCGCGTTCACCCGCGCGCCGACCTGGACGCTGCGCCGGGCCGATACAAGCGTCTCGCCGGACATTGCCCAGATGCGCAAGGCCATCGCGTACCACCGCCAAAGCGATTTGGCCCGCGCGCTGAGCAATATCGACGCGGCCATCACATCGCGCCCAAACGACCCGTTCCTGCGTGACCTCAAGGGGCAGATCCTGTTGGAATCGCGCCGCGCGTCAGATGCGGTCAATGTCTATTCCGCCGCCGCACGTCTGGCCCCGCGCGAACCGCTGATCCTTGGCGGACTGGGTCGCGCCCAGCTTGCCGCCGGAAACCCGCAAGACGCGCTGCGCACCCTCGAAGCCGCCCGCGGCCGCGATTTCAGCGACACCCGCATCCTGCGCGATCTGGCCGTCGCCTATGCCAAAACCGGCCAAGGCGCGATGGCGTCTCTGGTCACTGCCGAACGCTACGCAGTGCAAGGTCGGCTCAAAGATGCTGTGATTCACGCCAAACGGGCCGAAGGGGCGCTGGCGCGCGGTTCCGGCCCATGGCAACGTGCGCAAGATGTGTTAAGTGCTGCGCAACGCGCGCAATAGCGCAACGCCTGTTGACTGGAGAACCTTATGTTAAAACCTCGCCTTGCCACGTCCTTTCTTGCCGTCATGCTTGCCACCGGAGTTCAGGCTGCCGACCTTAATCTGGACAACATGTCCGATGCAGACCGCGCCGCGTTCGGCGCGCAGGTCCGGGCCTATCTGCTGGAAAACCCACAGGTGATCATGGAGGCCGTTCAGGTTCTCGAAGAGCGTCAGGCCGCAGAACAAGTGCAGGGCGATGTCGCGCTGGTTGAAAACAACGCAGGCGCGATCTTCAACGACGGCTATTCCTGGGTTGGCGGCAATCCCGAAGGTGATGTCACAATCGTAGAGTTTTTTGACTATCGCTGTGGCTTTTGCCGCCGCGCCCATCCCGAGGTGGCACAGCTTCTCGAATTGGATGGCAACATCCGCTACGTCGCCAAGGAATTCCCGATCCTTGGCGAAAACTCGGTCCTGTCCTCCCGCTTTGCCCTTGCGGCCCGCGAGATCGCAGGAGACGAAGGCTATGAAGCCGCCAAGGAAGCCCTGATCGCGCTGAATGGGGATTTGGATGACACCGCTCTGCGCCGTCTGGCCGACACGCTGGGCCTTGATACGGATGCGGTGATTGCAGCGATGGACAGCGACGCCATCACCAATCAGCTCGCCACAACCCGCGCATTGGCACAAACACTCCAGATAAACGGCACACCGTCTTTTGTAATGGGCGATCAGATGATCCGTGGCTATTTACCACTGGACGCGATGCAAGAGATCGTCGCCGAGCTGCGTGAGGGTCGCTGACCTTCCACATTGGTCCTTAAGCGCAAGGCGGCACGCTAAACCGCCTTGCAAACGGACCCCTACTCTGCCGCCTCTTGTGCGTTGAGGGCGTCCAGTTCGGCGGCTTTCTTCTCCACTTGTTCGACGATGTGTTCGACCATCTGGTCGTTGGACAATTTGTGGCTTTGTTTGCCCGCGAGGTAGACCATGCCCGCGCCATTGCCGCCGCCGGTAAAGCCGACATCGGTCATGAGCGCCTCGCCGGGGCCGTTCACCACGCAGCCGATGATTGACAGGCTCATGGGTGTCTTGATGTGCTCGAGTCGTTTTTCCAGCGTCTCGACCGTCTTGATCACGTCAAAGCCCTGACGCGCGCAGCTGGGACAGGAAATGATGTTTACGCCGCGATGGCGCAGGCCAAGCGACTTCAGGATCTCGTATCCGACCTTGACCTCTTCCACGGGGTCTGCCGACAGCGACACGCGGATCGTATCGCCGATCCCCATCCACAAAAGATTGCCAAGCCCGATGGCCGATTTGATCGTGCCGGTCATCAAACCGCCCGCCTCGGTAATGCCAAGATGGATCGGCGCATCCGTGGCTTCGGCAAGCTGCTGATAGGCGGCGGCGGCCATGAACACGTCCGACGCCTTGCAGCTGATTTTGAATTCGTGGAAATCATTGTCTTGCAGGATCTTGATGTGATCCAAACCGGATTCGACCATGGCATCCGGGCACGGCTCTCCGTATTTGTCGAGCAAATGCTTTTCCAGCGACCCCGCGTTCACGCCAATGCGGATCGCACAATTTTGGTCGCGCGCGGCGCGGATGACTTCTTTGACCCGCGCCTCAGAGCCAATATTGCCAGGATTGATCCGCAGGCAGGCGGCCCCCGCCTCAGCGGCTTCAATGCCACGTTTGTAATGAAAATGGATGTCCGCAACGATGGGCACCGGGCTTTCCCGGACGATTTCCTTAAGCGCGCGCGAGCTGTCTTCATCCGGGATCGAGATGCGCACGATATCAGCGCCCGCATCTGCCGCGGCCTGAACCTGCGCAATTGTGGCCTTGATGTCGGGCGTCAGTGTATTGGTCATCGTCTGCACGGTGATCGGCGCATCCCCACCAACCGGGACAATCCCCACCATGATCTGGCGCGATTTACGGCGGTAGATGTTGCGCCACGGGCGAATGTGATTGAGGCTCATGCAGCCCTCCTTCGGCTGAAAATGTCAACCAAATCGTACAGTTGTTCCACGCATATAGCTAGGCCCGCTGAACGCGGTCTGCAAGCGATCCTGGTTTGTAGTGACTGTTCAGTCGACAGGATTCGGAACGGCAAGTTCTGCGACAACCCGCGCCAAGTCACTGTCGGCCTCAATGGACGCCAGTGTGTAGGTCTGGGTCAATTGATCAACCGACAAGGCCAGATTGGATGTCACTGCACCGCGCGGACCCGCCGGACCATAAGTTTGGCCGTTCACCGCGAAATAGATCGCACCGGATTCTCCCACCCGCAGAGTTGGCGGTTCTTCGGTGGCGGGCACGGCATAGGTGTCGCCCGCATTCATGATTGTTTCAAAGATGACGCTGCCATCGGCGGCGCGCACCCGAATCCATGCTGGACGCACCGCAACCAAGACCACCCCCGGCGCACTGTCTTCGAGGATCTTCGGCTGACCAATGGTCGGCTGCGTGGTGTCGCGCCCCAGATCGGCAAGCACGCGGGACAGATCGCCGTCGGACTGCGCATCTGCCGGTTCCAGAATTGCGGCAAGTGTCGGCCCGTCGAGCGGCATGTCCGACGTTACCGACCCCGCTGCACCAACCGGACCGACCGTTTGACCGTTGATGGACAGATAGAGCGCGCCACTTTCCCCGACATTCAATAGAGCGTCGGTTTCTGTCGCAGGCACGGTCCATGTGTCACCGGCCGCCATGACCTGTTCAAAAATCACAGAGCGATCATCCCCGCGCACGCGCACCCATGCAGGACGTGCTGCAATCAGTGTCACACCCTCTTGGGGCAGCGCAGGTGATACGTTGGCAAAACGCGCCTCAATCGGGTCAAGATCGACACTTGGCAACGTCTGACCAGACGCTTGGGCGAATGACCCAACCCGGTTTGGATCAAGTGTAGAGATCGGCGCATCGCGCGCCACCAGCACTGGCACATCCAGCGCTTGCGGACGGTACAGCCTGTCAAAAGAATCGACACTGGAAGGCGGCGTAAAGACGCCTGCCCCAAAACCAGTGCCCGCCACGACATCAGGCGCCTCAGACGTCGGGGTCGACGTCTGGAGTGGGTCAAGGTCAGAGAGAACAACGGGTGTTTGATCGACAGGCGCAAGCTGCACGCGCTGTACCTCTTGCAAGACGGAATATCCGCCAAAACCCAATCCACCAAGAAGCAGCGCCAGAACAAGCGTCGATCCGATAGCCCCCGGTTCGATCCGGGACAAAAAGGAGTCGCTGCTCGGGGCAAATGGCAAGGACGGATGTGAGAACGGATCACGCGCGGACGTGACGCTGGTTGCGACTGTGGCGTCTATTTTCTTGCGCGACGACGCCGCATCAGACATCCCGTGCGCCGTTTCAAATCCGCTTTCGGCACAGAAGACGGCGTATGTGTCATCCGGATCCATGCCAAGATACCGCGCATAGGAACGCACATATCCAGCAATAAATCCGGGTGTATCAAATGCAGTGGGATCACAATTTTCGATTGCGGCGATGTAGCTCGCTTTGATGCGCAGCTCGCGCTGCACATCAAGAAGAGACTTGCCCAAAGTGGCGCGTTCGCCCCGCATGACATCACCAAGCCTGAGTTCGAAATCATCGAACCCACGCGGTTTGGTCTCAGTCGTACCCTGCGATGACTTTGGGGTTTTCCGCCCAATCATACTCGCTGCCCCTTGCCGTTCAAACTGTCTACACGCTGCCTGCGTCGCGCGTACCAGGTGAGTCGAGTCGCGCGTTTTATTACCACTACGCTAACATACGACAAGGTTTATTGCACTGATTCCAAGTATTAGGCACTCAATTCGGCACGATTCAGCGCACAATGCGCCCAAAGTTCATCCATCGCTTGCACAAGCTTATCAATCTCTTGCGGCCCATGTACCGGTGAGGGCGTGAATCTAAGTCGCTCTGTGCCACGCGGAACCGTTGGATAGTTGATCGGCTGCACATAAATCCCAAACCGGTCCAGCATCATGTCGGACATTTTCTTGGTGTGGACCGGGTCTCCTACAATCACAGGGATGATGTGGCTGCCATGATCCACAATCGGCAAGCCAAGCCCCTTGAGACGCATCTTGAGAATACGCGCCTGCAATTGGTGCTTGTCCCGCAGGCTTTGGTCTTTCTTCAGATGCGCCACAGACGCGGCGGCCCCGGCGGCAACCGCAGGCGGCAAGGACGTGGTAAAGATGAAACCCGGCGCATAAGACCTGATCGCGTCACACATTTTCTCGGACGCGGCGATATAGCCGCCCATGACGCCATAGGCCTTGGCAAGGGTACCATTGATGATGTCGATCCGGCCCATCAGGCCGTCGCGCTCTGCCACACCTGCGCCGCGCGGCCCGTACATGCCGACAGCGTGGACTTCGTCAATATAGGTCAGAGCACCGAATTCGTCTGCCAGATCACAGATCGCCTTGATCGGCCCGAAATCACCATCCATCGAATAGATCGATTCAAACGCGATCAGCTTGGGCACATCGGGATCGTCCGCCGCCAGCAATGCGCGCAGGTGCGCAACATCGTTATGCCTGAAAATGCGCTTCGCTCCGCCGTTGCGACGCACACCTTCGATCATGGACGCATGATTGAGCGCGTCGGAATAGATGATAAGACCCGGAAAAAGCTTGGGCAAGGTCGACAGCGTTGCATCATTGGCAATGTAGGCCGACGTGAACAAAAGCGCCGCTTCTTTCTGGTGCAGGTCTGCAATCTCGACTTCAAGCCGCTTGTGATAGACGGTCGTTCCGGAGATGTTGCGTGTCCCACCAGAGCCTGCACCCGTGGCATCCAGCGCCTCGTGCATGGCGTCAAGAACCGCAGGGTGCTGCCCCATGCCAAGATAGTCATTCCCGCACCAGACGGTGATGTCCTGCTCTGTACCGTCGGGCTTGCGCCAGACCGCATGGGGGAATTGCCCATTCTGACGTTCGATGTCGATAAACGTCCGGTAGCGCCCTTCCTCGTGCAGGCGATTCAAGGCTTCGTCGAGTTTGTCAGTGTAGTCCACCGGCGTCTCCTTCAGGCTGCGATCTTAGGTGCCGTTTCCGTCGCACCACGTCGCATTCACGATTTAGAATGGATATAGGTCAGATATCCCCATGACAATCTGATTAGGGAATGACCAACCGTCGCAGCCTTGATCTGTGTCAAAGCGCAAACCGGACCGGTGGTTTTGACCAATAAAATCTGCATTTTTCCTGCATCATTGACCCCGCGCAAAGACCGCCAGACCGGCTGGACAGTCTCCGAAGCGGTGATAGGGTCCGGCGATATCACCAAAAGGAACGCCGCAATGTCTGTCGAATCTGTCCTGGACCGTATTGATTCCCAACTCCCTGACAGCCTTGAACGGCTCAAGGCATTTCTTCGGATACCGTCGATCTCGACAGATCCCGCATTCACCCAAGACTGTGACCGCGCCGCCGATTGGCTGGTCGCAGACCTGCGCTCTATCGGCATCGATGCGGAAAAACGCGTCACACCCGGTCACCCGATGGTTGTTGGCCATGTTGATGGACCGGGGCCGCATCTGTTGTTCTATGGCCATTACGATGTGCAACCGGTCGACCCGCTTGAGCTATGGGACAATGACCCGTTTGACCCACAGATCGAAGACAGCCCCAAAGGCCGCGTGATCCGGGGCCGGGGCACATCGGACGACAAGGGACAGCTCATGACCTTTGTCGAAGCCTGCCGCGCATGGAAAGAGGTCCACGGTGCCCTGCCCTGCAAAATCACATTCTTTTTTGAGGGCGAAGAGGAATCGGGGTCACCATCATTGGTGCCGTTCCTAAGGGACCATGCCGACGAGTTGAAAACCGACATCGCCCTGATCTGCGACACAGGCCTCTATGACAGCCGTGTGCCCGCAATCACGACAATGCTTCGCGGGATGCTCAAGCAGGAAATCACCATCACCGGCCCAAGCCGCGACCTGCATTCCGGGATGTATGGCGGCCCGGCCATCAATCCAATCCGCGTGCTGGCGCACATCATCGCGGCGCTGCATGACGAGAACGGCAAGATCACTGTTCCGGGATTTTATGACGGCGTGACCGAGATTTCAGATGAGTTGCGTGCGCAATGGGACTCGCTTGGGTTCGACCACGCAGGTTTCCTGAAGGATGTTGGCCTGTCTGAGCTTGCAGGCGAGGCCGGCCGCAGCGCGCTTGAAATGATCTGGGCACGCCCCACCTGCGAGGTAAATGGCATCAGCGGCGGCTATACAGGTGCAGGGTTCAAAACCGTCCTGCCCTCAAAGGCCAGCGCCAAGATCAGTTTCCGGCTGGTCGGCGACCAAGACCCAGACGCCATCGACAAAAGCTTTCGCCAGATGGTTGAAGCGATGCTGCCGCGCGACTGCACGGTCACCTTCAAAAGCGATGGTGCAGCACCCGCATCGGTGATGTCGATTGACGCCCCCGCCTTTGAAGCCGCCCGCAAGGCACTCAGCGATGAGTGGCCCGACGAGGCCGCCTTTATTGGCAGCGGCGGGTCGATACCTGTTGCCGGGTATTTTCAATCCGTACTTGGAACGGAATCGATGTTGATCGGATTTGGCAAGGATGATGACCAAATCCACAGCCCCAATGAAAAATACGACATCGAGAGCTTTCATAAAGGAACCCGCAGCTGGGCACGCATTCTTGACGCGCTGAGCGCGCAATAGGCGGCAATTGTGGCATGAGACGTCGCGTCGGAGGGGAAAAACAGATCAAGTTTTCCGCATATAAGCCGCAGTGGGCTCTAATTCTGAACACATTTCCGCGCGATTGATTACAGCATGACACGCATATTGAAAAAACAGGATCGTGATGACTTCATCAGCCGTATTGAACGGCTCGATCCTGCGTTTGCGGCCACGCCGGCGAAAGCGCGTGATGAACGCAAACCTTGGGAATTGGGGACTTCGTCGGGCAAAGCGTCGGAAAGTCCGATCCTGATGTCTGGTCTCGGCTTTGGCCTTGCCATTGCGGCATTGTTCGCTGCCAACGATCCGGACACGGTCCAGGCGTTTCTTCTGAACCTTGGTTGGCCAGCCCAATTCCTGAACTATGCCATGTACGGCGTGTCGATCCTCATCATTGGGCTCGTCGTGTTCTACCTTGTGAACGTGATCCGCATCATGAACCCGCGTGCGACGGGACGCTGGAACGCAGGTGGTTTGGTGGCCGGGGCCGTCGCAGCCATTGGATTCAGCACAATAGACGAAACCTATATCAATGCGGGTCTGCAATATGTCGGCTTCGAAAGCCCATCTGACCTGATTACGTTGGCCCAGAATCAGACTGCGCGCATTGCAAGCATTGACTGGACCAGTGTTGTGATGGTTTCATCGTCACCGAAATGACGAAAACACTCAGACCGACAAAAAACAACGAGATGATCGCATATGAGGTGGCCGGAAACGGGCCGCCTCTTTTGCTTTTGCACGGCTTTCCCCAGACCCGCGCAATGTGGCGTCCCATGGTGCCTGCCCTGACAAACCGATTCACGGTCGTGACAGCTGATCTGCGCGGCTACGGCCAAAGCGGCAAACCCGCCGCTACCCAAGATATGAGTTTCCGCCTGATGGCGCAGGACATGGTGGCGCTAATGGCAGCGCTTGGGCACCACCGCTTCCACGTGGTTGGACATGACCGTGGCGCGCGCACAGCGCACCGCATGGCTTTGGATCACCCGGATGCCGTGCTCAGCCTGACGGTGATGGACATCGTACCCACAGAGCACCTGCTGACGCATATGAGCACCGGGATTGCCAAGGCGTATTACCACTGGCTGTTTCTGGCCCAGCCGTTTCCGTTTCCCGAAACCATGATCGGTCATGACCCGGACGCGTATTTCGAACGCTGCCTCTTGGGATTCGGCAAAGCCAGCCTTGAGGATTTCGACCCCGACCTGCTGGCCGAATACCGCAGCGCGTGGCGCGATCCGGCCTGCATTCGCGCAATGTGCGACGACTACCGCGCCGCAATCGAGATTGATTGGGATCACGACCGGAACGACCTGTCCCGCAAGGTGACCTGCCCGTCTTTGGTTCTGTACGGCGAGGATGGCGCCATGGCCCATTTGCTGGACGTGCCAGCGACATGGCAAGACAGGCTGTCCGATATGCGCCACACGGCCATCGAGGGCGGTCATTTCTTTCCAGACCAATCACCCAAGGCCACAACGGACGCCTTGATCAAGTTCCTGACATCGTTGTGAAAAGTGTGAAATGGCGCGGTTGACGGGGCTCGAACCCGCGACCCCCGGCGTGACAGGCCGGTACTCTAACCAACTGAGCTACAACCGCGCATTTCACGCTGATGCGATAGGCAGTGATGGCGCGGTTGACGGGGCTCGAACCCGCGACCCCCGGCGTGACAGGCCGGTACTCTAACCAACTGAGCTACAACCGCTCACTGCCGCCCGCATCTGGGCGTGTCGCGGGTTCTATGGTCAGTGCCCTGCCCCGTCAAGCGCTTTCCTCAGCTTTTCTGGCGCAAAATTTACACGCGCCAGAAACACTGTTTTCCTCATGACAATTTCGCCAACGCAGCTCTTATTTTTCAGGCAGCGGAATGAACTCTTCATCATCCCCCGGAGGCAAGTGAAACCGACCATCCGCCCAATCTTCACGCCGCCACGCGTCTTTGGCCTCTTCGATCCGTTCTTGTGAAGACGCCACAAAGTTCCACCAGATGTAACGCGGGCCTTCCAACGTATCGCCCCCCAACATCATCAGCCGCGCACCCCGGTCACCGGCCTGCAAAGACACGTTGTCGCCGGGCCTGAACACCATCATCTGCCCAGCCTCATAGGTGTCGCCCGCAACGGTGATCGATCCCTCCACAACGTAGACGCCCCGGTCTTCATGATTGTCCGGCAACGGGATCGCCGCCCCCGCTTGCAACACCGCGTCGGCATAGAACATCTCGGACGCCATCTTGACCGGCGCTGTCTCACCATAGGCCGCCCCAAGGATCAGCCGTACATCTTTGCCCTCGGCTTGGATGAGCGGCAATTCCGACGGTGCCGCATGCACGAATTCCGGTGCTCGGTCTTCATGGTCTTTCGGCAGCGCCACCCATGTTTGAATCCCAAAAAACGGCATTGGATCCTTTTGTGTCGTATCATCCGTACGTTCGGAATGGGTGATCCCATGCCCGGCAACCATCCAGTTGACCGCGCCTGGTTCGATCCATTGATCTGTGCCCAGACTGTCCCGGTGGTGCATCCGTCCGCGATATAGATAGCTGATCGTGGCCAGCCCAATATGCGGATGCGGACGCACATCTAGCCCCCGCGAGGGCAGGAATTCTGCCGGACCCATCTGGTCGAAAAAGATGAATGGTCCAACCATTTGACGGCGCGGTGCAGGTAAGGCACGCCGCACCTCGAACCCGCCCAGATCACGGGCGCGGGGAATGATGACGGTATCGATAAGGTCCACCTCTTCCCCAGTAGGGCAATGCGGATCAAGTGCGGGGTTCCAACTCATAGCGTGCGTCTCCTTTGATATTCTGAGACATAGCACCGTGCATAAATTCATAAACTGCTGACATTCATAGAGCTTCGTGCAAATACGCACACACTTCAAACCTGATGCCATTTAGCGTCAGTTTAATATCTTTTGTGATCGCATATGAGCAACTTGCGATTGCTCAAACCCGAAAGGCTTATATTGTTGCGCTCAAAGCAAATGGGCGAACACCGCGCTGTGAAACGACTTTTAACGACCGAAGTGAAATTGTGGGATATGATTGGTGGTCAGCTGGCATTCAGCATGGCAACCTATAGCCGTGTTCTTGGCCATAAACGCACGCTGCTTTTTGTGCTGCTATGCTTGCTTACCTTCTTTGCAGCCGATCCATCCGGCGCACGCAGCTATGTGCCGCTTTGGTTCAACGTGATTTTCTGGCCCATCGCGTTTTCGGTCTACCTGTTGTTTTACCATCTGGAATTCTTCGTTTTGGCCGCCCTGAGCCATCGCTGGCCGTCGCTTCGCATGCCCGCGCCGGTTTTGGGGTTTATCGCCCTGCTTCCCACCGTGTTCTTGTGTGAAATCTCGGTCACATACATGAGCGGCGGCACTTTCCCTTACGAAGTCGCATCGCAAATGGTGTTTTACTTCTTTTCCGTACAAGGCTTGGAGACGGTGTTTTTTCGCTATATCATGCCCGGTGTTCGCGAAGAGATCGAAAACGAACAGCAAAGCCGCCATTTTGTGGTCGGTGGCGAAAGAATAGACCTGTCAGGATTGCTTCACATTGAAGCCCGCGAACACCATGTGCACATGACCTTTGAGAACGCGACCTCTGTGGCCCGCGCGCGCCTCAGCGACATTGTCGCACAAGCACAGATCGAAGACGGCATTCAGCCGCACCGATCTTGGTGGGTCGCCAAAGACACTAGTATCAAAGCCGAACGCAAGGATGGGCGGATGATCCTGCGATTGCGCGACGATACAGAAGTTCCCATCGCACGGACCCGTATCGACAACGTTCTGGATTGGTTGGAAAATAACGTGCACCCGTTGCAATAAAGTGCCGCCGTCTCGCGCCAATTGGACAGGGAATGGTGGGTGATGAGAGACTCGAACTCCCGACATCTTCGGTGTAAACGAAGCGCTCTACCAACTGAGCTAATCACCCGCTGGCGTGTCGTTTAGCCAAGCTATTCCCTGCGCGCAAGAGTCTTTTTGCACTTCATCCGCATGGGTTTGCAAAATGCAAAACGCGCGGCCCGATCAGGGCAGCGCGTTGTTGTTCATGGTGGGTGATAAGGGATTTGAACCCCTGACATCTTCGATGTGAACGAAGCGCTCTACCACTGAGCTAATCACCCGTTGGGCGGCGTCATAGCGTCACTCGGCAGCCTGTGCAAGAGGGTCCGGCGCATCTGCCTGATACTGTTCATTGCGGCGCAGACGCGTCGTGATGATATGCGCCTTGGTCGTCTTTTTCATGCGCGTGATCTTGAGCTTGCCCATCGGCGCAAGGTTCAATTCGCGGCCATCGGCAATCGTTTCGCCCAAAATGGCCAGCATGGCCTCGACCACGGGCTTAACCTCGCGCTTTTTGACGCCGCTACGGGCAACGACCGTGTCGATCAGTTCTTTCTTCTTCAACTCCGGACCAGTGATCTTGGGGGTCTCATTGACCACCACTTCCGGGTCGGGTGTCTGTGCCGCCGCATTGATCGCGGCTTCCGTCTTTGTGGTTTTGCGCGGTGTGGTCGGTGTTGGCTTCTTGGTCGTCGCCATTGGACTCATCCTTTGCCTGCTCTGATTTTTGTGGCGAATGTATGCGCACCATACTAAAGATAGAAACTTTATCCAGTATTTTGACGCAACACAGACACAAAATGCAGGGTTTGGGCACGGACACACGTTTCAAAAACGCAAAACGCCGCCCCAATCGGAGCGGCGTTTCGATCGTGTGGCGTGGCGTGGCTCAGTGCGCGATGGCAGATGCGCCGCCGTTGCCTTTGGCCATTGCAAGCGCCGCGGCTTCTTCGGCGGCCTCGTCCCACTCAATCGGCTCGGGTGTGCCGACCAGTGCCAGCTTGAGAACTTCAGACACGTGTTCTACGGCAATGATCTCAAGCCCGTTTTTCACGTTATCCGGCAGTTCCACCAAGTCTTTTTCGTTTTCCTTGGGGATCAGAACTGTCTTGATTCCGCCCCGCAGAGCCGCAAGCAGTTTTTCCTTCAACCCACCAATCGGCATTGCGTTGCCGCGCAAGGACACTTCACCAGTCATGGCAATGTCACGCCGTACTGGAATACCTGTGAGCACAGAGACAATCGACGTCACCATCGCAAGACCGGCAGAGGGGCCATCCTTGGGCGTGGCCCCATCGGGGACGTGCACGTGGATATCCATCTTGTCAAACTTTGGTGGCTTCACGCCGATCTGGGGAGAGATGGAGCGGACGTAGCTGGCCGCCGCCTCAATGGATTCCTTCATCACATCGCCCAACTTGCCCGTGGTCTTCATACGACCCTTGCCCGGCAGCTTGAGCGCTTCGATGTGAAGCAGGTCGCCCCCCACGCTGGTATAGGCCAGCCCGGTGACGACTCCCACCTGGTTCTCGTCTTCGGCCAGACCGTAGCGGTATTTTCGAACGCCAAGAAAATCGGACAGGTTGTCGGATGCAACGACCACCCGCTCTTCTTCTTTTTTGACGATCTTGGTCACCGCCTTGCGCGCCAGCTTGGAGATTTCACGCTCAAGGTTTCGCACCCCGGCTTCACGGGTGTAATAGCGGATCATGTCGGTCAGCGCGTCACCCGTCAGCTCGAACTCGCCCTTCTTGAGGCCGTGGTTCTTGACCTGCTTGGAAATCAGGTGGCGCGATGCAATCTCGGCCTTTTCCTCTTCGGTGTACCCGGCAAGGGGAATGATCTCCATCCGGTCCAAAAGCGGTCCGGGCATGTTGTAGCTGTTGGCCGTGGTCAAGAACATCACGTTGGACAGATCGTATTCGACCTCAAGATAGTGGTCCACGAAGGTTCCGTTCTGTTCCGGATCAAGCACTTCGAGCATGGCCGACGCCGGATCGCCCCGGAAGTCCTGACCCATCTTGTCAATCTCATCGAGAAGGATCAGCGGGTTCGTCGTTTTCGCTTTCTTCAGCGCCTGAATGATCTTGCCCGGCATAGAACCGATATAGGTCCGGCGGTGGCCCCGAATTTCGGATTCGTCGCGCACGCCGCCAAGCGAAATGCGGATAAATTCACGTCCCGTGGCCTTGGCGACCGATTTGCCCAACGATGTCTTGCCCACGCCCGGAGGGCCGACAAGGCACATGATCGGGCCTTTCAGCTTTTTGCTGCGCTGCTGCACGGCAAGGTATTCAACAATACGTTCCTTGACCTTCTCAAGCCCGTAATGATCCGCATCCAGAACAGCTTCGGCGTTGCCGAGGTCTTTCTTGACGCGTGATTTCACGCCCCACGGGATCGACAGCATCCAGTCAAGATAATTGCGCACGACGGTGGCTTCGGCGCTCATCGGGCTCATATTCTTGAGCTTTTTGATCTCCGCGTCAGCCTTTTCGCGGGCTTCTTTGGACAGCTTGGTCGCGTTGACCCGGCCTTCCAGCTCCGCCACTTCGTTCTGGCCGTCTTCGCCGTCGCCCAATTCCTTCTGAATGGCCTTCATCTGCTCATTCAGATAATACTCACGCTGCGTGCGCTCCATCTGGGATTTGACGCGGGTTTTGATCTTTTTCTCGACCTGCAAAACGCTCATCTCGCCTTGCATCAGGCCGTAGACCTTTTCCAGCCTTTCACTGACCGACAGCGTCTCCAAAAGCTCCTGCTTCTGTTCAACTTCGATGCCGAGGTGACCTGCCACCAGATCGGCCAGCTTGGCTGGCGCGTCGGCTTCGGACACAGCGCCCAGCGCTTCGTCCGGCACGTTCTTCTTGACCTTGGAGTAGCGCTCGAACTCTTCGCCGACGGTGCGCACAAGTGCTTCTATCGCAGCCGGGTCACCGGGCATTTCGGCCAAAACCTCGGCGCGTGCCTCAAAGAAGTTGTCGTTTTCGAGGTATTCGGTGATGCGCACACGGCCCTGGCCTTCGACCAACACCTTGACGGTGCCGTCGGGCAGCTTGAGCAATTGCAGCACATTGGCCAGAACGCCGGTCCGATAAATTCCATCGACCTGCGGATCATCTTCCGCCGGGTCCATCTGGCTGGCAAGCAGGATCTGCTTGTCATCTGACATCACCTCTTCCAACGCGCGCACCGATTTGTCTCGTCCGACGAAAAGCGGGACGATCATATGCGGGAAAACAACAATATCCCGCAGCGGCAGCACTGGGTATGAGGCGTTAAGAGACTCTTGCATGCTCGTATCCTTATTATTGGCAAGATGGCATCGGCCCCGCTCGGCGGCAGCGCTGACCATCTCCGGTCTTGGAGCTATAAGGTGGGTCTGACCCCTGTAGGTTTCAACCTTGCTCCAGCTAAAGGCACCATATCTTGATGTCCGAGGCCTGCAAGGTGGCTTTTGGAACGAGGGTTAACCCCTATAGGGGCTCAGTCGTCCTTGGTCTTTGTCGCAGCCGCTTTCATCCGTGCCAAAAGCGCGGTCTTGCCAGAATGCGTGTCCGAGGCCCCTTTGCCTGTGGCAGGTGTCTTGTGGGCATCGAATTTCGGCGCACCCTTGCTGGACTTGGCTGCACCGGATTGCTTGTAGTTCATGATCGGCTCCTGAGCCCGTTGCGGGCGATATGCCAGCTTTGCCCCAACCATAGCGCCGCCGCAAGGTCTCGCCCCCACGGCACGCGGCGTCAGAACGCCCCGTTAGACACGCAGTCAGTTCGACGCGCGATTCATCATCATCATGTGAACCGCATGCATGCCCTGCTCGACCATTGCCGTCACTTCGGCGGCGTGCACCTGCATCGCGGCGACAATTTCGGGGTCGTCTGAGGTTTGGATCACGATCACACCGTCTTCGGTCACATCAACTTCGGACAGGATATGGTCACCCCGCGCAAAAAAGATATCAAGCGTCGGGCTTTGGATGCGGATCTTGGGATCGTCCATCTGGCCCACCCGGTCGATCATTCCGACCGTGTGGCTCACCAGCGCGTCCATCACCTCGGGATCAGAGGACCGGGTGACCGTGCGAATACCGTTGGGCAGGTTCTCTACCTCGCGGCTCATGGTCTGGAACTTGCGGAACATCAGGGCCAGTTCTGCGCTTTCTTCAGCCGTGGCGTTTTCGCCCTGCAATCCCGGCATTGTCGCCATGTTATGCCCGGTGCCATCCGCGCCGTGCATATGGCCATGTCCGCCACCCTGCATCTGCGCAAAGGCAGCCACAGCACTCAGAACACCGACCACTGCGGCCGTGGAAATCAATAGACGCATCCTGACACCTCCTAGAAACGCTCATCCTCTTCATATGCGATGCAAAATATATGTACAGGGGCACAGTAAAACGGGTCAGAGCGGATCAATGTCACCCTCGATGCGCTTGGCATGAAACTCTGTCTCGAAAGCGGCAAAGCGGCCCGCAGCAATCGCGTCGCGCATCCCCTGCATCAGTTCTTGGTAGTAATGCAGGTTATGCCAGGTCAGCAGCATCCCCGAAATCATCTCTTGCGCGCGGAACACATGGTGCAGATACGCACGGCTGTAGTTCCGGCAGGTGGGACAGGTGCACGCCTCGTCCAGTGGGCGCGGATCGTCCTGATGCCGCGCGTTCTTGATATTGACCTGCCCGTGCCGTGTCCACGCCTGCCCGGTCCGCCCCGACCGCGACGGCAGAACACAATCCATCATGTCGATCCCGCGCTTCACCGCCCCCACGATATCGTCGGGCTTGCCCACCCCCATGAGGTAGCGTGGCTTGTCATCGGGCAATTGCCCCGGCGCATAGTCCAGACAGCCGAACATCGCGTCCTGGCCTTCGCCCACGGCCAACCCGCCAACCGCGTACCCATCAAAGCCAATTGCCTTAAGCGCCTCGGCCGATTCCTCGCGGAAATCCTGTTCCAATCCACCTTGCTGAATACCGAACAGCATATGGCCGGGCCGATCCCCAAACGCCTCTTTCGACCGTTCCGCCCAGCGCATGGACAACCGCATAGAGTCTGCGATCCGCTCCCGGTCAGCGGGCAGCGCGGGGCATTCGTCGAAACACATCACGATATCGGACCCAAGCAAACGCTGGATCTCCATCGACCGTTCGGGGGTAAGCTCGTGCTTGGACCCGTCGATATGCGATTTGAAGGTCACACCCTTTTCCGTGAGCTTGCGCAGATCAGCGAGGCTCATCACCTGAAACCCGCCCGAATCCGTGAGGATCGGCTTGTCCCAATTCATGAACTTGTGCAGCCCGCCCAGACGATCGATCCGCTCTGCGGTGGGGCGCAGCATCAGATGATACGTGTTGCCCAACAAGATATCCGCCCCGGTGGCAGCCACGCTTTCGGGCATCATCGCCTTGACGGTGGCCGCCGTGCCCACGGGCATAAAGGCCGGCGTGCGGATTGTGCCGCGCGGTGTGGTGATGGCACCTGTGCGCGCCGTCCCATCGGTGGCGTGCAGGGCGAAGGAAGAAGAAACTGTCATGATCTGGCCTTACTTGCAGAGCGCGCCCTTGTGCGCCAAATCACGCAAATTGCCAAGGAGGCGCGATTCCCATGTCTGAGATCCTATCTGCCACTCCCGCACCCGAGGGCGCGGGGCCAAGTGACGACGCCCCCCTGACCTTTGGCTGGGAAGAATGGGTCAGCCTGCCAAACCTTGGCCTGCCTGCCATTCGCGCCAAGGTGGACACCGGCGCGCGCACATCAGCGCTGCACGCCGCCGATATCGAGGTGTTCGGCTCTGCCTCCAAACCCAGGGTCCGCTTTGCCGTGCATCCCATTCCTGGGCGCGAAGACCTCATGATCCCCTGCTCTGCCCCCATCGTGGACCGCCGCGACATCACCTCGTCGAACGGTGAAACCGAAAGCCGCTATGTGATCGCATCGCAATTGTCCGTTGGTGGACAGATGTGGGACATTGAAATCACCCTCACTGACCGAGGCACCATGAGCAACCGGATGCTTTTGGGGCGTCAAGCGCTCAAGGATCACGTCAACATCGTGCCCAGCGAACGCTTCTACCAGCCCGAGCTGGATTTCGACGTCTACCACACCCCAAAGATGCGCAAGATCGCCCCGAACCGCGCGCTGCGCATTGCGGTGCTCAGCCGCGAAAACAACTATTCCACCGACCGGCTGGTGGAAGAAGGCGAAGGGCGCGGACACTCGGTCGAAGTGATCGACACCGCGCGGTGCTACATGGCGATCAACGCGATGGCACCCGAAGTCTATTACGATGGCAAACGTCTGCCCCGCTATGACGCCGTGATCCCGCGCATCGGTGCATCCATCACCCCCTACGGCACCGCCGTCGTGCGCCAGTTCGAATCCATCGGCACCTATGTGGTGAATGGCAGCACCGGCATCACCTCGAGCCGGGACAAATTGCACGCCCACCAGATCCTCGCGCGTCACCGCATCGGCATGCCGCCCACCGCCTTTGCGAACTCTCCCAAAGACACATCTAACCTGATCGGTTTGGTCGGCACCGCCCCCCTGATCGTCAAGCTGCTCGAATCAACCCAAGGAAAAGGCGTTGTGCTGGCCGAAACCAAGAAAGCCGCAGAGTCGGTGATCGACGCGTTTCGCGGCCTCAAGGCGAACTTTTTGGTTCAGGATTTCGTGAAAGAGGCCGCCGGCGAAGACATCCGCTGCCTTGTGGTAAACGGCAAAGTCGTAGCCGCGATGAAGCGCACCGGCTCGGACGGGGATTTCCGTTCGAA
This sequence comes from Marivita sp., assembly GCF_051251565.1. Lineage (GTDB taxonomy): Bacteria > Pseudomonadota > Alphaproteobacteria > Rhodobacterales > Rhodobacteraceae > Marivita. Next base: position 175,451 of record NZ_JBPOFB010000004.1, on the reverse strand, counting down.
CCTGCATCGCGGCGGCACCGCAACACGGGTGCGCATCAGCAAGGAAGAACGCGACACCGCAGCCCGTGCCGCACGGGTGTTCGGGTTGGGCTTTGCCGGCGTGGACCTGCTGCGCTCCAACTCCGGGCCAAAGGTGCTCGAAGTGAACTCCTCTCCCGGTCTCGAAGGTATCGAGACCGCCAGCACCAAAAACATCGCCGGCCTGCTCTATGATGCGATCGAGGAAAAGGTCCGTCCCACCCCAGTGCCGCGCCGGAAAAAAGCGCCGAAAGCCCCGTGACCGCCTTGCGCCCCTTTACCCCCCCTGCGCCTTTCCCTATATCTTTGGTCAGGAACTCACGGGAAGGATCGACATGAACGACGCGAGCCCCAAAATCGAAGGTGCACCGCTGATCGCACCCTCAAGCACCGATCACCCGCTCTATGATCAGGTGGTCGAGGCCTGCCGGTCCGTTTATGATCCGGAAATCCCGGTCAATATCTATGACCTTGGCCTTGTGTATACGCTTGAAATCTCGTCAGAAAACGAAGTTCGCGTGACCATGACCCTGACCGCGCCTGGCTGTCCCGTTGCTGGCGAAATGCCGGGCTGGGTGGCCGAGGCGATTGAACCACTGGCCGGAATCAAACAGGTCGACGTCGAACTCACGTGGGAGCCGCCCTGGGGCATGGACATGATGTCCGACGAAGCGCGGCTCGAACTCGGCTTCATGTAAGCTATGGCGGTCACCGGCGAACAGATCACGTTCGTCCGTGACTTCTTCCCCAGTGTTACCGCCCAGTTCACCCGCAAGATGTTTGGCGGGCTGGGTGCCTACCCTGGCAGCACGCGCTCTGAACAGTGGGCCTATGCGGTCAAATCACCCGAACTTTCGCGCATGCCCTATTGGTCCGCGCCGGACCCTGCCGTGGATGATCCCGACGAAGCCGCTGCATGGGCGCGCCGGTCCTTGGCCGACAGAGCATAGCCTCAAGCAAGCGAAATCAATTTCTTTTCATGAAAGAAAGTGATATGGCTTGCCTCATGAGCCAATACAGCGTTCTCACAGGCGACCTTGTCGCGTCCTCCGACCTCGCACCCAAAGATGTGGACGCGGCCCTGATCACGCTTGAGACAGCCGCCGCTGCGATAGCGCACTGGCACAACCCACCCGTATTGACCCGCTTTGCCCGGCGTGGCGGCGACAGCTGGCAGATCGCCATCGCAGACCCGGCCCTTGGCCTGCGCGCCGCACTCTATCTGCATGCCTGCCTGACACGCGATCATGCTGCTCCCATCACCCGCATCGCATTGGCCAATGGCGACGGCACCCTGCCCGACACAGGCGACCTGAACGCCGCATATGGCCCCGTCTTCACGGCATCTGGTCGGCTACTGGGCGACATTTCCGGCCAAAACCGCATGGCCCATGCCAGCGGCGGTGCCACTCATGCAGCAACACGTCTGGCCGATCACATTGCCTCTGGCTGGACACAGGCACAGGCCCGCGCGGTCGCCGCGCTCTTGCCCCCAAATGCACCCACCCGCGCCGAGGTCGCCAAATCCTTCGGCATCACCCGGCAGGCAGTCAATCAAGCACTTTGGTCCGCAGGCTTTCCCACACTGCAAGACGCCCTGACCGCCATTGAAGCCGAGGCAGGCACATGACGATGTCTTCCCATGCAAAGAGCACGCCAAACCCCGTGCGGATCACACCATGCTAGACGTTTTCGTTGCCCTTCTTCTGGCCCATGTGGTCGCGGATTTCCTTGGCCAGCCCAACGCCATGATCCGGCGCAAATCCGAACCAGCCATGTTGCTTGCGCACATTGCCATCGTATTCGCCCTGGCATGGGTCAGTCTTGGCGGGAATTGGCAGCTCGCCCTGGCTCTGGCCAGCGCCCATATGGTCATCGACGGGTTCAAGGTCTGGGGCTTGCCCGCCCACTGGCGCGACAGCCTGCCTGCCTTTCTGGGGGATCAGGCCGCACATCTCGCCACGCTAGTCGCCGCAGCGATCCTTGTGCCTAATGCCCTAGCCACCGGGGTTTGGGCCGATAACATCGACCAGATCAGGACTCCGGCCATCCTTGCATCCGGTGCAATCGTATCGATCTGGGGCGGCGGCTATGCCGTTGGGCTGCTGATGAAACCCTATACCGATCAATTCGCCAGTGATGGGTCCGACCCCGGCTCTGAAGGCCTCGAGAACGCAGGCCGCATCATCGGCAAACTGGAACGCGGTCTGATCTTTCTGTTCCTCTGCGTCGGCGAAGCCACCGCCACCGGCTTTCTGATCGCCGCGAAATCCGTACTGCGCTTTGACACCGCCTCCAAAGGCCAAAAGGCGGGCGAATATGTCATCATCGGCACGCTCGCCTCGTTTGGCTGGGGGCTGGCCACTGGCTACGCGACGCTTTCTCTCCTTGAGATCGCAGCCACGAAACCCTAGGTTAAATACAACAGCGAAAGCGAGATGTCCCATGTTTGGAATTCCCGGCAAACAAGCCGTCACCCTGACCCCCAAAGCCGCCACCCAAGTGCGCAAGCTCATGGAGGCCAAAGGCCATGCCGGCCTGCGCATCGGCGTCAAGAAAGGCGGCTGTGCAGGCATGGAATACACCATGGATTACGTCGACATTGCCGATCCCCATGACGAAGTGGTGGATCAGGACGGCGCAATTGTCATGATCGCCCCAATGGCACAGATGTTTCTCTTTGGCACCGAAATCGACTACCAGACCTCGCTTCTCGAATCCGGGTTCCAATTCAACAACCCCAATGTCGAGGATGCCTGTGGCTGCGGCGAATCGATCAAGTTCAAAGACGTCGAAGAGCTGGCCACCGAACACGCGGACGGCGTGCCAAACCTCAAGATCTGACGCGCATATCCCGGCTTCTCTGGTTTGAAGATATGCCGGGGAAATCTGCGAAAGCGGACGGGGGCAGCGCCCTAAAACCACCCTTACCGCTTTTGCAAATGGACATAGGTTTCTGCATAGCGCCGAGACAAGTGATCCCCCGCCCGGATCAACCCGTCTGATCCAACCGGCGCGACGTTTGTCTCCACGTTCGGATTAAAGAAAAGCGGCACGGAAATCCGCTCATCCGTGCCACCTCTGACCCGGTGCAAGGTGGCCACAACACGCCCCTCGGTCCACATTTCCAGCATCTCACCGAAATTGATGATGAACTCACCGGGAGGTGCCTGCACGGGCATCCAGCCCGTCTGCCCACGCGGCTGCACCTCAAGCCCCGGCTGTCCGTCCGTCGCCAAGAGCGTCAGACAGCCATAATCCGTATGCGCGGCAATCCCGAAATCCTTGTCCCCCGCCCAATCGGGACGCGGCGGATAGTAATTGCCCCGAAGCAACGCCATCGGGCAGTCAAATTTGTCGTCAAAGAAATCTGCATCCGCCCCGATCGACATCGCAATCCCCCGCAAAATGCCACGCGCCACGTCCAACGCATCGGTGTAATAGGCCCGGATCACCGCCTCGAACCCCGCAGGCCGGTCCGGCCAGTGGTTCGGCGCATAGACCGGCAGGGCAACACGCATGTCTCCATCCGGCAAGGTATATCCGCAATCGAACACCTCTTTGTAATCGGGGTTGGCGTTTGGGTCGACCTGTTCGGATTTCGGCGCCCCCCAGCCCCGGTTCGATCCGGTCTTGGCCATGTTTACCTGGTCCTTGATCTCGACCGGCAGCGCAAAGAACGCGCGATACGCCGCCAGCACAAACCCCATGCGCGCCGATGTGAATGCAGTGTTGTGCACCGTGGCAAACCCCACGTCTTCGGCAGCGATCCGCATCTGCGCCAACGCCTCCGCATCGCCTGCGGCCAGTGCAGCAGCATCCAGTCTCGGGATCATATCGCGCGCTCCTAAATCTTTCGACAGAGTTGTGGCATCGGACCCAATGCGGCGCAACTGCCCTTGACGCCGCCCCGCTGCCCGCGATGATGCGCGCCAACTCGGTAATGCCAAAGGAGCCCCCATGCGCCGCAAACTCGCCGCCGGAAACTGGAAGATGAACGGAACCACCGCCGCGCTGGCCGAACTGGATGCGTTGCAAGGGGCTGCAACTGGTGGCGCAGAGGTTCTGATCTGCCCGCCAGCCACCCTGATCGCTGCCGCCACCACCAAGGCAGGCGCGATTGCCGTCGGCGGGCAGGATTGCCACCCCGACGCATCGGGTGCCCATACCGGCGACATTTCCGCCACGATGCTCAAAGACGCAGGCGCGACATATGTGATCGTCGGCCATTCCGAACGCCGCGCAGATCACGGCGAACCCGACACTCTGATCGCCGCCAAGACACATGCCGCATGGCAGGCGGGCCTGACCGCCATCGTCTGCGTCGGCGAAACACTTGAGCAGCGCGACAGCGGCAAAACCCTGGACGTGATCGGCACCCAGCTTGCCGCCTCCCTGCCCGACACAGTCACAGGCGCAAACACCGTCATCGCTTATGAACCCGTCTGGGCCATTGGCACCGGCAAGGTGCCCACAACCGACCAGATCGCCGACGTCCACGCGTTCATGCGCGCCACACTGGTCCACCACTTCGGCGCTGACACCGCCAATGCGATCCGCCTGCTCTATGGGGGCAGCGTCAAAGCCTCGAACGCCACCGAGATTTTTGCCGTGGGTGATGTCGACGGCGCACTTGTCGGTGGCGCAAGCCTCAAGGCCACCGATTTCGCACCCATCGTGGACGCGCTGAACGCCAGCTGACCCCAGATGCACCGCTTCACCCAGTCGCCTACTGAACCGGGCTTTATCCAGAACCCCTACCCGTTTTATGACCGGATGCGCACCGCAGGCGATCTGGTCTGGTGGAATGACTATGCCATGCCCTGCGCCGTGTCGCACAAGGCGGTGCACACGCTTCTTCGTGACCGTCGCTTTGGCCGCGAAACCCCGCCCGAGCTGGCAACCGACCCGCCAGAACACCTCAAACCGTTCTACGCCGTCGAAGCGCATTCGATGCTGGAACTGGAACCTCCCCGCCACACCCGCCTGCGCGGTCTGGTCCTGCGCGCCTTCACCTCGCGCCGGATCAAGGCGCTGGCGCCGGAAATCGCCGCATTGACCCACGCGCAGATCGACGCTTTTCCAGCGGGCATACCGTTTGACCTGCTCACCGCGTTCTGCCAACCGATCCCGGTGCTCATCATCGCACGTCTGCTGGGCGTGCCTGACGACATGGCCCCGCAACTGCTGCGCTGGTCCAACGCCATGGTTGCCATGTATCAGGCCAGCCGCACCCGCGACAGCGAAGACGCAGCCGCGCGCGCCGCAACTGACTTCTCGGACTTCCTGCGCCGCTATATCGACACCCGCCGCACCGATCCCCGCGATGACCTGATCACCCACCTGATCGCCGCCGAGGAAGCGGGTGAAAAGCTGTCGACGGATGAACTGATCACCACCTGCATCCTGCTGCTCAATGCAGGACACGAGGCAACGGTTCACACTCTGGGCAATGGCATTAAGACGCTGCTCAACACCAACACGCGGCAGATCACCGACGCCACGGTCGAAGAAATCCTGCGCTTTGATCCGCCGCTGCATATGTTCACCCGCACCGCTTATGAAGCGGTCACGCTATTCGGTCATAGCTTTCAGCGTGGGGATCAAGTGGCACTTCTGCTTGGGTCAGCCAACCGCGACTCGACAGAATGGGTTGATGCCGAAGACTTCGACCCAACCCGCCCCATTACCCAGAACACAAGCTTCGGAGGCGGACTGCATTTCTGCGTCGGTGCCCCGCTGGCACGGCTGGAGCTCCAGATCGCCCTGCCAATCCTCTGGGACCGCTGCCCGTCTCTCAAACTGTCCGAGCCACCCCGCTTTGCCAACACCTACCATTTCCACGGCCTCGAACGGCTGATGGTGCAGACCTCCTGAGCAGCGCCCGGCTTACCCGGTGTTTGACGTGTTTTCAAAATGAAGACACAGGCGGCCCACGCCACATCCTTGCGTCTTCTTTTTTTCCAAATGCGCAAACGCACCGCGGACACAGACGCGCGGTCCAACACAAGCGTCACCTGATGACTGGCAGACACACAGCGCGCGGAACCGCTCACTTCAGGTCTCTCACAAAGGCAAAGCGGTGGTCGACTTGATCTCCTCCATCGACAAAAGCGCCGTGACATTGTGCACCCGCACCTCTGCAATCAGTGCCTGATAAAACGCGTCATAGGCCCGCGCGTTCTTGACCCGCACTTTCAGGATATAGTCGATATCTCCCGCCAAACGGTGCGCCTCTTGCACCTCGGGGCGGTCCTGCAACGCCTTGAGAAACGCGCGTTGCCAGTCAGCCTCATGTTCGCTGGTGCGGATCAGCACAAAGAAACATGCCTCGAACCCCAGCGCGTCCGCATCAAGCCGCACGGTCTGCGCGCCGACAATCCCTGCCTCGCGCAGCTTACGAATCCGATTCCAGACAGGGGTCTTCGACGACCCCACCTTGCGCGCGATATCATCTAGCGACTGCGCTGCGTCGGTTTGCAGCTCGATGAGGATTTTCCGGTCTGTGTCGTCAATTTTCATCGCTGTTCCGCTTTCCATCCGTTTTGAAGATCACCCGTCCTGCACGCGCATCGATGCAGAACATATTTCCTTATCTTCCGCAGATACTGGCCATATACCAGAACAAATTTCTATATTAAACGCAAGAAACGCGATCAAAAGGATCTCCCCATGCCGCGCGACCTGCACCAGACCCCGCTGTTCCCCGTGGCCTTTGTCGGCGCGGGCCCGGGCGACCCTGACCTGCTGACCCTCAAAGCCCTGCGCGCGTTGCAAACCGCCGATGTGGTCATCCATGACCGCCTGATCAGCGCCGAAATCCTGGCACTTGTCGGTCTACAAACACGCCTGCGCAACGCGGGCAAAGAGGGGTTCGGCCCGTCCGTCACCCAATCCCAGATCAACGCGATGATCGTGGAAGAAGCCCTGTCCGGCGCGCGCGTGGTGCGGCTCAAATCCGGCGACCCGGCGGTCTTTGGCCGTCTCGACGAAGAACTGGACGCCCTGTCACAGGCCGGACTGGACCACACCATTGTCCCCGGCCTGACCTCAGCCTCGGCTGCGGTAGCGGCGCTTGGCCAATCGCTCACCAAACGCGGGCGCAACACGGCAGTCCGCCTGATCACGGGTCATGACATGCAAGGCTATGCCGATCACGACTGGCGCGCCCTGGCCCGCGACGGTGAGGTCGCTGCGATCTACATGGGCAAAAAAGCCGCCCGCTTTATTCAGGGCCGCCTGCTCATGCATGGGGCCAATCCCGGCACACCGATCAGCATTGTCGAAAACGCCTCGCGCCCCGATCAGCGCATTTGTGTGGCCACGCTGGCCACTCTGCCGGCCGTTCTGGCCAACGCCAACATGACTGGCCCGACGCTTTTGATCTACGGGCTGGCGCCTCGCGCCGCCGCCCATGTCGCCGATGTCGCCCTTCCCGACCTCCAGGAGATGATCTGATGCCCGCAACATTCACACCCAAGGTCATCACCGCCAACGCGCTGATCGAAGGCGACGTGGTCTACCTGACCGAAACCGAGACATGGTCCCGTCACCTGCGCGAGGCCGAAATCCTGACCGACGAGGCCGACGCCCAGATCCGCCTGATCGACGCCAGTGCCCGTGTCGACGAGGTGGTTGGCGTTTATCTGGCCGATATCGCCCCCGGCGACGCAGGCCCGCAACCGATCCATTTCCGCGAGGCGTTCCGCATGCGCGGACCCTCCAACTATGCCCATGGCAAACAGTCCGAGGTTCTGTGATGTACCACTACACCGATTTCGACAGCCAGTTCGTCGCTGAACGTAACGCCCAGTTCCGCGCGCAGGTGAACCGCCGTATCAGTGGCGCACTGACCGAGGACGAGTTCAAACCGCTGCGCCTGATGAACGGGCTCTACCTGCAACTGCATGCGTATATGCTGCGGGTCGCGGTGCCTTACGGCACGCTGAACAGCGCCCAGATGCGCCAGCTCGCCTATATCGCCGACCGTTGGGACCAGGGGTATGGGCATTTCACCACACGCCAGAACATCCAGTTCAACTGGCCCAAGCTGCGGGATGTGCCGGACATGCTCGACGCGTTGGCCGAAGTGCAGATGCATGCCATCCAGACCTCTGGCAACACGATCCGCAACGTGACCGCTGATCACTTCGCCGGTGCTGCCGCCGATGAAATCGCCGATCCCCGCCCCGTGGCCGAGCTGATACGCCAATGGTCCACCGACCACCCGGAGTTTCAGTTCCTTCCGCGCAAGTTCAAGATCGCCGTGACCGGATCGCCCAATGATCGTGCCGTAACGAAAGCCCACGATATCGGTCTGCGCATGGTGCGAAACAATTCAGGCGAGGCCGGGTTCGAAGTCATCGTCGGCGGTGGCCTTGGCCGCACCCCAATGATCGGCAAAGTGGTCCGCGACTTTCTACCCGAAGTGGATTTACTGCCCTATCTTGAGGCCGTTGTCTCTGTCTGGAACCTGCTGGGCCGACGTGACAACAAATACAAAAGCCGCATCAAGATCACCGTGCATAAACATGGGATCGACGACATCCGCGCGCGGGTGGAAGACAGGTTCGCGCTGCTCAAACACGCCTTTAGTGGCGTGGATCAACAGCTTCTGACCAGCATCAAGGCCGATTTCGCAGCACCTGCGTTCAAAACCCGCGACACCGAGCCGTTCGAACTGGCGTATGTCAACGACCCAGTGTTCCGCGCCTGGGCCGACACCAACCTTAGTGCCCACCGCGCAGAGGGCTATGCCATCGCCCAGATCAGCCTAAAGGCACATGGGGCGACGCCCGGCGATGCCACCTCCGACCAAATGCGCGTCATGGCAGACCTTGCTGCGCGATACGGCCATGACGAACTGCGCGTCAGCCATGAACAGAATATCGTCCTGCCCCATGTGCACAAAGCCGACCTGCCTGCGATCCATGCCGCACTGAAAAACGCAGCGCTCGCCACCGCCAATATCGGCAAGATCAGCGATATCATCGCCTGCCCCGGTATGGATTATTGCGCCTTGGCCACAGCCCGATCGATCCCGATTGCACAGGAAATCGCCACGCGGTTCGACCAGCTTAAGCTGGAGCAGGACATCGGCGATCTCAAGATCAAGATCTCGGGCTGCATCAACGCCTGTGGACATCACCATGTCGGCCATATCGGCATTCTTGGCCTCGACCGTGCAGGCGTGGAAAATTACCAGATCACGCTGGGCGGCGATCACACCGAAACCGCAGCCATTGGTCAGCGCACCGGGCCGGGGTTCGCGGCAGACGAGATCGTGCCAGCCATTGAGAGGATCGTGGACACCTACCTGTCAGAACGCGCCAGCCCCGAGGAACGGTTCATCGCCACCTTCACGCGTGTTGGCATGACCCCGTTTAAGACAGCGCTGTATGGTGACAGCGACAAACGTCAAAAGGCTGCCTGATGCTGCATCTGTCCACACCAGCCAACGACGAACACAGCCCGCCGCTTGACGCGCGTATGGTTGCACGGGACCGCGTCCGAGACTTGAACGCGCGCTACCGCCATTTCGGCACGTCCTACCTACTAGAGGCGGTGCTGACGCGCGGAGTGTTTGACCGCGTGGCGATGGTGTCCAGCTTTGGCGCGGACTCTGCCGTTCTGCTGCACCTGATCGCACAGATTGACCGGACCTTGCCCGTGCTCTTTATCGATACACGGCTGTTGTTCCCCGAAACGCTGACCTACCAGCAGGACTTGGCAGACCATCTCGGCCTGACCAATGTGCAGGTGATCCGCGCACCGGGCAATGCGGTTAAAGCCGTCGATCCCTATGGGGCGCTGCGGTTCAGCGATCCCGACGCATGCTGTGATCTGCGCAAGACCCAAGTGTTGAACAACGCCCTGGAAGGCTATGACGCCTGGATCACCGGGCGCAAACGCCATCAGGCCGACACCCGGCACGGCTTACCATATTTCGACCTTGATGAGGCCGCCCGGATCAAGATCAACCCGCTGATCGACTGGAAACCCGCCCGCATCGCGGCGCATCTCGACACACATGCCCTACCCCGCCATCCGCTGGTGGCCCAAGGGTATCCGTCCATCGGCTGCGCCCCATGCACCACCCGCGTGGCCGAGGGCGAAGACCTACGCGCCGGGCGCTGGCGTGGACAGGGCAAAACTGAATGCGGCCTGCACCGGCCCACCCCAACAGGAGACGCGACATGACCGTTCTCATCAATGACACGGGCTTTCTGAGCCATGATCCCGCCCGGTGGATCGACCCAGAGGCCCGGGTTGATCTGCCGTCTGACACTGATCCGGCGCAGCTCAGATCCTTGCTCATCGGCAAGGAACTGGTGCGCATCGCGTTCCCAAGCTTTGCCGACGGGCGCGGGTTCACACTGGCCCGGATGATCCGGCAACAGGGCTACAAAGGCTGGCTGCGGGCACAGGGCCATGTCATCGCCGATCAATACGCTATGGCGCGGCGCTCGGGCTTTGACGATGTGGAAATCGACACCGATCTGGCCGCCCGCCAGCCCGAAGCCGATTGGCTGGCCCGCGCCGATTGGCAGGCGCATGACTACCAAGCCCGCCTGCGGGGCCGCGCAGCCTAAGCCCTACTCAGCACAAAACACGCCCCGCCCGGTCCCTGCGACCTTGGGCGGGTTTCGCCTGATGTAAATCAAAGATAGATGTAAGGGATCGGTTTACAGCAACCGGTATGGAAAACATGACAGAGTTGAGCCCCGTGACAGACGCCACAGCCACCAAAGCGCCCTCCGCCAAGACCCTCGCCATTCCCGATGCGCAAATCGTAACATCGGTCAAACACTGGACCGACCGTCTTTTTTCGTTCCGGGTCACGCGCCCCGCGTCCCTGCGGTTCCGCTCGGGTGAGTTTGTGATGATCGGCCTGATGCAGACCGACGCCAAGACCGGCAAGGAAAAGCCGCTGCTGCGCGCCTATTCCATCGCCTCGCCAAGCTGGGACGAAGAACTGGAATTCTACTCGATCAAGGTACAGGACGGCCCGCTGACCAGCCGTTTGCAACATATTCAACCGGGTGACGAAATCGTCCTGCGTCCCAAACCCGTCGGCACGCTGGTGCATGACGCGCTTTTGCCGGGCAAACGGCTTTGGCTTTTCGCCACCGGCACCGGCATCGCGCCGTTTGCGTCGCTGCTGCGTGATCCGCAAACCTATGAAGATTACGACGAGGTCATCCTGACCCACACCTGCCGCGAAGTGGGCGAACTTCAGTATGGCAAAGACCTGATCGACATGATCCGCAGTGACGAATTGCTTGCCGAATTAATGGGCGACGGCTTTGCCGACAAGCTGCGCTACTACCCGACCACCACCCGTGAAGACAGCCCCAAGATGGGCCGGATCACCGACTTGATGCGCAATGGCGAATGCTTTGAAGACCTGAATGTGCCCGTGCTTTGCCAGGAAACCGACCGCGCAATGGTGTGCGGAAACCTGGCGTTCAACCTTGAGATCAAAGAGATGCTCGAAGGCTATGGCTTGGAAGAAGGTGCCAATTCCGACCCCAAGCATTACGTGGTCGAAAAGGCGTTCCTGGATTAACGTAATACGTTAGAGGTTTGACGCAACATCCTGTGATTTAATCCCTTTCAAATATCACACGATCCACGAAACCTGCCACATTCATGATGAACTGGTCCCCCGCAGGTTTGGTATAGCGCAGCCTTGTGATCTGTGTCTGAATCGGGTCGTCCACCAACCGGACAGCCCCTTTGGCGGCATAGCTGTTGCCAATCTCTTCGAGCATTTCAAGGTCGGGCAATCCGTCCGCTTTGATCTGCTCGGCCAGGGCGTGCCACTGATAGCCCTCTTTGCGGCTTTTGTCGCGCAGGCTCATATTCCACGATCCGATGAGCACCTTTCCGGCAATCTGCATTGGGGATCGAACTGGAAAATGTGCAAGCTTTACAGCCTCATGCGGCTCGGCCTTCATCTTTTTCAATCCATGTGATCCCGCCATCACCTCAACCGGGCGCGGCACGCTTGCGGGGATCAACACCTTGAAATATTGCGGCTTTTCGCGGCGGCGATGATGCGTGATCCGCGTAAGCGGGTTCAGGTCGTCCTGCCGGTCTGTCGGGCGCGGCACATAGGTGACCCATGGGATCGTCACCGGCCCTTTGGCCGTCGCAAACAGATCGCGCAAAGCGTCCGCTGTGCAGATAAGGAATTCGTCGCTGTCCAGCAAAACAACATGATCCCCCACATAAGCGCCATTGACCAGATCAGTCAGAATCCCCGCCTGAATGTGCTGCAAGGCGTCGTTGACCTCATGTGTGACCGCCAGCCCTTCATCGGCCAAAGCGCTAAGGATCGCTTGGGTGCGGTCGGTGCTGCCATTGTCGACAACATGCAGGTGATCCAGCACCTGCAAATTGTGCCGCACCATTGCTTCGATCACGTCGTCTTCGTTCTTGACGACCGACACACCCACAATTTGCATAACGCGGCCTCCTAAGCACCAACACCATGTGTTGACCCTACAGATGCAGGCGGACGTGTCACGCCACCAGTCGCAAAAAAGCCGCGCAAGGAAATCCCTGCGCGGCTTTCATGTCAGTCAGCGATTGCGCTTACAGACCAAGCTGCTCGCGCAGAGTTCCAAGAAGCGTTTGGAGCTGTTCGGGATTGTCACGCGCACCTTGCAGCGCCGCTTTGGTCGTCGTTTTGATCATCGCCGACAGGTCGGAATTGTCGATATAGGCGACAACCTGATCGTAATCGAACCCGTCCACGGTCAGCAGGTCAGTAATATTGCCCGCCGCCTCGCCAGCCGCCTCAGTGGTCGCCGCAGCTGTGTCAGAGGCCGCATCTGCTGCTTCGGTCGCGGTGTCTGTCGCTGCGTCTGCTGCATCGCCCGCTGAGTCTGCGGCCGTGCTGGCGGCATCCGTGGTTGCATCAACGGCATCCGTTACAGCCTCTTCGGCCGCTTCAGTCGCAGCGCCAGCCGTATCCGTCGCCGCATCTGCCGCCTCGCTTGCCGCTTCGGTCGCTGTCCCGACCGCGTCGGATGCGGCATCAGTCACCGATATCACAGCATCCGAGACTGCATCCTGCGCCGCTTCGGTTGCGGCATTCACGGCTTCGGTTGCTTCGGTCACCGCCGCGTCCGCAGCTTCGGTCGCCTCGGTCACAGCTTCGTTCACGGCCTCTTCCACGGCGTCCGCGACCCCTTCAACCGTCTCCGTCATGGTCTCTTCTGTTGCCTCAACTGCCTCGGCCGCCTCTTCAACTGCGGTGTCCGTAGCCTCTGCCGCTGCATTTGCCGTGTCTGTTACGGCCTCTGCGCCCGCATCCACCGCCTCGGGTGCATCGCCGGGACGTGTGAACATCCAGGCCCCCACGCCAACGGCTGCAACAATCGCCAAAATGATCAGGTTTTTCATCGGATCAAAGACCCCCACTCTTGTACTAAAATGCGCCACACCCTCACGGTGTGGACCTCTATATCGCATGTGCGCTCGGTCCAGTGCGACATCAAGGGGGAAACCGGTGCAAATCGGCCCATATCCGCCGAAAAGCCGCTTGAAAGGCGGCTGTTTGACGTCTACTTTACAGCCTTGATTTGAACTGCATTAAAGGAGCAGCACCATAGCCCGCAGACCACATAACGCGCCACCACAGCGCGACACCGGCCCTCGCGTCAATGACCGCATTCGGTCCGCTGAAATTCGCCTGATTGGCGCAGACGGTGAAAACGTGGGCGTTGTTACGCCCGAACGTGGGATGCAGCTCGCTGAAGAAGCCGGGCTGGACCTTGTTGAGATTTCGCCAAATGCCGTTCCACCGGTCGTGAAGATCATGGATTTCGGCAAGTTCAAATACGAACAGCAGAAACGCGAATCCGAAGCCCGCAAGAAGCAAAAGATCATCGAGATCAAAGAGGTCAAGTTCCGCCCGAACACCGACACCAATGATTACGAAGTGAAGATGCGGAACGTCTACAAGTTTCTTGAGAACGGCGACAAGGTAAAGGTCACGCTGCGATTCCGGGGGCGCGAAATGGCGCACCAGAACCTCGGGCGTGAGCTTTTGGAACGGGTGGCGGAAGACACCAAAGAGCATGGTAAGGTCGAAAACATGCCCAAAATGGAAGGCCGCCAGATGGTCATGATGATCGGCCCAATGCCGAAATAATCGCACCCCATTGTTCTGAAAATTTTGAAAGCGGCCTTCGGGTCGCTTTTTCTATGTCGGGTCGCGCCTAGGCCTGTTCGCGCGGAGCCGGACGTGATGGCGGTTCCTTGAGCAGCCCGCCCACCCCCATCGCCATGATATCCGCAGGTGTCACAGCCACGTTGCACAACATCCGCTCAAGCACCCAATCTGCACCATTGAGCGCCGGGGATCGCGCGCATCCCGGCAAGCCCAGCACCGGGACAGTGCCCAGATGCCCCCAGAACAACAGATTTCCCGGATCCACAGGCATGCCGTAATGCACCACCGTACCACCTGCGGCGCGCAACGCTTCTGGAGCGACATCATACAGATCTGATGTGGCAGAACCGGTCAGCACACACACAATGTCCACCGTCCCGACAGCCCCCACCAAGGCAGCGCGCAAGGCGTCCACGTCGTGGGGCACCACGGTTTTCGGGCCAAGGGCCACGCCCATCCGGTCAAATCGCGTGGCCATGGCGCGCTGTCCCTTGGACCCATCATCGCGCGCGCCAACGCTGGTTTGAATCAAAAGCGCCCGCTTGCGCGTCACCGGCCGCAAGGCCAGCGCATCACGCCCAGCGGCACAGGCGACCTCCAACGCATCCGCCGGAGCGCCATATGCGATGATCTTGACCGTCGCCACCATGCCCCGCGCTGCCATGCGCTGCCATTTCGGCACGGTTGCAACCGTCACCATCGGATGCACCGCATTGACCGCGTTGATGCGGTCGGCATCAATCTCTGCCACCCCGTTCTGCGTGGCATAGATGTTCACACGCCCGGTACTGGCAGGAGCCACCCGCAACAGCGCGCCACCGGGATCAGGCACCAAGGCCCGCGCCAACATTTCGGCAGCCGCGTCTTCGTGCACATCGGCGTCACCCAAACGGGCCACGGTGACTTCAGAAATCCCCGCCGCCTGCAACCGGTCTAGCGCGGCGCGGTCCAGCGTAACACCTTTGCGCAGGCGTCCTTTGGGCAAGGTCACGGAATGGGCCAGAATCGCCCCCTCTGCTGCGTCCAGTGGCACTGACCCGAACTTCATGCGCCCTGCCGCAACACGCGGGTCATCTCGGCAAGGACCGAAACCGCGATCTCCGCAGGACCGGACGCCCCGATATCAAGACCGATCGGTCCGTGAATTTGCGCAATCTCACCTTCGGAAAAACCTGCTGCCGTCAACCGTTCCACCCGCTTGGCATGGGTGCGCTTGGAGCCCAACGCGCCAATGTAGAAACACGATGCTCGCAACGCCTGTTCAAGTGCGGGATCGTCCAGTTTGGGATCATGGGTCAACAGCACAAGCGCCGTTCTGCTGTCCAGCCCGAGGTGGCTAATCGCCTCGTCTGGCCAATCATGCAGGATCGTTTCACCGGGAAAGCGGCTGTCTGATCCAAACGCCTCGCGCGGATCAATGAGGGTCGGGTCATAGCCCGCAATCCGCGCCATCGGAACCAGCGCCTGCGCGATGTGCACGGCGCCAACGATGATCAACCGCAAAGGCGGATTGTGAATGGCCACGAAGCGGCGGCTGTCTTCGACAAAGCCGGAGCGATCCATGCGAAACGCGGACGCATGCCCGTCGGTCACAAGGCTGCGGGTCTGGGTGTCAAGATCGACCACATACGCCACCGGCTGACGCGCGGCACGAAATTTTACCAATTGGTCCAAAATCGCTTCTGGCAAAACCGCACCGACAGGTTCCAACAACACACGGATGGTGCCGCCACATGCCAGACCCACCGCAAAGGCATCCTGATCGCTGACCCCGAATTCCAGTTCACGCGGTGCGCCGTCTTCGAGCGCATCCATCGCCTCGACCACAACCGCGCCTTCAACACAACCTCCCGAAACCGACCCTTCGATCTCGCCCACACCGGAAATGGCAAGTTGTGATCCAACCCGCCGGGGCGCACTGCCCCAGGTTTCGATCACGGTGGCCAGAACAGCACCCTTGCCGGCCCGGTGCCAGTCGAGTGCGGTTTCCGGACATCTGTCAAACCGATCCATTGTCGTGGCCTCCTTGGGTGGTCGCGGCGACTCTATCATGCGCAACGCGGCTGTCGCCCCCTGCGATGGTGGTAGAGGCTAGATCTTTTGCGTGCGCGTCACGTCATGCCCGTACAGCCAGTCGAACCGTCCAAGCATCCGCCCCGGCGACACCCTGCTGAGCAGCCCAAGCGCGCTATGGGCGGCGAACCGGACCGGCCCCGGCGACAGGTGGTAATTGCGCGCGTTCTTGCTGGCGGCATCAATCACCTTGGTGACCCGCGCCTTGCGCCGCGCCTGATAGGCCGCAAGGCCGGTTGTCAGATCGCTTGCCTGTGCAAGCGCGTCGGCCAGAACCCACGCGTCTTCCATCGCCATATTCGCCCCCTGCGCCAGAAACGGCAGGGTTGGATGCGCCGCGTCCCCAAGCAAGGCCGTGCCCTGCCCGTACCACCGCGCGGCAACCGGATGGCGGAACAGCCCCCAGACCCCCGGTGTTTCGGCCTGCAACAAGATTTGGTGCACTTCGGCACCAAACCCGGCAAACGCGGCGCGCAGGTTGTCGGCGTCGTCTTTCTGCGACCAGCTTTCCGCTGCCCAAGCCGCGCGTTCCTCGACCGCCACCACGTTGAGCATGGCCCCGTCTCGAAGCGGATAGGTTACCATATGCCGCCCCGGCCCCATATGCACCCGCGCATGGGCTGGATGGCCAGTAGAGTTCGGCACGATGCAGCGCCACGCGACCTGTCCAGTGAAAAATGGCTGTTGCGCTGCATTCAACAGCGGGCGCACCGCCGAATGAATCCCGTCTGCCCCAATCGCCAGATCGGTCTCGCGGTGATCGCCGGTTGCAAGCACCACCCTGGGGCGCGCACCAGTTGTCACCGTATCGACCCGTTGCAGCAAACGAACTGTGACGCCCTGATCGCGCGCAGCAGAAGACAGAAGGTCCACGAGATCGGCCCGGTGCACAAACAGATAGGTCTGGTCCTCAGGCAGCCGCGTCAGATCAAGCCGCGCCACCTCGGCCCCGGTGCTGCCATTGCGCAGCGACACCGCCTGTCCCTGCACCGACCGTGCGGCAAGCGCCTCGCCCAGCCCAAGCGCCTCGATCACGCGCAAGCCATTGGGTGACACCTGAATGCCCGCGCCCACCTCGGTGATGGCTTCTGCCTGTTCCAGAACGGTGACAGCCGCCCCGCGCTGCCGCAGCGCCAGCGCGCAGGTCAGCCCGCCAATGCCGCCGCCAATCACCGTGATGTCCAAAGACCCAAGGTCCACGTGTCGCCCCTCAAACAAAAACGCGCCAGAGCAGGGCCCCAGCGCGTGTGATCAGATCAGATGCGGCGCGCGTCAATCGTCGCGGTGCACGCGTTCACGCCGCTCGTGGCGTTCCTGCGCCTCAAGGCTCAGCGTAGTGGTCGGGCGCGCAACAAGACGCTTGAGCGAGATCGGTTCGCCTGTTGCGGCGCAATACCCAAACTCGCCTTCCTCAATCCGGCGCAGTGCCGCATCGATCTTGGACACCAGCTTGCGCTGACGGTCGCGGATGCGCAATTCAAGTGCCCGGTCAGTTTCTTCCGACGCGCGGTCTGCAACATCCGGGATGTTGCGCGTGCCGTCCTGAAGGCCCGCAATTGTGGATTTACTGTCGCTCAAAAGCTCGTTTCGTTGCTCAAGAAGTTCGCGGCGAAACCATTCGAGCTGCCGTTCATTCATGAACGGCTCATCCTCGGCGGGTCGATAATCATCGGGCAAGAAAGTTTCGGCTTTCATCTTCGTCCCCTTGTTTACGCCAGTATCCGCCATAGAAATTCCCTTAGATATCTGGCACCCCTTAGCGCAGCACTTAACCGAAGGCCCAAAGGTTGTCACTACCGAATAGCAGCACAAACCAGTGATTTCCTTGCGCTATGACAAAGAGACATGAAGGCAGAACAGACATGAAATTTGAAGGCACCGACAGCTATGTGGCCACCGATGATCTGACGATCGCGGTCAACGCCGCCGTCACGCTTGAACGGCCGCTTTTGGTCAAAGGCGAACCCGGCACAGGCAAAACAGAGCTTGCGCGACAGGTTGCGGCGGGTCTGGGCCTGCGGATGATCGAATGGAACATCAAATCCACAACGCGCGCGCAGCAAGGTCTGTACGAATATGACGCCGTCAGCCGGTTGCGCGACAGCCAATTGGGCGACGAACGGGTCAACGACGTGCGCAACTATATCCGCAAGGGAAAGCTGTGGCAGGCCTTTGACGCCGACGAAAAGGTGGTGCTGTTGATCGACGAGATCGACAAGGCCGATATCGAGTTTCCCAACGACCTGTTGCAAGAGCTCGATAAGATGGAATTCCATGTCTACGAGACCGGTGAGACCATCCGCGCCCGCAACCGGCCCGTGGTCATCATCACCTCGAACAACGAAAAGGAACTGCCCGACGCGTTTCTGCGGCGCTGCTTTTTCCACTACATCCGCTTTCCCGATGTGGACACGCTGCGCCGGATCGTCGAGGTTCACCACCCCGGTCTGAAAGAGGCGCTGCTGACCACGGCCCTGACCCAGTTCTACGAGCTGCGCGAACAACCGGGTCTGAAGAAAAAGCCATCCACATCAGAAGTGCTGGACTGGCTCAAGCTGCTTCTGGCCGAGGATATGACCGCCGAAGACCTCAAACGCAGCGGGGCCAATGCGTTGCCCAAACTACACGGCGCGTTGTTGAAGAACGAACAGGATGTGCACCTGTTCGAACGGTTGGCCTTTATGGCGCGCCGCGAAGGGCGCTAGGACCGGGTGCCAGATGCGTCACCGCATCTGGCCGTTTTCGTTGACGAAACCGTTTGGGGGCTCTGCCCGCCGTTCATTGGGTTTGAAGCCAAAAAACGGCGGGCAGAGCCCTATTTCAGCGGTCCGGTCTGGAACAGTTGGATCTTGAGCCCGCCATGCGGAATAGGCGCGCTGACCTGCCGGAAATGCAGGCCTGTCGCCCGCGCAAGCCCCTTGTCAGACGTGACAATCCCGACACGCCACCCCGAGAACCGTTCTTTCAGGACGGTGCCAAACGTGCCGTAGAGCGCAAAAAGCAGGTTGCGATTGCCGATCCGTGCGCCGTAGGGCGGGTTCACAATCACCAAACCCGGAGGGCCTTTGGGTGGGGTCAGATCGGCCACCGCCTGATGGGTGAAGGATGTCACCTCGGCCACATCTGCACGCTCTGCATTCGCGGTGGCATTGGCGATGGCCCCAGCATCCCGGTCAAAGCCGTGAAACCGGATATCCGTGCTTCGCGCGGCGGGAACCATGGCCTTGATCTCGGCCCAGCGATCGGCGTCGAACGACGCAAGGTCTTCAAACCCGAACGACCGCGCCCGCCCCGGCGCAAGCCCCATCGCCTGTTCTGCCGCTTCAATGACAAACGTGCCCGACCCGCACATCGGGTCGATCACCGGCTCTGTGCCCGTATAACCGCAGGACCGCAGGAACAGCACGGCAAATGTCTCGCGCATCGGGGCCTTGCCGACCGCCTGCTTGTGGCCGCGCTTGTGCAGCGCCTCGCCCGAGGTATCGAGGCTGATTTCGCACAGATCGTCTTCGATCCGAACCCGGACCACCAGCCCGCCCTTGTCCACCGGCGTTCGCCCCAGCGCATCGGCGATGGCATTGGATACCCGCTCGGTCGCAGCCCCGGCGTGATAGATGCGCGATTTGCGGCAGGTCGCCTCGACCCGGTACGGCACATCGGCGCGCAGCAGCCCGGACCAGTCCAGTTTGCGCGCCCGCTTGTCGAGCTGTGCAAGGTGCATCGCCCGGAATCGCGCCACCCGCGCCAGAACGCGACCGGCCCCGCGCAACATCAGGTTGGCACGCCACACCTCGGACCAATCGCCCTCAAAGGTCACGCCCCCCGGCACCACCTGCGGCGACGCAAAGCCAAGCGCCACAGCTTCATCGCGCAGCAACGGTTCAAGACCGGGGGTGCCGGACAGGAAAATCTCAAGAGGGGTGATATCGCTCATATCCGCGCCTTACCCTGATTTGCAGCGCCCCGATAGCCATAGCCAACAGCCCCCGCCCCGCGATCACGCGCCAAAGGCCGGGCTTTTCGAACCTGTTGCGTCTTTGCACAGATCAAACATCTGTTTTTAATAGATTTCCCGTCGCGCCCTCGGGTTTTCCGAAAAATGATTCGCGCTGATTCGTAGGGTCTGGCCAAAAACCATCTTTTCGCCGTAAGCTATCCCCACAGAGGACAAAAAAATCGCGGAGCATCAAGCATCCGCAACGAGCAGGCAGGCTTTATACGTGTCCCAAACAGACTTGAACGTGCGCAGCTTGCGTGCGACCGACCATGTGTCGTGGTGCGCCTTGTGGCGCGCATATCTGGCGTTTTACGAAACCTCGCTTCCCGAGGCCGTATACGACAGCACGTTTGCACGCCTTCTGGGCGACGATCCGCAGGATTTCCACGGTCTGGTGGCCGAAAAAGATGGGGTATTGGTGGGGCTGACCCACTACGTGTTCCACCGCCATTGCTGGAAAATCGAAAACGTCTGTTACCTGCAAGACCTCTACGCCGACCCATCGGCGCGCGGCATGGGCGTGGGCCGGGCCCTGATCGAAGCCGTTTATGCCAAGGCCGACGCGGCGGGATGTCCGTCGGTGTACTGGACCACGCAGGACTTCAACCACACCGCCCGACAGCTTTATGACCGGATTGGCCAACTGACCCCGTTCATCAAGTATCAGCGGGGCTGATGGATGCGTAAATACCTACTGCCGCTCTACCTGATGCTTGGCGCGTGTATGCCGGTGTCCCATTCGGAACCCGCCACGCGTGCCGCCTTTGAAGACAGCACCCTGCCCCCGATGAAGGTGTTTTCGGTGCCGCGCCCGCAGCCGGTGCAAAGCTCGAACGCAGACCTGTCCCGCGACTTCATGGATTTGGCCATGGGGCTGGAATCGGGCCGCGACCTTGAGGTTTTCACCCGGTTCGAAGGTCCGATCACCGTCCGCCTGATTGGCAACGTGCAACCCACGGTGCCCAGCGATCTTGACCGGCTATTGTTCCGCCTGCGCACCGAGGCCGGCGTCGATATCTCCGCCACCACCGCTTCCGAGGCCAATATCACCATCAACGCAGTCAGCCGCGCCGAGATCCAGCGGTTCTTGCCGCAAGCGGCGTGTTTTGTTGTGCCCAATGTCTCGACCTTGTCGGAATACCGGCAGGCCCGCCGGTCGAACCGGGTGAACTGGGGCAAGATCACCGAACGCACGCGGCTGGCAATTTTCCTGCCCAATGATTCGAGCCCACAAGAGGCCCGCGATTGCCTGCATGAAGAACTCGCACAGGCGCTTGGCCCGCTCAACGATCTGTACCGCCTGCCCAATTCAGTCTTCAACGACGACAATGTGCACACGGTTCTGACCGGCTATGACATGCTGATCCTGCGGGCCTATTACGATCCAAGCTTGCGCAACGGCATGTCCCGCAACGACGTCATGCGCCGCCTGCCCGAGATCTTTTCGCGGCTGAACCCTCAAGGCGCCTTCCTGCCCGCGCGTCGACCGGCGCGCACACCGCGCCCGTGGATCGATGCGATCCAGACAGCCCTTGGGCCCGGCGCATCCCCCATTGCCCGCAAAGCCGCCGCAACAGAAGCGCTCAGCATCGCCTCGGCGATGGGATGGCAGGACAACCGACGCGGCTTTACCCATTACGCCATGGGCCGCATCCTGCAAGGCAGCGACCCGGACGCAGCGCGCGCGCAATTCCTGCAAGCCGACACCTATTTCGCCCAGACCCCCGACACCGACCTGCACCGCGCCTATGTCGCGTCGCAGCTTGCAGCCTTCGCCCTGGCCGAGAACAATCCCGACACGGCTCTGACCCTGACTGGCCTGTCCATCGACCTTGCCGTGCGGCATGAGAACGCAGCCCTTCTGTCAACTCTGCTGATGCTGCGCGCCGAGGCGCTTGACCTTGCGGGCCGGGTGTCCGCCGGGGCGGATGTGCGTCTGGACAGTCTGGGGTGGGCACGGTACGGGTTCGGTTCTGACTGGTCCGTGCGGGCAAAACTGCGCGAGATCGGAGCACTCAACCCGCTGAACAGGGCCAGAACAAGACTATGATCGTAATTGCAGGCGCAGTGTTTGGGGCCATCTTCGGGGCCATGACCGCAAAGAAACGCAAGGGCAACCGGGCCGATATGCTGCAATACGGGGCGGTTTACGCGATCGCTTTTGCACTGATCGGGTTGGTTCTGACCATAGCCATCGAAAAACTGGTTTTCTGATCCGCAGGGTGATGCGTCAATGCTTCGCCTCGTTCCGGTGACAGAAACATCTGTGGACTCTGCCCCGTCCGCCAAGGCCCCCCGGGATATTTTGAACCAGAGAAGACAGGCGACGTCTGGTCAGAGCCATTCGGTCTTGCTAGATCAGGGGCATGTTCGTCCCATTCTTTGACACTTTGCGTAGCACCGGCGTGCCCGTCTCATTGCGGGAATACCTAAGTTTTCTCGAAGCCATGCGCGCGGGCCTTGCGACCTATGACCCCGAGGCGTTCTACTATCTGGCGCGCACCGCGATGGTCAAAGACGAACGCCATATTGACCGGTTTGACCGCGCCTTTGCGCAAGCGTTCAAGGGGCTTGACGCAGTGACACCCGACGCCGTTCTGAACGCGCTGGACCTGCCCGAAGACTGGCTGCGCAAGATGGCCGAAAAGCACCTGAGCGAGGATGAAAAGGCCGAGATCGACGCGCTGGGCGGCTTTGACAAGCTGATGGAGACGCTCAGGGAGCGGCTTAAGGAACAGCAGGGCCGCCATCAGGGGGGCAGCAAATGGATCGGCACCGCAGGCACCTCGCCGTTTGGAGCCTATGGTTACAATCCTGAAGGCGTGCGCATTGGCCAATCCGAAAGCCGCCACCAGCGCGCGGTCAAGGTCTGGGACAAACGCGAGTTTCGCAATCTGGACGACTCGGTTGAACTGGGCACCCGCAACATCAAGGTCGCGCTCAAACGTCTGCGCCGCTGGGCGCGTGACGGTGCGGCAGACGAGCTTGACCTTGACGGCACCATCCGCGCCACGGCTGAACATGGGTATCTTGACGTGCAGACGCGCCCCGAACGCCGCAACGCGGTCAAGGTGATCCTTTTTCTGGATATCGGCGGATCAATGGATCCTCATGTCAAAGTGGTCGAAGAACTGTTTTCCGCCGCCCGCGCCGAATTCAAGCATCTGGAACATTACTATTTTCACAACTGTCTTTACGAAGGTGTCTGGACTGACAACCGCCGCCGCTGGGACGCGCAAACCCCTACGATGGAGGTGCTCAACACCTACGGGTCGGATTACAAGTGCATCTTCGTGGGAGACGCCAGCATGTCGCCCTACGAGATCGCCTATGCAGGTGGGGCCAATGAGCACTGGAACGCGGAGGCAGGACAGGTCTGGCTTGAGCGTGCGCGCCAACACTGGCCCAACCATCTGTGGATCAACCCGGTGCCCGAACGGCATTGGGGCTACACCCAGTCGATCCAGATGATCCGCGAGATCTTCGAAGACACCATGGTGCCGATGACACTTGACGGAATCAGCCGGGGCATCCGCACATTGGCGAAATGACCCCGCTGACTGGCAGCCGGGCCGCGATCAAAAAGCACGGCGCGTGCCGCTTGCCCTTGGGCAGGGTGCGACCCATATCTTGGGTATGTTGAAACTCACACCGATCCTTCTTGCCATCATGTACGCTCTGGCGATGTACCATTTCTCGGTCTGGCGCACGAAACGCGAACTGGATGCCAAGTCTACCGAACTGGCGGACCCGCGCCTCAAGGCGCTGACCGACCGTTTGGCTGTCGCGCTAAACCTTGATCGCATCCGCGTTCATATCTACGAGATCGACCCGGTGAACGGCCTTGCCGCCCCTGATGGCCGCATCTTCATCACTCGTGGATTTTACCGCAAGTACCAGAACGGAGAGGTCTCGGGCGAGGAATTGGCGAGTGTGATTGCCCATGAACTGGGCCATGTCGCCCTTGGCCATACGCGCCGCCGCATGATTGATTTTTCCGGACAGAACGCCCTGCGCACCGCGCTGGCGATGGTGCTGTCGCGCTTTTTGCCGGGGGTCGGCGTGCTGATCGCCAATGCCGTCACAACCATGCTGGCCGCACGTTTGTCGCGCGGCGATGAGTACGAGGCAGACGCCTATGCCGCCGCCCTGCTGCACAAAGCGGGGATTGGCATCGGACCGCAGAAATCGCTGTTCCACAAGCTGGACGCGCTGACACTATCGCGCTCGGGCGTGGTGCCAGCATGGCTCATGTCGCACCCCAAAACGTCCGAACGCATTGCAGCGCTGGAAAAGCTCGAATCCCGCTGGAGCAATCTGCCCGCCGTCGATTGATCGGCGCGGGCCCGCCACATGGGCTCAGAGCGCTGGTTCTTCCTTTTCTAAAATACGCCAACCCGTAGCACCCCAGAGGCGCATCTGCGGGCTTGGTTAACCCACCACCGCGACCGAGACCGTCCCACGGTCTTCGCCATTGACCTGCACGGTCACGGCATGTGGGCCGGGATACCATGTGAACGTGCTCGCCTCCGCCTTGATCTTGTGCAGCTTGGTTACGGTCAATGGAACACCCGCCTTAAGCTGCGCGCTTTTCAGCTTGAACACCTTTTCACCGACCCGCCCGCCGGGGCGATGAAAGGTCACGCGGTAATCCACCATCACGGGCAGATCAACCTGAGCTGTCAGCGTCACCGACACCCGCATCGCAGCGCCGATCTGCACTGGGTCAGGCGTGACCCGCAACGTTACATCCATCGGAGTGCCTTGCCCGTAGCCCAAAAGTGCCAGCGCCTCTGCCTCGCCGCGCTTGACGGCGGTGCGCAGGGCGTGGCGCGTCATCCAGTCCAGCTCTTTCGGGGCCTGCACCCCGCGTGCCTGCCAATCGCGCAGCATCGCGCAGACACGGACCGGCACAATGCGGGACAGGTCGTTGAGGTGATTGGCCACAGATCGCGTCACGAACCGCGTCGGGTCGCCATGCAGCCGGTCCAAAAGATCCAAGGGCACCACCGGGTCCAAGGTCACATTGGCAGCCCAAGGCAGTCGGGGCCGCGTACCTTCACTCACCAACCGGCGCACATGGTAATGCGGATGATCACACCAGCCGCGCAATCGCGCCAAGGTCTCGTCTGGCCACCGATTCAAAAAAGGCCGGATGTAGAACTCCATCGAGAACCGCTGGGTCGCGGCCTCCAGCAGGTCCAGCGCCCGGTCGCGGTGATCCTCCAACCCGTGCCGCACCGCCAAAATCCCCGGAACCGCATGGATGAACCGACCAAAATCATCATCGGTCTGATCCGGGCTAAGCACCGGCGGCATCGCAGCCTCAAGCGCGTCCGCCATCGCGGGAAACTCACGCGGCAGTTGCTCTTCAAGGCACTCGGCAAGCCATTCCAGCCGCTCCAGCAGGCCGCGAGGCGCAAGCCCCGCGACTGCCTTGATCATGAACCGGTCCGGATCGAAACCCGGCAAGACACAATGTTCCCGCGCAAGCACCCCAATGGTGTCTGCGTTGAACAGCTCGTCTTTCAGGGAAAATCCCTGCACTTGCCCTTTGCCGTCCGGTCCGCGCGCCACCGATCAGATCGTGGCGTTGGTGGCCCCGCCATCGGCAAGGATGTTCTGCCCGATGATAAAGCCCGCATGCTGCGAACACAGGAACGCGCACATCGCGCCAAATTCCTGCCGCGTGCCATAGCGCCGCGCCGGAATTGTGCCCTGCCGATTCTTGCGCGCCTCTTCGACCGAGATTCCCTGGGCCTTGGACACGCCACCATCCAACTGGTCGGCGCGGTCTGTGGCATGGATACCCGGCATCATGTTGTTCACCACAACGCCGCTGGGGGCCACCTGACGGGCGGTGCCTGCCACATAGCCGGTCAGACCGGTGCGCGCCGCGTTCGACAGGCCAAGCGCCGGAATCGGAGCTTTGACCGATTGCGAAGTGATGTTGACCACCCGGCCCCAGCCGCGATCCATCATACCGGGCATCAACGCTGTCATCAGCGCAATCGGCGTCAGCATGTTGGCATCTAGCGCCTTGATGAAATCATCGCGGGTCCAATCCGACCACACTCCCGGGGGCGGACCACCGGCATTTGTCACAAGAATATCCACATCGCCTGCCGCAGCCAGTACTTTAGCGCGACCCTCTTCACTTACGATATCGGCAGCAACGGTCACCACCTCAACACCGTAGGTGCTGCGAATCTCTGCCGCCGTGGCCTCAAGCGCCTCTGCGCCGCGCGCATTCATGACAAGGTTAACGCCCGCTTCTGCCAACGCCTCCGCGCATCCGCGCCCTAATCCCTTGCTCGATGCGCAGACAAGCGCGCGCTTTCCGCTGATACCCAGGTCCATTCGATCTCTCCCAATTTTGACAAATTTCGTCCGTGAAATGTCACGACTTGCCCATAGACGTGCCACATTTCCCCACGATCTTAAAGGCATGACGGACGCTGCTATCCGGTTACTGCCCATTGAATGAGATACGTGTATGATTGTTGCCCCTGTTTCCCATGATGCCTCTTTCAAAGCGTGCCCAACCGACGGCATTCGCACCGAATTCGGTGTCTGCCGGGGCGAACCGATCCGCCGCCTAGAAGACCTGATGCTGGGGGACGTGTATCTGGCAAAACAAGCGGCCACATGGACCAAAGTTGGCGCTACGGATACGCACTTGTCTGCCTTCTCGCTGGACCTTGCCGCAAACCTTCCAGCCAAGACGCTGAAAAACCTCGCACATCTTATCTTTATGACAACAACCGGACGCCGCACCGATGTCTATGCCGCAGCGCATTGCGGCCAGCTTTATTTCGTGTCCGACACCGCCTTTGAACAGAGCGCTGAATATGTGCTGATCGACATCCGGACACGTGAGGACATCATGCCTCTGAAAATCGAACCAGTGCCGGTTGTGGCAGTCTCCGTATCCGCAACAGCACGCCAACCCATTTCCACCATGCGCCTGCACGCCTGACCCTGGCGGCGCAACCGTGCGCCACTTATGGACAAGACGCCCCGCGCCGCCTATACGCGCGGCCATGCTGGACACCGCTTCAAATCGCCCCGATCTGCCCGCCGAAATTGCTCGGCGGCGCACCTTTGCCATCATCTCGCACCCGGACGCTGGCAAAACCACGCTGACCGAAAAATTCCTGCTATACGGTGGCGCGATTCAAATGGCCGGTCAGGTCCGCGCCAAGGGCGAAGCGCGCCGCACGCGGTCGGACTTTATGAAGATGGAACAGGACCGGGGAATCTCGGTTTCGGCTTCGGCAATGTCGTTCGATTTCAAGAGCTTCCGCTTTAATCTTGTCGACACCCCCGGCCACTCGGATTTTTCCGAAGACACCTATCGCACGCTGACGGCAGTGGATGCAGCTGTCATGGTGATCGACGGCGCAAAAGGCGTGGAAAGCCAAACACAAAAGCTGTTTGAAGTGTGCCGTCTGCGCGATCTGCCGATCCTGACCTTTTGTAACAAGATGGACCGTGAAAGCCGCGACACCTTTGATATCATTGACGAGATTCAGGAAAACCTGGCCATCGACGTCACCCCGGCAAGCTGGCCCATCGGGGTCGGCCGCGATTTTTTGGGGTGCTACGATCTGATCCGCGACCGTCTTGAACTTATGGACCGCGCCGACCGCAACAAAGTCGCCGAAAGCATCGCCATCGAAGGGCTGGACGACCCGAAACTGGACGAACACATCCCCGCGCACCTGCTTGAAAAGCTGCGCGAAGAGATCGAAATGGCCCGCGAATTGCTGCCTGCGCTGAACCCGCAAGCTGTGCTCGAAGGGCATATGTCCCCGATCTGGTTCGGCTCTGCCATCAACTCCTTCGGGGTCAAGGAACTGATGGACGGGATCGGCACATACGGGCCAGTGCCGCAGCCGCAAAAGGCCAATCCACGGCAGATTCTTCCCGAGGAAACAAAGGTTTCCGGCTTTGTCTTCAAAGTTCAGGCGAACATGGATCCCAAACACCGTGACCGCGTTGCCTTTGTCCGGCTGGCTTCTGGCCATTTTCACCGCGGGATGAAGCTGACCCATGTGCGGTCCAAGAAGCCGATGTCGATCACCAACCCGGTGCTCTTTCTTGCCTCTGACCGGGAACTCGCCGAAGAGGCATGGGCCGGCGACATCATCGGCATTCCCAATCACGGCCAATTGCGCATCGGCGACACCCTGACCGAAGGCGAAGCTCTCAAGGTGACAGGCATTCCGTCCTTCGCGCCCGAACTGCTGCAAACCGTGCGCGCGGGCGATCCTCTCAAGTCAAAGCACCTTGAAAAGGCGCTGATGCAATTCGCCGAAGAAGGCGCAGCCAAGGTCTTCAAGCCGATGATCGGGTCTGGCTTTATCGTCGGCGTGGTCGGCGCGCTGCAATTCGAAGTGCTGGGAAGCCGGATTGAACTGGAATATGGCCTGCCCGTCCGCTTTGAGGCCTCGCAATTCACCTCTGCTCGTTGGGTTCATGGCGACAAGCTTGCGGTGGAAAAGCTAATCAATGCCAACAAACAGCATATGGCCGAGGACAATGATGGCGACGCGGTATACCTGACCCGCCTGCAATGGGACATCGACCGCGTGGCGCGCGATTATCCCGACGTGACCTTGTCCGCGACCAAGGAAATGATGGTGTGACCCAAGCGCGATTGTACGGGCTTGGATCACACCATCTCACACGCCTTTTTCGTTGATCCAGCCGCAGCGGCACGGCACTCTGCCAATATGAGCAGAGACACATCAAGGCCCAACCCCGCCTACCCGAACGGGCTTGCTGGCATCGTAGAGCACATGAACGCCCGGCGCGCGCCGCTAGGATTTGCCAAGGGCGAATCCTTGCCGCCGCTTGATTGTGATCTGACAGCACTTGCCAAGACAACTGTCTCAATGCCGCCAGACAGCAGCCGGACGACATCGGACAATGCGCGCAAGATTTGGGAAATCGCCCGCGAGCTGACGGGCCAGAACGCGCTCTTGCATCTCAATGGCCTGTTGATCGCGCATCTGCGTAAACGCAGCCAACCCAGCCACACCGCCGACCTGTTCCTGCGCCTGTGGACCGAGCAGGCCGATCTGCTGCTGCGCGAGATGGACCTGCGCTGGAAGGTCTCCAGCCTGACCACCTTTGGCGATCACGGAAAAACATCGGCACAGCGCAGCACGGGCCTCGCGCTGTCGACGCTCTTTGGCGCGATGAAGCTCTATGAAAGCGAACGGTTGTTCTCGGGCCGCGATGCAGACCGCCCCTTTACACTGGACGGTCGCGCCACATCGCCCCTGCCGCTGCAAATGAACGCATTTTCCCTGACCGATGGTGGGCTGGACGTGAACATGATTGGCCGCCTCTGGGAAGAGGCTGACAGCGATCCTGTTATCCGGCCCCTTGCCCATGACATGCTGCAGCGGCTGATCGACGATCCGCGCACGGTGTTCCGCCGCCTGCACCGCCTGCGCGTGCGCAAACTGCGGCGGATGGAACAGGCCACGGCGCCCAATGACGCGTCAGGTGTGACCGTTCCAGTGCCCAAACCCCGTGCGGGCACGCCGCGTTGGGGGCTGGTATGCACCACCAACGCGCCCTTGCGCGATGTGGCGCGGTTCGTGGCCCATCACCTCGATAGCGGCGCATCGCATCTTTACCTCTACCTCGATGCCCCTGACCCGGACATCGCGGCGCTGCTCAAAGGTCATCCCAAAATCACCCTCACACTCTGTGATGCGGCCTATTGGAAGAAGACCGGCAAAACCCGCCCCGAAGCGCATCAGCTGCGCCAGACCTTCAACGCGACCCGCGCCCTGCGCGATGCCGAAGGTACGGTAGATTGGCTGGGCCATATCGACACCGATGAATTTATCCTGACCAAAGGCAAGCTGTCCTCTGCGCTGAAATCCATCCCCGATGACATGGCCGGGGCGCGCCTGTTCCCTGCCGAGGCGCTGGCCGCGCCCGTCACCGGCGACCTGCCCAAACATTTCAAACTGCGCACCACCACCGACGGCGTGCCCGCACAGGCGGTCACCGACATCTACCCCACATTTGGCAGCTATGTGCGCGGCGGGTTTCTCAGCCATCTGGCAGGCAAGGTCTTTGCCCGCACAGGGCTGGGCGACATCCGCCTTGCCATCCACCGCTTGCGCGTGAAAGGCGCTGATGTGATCAACACCGCCACCCTGACAAACGCCTATGTTGGCCATCTGCATGCACCCGATTGGGACAGCTTTGCTGCCAAGCTTGAATTTCGCCAGACCAAAGGATCGTACCGCATCAAATCCGACGATGCCCCCAAGACGATCGGCACCCTGCTGCAATATCTACGCGATGAAGAAGGCGAAGCAGGATTGCGCCAGTTCTTTGACGAAATGTGCCAAGACAGCCCAGAGCTACGCACCCGCCTGAAACGGCACGGTCTGCTGCTGTCTCCGGCCTTTGACCCGGACAACGCCATCGAAAAGATCTTCGGCCTGCACCCAAATCGTTAAGGAAATGGAAACAATCTCCTCCAAAAAACGCGATTTGTTGCGATCAAGCCACCAATAACTCGCCCATATAGGCACATCCGCGCAGAAGGCGGCACGCTCATTGACCCGCCCAGCATCCCCGAGTACACACGCGTCAGATCGTGACTGTGGACTAACACAGGGCCAGACGGGCCGGATCGCAACAGACGCACGGGCGCAGGTAGTCCGTGAATAACGGATACACATGACAAAATTCTCTGAGTTGAACCTCAACCCGAAAGTCCTGAAAGCTGTCGAAGAGGCGGGTTACGATACACCCACCCCGATTCAGGCAGGTGCCATTCCCCCCGCCCTTGAAGGCCGCGATGTTCTGGGGATTGCCCAGACCGGAACAGGCAAGACCGCCAGCTTTACGCTGCCGATGATCACACTTCTGGCCCGGGGCCGCGCCCGCGCCCGAATGCCGCGCAGCCTTGTTTTGTGCCCGACCCGCGAATTGGCCGCACAGGTGGCAGAAAACTTCGACACCTATGCCAAGCACGTCAAGCTGACCAAGGCGCTTCTTATTGGTGGTGTCAGCTTTAAAGAACAAGACCTGCTGATCGACAAGGGCGTGGATGTTCTGATCGCCACACCGGGTCGCTTGCTGGACCATTTCGAACGCGGCAAGCTGTTGTTGACCGGCGTTCAAGTGATGGTCGTGGACGAGGCAGACCGCATGCTCGATATGGGGTTCATCCCCGACATCGAACGCATCTTCAGCCTGACACCTTTCACACGCCAGACGCTGTTCTTTTCGGCCACCATGGCGCCCGAGATCGAACGCATCACCAACACTTTCCTGTCTGCCCCGGCCCGCATCGAGGTGGCGCGTCAGGCATCGGCGTCAGAGACGATCGCACAGGGCGTCGTGATGTTCAAAGCGTCGCGCCGCGACCGCGAAGGCACCGAAAAGCGCGAACTTCTGCGCAAGCTGATCGACGCGGAAGGCGACAAATGCACCAACGCCATCGTGTTCTGCAACCGTAAGACCGATGTGGATATCGTGGCCAAGTCGCTCAAGAAATATGGTTATGACGCCGCCCCGATCCACGGTGATCTGGACCAGTCGCAGCGCACCAAAACCCTCGAAGGGTTCCGCGAAGGCAGCCTGCGCTTCCTGATTGCGTCGGACGTCGCAGCGCGCGGCCTTGATGTGCCGTCAGTCAGCCACGTCTTCAACTTTGACGTGCCCAGCCATGCCGAAGACTATGTGCACCGCATCGGCCGCACAGGTCGCGCCGGACGAGACGGCAAGGCACTGATGATCTGCGTGCCGAAGGACGAAAAGAACTTCGATGCCATCGAACGTCTGCTGCAAAAAGACATCCCCCGTGTGGACAACCCCATGGGCAACTCTGCCCCGATCTCAGAGGACGAGGTCAAGGATACAGGCACCGACGGCGACAAGCCCGCCAAACCGCGCCGCACCCGCGGTGGCCGTGGCCGCAGCAAACCCGCCGACAAGTCCATGGAGGCAACCAGCAGCGCACCCGAAACTGTGATTGCGGAAGCCAAGCCGGAACCCCGCAAAGAGCCTGCCAAGGACGTCGCACAAGAACCAGTGCGCGAGCAAAAACAGCAGCAGAAGCCGCAGCAGCACGCGGACACGCACCGCAACAACAGCTCTGGCAACGCAAACGCCAATGCGAACCGCAGCCGCCGCAATGATCGCGGTGGGCGTGACAACAATGTTGTTGGAATGGGCGATCACATGCCCACATTCATCGCCAAAAGCTTTGACGAACGCCGCGCAGGCTAGACAACGTGATCCCGTTTCCGCCCTCGGAAACGGGACGATGCCTCAACGCATCGCCCGCCTAGAATGGCCGCATCAATTCTGAACAAATTGCAGGCAAATCGCCAAAGCAGTCAAACGCCCGGTCATGGGGGATGTCTTCTACCGGCTTTGTGCGAATGCCCTCGGTGAAGAACGCGAACGGCACCCCTGCCCGCTGCGCGGTCTCGGCATCCACATCACTATCCCCGACATAGAGACCCTTGGTCGCGCCCATGCGATCAAACGCCATGCGCAGAGGCGCCGGGTCTGGCTTGCGCACCGGCAGCGTGTCACCCGCGATGATCACATTGAACCACCTGGCCAAATCAAGCACCTCAAGCACGGCAGCCAAGGGAACGCCCGGCTTGTTGGTGCACAGCCCGATCTTGTAGCCCTCCGCCTTTAACGCCACGAGCATATCCAGCGCACCGGGAAAAACCGTGGTCAGACCGGTGCTGGCTTTGTAGTGGGCAATGAACGCTGCCATCAGCGTGTCATACTCATTCGCGTCCAACGCGGTTGCGGCGATCAGCCGATCAAGGAACACACGTTCCCCCATACCGACAAACCCACCGACTTGCGACTGCGGCAGCGGGCCCAGCCCGTGATCTGCCAACAGCGCATTTGCCGCCGCTGCGATGTCCGGGAGGCTGTCGATCAGCGTCCCGTCCAGATCGAAAACAACCGCCGGTGTCATCCCAATCGACTGATGACAACGGTCACTTCCGCTTTCTTGCCGATTTCATTTTGCGTTGTCTGACGCGCAACCCGGCGCAACCCTTCTTCGAGCTTGTCATCATCGGTGATCGTCTTGGCCCCGGCCCGCCCGATGAATTGTGACAGATCTTCTTCCAGAGCATCCACCAGTGACGCGTTGTTGCGGCCCATTTCGGGAAGCCCCATGACTTCGCACCACGGCTCGCCCAGCATCTCGTCATCTTCATCAAGAATCACCGTGACGATCACATGCCCATTCAGTGCCATGCGAATCCGGTCCCGCACGATCCCATCCATCGCGCCGATCTTCACTGAGCCGTCGAGATAGGTGCGCCCGGTTTCAACATATTCGGCCACCGTTGGCACATTGCCGGACAGGTCCATCATCATTCCGTTGACGGCCAACACGCCCTTGCGCCCGCCCGCGCCTGCAACCTTCACATGCTCGCGCAGGTGGCGGTGCTCACCATGCATCGGGATGACAAGCTGCGGGTTGACTGCCGCGTGCATTGTCTCAAGATCAGGCCGGTTGGCGTGACCCGACACATGATACTTGCCCGAGCTGTCATCGACAACGTCCACACCCTGTTCTGAAAACGCGTTCATGATAGTGATCACACCGCGCTCATTGCCGGGGATGGTCTTGGACGAGAACAGGAACAGATCGCCTTCAACCATCTTGAGTCCCTGATACTTGCCCCGCGCCAATTGCGCCGATGCCGCGCGGCGTTCGCCCTGGCTCCCTGTCACGATCAGCATGACGTTTTCCCGCGGGATCTGCGTCGCTTCTTCCGGGCTGACCACGGTCGGGAAATCCGCCAACACGCCCGTCTTGATCGACGCCTCGACCATGCGCCGCATCGCGCGGCCCAACAGGCAAACCGATCGCCCGGCCCGATGCCCGGCCTCGGCCAGCGTCTTGACCCGCGCCACATTGGACGCAAAGGTCGTCGCCACGACCATACCCTTGGCCTCGCGCACCAGCGTTTCAATCTCGGGTCCGACAGTCACTTCGGATCGGCCTTCATGCAACGAAAACACATTGGTCGAGTCGCAGATCAGCGCCTTGACGCCGGGTTTGCCGACCTCTTCCCACAGCGCGCGATCAAAGGCTTCGCCAACAACCGGCGTTTCGTCGATCTTGAAATCACCCGAATGTACCAACCGGCCCTTTGGCGTGTCGATCACCAGCCCCGAGCTTTCGGGGATCGAATGCGAGATCGGCACAAAGCCTACCTTGAACGGGCCTGCCGTCACGACCTCGGGCCATGGCGACACTGTGCGCACAGTCTCGGGGGATTGCCCCGCATCCTCCATCTTGAGACGCGCAATATGCGCCGTGAACGCCCGCGCATAGATCGGCGCGCCCAGCTCTTCCCAGAAATGCCCTACCGCGCCCACATGATCTTCATGCGCATGGGTGATAAAGATCGCCTCAAGCTGGTTGCGACGCGCCTTCAACCACGAGATATCCGGCAGGATCAGGTCCACCCCGGGCGTGCTGTCCATGTCCGGAAAGGTGACGCCAAGATCCACAAGGATCAAACGTTCTTCACCGGGTTTGCCATAGCCATAGACATAGGCATTCATGCCAATTTCGCCTGCTCCGCCCAAAGGCAGATAGATGATCCGTTCACCGCTCATGATATTTCCGATTTCTTGTTGTATGTGTGAATGACCGTCAAACCATGCATGGTCAGGTCATCTTCAATTGTGTCAAATAGCAGGTCGCCCTGTGCGAACAAGGGCGCAAGCCCGCCTGTGCCGATCACCTTCATGGGACGGCCGTATTCTTCCTTGATGCGCGTCGTGATCCCTTGGATCAATCCGATATATCCCCAGAAGATACCGGATTGAATACAGGCCACCGTATTGGTCCCGATCACGCGCTCCGGTTGCGAAATGTCCACATGCGGCAGCGCCGCCGCCCCTTGGTGCAGCGCCTCAAGGCTGAGGTTCACCCCCGGCGAGATAACGCCCCCGACATATGCCCCGTCTTCAGCCACCACATCAAAATTCGTCGCCGTGCCGAAATCGACGACAACCACATCCCCGCCATGGCGGTCAAAGGCCCCCGCGGCATTGGCCAACCGATCCGGCCCCACGCCGGTGCCAGCATCCACACGCGGCGGGTGCGGCAACAGGCATTCCGGCTTGCCCACCACAATGGGGCGCACTCCAAAGAACCTGTCCGAGAACACCCGCAGGTTCCACACCACACGCGGCACCGTCGACGAAATGATCACATCCGATATATCCGCCTCGATCCCGTAGTGCTTGATCAGGGTCGAAAACCAGGTGAAATAGGCATCTGCCGTGCGCCCGTGATGGGTTGATGTGCGCAACGTGCACAAGAACCGCTCCCCATCCCAGATCGAAAAAACGGTGTTGGTGTTACCGCAATCAATACACAGAAGCATCCAAAAGGCTCCTCAAAAGAAAATATCCGCCGCCGCAATGGCCTGACGCCCTGACGCGGTGTGTAGGACGATCCGCCCCTCAACGTCCACTGTCTCGAATGTGCCGGTTATCTCGGTCTCACCCATTCGGGCCGTGACCGTCTCGCCCAAACGCGCCGCCCGCGCCAGCCAAGCCTCGCGGATCGGCGCAAACCCATAGGTCACAAACTGCGCCTCATGCCGCGCAAAGGCATCCGCCAGCGCAACAAGAAACACCTCCGGTGTCACATCCACACCAAGCGCCGACAGAACCGACACCGGTGCCACAGCCCGCGCCTCGACCTCCGACATCTCTGGGGCCGCTACGAGGTTCACGCCGATCCCGATGGCCAGGTGATCCCCAAGGCTTTCCAGCAGGATGCCCGCGACCTTGCCCCCCGTCAGCAGAACGTCATTCGGCCATTTGAGCGCCAGACCCTCTGCACGCCCCGACACCGCCACAAGCGCATCATACAGCGCCAGCGCCGCCACAAAGCTGCGCAAGGCGCGTCTGTCCGGCGTCTCGACCGTCGGCATCACCAGCGTGGCGGCAAAATTGCCAGCCGGGTTCACCCAGGCCCGCCCCCGCCGTCCGCGCGCCGCCGTCTGGTGCAGCGCACAGATCCAGGTCGGGCCCGCCAAATCCCGCGCTTGCCGCGCGGCCTCGGCCATGGTGCTGTCCACCTCGGGTAACACCTGCCGCCCATATCCCATGGGCCAGTCAGCCATGCCAACACCCGGTTTCTTTGGGCTGGAAATACCTCGGGTGTTTGGGGGCAGAGCCCCCAAGCGGCATACCGCGCAGCGGGGCGCAAAAAACAAAGCGACGCGCCATTGGCGCGTCACAAGGTTTCAACGATGCACATCGCTTAATTGACAAGGGTCGCCGCCGCAGCCGCCGCCGCCCCCTCGATCCCGAACAGGTTCACAACACCCACCACCATGATCACGGCGCTGGCCATCAGCATACCCCAAAGAACCGGCGATCTGCCCTGATCCAACACGTCGTCGCGCTCTTCGCCAAAATACATGTAGAACACGATCCGCAAGTAATAGAACGCCCCGATCACCGACGCGATCACACCGGCAATCGCCAACCACGCCAGCCCCGCCTCATAGGCCGCGCGCAAAACGTAGAACTTGCCGAAAAAGCCCACCAGCGGCGGCACGCCAGCAAGGCTGAACAGCAGCACCAGCATCGCCAGCGCTTTGCCCGGTTCCCGCTTGGAATACATGTTGAGCGATGCAATGTTAGACACCGGCTGACCGTCGCGGCTCATCGACAGGATAAAGGCAAAGGTGCCCACGTTCATCGTCACGTAAATCGCCATATAGATAAGCATCGCCTGCACGCCGAAGACCGTGCCAGCCGCAAGGCCCATCAGCGCATAGCCCATATGAGCGATCGACGAAAACGCCATCAGACGCTTGATATCTGTCTGACCAATCGCGGCAATCGCGCCAAGGAACATCGACAGCACGGACAAAAGCGCAATGACCTGCGACCAATCGCTGACCGCATCGCCAAACGCGTCATGCATCACCCGCGCAAATAGCGCCATCGCCGCCACTTTCGGGGCCGTGGCAAAGAACGCGGTGACCGGTGTGGGCGAGCCTTCGTAGACATCCGGCGTCCACATGTGAAACGGCACTGCCGACACTTTGAACGCCAAACCCGAAATCAGGAACACGAGGCCAAACAGCATCCCCAGTGACATGTCACCGTGCTGCGCTGTCTGGACGATGCCGGAAAACAGCGTGGTGCCGGAATAGCCATAGATCAGCGACGCACCGTACAAAAGCAAACCGGACGACAACGCGCCCAGAACGAAATACTTCAGGCCCGCTTCGGTCGATTTCAGGCTGTCGCGGCGCAAAGAGGCCACGACATAAAGCGCAAGCGATTGCAGTTCGAGCCCCATATAAAGCGCCATCAGGTCGCCTGCGGACACCATCATCATCATGCCGACAACCGCCAGCGCGATCAGGATGGGGTATTCGAACCGCAACAGGCCACGCCGCGTCATGTAGGCTTCGGACATCAGCAGCACCGCTGCCGCAGATACAAGGATCACCACCTTGGCAAAGCGGGCAAACCCATCATCGATGAACATGCCATTGAAGGCCACGTTGGTGCCTGCCCCGGTCACGCCGATCCAGATCGCAAGTGCCAGGAACAACGCGCTTGTGGTCCAGACCAACAATGACGCCGCGCCGTCCTTGATCGTGTAAACCGCGCCCAAAAGCGCCAGCATCGCATAGACCGCCAGAACGATTTCCGGCAGGATGATAGCCAGATCAGCCGCGAGCATAGCCACGCTCCCTTATTCGCTACGCGCGACCTGCGTGGCGAGATCCGCCTCCGCAACCGCGACTTGATAATTGGAAACCAGCGCCTCGACCGACGGCCCGATCGTATCGAGGATCGGGGCCGGGTACACGCCAAAGAGGATGGTGGCCACAACCAGTGGCGCAAAGATCGCGCGCTCGCGGCGTGTCATGTCTGTGATGGTGCGAAGGCTTTCCTTGATCAGATCCCCCAGCACCACGCGGCGATACAGCCAAAGGGCATAGGCCGCCGACAGGATCACGCCAGATGTGGCGACCGCTGCCACCCATGTGTTGATCTGAAAGATGCCCACCAGCGTCAGGAATTCCCCGACAAACCCCGATGTGCCCGGCAGACCGACATTGGCCATGGTGAACAACATGAAGATCAGCGCATACGCCGGCATCCGGTTCACCAGACCGCCATAGGCGTCGATGTCGCGGGTGTGCATCCGGTCGTAGATCACCCCAACGCACAGGAACAATGCACCCGAGATGAAGCCGTGGCTGATCATCTGGAAGATTGCACCGTCAATCCCCTGTTGGTTGGCGGCGAAAATGCCCATCGTCACATAGCCCATATGGGCCACCGACGAATAGGCGATCAGCTTTTTCATATCTTCCTGCACCAACGCCACAAGCGAGGTGTAGACAATCGCAATCGCCGACATCCAAAGAACCAGCGGGGCCATCACGTCAGACCCAACAGGGAACATCGGAAGGCTGAACCGCAGGAACCCATAGCCCCCCATCTTGAGCAGGATCGCCGCCAGAACCACCGACCCGGCGGTCGGCGCCTGGACGTGGGCATCGGGCAACCACGTGTGCACTGGCCACATCGGCATCTTGACCGCAAAGCTGGCAAAGAACGCAAGGAACATGAGGGTTTGCAACCCGCCCACGATCTGCACCCCGAGGATCGAGAAACTTTCCGATCCGAATTGGTGCACCAACAATTGCTCGATATCCGTGGTGCCCGCATCCGAGAACATCGCCACCATCGCCACCAGCATCAGAACAGAGCCAAGGAACGTGTACAGGAAGAACTTGAACGACGCATAAATGCGGTTCTTGCCGCCCCAAATACCGATGATCAGGAACATCGGGATCAGACCCGCTTCGAAGAACAGGTAGAACAGCACCAAATCCAGCGCCATGAACACGCCCAGCATGAGCGTTTCCAGCAAAAGGAACGCAATCATGTATTCCTTGACGCGGTGGCTCACATCCCAGCTTGCCGCGATTACAAGCGGCATCATGAAGGTGGTGAGCATGACAAACAGCACCGAAATGCCGTCCACACCCATCTTGTATTGCAGGCCAAGCAGCCATTCGGTCTCTTCGACCATCTGAAAGCCGGTGTTCTGGGGGTCGAACTGGAACAGGATGAACAGCGAGATCAGGAATGTGGCCGAGGTCGCAATCAAGGCCAGCCACTTCGCGTTCTTGTTCGCCGCCTCGTCGTCGCCGCGCAGAAAGACCATAAGGATCAGCGCCGCAAGCGCGGGCAGGAACGTGACAATGGAAAGAAGGTTATCCATCAGTTTGCTCCTCCGCCCAGCGACATCCAGGTGACAAGGGCCGCAATGCCCACCACCATGAAGAAGGCGTATGTGAAGATATAGCCGGACTGTGCCCGCCCAGCGATCCGCGTCAGCAGGGGGATAAAGCCCATCGCAAGACCGTTGATCGACCCGTCAATGACATTGCCATCGCCGCGCTTCCACAACAAACGGCCCAATGCGCTGGCAGGTTTGACGAAAAGGAAATCGTAAATCTCGTCAAAATACCATTTGTTGAGCAGGAACAAGTAAAGCGGGCGCTGGTTCTCGGCCAGTCGCTTGGGCAGCGACGGATTCACGATGTAGAACCAATAGGCAAAGACAAACCCGATCAGCATGGCGATGAACGGGCTCACCTTGACCCATTTTGGCACAGCGTGTGCATCGTTGATGATGGTGTTGTCCGGGGCAACATAAATCGCACCCTCACCCGGTTGACCGGCAAAATTGTAGTGATGCTTGTCGTCTTTGGCCTGATCTTCGCTGTGCCCAGCCTCTGCCGCGTCACCATGCGTGGTGTCACTGTGGCTGTCGCCCTCGGCGCTGTGCTCACTGGCTTCGGCGTAAGGCACACCAAAGAACTTGGCGACCGTGTCGGTGTGACCAAAGAAACTGTTGTACCAGATGGCGCCGGCAAAGATCGATCCAAGGCTCAGAACACCTAGCGGGATCAGCATGATCACTGGACTTTCATGCGCATGCTCATGCGTGTGCTTGTCGCCGCGCGGCTTGCCATAGAAGGTCAGGAACATCAGACGCCAGCTGTAGAAACTGGTGAACAGCGCCGCAATGACCAGCAGCCAGAAGGCATAGCCCATCGGACCGGCAGCATAGGCGCTTTCGATCACCGCGTCCTTGGATGCAAACCCTGCAAAGCCGATCCATCCGGTCAGCGGAATCCCCACGCCGGTGATGGCAAGGGTGCCAATGAACATGGCCGCGAAAGTATAGGGGATCTTTTTCCGCAGGCCGCCATAGTTCCGCATATCCTGCTCGTGGTGCATCGCGTGGATGACCGATCCGGCACCCAGGAAAAGCATGGCCTTGAAAAACGCATGCGTGAACAGGTGGAACATCGCCACGCTATACGCGCCGACACCCGCCGCCACGAACATATAGCCCAGCTGCGACATGGTCGAATAGGCGATCACGCGTTTGATGTCGGTCTGGACCAACCCGATGGTTGCCGCCACAAAGGCCGTGGATGCACCAAGGATGGTCACAAACATCATCGCTTCGGGCGCAAATTCCATCACCGGCGACATGCGGCAGACAAGGAACACGCCCGCCGTCACCATCGTCGCCGCGTGGATCAGCGCCGAAACAGGTGTCGGGCCTTCCATCGCATCGGGCAGCCATGTGTGCAGGAACAATTGCGCCGATTTGCCCATCGCGCCGATGAACAGCAGGAAGGCAATCAGGTTTGCCGCGTTCCAGTCGGTCCAGAGGAACGTCAGCTGCGTTTCCGCCAGCGTCGGTGCGGCGGCAAAGATGTCGTCAAAGCGG
Source organism: Marivita sp. (assembly GCF_051251565.1). Taxonomy (GTDB): domain Bacteria; phylum Pseudomonadota; class Alphaproteobacteria; order Rhodobacterales; family Rhodobacteraceae; genus Marivita. The sequence goes on along the minus strand of NZ_JBPOFB010000004.1, from coordinate 134,336 downwards.
ATGCTGTCGACAAGGAAATACAGAGCAAAGATCGCAAGCGCGAACCCAAAATCCCCGACCCGGTTGACCACAAACGCCTTGATGGCGGCGGCATTGGCCGAGGGTTTGCGGTAGTAAAAGCCGATCAGCAGGTAGGACGCAACGCCCACGCCTTCCCAACCGAAGAACATCTGAACAAGGTTGTCCGATGTCACCAGTATCAGCATGGCAAAGGTAAAGAACGAAAGGTAGGCAAAGAAGCGCGGCTTGTAGACCTCGCCCTCTTTCCACTGCGGATCGTGGTCCATGTAGCCAAAGCTATACAGGTGCACGAGCGCCGAAACCGTGGTCACGACGATCAGCATGATCGCCGTCAGACGATCCAGACGGATCGCCCATTCGGTGCTCAGCGTGCCGGATTCGATCCAGCGCAGGATGTTGATGGTCTCGGTTACGCCGTCATGGGTCAGGAACACGATCCACGAGAGCACGCAGGCAAAGAACAACAGGCCCGTGGCCACCCATTGCGCTGCGGTCTCGCCGATGAACTTCCAGCCAAAGCCACACAAAAGCGCGCCGACAAGCGGGGAAAACAGGATAAGCGTTTCCATGGTCGTCAGCCCTTCATCACGTTGACGTCTTCAACCGCGATAGACCCACGGTTGCGGAAGAAACAGACGAGGATGGCAAGGCCGATGGCCGCTTCCGCCGCCGCGACCGTCAGGACGAACAGCGTGAATACCTGCCCGACCAGATCGCCAAGGAAGCTTGAGAACGCGACAAGGTTGATGTTCACTGCCAAGAGCATCAATTCGATGCTCATCAGCAGGATGATCACGTTCTTGCGGTTCAGGAACAGCCCGAAAATGCCTGTCACAAACAGCACCGCTGCGACTGTGAGGTAATGCTCTAGTCCTATCATCACGTCCCCCGGGGCCTTGCGCCCTCTGGTTCTTTCGACAGGTTGGCGGATGCCAACCCACTGATTTCAAACGTGCCCCCATGGGGACACGCATAAGCTGTGCCTAAAGCCCCTGCCCCGGCTTCACGTCTTTCAATTCCATCGCCTTGGCCGGATCGCGGTACATCTGCGCCAGCACGTTCTGGCGTTTGACGTCCGAGCGGTGCCGCAGAGTGAGGACAATCGCACCGATCATCGCCACCAGCAGGATCAGACCCGACAACTGGAACAGCAGGAAATATTCGTCGTACAGGATCATGCCCAAAGCTTCGGTGTTGTGCCGGTCCACCGGCGCCACCTGCGCGCGCAGCCCTTCGGCCGCGGCGTTGCTTTCCCATGCGCCAAAGGCCAGCGCAAATTGCATCAGGATGATCACCCCGAACAACAGCGCCAGCGGCACGTAGCGCGCCATCTCGGCCTTAAGCTCGGCGAAATCCACGTCCAGCATCATCACGACGAACAGGAACAGAACCGCCACCGCGCCCACGTAGACGATCACCAGCAGCATCGCCACGAATTCCGCGCCCAGAAGCACGAACAATCCGGCCGAAGACAGGAAGGCGAGGATCAGCCACAGCACCGAGTGTACCGGATTGCGGCTGATTACTGTGAACAGCCCACCCGCAATGGTGCAAATGGCAAAGAGGTAGAAGGCAAAGACGCTCATGTCTCGTCATCCTTTTTGTCGTCTTCCATGACATCCCGCGCAAGTTCCATCGCGCGGGTCATGGCGGGTATACCGGCGAACATCGACATCTGGGCGATGGTCTCGGCAATCTCGTCTTTGGTGGCACCTGCGGCCAAAGCGTGTCGCACGGTCATGCGCACCTGCGTATCGGCCTGCGCGCCTTGCATTGTCAGACCGGCCAACGTCAGCAGCAGCCGCGTCTTGGCATCCAGCCCGTCTTTGCTGATCCCCTTGCCGAACCACATTTCCATGGCGTCTTTCGGCATGGTCGGCCACATCTTTTCAAACCCCTTGGGGTCGAATGACGACAGCGCCGGATTGAACGCTTTCGCCATTTCCTGCGCCTGCTGCATCATCAGCTCAAAAGGGGTTTTCGGATCGGTCATCGGTACGGCGCATCCAGTTCGAGGTTGCGCGCAATTTCGGCTTCCCAGCGGTCGCCGTTATCCAGAAGCTTCGCCTTGTCGTAGTACAGCTCTTCGCGCGTTTCGGTCGAGAACTCGAAATTCGGACCTTCGACAATCGCATCCACCGGACAGGCCTCTTGGCAGAAGCCGCAGTAGATACATTTGGTCATGTCGATGTCATAGCGCGTGGTGCGGCGCGAGCCGTCATCGCGGGGTTCGGCATCAATCGTGATCGCCTGCGCCGGACAGATCGCTTCACAAAGTTTACACGCGATGCAGCGTTCTTCGCCGTTGGGATAGCGGCGCAGCGCGTGTTCGCCGCGGAACCGTGGGGACAAAGGCCCCTTTTCATGTGGGTAGTTGAGCGTCGCCTTGGGGGCGAAGAAGTATTTCAGGCCCAGCTTCATGCCCTGGTAAAAGTCTTGCAGCAGGAAGTATTTTGCCGCGCGTCCGTAATCGATCTGCGTCATGTCTACTCTCCTTAAACCCAACGCGCAAAAGCGCCCCAGAACCAGTCGAATTTCGCCGCGAATGCCACGAAGACCACCCACGCCAACGAGAACGGCAGGAAGACTTTCCAACCGATCCGCATCAGCTGGTCATAGCGGTAGCGCGGCGTGATCGCCTTCACCATGGCGAAGATGAAGAAGAAGAACGCCATTTTGCCGACCATCCACAATGCGCCATCCGGCAGGCCCGGAATGGGCGACAGCCAACCGCCAAAGAACAGCAGGCTCATCAGCGCGCACATCAGGAAAATGGCGATATATTCCCCCGCCATGAACAGCAGGAACGGCGTGGACGAGTATTCCACCTGATAGCCCGCAACCAGTTCGGATTCTGCTTCGGGAAGGTCAAACGGCGGGCGGTTGGTTTCGGCTAAGGCACTGATCAGGAACAGGAAAACCATCGGGAAATGCGGAAGCCAGTACCACGAGAAGAACCCGTAATCGCCATCCTGTGCACGCACGATGTCACCGAAATTCATCGATCCGGTCGAGATGATGATGCCAATGATGATCAGACCCAAAGACACCTCGTACGAGATCATCTGCGCGGCAGAGCGCAACGAGCCAAGGAACGGGTATTTGGAATTCGACGCCCACCCACCCATGATCACGCCGTACACTTCGAGCGAGGACACGGCAAAGACGAACAGGATCGCCACGTTGATGTCGGACAGCACCCAGTTGTCATTGAACGGGATCACCGCCCAAGCCACCATCGCCAGAACGAACGAGGTCATCGGCGCCAGCATAAAGACCGGACGGTCCGCACCGGCGGGGACAACCACCTCTTTGACCACGTATTTCAACGCATCCGCCACCGTTTGCAGCAGGCCGTAAGCCCCCACAACGTTGGGTCCGCGCCGCATCTGGACAGCCGCCCAGATTTTCCGGTCGCCGTACACGAGGAACAAAAGGCTGACCATCACAAAGCCCAGTACCGCAAGGCACTGTGCCACGATGATCACGCCGATCCCCAGGGGGGTGGTAAGAAAGTCAGCCATCACGTCCTCAAACCATCGGTATTCCGTTTTCAACGCAAGAGGCGGTCACGACTTCGGCGTCGATGGTCCGCACCCCACGGGGCAGCGCCGACGAGATGGTGTAAACCGCATCTCCTCGCCAGAGGCCAGCCTCTTCGTATACATTTGTGCGCAAATGACGCGCAAATCCGTAGCCCCGAATAAGCGCGTATTGCGCTGCCGCACATTCGGCGTAGTTTTCCACATCCGACGGCCCGCGCGCACCACGCATCGCCACATCGAACTTGACCAAATCCCCGTCCAAAAGGGTGGTTTGCACCCCTTCATACCCGGGAACAAACCGTTGTGGCGCAGTTTGTGCAGCGTCGCACCCGGACAATCCGCCCACCATTGCCAATGCGACAGGTGTTATGACCGCCAGTTGGCGCACCCTGCTCACTCCGCCGCGATCTTGGTGTCCTTGCGGGCTTTGACCCCCGCAGAGAGTTCCGCCATGAGCGTGCTGGACCGCGCAATCGGGTTGGTCAGGTAGAAGTCGTGAATGGCATTGCGGAAATCCGCATCCCCGAGCATGCCCGCAGGTTCCACCACCCACGCGTTTTCCGGCACCGTATCGATTTGCGCCAGATGCGGCGCGTCTTTGACCAGTGCCTGACGCAGTTGCGCAAGGCTGTCAAACGGCAGGGTTGCATCCAGTTCGGCAGAGAGCGCACGAATGATGGCCCAGTTTTCCTTGGCCTCGCCCGGTGCAAAGCTGGCACGCAGCGCCAGTTGCGGGCGGCCTTCGGTGTTGACGAAAAGCCCCTGCTCTTCGGTATAGGCGGCCCCCGGCAGGATGATATCCGCGCGATGTGCGCCGCGATCCCCATGCGAGCCTTGGTAGATCACAAACGGACCCGCCGCGATATCGACCTCGTCTGCACCAAGGTTGTAGATCACCTCTGCGCCGTCGATGGCGGCGTCCATGCCACCCTCGGTGACGCAGCCCGCATCCATCGCCCCAACGCGGCCAGCCGCCGTGTGCAGGACCAAAAGCTTTTTGTCGCCCGATTTTTCGCAGATTGCCTGAGCCATTGCCAGAACAGCGGCGCCATCCGCCTCGCGCAGAGCGCCTTGTCCGATGATCAGAATGCAAGACTTGTCCTGCAAGGCTGTCATATCGAGATTGGCCACATGGGCCAACGCTGCGCGACCTGTGCCCATATGCTCGTAGTCATAGGTCAGATCGACCGCTTCGCCGACCATGATCACATCAGCACCCGCCGACCACGCCTTGCGGATGCGTGCATTGAGCACCGGCGCCTCTTCGCGCGGATTGGTGCCGATCAGCAAGATCTTGTCCGCCGTGTCGATGTCTTCGATGGACGCCGTGCCGACATAGCCGGACCGATTTCCGATGGGCAGCTTTGCGCCATCGGTGCGGCATTCGACTTTGCCGCCCTGCCCCTCGATCAACGTTTTAAGAGCATAAGCCGCCTCGACCGGGGCCAGATCACCAACAAGCCCGGCGACTTTCTTGCCCTTCATGGCGGCGGCGGCTTTGGTCAGCGCCTCGGGCCATGTGGCTGCGCGCAGCTTGCCGTTTTCGCGGATATAGGGCGTATCCAACCGCTGGCGGCGCAACCCGTCCCAGACAAAGCGCGTCTTGTCGGAAATCCATTCCTCGTTCACGCCGTCATGGTTGCGCGGCAGAAAACGCATGACTTCGCGGCCTTTGGTGTCCACCCGGATGTTCGACCCAAGCGCATCCATCACGTCGATGGATTCGGTTTTGGTCAGTTCCCAAGGGCGGGCGGTGAAGGCATAGGGTTTGGAGACCAGCGCGCCCACCGGGCACAGGTCGATGATGTTGCCTTGCAGGTTGGAATTGAGCGTCTCGCCCAGATAAGATGTGATCTCGCTGTCCTCGCCCCGGCCTGTCTGGCCCATTTGGCTGATGCCCGCGACCTCGGTGGTAAAGCGGACGCAACGGGTGCAGGAAATGCAGCGCGTCATATGCGTTTCGACAAGCGGACCAAGATCAAGATCGTCGGTCGCACGCTTGGGTTCGCGGAAGCGGCTGAAATCGACGCCATACGCCATGGCCTGATCTTGAAGGTCGCATTCGCCGCCCTGATCGCAGATCGGGCAATCCAGCGGGTGGTTGATGAGCAAGAACTCCATCACCCCTTCGCGGGCCTTTTTCACCATGGGCGAATTGGTCTTCACAACCGGCGCTTGACCTTCGGGGCCGGGGCGCAAATCCTTGACCTGCATCGCGCAGCTTGCCGCAGGTTTGGGCGGACCGCCGACCACTTCGACAAGGCACATCCGGCAGTTTCCGGCGATGGACAAACGTTCGTGATAGCAAAAGCGCGGCACTTCGATTCCAGCCTGTTCGCAGGCCTGAATCAGCGTCATCGCGCCGTCTACTTCAACTTCGTTTCCATCAATGATGATCTTGCGCAAGTCAGACATGCCCGAGCCCTTTGTTCCCATTTGGCTGGCGCAGTCGATGCCGTGGCAAAGAGGCGATCGGCTGACGTCGTCCGCCTTCTAGCGTGGCAATTCGGAATAGGCCAGATCTTCGGGCAAAAAGAAAACGGGAAATATCGACGCGGGGGCAGGTTTTTCTGCACCTGCATCCATTGACACAGATGCGCATGCAGAACACGCCTTAGCGGAGCAATTGACCGATTGCCGTTCCAGACGCTATTTCGCTTTGTCCGAACCGGCACAGCGCCCCGCGATCATCCGGCTGAACGCCCTTGGATCGCAGATAGTCCTCGGCTTTGACTTTCATCCGCGCCTTTTCGTCTTTCGAGGTCACGTAGTCTTCGACTTCGTCTGCGGTATAGCCTTGTTCGCGCGCCACCGCCTTGAGCCTGTTCAATTCCGAATAGGCACGAATGAGGCGCGCATTGATGTCTGAGCAAGATTTGCGGATCGCGTCGGCGATGGCGACCACCATCAATCCGTTGTCAATCTCGGGCACATCACGCAACGCGGGCTTGGCCGAAGCCAGTGTCCCCATGGACAGCGCCAAGATCAGAGAAGCCGTTAATATACGCATGAGTCCTTCCAGCGTCGTGTTCACCCGATATGGGGACGACGGCCTGTGTTATTCAATATCACGGATCAGTTTGTCGAAAAGCCCGGTGTTTTATGGCTCAATACATTGGCCGGTCAACACCACTTTATTGTTATCGATGACAAGCGTATCATCAGGGGCATCCGGCCCGTTCACCCACGCCATGTCCGAACTGCCCAAATGGTCGATGCAATGCTGAACAGCTTGGTAAACCGCAGCCTGTTTCGCCCCTTCAAGGCTGACCGACGCCGGCCCGCCTGTCGCCACAAAGGACGTCCGGTCCGAACGCTCTGACCGCAGGTCACCGCTGAATCGCGCGCCCTCGAACGTCACGGTGTCAAGGTCACCTTGGCCACATGCCGTCAAAGCGAGGAAAACTGCGCCCACTGCCCATGTTGCTTTCATGGTGTTGTCCTTTTGTCATCTCTTGCCGCACCATGCACCGTGAGCGACCCCAAGCGCAAGAGCATCCTTAGCACGCAGCCAAAGGCCAATCATCAGCAACAGAAATCATAGGGGCCAAGAGGCGCATGGGGAAGTGTCGGAATGCCGCCTGCTAGGCCACATCCCCGACACCTGCCTCTAACGAGACTACTCAGCAGCGACCACGCTGATGCGCCCGGTCTTTTGTGCCTTAATGCGGTCCTCGATTTCGTCGCGGAAGTTCTTGATAAGCCCCTGGATTGGCCACGCCGCCGCATCGCCAAGCGCGCAAATCGTGTGGCCCTCGACCTGTTTGGTTACGTCAAACAGCATGTCGATTTCGTCGACCTCGGCCTCGCCGCGCACCAGACGGTCCATGACCCGCATCATCCAGCCGGTGCCTTCACGGCAGGGCGTGCACTGGCCACAGCTCTCGTGCTTGTAAAACTTCGACAGCCGCCAGATCGCCTTGATGATGTCAGTGTCTTTGTCCATCACGATCACGGCAGCAGTGCCAAGGCCCGAGCCAAGTTCGCCACGCAAATAGTCGAAATCCATGATCGCATCGCGCATGTTTTCGCCGCGCACGCAGGGCACAGACGATCCGCCGGGAATGACCGCCTTGAGGTTGTCCCACCCGCCGCGAATGCCGCCGCAGTGCTTTTCAATCAGCTCTTCAAAGGGGATCGACATGGATTCCTCAACCACGCAAGGGTTGTTCACATGTCCCGAGATCGCAAACAGTTTGGTGCCCGCATTGTTGGGACGGCCAAAGCCCGCGAACCATTCACCGCCCCGACGCAGGATCGTCGGCACAACAGCAATCGATTCCACGTTGTTCACCGTGGTTGGGCAGCCATAAAGGCCAGACCCCGCCGGGAAAGGCGGCTTCATGCGCGGCATGCCCTTTTTGCCTTCGAGGCTTTCGAGCAGCGCGGTTTCCTCGCCACAAATATAGGCACCTGCACCGTGATGCAGATAGATTTCAAAATCCCATCCCGACCCGGCGGCATTCTTGCCAACAAGACCGGCATCATAGGCTTCGTCAATCGCTGCCTGAAGCGCTTCTTTCTCGCGGATATATTCACCGCGAATGTAGATATAGCACGCATGCGCCTGCATCGCGAAAGACGCGATCAGACAGCCTTCGACCAGCGTGTGCGGGTCGTGGCGCATGATTTCGCGGTCCTTGCAGGTGCCCGGCTCAGATTCGTCAGCATTGACCACCAGATAGCTTGGACGTCCATCGCTTTCCTTGGGCATGAATGACCACTTCAGACCAGTCGGAAAGCCCGCGCCACCCCGGCCCCGCAGACCGCTGGCTTTCATCTCGTCGATGATCCACTCACGGCCTTTCTTGATAATGGCCGCTGTCCCGTCCCAATGGCCGCGCGCCTGCGCACCCTTGAGGGTCCGGTCGTGCATCCCGTAGATATTGGTAAAGATCCGGTCCTGATCGGTCAGCATCGTTCATTCCTTGTCCGCTTGGCGCGCGCGCCAAATTTGAATAGATTTCCAAATCCCCATGCCGAAACCGGCAAGCACCACAAGGTCAAAGAACGCGCGTGTCCGGAGTGGCCAGTCATACGCGTCCCCGATGGCGATGATCAGGACCCAGAAGATCGCGACGCCAGCAATAAGCAGGGCGGCTCGTTGCCCCTGTCGTTTCAACTCTGCGTCACGGTCCATGTCTGGATCTGATCCCTGTTAGTAAACGTCGCCCTTGTCTACCCGTTTCGAGAACTCGGTTTCCGCACCTGAGGCGAGGATCTTCGCTTGTTCGACCCAGGTGTCACGGGTCACGCGACCCTTGAAGCCCTGAAGATTGGCATTGACCCACGCCACCTCATCGGCGGTCCAATTGGCAATCTGGTCGAAATGGTAAAAGCCCATGGAGTGCAAAAGCTGCTCCAGTTTCGGGCCAATTCCTTTGATTTCCTTGAGGTTGTCCGGCCCACCATCGCGTGCAGCAGACAGGGTTTCCGGCTTGATGCCTTCGGCCTCGCCTTCGATCTTGCCGTCGCCATCAAAATCCGGCGTGGCCTCTTTGGCGGCCGCAGGTTTCGCGGCCGCTTTGGCAGCCTTTGGTTTTGTGGCCTTGGGTTCAGCGGTGCCGCCATCGCCTTCGTATTTCCACGCGCCCTTGCGGGACGCCAATTCGTCTTGACCGGCAAGAGGCGCCGACGGCTTGAGCGCAGCCGCCCCAGAAGCAACTGGCGCAGCCTTGGCCGGGCTTGTGTTGGCATCCGCTGTCGGTGCGGGCGCTACGGACGGAGACGGAGCGCTGGGTGATGCGGCCTTTGGTGCGGCGGCGGCAGGCGCGGATGCTACGGTGTCGCGGGCCCCCGATGCATCAATATTGCCAGCCCCACGGGGTGCGGGCAGATCGCGGCAGAAGATCCAGCTGAACACGAGGCCAAGCACGGCAAAGGCCAGACCCGCCATGAAGATCGCTCCGATAAGGCCCCAGTCGCCAATGAGCAGCAAAAGGATAAAGACCAAAAGGCCCACACCTGCGGCCAAGGCCCATGACCCGAGTTGGCACCCCATACCAGATTTCTGTTGTTGCATTCGTACTCTCCCTGACCGTGTTCAGATGTTAGGTGTTGTAAACATCACCTTTCTTGACACGTGCAGAAAACTCTGTCTCGCCGCCTGAGGCAAGTGTCTTGGCCTGTTCGACCCAATTATCGCGCGAAACGCGGCCTTTGAACCCTTCGAGATTCTGGTCCACCCACGCCACTTCTTCGTCAGTCCAGCTGGCGATCTGGTCAAAATGGAAAAAGCCCAAACCATTGCACAGCGCGGCCAGTTTCGGCCCCACGCCCTTGATCCGCTTGAGGTCATCGCCGGTGCCATCGCGCGCCGCATCGAGCGTGGCGGGTTTCAGCCCCGATGCCGCATCTGCGCCGGACGCTGCATCGGTGTCGGATTTGGTGGCAGCCGCGCCCGAGGCAGGTTTTGCCTTGGCTTTGACGTTGGGCGCTTCGCCGTGTGCTTCGGAATGCTTGTCCGACGCCTCCCCCACAGCAGGGGCGGCTGAGCGGGCCTCAAACTCGGCCTGACGGGCTGCTGGCATCGGAGCAGACGGCGCATTGGCCGCCGTCTTGCCCTGTTGGGCCCGGCCGCCTGCATCCCCCCAAGGTGCAAGCAAGGGCACTTCGGTGCCGTCGATCCGTTTGACCGTATCACCAATATCGGTCGCCAGTTGCACGGAGGCATTGTATGTGTGCCGTCCGCTTTCGAATTCGGTCAAGCTGGTGAGGCCCGATTTCGGCTCTGCGGCATAACGGCCATTCTGCGGGCCGGGCACCGGCACTTTTCCTGCGACCAGTTGATCCAGAATTTCAGCAAACCGTTCGGTGGTCAGGTCTTCGTAATAATCCTTGCCGATCTGGGCCATCGGTGCGTTCGCGCAGGCCCCAAGGCATTCCACCTCTTCCCAGGTCAGCTTGCCGTCCGCAGACAGCGTGTGCGGCTTGGGCGCAATCTTGTCCTTGCAGACAGCAACCAGATCCTCGGCCCCGCAGATCATGCAGGACGTGGTGCCACAAATTTGAATATTTGCAACGCTGCCAACCGGTTGCAGCTGAAACATAAAGTAGAACGACGCCACTTCGAGCGCCCGCATATAGGCCAGACCCAACATGTCTGCGACCGCCTCGATCGCCGGGCGGGTCAGCCAGCCCTCTTGCTCTTGGGCACGCCAAAGCAGCGGGATGATCGCGCTGGCCTGACGCCCTTCGGGGTATTTGGAGATCTGCGCCTCGGCCCATGCCTGATTGGCAGTGGTGAAAGCAAAGGCGGCGGGTTGCTCGGAATGAAGGCGTCGTAGCATATCAGATCCTATTGCGTCATCACGCAGACAACGGGGATGTTCGGTAAGGCGCGATCGGGAGTGTCACCCGCCAGTTCGGCCAAAAGCACATTCTGTCGTTTGCCCTGATCCTCGGGCGTGTCGAACAGGAAACACAGATAAATCTCAGAACCGTCTGTCATGCCGTACAGCGTGTTGCCAGTGCCGCCCGTGCCGAACGGGGCAAAACCCTGCGCAACCAGATCAGACGAATAGACGAAATCCGAAGTGCCGGGCTCAAACGCGCCCGCCCCCGCCGCCATACAGACCAGCGCCGCTGATATCAGGCCCGCCCGGATCATGCTGACGCGCAAGCCCCGGTGATCAGGCGAATGCCACCGTTGTCTAGACGCACCGCCGCTTCGGACAGCAATCGGTACTGGGCAACATCTGTCACCTGTTCACGGGTCAACCCGGTCTGAAGTTCAACAGGCAGGTAATCACTTTCCGCCACCAACTCACATCCGATTGACGCAACAGCCTCGTCAAACGCGGCCAGACCGGCAGGTGTCACACCTTCGGGCGGGATCGCGCAGGCGGCCAGCAGGCCAAGCCCAACCAGTGCGAGAGAGCCGCGATATGTCATCGATCAATCTCTCCGAACACAACATCCATGGTCCCGATGATCGCTGCCACATCGGCAAGCTGATGCCCGCTTGCGACGTGATCCATCGCCTGCAAATGCAGGAATCCCGGCGCGCGCAGTTTGGCGCGGTAGGGTCTATTGCTGCCATCCGCCACCAGATACACGCCAAATTCGCCCTTGGGCGCTTCGACACAGGCATAAACTTCGCCTGCGGGAACGTGGAACCCTTCGGTGTAGAGCTTGAAATGGTGAATCAGCGCTTCCATCGAGGTCTTCATCTCGGACCGTTTGGGCGGTGTGACCTTGCCACGGGAAAGGATATCGCCCTGCCCTTCGGGCGCGCGGAGCTTGGCAATCGCCTGCTGCATGATCTTTACGCTTTCACGCATTTCGGCCATCCGCACCAGATAGCGATCATAGCAATCGCCGTTCTTGCCCACCGGGATCATGAAGTCGAATTCGTCGTAGCATTCATAGGGCTGCGCGCGGCGCAAATCCCACGCGAGACCCGATCCGCGAACCATGACGCCGGAAAAGCCCCAGTCCTGGATTTCTTCTTCGCTGACGACGCCGATATCAGCGTTGCGCTGCTTGAAAATGCGGTTTTCCGTCAACAGCCCGTCAATGTCGTTCAACACGTTCGGGAAGGTCCCGCACCATTCCTCAATGTCGTCAAGAAGGTCGGACGACAGGTCCTGATGCACGCCGCCGGGCCGGAAATAGGCCGCGTGCAGACGCGCGCCGCAGGCCCGTTCATAGAAGACCATCAGCTTTTCGCGCTCTTCAAAACCCCAAAGAGGCGGGGTCAACGCGCCCACATCCATTGCCTGCGTCGTCACGTTCAGGAGATGCGACAGAATGCGGCCAATCTCGGAATACAGCACTCGGATCAAGGACGCCCGGCGCGGCACCTCGACGCCGGTCAGACGCTCGATCGCCAGGCACCAGGCATGCTCCTGGTTCATCGGAGCCACGTAATCCAGCCGATCGAAATACGGCAAGTTCTGGAGATAGGTGCGGCTTTCCATCAGCTTTTCGGTGCCGCGGTGCAGAAGTCCAATATGCGGATCGCAGCGCTCCACGATCTCACCGTCCAGCTCCAAAACCAGACGTAAAACCCCATGCGCCGCAGGGTGTTGCGGGCCGAAGTTGATGTTGAAATTACGGATTTTCTGTTCGCCTTGCAGCGCATCTACACTTCCGTCATCGAATTTGGAGCCGTCCATCACTTCGCCCCTTCTTGCTTCTCGTCACCGGGAAGCACGTATTGCGCACCCTCCCACGGGGACATGAAATCAAACTGTCGGTATTCCTGAACAAGGCTCACCGGCTCATAGACCACGCGCTTTTTCTCTTCGTCGTAACGCACCTCGGTATAGCCCGTGGTCGGGAAATCCTTGCGCAGCGGATAGCCGCGAAATCCGTAATCGGTGAGGATGCGGCGCAGGTCCGGGTGGCCCGAGAACAGGATGCCGAACATATCGAACACTTCACGTTCGAACCAATTGGCGCTGGAATGCACATCAGTGACAGACGGAACCATCTCGTCTTCGCGGATGCTGGCACGCAGCCGGATGCGGTGGTTCTGGTACATCGACAGGAAATGGTAGACCACATCAAACCGCTTGGGCCGATCAGGGTAATCCACCGCCGTGATATCCACCAAGGATGAGAACTTGCAGGTATTGTCAGTCTTGAGAAACTCGACAAAGCCCGTAATGTTGGACGGGGCGACATCCACATTCAGCTCACCATGGGATACGTCCCACGCAATCACGCAATCGGGGCGTTTCAGCTCGATATGCTGGGCGAGTTCCTTGAGCGCAGCGGTCATCGTACAATCGTCCCCGTCCGGCGAATTTTGCGCTGTAGCGCAAGGATGCCATACAACAGCGCCTCGGCGGTCGGCGGGCAGCCCGGCACATAGACATCGACCGGCACAATTCGGTCACAGCCGCGCACAACGGAATAGCTGTAGTGGTAATACCCACCGCCATTGGCGCACGACCCCATCGAGATCACGTATCGCGGCTCCGGCATCTGGTCGTAGACCTTGCGCAGCGCCGGGGCCATCTTGTTGGTCAGCGTGCCGGCCACGATCATCAGATCCGACTGGCGCGGGGAAGCGCGCGGTGCGGTGCCAAAACGTTCAAGATCATAACGCGGCATCGAGGTGTGCATCATCTCGACCGCGCAGCAAGCCAGACCAAAGGTCATCCAGTGCAGCGAGCCGGTACGCGCCCAGTTGATGATGTCTTCGGTCGAGGTCAGCAGGAACCCCTTGTCCGCAAGTTGCGCATTGAGCGCCTGCGTGGTGACTTCCTTGTCCGCCCCGGCGGTGTTGACGCCTGTCATCACTCCCATTCCAAGGCTCCTTTTTTCCACTCATAGGCAAAGCCTATGGTCAGCACGCCCAAGAACACCATCATCGACCAGAACGCAGTCATGCTGATATCCGAGAACGCGACCGCCCACGGAAACAGAAATGCGATCTCAAGATCAAAAATGATGAACAGGATCGACACCAGATAAAAACGCACGTCAAACTTCATCCGGGCGTCATCAAACGCATTGAACCCACATTCATAGGCCGACACCTTCTCAGGGTCCGGGTTGCGCACCGCGATCACAACGGCGGCAAGGATCAGAACTAGGCCCAACCCGATGGCGATGGCCAAAAACACGAGGATTGGCAGGTATTCCCGCAGCATGTCTTCCAAGACGAGGCTCCTTTTCCTTCGCGCTACGCGGCGCGCCGTCAAGTGGCGAAGTTGACTTGAGGCTGATCTACTCCGCTCTCCGCCAAGGGTCAACCGCGCGGCGACATCTAATAAGGTCCAAATATCAGCGAGAAACCAACAAGAAGGTGGCGATTTCACCTCTGTTTCCAGGGGCATATGGCGATCTTCTTGGTCTTGTCTCCAGATGGCACCGCGCCGTCGCGTCGCGGCACCTGCCTGTCCTCTGGGCGTAAGGGGCGTATCACCGCCCCCAAGCAGGAATCAGCTGAGGGTTCAGGCCGTCAGCACCACCAGCGCCATGGCCGTCATGACCAAGGTCACTGGTCCCCAGACTGCACGTTCTGGCTTCGAAGGCGTTATCCCGTTGAGCAGCGTCGTGACCGCCTGCACCGCAAAGGCAACCCATCCAGTCCAGTGCGGCCAATCCAGACCGGGGAAGCCCGCTGCCGACAGAATCGCCACCCCTTGAAAAAGCAACACCGGGATCGACAGCGCCGCCATGATGCGCCCAGAGACCGGCAAGGCGCCTTCGTGTTTGCCGCCTTGGGTATAGGCCCCCAATGGCGCACCCGCGATCAGCGCGATCTGAAAAAACACAATCGCCAGACAGGCCGTCCCGTACAGATGCGCAATCTGCACCGTCATTGCCAGCTTGGCGCACGCTTTTCGAAAAACGCCCCCACACCTTCGCGCGCTTCATCCGATTGCCAACGGGTTGCCAGCGCGTCGATGGCGCGGTCCACCTGTTCAGGGGTGACGCGCCCCGACAGATCCCGCATCAGCGTCTTGGCCTCGGCCACCGCCCCCGGCGCGCAGGACAGATAGGGCAGCACTTCGGCCTCTATCGCAGCGTCGAGCGCGTCGGCGGCCACTGTGCGGCTGAGCAGGTTCAAACGCACGGCCTCGTCCGCGTCGAACACGCGGGCCGACATGAACACCTCGGACGCGCGGGTCGCACCCATACGGGCCAGCACATACGGCCCGATATTGGCGGGCAACAGCCCCAGCCGCGTTTCCGTCAGCCCAAGCTTGGCCCCCGTCACAGCAATCGCCACATCACAAACCGACACCAGCCCGACGCCACCGCCCAAGGCATTGCCCTGCACCCGCCCAATGAGCGGGTGTGGCAGATCATAAAGCGCGCCCAGCACAGTTGCGATCCGGCGGCTTTCAGTGCGCCGGGTGTCCGGATCCATGTCGAACTGTTCGCGCATCCAGGCCAGATCGCCGCCCGCGCAAAAGGTCTTGCCTTCCGCCGCCAGCACCACAACCCGCACCGACCGGTCTTGTGCCAGATCCCGCGCGACCTGCTCCAACTCGGTCATCATGTCAGCCGACAACGCATTGTGCTTCTCTGCGCGGGCAAGCGTGACCGTCGCCACCCCGCGCGCATCTGTCTGAACTTGGATCACGCTCATCCCCGCATCCCCCGTGCCATGCCTGCTGCCTCTTGCACAATCGCCATATCAAGCCCGTGCTCAAACCCCAAAGATGCAACCCGCGCGGCAACGGCCTCGGTCGCCACGTTCCCCGCCGCCCCCGGCGCATAAGGGCATCCGCCCAAGCCCCCCACGGCCGCGTCGAACACGCGAAGACCAAGGCCTAGTGACGCCTCGACATTGTCGCAGGCCAGCCCGCCAGTGTCATGGTAATGCCCGGCGAGCCGGTCTGCGGGCATCTCCTCCAGCACCTCACGCAGCATAGCGGTTATTCCTTCGGGCGTTGCCCGGCCAATCGTGTCGCCCAAAGACACCTCATAACAGCCCATATCACGCAGAGCCGCGACCACGCGCGCCACCGCCTCGGGCGCAACCGGCCCGTCATACGGACATTCCACCACGCAGGACACATAACCCCGCACCGGGATGCCTGCATCCTGCGCGGCCTCGGCCACCGGTGCAAACCTTTCAAGACTTTCGGCAATCGACGCGTTGATATTCGCCCGGCTGAACCCTTCAGAGGCCGACCCAAAGATCGCCACCTCGTCCGCGCGTGCCGCAACCGCAGCCTCAAAGCCGCGCATGTTGGGTGTGAGCGCGGCATAAGACACGCCCGACACCCGCGTGATCCCAGCCAACACATCTGCCGAATCTGCCATTTGCGGCACCCATTTCGGACTGACGAAGCTGGCGCATTCGATCCGCCGGAACCCGGCGCGTGACAAGCAATCCACCAGCGCCACCTTCTCGGCCACCGGGATCAAACGGGCCTCGTTCTGCAACCCGTCGCGCGGCCCCACTTCAAAGATTTCGACCCGCTCTGCCACCGCATCGTCCCCTGCTTCTTCTTTTCCCAAATATGCCGGCACAGCGGTCAGGCACCCGTCTCCCACGCCGGGTAAAAGTCCCGCGTATAAAGCCGCGCGCCGCTCTCGTCCGGCAAGGATTTCTGGAACTCAAACCGCTCGGTGATCCGGTCGTACCAATCGGCAACCGCGGGATGGTGATCCAGCTTGGCAAAGTGCCGCGCCATGTAGACCGCCTGACCGACCGACACATCCGCCGCCGAAAACCCGCTGGTTAGCAGGTAGTCGCGGTTTTCCACCGGCGTCGACAGCCGCGCCTCAAGTGCGTCATAGCATTTGCCCAGCCGCGCCGCCTCAAGCTTCATCACCACAGGGCTGCGCATCGCATCCTCGTAGAGCATGATATGCTGCTGGGTCAGCGCCGCCGCGTGCTGGCTGATGGTTTCGGCAAAATGCAGCCAGACCAGCCAGGCCATGCGATCCGGGTCATTTGGTCCCCGGCCCATATTGGCCTCGGGAAAGCGCTCACACAGGAACTCGGTGATCGCCCCGGTCTCGAACATCCGCTCTCCGTCAATCTCCAGCGCGGGCACCCGGCCTGCTGGCGACAGCGAGAGGTATTCAGGGTCGCGCAGGCTGCGATCAAACGCGTGCAAGACCACCTCGAAATCGACCTCCAGCTCGTACAAAAGCCAAAGCGTCCGCATAGACCGGGTCTGCGGGCAATGGTGCAATCGGATCATGGCGCGTCCTCCTCAACCCCTTCAAGCCGGATCAGCGCGGCCCCCGCCTCGACCTGCCCGCCCGCCTCGGCCATGACTTCCGCCACAATGCCGTCACGGGCAGCCAGCAGGCTGTGTTCCATCTTCATCGCCTCCAGCACGGCCAGCCTGTCGCCTTTTGCGACCGGATCACCCACGCTCACAAAGACCTGTCGCACCAGACCGGGCATCGGAGCCTCGACAAGGTCCCCGGACCCGACCAAGGCCGCTTCGACATCCAGCGGATCAATCTTTTTGACCCCAAAGGTCGGATCGCCAAACACCGTGACCTCTCCGCCATCCAGATGCACTGCGGCGCAGGGCTGTCCGTCAAAGCGCCAGCCATTGGCGCCGAACCGTGCTGCAACCAATGCGCCGTCCACAGACACATCGATCTGCCCCGGCGCACGCACCGTCACCTTGCAGGCCACATCCTGGTCGCCGACCTGAACCGCCACATCCTGCGTCACCGGCTGCCAAAGCGCAAACCCGTCGAGCGGCATGGGCGCTCGGCTCAATCCAAGCAGCGCCAGCACCGCCTGCGCCAAGGCCGCGTTGCTTGGCGCAGGCACCGCCGTGAGCGTCTCCAGATCCCGCCCGATCAGCCCCGTATCGACCACACCGTTCGAGAACCCCTCATGCCGCGCCAGCGCCCCGAGAAAGGCCAGGTTTGTCACCGTCCCTGCCACCTGCGTTGCGGCCAAAGCCCGGCGCAACTTGCGCAGCGCCACCGCGCGCGACGACCCATGCACGATCACCTTGGCGATCATCGGATCGTAATGCGGAGAAATCACATCGCCACTCCGCTCGCCTGTATCGGCGCGGGCCCCGTCCGGGAATGCAAGATGCGCCAGCCGCCCGGTGGCGGGCAAGAAACCGGCGGGTACGTCCTCGGCATAAAGCCGCGCTTCAAAGCTGTGGCCAGTGATGGTCAGCTCCTCTTGCGCGCAGGGCAGCGGTTCCCCCGACGCGACACGAAGCTGCCACTCCACCAGATCAACCCCGGTGATGGCCTCGGTCACGGGGTGTTCCACCTGAAGGCGCGTGTTCATCTCCATGAACCAGAACCCGTCGGGCCGCAGCCCGTCCGAGCCGTCCACGATGAACTCAACAGTCCCGGCCCCTTTGTAACCGATGGCCTCTGCAGCGCGCACCGCCGCCTGTCCCATTGCGGCGCGCATCTCGGGCGTCATGCCCGGCGCGGGGGCCTCCTCGATCACCTTCTGGTGCCGCCGCTGGAGCGAGCAATCCCGCTCAAACAGATGCACCGCGCGGGTGCCGTCGCCAAAAACCTGCACCTCGATATGCCGCGGGCTGGTGATATATTTCTCGATCAGTACATGGGCGTTGCCAAAGGCCGTGCGCGCCTCGGATTGCGCCGAGGCCAACGCATCGGCAAACGCCTCCGGCGTCTCGACCAAGCGCATCCCCTTGCCGCCGCCCCCGGCCACCGCCTTGATGAGCACCGGATAGCAGATGCGGCCCGCCTCAACGGCCAACGCCTCTGGCGCTTGTTCGGCTCCCTGATAACCCGGAACGACAGGCACGCCCGCCTCTGCCATCAGGTTCTTGGCCGCATCCTTGAGCCCCATCGCGCGGATCGCCGAGGCCGACGGACCAATGAACACCACCCCCGCCGCCGTGACCATGTCCACAAATTCGGGGTTTTCGGACAGGAACCCATAGCCCGGATGGATCGCCTGCGCGCCCGTGGACTGCGCTGCCGCGATGATCGCATCGCCGCGCAGGTAGCTTTCCGCGGGCGACGCCCCGCCCAGCGACACCGCCACATCTGCCATCTCGACATGCCGCGCCTGCGCATCGACATCCGAATGCACGGCCACCGTGCGTACCCCCAGGCGGCGGCAGGTGTCGATCACCCGGCACGCAATCTCTCCTCTGTTGGCTATCAGGATCGTGTCAAACATCTTGCACCGCCGCTTCTCTTCATCTTGCCAGGTAAACTCCGGGGGGTTTGGGGGGCTGGCCCCCCAAGTCACATTCGGAAGACGCCAAAGCGCGTATCTTCAATAGGTGCGTTGCAGGCCGCCGCAAGCGACAAAGACAACACCGACCGCGTCTTGCGGGGGTCCACGATCCCGTCATCCCAAAGCCGGGCCGAGGCATAGAGCGGATGCGCCTGTTCTTCGAACATATCAACCGTGGGTTTCTTGAACGCCGCCTCGTCCTCTGCGGACCAGCTCTCGCCGCGCTTTTCCATCGCGTCGCGCTTGACCGTGGCCAGAACGCCCGCCGCCTGTTCTCCACCCATCACCGAGATACGGGAGTTCGGCCATGTCCACAGGAATCGCGGCTGATAAGCCCGCCCTGCCATGCCATAATTGCCCGCGCCGAACGATCCGCCGACCAGCATGGTGATCTTGGGCACAGAGGTGCAGGCCACCGCCGTGACCATCTTGGCCCCGTGCCGCGCGATGCCCTCGTTTTCGTATTTGCGGCCCACCATGAAGCCGGTGATGTTTTGCAGGAACACCAGCGGGATCTTGCGCTGCGAACAAAGTTCTACGAAATGCGCGCCTTTCTGGGCGGCCTCGGAAAACAAGACGCCATTGTTGGCGACGATCCCGACAGGCCAGCCATCGACATGGGCAAAGCCAGTGACAAGCGTTTCGCCAAAGCGCGGCTTGAATTCGTCGAAGTACGATCCGTCCACCACCCGCGCGATGACTTCACGGATGTCATAGGGCGTGCGCAGATCGCCCGGCACCACGCCGAACATCTCGTCCGGGTCATAGGCTGGGGCCTCAGTGGGTTGCCTTAGGGTGTGTGCTTTGCACGCACCGTTCAATGACCCGACCGCGCGCCGTGCCAAAGCCAGCGCGTGTGCGTCATCTTCGGCAAGGTAATCCGCCACGCCAGACAGCCGCGTGTGCACATCGCCGCCGCCCAGATCCTCGGCTGAGACCACCTCACCCGTGGCCGCTTTGACCAGCGGCGGTCCGGCCAGAAAGATCGTGCCCTGTTCCTTCACGATGATCGTGACGTCCGACATCGCAGGCACGTAAGCTCCGCCTGCCGTACAAGACCCCATCACCACCGCGATCTGCGCGATGCCTTTTGCAGACATCCGCGCCTGATTGTAAAAGATGCGGCCAAAGTGATCACGATCCGGGAACACCTCATCCTGCTGGGGAAGGTTCGCGCCGCCACTGTCGACAAGATAGATGCAGGGCAGATGGTTTTCCTCGGCGATCTCTTGCGCGCGAAGATGTTTCTTGACGGTCATCGGATAATAAGTGCCGCCCTTCACCGTGGCGTCGTTGCAGACCACCATGACCTGACGCCCCATAACTCGGCCCACGCCTGCAATCGCCCCGGCACAGGGGGCCGCGCCGTCGTATAGCCCATGCGCAGCCGTGGCACCGACTTCAAGAAACGGCGATCCTGGGTCGAGAAGGTTGGCGACCCGGTCACGCGGCAGCATCTTGCCGCGCGACACATGCCGTTCGCGCGACCGCGCGCCACCCCCGGCGGCGGCCAGTTCCGCCGCTTCTCGAACAACCCGCAACGCTTCATGATGCGCGGCTTGGTTGGACTTGAACGCCTCGGACGACGGGATGGCTTGGGATTTTAGTTTCATGTCATTCTCCCCGCATGTCACGCAAGTCGATGGCGCGGGATGCGGTCATGGTCATCATGCAATTGGCCCCGACAACGGTGCGGATCGTTCCGTCCTGCCAGATCGCGTAGCGCGCGGCGCAATCGGCATCCCGAAAGGCGATCCACGCGCGCTGCGCATCGCGCAAGGCTTCGGTCCGGTCCATAACGGGCGAACTGCCTGCCGCATCAGCTTTGGCGTTCATCGCCTGTGTGGCTTTGTATTCTTCGTTCAGAATCGCGTCCCACTCGGCGGTTTCGGCCTGAATACAGTCGGCGATCCCGACAGTGGTCGATCCGTTTGGCGCGTTTTGGCAGTGGCCTGACGCTTGTCCAAGACAGTCAGGATAAAGCGCGCCAATCTGGGTTTCCGCAAAACAGGCGCGCACGATCTTAAGGTCAATCACCGCCTCTTGGGCGATGGCAACGCTTGGCAAAACCAGCGCCAATGCCGCTGTCCAAAACGGCTTCATTGTTTGGCCTCCGTCACTGCTCGCGCTTTCAAATCCTTGCGGATCACCTTGCCCGTTACCGTCATAGGCAGCGCATCAAGAAATTCTATTTCCCTTGGATACGAATAGCTTGCGAGCCTTTCTTTCACCCATGACTGAAGATCCGTTACCGAAACGTCAACGCCGCCTTTCAAGACCACATAGGCCTTGACGATCTCGGTCCGCAGCGTATCGGGCTTGCCGACCACGCCACAGGTCACCACGCCGGGATGGGTGAGCAGGCAATCCTCGATCTCGGCGGGACCGATACGATAACCGGACGAAGTGATCACGTCATCCTCGCGGCCCACAAAACGGATCGTGTCGCCCTCCTGCACACCGCGGTCCCCGGTCAGCATCCAATCGCCCCGGAACTTCGCCGCCGTCTCGTCCGGTTTGCGCCAGTATTCCAGCATCATCGACGCCGATCCGCGCCGCACCGCGATGTCGCCTTCGCCCTCGCAGGGCAGACCGTCCGGTCCGATGACCGCCACCTGATGACCCGGCACAGCGCGTCCGATTGCCCCCGGTATGGGATCGAACGACGCGCCGCACGACGACACGATCATGTTGCATTCAGTCTGGCCATAGAATTCGTTGATCGACACGCCGAAGGCCTCACGCCCCCAAGACAGCATTTCGGCGCCCAGCGATTCCCCCCCCGACGCGACCGAGCGCAGACCGTCGATCCGCGCATCCTGCGCCTTGAGCATGCGCAAAGCGGTGGGCGGAAAAAAAACATTACGGACAGAGCCTTCGGCGCAAATTCTCAGGCAGTCTGCCACCGAAAACTTCGGCATCCGCGCAGCAACAACCGGCACACCAAGAGCCAATCCCGGCATCAGCACATCAAACAACCCGCCGATCCATGCCCAATCCGCGGGCGTCCAGATCACATCGCCCTCTTGGCCCAGAAAATCATGGCTCATCTCGACCCCCGGTAGGTGCCCAGTCAGCACACGGTGCCCGTGCAGTGCACCTTTGGGGGCACCGGTTGTGCCGCTGGTGTAGATCAGGGTGGCCGCATCCTCGGGGCCGGTCTCGACCCCGGCACGGGTGCCTGCGGATGCGCCCAGATCACTGCGGGTGATGGTGCCGACGCCCAGCCCGGTCAGATGCACAACCCCATCAAGGTCCGTGACCACGACACCCAGTCCGGCATCGTCAATCCGGGCCTTCAAAGCATCGCGGCGAAACAGTTTGAACAGCGGCACCGAGATCGCTCCCAGCCGCCATGCCGCGATATGGGCGGCGGCACAGAGCGGCGATTGCGACAGCAGCACACCAACCCGGTCGCCCCGCATCACACCGCGTTCGATGAGCGCGGTCTCTACCTGCCGCGACCTATACCAGAGATCCCCGTAGGTGATCCGGCGGGTGACGTCGGGGGTAACCTCGATCAGGGCCACGCGGTCCGGCTCTGTCGCAGCCCAGCCGTCGCACACCTGATGCGCCATGTTCAAGGAGCCGGGCAAATCCCAGTCGAACCGCTTGGTAAGGGCGTCATACGGGGACGGTTGCAGCATCGGGCGAGAGGTCATGTCGATGGCCTTTCCGAAACAGTGCCAGTGGTGATGAGCGCCCCAAACCGGTTCACATGGTAAAGAATATCAGCGCAGCGCACCGTGATCCAAGCGCCGTCCATTTGCCCCGCCAGCCCGACGCAATCGACGATCCTTGCATCCGCGCTGCCGTCTTGCGTCACATAACGTTGGGCAAATGCGGTGATCACATCCGTCTCTGTTATTGTTGCCGCGATCCAACCATAGCGAAAGGCGAGCAACGCGCCCACAAGCGTGGCCAGACCCAAGGGGGCGAACCAGACCCAGCGTGGCATCAGAGCATCGACTTTTCAAAGGTCATCAACACGATCCTTTTCGCATTTCCAGCAGCGCGCACTTCATTCCGAAAACCGGTGCTCCGTTTCACGATTGCGCCTTAGCCCATCGCCGCCATCATTTCGCGGCCCACCAGCATGCGGCGGATTTCAGAGGTGCCCGCGCCGATCTCCATCAGCTTGGCATCGCGGAAGATGCGCGCGACGGGCGCGTCGGCAAGGAACCCCGCGCCGCCCATCGCCTGCACCGCCTGATGCGCCTGCACCATCGCCTGTTCGCTGGCGTAAAGACAACAGGCGGCGGCGTCCTGACGGGTCACATCGCCCCGGTCACAGGCCTTGGCCACTTCGTAGACATAAGCGCGGGCCGAATTCATCGCCGTATACATATCCGCCATCTTGCCCTGCATCAGCTGGAAGCTGCCAATCGGCTGGCCAAACTGCTTGCGCTCGGCCATGTAGGGCATGATTTCGTCCAGACAGGCCGCCATGATGCCAAGACCGATCCCCGCCAGCACCACCCGTTCGTAGTCGAGGCCCGACATCAGAACGCGCACGCCCTTGCCTTCCTCACCCAGCACGTTGTCGAACGGGACTTCGACATCCTCAAAGATCAGCTCTGCGGTGTTTGACCCGCGCATCCCCAGCTTGTCAAAATGGGGCGACGTGCTGAAACCGGTCATGGCCTTTTCGATCAGAAACGCGGTGATGCCCTTGCTACCAGCCTCAGGGTCCGTCTTGGCATAGACGACCAGAGTGTCGGCATCCGGCGCATTGGTGATCCAGTACTTGTTGCCAGTCAGGCGGTAATGATCGTTGCGCTTTTCGGCGCGCAGTTTCATCGACACCACGTCAGACCCGGCACCGGGTTCCGACATCGCCAAGGCACCGACATGAGCGCCAGAAATCAGCCCCGGAAGGTATTTCGACTTTTGCGCCTCAGAGCCATTCAGCTTGATCTGGTTGATGCACAGATTGGAATGAGCGCCGTAAGACAACGACACCGAAGCCGAGGCGCGCGCCACTTCTTCGACGGCCACGGTATGCGCCAGATAGCCCATGCCAGCGCCGCCATATTCTTCGTCTACGGTGATGCCGTGCAGGCCCAATTCACCCATTTCGGTCCAAAGCTCAGGCGGGAACACGTTGGAGCGGTCAATCTCTGCCGCCATCGGCTTGACGCGTTCCTGCGCCCAGCGATGCACCATTTCGCGCAACGAATTGACGTCTTCACCCAGATCGAACTGCATGGTCGCGTTGAACATTCGCCTCTCCCCAAAGCGGATTTATTGAACACTTGTTCAAATCCTAGAGGAAGTCTCCGCGTCAGGTCAAGCGTCACAATGTGTCGGAACCATCATCAGGCTATGTGGGCAAGTTATGTCGGCAAGAAATACCACGCCACCGGGACAGGCCGGGGATCACACTGAGCCACCGGCCGCCCTACCCCAACAAGCGCAGGGCCAAGGGCGGCAATTCGTCGAAGTGCTGGATGATCGCGTCCGGCTCAAGCGCGGCCATGTCGCCGCCTGACGGGCCAAAACCCACCAGAACACAGGCGACGCCCGCGGCGCGCGCTGTGTCACGGTCAGTCTTTGTATCTCCGATCAAGCAGCTTTGCGCGACCCTGCCGCCCGCCTGTTCGACGGCTGCGATATAGGGGGCTGCGTCGGGTTTGCGCGTTGGCAGCGTGTCTGCGCCAATCAGTGATCCAAACGCACCGCGCACCCCCAAACGGGTCATCAGCGCCTCGGCCAGACCTTCGGGTTTGTTGGTGCAGATGCCAACCGCCATGCCGTGGCTCTTGAGCGCCTCGACCGCCGCCATTGCACCGGGATAGAGCACCGTGTGCACATCCAGCGCGTCGGCATAGGCGCTGAGCAACTCGGGATACCAGCGATCCACAAGTTCGGCGGAATACTGCCCAGACCGCTCCAGCCCCAGCGTCAGCATCGCCCGCCCGCCGCGCAGGGCCGTGCCCGCGTCTGTCGCTGGGTCCAGCCGTGCGTCAAAACCCATACGATCAAAGCACTGGTTGGCCGCTGCGATCAGGTCGCCACTGGTGTCGGCCAAAGTGCCATCAAGGTCGAAAATCACTGTCCGCACGGGGTCTCTCCTGTCACAACTCGCAATCATGTGTGAAATTAGGTGCCTTGCGGCACTGCACCAGACCGATAAAAGGACCGTAGGCAAAACACAAAGAGAAACCTAATGAGCATAGCCTTGGTCATCCTTGCTGCTGGCAAGGGCACCCGCATGGAATCGGACATTCCCAAAGTCCTCCACAAGATCGGGGGCGCGCCCCTGTTGCACCATGCGATGCTCTCGGCCTCTGCCTTGGAGCCCGACCGCACGATTGTGGTCACAGGCCATGGCGCAGAGTTGGTCGAGGCTGCCGCACTGGATTTCGACGCCGATGTGATCGCGGTGCGCCAGGACGAACAACTGGGCACGGCCCATGCGGTTCTTCAGGCGCAAGACGCGCTGGACGAGTTCAATGGCGATGTGATCGTGCTTTATGGCGACACGCCTTTCATCAGCACCGAAACGCTTGAGGCAATGCTGGCTGCGCGCGCATCGCATGATGTTGTTGTGCTTGGCTTTGACGCCGCAGACCCGGGCCGCTATGGCCGCTTGATCATGGACGGCACCGCGCTGTTGCGGATCGTGGAATACAAGGATGCGAAAGATGAAGATCGCGCTGTAAAACTTTGTAATTCTGGGGTTATATGTGCTGCTTCCTCTACACTTCTGAGCCTGCTCGCAGAGGTGGGCAACGACAACGCCGCTGGCGAATACTACCTGACGGATATCATCGGCCTTGCCAATGCACGCGGCCTGAAAGCAACCGCAGTCACCTGCGACGAAGCCGAGACGTTGGGCATCAATTCGCGGCTGGAACTTGCCTCTGCCGAAGCCACGTTCCAGACCAACAAGCGCCGCGCACTGATCGAAGACGGGGTGATGATGCAGGCCCCCGACACCGTGTTTCTGTCCTTTGACACGATCATTGGCCGCGACGCCGAGATAGAACCGAACGTAATCTTCGCCCCCGGTGTGACCATCGAATCCGGCGCTCGCATTCGTGCATTCTGCCATCTTGAAGGCGCCCATGTCAGCCGAGGGTCCACCGTTGGCCCCTTTGCCCGCCTGCGCCCCGGAGCAGAGCTGGCCGAACACGTGCATATCGGCAATTTTGTGGAAATCAAAAACGCACAGATCGACGAAGGCGCCAAGGTCAATCACCTCAGCTATGTCGGCGACGCTGAAATCGGCGCGCGCAGCAATATCGGCGCGGGCACGATCACCTGCAACTATGACGGCGTGATGAAGCACCGCACGATCATCGGCCGTGACAGCTTTATCGGGTCGAACACCATGCTGGTCGCACCCGTCACCGTGGGGCATGAGTCCATGACGGCCACGGCAACGGTTGTGACCAAAAATGTGCCGGACGGGGCCATGGCCATCGCCCGGACCGAGCAGACCAACAAAGATGGCTTTGCACGCAAACTGTTTTCGATGCTGCGCGCCAAGAAGGCCAAACAGGTAAAGGGTTAAAGTCATGTGTGGAATTGTCGGCGTTCTGGGCGCGCACGAAGCAGCCCCGCTTCTGGTTGAGGCGCTCAAGCGATTGGAATATCGCGGCTATGACAGCGCCGGGATCGCGACGGTGAATGATGGCAAGCTCGACCGCCGCCGCGCGGTCGGCAAACTCGTGAACCTGTCGGACCTGTTGGTGCACGAGCCGCTGCCCGGCAAATCCGGCATCGGCCACACCCGTTGGGCCACCCACGGTGAGCCGAACACCAAAAACGCGCACCCGCATCAATCCGGGCCCGTGGCCGTGGTGCACAACGGCATCATCGAGAATTATAAAGACCTGCGCGCCGAACTGGCCCAACACCAGATCACACCGCAAACCGACACGGACACCGAAACCATCGCACTGTTGACGCATCACCTGATTCATCAGGGCATGTCCCATGTTGACGCAGCCCGCGCCTGTCTTGCCCGGCTGGAGGGGGCCTTTGCGCTGGCCTTCCTGTTTGACGGCGAAGACGATCTGATCATTGCCGCCCGCAAAGGCAGCCCGCTGGCCATTGGCCACGGAGACGGCGAAATGTTTGTCGGATCAGATGCGATAGCGCTGTCGCCCATGACCGACACGATCACCTACCTCGAAGAGGGAGATTGCGCGATCATCACTCGAAAGACGCTTGAAATCTTTGATGAAAGCGGTGCACGCGTGACCCGCGAAAGCCGCAGGATCAACACCGATGCCACCCGCGTCGACAAAGCCGGGTACAAGCATTTCATGGCCAAGGAAATCGCCGAACAACCCACCGTTCTGGCCGACGCCCTGCGCGCTTATCTGGATGGCAACACCATCGTGTTTCCCCACGCCCTGCCTGATTTCAGCAAGGTTGAACGCCTTACGCTGGTCGCGTGCGGCACGGCATTTTATGCCTGCCTGACTGCGAAATACTGGTTTGAACAACTCGCCCAATTGCCCGTCGAGGTCGATATCGCGTCGGAATTCCGCTACCGCGAACCGCCCATCACTCCCGGCACCGTGGCGCTTTTCGTGTCGCAATCGGGGGAAACCGCCGATACGCTGGCCGCGCTGCGCTACTGCAAGGGCCGCGCCGACAGCATCGTGTCGGTGGTCAACGTCGCCGAAAGCTCGATTGCACGGGAAAGCGATGTGGCCTTGCCGATCCATGCCGGTGTCGAGGTCGGGGTCGCGTCCACCAAAGCGTTCACCTGCCAGCTCAACACGTTGCTGCTTCTGGCCCTGCACGCTGCCACCCAGCGCGGCGTGATGAGCGCAGACCAACTGGCCGAAAAGCTTGGCCATCTGCGCGCCCTGCCGGGCCTGCTCAACGCAACGCTGGACCGCGATCCTGCCATGGCCGACGCCGCCCACAAGATCGCCGAAGCGCGCGACGTGCTGTTTCTGGGGCGTGGACTGATGTATCCCCTGGCGCTTGAAGGCGCATTAAAACTTAAGGAAATAAGTTATATACACGCCGAAGCTTATGCATCAGGTGAACTAAAGCACGGGCCAATTGCACTGATCGACAAATCCGTTCCTGTCATTGTCATGGCCCCGCGCGATGCCTTGTTCGAAAAGACAGTGTCGAACATGCACGAGGTTATGGCACGCGGTGGCAAGGTGTGCCTTATCACTGACGCCGCCGGGGCCGAAGCGGCGGGCGAAGACGTGTGGCGCACAATCATCCTGCCCGAGGTTGACCCGATCCTGTCACCGCTGCTCTACGCGCTTCCGGCGCAGCTTTTGGCTTATCACGCGGCGATTGCAAAAGGCACCGATGTCGACCAGCCACGCAACCTTGCCAAATCCGTCACCGTAGAATGACTTTTGACGACGCAATTGCCGCGCTCACGGCCCAGGCGGACCCGGCCCGTGCCGACCAAATGGCCGCCTATCACAAGGTGGATCGCCGCTATCTGGGGGTGGCCAACCCCGACACGGATATCCTTGTGCGCGACTGGCGTAGAACTCTCGACTTAGATACGCGTGTCGCGCTGGCGCGCGACCTGTGGGACAGCAACATCTTTGAAGCCCGCGTTGCGGCGGCGAAACTACTGACACAGGCGCGGATCAAACCCGATGACAGTGCCGTCTGGGAGCTGATCCAATCCTGGGTGCCCGATTTCGACAGCTGGGCGATCGCAGATCACGCTTGCATTGCAGGACAAAAACGTCTGGTCGCCGATCCGTCCCGGCTTGATACGGTCGAGGCGTGGACGACCGATGACCACATCTGGACCCGTCGGGCCGCACTTGTCATCACCCTGCCCTGGACCAAACAGAACCACCCGACGGATGCCGAAGCCGCCGCGCGGGATCGCATTCTGGGCTGGGCCGCAACCTATGTCACCGCCCCGGACTGGTTCATCCAGAAATCCGTAGCGTGGTGGCTGCGCGATCTGTCGCGCCACGACCCCGACCGCACCCGCGCGTTCCTTGCCGAGTATGGCGACACGATGAAACCCTTTGCCCGCAAAGAAGCCGGACGTCTGCTACCCGCCTGAAAACACCTGCACCTCGACCAACCCGGTCAATGGCACGCCAATCAGACGCATGGCGGGCAAGGACATTCTACCGCCACCACCGTCACTCGGAATCAACTCAACCTGAGCGGATTGCCCGGTCGCGGGGTAGACAACACGCCCGGACGAAGGCGATGACACAAGCGACGTTTCGAGCCAAAACCCCGGTCGCGTCGGATCCCCCAAGGACACAATCGTCGCCCCAAGCGCGCGCTCGGCACTGACAGGTGTGGCGCTAGCCGCGACTCGGCGTTCGTCGGCGGTGGTGGTATCGAACTCCTCCGCCGTGCGCGCTGTGTCAGACGGCGGACGCAAAGCATTGTCCAAAATGTCAGGGCGCGATTGTGGCCGCACTTGACTGCCGCCATCTATGGCGGGTGCAGACGGGGTCAGGGCCAAGGGTCCACAACCCGCCACCAACAGGCAAACACCCAGAATTCCAAGTTTCTTTTGCACCGGCACCTCCGACTTTCGTCCTGTAAATCATTCGATGGCCATACTTGCCCACTCCCCAATGAAAGGCTAGGCTCTGTCCTATGACACCACTTATTGATCCTTTCCAGCGCGCGATCACCTATCTGCGCGTCTCCGTCACCGACCGCTGCGATTTCCGCTGTGTGTATTGCATGTCGGAAAACATGACCTTTCTGCCCAAAAAAGAGCTGTTGACGCTGGAAGAGCTGGACCGCATGTGTTCGACCTTCGTGGGTCTGGGTGTGGAAAAACTGCGGATCACCGGCGGGGAACCGCTGGTGCGCCGGGATATCATGACCTTCTTCCGGTCCATGACCCGCCACCTGGACGCAGGATCGCTCAAGGAACTGACGCTGACGACCAACGGCTCACAGCTCGACCGTTTTGCGGGTGACCTGTATGACGCCGGCGTGCGCCGCATCAATATCTCGCTCGATACGCTGGACGACAAGAAATTTGCCGACATCACCCGCTGGGGTCGCCTGCCACAAGTGATCAAAGGCATCGACGCCGCCCAGAAAGCCGGGCTTCGGGTCAAGATCAACACCGTGGCACTCAAGGATTTCAACGAGGACGAGCTTTTCACCCTCATCGAGTGGTGCAAAAGCCGCGACATGGACATCACCTTTATCGAAGTGATGCCCATGGGCGATATTGGCAATGAAGACCGGCTTGGCCAATATTGGAAACTCAGCGACCTGCGGGATGAGCTGCGCAAAGAATTCACCCTGACCGATTTGCCCGAACGCACCGGCGGACCCGCGCGCTATGTGCGGGTTGAGGAAACCGGCCAGAAGATTGGCTTTATCACGCCGCTCACGCATAATTTCTGCGAAAGCTGCAACCGCGTGCGTCTCACGTGCACAGGTGAACTGTTCATGTGTCTGGGTCAGGAAGACAATGCCGACCTGCGGTCTGCGCTGCGCAACCACCCCGTCAGCAATGCCCCATTGGAACAGGCGATCCGTGATGCGATCACCCTGAAACCCAAAGGCCATGATTTCGACTATTCCCGCCAGACCGTTGATGGCCGCGTTTCGCGCCACATGAGCCATACTGGCGGCTGAGCGGTCTGACTTGCGAGGGGCCAGCCCCTCGCGCTCCCCGAGGTATTTTCAGCCCAAAGAAACCTAAAACCAAGATGCCCGCCACGCCAATGACGTGACGGGCACTGAAGCGAATTGACATGAACCAATGGCTTCTTCGGGCACGGTCATCGGCCCCTCGGCCTGTACCGTAGGTCCACAGTGCCGCGCTACCCTTAACAATTGGTTTCTTTGGGCTCAAAATACCTCGGGGTTTGGGGCAGAGCCCCAATCGCGTGTCGCGCCTAAGGCGTGGCAAGCGAAACCGGCGCGCCGCAGGCGCGCGTTCGATCAAACGCGCGAAATCTGCCCACCGCCGACGGGCGCACGCACCCCCGTGGTGCCAGGTGCCGATGTCGGCAACCCCCGCATCACGCGAACCGCCAGAAAGGCAAAGGCCTGCGCCTCAAGCATGTCGCCATCCAGCCCCACAGCCTCAACGGGCTGCACAGAACATTCCAGCGCCGATGCCAGCATCGCCATCATCACCGGATTGTGCCGCCCGCCGCCCGTCACCAAAAGCCGGTCTGGCGCGACCGGACAATGCTCCATCCCTTGCATCACTGCGGCGGCGGCCATTGCTGTCATTGTGGCGGCCGCATCAGCATCATCCAGTTCGCGCACCAGATCAAGCATCAGAGAAAAATCATTTCGGTCCAATGACTTGGGCGGCATCTTGCGGAAATAACCTTCGTCCAGAAACAGCTCCAGCGCGCCGTCCACCACT
This sequence comes from Marivita sp., assembly GCF_051251565.1. GTDB lineage: Bacteria > Pseudomonadota > Alphaproteobacteria > Rhodobacterales > Rhodobacteraceae > Marivita. The sequence continues at coordinate 102,817 of NZ_JBPOFB010000004.1, read as the reverse complement.
TGGCCTTGTGCTGCCAGCGCGCCGCCCTTGTCATAGGCCAGCCCGCGCCGCTCCATCATAAGGTCGTTGATCGGCGCATTCGCAGGCCCAGTGTCAAAGGCCAGCAACGCCCCCGGCGCATCGGGTTTGTCCGATCTGGGGTCAACCCAAGTCAGGTTCCCGACGCCCCCAAGGTTCAGGAACGCCATGGGTGCCTCCGCCCCGATCCGCTTGGCGCAGGCCCAGTGAAAAAACGGCGCTAGCGGCGCGCCTTCGCCGCCCATCTCCACATCCGTGGACCGGAAGTCCCAAACCACCGTGCGCCCCAGCGCCTCGGCCAAAGCCGCGCCGTCACCCAATTGGTGTGTTCCTCGCCCCTGCGGGTCATGCGCAAGCGTTTGGCCATGAAACCCGACCACCTCGGCGTCAAACCCCTGCAACGCCGCGACGTGGGACTCCAAAACAATAGCAGCAGCATCCGCCAGATCGTCGCCCGGCCATTTGCCAAGTGCCGCACGCAGCACCGCCTGCTCTGCGTCTGAATACCCACGATAGCCCGACGCGCCAAACTCGGAAATCGTCACACCGTCTGTCAGCACCAGAGCCGCATCGACCCCGTCCAATGACGTGCCCGACATCGCGCCCAAGGCCCAGATCGGTTCTGCCAACTTGCCCTTCACCTTTTGCCCTGCCCTGCGTATAGCTGCCTCCACCAATCTATAACGAGGCAACCCCATGACCTACCATCCCAAATCGGACTTCATGCGCGTCATGATAGAGCGTGGCTTTCTGGCCGATTGCACCGATTATCAGGGCCTTGACGAGGCTTTGGTCAAAGGGGTGGTGCCAACCTATATCGGCTATGATGCCACCGCAAAATCACTGCATGTGGGGCATCTGCTGAACATCATGATGCTGCGCTGGCTGCAAAAGACCGGGCACAAGCCGATCACCCTGATGGGTGGCGGTACCACCAAGGTGGGTGACCCCAGCTTTCGCGCCGATGAACGCCCGCTGCTGACGCCTGCCCAGATCGACGACAATATCGATGGCATGAAGCAGGTCTTTGCCAAGTACCTGACCTATGGCGACGGTGCGACCGATGCCATCATGCTCAACAATGCCGAATGGCTGGATCAGCTGAACTATCTAGATTTCCTGCGCGACATCGGGCGGCATTTCAGCGTCAACCGCATGCTGTCGTTCGAATCCGTCAAGTCACGGCTTGACCGCGAACAAAGCCTCAGCTTTCTCGAATTCAACTACATGATCCTGCAAGCCTATGATTTCCTTGAGCTGAACCGGCGCTACGGCTGTCTCTTGCAGATGGGCGGCTCCGACCAGTGGGGCAATATCGTCAACGGTATCGACCTGACGCGCCGGGTGCTGGATCACCAGATCTTTGGCCTGACCTCGCCGCTCCTGACCACCAGCGACGGCAAGAAGATGGGCAAATCGGCGGATGGCGCGGTCTGGCTCAATGCCGACATGCGCAGCCCGTACGAATTCTGGCAGTTCTGGCGCAATACCACCGACGCCGATGTGGGTCGCTTCCTCAAGCTCTACACAGAGCTGCCGCTGGACGAATGCAACCGCCTCGGCGCGCTCGAAGGATCCGAGATCAACGACGCCAAGATCATCCTCGCCAACGAGGTCACAACCCTGTGCCACGGGGCCGAGGCGGCAGCGGCAGCAGAGGCCACGGCCCGCGAAGTGTTCGAAAAAGGCGGGGTCGGCGATGATCTGCCCACCGTGACGCTGGATGCGTCCGAGGTGGCGGAGGGCATTTCCATCGTGCAGCTGATCGTGCGCAGCGGTTTGGCCAAAACCGGCAAAGAGGCCAAGCGCCTGATCTCCGAAAACGGTGCGCGGATCGACGATGCGCCGCTGACAGATGCGGGCCTGATGATCGACGCAGCGGCGCTGGCCAATCCGATCAAACTCAGCGCGGGCAAAAAGCGCCACGCTTTGGTGAAACTGGGCTGACACCCAACGCTGCGCCCGGTTAGCTTCCCAACCGGGCGCACGCGTTAACCAAACGGAAATCCCTCCGCGCCAAACTGCGCGAATGGTTCCCAACCCGCTTTCTCAATCCGACGCCTATACCCGCACCTTGCGCGCCCTTGGCACGCATGTGCGCTTTGACAGGATTGGCGACCAAGGCCGCTGCCTGATCCAGACGCGTCGCCTGCCCCTGATCGGCGCGGTCAACCTGATCTCGCAGGGCCCGTTGGGCCTGCCCCTGGACGCAGCGTCCGACTATCTGCACGCGCTTGACATCACAGGCCCACTGATTGTCAACACCGCCAGCAGCGATCTCCCGATGCGGGGATATCTCCGACTTGTTGCGCCAAAGCACCACGCGCGTCTGACCCTTGGCCCACCCGACCAAATGCACACCGCCTTGCATCAGAACTGGCGCAATGCGTTGATCCGCGCCAAGCGCGCGCAGCTTCGGATCAGCAACACACCCTATTGCCCGGACCAACACCGCTGGATCACAGACGCGGACCGGGCGCAGCAAAAAGCCAATCACTACCGGAACTGGCCTGTGCCTTTTCTGAACTGTTTTGCGCAAGAAAACCCCGGACACGCCCGGGTCATCACCGCGCATGATGGCACCACCCCAATCGCCGCGATGCTGTATCTGTGTCACCAGCCTTGGGCCACCTACCATCTTGGCGTCACCACAGCGCAAGGCCGTCGCGCAAACGCCCATACCTTGACGCTTTGGCACATGATGCTCTGGCTGGCGGCACGCGACTATTCTGTGCTGGACCTTGGCCTGCTGAACGGTTCACCCGGGCTTGATCGTTTCAAACTGCGCACCGGGGCAGCGCGACATCCGCTTGGTGGCACATGGCTGCGACTCCCGCGCCCGTTCAGGCGTCAGTTGCCCAGCATCCACGCCCCATCCGGCCAAAAGGCGTGATAGGCAAAGGCGAACATCACATCATGCGGCACGTCCCGGCCCTGCCCGTCGCGCACCCGGATCGACCCGACATCGCGGCCCTCGCTGATCCGCGCGCTGTCCAATGCCGACACCTGACCGGCCCGCCACGTGATCACCACACCAGCCTCGCGCACTTCGCTGTCGCGCGCCAAACGCGCCATTGGCCAGGCCCGATCCCCCACCCGAATAACCCGCGCCAAGGCGTCGATGCCATGCGGTGGCATCTCGCCGGAATAGAGGAACGGTTTGTAAGAAGTATCATAGCCCTGATAAGGGTTGCGCCCGTAGTCGCGGTTATATTCCGGCTCCGCCATCACCAACCCATCCGGGTGGCGCGCGGTGAACTCGGCCCAGCTTTCCATCCAGCTTGGCAGCGTCGTCAATTCCACCCCGGTCAGGTCGCCGACAATGCCCTCGCCAATCGCCTGCTGCCACCAGCTTTCCGTCTCACGGTCATACATGATCATATCCGAATGGCGCAGCTTGCCTGACACGCCAAAGCTCAGCACGCGGTCCTGCACCCGCCGGTCAAACGTCATCGCCGAATTACACAACGGGCAGAACGTCACCGCCACAGGCACACCGCCCACCACATCGTTCACGATCTCATGCCACGTGAGATAGCGGATCGGATAGGCCCGCGCCTGTCCGCCCATTTCAAGCGTGATCACAGGCTCGGTCGGGGCGATCCCCGTCTTACCCGAAGCACGCACGAAGGCCGGATCACTGAGCGCGGGAATGCCATCCTTGGGTGGCCCACCGGACAGGATCTCGACCCAGTTGGGCACCGTGGTCTTTTCGAAATTCGTATCCGGCCATTCGTTGCGCCAAAACTCCGGACTGGCGACGACAGACGTGGTCATGACAATCGCAAGCACCGCAGACACCAAACCCAATCGCATTGGCATACTCCTTTAATTGAAGGGAGCTTGCCGGAAACAAGGCCGTCTGCACAGCCCGCAACACGCAGGTGTGACCGTGCGCGACCTGAACTTCTTCTTTTTGAAAATATGCAAACACAAAAGTGTAAATCTGCAAACCCTCCTCAACAGGCCCAAAGTTTGCAAACTGCACCAAACGCCGTTGACGCCAAAGGCGGCGACGGCACATACGGCGCGTGGCCCCGAAGGGCCACGCACATCAAAATCACTCAGTGACCGTCACGTCCGCCATCACATCGGGCTGACCGACCACCGCGCCACTTTGGCCTTCACCGCGCTTGATTGCGTCGACCACGTCCATGCCGCCGGTCACTTCGCCCACAACCGTGTATTGGCCGTTCAGGAAATAACCTTCCTGAAACATGATGAAGAACTGCGAATTGGCCGAATTCGGGCTTTGCGACCGTGCCATTCCAACGATGCCCCGATCAAAGGGTTTGTCGGAAAACTCGGCCCGAAGGTCCGGCAGGTCCGACCCACCGCGCCCGGCCATGGACATGTTGCCACCGTCAATCTTGCCGAATTCCACATCGCCCGTCTGCGCCATAAACCCGTCAATCACCCGGTGAAAGACAACGCCATTATACGCCCCGTCAGCGGCCAGCGCCGTGATCTGGGCGACGTGCTGTGGAGCGACGTCTTCGAACAGATCGATGGTCACGGTGCCATTGGCGACACCGGCCACCTCGATCTGCAATCCGGTCGCCAGCGCCGGGGACGCCAGCAGCGTCAGCGCAACAACCAGCTTACGCATCTGCGGCCACCTTGACCGACACCATGCGGTCCGGGCTTGCAGGCGGCTCACCGCGCACAATCGCGTCAACATGCTCCATACCCGAAATCACGCGGCCATAGACCGTGTATTGACCGTTGAGGAAATGGTTGTCGGAAAAGTTGATGAAAAACTGCGAATTGGCGGAATTCGGGTTCTGTGACCGCGCCGCACCCAATGTGCCGCGATCATGCGGCAGTTTGGAAAACTCGGCTGGCAGGTCCGGCAGGTCCGACCCACCCGTGCCCGCACGACGGATGTTGAATCCGTCTTCCATATCGCCATGTTCGACATCGCCGGTCTGGGCCATGAACCCGTCGATCACCCGGTGGAAACAGACATTGTCATAGGCACCTGATCGCGCCAGTTCCTTCATGCGTTCGGCATGTTTCGGGGCAATATCGGCAAGCAGTTCAATGGTGACAGTGCCGTCCTTGAGTTCCATCAGGATTGTGTTCTCGGGGTCTTTGATCTCGGCCATGCCGGGCTCCTTCATATGAATGGTTGCGCAATGACTTAAAGCGCGACCCGCCAATTGCCAAGGACCGCATTGACCTCTGTGTCGCGCGCCGCCATCACAGGGGTACTTGGATCAGGAGGGGCAGATGGCCTGGAAAACGCTCGACGACATGGAACTTGCCGGCAAACGCGTCCTCACGCGCGTCGATATCAACGTGCCGATGGAAAATGGCCGCGTCACCGATGCGACCCGGATCACCCGGATTGTCCCCACGATCACCGATATTCTGGCCAAAGGCGGCACACCGATTCTTCTGGCACATTTCGGGCGCCCCAAGGGCAACCCCAATCCCGAGATGAGCCTGTCGCTGATCCAGCCCGCCCTGGAAGCAGCGCTTGGACGCGATGTGGTCTTTTTCGAACGGCCCAGCCGCGCCGATATTGATGCCCTGCCCGCAGATACGGTAGTGCTGGTGGAAAACACGCGCTTTTCTGCAATGGAGGAAGCCAACGATCCCAAAATGGCCGAATTTCTGGCCTCCTTGGGCGATGTGTTCTGCAACGATGCCTTTTCCGCCGCACACCGCGCCCATGCCTCGACCACCGGCGTGGCACAGCTTTTGCCGTCCTGCGCGGGCCGGTTGATGGAGGCGGAGCTGCGCGCGTTGGAAAAAGCACTGGGTGCGCCGGAACGCCCCGTGGTTGCGGTGGTCGGCGGCGCGAAAGTGTCGACCAAGCTCGACCTGTTGTCGAACCTTGTCGAAAAGGTGGACATCCTCATCATTGGTGGGGGCATGGCCAACACGTTCCTTGCGGCGCAAGGCATCGACGTGGGCAAATCGCTGTGCGAGCATGAACTGGCAGACACCGCGCGCGCGATTGCCGAAAAAGCCGCGACCACCGGCTGCGCCATCCTGTTGCCGCGGGATGTTGTCGTGGCGCGCGCCTTCAAGGAAGGCGCGGCGTCCGAGGTGGTCGCAGCCGAAAACTGCCCGGCTGATGCCATGATTTTAGATGCCGGTCCCGACAGCGTCGCCCATATCTGTCAGGCCTTCGGCCAAGCCAAAACGCTGATCTGGAATGGGCCTTTGGGCGCGTTTGAAATCCCCCCCTTTGATGCGGCCACCAACGCAGCAGCGGCTTATGCAGCGGGTCTGAGCCGGGCAGGCAAACTGGTCTCGGTGGCCGGTGGCGGAGATACGGTCGCCGCGTTGAACAAGGCGGATGCCGCCGAAAGCTTCACCTACATTTCGACCGCCGGGGGCGCATTTTTGGAGTGGATGGAAGGCAAAACCTTGCCGGGTGTCGCTGCGTTGGGCTGATCCCATCACAGTGGCGAGTCTTGAAAGCAACACTGGCACGACTGCGGCAAAAATTCAAAAATGAGGGAATTCCATCTGGCCGCGCCCTGTGGCATCTTACATCAACGCGCCCGCCAAAGAGGCCCGTTTGAGGTAACACGACCAGATGAACCAGAACAGCGCACGACCTGCCCTTGGGGCCTTGGTGTATTTCGCAGGATCGTTCTGCGTGGGTGCCTATTTCATCTTTGCCGCCGTTCAAGGCGATTACGGCGTTTTTCGCCGCGCTGAAATCGAAGTCGAGACCCGCAACCTTGCGGCAGAGCTATCTGACCTCAAGATTGAACTGGCGCGAATGGAAAACCTGACACGGCGGTTGTCGGACACCTATCTTGATCTGGACCTGCTGGACGAACGCACCCGCGACATGCTTGGCATGGTCCGCACCGACGAGATCGTCGTTCGCTGACGCCTGCCACTGGGATCACGCGCGGACCTCACATGAACAAGGCCAGCAGCCCCAGAAACGGCAGAACTGCGATCAAATCGCCCAACCCGTCCATGCCATCATCGTCGTCTTCCTGTTCGGCGTCTGTTGCCGCGGCTTCTTCGGCGGCCAGAAATTCACGCGCACTTTGTGTGACCGCGACGGTGGGGAAGTTGGCGTCTGGCGCATCGGCCTCGGTCTGAGTCCCGGTTTCAGCCGAGGGTTCGCCTGCGGTGCCCTCAACAAACGGATCGATCAGCGGGTCTGGCAGTGCTTCGGGCGCTTCGTCTGAAATGACGTCCTGAAAATCCTGCGACGGGGTAAAGCCGAACATGCGGACCTGCATGATTTCGCCCTGCTCCATCAGAACGGACAGCGTGGTGCCATCCATGAACGCCGCCGGATCAAGGTCTTCGACCACTGCATCCGAGGTGTTTGATCCAACAGCGTCCCCTTCGGCCACGCCAAGCACCGAAATCTCTACCCGTCCAGCATCGGTCACGAGGCCCGAAAAATCGACATTCGTGTCCGCCCCGCCAACATCCGTCGCAGCAATATAGAATAGCAATTCGTCCGGCTCCCAAAAGCCGTGTACCGACACGCCATCTTCCTCAACCTCGGTATCGGCCCCGGCTTCAGGTGTCAGGTCAAGCGCGGTTTTGCCCGGCAGCGCGTCTTGCATCATGCTGAACATCGCACCACCCGGCGTCAGGTCTGCTTGTCCGTCATCCACGCTCAGCGTGTTGGGGGTGTTCTGGATCAGTGGCCAGACATGGGCGGTTTCCACGTCATAGCGCAGGAATTCTTCCATCATGTTGAGCATTTCATGCGACTGGAAGAGGCCGAAATCGGTATTGCGGTCCAACGCGCCCGAATTGCCAGCCGTGTTCCATTCGGTCACCGCGATCCGCGCATCGGGGATATCTTCGCCCCAGGTTTCTTCTGTGTTGTTGAGAAAAAAACTGCGCTGGCCTTCGTTCACCTGGCCGCGCGAATAGACATGCACAGCAACCTGATCAACCGCCTCTTGTTCGGCTTGTGTGTCGAACTCCGACAGGATCATTTCATTGGCCACATTGGTCCAGTTGATCGCACCCGAGCTGAAAACGCTGCCTTCGTCCAGGGTCAGCCCGTAAGTGGCGTTCAGATCGGCAAGGATGTCCGCGCTGCTCATGTCCTCGGAATATTGGTCGGACAGGCGCGCGAAATCGAAATTCGTGCCCGATTGCACGATGATATCCGTGTCCGCGTTGAGGGTGTTGAGTTCGTCATCGACAATCACCGCCATTTCACTGGCGAGGCGTCCGTATTCGACGGACGACATTTGCCCGCTGCCCCAGTATTCATTGCCCAGCTCGAACGCTTCGATCTCGGCCTCGCCATGCACACCACTGACCACATCGCGTACAAACCCGCGCAGAGCGTCTTCGTCGATCGCGGCAAAGCGATCGCCATTGTCGTCAGTCGTGTCAGACAGCAGGTTACGCGTGGGGATCACGATTGTGACCGCCAACCCTTCGTCACCGGCATAGGCCAGCGCGTCGTCCAACGGAATGAAATCCCGCATTTCGCCAGTGTCACGGTCCGTGACCACAGTGGCGTTCGGATCGGTGATATCGAAATACCGTTCGGTCAATGACCCGCCCGGATAGCGGAACGATCCGACCCCCAATTCTTCGATCAGGCGGTCGTAATCACCGCCCTGCACCAAGGTTGACCGCGTCGCAAGCACGTTGGCCCCAAACAACCCCTGAGAGGCTGCGGTTCCCATAAATCCATAGGCTGCGATGTCTGGCATAAAGGTGATCCCCGGAAAGGCTGCTGCCGCAATCTCTCCTTATTTGTGCCATCATGTCTGTAGATTCTGTTAAACATGCCCAAATTGGGCCATAATTGATCCTGCGTGAAAAACAGTCCTTGTGACAGCCTTGGGATTGTCCACTGACTAGTGACTTATCAGATCCCACGAGGACACTTTTGTGTCCGAATCATCAGCCATGCGGCACAGCCCCGAAAGATCGGGTCTTGCCTTTCGCCAAATGATGATCGTAGGCTTTGGAAAAGGTTTAGCACTAAACAGTTTCACGGGGAGGCGCCCATGGCGGCACGGAAAACCACGGGCAAGGCGGCAGGCCTGCCGAATGTCTCGGCAGGGGAACTGACCGCCTATTACCGCGACATGCTGCTTATTCGCCGGTTCGAGGAAAAGGCAGGCCAACTTTACGGCATGGGCCTGATTGGTGGGTTTTGCCACCTTTATATCGGACAGGAGGCGGTTGTCGTCGGGCTGGAAGCATCCGCCGAAGAGGGCGACAAGCGCATCACATCCTACCGCGATCACGGGCATATGCTCGCGTGTGGCATGGACCCGAACGGGGTCATGGCCGAACTCACCGGACGGATCGGGGGCTATTCCAAGGGCAAGGGTGGCTCCATGCACATGTTTTCCAAGGAAAAGGATTTCTACGGCGGGCATGGCATCGTCGGCGCGCAGGTGCCATTGGGTGCCGGATTGGCCTTTGCCGACAAATACAAAGGCACCGACCGCGTGACGTTCACCTATTTCGGCGATGGCGCTGCCAACCAGGGTCAGGTCTACGAGACGTTCAACATGGCCGCACTCTGGGCTTTGCCGGTGATTTTCGTCATTGAAAACAACCAATACGCCATGGGCACGGCGCAACAACGCTCGACCTCGACCCCGGATCTGCACACCCGCGGCGCGGCGTTCGGCATTCCGGGCGAAGCGGTGGACGGCATGGATGTGCTGGCGGTCAAGGCCGCAGGCGACAAGGCCGTCAAGCACTGCCGCTCTGGCAAAGGACCGTATATCCTTGAGGTCAAGACCTACCGTTATCGCGGCCACTCGATGTCGGACCCGGCCAAGTATCGCACCCGCGAAGAGGTGCAAAAGATGCGCGAAGAACGTGACGCGATTGAACATGTGCGCGAGATGTTGCTGACCGGCAAACACGCCACCGAAGACGATCTGAAAGCTATCGACAAAGAGATCAAAGCCGTGGTCAACGACAGCGCCGAGTTCGCCCGCGAAAGCCCGGAACCGCCTCTGGACGAGCTGTGGACCGATATCTATGCCGAGGAGACCGTGTAATGGCGACCGAAGTTCTTATGCCTGCCCTGTCTCCGACCATGGAAGAGGGCACGCTGGCCAAATGGCTGGTCAAGGAAGGCGACGTCGTGTCTGCCGGTGACATCATGGCCGAGATCGAAACCGACAAGGCGACGATGGAATTCGAAGCCGTGGACGAAGGCATCATCGGCAAGATCCTTGTGGCCGAAGGGACCGAAGGCGTGCGCGTGAACACACCCATCGCGGTGCTGCTCGAAGACGGCGAAAGCGCAGACACCAGCGCCCCATCCTCTGCCCCGACACCAGCCGCAGCCGCCCCGGCCCCGGCTGCTGCGGCCCCAGAAGCCAAAGCGCCTGCGGACCCGGTGGTCACAGCCGAAGCGCCTTGGCCCGAAGGCACCAAGACCCGCCAGACCACCGTCCGCGAAGCGCTGCGCGACGCGATGGCCGAAGAAATGCGCCGGGATGAGACCGTATTCCTCATGGGCGAAGAGGTCGGCGAATATCAAGGCGCCTACAAAATCAGCCAGGGCCTGCTGGACGAATTTGGCGCGCGCCGGGTGATGGACACGCCGATCACCGAACATGGGTTCACCGGCATCGCAGTCGGTGCGGCCTTTGGCGGCTTGCGCCCGATCGTCGAATTCATGACGTTCAACTTCGCCATGCAAGCCATTGACCAGATTATCAATTCCGCCGCAAAGACGCTTTATATGTCGGGCGGTCAGATGGGCGCCCCGATGGTGTTCCGGGGCCCAAATGGCGCCGCTGCCCGCGTTGGCGCCCAGCACTCTCAGGACTACGCGGCATGGTACGCGCATATCCCGGGGCTGAAGGTGGTGATGCCCTATTCGGCCTCCGACGCCAAAGGCCTGCTCAAGACCGCGATCCGCGATCCAAACCCGATCATCTTTCTTGAGAACGAAATCCTCTACGGCAAAAGTTTCGAGGTGCCCGAGATCGAGGATTACACCGTCCCCTTCGGCAAAGCCCGCATCTGGCGCGAAGGGTCGGACGTGACCATCGTCAGCTTCGGCATCGGCATGACGTATGCGCTCGAAGCTGCTGATTTGCTTGCAAAAGACGGGATCAGCGCCGAAGTCATAGACCTGCGCACCCTGCGTCCGCTTGACTATGACACGGTGATCGCCAGCGTGCAGAAAACCAACCGCTGCATCACCGTAGAGGAAGGCTTCCCCGTCGGGGCCATCGGCAACCACCTGTCGGCGGTGATCATGGAACGCGCTTTCGACTATCTGGACGCACCGGTGCTGAACCTGACAGGCAAAGACGTACCAATGCCCTACGCGGCGAACCTCGAAAAGCACGCGCTGGTCACCACCGGAGAAGTGGTCGAGGCGGCGAAAAAGGTGTGTTATCGATGACCTGTCGCACCCTCGCTTTGGCACGCGCATCCTGCCCCGCAAACGCGACCCATGATCTCACCTTGCTGACAGACGAGACCTGACATGCCGATAGAAATCCTCATGCCCGCCCTCTCGCCAACGATGGAAGACGGTACGCTGGCGAAATGGCTGGTCAAAGAAGGCGACACCGTGTCCTCGGGCGACATCCTCGCCGAGATCGAAACCGACAAGGCGACGATGGAATTCGAAGCCGTGGATGAGGGTGTGATCGGCAAGCTGCTGATCAGCGAAGGCACCACAGAGGTGAAGGTCAACACCCCCATCGCACTGCTTCTGGAAGACGGCGAAAGCGCGGAGGATATCGGGACAGCGCAGACCCCCGTCGCCGCTACGCCGCCTACGCCGCCTACGCCTGCTGACGCACCCTCCGAGGCCAAAGCGCAAACCGCCCCTGCCCCGATGGATGCTGCACCCGGCACCCGTGTCTTTGCCTCCCCCCTCGCGCGCCGGATCGCCGCGGACAAGGGACTCGACCTAAGCCAGATCACCGGCACAGGCCCCCGTGGGCGGATCGTCAAAGCCGATGTCGACGGCGCATCGCCCCAAACCGCAACCACAGCCCCATCCAAGACCGCCCCCCCCGCATCACAGCCCGCGGACGCGGGCGCTGTTGCACGCATATATGCGGACCGAATCTACACAGAGGTGCCGCTGGACGGTATGCGCAAGACGATCGCGGCGCGCCTGACCGAGGCCAAACAAACCATCCCGCATTTCTACCTGCGCCGGTCGGTCAATCTCGACCCGCTGCTGGCCTTCCGGTCCCAGCTCAATGCGCAACTCGAAAAGCGCGGTGTAAAACTGAGCGTGAATGACTTCATCATCAAAGCCTGCGCGCTGGCCCTGCAACAGGTGCCCACAGCCAATGCCGTCTGGGCCGGTGACCGCATCCTGCAACTGACCCCCTCGGATGTTGCGGTGGCTGTCGCCATCGACGGCGGGCTGTTTACGCCCGTGCTCAAGGACGCACACCAGAAATCCCTATCCACCCTGTCAGCCGAGATGAAAGACCTCGCCACCCGCGCCCGTGACCGCAAACTCGCGCCACATGAATACCAGGGCGGCAGCTTTGCGATTTCCAACCTCGGGATGTTCGGGATCGAAAACTTCGACGCTGTCATCAATCCACCCCACGGCGCGATACTGGCCGTAGGCGCGGGGATGAAAAAGCCGGTCGTCGGCGAAGACGGCATGGTCAGCGTAGCAACACTGATGTCCATGACCCTGTCGGTCGATCACAGGGTCATCGACGGTGCGCTCGGGGCAGAACTGATGCAAGCCATCTCCGACAATCTGGAAAGCCCGATGGCCATGCTCGCCTGATCAGGTTTCTTTGGGCTCAAAATACCTCGGGGGAGTCGCCCAACGGGCGACGGGGGCAGAGCCCCCAAACCTTTCCGCCTATGGAAACAGGCGATGCGTCATCGCATCGCCGCGCCCACATCACGCGCCAGAGTGCAAAATCTGATCCATACTGATGGACGGCTGCGAACAACCTGCCTCACCGACGATCCGCGCCGGCACACCGGCCACAGTCTTGCACGGCGGCACTTCCTCCAGCACGACCGATCCCGCCGCAACGCGCGAACAATTGCCCACACGGATATTGCCCAACACCTTGGCCCCGGCCCCGATCAGCACACCATCGCCAATCTTGGGATGGCGGTCTTCCTCTTCCTTGCCGGTGCCCCCCAGCGTCACGGAATGCAGCATCGACACGTTGTCGCCCACCACAGCCGTCTCCCCAATGACAATGGAGTGAGCGTGATCGATCATGATCCCCTGCCCGATCCGGGCTGCGGGATGAATGTCGACGCCAAACGCCTCGGAACAGCGCATCTGGACGAAATAGGCCAGATCATGCCGCCCCTGACGCCACAACCAATTGCCCAGTCGGTAACACTGGATCGCCTGAAAGCCCTTGAAGAACAACAACGGCTGCAAGAACCGGTGGCAGGCCGGGTCACGCTCATAAACCGCCACGATGTCCGCCCGCGCCGCCATGGCAAGGCTCGGGTCCGACGCAAACGCCTCATCGCAAATCTCGCGCAGAATCTGCTCGGTCATCTCGCCATTGGCGAGCTTGAGCGAAATCCGGTAGCTCAGCGCGCGCTCAAGGCTGGGATGGTGCAGAACCGAATAATGGATCATGCCCCCCAAAAGCGGCTCCTGCGCAACGGCTTCGTCCGCTTCCTTGACGATACGACCCCAGACAGGATCAACCGATGCGAGTTTGGTGCGGGTTTCGGCCATGCCATCTCTCCTCTAACGCGTCAGACATAGCAGATAGGACCGCAGAGCGAAAACGCAAAGCTGTGATTTCACAAATCGACCGATCAAATGACCCCGCCGCGTAGGCGCCCCAAGCCTGCCCTTGGGCGCGTCACATCGCGCCAACAAAGCTGACACCACACACAGCCACGCCAACAGGCTGTCCCGCGACTGGAACGACACATCCCCGCGCGCCTCATGGCGCAGCGCACTTGCCATCAGGCTGCCATCGCCAAAGGTCGGATGCGCCCGGCGATGAACATGCCGATAGGCACAGGCTGCGTCAGCCTGGTCCAGCATCGTTGCGATCATCGCCTCGCGCTGTGTTGGCGGCACCCCGGCCACGACCGACACAGCGGCCAGAACGTCATTGTAGATCACAGGACTCATGCAGGTATCGCCCACCGAGCCACAGGCCCCGGACCAAAGCGTGCGGACAGCTGTGCCACCTCAACCTGCCCAACACCGGCGAACCCATCCTCGGCCTGCATTGCCGCACTGTAGGTCCAGCTTGGTACGCTTACCTCCGCTTCGCGTACAACACCGCCCTGAGACAGCACCTTTACCCGGTAGCGCTCGGCCTCCTCACCCAATGGGATATCCGGCAGGTCCCATCCATCGCCCTCGATCCGGGCCCGGCGTATCCAGGTCACATGCAGATCGGCACCGTCCCGTTGAATGCCCAGATGCACCGGGCTGTAGGGCCGCAGCCCATTGCCCGAAAACGCCTGCACGCTTTGACGGTAGGCCGCGTGATCATAGGGTTTGTCTGCCGGACCAACCCGGTAATGCCGCGCCTGACCACGCAGCGCAATCGGCAACCCGATCTGTTGCGGCGTGCCATCCAGCGCCACGAAATACGCCCCGGCAGCCAAAACGTTTGGCATCAATGCATCCGTGCCTATCTGCCCCCGCAACAACCTGCGCAATCGCCAAACCCGCTCCCCGATCAACTCGGCGGTCTGGAACTGGATCACCTCCCACGCATCCGGGTCGCCAGTCCCAATCGCTGCCAGATTGCCACCTCCCAAAAGTGCCGTCTCGGACACCGAAGACAAGGTGCCCGTGGTCAACACAACCTCGATCCGGGTGCCCAAATCCCAAAGCCCGGACGGGGCCGCAGGTATCATGTTGCGCGTGACCCCAACAGCCGACGCTGTCCCCACAAGCGTGTTCAACCGGTAGCCCACATCCTCGGCTGCATCATACACAGCAACGTTTCCCGGCCACGGATCAGAGGTCACCGCGATATGTGGCGCATGCGGCACCTCATCGCCACGGATCAGCGGCAAATCAAGGAACAGCGGCAAAACCGGCCCGGTGGTCACAAAGCGTCGGGTCGGCGTCGGGTCATCCGGGAAATCCGCCGGATGATAAACCTCGGGTTCGATCCGCACCGCGTCGATCAACTGGTGCGTGGTCTGGTCCACCCGGTCGATGCGCAACGTCATGACCCCCGCCTCGACAGGAAGCCGCACCACATCGCCCGCGCCCAGCGCCTGCTGCGACAAGGGCAAAGCAAACCGCACCGCATCCCGCGAAACCCGCGCCTCGCTCAGCCACCGCTCGACTGCTTGCCGCCCCTCGGGACGGGTGAGCAATATAGGCACCTCGCTTTCGGCGACCGCATGGGTTTGCGCGTCCGGCAGAATGGATTCCTCGGCGATATTGCGATAATCGCCGTCCGCCTCCACAAAGTTGAGCCGCACACGACCCGACATTTCGGCCTCCGAACTGCGCGTCTGCGCCACTTCGGTGCCGATCTCGTCATGCAAGGCAAGCTGGGTCATGTTCAAATCAAACGCGCGTGCGCCGTCGCGGTTGCGGAACACTACCACGCCGTCGCGCTCAATCGCGTCAAAGCCATAAGCCATCATCAGCGGTTGCAACGCCCGCCGCGCATCCGCCACATCCGGCGCAAGATACCCCCGGACAAACCCATAGAGCCTGCTCACATCGTAGTCATGCAGCCCGGCGCGCTCGCAAATCTCGGCGACAACAGATGAGAGCGTCCGGCCAGACACCCGCCCATTGATCCAATGCCCGCGTCGGTAGTTTGGCCCATCCGACCACATCTCTTCGACATTGGGAAACCACGGATAGGGCCGCGCGTCCCAGGCCCAGACATAGACCCGCCCCATATCGATCATCGGTTCGCCGTACAGGGCCGACACCGGGTTGTTCTGCGGATCGCCCCAGAATCCCAAAATCGCGCGCAAATACTGGTGCTGGATCAATTCATCCCGCATCCCGTTCGAATAGGCCGGCAAAGTGCTTTCCGAGCTTTTGGGATCAAGAAACTTGTTCGGCTCGTTGGTGGCCTTGTCCACCGCAGCGCAGCCGATTTCGGGAAACCAAACCGGCTTGGATTGCGGCACCCACGCAGTTGGGGTCGCCTGCCGGACACCACCGATACGGTTGTGATGCGGCTGCGACCACCAATTGCGAATATCCTTGTAGCGATAGACCCAAGGCTCTCCATAGGCACCATCAGTGATCGCCACACGCTGCTGGACGTCGCGCGCCTCTTGTGACGGGTAATACCAGTCATACCCCTCACCGCCCGCAACATTGGCCCGCAAGTAATCAAGGTTGTAAATCGCCCCCCAATCGGCATCGGCATGGGCCGCGCCCTCACGCCAATCCGACAGACGCATGTAATTGTCGATGCCGATGAAATCTATGTTCGGATCGGCCCAAAGCGGGTCCAGATGAAAATACACATCGCCGCTGCCATCCTGCGGATGATAGCCAAAATATTCCGACCAATCCGCCGCATAGCCGATCTTCACCCCCGGCCCGAGTATGCTCCGGCACTCCGCCGCCAATACCCGAAGCGCCTCAACCGCCGGAAACCCCGACGCGCCCCGCAATTGTGTCAGGCTCCGCATCTCGGACCCAATGCAAAACCCCGTCACTCCACCGGCCTGCGCACACAGATGGGCCTGATGCAGAATGAACCGACGATACCCCCAATCCTGCACAACCGCTTGATCTTCTTCGGTCTCGTCATCCTCTTCGCTCAGATCCACAACCTCGGGCGCATAGACGACAGCCCCCTCAATCACACGGAAGTCATCGACCTGAGCCGCCCCAAAGAATGCGGCCACCTCTTCGTCAATCGTGACTGTCCCTGTCAGGTCTCCAACCTGACCCGGAGCGACACTGGCAGTGATCCGCCCGCGCCACGGCAGCTTGGGCTGTCCGACTGTTCCCGTCCAAGGGTCAGGCAGGCGATTGCCCGGCATCTGCTCCATCAGGATGAACGGGTAATAGAGCACCTCCAATCCCTTAGCAGTCATGTCCCGGATCGATTGCACCACGGACGCATCACATGGCGTGCCACCATACACCGGGCGCCCCTCATCGCGCGGAACAAGCCCCGCCATCTCGCGCGCAATCCCGCTCACGGTCCATGGCATTTCGGCACTGTCCGCTTGGTTTTGCTCAACTTTCGGCTGGATCACACATTCACCGCAACGCAGATCGCTGCCAAACCAGCTCACAACCAAGGACACAGACCCGCAATCGGGCACTTCGTCCTGCAAATGCTTGAGCGATGTGACAAAATCCGGCTGATCCGAAGGGCTGTTGACGTTGATGACATCCGCCTGGCCCGCGCCACCATCCAGCGCCACCGGATCTGTTGCCAGCGCATATTCACCCGTTCCGGGGATCATTGCCACGCCCCGGATGTTGAACGGCACATCGTCCGGCGTGTCCTGCACAGGGCGCGTCACCTCAAAACTGAACTGCGGCACCCGGTTGCCGAACCGCCCCAGATCAAGATCCTCGAACACCACATAGGCCGTACCACGATAGGCAGGCACAGCGCCCACGCCCTCGACCGCCTCCATCTTGGGATCGGGCACCTGATCGCGCGACCCGGGATAAACCCGCATCGTCACATCATAGATCGAGATTTCAGCCCCATCCGCCCAGATCCGGTTCACACTGGTGATTTCCCCCTCACAAAGCGCAACGGCAAGGCTCACCGAATAGCTGTATTCCTTGATGCTCGGCTGTTGCGACACCCCCTTGCCACCTCCGGACGTCGAGGTGTTTTCCTTGAACTGCGTCGCCCAGATGATGTGCCCACCAACCCGCATCCGTCCGTAAATCTGCGGAATCGGCTGGCCCTCACCTGCCGTGCTCAGACGCAACCGGCCCAACCGGCCAGTCTCGATCGTGCGCCCACCTCCGCCCAGAATCCGCTGGTCAATGGCGCGCCCCAGCGTGGCCCCCGCAAACCGGCCCACCGCCGTCATGGACAGCCCAAGAACCGAACCGCCAAGGCTGCTGCCCAGCGCTGCACCTGCTGCCGAAAGAACCAGTGTTGCCATCTGTCTTACCCCTGTTGAATGTCCGGGAACGCAAAGCGCGCCACGATACGCCGCCGCCACGGCGCACTGAGCGAGGTTTCCAGCACCCCATGCCCCGAATAGGAATGCACAAAACTGGCCCGCTCGCCGATCACGGCCTGAATCCCAAGATGCTTTGCCACGCAGCGGTCCCGCATCCGAAACAGGATGACATCCCCCGGTGCCTCGTCCTCAAGGCCCTTGCCGTCCATCTTTTCGGCCAAGCCGCGCCACAAGGCCTCGTCCCCCTGCGGCGTACCCCAGTCCGGCGTGTAAGGCGGCACAACCCCCGGCTCACCCCCAAGCAAGTCGCGCCAAAGGCCGCGCAACAGGCCAAGGCAATCCGCCCCGGCCCCGCGCAGGCTGGCTTGATGCACATAAGGTGTCCCAATCCAGCCGCGGGCTGCTGCCACAACAACAGTCCCACTCATCGCAGGCTCCCGCCGCTGCGCGACCGCGCCATCGTGGGATGGATCAAAATCCATTCCTCCTGAGGAATATCCGGGAAGCCCTGAAAGTTGATGAGGTTGTCAAACTTGCTTCGGCAAGTCTCGAACCGCTTGTCACAACCGACAATCAGCTTCACTTGATCCCCAACCGACATGCGCGCCCGAAGCGGCTCCCACAGGTCAATCCGGCGCGCGCCATCGTCGTAAAGCACATCCCGCTTGATCGCGCCCCATAACCCGCTGGCCGCGCCGCTCAGCACGCTCAGCCGTCCCCGTTGAAACCATTCCGCTTCAAAGCCGGACGCCCCTGCAAGCGTCAGCTCTCCCTTGTCGCCGATCAGGGTCACAGTGGCCTCGGCCCACATGCCCGCAACATCGGTATCGACCCGGCACGTGGCATCTCCAAGCACAGCAAGACAAGGCGCTTGAAACACGCGTCCTACAGGACGGTTAAGCCACTCGGTCAGCCCGCGCAGCTCTGCCGAAAATGCGCCACCACTGCGCGTGATGTCACCCAGTGACCCGCGAAACAATACCTTGCGCGCGCTGACATCTGCCCAGTTGACCAACCACGCAGTCACCTCGGCCCCGTCAAAGCGCCCAGCGGCAATATCCGCCTCGGTCACGCTGGCATCGCTCAACGCACCAACCGCCTCGCTATTGTCTACCGACAAACCGGTGCCCTGCTGCACCGCCGCTGCGCTCATGCCCGTATCGGCACGAAACACGAGATCTGCAAAGCGCAAATCCAGATCGTGATCGGTGAACCCGAACCGCCGTCCATCCCGGCGCGTCACCTCCCAGGCCCGCGCCACAGTGGTCACCCCTTCGGCCAGATGCGCGGCCAGCGCCTCAGCGCCCGGCATCAAACCCGAAGCTCCACAACCGGCACGTCCGGCACCTCGCCCGCCTGAAACGTCGCCGCACTTGTGTGGATACGATCCGTGTCGAACCGCACAGGCACGTCAAATTCAAACCCCGCTGTGACGGACACCCCCGCAGCCGGGGCGGCAAAGAACGCAACCACACCCGTCGCCGGATCAACCGTGAAGTCGGTGCCCTCGGCTTGCGCCACACCGTCCACGGCCACCACCACACTGCCCGCCACCGACTTTGCGATCGGCCGCGCATAGGCAGCCCCGCCTGACACATAAGCCTTGCGCAAGACAAACTCGGTCCCGACACCATCCCCGGTTCCGATCACCTGATCCGTTGCAGACACCTGCGCCGACGGCTTGCAGGATTTGAAATCCGACCAGTCCTTCCAGCGAAAACCATACATTTGCCCGCGCCGCGCCTCGAAAAACGCAATCAGCGTGTCGATATCATCCATCGACCGCAGCCCGATCCCCGCATCATAGCGCCTGCGCGAATGCGCCCATGGCGTGTTGCGTTCCTCGAACCCACTTGCCAGCGTCACCACATCGGTCCGCCGCTCTGGCCCGCCAATGGACCCAAAGCTCAGCGCCGTGGGAAACCGCACCTCATGAAACTGCATAGATGTCCCTCCTCACAGGTTCCGCTGGCCCGAGCCCAACACCCGGCCCATCTGTGCCGCGATCTGGCTTTGTGACCGCCGGAACCCCTGCACATCGGGCGTCGTGATGTTCATGACCACATTCACCGGACGCCCGCCGCCGCCCCCGCGCACACCCAACTTGCCATCAGCACCCCGCGCCAGCGGCATGATCGCCTCCGGCCCTGCCTCGCCCATCAGGCCAACGCCACCACGCATCGGAAAAGTCGTTGGCCCATGCACCACACCGCCATCCGCAAAGGGCATCACGCGCCCCTGACTAAAGCTCGCTCCGTTGGCAAAGGGCAGCAAGTTGCCAATCCCCTGCATCACCATCCCGCTCAGATGTTGCGTCACCGGGCTGACCGCAGCCTTGTACGTCGCACCGATCATAGACTGCGCAATCGTGCCCAGCGCATCCGACAACTTCATCCCGTCGAACACCACCCCGTCAATCGCGTGGCTTAGCCCCCGGTTCAGCGCGCCTTCCAGCTTGGACGCGCCTTTGCCGGTTTCGGACAACGAGTCCCGCACCTTGGCCATTTCGGCCTGAAATCCACCCGCCATGGCGGTTGCGCCGACCATCGCCTCTTCCAACGCGCTCACCTGCGCCTCGAACCCGTCGATCCCGTCCAATTCAACCATTCTGTTCCTCCCCGTCCTCTGACCGATTGTCCGGATACGCTGCCATCAGCGCCTCCAGCCCGCTCCGCCGCAAAGGGGCCGCCCCCCGACCGCCCAACAGCAGATGCAACTCTGCCGGGGTCAGCGCCCAGAACTCTGCCGGGCACAGCCCCAATCCGCGCATCCCCGCCCGCATCAGCGTTGGCCAGTCAAACCGGCTCACGCCTCACCCACCGGCGTGAACGCCCGCGCCAGCAATTCTGCCGCCACCCGCGCCGCCGCGAGCGGCCCACCCTCGATCTCTGCGGCCAGCAAATCCGCCGCCGTCCCGCGCCAGCCCCCGCCGCGCAGCCCGGCCACGATCAGCGCAAGCACATCCCGGCTCGAACACCCACTGCCTTCGAACCGCGCCACCAGATCGACCAGCGTATCCACGCCAAGACCCGCCTCCAGCTCTGCCAGCGCCCCCAGCGTGAGCCGCAGAACATGCGGCTCGCCGTCGATCACCAGCGTCACCTCTCCGCGCCAGGGGTTCGCCACCGCCTACACCGCCGCCGTAAAGACAACCGCGCCCGCAGACGCCAGAGACAGCTCATACGTCGCCTCCCCGTTATGCGACCCCGAATATTCCAGCCCGGTCACCTGAAACGGTGCCTGAACAATCCCAAAATCGGGGATGATCACCTGAAACGCAGGCGTCTGGCTGTCGAAGAAGATCTGCCGCGCGCGGGCATCCGTGGCCGCATCCTTGAAAACGCCCGCGCCTGAAATCGCCACGCTGCGCACGCCAGCCCCAGCCAGCAATTCGCGCCAGCCCCCATCGCTCTCAAGCGAGGTCACATCCACCGCCTCGGCATTGAAACTGATCCGCGTGGCGCGCAAGCCCGCCAATGTCTCGAACGTGCCATTGCCGTCCAAATCGACCTTGATCAAAAGGTCTTTCCCGTTCTGAGCACCCATCGCCCACACTCCTGTCTAGAAAACTCGATGCGCCTTAGGCGTCATCCTCAACCCGCGCCCGGAAGATCAGATCGATCCTGCGCCGACCCGCCTTTTCCCGCTGCGCCGCCGCCCGCTTGAAATTCAGCGCCACCAACCGACCCCGTTCCAACGCCATATCCGCGTCGATCAACGCGTCACATATCGCCGCGGACACCTCCTTGGCCGTCTGGAACCCCGCATCGTCCAAGATCACCGAGACGACGAATTCGTGCCAAGCCCCACGCCCGGTCTTGTCGCTCGCATCCACCGCCCGCTCCGGGCCCAGCGCGACGTACAAATCCGGCAATCGCCCCTTGGGCACCGCGTCATAGACCCGGTTGCCGACAAGAACCGACACACCCCCGTCGTTCTGCAATTCCCGGTACACCGCGCCCTGCAACGCTGCCGCCACCGCATAGCTCATGTCGCCACCTCCTCGTCACACAGGCAGGTCAGGAACCGCCCACCGGGATCGGCCTCGGTCACCGAATTGATCCGAAACACCCGCGCCCCGTCACGAAACCGCTGGTCGGGCAAAGGCCGCGCCGAATACCCCTGCGGCGCACCGCGCACGACAATCCGAAACCCGGTCACCGACACCTGCCCGGCCTCGCCAACACCCTCACGCCCGGAACGCGGCGTCACCTCGCCCCAGATCACGCCCAACGCGACCCAGCTCTCGTGCATCCCGCCCGCGCCATCCGGCACGGCGTCCAACCGCTCCAGCACCAGCTTCGATGTCAAACAGCGACTCATGTCCCGAACCCCAGCCGCACCGGGCGATAGCGCGCGATCAGGCTGGTCACCCCAAATGGCATGCACCCCTGGCCCAACGCAGTTTCGTCGCGGTATTCGTAGTAATGCGCCGCCAGCAGCATCACCGCCTGCGCGAGATCGGCAGGCAGATCGCCAAACGCCTCAGCCATCCCAGCCTGAAACCGCAATTCGGCGCTCCCATGCTCCGGGATCGACGGGAGACACCCCCCCATCGGCAACAGCTTGGGCGCATCACCATCCGCGACCACACCATAACGCGCCGGATCGACAACCGTGCCCGCGCCAAACGCATCGACCAGCGTGACCAGCGTCACCGCCCGCACCGGCGCAATCGGCACGACCTGCCCGGTCACATCGCGCCAGCGATGCAGGCTGCACAGGAAATCGCGCACCAACAACGCCTTGCCCGTCCGCGCCTCCACCGCTGCAATCGCTGCCCGCAGAAACCCGCCCAACAACCCGTCCTGAAGCCCGTCTTCGACAAAGCCGCTGCCGAGGCGCAAATGGTCTCGCAAACGCGCCACCGGCAAAGCCGCTTCGGGTATCTGGCTCTCTTCAATCAAATACATCTCGTGTTCTCCGCAAACCTGTCCCTCAGTCGGGGCCGACCTGTTGTCGGACGCGCGCCGCCGCCGTTGCTCGGACGGAGGGAGCGGCTAGACAACGCCGGCACTCCGGCGCGCGCCCCATGAGGAAGACGGCCCGCACCGCCTTCCCCATGTCCGCCATCACCGCTTAGGCAGTGGCGAAGCGCAGCAGCTTGATCGCAGCGAAATCGCTCACATCACCGCCCACACGCTTGGTCGCGTAAAACAGGACATGCGGTTTGGCGCTGAACGGATCGCGCAGCACGCGCAGATCTGGACGTTCCGCAATGGTGTAGCCCGCGCGGAAGTCACCAAAGGCAATTGCATCCGCATTCGACGCGATATCTGGCATGTCCTCGGCCACCAGCACCGGATAACCCAGCAGACGCGCAGGCTCTCCGGACGTGAACCCGTCCGACCACAGATGACGCCCATCCGCGTCCTTAAGCTTGCGCAGCGCACCGGCCGTCTTTGAATTCATCACAAAGGCCGCATTGGCGCGGTATTCAGCCCCCAGCGCATAGACCAGCTCGATCAGCGCATCACCATTGCCGATATCGCCATCCACGCCGGTCGGCACATAGCCAAGGTTGCCCCACGTCCAGACATCATTGTCCACCGCCCCATGATTCAGAATGCCGCGCGGTTTGTCATTGCCATCGCCAGTGATGAATGCCCCTGCCTCGGCACGCGCAAACGTGTCGGCAATGCGTCCCGCCAGCCAGGTCTCGATGTCAAACGCTGTGTCGTCCAGCAGACGTTGAGACGCCTTGGGCATCGCGCTCAGCTCGTGCAGCTTGATCGAAATGCGATCAATCGTCGGCGTACCTGTCTCGGTGCGTGCCCCGATCTCGTCAGCCCAACCCGCCCCAGTATCGCCCTGGTCGATCAGGACGTCATAGCTCGACGCCTCAACATTCACGACCGACGCCACCGCGCGCAGCGATGCCGAGCTGTTCAAAACGCCTTGAATGGTCTCGGACGTCACCGGGTCCACAAGGTATCCACCATCGCCGTTCACCACCGTGGACATGGATTTCACACCCAGTTCCAACCCACGCAGCGCATCATCATCACCGGTGCGCAGATAGGCGTCAAACGCCTTGTAGTGCACATCCTCAAGGGGCACGCCACCTGCCAGCGCAGGGCGTCCCGCAAAGCCCGCTTTTGTATCGATCTTGGTCATCCGCTCTTCCTGTTCCTGTAGCTTTTTGTCGAAATCATCCCGCTGGCGGCGCAGATCGCCCACCAACCCTGCCAACGCGGCACCCACTTGGGTGATCGGAGACACATCTTCCCCGCTCCGCGAACTTGTCCCGGTCTCACTCATCCCGATTTTCCCTTAGTCAGAGGGCGGCTCTAGCCGTCCACCAATGTCCGGCGCGCGTCTTCAATGAGGCGCACCATCTCCCGCAGGCCCTCTGCCTCAGGGTCGTCCCCCTTGGCCGCCACCCGCGCACTGGGCAGCATCGGAAAGGTCACAAGCGACACCTCCCACAGCTCCAGTTCCGTCAGAACCCTGCGGCCCTGCTTGTCCTTCGTGGCGGCCTTGGTGTGGTATCCAATCGACAACCCGTCAATCGCCCCCGCCGCCACCAAGGCCGCCGCCTCGCGCCCCCGCGCCACGCTGTCCAGCAACCGTCCTTTGACATACAGCCCCGTGCCGTCCTCGCGCACCTCGTCCCAGATGCCGATGGGCTGCGCCGGATCATGCTGCCACAGCATCTTCACCGCGCGCCCCTGCTCTGCCAGCCGCGCCAGCGACCCGGCATAAGCACCAACCGCCACAACATCATTGCCCTGATCGCACTGACCGAACCGCGACGCGTAACCTTCGATCACGCATCCATCCGTCACCGTCACATCCGCATCGAACCGGCAAAACTTCCGTTCCAAATCCATCCCAAACTCCCTCAAGGTGCCACCTGAACAAACTTCAGGAACACATCCGCCAACACCGCCGCCGCAACGCCGTAAACCGCAATCCAAACCCGACGCTCCAGCCGCTCGATCAACGCCTCGATCCGGTCCAACCGCTCCGAGATCCCCTCGAACCGCAATTGCGTCACCCGCTCATGCGCCTCCAGCCGCAACGCAGGCGCACAATCGAACGGCTCATACCCCCCGCGCGGCTCACTCATCGGCCAACACCGGCAAGCCCAACAGCGCCCGCTTTTCCGCGTCGGTCAGGAATTCCGCACGCGCAACGCGCGCCCACTGCGCATCGCGCTCCGCCGCCAAAGCGGGCACCTGATCCAGATCGGGCTTGAGCACCACATCCGCCCCGATATGCCCCGACAACCACACGCTCACCGCCGCTGACACCCGCCACACCAAAGGCAACACCGTCAGGCGGTAAAACGCGCGGTGCGCCTCGGCGTAATTGGCAAACGTCGCCTCACCGGGAATCCCCAGCAACATCGGAGGCACCCCGAACGCCACCGCGATCTCGCGCGCTGCGGCTTCCTTGGTCTTCTGGAACTCCATGTCCGAGGGCGAGAACCCCATCGGTTTCCAGTCCAAGCCGCCTTCCAGCAACATCGGCCGCCCCGCATTGCGCGCACCCATGTGATGGCTCTCGATCTCCTCGACCAATCGGTCGTATTGATCCGTCGCCATCCCCGACACACCATCCGTGCCGTGATAGACAATCGCTCCCGACGGCCGCGCCGCATTGTCCAGCAATCCCTTCGACCACCGCGACGCCGCATTGTGCACGTCCAAAGCCTGCGCCGCAGCCACCATCGGGCTCAGCCCATAGTGATCGTCCTGCGGATGAAACGCCTTCACATGGCACACAGGCGCGGCACCCTCGCCCATCTCGAAACGATGCGCCTTGCCACCGACGCCGTACTCATAGGCCACCGGCCAGCCATCCGGCCCAGGCACCAGCTTCATCCGGTCCGACCGCAACACATGCAGCTCGCCGGGAACACCACCCGTGCCCACGGCCTCGAAATACCCGTCCCCGGACAACAAAAGCTGGCCGTAAAACGCCTCGAACAATTCGGCCTGACCCTGCGCCGGGTTCGGCCTGCGCAAAAGGTCCAGCACCGGATGCACCTCATAGCGCTGCGCATGATCCTGCAACACCAACGGCACCGCTGCCGACGCCTCTGCGATCAGCTTGACCGCCCGAAACCCCACCGGGTTGCCGACAAACCCCGTCCGCGTCAAAGACGCGGTGTCCCGCGCCGACCACGCCACGCGCCCCATGTTCTGCCAGGCCACGACCGGCCCGGTGGCACTTGCCTTGGCCTCGACCTCGGCCACTTCCTTGCGTCCCCGCCGAAAGACATCCCACACCATGCTGCCCATGCTCCTCGCAAATCCATTTCGTTACCGGCACGGTCGGGACGGTCTCTCGAACCACCCCGACCGGCCATTTGCCAAAGGCCCAAGCCCCCAAAGACCCCTGGCACACCAGACACAGCGCCCCCGTCCGTGACCCGCACAGGCCACGCTCCCAAACCACCGCTCTGTCAAAATCCAAGGCGCGTCCCACTCTGCGCCGTCTTGATGAAACCAACCTACCGATCAAAGGTTAACGGCTGGAAACTATACCGTACGCTTAGCGCATCAGCGTGCGCACGCGCGGGACACGCCATTCTGCCGCCCGCGCAATCACCAGATCGGTCAACGCCCAAACCAAAGCATCCAGCCGGTCCGGCGACCCGGCCCCCTGAAACCCAAGCCGCGTCATCCGGCACATCTCATCTTCCAGCGCGTCAAATACTCCGTGATGCGTCACGCGCCCCTGCTCGTACAAAGCCGCCACAGGTTCCGCCCGCGCACCCTTGGATTTCGACGCATGCACCCGCACCACCGGCACCATCGGATCAACCTGCCGCAACACGGCCTCGACCATGTCCCCACCCTGGTTGACCTCGGCCACAAGCGCGTGCGCGCCCCAGCGTTCCATCGCCGTGATCGCGCGGCGCGCCCAGACAAGCGGCGACACCCCCTGTACCGACGCATCCTCCAGCACCACAGCGCGCCAATCCTGCGGTGGCCCGTCCGTGACCACTCCGGCCACCACGATCCCGCAGGCATCCGACCGCGTGGTGCTGCCCGCAGGCGGATCGACCGCCACAACGATCCGGTCAAACACCGGCACCTCGGAACAGCGCGCCTGTTCCAAAACGTCCAAAGACCACAACGCCCCGTCCACCTGGTCCAACAGATCGCCGTCCAATTCCTGCCGCCCCAATCGCGTCCCGGCATAGCGCTCGCGCACCTCGTCCAGAAACGACGACGCCAGATAGGCCCGGTTCGCCTCGGTCGGCGCACGCGACACCGCCGTCGACGGCGCAGCCAATAAATCCTTCAACACGCGCACATTCCGTGGCGTTGTCGTCACGCACACCCGTGGATGCACCCCAAGCCGCAGCGTGAATTGCAACATGTCCCACGCCTCTTGCGCGCGCTTCCACTTGGCCAGCTCGTCAACCCAAGCCGCGTCAAACTGCGGCCCGCGCAACGACTCCGGGTCATGCGCCGAACAGGCGACCGCCTCAGCCCCGTTGGGCCAGCGCAGCATCCGGCGTGTCGCCAGCCACTCAGGCCTCCGGTCGGGCGGCGAACAGGCCAGGATCCCGCTATCACCAAAGATCATCACCTCCCGCACCTGATCCAATGTCTCGCCCACCAGCGCCACGCGCCGGGCAGCCCCCCTGTCCAAAGGCCGCGCCCCCTCCACCATGGACCGCACCCATTCGGCACCGGCGCGGGTTTTCCCCGCGCCGCGCCCACCAAGGATCACCCACGCGCGCCAATCCCCCTCGGGGGGCAACTGGTGCGGATGGGCCCAGAACTCGAACAGGTAGGGCAACGCCAAAAGCGCCCCGTCCACCTCTTCAAGACTGGTCAGAAACGCGTGCCTCTCGGCAACACTGACGGAGGCGATCAAGTCGGCACCCGACCGCATCCCGCGCCGCATCAAGGTCGAGCCCGTAAGCCCCCGCAATGCTGGCATGTTCTCGGCGATGTCTTTCAATCTGAACCTCCGTTTCCTTGGCATGTTTCAGCCACGCACGCAGATCAGCCAACGCTTTCGCGGCCTCAACTGCCGTGCCGATCTCTCCGGCCTCCACCTTTTCCCGCAGGTCCGCGACCATCTTGCGAATGGTCCGCATTTCCTGCGCAATCGCCTCGCGCTCGGTCTCAAGCGCGCTGCGCTCTTCTTGTGCAGTGATGAGTATCATCTCGATCCCTGCCTCCTGTGCTAAATGGATCTCCGTCCATCGACGCACCGGCAGGTCACAAAGGGGTTCCTCGTGATCTGTTGATGCCTAGCAGGCACGAAGCAGATGACAGGAAAGTCGCAAACAAGCGCCTAACGCGCCGCGCGACCGGGTAAGAAGTTGGAAAGGTATACCGCACACAGGCGCAAAACCCATGTTCAGACCACAAATTGAAGTGATTCAGCTTTTGTTAGGCACAGGGCGCTGGCCTCAAAAAAGGCCCCGCCGCAACAGGTTCAGACCCAAAAGCAGGAACACATAAAGCAGCACTTTTCGGAATTTCTCGTTCGAAATCCGCTGTCGCAACCGCGCTCCCAGCGCAAATCCGATCAATGTCGGAATCACCAGCAGCAAGGATACCCCACCCAGCTCCGCTGTCAGGAACCCTTGCTGCACGTAGGCGGTCACCAATGGCACGCTGCCAATGAACAACAGCATCCCGGACGCGCGAACGAACTCGTCTTTTGTCAGGTTTCGGGCGCTTAAATACATGATGATTGGCGCGATCCAGACACCCGACAATCCCCCAAGAATTCCCGCGACCGTCCCGAACCCAACCTGTGCCGCCCGGTCATACCGATCAGGCATCGGCGGCATGGCGAAATTCAGATGCAGCACCGAAAACGTAACGATCGAAATCCCAATCGCCAGAAAGATCACCCGTTCAGACACGTCCGCAGACACGGTCACCGTCAGGAAAACGCTTGCGCCCAGCGCCACAGCAAACAGCCAATAGCGTTTGAACGTGCCGCGAATGTCCCCCATGGTCCAGATCTGCCAGGCATTCGACACCACAACCGGGCCCAGCCCAACGGCAATCGCCGTGCGCGGATCGATGAACAGGGTCAGCATACTGATCGCCGCTGTGGGCAAACCAATCCCGACAACGCCCTTGACCGATCCCGCGATCAGAAACACCACCGCCCCGATCAACACAAGCTCGGTCACACCCATGGCAAAGTTACCCGGTCAGAGGACACGCGCCTCAATTGTCCCTCTGCGCTTCAAGCGCCCGGTAGGTTGCCACGTTTGCGTTATGCTCGGCCAAAGTGACAGCAAAATTATGCCCGTCCGACGGGTCCAACGTCTTGGCAACAAAGAAGATATAGCCTGTTTCATCCGGGTTCAGCGCGGCCTCGATGCTCGCCCGTCCCGGATTCGCGATCGGGGTCGGCGGCAATCCATCGATCACATAGGTGTTCCACGGCGTCTCTGCCCGCAACTCGCTCTGCCGGATACCCCGCCCCAAGATACCCTGCCCGCGCGTGATCCCGTAGATCACCGTGGGATCGGTCTGAAGCCGCATGCCCTGCTCTAGCCGGTTGTTGAACACGCTCGACACGAGGAAGCGTTCATCCGGCGTGCCGGTTTCCTTCTCGATGATCGACGCAAGGATCAGCGCCTCCTCCGGCGTCTGCAAAGGCAACCCGTCCTGACGGTTCGCCCAGGCCTCGGCCAGAATACGCTCCTGCGCTGAGGCCATCCGCGCCAACAACTCCGACCGATTGGCTCCGGGCGCGATCTCATAGCTGTCTGGCGCCAAAGACCCCTCGGCCGGGATCTCGTCGATCTCACCCTCCAGAATGTCGATCTGGCCCAATTCCTGCACGATCTGCCAGCTTGTGACACCTTCGGCCAATGCCACGCGATAGCGCGTGTCCACCTCGGCCTTCACGCGCGCATAGGCCTCCGGCACCGCATCCTCTGCCGGGTTGAACTCTGCCACCTCGACAAAACGCCCGGTCTCGGGATCAAGCTCGCGCACCTGAACGGTCGCCCGGTTGATGCTCACCCGGTACACCACTTCGGTGCCACAGGTGCTCGCCCCACCACGGGTCACGATATCGACGATCTGCTCCATCGACGCGCCCTCAGGCACAAGAAACGACCCAGCCTTAAGCTCTGACGTCTTGCCCGCATAATCCGCACCGATCCGCAGCATCGCAGCACTTGCCACAGCCCCGTCCTCGGCCAGCGTCTCAGATACCCGCCGAAACGTCGTCCCACGCTCCACCTGCACACAGATGGCCCGATCCAGCGGCCCATCCGACACGTAGGAATTCTGCGCCCAGATCAGCACACCGCCGAACAGGAACACCAGAACGACAAGGAAACTCAGCGCATTGGAGGCTATGTGACGCCACATGACCTAGCGATCCACCTTGCCGAACACGACACTGGCATTGGTCCCGCCAAAGCCAAAACTGTTGGAAAGCGCATAGGTGATCTTGCGCACTCGCTTTACATTGGGCGCAAGGTCCACCGCGGTCTCGACCGCGGGCGTGTCAAGATTGAGCGTCGGCGGCGCCACCTGATCACGGATCGCAAGGATCGAGAAGATCGCCTCGATCGCGCCTGCCGCCCCCAAAAGATGCCCGGTCGCGGATTTTGTTGACGACATCGTCACTTTGCCTGCCGCATCGCCCATCATCCGCTCAACCGCCCCAAGCTCGATCACATCCGCCATGGTCGAGGTGCCATGCGCGTTGATGTAATCAATATCCGCAGGCTCAATCCCCGCATGCCTGAGCGCGGCGCGCATCGACCGCTCCCCGCCTTCGCCGTCCTCGGAGGGGGCCGTGATGTGATACGCGTCGCCCGAAAGCCCGTAGCCACACACCTCGGCATAAATCTTAGCGCCACGCGCCTTGGCATGCTCGTATTCCTCAAGCACAACCACACCCGCGCCTTCGCCCATGACAAAACCGTCGCGGTCTGCATCATAGGGACGGCTTGCCGCCTTGGGATCATCGCCGCGCTTGGTGCTCAGCGCCTTGCAGGCATTGAACCCGGCAATCCCGATCTCGCAGATCGCGGCCTCGGCGCCACCGGCAACCATCACATCGGCATCGCCGAACATGATCAGCCGCGCCGCATCGCCAATCGCATGCGCCCCCGTTGAGCACGCCGTCACAACTGCATGGTTTGGGCCCTTAAAGCCGTATTTGATCGACACATTGCCCGAAATCAGGTTGATCAACGCGCCCGGAATAAAGAACGGAGACACCCGGCGCGGACCCTTGTCGCGGATCAACAGCGCAGTGTCTGCAATCGAACTCAACCCGCCAATGCCAGACCCGATCATCACACCTGTGCGCAAACGGCTGCCTTCGTCCTCGGGCATCCAATCTGCATCCCGCACCGCCTGATGCGCAGCTGCCATACCGAAAAGAATGAACTCATCGACTTTGCGCTGCTCTTTCTTGTCCAGGTAGGTATCGGGATTGAACGTGCCGTTTGTGCCGTCCCCGTAAGGAACCTCACAGGCATAGGTGGTGGCGAGATGGCTCGCATCGAACTTGGCAATTGTGCCTGCACCGGACTGCCCGTCCAGAATGCGCGACCAACTTTCCTCGACACCGTCCGCAAGCGGTGTCACCAAACCCAAGCCTGTCACAACTACTCGACGCATTGTGGTGCCCTTCCCTTGACTGCACTTGCCCGCTCTTACCCCGTTCGCGCAAGCACCCGCAAGACTTCAGCCCACAGGTAGGAGATTCTTGTCCGCCCTGACGTCTTTGATTTCCAAATATCCCGGGGTCCGGGGTAGCGCCCCAGAGTTTCCGTCAACGGAAACGCACGATGCGTCAACGCATCGCTTTCGCGTTATCCCCAGCGATCGCCAAGATCAGCTTTGGCCCGGTCGACCCAATGTTCCTGCAACCAGCCTGTCGGCTTGGCATAGCGAATGACCGACCCACGATAGCCGTCAATCGCCTCCGGCATCTTGGGACGCCCGTGAAAACACACCACCCGCGCGGTCGTTGGCAGATGCGCCGGGTGCAGGTAATTGCCCGGAAACGGGTTACAGTCATACTTAAAGCTCACCACCCAATCTTCTGGAATATAGGTGAAAACCCCGTTATCCATCGCCTTATGAGAGGTATAGCGCTGCTCTGATCCACGCGCGGCCTCAACCTCGGCATAGGCGTCTGCCGCCAAATCCGCATAGAGAAACCCATGCAGTGCCGGATCATAGCGAAACACCGACCCGTGCCCGGTGGGCCGCCCTTTGCGCGCCTCGGTCCAATCGTGCCGCATGACCACATCGCCCGGTGCCAGCGCCAGCAGATCATCCAGCGATCCAGTGATCACCACATCCAGATCAAACCCCAGCACCGGCCCATCCAGATCGGGGATCAATCCGGGCCGAAACAGCGAAACCTTGCGCATCGCGCCCTGCCGATTGGCAACCTTGAGCGCGGCCGCCATCGGCGCGGCAAAAGGCTCAACCGGCAGGTCCAACACCTCGATATCGGGGTGCAGCCCTTCGGCATGTTCGGTCATACAGACGAACCGCACCGGACAGGACAGGTTGCGCCGCACGCCGGAATAAAGCCGGTTTACATAGTCAGGGCCAAACAAGGTGCCCCATTTGATGCAGGCCACAGTTGCGCGGGACGAAGG
Source organism: Marivita sp. (assembly GCF_051251565.1). Classification (GTDB taxonomy): domain Bacteria; phylum Pseudomonadota; class Alphaproteobacteria; order Rhodobacterales; family Rhodobacteraceae; genus Marivita. The sequence continues at coordinate 70,191 of NZ_JBPOFB010000004.1, read as the reverse complement.
AGGGGATGGCAAATTCATTCGCCCGCTTAGCAACGGATCGGTCAAATGACCAGATGCCGCTTGGCGCTGCACCGCACGCACCGTATACTGGACGTATCGCAAGCTGAGTTGACGGAGGACATCATGAACACCGGATGCGCCCTCCGGGTAGCAGGCTGATCGCCGCACTGTGCCAGAACGCTGGCCCCCAAACAGGCCCCACCGGGCTGCGCCCCTCTGCGACAGGAAGAACGACTTGACTTCGTATACTCAAACCGACCTCGGCTGGTCGGACCATTTCGCGCGGCAAATCACCGATGACACCGCCGCCCTGATCCCCGCCCGCATCTCCGAGGTGCATCGCAGCCAGCTTGTTGCGCTGTCTGACACGGGCGAACACCGTCTGATCCCAACCGACAGCGCCGGAGCCTACGCCGTCGGCGATTGGGTGCTGACCGATGGCATCACGGCCCTGCACCGGCTGGATCCGATCACCGACCTGAACCGCCGCGCCGCAGGCCATGCCGTCGGCAACCAGCGCATTGCGGCCAATGTCGACACGGTGGGCCTTGTCACAAGCTGCAACGCCGACTTCAACGTGGCGCGGCTGGAACGCTATCTTGCGCTGGCGCTTGCCTCGAACGCGCTGCCGCTGGTGATCCTGACCAAGGCAGATCTCTGCGACGATCCCGACCGCTTTCAACGCAAGGCCGAAGCCCTGTCACCGCTGGTGATCGCCATCACCGTCAATGCCAAAGACCCGCAGGATGTGACCCGCCTCAACCCGTGGTGCACCAAGGCCCAGACGCTTGCGCTTTTGGGCTCGTCCGGTGTTGGCAAAACCACCCTGCGCAACGCCCTGACAGGCGAATCCGAGGCAACCCAGGGCGTGCGCGAGGATGACGGCAAAGGCCGTCACACCACCACACACCGCGCGTTGCGGCCCACCCTTGCAGGGGGTTGGCTTATTGACACGCCCGGCATGCGAGAATTGCAGCTCACTGGCACCAGCGAAGGGCTGGAAGAGCTGTTCGACGATATCGAGACCCTCTCCAGCCAATGCAAATTCTCGAACTGCAAACACGCCTCAGAACCCGGCTGCGCCGTCAAAACCGCGTTGCAAGACGGATCGCTTGAACAGGCACGCTTTGACCGGTGGGAAAAACTGCGGCGCGAGGACCAGCACAATTCCGAATCGATCGCCGCCGCCCGTGCGCGCCAGAAATCCTTTGGCCGCAGTGTCAAAGACGCAACATCGTCAAAAAACCAAAACAAACGCGGCTACGAGGACTGAACAGGAAAACGGCGGGCGACCACTGCCCACCGCCTGGCCCCCTTACGACAACCGAGCGCTTACGCCGCAGGCATCCGTCGCTCAACAATCTCGGCCCACCAGGAACAGCCTGCCGGGATCGCATCATCGTTGAAATTGTATTCGGGGTGGTGCACCGACGCGCTGTCACCATTACCAACCAGGATATAGGCCCCCGGACGTTCCTCCAGCATGAACGCGAAATCCTCACCCCCCATGACCAGCGGCGCGTCTTCGCAGGCACCCGACACGGATTTGGCCACCTCGGCTGCAAACGCGGTCTGGTCGTCGTGGTTCACCATGACCGGATAGCCCCGATGATATGTCACATCCACCGTGCCGCCAAAGGTGTTGGCCACCCCGGAACAAATGCTTTTGATCCGGGCTTCGGCCAGATCGCGCATCCCCGTCGACATGGTGCGGACTGTGCCCTTGAGATGCACCCGCTGCGGGATCACGTTGAACGCCTTTGATGATGTCTCGAACGAGGTGACGGACACCACCACCTGATCGGTCGGATCGGCGTTGCGGCTGGCAATCGTCTGAAGCGCCAACACAGCCTGCGACGCCATCACGGTTGTGTCCACGGTCTCTTGCGGTTTCGCCGCATGGCCGCCCCGGCCCTCGAACGTGATGTCGAACTGGTCGGTTGCGGCAAAAAACGCCCCCGCCCGGATCGAGAAACTGCCAACAGGTTTGCCCGGCCAATTGTGCATCCCGTACACCTCTTGGATGCCCCAACGGTCCATCATGCCGTCTTCGCACATCTCGCGCCCGCCGCCGCCGCCTTCTTCGGCAGGCTGAAAGATCACCACGACCGTGCCATCGAAATTGCGTGTCTCCGACAGGTACTTGGCCGCCCCCAAAAGCATCGCGGTGTGCCCGTCATGCCCGCAGGCATGCATCGCTCCGGCCGTCTTGGACGCATACGCCAACCCCGTCTGTTCGTGGATCGGCAACGCGTCCATATCGGCGCGCAACCCTACCACCTTGCCGGCTGTGTCGGTCTTGCCCTTGATCACCCCCACAACGCCGGTGCGCCCGATGCCGGTGACCACCTCATCACAGCCAAATTCCGCAAGCCGCTCGGCCACAAGCGCGCTGGTGCGGTGGGTCTCGAACAGGATCTCGGGGTTTTCGTGCATGTCCCGTCGCCAGGCGGTGATTTCATCCTGCAATTCTGCAAAGCGGTTCTTGACCGGCATGGGGGTCATCCTCGTGTTGATGTCATGATGTCTCTGGCCTCGAACGTGGCGCAGAGCGCCGCAGGCTTCAAGGGGCGATCAAAGCGCATCGCGCCTTTTGCGCACAGGCCACCTACGCCGAAAGGTGCGTCAGAAGACGCTCCATAAACGCCTGTCCTTCGGTGAACTGCGCCACGGTGATGTATTCATCGGGCTGATGCGCCACCGCAATGTCACCGGGGCCGCAAACCACAACGGAGTAGCCCGCGATTTGGAAATGGCTCGCCTCGGTGCCGTAGGACACGTATTGCGTGCCGTTATCCCCGGTCAACTGGCGTACAAGCGTCTCGGCGCTGCCTGCATCGTCTGACTTGAACGGAGGCAAGGCAGAGTTCGGCGTGACCTCAATCCATGTCTCTGGACGAACGGCCTGCATTTGCGCCTCGACCTCGGCCACAGCGGCGCGCAGGCTGGTGTCCCAGTCCTCCAGCGATTCACCGGGAACGACGCGGATCGTCATGACCAGCTCGCAATCCTTTGCCGTGATGTTATGCGCGGTGCTGCCTTGGATCACGCCGACATGCACATTTGTATAGGGCGGATCAAACATCGCAGCGACCGGCGCGGGCGTCGCGGCGGCACTTTCGTCATTCACCCTGTTGGCCCATTCGATCAGTTTGGCCCCATACATGATCGCGCTGACGCCAGTGTGAAGAACCGAAGAATGCACCTCAAACCCATGAACGTGAAGGGTGTAGCTGACGCTGCCCTTGTGTCCGGTCACCGCCTTCAGCATGGTCGGTTCCCCCACGATCACCGTGTCGGCGCGCGGCACCACCCCCTGCATCGCCTCGATCAACGGCGGCGCGCCGGTGCAACCGATTTCTTCGTCATAGCTTAGCGCGATCTGCATGGGCCGGGTCACGCCGCGATGGTGCGCCTCGACCAGCGCCCAGATGGCCAGCGCATCAAACCCTTTCATGTCGGTGGTGCCACGCCCGTATAACCTGCCGTCCCGTTCGGTCACAGTGAAGGGATCACTGGTCCAGGGCTGCCCCTCGACCGGCACCACATCCGTGTGACCCGACAACACCACGCCACCATCGGCCAAAGGCCCGACATGGGCAAACAGCCCCGCCTTCGTCGGATCATCCGCTTTGATATGCCGGTGGCTGTGCACGCCATGTTCGGCCAGATACCCCGCGACCCAGTCGATCAAAGGCAGGTTGGTGTCATGGCTGACCGTCGGAAATTTTACCAAGTGGTCAAGAATGGCGCGCGGGGTCAGGCGATTTTGCATGGGTTCACTTTGCAGCTGAGGGCAGACGGTAATCGGCATAGACAGGATGATGGTCCGACGGCCACGCGCCGTCAAACCTCTGTTGCACCACCACCGGCCCGCCCTTCAGCGTCACGCTGGGTGAGCGGCCCAAATGGTCAATCGCGCCAATAAGATGCACGCCTCTGTTCAAGTGATAGGTCGCGCCCGGAATACGGTCAAAGGTGACACCACTTTCTTCCAGGATGTCCATCGTCTGCGCCCCGTGCAGCGCATTCAGATCGCCCACCAGAAACACCGTCTCGCCTGCGTCGATCCACGGTTTGATACGATCCCGCACAAGCGCGGCGGATTTTAGCCGGTTCGACCGGCTGGAATATTCAAAATGCACATTCGCCACACGGAACCTGTCGCCCGTTCTGCGATCTTCAAACTGGACCCAAGAGGCAAACGCCGAAAACGACCCGTTAAAGGTGCGCGAATAGATCACATCCGGCGTGTTGGAAAAGAAAAACCATCCCTGATCAAGTGGTTGCAGCCGATCCTTCAGATAGAACAAGGGCTGCGTCGTCGGAAACACACGCCAATCCCCGGTGGCCGCGATCCCATACTCCGGGTTCTGATCCGCAAGATGATCCCGCGCGAGGTTCACCGACCCGTCCGATCCGCGCGACCAGCTTTCCATTTCCTGAAACGCGACAATGTCGGCCTGTAACGCCCTGAACGCGCTGTCCAAAGGCCCCTTGCGCCGCTCCCAATCCCCAACCGACCACGCACCGGTTTGCGCGCTCAGGACAATGTAGTGCACGTTGTAGGTGGCAATCCGAAGGGCGGTCGCGTCCGGCGCGGGCACCTCTGCCGTGCTGTCGCTGTTGGTCACATGCAGCGCGCAGGCCACCAAGGTCAGCAGTGCCAAAAGGGTCATCGACCCACGCAGCAGCCAGAGGAACACGCGCCTCATGACACGGATCAGTAGCCGCTGTCGGTGATCAGCACTTTGTGACCGGGCGACACCTCGCGGTATTCCGACGGGGCAGCCTCATACTCAAGCCCGTGGATCGGCGATGGAATCGGTTTGAAGTTCAGATCCTTCTCGGATTTGCGCCGCCTTGGATCGGCAATCGGCACCGCCTTCATGAGCGCCTGCGTATAGGGATGCTGCGGGTTTTCGAACACCGCGCGGCGTGGACCCAGCTCAACGATTCGGCCCAGATACATCACTCCCACATGATGGCTGACCCGTTCCACCACCGCCATGTCATGGCTGATAAACAGGAACGAAATCCCCAGCTCTGCCTGCAATTCGAGCATCAGGTTAAGCACCTGCGCCTGCACCGACACATCGAGCGCCGACACCGCCTCGTCCGACACGATCAGCTTGGGGTTCAGTGCGAGCGCACGCGCAATCGCGATCCGCTGCCGCTGTCCCCCTGACAGTTCGTGCGGATAGCGCTGCATGAAGCTGCGCGGCAGTTCCACCCGGTCAAACAGCATCTCGACGCGTTTCTGCATGTCGGCATTTGATCCCATGCCGAAATTGCGCATCGGTTCAGACACCTGATCCGACAACTGCATCTGCGGATTGAGCGATGCAAACGGGTCTTGGAACACCATCTGCATGTCGCGCCGCGCCTCGCGCAGCTCGCTCTGACTGAGTGCCATGATATCTTTGCCACCAAGGAAAATGCTGCCTTGCATCGGTTCCACCAGCCGCAGGATCGACCGGCCCGCCGTGGATTTGCCACAGCCGGATTCGCCCACCAGACTCAGGGTCTGGCCCTTGTTTACGGTGAAGGACAGGTCCTCGACCGCATGCACATTGGCCACCGTGCGGCGAAAGAACCCGCCCTTGACCTCGAACCGCGTGGTCAGGTGTTTGACCTCAAGCAGCACCTCATCCGATCCGGTGATCGGCGGCACGTCGGAGCCGTCCTTGCCCAAAAGTCGCATGGGGCGTGGCAGGTCAGTGCCCGTCATCTCGCCCAGCTTGGGCACCGCCGCCAACAGCGCCTTGGTGTAGGGGTGCTGCGGGTTCTCAAAGATCTCCTCGACCGTGCCTTCCTCGACCTTGTTGCCCCGGAACATCACGACCACACGGTCGGCCATTTGCGCCACCACCGCCATGTCGTGGGTGATGAACATCACCGCAGTGCCGGTTTCGCGCTTGAGCCGGTCCATCAGTGCGAGAATTTCCGCCTGAATGGTCACATCGAGGGCGGTCGTGGGTTCGTCCGCGATCAACAGGCGTGGCTCACAGGCCAAGGCCATCGCAATCACCACGCGCTGCCGCATCCCACCGGACAATTCATGCGGATACTGCTTGAGACGCCGTTCGGGTTCCGGAATGCGCACCTGCGTCATCAGCTCAAGCGCGCGCACTTCGGCCTGTGCGCGTGTCATGCCCTTATGCAGGCGCAACCCTTCGGTAAGCTGCTTGCCCACGGTAAACACCGGATTGAGCGCGGTCATCGGTTCCTGAAAAATCATCCCGATCTCATTGCCGCGAATCGTGCGCATCAGATCCTGATCAGTCGTGGTCAGATCAATTTTGCCCTCGTCCTTGCGATCAAAGATCAACCGTCCCCCGGCGATGTCGCCACCGCCATATTCGATCAGCCGCATCAACGCGAGCGACGACACTGATTTGCCAGATCCGGATTCGCCAACCACGCACACGGTCTCGCCCGGATTGATGTCGAACGACACATCCTCGACCCCCACCACGGTCCCCGACTTGGTCTGGAATTCGACCCGCAGGTTTTCGATTTTGGCGATGCTCCCATCGGGCATAGGCGCTGTCCTTTTGCTGGCGTTGATGAAACGCTAACCACAGTTGGGCCAGAGTCAAACGCTGACTGGACGTTAGCCCTACCAACGCTCCCACGGGACTTGCATTTTGCGCAAAAGCTGTTTCGATGCGCATATTAGGGGGAAAACTACTTGCGTTTTGTCATTTCCGAACGTCTGGCGACCATGCTTGAACAAGACAGAGACCGAATGCTCCTATTTCCTGCCAACAAAGACGACACAGAAAAACTGTGTCCAACAAGGAGAGAGTTATGAAACTTACAACCCTATTGATGGGTGCAGCCGCGGCCGTGGCCCTTGCGCCTGCCGCCTTTGCAGAGCGCGGCGCGGACGGCGAAGTCAAAATCATCTATTGGCAAGCGCCCTCAATCCTGAACGCCTTTTTGTCGGGCGGCACGAAGGACGTGGAAGCGGCCTCGATGATCATCGAGCCTCTGGCGCGCTACAACGAGCAAGGCGATCTTGTTCCGTGGCTTGTCACCGAGATACCGACCGTTGCCAATGGTGGCGTCAGCGAAGACCTGACAACCATCACCTGGAACATCACGCCCGGCCTGACATGGTCCGATGGCACGCCGTTCACATCGGCTGATGTGGCGTTCACTCATGAATATTGCACCCACCCCGAAGGCGGCTGCGCGCAGGTCACAAAGTTCGAAGGCGTCACCAGCGTTGAAACGCCCGACGACCTGACCGTCGTCGTGACCTTTGCAGGCCCGACCCCGAACCCGTATGGCCCGTTTGTGGGCGGTGAAAGCCCGATCCTTCAGGCCGCCCAGTTCGCCGATTGCCTTGGCGCGGCGGCGTCCACATGCACCGAACAGAACTTCAACCCCATCGGCACCGGCCCGTTTGTGGTCGATGAATTCAAACCGAACGACGTGATCACCATGTCGGCGAACCCGAACTACCGCGACCCGGCGAAACCCGCCTTTGCATCTGTGACATTCAAAGGGGGCGGCGATGCGCGTGCAGCCGGTCAGGCGGTAATGGAAACAGGCGAATTCGACTACGCCTGGAACCTTCAGCTTGCGCCCGACGTGATTGCAGCAATGGAAGCGGGCGGCAAAGGCGTGGCCGTTGCAGGCTTTGGCCCGCTGCTTGAGCGCATCATGATCAACCAGACCTATGCCGACCCAAGCCTGCCCGAAGGCGAACGGTCCACGGCGCTGCATCCGCATCCGTTCCTGAAAGAACCGGCGGTCTACAAAGCCATGTCCATGGCCATCGACCGTCCGCTTCTGGTGGAAATCGGCTATGGCCAGGCGGGCAAAGTCGGCTGTTCCTGGGTCCCTGCCCCCGAGGCGTTTGCGTCCACATTCGAAGGCTGTGAAACCCAAGACATCGAAGGTGCCAAGGCGATGCTGGATGCGGCTGGCATCGTTGACACGGACGGCGACGGCGTGCGCGAACATAACGGTATGCCGCTTTCGATCCTCTACCAATCCTCGACCAACGCCGTCCGTCAGGATTTCCAAGCGCTGATCAAGGAATGGTGGGAACAGATCGGCATGGAAGTCGAACTGCGCAACGTGGATTCGTCGGTGTTCTTTGGCGGCGATGCGGGCAGCCCGGACACGTTCCAGAAATTCTATGCCGACGTGCAGATGTACGCCAACACCTTCAACGGCACGGACCCGCAATCTTATCTGGGCAACGGTCTGTGCGACAAGGCTCCGCGTCCTGAAACCCAGTGGCAGGGCGAAAACATCTCGCGCTTCTGCATGCCCGAGTTCGATGCCCTGCACGCAGAGCTGAGCGCAACCGCTGATATGGCGGATCGTCAGCGTATTGGCCGCGAACTCAGCGCGATGATCACCGACAACGGCGGTATGATCCCGCTGGTGCACCGGGGTCGTCTGTCGGCACATGCCAACACGCTTGGCGGGGTGGTCCTGAACGTTTGGGACAGCGAATTGTGGAACGTCGCTGACTGGCACCGCACCGCGTCCAACTGATCTGGACAGACTTGGGGTGGGCAGCAATGCCCACCCTTTCCAAGCGGTTTTTTAGGGTGGGCAAAACGGCCCGCATCCCTGTTTCACCGAAACTCATGACCCGAGGCGCCACACGATGCTGACCTTCGCCGTCCGACGACTTGTGCTTGCCGTTCCGACGCTTTTGTTCATCAGTTTTGTCATTTTCATGCTGCTGCAACTCGCCCCCGGAGATCCGATGGCGCAGGTGCCCCTGACCGTCCCACCCGAGGTCAAGGAAAAGATGCGCCAAGCGCTTGGCGTGGGCGAACCGCCCCTGGTGCAATACTGGAAATGGCTGGTTCAGGTCTTCTGGCTTGAACCCAAAGTGTTCATCGACTGGCTGACCACGTCCAGCAGCCTGCTGGGCTGGTTGCCCGACACACAGCTTTACCAAGGCGAATTGCGCGTAATCTCGTGGCAGACCCGCTCGCCGGTGATGGACATCGTCATCCAGCGGATTCCGCAGACGCTTTGGGTGGTGGGTATGGCCTATATCGTGGGCATCCTGATCGCGTTGCCCATCGGCATTTATTCCGCCTACCGTCAGTATTCGATCTTCGACCAGTCCGGTACGTTTATCACGATGATCGGCTTTTCGATCCCGCCGTTCTTCACCGGCCCGCTTTTGATCGTGATCTTCTCGGTACAGCTTGGCTGGTTCCCGTCGATCTATGACACCACGCTTGTCGTCGATTCCTGGGCCAACTTCAAACTCCAGCTGCAACAGATGATCCTGCCAGTGATGGTTCTGGCGCTACAGACCACCGCACAAATCAGCCGCTACATGCGCGCCTCCATGCTGGACAACCTCAATCAGGATTACGTCCGCACCGCACGCGCCAAGGGGTTAAGCGAAGCCGTCGTGGTGTCCGTCCACGTCCTGCGAAATTCCATGATCCCGGTCATCACCGTGATCGCGCTCAACGTGCCATCGATCTTTGGCGGGGCCATCATCACCGAGAACGTGTTCAAGGTGAACGGGATCGGACAATTGCTGATCACGGCGCTGTTTGCCAATGACCTGCCGATGGTGATGACCCTGACCTTCATCTTCGCTGTTTTGATCGTCCTCTTTAACCTGATCGCCGATATCCTCTACGGCCTTCTCGACCCGAGGATCCGCTATGACTGAGCCCGTACAAGCCACCCCAATCGCCGCGTTGGCCGATACAGGCCCGCTTGAGCCCCCGCGCAGCCAATGGCGCGACGTGTGGGACCAGTTCCGCAAACACAAAGGCGCGATGTTCGGCGGAGGCTTCTTGCTCTTTATCACGCTGGCCGTGATCGTTGGTCCGTGGATCTGGCAGGTCGATCCGCAAAAGCTCGATATCCGAAACAAGGACATGCGCCCGATCTGGACCGCCCTTTGGGATGCAAGCGCCAAAACCGCGTGGAACCGCCCCTTTGGCACCGACCAGCTTGGACGCGACCAGCTGGCGCAAATCCTGTCCGGCGGGCGTGCCTCTATGGCTGTGGGCTGGGCCGCGATGGTGCTCAGCCTTGTGATCGGCACCACCGTTGGCGTGCTGGCCGGGTTCGCCCGTAAACTTGACGGACTGCTCATGCGCCTGACGGACCTGTTCCTGTCGCTGCCGATCCTGCCCCTGCTGCTGGTTGCCGTAACCCTGTTCCGCCAACCCCTGCGCGAAGCGTTCGGCCCCGAGGGCGGCATGTTCGTCCTGATCGTCGGCATCATCGCCATCACAAGCTGGATGCCCACCGCCCGCATCGTGCGCGGCGATATCCTGGCGCTCAAGGAACGCGAATTCATCCTTGCCGCGCGGTCCATCGGCACCACGCCCTTCCGCATCATTCAGCGCCACCTGCTGCCCAACGTGCTGTCGCCGATCATGGTGTCGGCCACGCTGGGCCTTGCCACCGCGATCATCACCGAAAGCGCGCTGAGCTTTCTGGGTGTCGGGTTTCCGTCGGATTTCCCGACATGGGGCAAGATGCTCGCCGATGCGGTGCAGCGGATGCAGCAATTCCCGGAACGGGTGCTGCTGCCGGGGATCGCGATATCGCTGACGGTGCTGTCGGTGAACTATCTCGGCGACGGCCTGCGCGACGCGCTTGATCCGCGCATCCGCGGGCGTTGAACCACCTGTCCGGGTGCAGGTTTGCGAAATAAGACCGATTGGCATGGCCGGATGGGCCATGCCCGAACGCACAAACAGCAATCCTCGCCAATCAAGAACATCGTTCCGTGAAAGAGCGCCAACCGTGGAAACCTTCCCGGAAAAACCACGCCAAAGCACCTGACTAAGCCTTGCCTGAGGAACACTTTCCCTCCATCTGACCCACAACAGACGGAAGGAGCGCCCCATGTTCGAATCCCTTGGCTTTGACACCTACACCGCACCACAAGTGGCAGTTGGTCTTGCGCTGATCCTGGGCGCAGCCTTCGGTCTTTTGGCCGAGCGCACCAAATTCTGCTTTCGTCGCGGCCTTGTCGGAGACGACCGCAAACAGGCCATGGGCGTCTGGCTGACAGCATTGGCCGTTGCTGTCCTTGGCACGCAGGCAGGCGTCATGTCCGGTCTCATCAGCTTTGACGATCACCGGTTTTGGGCGTCCGACCTTCCCATCCTTGCCATCGTCGCAGGCGGCCTGATGTTCGGCGCGGGCATGGTGCTGACGCGCGGCTGTGTATCCCGCCTGACCGTTCTGTCGGCCAGCGGCAACCTGCGAGCTGTGTTTGTGCTGATGGTGTTTGCGATCACCGCCCATGCGACGCTCAAGGGTGTGCTGGCCCCTTTGCGCACATCGCTTGGATCGGTCACAGTGCCGCTTGGCGACACCGTCTCACTGGCCGCCCTGCCCGGCGGCGCGCTGGTCTGGTCGCTGGTGATTGCGCTGGCCGCGTTCGCCATCGCGGTTCGGTCAGGCAACCGCGCATCGACGCTGATCCTGGCGGCTCTTTTGGGCGCTTTGGTCCCGGCGGGCTGGATCGGAACAGGGTTTGTCCTGTTTGACGATTTTGACCCTGTCGCGCTGCAAAGCCTGTCCTTCACATCGCCCTATGCCGACACATTGTTCTGGACAGTGGCGTCCACCTCGATCCCCGCCAATTTCGGCGTTGGCTTGATTGGCGGGGTGCTGATCGGCGCGCTGGTGTCATCCCTCGTCTTTGGCAGCTTCCAATGGCAGTCATTCCACGCCCCGTCCGAAACCGGGCGCTATGCAGGTGGGGCGGTACTGATGGGCATTGGCGGCGTGCTGGCGGGCGGCTGCACCGTGGGGGCCGGTCTGGCGGGTATGCCCACCCTGTCCATCGCAGCCCTGTTGACGATCCTGTCCATTGCAGGTGGTGCGCTTTTGACCAATGCAGCGCTCAAGCCGTCACGCCAAAGCGCCTACGCCCAACCGGCCGAGTAACCGTCAAAGATCAATCTCGCCGTCTTCCGGCGCGGGCAACGCGTCGGGGGCGGCAGAGTCCGGTTTACGCCTGAGCAGGATATCCCCGTTCGGCAACACAACGGGCGGTTCAAAGGCCGACCAATCGTCCACCTGCTCCATCAGATCGCGCAACGCCGGGCCCATCTCGTCAGCAAAGCTGCGCAGCGCAGGCTCAAGGTCCTGCGCCAAGCCTTCCAATTCCCGAAGCGCGGGTTCCATCTCGTCCATGAGCCCGCGAAAGAACAGCTTTGCGCCCTCTTCCATAAGGCGCGTGCCCCGATCCTCCTGCGCCCATGCGCCAGACGTGGTCAGGACCAGGGCCAGCACCGTCGCCGGTGCGAGTGTGGTTATCTGTTTCATGCCGTCAACATAAGAAGTCGCGCCGGAGATTTCACCTAGAGACCAATCTCAAGCGTCACCGGAAAATGATCCGAGGCGGTCAACAGCGCCTCGCGCAATTCGGGTGTGCGCCAACAGACCGGATCATCGAACGGATGCCAAATCCGCCATTTCTGTGCCTTGGACCGCAGATCGGGTGACATCATCACATAATCCAGCAGCGCCTGCAAAAACCGTTCCTGCTGTGGGATATAGAACCGCGCCGTGCTGGGCTGTGGTCCAATCCGCCGCAACAGGGCCTGCGACGCGTGAGGATCGTAAAGCACGCGGTCGCCCTCGCCCAGAATGATCTCGACCGAACTGCGCCCGAACAGGTTTTCATATTCGTCCAGACCGGGACCATCGTTCAGATCGCCCATCACGATGACCGGATCACCCGCAATGAGATGGTCCTCAACCCGCGCGCGCAGCCAGATCGCCTGGGCCAATTGCTTGCGCCGGTTGGCGATGGACAGACGCATCACCGCGTCACGGTTCGTCGCGCCATGCGGCGCTTTGGATTTCAGATGCGCCCCGATGAGGCGGATCACCTGCCCGGTCGCACGCACCGTCAAAGCCACCTCAAGAGGCGGCTTGGAGAACACCACGCGATCCTCGGTCGCGTCGATATCCAGATCAATCCGAAAGGTTCCGTCAAAGCGCGGCGCTCCGGCCAGTTTGGGCGCACCAGGCACCGGGGCCTGCCCTTTGGGATCATGCACCGCCGACACCAGATCGGGGTCGTACATCAACGCGATTTCCTGCTGGGTGTCGTTGGCAAAGCCCATGACCGCGCGACGCGTCCGCAGACCGAACGCCGCTGCAAAGCTTTCCAGCGCGCGCACCGTATCGCGGTTGCGGCTGGTGTCCGGCGCTTCGATCACCATGACCACATCGGCATCCAGCGCCGTGAACACGATGCCCAAGGCGTCGGTCTGCATGGCTTTGGTCACGTCATGGCGCGCCGACCACGACCCGTCAGACACGAGCCGCCCCGTGTCATCAAACAACGCGTCGAACCATTCGACATTGTAGGTGGCAATCCTCATCGGGGCCGCGTTTCCCGGCATCAGGCGTGTTCGCGCGCCGCGATCTCGTCCCACGCGCGGTTGATGTCGATAAGCCTGCGCTCCGACAGTTTGACCGCTTCTTCGGGCACACCCCGCGCAATCATCCGGTCCGGGTGGCTTTCGCGCACCAATTGCCGCCAGGCCGCGCGTATCTCGGTCAGGGACATGCCGGGATCAACGCCCAGAACCTCAAACGGATCGCGGTCCGCATCCGGCACAAAGCGCGATTTCAACCGGCGGAACGATCCATCCGGCAGATCAAAAATCTCGGCCACGCGCAGCAGAAACGCGTCTTCGCCCGGATGATAGGTGCCATCCGCCATCGCAATGTGGAACAGCCCCTCCATCAGGTCGCACAACGTACCCTGATCCGGCCCGAACATCGTGTGGATGCGCTTGGCGTAGTCCTCGAACCCGGCGACATCCTGCCGTGCGAGGTTGAACACCCGTGCCGCACCGGCCTCGTCTTCGGGCGGAATGTGGAACACCTCACGAAAGGCCATGACCTCGTCCCGCGTCACCAAGCCATCCGCCTTGGCCATCTTGGCCGACAGCGCGATGACCGCGATGGTAAAGGCCACTGTGCGTTCAGGCGGCGTACGCAACCTGTCGAACACCGCTGCCAGCCCTTCCCCCGAGGCAAGGGCCGAGACAGCGTCCGCGATGCGTGACCAAATCGACATGGGTGCATGTTACCGCAAAACCTGAATTTTGTCAGTGCGGCATCAGAGCTTTTTCTGCATTAAAACAAGGTCGATCCAACGATCGAACTTGAAACCCACCTCGGGCAGAGTTGCAATCTCGACAAAGCCAAGCGCCGCATGAAACGACCGGCCCGCCGGATTTTCACCACTCACCCCAGCCCACAGCGCATGCACCCCTGCCTTGCGCGCCTCGGATTCCAAGGCGTGCATCAGCGCCCGTCCGACACCGCTGCCCCGCGCAGAGGCGGCCAGCGCGATGGAATGTTCCATGGTGCGCGCATACCCCGGACCAGAACGGAACGGGGCATAGCTTGCGTATCCCGCGGCAACGCCCTGTATCTCGACCACCTGAAATGCAGGCCCCCGCGACATGATATCGGTGCGCACGCCATCAACGGTTTTACGCTCCGTCGTAAAGGTGATCGTGGTGTGGTCGATCACCTCGTTCATGATCCCCCCCAGCGGCTCGGCATCCGCAGCGCAGGCTTGGCGGAGGATCATTTCAGGACATGCACGCCGCGATCCGACCGCAACACCGCCTGCATTCCCCTATCGGGGGCCGTGTCAAACTGCACACGGGCGTCTTGGAACACCGGCAATAACCGCGCACGCAGGTCGGTCATATCCGGGCCAGAGAGCGTCAGCGCCTCGAGCCGCAGACCCGCCCCGGCCAACGTATGCCCCGGAGGCGTGTCGGTGTGCCACTGGATGATCGCCGGGAATTGCCCGCCAAACGGCAAACGCCCGTCTTCGGGCACCAGCATGCTCCAGCTGATCGCGCCCCGCGTCAGATGGACCGGCACGCCCGCTTCGGGGAACATGGCGTGTGCTGCGGCAATGTCGTCACAACGCAAAATCCATTTGTTCAGCCGTGCAGGACCGGCGAAATCATCCAAGCCAAACCAACGCGGATAGGCTGGTTTCGGCTGCGACGGATCAGGCGCGATGGCTTCAAAGTAAAGCCCGTCCGCCAGCCCCAGAAGTCGATTATGCGTGGCATAATGCGTGTGCTGCCCGCCTGTGCCCAAAGGCACACCGAAGGCCGCCTCACTATGGGCAACCGCGTCCTCGAGCGTCTGGCCCGCCACCGCGATGTGATCCAGTTCGAACATCTCAGTCTCCTTGCAAGGCGCGGAGGATTATCCGTCACCGGAAAATCGCGGATGCGGTGACGCATCCGCAGCCCTTAACTGCGCGCTTCGCGGATAAGGCGCAAGATATCCTGCGCCGCTTCGGGGATATTGGTGCCTGGACCAAAGATCGCCTTGACCCCTGCATCATAAAGGAACTGATAATCCTGCTGCGGGATCACCCCGCCGCAGATCACCAGAATATCGCCCGCCCCCTGCGCCTTGAGCTCTTGCACCAGTTGCGGGGCCAGCGTTTTGTGACCCGCCGCCTGTGACGAGATCCCGATCACATGCACATCATTGTCGATGGCGTCCTGCGCCGCTTCAGCCGGGGTCTGGAACAGCGGGCCGACATCCACGTCAAAGCCGATATCGGCAAAGGCCGTGGCGATGACCTTGGCTCCCCGATCATGGCCGTCCTGCCCCATCTTGACCACCAACATGCGCGGACGGCGGCCTTCGTCTTCGGCAAACGCCTCGACCGAGCGCTGAATGGCGGCGAAGCCTTCATCGCCCTCGTATGCGGCACCGTAAACACCTGCCAGGGTTTTCACTTCGGCCCGGTGACGGCCAAACACTTTTTCCATCGCCATGCTGATTTCCCCCACTGAGGCCCGTGCGCGCGAGGCTTCAACCGCAGCCTCCAAGAGATTGCCACCCTCTGCGGCCCGTCGTTCCAGTTCCGCCAAAGCGGCATCACACGCCGCCTGATCACGGGTCGCGCGGATGCTTTCGAGCCGGGCAATCTGCGACAGACGCACCTTGACGTTGTCCACATCCAGAATGTCGATCGGGTCTTCCTTGGCCAGACGGTACTTGTTGACCCCGACAATCACATCTTCGCCCCGGTCGATCAGGGCTTGCCGCATGGCCGCTGTTTCCTCGATCCGCAGCTTGGGCATGCCAGAGGCCACCGCCTTGGTCATGCCACCCATTTCGTCAACTTCGACGATAAGTTTCCATGCCTCTTCGGCCAGATCATGGGTCAGCTTTTCCACATAATACGACCCGGCCAATGGATCGACCACCTTGGTCACGCCGGTTTCTTCCTGCAAAATCAACTGTGTGTTGCGTGCGATCCGGGCCGAAAACTCGGTTGGCAAGGCAATCGCTTCGTCCAGCGCGTTGGTGTGCAGCGATTGCGTGCCGCCCAGAACCGCCGACATCGCCTCATAGGCAGTGCGGATCACGTTGTTATAGGGGTCTTGCTCCGCAAGGCTCACACCAGAGGTCTGGCAATGGGTGCGCAGCATCTTGGACTTGGGATCCTTTGCGCCCACTTCGGTCATGATCCGGTGCCACAGCATCCGTGCCGCACGCAGCTTGGCCGCTTCCATGAAGAAGTTCTTGCCGATGGCAAAGAAAAACGACAAGCGCCCAGCAAATTTGTCCACATCCATCCCGCGATCCATCGCAGTTTTGACGTATTCCTTGCCGTCCGCCAGCGTGTAGGCCAGCTCTTGCACAAGGTTCGCGCCTGCCTCTTGCATGTGGTAGCCGGAGATCGAAATCGAGTTGAATTTCGGCATCTGGTCCGATGTGTATTCAATGATATCGGCGATGATCCGCATCGACGGCTCGGGTGGGTACACATAGGTATTGCGCACCATGAATTCCTTGAGGATGTCGTTCTGAATCGTCCCCGACAGCAGCGCGCGATCGACGCCCTGCTCTTCGCCCGCGACAATAAAACTGGCCAAGATCGGAATGACTGCGCCGTTCATCGTCATGGACACCGACACCTTGTCCAAAGGGATACCGTC
Organism: Marivita sp.; assembly: GCF_051251565.1. Taxonomy (GTDB): domain Bacteria; phylum Pseudomonadota; class Alphaproteobacteria; order Rhodobacterales; family Rhodobacteraceae; genus Marivita. The sequence goes on along the minus strand of NZ_JBPOFB010000004.1, from coordinate 53,206 downwards.
GAAAAGGATCTTCATGTCCTCGACGCTGTCAATCGCCACACCCGCCTTGCCAACATCGCCCACCACGCGCTCGTGATCGCTGTCATAACCGCGATGCGTCGCCAGATCGAAGGCAACCGACACCCCCTGCTGACCAGCAGCAAGGTTCTTGCGGTAAAACGCGTTCGAATCCTCGGCGGTTGAGAAGCCGGCATATTGCCGGATCGTCCAGGGACGCCCCGCATACATCGTCGCCTTCACCCCGCGCGTGAATGGCGCCTCACCGGGGATGGTGCCCAGATGCGGCAGGTCTTTCACATCCTCTTCGGTGTAAAGCGGCTGCACCTCGATCCCCTCAAGGGTCTTCCATGTCAGCGCATCCAGCGGTTTGCCCCGAAGTTCCTTCTCGGCCAAAGCGCGCCATGTGTCTTTCTTGGCTGTCATTGTATCTGGTATCCTTTTGTCTTCGCCCGTGTCGCGCCCTGTCGGAACGCACCCACCAGCGGTGAGGGTCTGGTGCCGCAAACCGGGATGTTCTGCGGCGCAGGCCCCCCCGGCAAAAATGCAGCAGTCACTTTTTTGCAAGTCAGTCCGTTTCGCACCTTCGCATTGGGCATCGCGCGCCCTATGTTTCGTAGCATGAACAAACTTTTACCCGTGATGTTGGCCGCCCTGATGCTCAGCTCTCCCGTTTCGGGACTGGCACAAGACAGCGGCGCAACCGTAGACGATCTGTCAATCGACATGATCCGGTCCGCGCAAGACGTGACGCTTGAGGAGTTCCTCTGGATCAAGCGTCCGATCCTCGTGTTTGCCGATAGCCCGGCTGATCCGCGATACGTGCAACAGATGCAGTACTTGCTGGGCGATCTCAACGCGCTGGACCTGCGCGATGTGGTGATCATCACCGACACCGACCCCGCCGCACGCTCTGCGGCCCGGCTTGCCCTGCGCCCACGCGGGTTCATGCTGGCCGTGATCGACAAGGACGGTGGCATCAAGCAACGCAAACCGCTACCCTGGAGCGTCCGCGAAATCAGCCGCGTCATCGACAAGATGCCCACCCGGCAACAAGAGATCGAAGACCGGACAGACGGGTTGCCACGGGGATAGGCCATTTCGATATGACTGATATGGGATAGAGCCACATTCATTCGAAGAAACTCTCTTCCAATGTAGCAATCTTGAAGGTCTCGGTGACCCGGCAGCCAATCTCATGAGCGATCATCAGGTTTGCCAGTTGAACACCGTCCACAAGAACAATTCGCGCGCCCAGTTTTTCGGCCGTTTGTCTCGCGGACGGTGAAAAGCTGGATGTCGTCACGAAAATGCCCTTCGTGACGTCCTTCATGCCCAAAGCACCGTAGAAATCGCGGATCGCTCCACTCCCGACAGTATTCTGCGCTGCGTAGCGTTTGGCTTGAATATAGACCTGATCAACACCCAGACGGTCGAGATTGATGACACCATCGACACCGTCGTCGCCCGACATGCCAATGACTTCACCCGACCCGGAACCATAGCCGTAACCCATTGCCAAAAGAAGACGTACAATCACGTCTTCAAAGAACTTTGGCTCACTTTCGCGCAGGCGATCCAGCAGATCATCCGCCAAAGCAGCGGTGATCTTTGTGTGTGCTGACCTGAGAACTTCATCAGGAGTAGTCATGTCAGTTTCAGTGCTGTCGTCGGCGGATGGTTCACGCGTCTGGGAACTCCGGTTCTGGAAGTCCTGAAATTCAGAAAACTGGTGAAGAAATTTCGTGTTGATGTCTTCTTTTGCGGTTGCGAGCACATCTTTGCCCACGGGCGTAATTTCGAAGTGCCCTCTGCGTGGACTTTTCAGTAACCCAGCCTGCTTGAGGTAGGTCCGCGCCCAATGCACGCGGTTCGCCATTTTGGTCTGTTTGCCGCTTGGCAAGAGTTCTTCTCTTTCCGACTCCGTGAGTTCAAACGCATCGGACAGCTCTTTGACAGCGTCCGACACCTTTGTCTCGCCGCATGCGGCCAGTTCAAGAACTGGCCGCATCAAGGATTGGAAGTCTGGGACCATCGCCCTATTCGAACTCCATGATCACGTCGTCCACGGCAAGGCTGTCGCCTGCGGCAGCATTGATCTTGGATACGGTGCCTTTGCGTTCGGCGCGCAGGATGTTTTCCATTTTCATCGCCTCGACAGTGCACAGCGCCTGCCCTTCCTGCACTTCGTCGCCCTCGGCCACATCGACCTTCACGATCAGACCCGGCATCGGACACAGCAGCAGCTTGGAGGTATCGGCAGGGACTTTCTCGGGCATCTTGCGGGCCAGCTCGGCCTGACGCGGGGTGCGGACATGCACCTTGAGCGCCGCGCCGCGTGTGCGGATTTGGAACCCGCCCGACACCTTGCCGACCTTCATCACCAGTGGATCGCCGTTGATCGTCATATGCGCCAGTTGGTCACCGGGCGTCCAGTTGCCGCTGACACGCAAGTCCGATCCATCGTCGAACCGCACGGTAGAGCCGTCATGGTCAGCAGCGATGGTGACATCGAAATCCTGGCCCTGAAGCGCCACGTTCCACACATCGCCCACATGGCGTTCGTGATTGTCAAGCGTGCCCGATATACGTGCACGCCGGATCTCGGCCACACGGTTCATCGCAGCCGCCGCCGCCGCCACCCGCTTGAGCGCCTCTTCACCCAGCGTCACGCCCTCAAAGCCGTCGGGATATTCCTCTTCGATGAACGCCGTGGTCATTTCACCGGCGATGAACTTGGGATGGTCCATCACTGCCGCCACGAAGGGCAAATTGTGACCGATGCCTTCGACCTCAAAACTGTCGAGCGCGTTGCGCATCACCTCGATCGCCTCGGCGCGTGTCGGCGCCCATGTGCACAGCTTGGCGATCATCGGGTCGTAATACATGCTGATCTCACCGCCTTCGAACACGCCGGTGTCGTTGCGCACGATGCCTGCGCCCAAGGGGCCTTCGGCAGGCGGACGGTAGCGCGTCAGGCGGCCTATAGACGGCAGGAAGCCGCGATACGGGTCTTCGGCATACAAACGGTTTTCAATCGCCCAGCCATTGATCTTAACATCCGCCTGCGTGATCGTCAGCGGCTCCCCATTGGCGACGCGGATCATCTGTTCCACCAGGTCAACACCGGTGATCAGCTCGGTCACAGGGTGTTCCACCTGCAAGCGGGTGTTCATCTCAAGGAAATAGAAATTCCGGTCGCCATCGACGATGAATTCCACCGTACCCGCGCTGGTGTATCCAACGGCTTTGGCCAAAGCGACGGATTGTTCGCCCATCGCCTTGCGGGTCGCCTCATCCAGAAACGGGCTTGGTGCTTCTTCCACAACCTTCTGGTTGCGGCGCTGGATCGAGCATTCCCGCTCGTTCAGGTAAATTCCGTTGCCATGCGCATCGCAGAGCACCTGAATTTCGATATGGCGCGGTTGGGTGACGAATTTTTCGATGAAAATCCGGTCATCCCCAAAGCTGTTGGCCGCTTCGTTCTTGGAGCTTTGGAACCCTTCGCGCGCTTCGGCATCGTTCCATGCAATCCGCATGCCCTTGCCGCCGCCCCCGGCGGACGCCTTGAGCATCACCGGATAGCCGACCTGTTGCGAGATCTTGACCGCTTCGTCAGCGTCTTCGATCAACCCCATATAGCCGGGCACTGTCGAAACACCCGCTTCCTGCGCGATCTTCTTTGAGGTGATCTTGTCCCCCATCTTTTCGATCGCGCCAACAGGCGGGCCGACAAATGCCACGCCTTCCGCCTCAAGCGCCTGTGCGAATTTCGGGTTCTCGGACAGGAACCCATACCCCGGATGCACCGCCTGCGCGCCGGACTGACGCACGGCGTCCATCACCTTGTCGATGACGATATAAGATTGGTTGGCAGGCGGCGGACCGATATGCACCGCCTCGTCCGCCATTTCGACATGCAAGGCGTTCTTGTCGGCATCCGAATAGATTGCCACGGTCTTGATACCCATCTTGCGGGCTGTCTTGATGACCCGGCAGGCGATTTCGCCCCGGTTGGCAATCAGGATCTTGTCGAACATATCAGTCCCTTTCCGTCGTTCTTATCTTGGCCGGGGACACATCCCGCAGCGATGGCATGAAAAAGACCGCCCGGGCGCAACGCCCGAACGGTCGAAATCTTAACAGTCAATGGTCGTGCTGAAAGGTCAGCAGCGATCCGGGTAGGTCTGGCAATAGGCAACGTTGGCCGCGCCGCCAACCGCCGCCCCGGTGAGCGGATCGCCCCCGGTTGCAACGGCTGCACCAGCGCCGGCCGCACCGCCCAGAAGCGCTTGCTCGCCCAGCGTGTCCCCACAGGCCGACAGGCCAAGCAGCGCAACAAAGGCCCCCGCGATACCCGGTTTGATTTTGTGCATGTCCATGTGTCTACTCCTGTAAGGGTCATTGCCTGACCAAGAGTAACACCTCGAATTGCCCCACGATGCCAGCCCGAGCCCGCACGGGAACCGGTTTGAGCAATTCCTTGCTTCTTCTTGTAAAACTCTGATTCTGAACAGAAAAAACCGGACGCTTGGCATGGGGTGTGACCAAGACGTCCGGCAGGGGAAGGGTAACGGTGAACAAATGGCGCAATCTGCCAGCGCCAAGTCACTAGGAACATTCCAAGTGTCTCACAATCGTCAGGCCTGTCAATCAAAGCCAGAGCACAACCCATGGTATCGGCTTTTTCCCGCGCATTTTGACATGGAACAAGCGGCATCACGCCCATTCTCCGTCGTCAAAGGCTTCGGGGAACGATGCCCGCGCCACCTGCTCATTGATGATCAGCAGCGACTCGTAGCTTTCGGGATCAAACGGATCGTCATAGGGCAGCACCTCGCGGCCAAACAGCCAGCTGAGCCGCCCTGCATCCAGGTTGCCCCGCTCGAACGGGGCATCCCCGAAATGCACCCAAAGCGCCGCCATGAATGCCACATCGGCCCGCTTGTCGGGCGGACGCCGGTCACGGTAGCGCTCGCGCTTGGTCAGGGGCGTGATGCCCTTGGGATTGGCCCTGCGAATGACAAATTGGAAATCGGTGCCCGGAAGACGGCCCGGAAAGCCGCGATGCTTCAGCATGGGACTGCCCCGCGACGCAGGCGGGAAAAGGGGGCGGACGCCTCGGTCCGCCCCATTTCAAGTTTACTTGTATTTGCCGCTATGCATGGGCTCGTGACTGATCGGCTCTGGGTCGATAATGACGAACTCTTCTTCAGCCTGCTTTTGCGCACATGCGGAAAGCACTGCGAAAAGGCCGACTGCGGCAAGAAGCTTGATGCTCTTGGACATCTTGTTCTCCTGTCAGGTTCAAAAAAGGACCCAACAAGACCTGTTGATGGTCCTGCCTGTCCTCGGTTCGAGGTAATGACTGCTTGGGTGCAGTCGGCGTCAGAATACCCCAACTCAGGATTAAAAAGATATCCACACCCCAACACATACCCGCGCTGTGACGCAAAAGACTCAAACCGTTCACGAGGTGAACAAGAGGCCGCAACATATTGTGGACGCATCAGAAAAACTCCAAGATGCAGGTCTCGTCTTCGATGCGATACGCCTCGAAAAACTGGATGACGCCGTCATTGGCGACGCCGAATTCGGTCTCTTCTTGCCCAAGCGAAATGACAATCTGGTTCGGCTGAGGCCCTGTCACCGCAACCCGCGGTATTGCAAAACGCTCGCACAGATACTGCATATCCGCCTCGACATCCTCGTACTCCCGCCCCGCCGACCCGATCTCGGGCGCAACAAAACGGAACCGGTACACCAACCCATCCCCCGGCTGGTCCCAGATCATTTCCTGAAACGTCACAGGCTGGCCCGAAGGAACGGAAAGAAGGTCATCAGAAGCGCCCACAGACTTTGCCAGAAACACGCATGCGCCGATCCAGACAAACTGCCCTGCTCCTCCCGTCGCCACTGATGACCTCCTCTGTCAGGTGCGTGCTCGCACGCACCGTTGCCGTGGTTAAAGCGGAATATTGTCGTGCTTCTTCCACGGCATTTCCTGCTTCTTCGAACGAAGCGCAGCGAACGCCCGCGCGACCCGTTTGCGCGTGCTGCGCGGCTGGATCACTTCGTCGATAAAGCCCCGCTCTGCCGCCACGAAAGGGTTGGCAAACCGGTCTTCATATTCCGCCGCATGGGCCGCGATCTTGTCTGCATCCCCAAGATCGGCACGGTGGATGATCTCGGTGGCACCCTTGGCCCCCATCACCGCAATCTCGGCGGTGGGCCAAGCATAGTTCACATCCGCCCGCAGATGTTTGGACGCCATAACCACATAGGCCCCGCCATAGCTTTTGCGGGTGATGACCGTCACTTTCGGCACCGTCGCCTCACCATAAGCAAAGAGCAGCTTTGCCCCGTGCTTGATCACGCCATTATATTCCTGTGACGTTCCAGGCAGGAAGCCCGGCACGTCCACCAGCGTCAGGATCGGGATGTCATAGCAATCGCAGAACCGCACAAAGCGCGCGGCCTTGCGGGCGCTGTCGATATCCAGAACGCCGGCCAGAACCATCGGCTGGTTCGCCACGACACCCACGGTCTGGCCTTCAAGCCGGATAAACCCGGTGATGATATTCTTGGCGAAATCTTCCTGAATCTCGTAGAAATCGCCTTCGTCGGCAAGCTTCCAGATCAGCTCTTTCATGTCATAGGGCGTGTTGGCGTTCTCTGGCACCAGCGTGTCGAGCGAATGTTCCACGCGGTCCACATCATCAAAGAACGGCCGTACCGGCGGTTTCTGACGGTTGTTGAGCGGCAGGAAATCCACCAGACGGCGCACTTCGGCCAGGGCTTCGACGTCGTTCTCGAACGCACCATCGGCGACAGAGGACTTGCGCGTGTGGGTTGTGGCGCCGCCCAGTTCCTCGGCGGTGACCTGTTCATTGGTCACTGTCTTGACCACGTCCGGGCCAGTCACGAACATGTAGCTGGAATCTTTGACCATGAAGATAAAGTCGGTCATCGCCGGTGAATACACCGCGCCACCCGCGCACGGCCCCATGATCACACTGATCTGCGGAACCACACCCGATGCCATGATATTGCGCTGGAACACCTCGCCGTAACCGGCAAGGCTGTCGACGCCTTCCTGAATGCGCGCACCACCGGAATCGTTGATACCGATCACCGGCGCGCCGTTCTGCATCGCCATATCCATGATCTTGCAGATTTTCATCGCGTGGGTGGCCGACACTGACCCGCCCAGAACGGTGAAATCCTGGCTGAACACATACACCATGCGGCCATTGATCGTGCCCCACCCGGTGACAACGCCGTCGCCTGCCGGGCGGTTCTTTTCCATCCCAAAATCGGTGCAGCGATGGGTCACAAACATGTCATATTCTTCAAAGCTGCCCTCATCGAGAAGCAGTTCAACCCGTTCGCGCGCGGTCAGCTTGCCGCGCGAATGCTGCGCGTCGATGCGTTTCTGCCCGCCACCCAAGCGGGCATCGGCGCGGCGGGTTTCCAACTCTTGCAGAATATCTTTCATGGACCGTCCCTTTATCGCTTTGCGCGGAACATACTGCGACGCCGCGTCACCTCAAGCCTTAATCAGCAAATTTGCAAACTATGAAAATCGGCTTGATTGCAAATTGCAAACCTGCAAATCCGCAAATTGTATCGCTACATATCGGAATATGGACATTCCTCAACCACAGGCGTAGCGATTGAGAATGAGTTATGCCTCCAAGGTCCGATTTCTGGACCGCTCAACACCGCCACATATTGTCACACTGATCCTGCTCGCAGGGCTTTCGGCATTGGTGATGAACATCTTCCTGCCGTCTCTGCCAAACATGACGGCCTATTTCCAGACCGAATACTGGCTGATGCAACTGTCCGTCGCGGTCTATCTGGCGGTGAACGCGGTGCTGCAACTGGTGATCGGTCCGATCTCGGACAAGATGGGGCGCCGCCCGGTGATCCTGTGGGGGATCGCGGGGTTTTGTCTGGCCACGCTGGGCTGCATCTATGCGCCTGACATCTACACCTTTCTTGGCTTTCGCATGGCACAGGCGGTGATCGTGACCGCGATGGTGCTCAGCCGCGCGGTGGTGCGCGATTGCGTCCCCCAAGATCAGGCCGCGTCGATGATCGGTTATGTCACGATGGGCATGGCCGTGGTGCCGATGATCGGCCCGGCTTTTGGCGGCGTGCTGGATCAGTATTTCGGCTGGCAGGCGAATTTCTGGCTGCTGTTGATCCTTGGCTTTGGCCTGTTCTGGCTCACCTGGTCCGATCTTGGCGAAACCGCTGCGGTGAGCGGCCTGACACTGCGCCAGCAATTCGCCCAATATCCCGAGCTTTTGACCAGCCCGCGCTTTTGGGGCTATGCCACCGCCTCGGCCATGTCGTCGGGTGCGTTCTTTGCCTATCTCGGCGGCGCGCCATATGTCGGCACCGAGGTGTTCGGCATGTCACCCGCGGTGCTTGGCTTTTTCTTCGGTGCTCCGGCCATCGGGTACTTCCTGGGCAACTTCATCTCGGGACGCTATTCCGCACGGATCGGCGTGAACCGGATGGTTCTGGTCGGCACCTTCATCAACTGCACCGGGATTGTGCTGTCGATGCTGGTGTTCTGGCTGGGCTTTGGCACAGAATGGACCTTCTTTGGCTTCATGACATTCGTGGGCCTTGGCAACGGAATGACCATCCCCAATGCCACCGCTGGTATGCTGTCGGTGCGTCCGCATCTGGCAGGCACCGCATCGGGGCTGGGCGGGTCAATCATGCTGGGGGGCGGTGCCGCCCTGTCGGCGCTCGCGGGGGCGTTGCTGGTGCCCGGCACGGGCGCGTGGCCGCTTTTGTGGATCATGCTGGCCACGGCGGTCTGCGCGATCCTTGCGATCCAGATGGTGATCTGGCGCTCTGAGCGGCTTGCGGGGCTGGACAGCGCCGGATGAATTTGCAAACTCAAAGCTGACCGGCTGCAAAGCTGCAAAGCAATGAGGATGCAATGCCCACTCAGAAACTTTACGCCGGTGCAAAGCTGCGCGAGATCCGCACGCGGCTGGGCATCACCCAGCGCGATTTCTCGACCAAGATGGGCGTGTCCCTGCCTTATCTGAACCAGATGGAAAACAACAAGCGCCCGCTGTCCACAACCGTTGTTCTGGCGTTGGCGCAGGAATTCGGCGTTGACGTGACCGAACTGGGTCAGGGTGACGCGGAACGCATGATCTCGGACATGCGCGAGGCGCTGGCCGATCCGGTCTTTGCCGATGCCGCCCCGCCCGTCGCGGACCTGCGCCTGACCGCATCAAACGCGCCCGGCCTTGCACGCGCGTTTCTCGAACTGCACCGCGCGTACCGCCAGACACATGAGCGGCTGGCCTCTCTGGACGAAGCGTTGGGCCGCGAAGGCGCGCAATTGCAGCCCTCGCCCTGGGAAGAGGTCCGCGATTTCTTCCATTATTGCGACAATTACATCGACGCCGTGGACAAAGCCGCCGAACGGGTCGCCACCAAGCTCACCGGCACCGACCGCGTCCGCGCCGCCATTCGCGGGCTGGAGGCCGAAGGGCTGCATGTGCGCTTTGCCAATGTGCCCGACCTGCGCCGCTTTGACGAATTGCGTCAGGAACTGACCCTGTCGTCGCTGGCCGCCCCCGAGACGCAGACCTTTCAGATGATGCTGCAACTGGCACTGACCCGGCAGGCCAAGCTGCTGGACGCGACGCTGGATCTGGCGCGGTTTCAGTCCGACGCCGCCCGCGATATCGCGCGGCTGGGGCTGGCCAATTACTTTGCCGGGGCCGCTGTCATGCCCTATGGCCAATTCCTGCAAGCGGCCAAGGACACGCGGCACGATCTTGAACTGATGGCGCGGCGCTTTGGCGCGTCGATTGAGCAGGTCGCGCACAGGCTGTCGACGCTGCAACGCCCCGGGGCCAAGGGCATTCCGTTTTTCTTTGTACGGGTCGATCAGGCGGGCACGATCACCAAACGCCACTCGGCCACACGGCTTCAGTTTGCGCGGTTTGGCGGGGCCTGTCCGTTGTGGAATGTGCACAGCGCCTTCGAGACGCCGGGCCGGTTCCTGCGGCAATTGGCTGAAACACCCGACGGGGTGCGCTATATTTCACTGGCGCGGGACGTGTCCAAAACCGGCGGGCATTTCGGCGCGCCTGTCCGGCGTTACGCGATTGCGCTGGGATGCGAGGTGAAGCACGCTGGCGCGCTGGTGTATGCGGACGGGTTGGATTTGAACCGCGACGGCGCGTTTGAGCCAATCGGGATTTCCTGCCGCATCTGCGAGCGGTCGAACTGCCACCAGCGGTCGGTTCCACCTTTGGAGCGAAAGCTGACGATCCAGACGCATCGGCGTGGAATCTTGCCCTACGAATTGACGTGAGTACGGTCACGATGCGGTGACGCATCATGTGTTGCCGTGGACGGAACCGCTGGGGCTCTGCCCCAGACCCCGAGGTATTTTAAGCCCAAAGAAACCTAGACCTGCGAGACCGGCCAGCGGTGCGCGAGGTTGGCCATGATCGCGCGGTCCGTGTTATCGAGCGGGCCTTTGGCGCCCGGTCGGAACCGGAGGCGAACGGCGTGCAGCAGAGTGTCTAGCGGGACGGCTGCGGTGTAGCCGAAAAGCCTGGCGTTTGCCTCAAAATCACCGTCGCCCTTGGCATCAGGCCAGATGGCAAGGCCCTGCCGTGCAAGGCGTTGCCAGTCGAACTTTGCGCCGGGGTCAATCTTGCGACCCGGAGCCATGTCGGAATGGCCGATCACTCGTTCCGGCGGGATGGTGTGACGGTCCATGATACCCGCGACAAGCGTTTCGAGCGTGTCCATCTGTTTGGCGGCGAAAGGTGTGCTGCCGGTATTGGCGATCTCGATTCCGATAGAGCGGGAGTTCACATCCGTGACCGGCCCCCACGCCCCTGCCCCCGCATGCCATGCGCGGGCATCTTCCGCGACCAGTTGCCAAACGGTGCCATCGGGGCCCAGAACATAATGTGCAGAGACCTGTGCCTCCGTGGCGCACAGCCAGTCGCGCGCCTTTAGGGCGCAGTCCATTGCGGTATAGTGCAGGACGATGAGGTCAGGCCGCGCCCCATCCCGGCGCGGTCCGCAATTGGGCGACGGATGCCAAAGGGGCGTCAGTTGCGCACCGCCCGGAACGGTGCCGGATCCCACGCGCAGGCAAACCCGTCGCCATCGGGATCAAGGGTCTGGCGGTCCCGCTCTGGGCCGCCATTGGCAAGGAATTCTTCCTGCGCCAGATCCGCCGAGGTGAACGCCGCGCAGTTGCGCAGGTGGCGGTTCTCGGAGGCAAAGGACGACCGGCGATAGATCGGTGCACCTTTGGGGTTCGTCGTCTGCAACGCATAGGCCACGATATTGGGCGCATTGCTGCCGGGGCGCGTTGGCAGCGCCTCGGGTTGAATGATCTGGTAGCGCGCGCGGTTCTGCGCAATCAGCGCCGCATCGCCTTCGATGGAGCGCGTGTTGGACACCGCGTCAAAGTCGTTCTCGGCAGAAATTCCGGCCGCGTTTTCAACGATCTGCGGTGCGGGATTGCTGGGCGAGGCATTGACCGGATCAACGCCGGAATTGCTAAGACGGGCGTCAAGCGCGGCCTGATCCAGCGGACCGGTCGCGGACAAAGGCGCACCCGAAACGGAGGGCGGAGCGCTTATCGTGGCAGGGGCTGCGCGCCCTTCAAGCACCGCATCGCGGCGTTGCTGGTAGGTGTCGTAGCGGTCGAACCCGACGCCTTGCGCGCTGTCGGGAATGTTGCTGGCGCAGGCGGTCAGCGCAAGCAGTGCAACGCCCCCGGCCAGTGTGCGGAAATACAAATGTCTTTGTGTCATATCCTGCCTCATTTGGCGCGATTTACCACCATTGGGCCGGTTTCGCCACAAACCCGGCGGCCTGTTCAAGGGCATAAGCGGTATTCAGCAAATCCCCCTCTTCCCAAGGACGTCCAATCAATTGCAGACCCAGCGGCAAACCCTGCGCATCAACGCCGGTGGGCACCGAGATGCCCGGCAGCCCGGCCAGGTTCACCGTCACGGTAAAGATATCATTAAGATACATTTCCACCGGATCAGACACGTCCTTGCCCAGTTCGAACGCGGCCGAGGGCGTGGCCGGTGTCAGGATCGCATCGATACCTTGGGCAAAGACATCTTCGAAGTCTTTTTTGATCAGCGTGCGCACCTTGCGGGCGCGGTTGTAATAGGCGTCGTAGAACCCTGCTGACAGCACATAGGTGCCCACCATCACGCGGCGCTGCACCTCGGGGCCGAAGCCTTCGGCGCGGGTTTTCTCGTACATCTCGGTGATGCCATCGCCCTGCGCCAGTTTCGCGCGGTGGCCGTAGCGCACGCCGTCATAGCGCGCGAGGTTGCTGGACGCCTCGGCGGGGGCGATCACATAATAGGCGGGCAGCGCGTATTTGGTATGCGGCAGGCTTATGTCCTTGATCACGGCGCCTGCGTCTTCGAGCATGCGGCGACCCTCGGCCCAAAGCGCCTCGATCGCGTCGGGCATGCCGTCCATGCGGTATTCGCGCGGGATGCCGATGGTCTTGCCACGAATGTCGCCGGTCAGCATCGCCTCAAAATTCGGCACGGCCAAATCGGCGCTGGTGCTGTCCTTGGGATCGTGGCCGCACATCGCTTCGAGCATGATGGCGGCGTCGCGCACGTCTTTGGTCATCGGTCCCGCCTGATCGAGGCTGGAGGCGAAGGCCACGATGCCCCAGCGCGAACAGCGCCCGTAGGTCGGCTTGATCCCAGTGATGCCAGTGAACGCCGCAGGCTGGCGGATGGACCCGCCGGTATCGGTGCCAGTGGCAGCGAGGCACAGGTCTGCCGCAACAGCCGACGCAGATCCGCCCGACGACCCGCCCGGTGTCAGCGCCGTATCATCGGCCGCGCGCCTCCAAGGGTTGATTGCGTTGCCATAGGTCGAGGTCTCGTTCGACGACCCCATGGCGAACTCGTCCATGTTGAGCTTTCCGAGCATGACCGCGCCCGCGCCAAAGAGCTGGCTGGTGACTGTGCTTTCATATTCCGGCTTGAACCCGTTCAGGATCGCGCTGGCAGCCTGCGACGGCACGCCCTTGGTGCAGAACAGATCTTTGATACCCAGCGGAATGCCGCACAGATCCGGTGCGTCCCCCGCCTTGATCCGCGCATCGGCAGCTGTGGCCTGCGCCAGCGCCACATCCGGTGTCTTATGCACAAACGCCCCCAGCGCATCAGCGCCGTCGATGGCGGTCAGGCAGGCTTGGGTCAGATCAACGCTGGTCACATCGCCCTTGCGCAGCGCATCGCGGGCCTCGGAGATTTTAAGCTTGGTCAGATCGGTCATTATTCCACCACCTTCGGCACAGCGAAAAAACCCTCGCGGGCGTCGGGCGCATTGGCCAGAACCTTGTCCTGCATGCCGCCATCGGTGATCACGTCCTGACGCCGCTTGAGCCGCATCGGTTCAACGCTGACCATGGGTTCTACGCCGTCCACATCGACCTCGTTCAACTGCTCGATAAAGCCGAGGATGGTGCTGAATTCCTGAGCCAGCGCAGGCAGCGCATCCGTTTCGACGCGGATGCGTGCAAGTTTGGCCACGCGGGCGGCGGTTTCGATGTCGATGGACATGGTTGGGTGTCCCCTAAATGCGCGTTGATCTTTGGGCAGCGTTTACCGAGGCAGGCCAGAGCGTGCAAGTCATTGCGGTGTCACAGCATGGTGTCCTGCGGGGCCACGCACATCGGCGACGCGCTTTGCCCAAAATCCGCCACATTTTTGTCGCAAACTTAATTCTCGACCCGTGATGATAGTTTTATTGGTGCACTGAAAGCATGCCAGACACGCTCCTCGGCGGTATTGCGATCAACGAATTTCTGGTCGATCCCAACGGCGCCACGCATAACTTTGACACGGACGGCAACGGATCCGCGACGGGCGGTGATGAATTCGTGGAATTGATCAACTTTTCCGGGTCCGCCATCGACATTTCGGGGCTCGAGCTTTGGGATCAAGGGCGCGACAACTGGTTTACTTTTCCGCCGGGCACGATCCTTCAGGCTGGTGCGGTTGCTGTTGTGGTCCGCGATGTGCAACCCGGTGGCAGCCTGCCCCCGGTGACAGGCAACAATCTTGCATTTAACGCCAATTACGGCAGCAACGTTCTGAACAACCCCGGTGACAATGTTGTCATCTACGATCCCTCCAACGACCAGTACATTCAAGCCACCTATAATGGTGACCCGTTGCTCGACCCAACCACCGCGTCGGGGTTTTCCGGGTTTTCGTCAACCGCAACCCGGTCGGGCAGCGGCGAGAATTTTGGCAATGACATTGATGGGATTTCGCTTCAGCGCCTTGGGGCCGGATTTACGAATTCCGCCACACCGACACCGGGATCGCTGATCTGTTTTGCGGAAGGCACGCTGATTGAAACCGCATCGGGGTTTCGTGCGGTCGAAAACCTGCGCGCTGGGGAACTTGTGCAGACGCTGGACAGCGGGTTGCAGCCCATCGCATGGGTGTTTTCGACCCTTGTCGCGCCCGAGGACATGGACAGCCACCCCAACCTGCGCCCAATCCGGCTGCGCCCGGTCAACGGGCATCCGCCGCTCTGCGTGTCGCGGCAACACCGGGTGTTGGTGTCAGGCAAGATCGTCGCGCGGATGTTTGGCTGCGACGCGGTGCTGATCCCCGCCAAGGACATTTTGGACACCGCCGACGCCACCTGCCTGCTCCCGTCCGAGCCTGTACGTTACTTTCACATCCTGCTGGAGGCACATCACATTCTGAACGCAAACGGCTATGCGGCCGAAAGCCTGCTGCCCGGTGACGAGGCGCTCAAAACGTTGGAAGAGTTGGCGCAAAACAAAATCGACGCGCCATCTGATGCACTCTGTTCCGGCCTGCGTCTGATTGCAGCCGCGCCTGCCCGCCTTTTGGTCGCCGGGGCGAAGGCGCGAAAACTGGCGTTTCGCAAGACCAAGAACGGTCAGGGCACAGTGAGCCTTTTCGCCGGTGCCCGCAATTGGCTGGCGCTACAGGACGCCGCCTGTCTTTGACCAGAAGCCACCAAAGAGACAGGTTCAAATCACAGCAGAGCGTTCTTCCGCACGGTACACATCAAACGTGACAAACCCTGCGACGACGGTACGCTGGAAAAACCAAAACTGACATCTTGCTAACCAAGCATATCTTTCAAGGTTTTATGGTCTTTGTCGGTCGCGCCAAAATGCAAACCAGCGTGGATCTCTACCAAGTGGCTGCGCATCAACTCTTCTGCCTCATCGGGATCATTGCGTTCGATGGCATCAACAAGCGCTTTGTGGCAGTCTTCGTCGCACCGCATGCTTGTCCTTGTCCAATACAACCCGATAATCAGCGACGACCTTGAGACGAGGCTTTCAATAAACTCGGCGATGGTCTGCTGATTTGCGATCTCTGCAACCTTCACATGGAACAGGCCAGACAGACGCAGCGCGCGACCGGATGCGTTGTCACGAATGGCGTCATGCTCGGCCCTTGTGTGGAGACGCAGGTCGGCGATGTCTTTTGGCTTTGCGTTCAACGCGGCTTCGCGTGCCGATCGTGGCTCTAGCAATTCGCGGGCTTCAAAGACTTCGCGGGCTTGCCGGGGGCTCGGATTGGCAACGCTGGCACCCCGATTTGGGCGCAAGGTCACAAGATGTGCCTGTGCCAGCGCCTGAAGCCCTGCGCGAACAATCGTCCGCGACACGCCGTACACATCCGCAAGGTCGTTTTCTGCAAGGCGCATACCGGGTGGGATGCGATGTTCCAGAATGGCCTGTTCGATGCCGATATAGACGGGGTTTTGCAAACCATCAGATTTGGCACTCTCGGGCGAGACGGTGTGTTTGCGCGCTATACTCATTTTGAACGGCTCAAAGTTGCATACAATCTACTGAATCCCTTTGCCCACATTGGCGAGGCGATATCGCAATTGTCAGCGCGGTCTGCAAGCCCAGCAACCGATCTGCAAATAAATTAGACTAAGCCCCTTCATTGTGGCCAAAAAGTAGGCTTTTGTCAACATTTATTGACCAGATTGTATACAAAATTACCCGAATCAATCGACGAAAACCCTCCAAATCGCACCCTCACAGCAAGGGTTACGCTGCCCAACAAGCTGGACCCACAAGTGCAACAGGAGAAATGAGAATGAAAAAGACAGCTCTATCCCGGTCTACAGCGGTCGCATTGATGACCGCGCTTCTGGCCGCAAGCCCTGCATGGGCAGAAAAAAAATTGACCATCGGCATGACAGCCGCGGATATCCCGCGCACCTCGGGCCAACCCGACCAAGGCTTTGAAGGGAACCGGTTCACGGGCATCCCGATGTACGACGCTTTGACCCATTGGGATCTGTCATCTGAAACCGAAGCCAGCGGAATTGTTCCCGGCCTTGCGACCTCGTGGGAAGTGAACCCTGACGACACAACAAAATGGACCTTCACGCTGCGTGACGGCGTGACCTTCCACGATGGATCGCCTTTTACTGCTGACGCAGTGGTCTGGAACGTGCAGAAAGTTCTCGACGAAGCCGCGCCGCATTTCGCACCGGATCAGGTGGGTGCCACCAAGTCGCGCATGCCGACTCTGGCCTCTGCCCGTGCAATTGACGATCTGACAGTCGAACTGACCACCACACAACCCGACAGCTTTCTGCCACTGAACATGACAATGCTGTTCATGGCGTCGCCAACCCATTGGCAGGCGCTCTACGACGCTGTCGATGCTTCGATCACCGATCCCAAAGAGCGAGCCGCAGCAGCATGGACAGCTTTCGCAGCCGATCCGTCGGGTACAGGCCCGTTCGAGGGCGATCTGCTGGTTCCGCGCGAACGCTTCGAGATGATCAAGAACGAAGACTATTGGGATCCTGCACGCACACCGACAATCGACCGGGTTGTTCTGGTGCCCCTGCCCGATGCGAATGCCCGTACAGCCGCATTGCTGTCCGGTCAGGTCGATTGGATCGAAGCACCAGCACCCGACGCAATCCCGCGCATTCAGTCCGAAGGCAACGTGATCTATTCCAACCCGCAGCCGCATGTGTGGCCTTGGCAATTGTCGTTCCATGAAGGATCGCCCTGGCTCGACAAACGCGTCCGCCACGCGGCCAACCTGTGTGTGAACCGCGAAGAGCTTCAGGTTCTGCTGGGTGGCTACATGGGCATCCCCAAAGGCTCGGTCGAGCCGGGCCACCCATGGTGGGGCAACCCGTCCTTTGATATCCGCTATGATCCCGATACCGCACGCGCGCTCATGCTTGAGGCTGGTTTTTCCTCAGACAATCCCGTGCAGGTCAAGGTTCAGACCTCTGCCTCTGGTTCTGGCCAGATGCAGCCAGTCACGATGAACGAATATGTGCAGCAATCACTGGCGGACTGTTTCTTTGACGTCGAACTGGACGTGCTGGAGTGGAACACCGTGTTCACAAACTGGCGCAAGGGTGCCGCAGACGAAAGCGCGCGCGGCGCGCATGCGATCAACGTCTCTTTCGCAACGATGGACCCGTTCTTTGCCATGGTCCGTTTCGTATCGACCGAAACCTTCCCGCCTGTGTCCAACAACTGGGGCCTGTTCGGCAATGACGAATTCGATGCTCTGATCGCCGATGCCCGCACGTCGTTTGCAGATGCGGACCGTGATGCGGCACTGGCGCGGTTGCACACTCGCATCGTCGAGGAAGCCCCGTTTGTCTGGATCGCCCACGATGTCGGCCCACGTGCCATGGCATCACGCGTTGGCAATGTCACCCAGCCCAAGAACTGGTTCATCGACATTGCGCCAATGACTGTTGCGGACTGACCTGCATCACATCAATGAGGTCGCCTCATAGCGGCGGCCTCACCGTCAAAAGGCACATCCCTGATGCTTCTCTTTGTTCTTCGCAGAATACTTTACACGCTGCCGATCATGCTGGGCGTATCGCTGGTGTGCTTTGCGCTGGTGCATATCTCACCGGGTGATCCGCTTGTCTCGATCCTGCCGCCGGATGCGTCGGTCGAATTGCAAGAACAAATGATGGCGATCTATGGATTTGACAAATCCTATCCCGAGCAATTTTTTCGCTGGCTTGGTTTGGCCTTGCAGGGGGATCTGGGCAATTCCATTGCCACCGGACGCCCCGTTGTGGCCGAAGTCTTTAATGCCGTCGGCAACACTCTGGTCCTTGCCATAACAGCCACGATCATCGGATTCACTCTGGGCAGTCTTTTTGGATTTGTTGCGGGTTACTTCCGCGATAGCTGGATTGACAAGCTGGCGACCGCGATCGCCGTCATCGGCGTTTCGGTCCCGCATTACTGGCTGGGCATGGTGATGGTCATTATCTTCTCTGTCGAACTTGGCTGGTTGCCTGCCACAGGTGCCGGCCCCGGAGGATCAAGCCAATGGGTTTGGGACTGGGAACACATGCAATACCTAATCCTGCCCGCTGTGACGATGTCAGTCATTCCCATGGGTATTGTCGCCCGTACCGTGCGCGCGCTTGTGGCTGACATCCTGCAACAGGAATTTGTGACCGGCCTTCAGGCCAAAGGGCTTCTGGATCGCGGCGTGCTGGCCCATGTCGTCAAGAACGCCGCGCCGACGGCTTTGGCCGTGATGGGCCTGCAACTGGGCTACCTGCTCGGTGGGTCGATCTTGATCGAGACGGTGTTTTCATGGCCGGGAACCGGGTTTCTGTTGGGACAGGCGATCTTTCAACGCGACCTGCCCTTGTTGCAGGGCACCATCCTCGTGCTTGCCATGTTCTTCGTCATTCTGAATCTCATGGTGGATGTCGCGCAAACGTCCCTCGACCCACGTCTGCAAAGGGGCTGAACATGGCTGTCACTGCCGAAACCATTGTCCCGCTTGCAACAATTGAAAAATCCCACGGCTATTGGCGTGCGGTTTGGGGGCGGTTCCTGCGCGACAAGGTTGCGGTCTGCGCCGGGCTTGTCGCGGCTGGCCTTGTGTTGATGGCAGTCTTTGCGCCGTGGGTCGCACCTGCCGATCCGCTTCAAGGCACCATGCTCAAACGCTTGTCCCCCATCGGCACCGAAGGCTACCTGCTTGGCGCGGACGAACTGGGCCGCGATATGCTCAGCCGGTTGATCTATGGCGCGCGCCTGTCACTGTTCATGGGCGTCGTGCCTGTGTTGATCGCTTTTGCCATCGGATCGACCATCGGGATCGCGGCAGGCTACCTGGGCGGGTGGGTCAATACGATCACCATGCGCACACTCGACGTGCTCTATGCCTTTCCTTCGGTGCTTCTCGCCATTGCGATTTCCGGCGCTTTGGGGGCGGGTATCCTGAACGGGTTGCTGTCGCTCACGGTGGTGTTCATTCCGCCGATTGCGCGTGTCGCAGAGAGCGTCACCACGTCAGTGCGCAAGCTGGAATACATCGAAGCTGCACAGGCCAGCGGGGCATCAAGCCTGCAAATCGTGCGCGAGCATGTGCTGGGCAATGTGCTGGGGCCGATCTTTGTCTATGCCACCAGCCTGATTTCGGTGTCGATGATTTTGGCTGCGGGCCTGTCCTTCCTCGGTCTTGGGGTCAGTCCGCCAAATGCCGAATGGGGCTTGATGCTCAATACGTTGCGCAATGCTATCTACGTACAGCCTTGGCTGGCGGCACTGCCCGGCGTGATGATTTTCATGACCTCGATTTCCTTCAACATGCTCAGCGACGGGCTGCGCTCTGCCATGGATGTCAAACAATGACTGCCCCGATCCTGTCTGCTCATAACCTTGTCAAACACTTCGACGCTGGTGGTTTTGGCCCAAAACGCAAGGTCGTGCGCGCCGTGGACGATGTGAGCTTTGAGTTGGCAGCGGGCGAGACGCTTGGCGTTGTCGGGGAAAGCGGCTGTGGCAAGTCGACCACTGCCCGCTTGCTGGTGCAGTTGCTCAAGCCCGACACCGGCAGCGTGCGGTTCAATGGCAAGGTGGTTGGCTTCGAACTGTCGCTCAAGGAATTTCGCCGCCAAGTACAGATGGTGTTTCAGGACAGTTTTGCGTCGCTCAACCCGCGTATGACGATGATTGATGCCATCGCCTTTGGGCCAACGGTGCATGGCATGTCGGGGCGGGATGCAACCCGCAAAGCCCAAGACCTGCTGGAGCGCGTTGGCCTTGATCCGGCGCGTTTCGGTGGGCGCTATGCCCATGAGCTGTCCGGTGGCCAGCGCCAGCGGGTCAACATCGCGCGGGCTTTGGCCTTTGATCCACAGGTGATCGTGCTGGACGAGGCGGTATCGGCGCTGGACAAATCGGTCGAGGCGCAAGTGCTGAACCTGCTGATGGACCTGCGCCGCGAACGCGGCCTGACATATGTCTTTATCAGCCATGATCTGAATGTGGTGCGGCACATCTCGGACCGGGTGATGGTCATGTATCTGGGCGAAGTGGCCGAGATCGGACCGGCAGAAAGTCTCTACACCGCTCCGCGTCATCCCTACACCGAAGCCCTTTTGGCCGCGATGCCATCGCTTGACCCGGACAAACGCACGATGGAAGCCCCGCTTGCAGGTGACCCGCCCAATCCGATCGATCCACCGCCGGGATGCCGGTTTCATACCAGATGTGCGCAGGCCTTCGGCCCTTGCGCCGCGCAGGTGCCCTTTCAGCATGCTATCGGATCAGATCACATGGCGGCCTGTCACCTCAATCGTGCCCAAGAGAGGGTGGCATGAACGTGTCCCAATCTGCGCAAAATGCACCGCTGGTCAGTGTCCGCGATCTATCCGTGCGCTTTGCAGGCACACCGCCCGTACATGCGGTCAACAGTGTCAGCTTTGATCTCGCGTCTGGCGAAGTGTTGGGCATCCTCGGGGAAAGCGGGTCAGGCAAAAGCGTCACGCTCAAGACATTGCTCCGCCTTTTACCAGAGAGAAAGACACGCATCACCGGCGCGGTGGACGTCGATGGGCAGGACGTTCTGAGCCTTAGCGGCAGAGCGCTTGCGGATCATCGGGGCGGAGTCGTTTCGATGATCTTTCAGGACCCGTCACTCGCGCTTGATCCGGTCTACACCATTGGTCACCAGATTGCGGAAACGGTGATGCGCCACGAAGGTGCGAGCAAACACGATGCCATGGCGCGCGCGCTCGAAATGCTTGAGCTTGTGCGCATTCCCTCGGCCAAGCGGCGGTTGGCAAACTATCCGCATGAAATGTCCGGCGGCATGCGTCAGCGCGCGATGATTGCACTGGCGCTGGCCTGTCGGCCCAAGCTGTTGCTGGCTGATGAACCAACAACGGCACTGGATGCCACGGTGCAAATCCAGATCCTGCTTTTGCTGCGAGAATTGCAGCAAGAGATGGGTATGGGCGTCATCTTTGTCACCCATGATATCGGCGTCGCGGTCGAGGTGTCGGACCGACTGGCGGTGATGTATGCAGGCAGCTTTGTTGAGACTGGATCGGTCGCGGATATCATTCGGGATGCGCGCCACCCCTATTCGCGCGGATTGCTTGCCGCCAACCTTGTTGGTGCCGTTCCCGGCACCCGGCTTGATGCCGTTCCGGGCGCCCCCCCGGCGCTCAGCGCATTGCCCGAAGGCTGTGCCTTTGCCCCGCGCTGCGCACATGCCGAAGACCTCTGCGCCGCTAGTCCTGTTCCTGTGTGGTCCGATGGTGGACGCCGATGGGCGCGCTGCGTTCATGCAACTCGAACGGGCGGCACCCGTGCGGGCACCGAGACGCACAAAAAGGATGGACTGGAGTGAGCCAGCACCCGATCAGGATCACCATCCTCAACCCAAACGCCACGCAAAGCATGACCGATGAAATGGTGACTGCGGCGCAAATTGCCGTGGGCCATTTGGCCAAGGTCGAGGGGCTGACAAACACGCGTGGACCTGTCTCGATACAAGGGCCCAAAGATGCAGCAGACTGTCTTCCCGGCCTGTTTGGCCTGTTTGACACAGCCCTGTCCGAGGGCGCGGATGCGATTGTTGTCGGATGCTTTGACGACACCGGCTTGAATGACTTGCGCGCACGCCACGCGGCCCCGGTGATTGGACTTGGAGAAGCCGGCTGCATCGCTGCCAGCCTTGCCTCAGAGCGGTTTAGCGTTGTCACCACCTTGGCCGTGTCGGTGCCGGTGATCGCTGACAACATCCGCGCCATGGGCTTTGGGAACAGATGCAATGGCGTTCATCCCTCCGGTGTGCCAGTGCTTGATCTGAACTCAGGAACCGACAGCGTGTCGCGCGTGCTCACCACGATTGACGCGGTACTGAAGACAGATCCGCATCAAAGCATCGTGCTGGGATGTGGGGGCATGACAGCCATTGCATCACAGCTGACACCGTCCGTCCCGACCCATGTCATTGATCCGGTTGTAGCAGCAGCGCATATGTGTCTGATGGTCGTATCCGCGCGCGCACGTCCCACTGAACGGCCTGCCTACGCAGAATGCCCATGACATGACTGAACAGGCCCTTTGCGGGCGGGTGCGCGACGTGTTCC
The DNA here is from genome assembly GCF_051251565.1 of Marivita sp. Lineage (GTDB taxonomy): Bacteria > Pseudomonadota > Alphaproteobacteria > Rhodobacterales > Rhodobacteraceae > Marivita. Next base: position 30,727 of record NZ_JBPOFB010000004.1, on the reverse strand, counting down.
GATCCAGGCGGGCTCAGCTGATCCGCAGAACAAAGCGACAGGCCTCTGCGTTTGAGACCGCGCAACAGCTTGCCTCAAAGCATGTGACCCGTTTGTGCACCAAGACCTGATAGAGCCGTGCAAAAACCGCGGCGTGCCAATGGCAGAGCGGTGTCGCGCTGTGTTCGCCACGCACGATGGGGTTCTGCGCGATTTCAAAGCACCAGGGCGAGAGCACGCGGAACACGCCTGATCCTGCAAAAGTCCAGGCGTGTTTGGCGATGGCCCCGGACAGCACGCGTGCCGCCAAAGGTGCCGGCAACGCCTTGAGTACCAGTTGCGCCGGTTTCGGGATGCGATGCGCGAGGATATAATCCGCCGTCGCGCGCCCCGCCTCAGAAGCAAGTTCCGGCGCCATGTCGGGTTCGTCACGGCGCAAGACCTGATGCAGGCGCATTGCGTCGCCCTCGGGGATCATCTGTGTGCCGTCCGGCACCTCGAACACACCCGCCTCGGCAAGCATCTGCGCCACCCGTGCCTCCCCGCCGATCCGGGCAATCTGCGGCAAGAGTTGCAGGATGGCATTGGGGCCGATGACGGCCCCTTGTTGCACGTCCTCAGACGTCCTCCATTTGCTGCGATCCGCCTCCGCAGGCTTTGACTTCGGCCCCGTTGGGTATCTTGAAGTCCTGCGTCCGGGTGGCCGAGCGTTCCTTCATCTGCGCCTTCACAGCCTCACGGCGTTCCTTGGCCGCTGCGGCCTTGTCGGCAGAGCCTTCCCAATCCTCCATCTGCGCCTCGGCGATGGTTCGGGTCTCGTCGAAATGGAAATCCAGCTTGTTCTTGGATTGCGGTCCAGTATAGCCCACCTTGCCCAAATCATAGAACGTCCGGCCCACCCCTGCTTTAAGGAAGGCATAAAGACAGCCGAGCAGATACCGCCGCCGGAAGCCAGTGCCGCGCCACGGATAGTGGAACAACGCCTTTTTCATGTAGAAACGCCGGTAGTTGTTCATCACGCCATCAAGCAGCTCCCCCCGCTCCATCGCGGCGGGCTTCATGATCGGGGTCACAAAATTATAGCGACTGAAATCAAAGACTTCGACCTTGTCTTTCAACTCCTGGAACAAGGGGGTAAACGGCCACGGCGTATACATCGACCAGTTCGCCAGATCGGGCTGCCAATCCCACGCCATCTGGTAGGTCTCTTCCAGCGTCTCGGGGGTTTCGTTGTCCAGCCCGACAATGAACTGCGCCTCGACCAGAATGTCAGCCTCGCGCAAAAGGCGGATCGCTTCCTTGTTTTCCTCGACGCGGGTTTCCTTGTTGAAGATATCCAGCTTCATCTGCGCCGCCGCCTCGGTGCCAAGGCTCACATGCACCAGCCCCGCCTTGCGGTAGAATTTCAGCAGATCGCGGTCACGGTAGATGTCGGTCACGCGGGTGTTGATGCCCCACTTGACCTTGTCGGGCAGGCCCCGGTCGATCAATTCCTGACAGAAGGCCACGAATTTCTTCTTGTTGATGGTGGGTTCTTCGTCGGCCAGAATGAAGAACCCGACCCCGTGATTGTTCACCAGATCCTCGATCTCGTCGACCACGTCCTTCGGATCGCGCACGCGATAATCGCGCCAGAATTTCCACTGCGAACAGAACGAACAGGTGAACGGACAGCCACGCGCAAGGTTCGGGATCGCCACCCGTGTGCCCAGCGGGATGTAGATGTATTTCGACCATTCCAACACGGTCCAGTCCGGCTTGATCTTGCTCAGATCCTTGACCGTGCTTGCCGCCGGAGTTGCGATGATCTGGTCCCCGTCCTGAAACGCCAGACCCTTGATCTTGTGTTTGTCGGCAGGCCAGCGCCCATCCTCGATCGCAAGCATCAGTGCGGTGCAGATCTCTTCGCCCTCGCCTCGCACGATCACATCGACCCACGGGGCCTCGGACAAAACTTGCTTGAACATGAAGGTTGCGTGCACGCCGCCCAGCATTCGCACCGCATCTGGCACCACCTCGCTTGCGACCTTGAGCACATCTTCGGCGCGATAGATTGACGGGGTGATCGCAGTCACGCCCACCACATCGGGCTTGATCTCTTCCATCCGGCGGGCCAGATCGGCATCGTCAATGTTGTCAGTCATCGCGTCGATAAAGTGGATGTCGTCAAACCCCGCCTGCCGAAGATGGCCCGACAGGTAAGCCACCCATGCCGGCGGCCAGGTACCAGCAATCTCGGCCCCGCCAGAGCGGTAATTCGGGTGGACAAACAAAATGCGCATGGCGACTCTCTCCGTATGTGTAAACCCATCCTGACACTAAGTGTGTCAGAGTTTGTTGACATGGATCAAAACACTGTCGCCCCTTTCTCCACGCGCCGCCTGTGCTAGCCTTTGAGCGAACAACAAGGGAGTTTACCGATGAACATCATTTGGCTTGGACACGGATCGTTCCGCATCGAAATTGGCGATCAGGTGCTGCTGGTTGACCCATGGCTGAACGGAAATCCCATGATGGAGGGTCAGGACCATGACGCCGCCATCGCCGGGGCAACACAGATCCTCGTGACGCATGGCCATTTTGACCACACCACCGATGTGGTGGGCATTTCGCAGAAAACCGGTGCTCCGGTCAGCGCGATCTATGAACTGGCGCAATACCTGTTCAGCCAAGGCGCGGTCGAGGGCGCGGCCTTTAACAAGGGCGGCACGCTGGCTTTGGGCTCCGTGTCAGTCACGATGGTGCCCGCGTCTCACTCCTCGTCGATCGTGGTGGAGGGGGCGCCTGTCTATATGGGGGCCGAGATCGGCTACATCGTCAAAGGCGACGGCCATACGATCTACCTGTCTGGCGATACCACGATCATGGCCGACATGGAGTGGATCGGCGATTACCACAAACCCGATATCGGCATCCTGTCGGCGGGGGGCCATTTCACGATGGACATGGCCGGGGCGGCCTATGCGGCCAAGCGGTATTTCAATTTCACGACTGTGATCCCGTGTCACTACCGCACGTTTCCGCTGCTGGAGCAATCGGCGCAGGTCTTGGCAGAGGGGGTGCCGGGCGTGGATGTGATCGAACCGCAGGTGATGGTGCCGATCACTCTCTGACGCCCGTGCCCAAGCCCGTTCGACCGGGCTTGGGATGCGTTTTCGAAACCGCTGACGGTCCGTCGAAGGACCGTGTTACAGCGTCGCGTTCAGCGCCTTGTTCAGATCGGCGATCAGGTCCTTGGGGTCTTCGATCCCGATGGAAATGCGCACAACACTGGGCCCGGCCCCTGCCGCTTCCTGCTGCTCGGGGGTCAGTTGACGGTGCGTGGTCGAGGCCGAGTGGATCACAAGGCTGCGCGTGTCTCCAAGGTTGGCCACATGGCTGAAAATCTCAAGCGAATCCACGAACTTCACACAGGCGTCATAGCCGCCCTTGAGCTTGACCGTGAACAACCCGCCTGCCCCCTTGGGGCAGATTTTCTCGACCCGGTGGTTATAGGGCGAGGACGGCAGACCGGCATAGGTCACTGCCTCAACCGCATCATGGGTTTGCAGCCAGGACGACACCTCCATCGCGTTCTCGACATGCTTCTGCATCCGCAGGCTCAGCGTCTCGATCCCCATCAGCGTGTAATGCGCCGCCTGCGGGTTGAGCGTCATGCCCAGGTCGCGCAGACCAATGGCGATGCCGTGGAAGGTGAACGCCAAAGGCCCAAAGGTCTCGGCAAATTTCAAACCGTGATAGGCAGGTTCGGGTGCGCTCAGCGACGGGAACTTGTCGTTCGCGGTCCAGTCGAACTTGCCGCTGTCGATCACCACGCCACCCGTGACGGTGCCATTGCCCGTCAGGTACTTGGTCATCGAATGCACCACCAACGTGGCACCATGTTCGATCGGGCGGCACAGATACGGTGTGGCCGATGTGTTGTCCACGATAAGCGGAATACCCGCCGCATCGGAAATGGCAGAAATCGAGTCCAGATCGGTGATATAGCCGCCCGGGTTGGCAATGGATTCGCAGAACACCGCGCGGGTGTCGTCGTTGATCGCCGCCTTGACCGCGTCAAGATCGTCGAAATCGACAAAGGTCGCGGACCAGCCAAAGCGTTTGATCGTCTGGCTGAACTGAGTGACCGTGCCGCCGTAAAGCCGCGTGGACGCAACCACGTTCTTGCCCGGCCCCATCAGCGGGAACAGCGCCATGATCTGCGCTGCGTGACCCGAGGAACAGCAGACCGCCCCCACACCGCCCTCAAGCGTCGCCATGCGTTCCTGCAAGGCCGCGACGGTCGGGTTGGTCAGGCGCGAATAGATGTAGCCCACTTCCTGAAGATTGAACAAAGCCGCCGCGTGATCGGCATCGCGGAACACATAGGCGGTGGTCTGGTAGATCGGCACCTGCCGCGCGCCCGTGGCCGGGTCAGGCCGTGCGCCTGCGTGGATCTGGAGCGTGTCAAAACCGTAGTCGGGTCCGTCTGTCATGGTTGTCTCCCCCATTGGACTGTCTGATTGCGTACAGGATTAGGCCATCGCGGGGGCGCTCACAACAGGCCGTCTGTGGGAAAGAACAGCGCCTTGGCCTCGCATCGCCCCATATGGAACAGGTTTCCGTTTTCCGACGCGCAGGCGAAACTCTGTTTCAGCAGGCTTGCAGCGGGGCAACATTCTGCGCCACATGGGGTAGAAAACAGACAGGAGACCGCACCGCCATGACCCTTCCCGCCTCAATGACCGCTGTCGAAATCACCACCCATGGCGGACCCGAGGTGTTGCAGCCCGTCACCGTTCCGGTGCCCGCGCCGATGGCCGGGGAAATCCTGATCAAGGTCGCCTATGCAGGCGTCAACCGCCCCGATGCGCTGCAACGCGCCGGGATGTACAACCCTCCTGCGGGTGCGTCGCCCCTGCCCGGCCTTGAGGCCGCTGGCACCGTGGCCGCAGTGGGGCCCGGCGTGTCGCGCTGGCAGGTGGGCGATGCGGTCACAGCGCTGTTGCCCGGCGGCGGCTATGCGGAATACGTCACCACCTTTGCCGACCATGCCTTGCCCGTGCCCGCAGGCATGCCGATGGATCAGGCCGCGGCGCTCTGCGAGACATATTTTACCGTTTGGTCAAATGTTTTCAAACGCGGTGGCTTGCAGGCCGGAGAGCGGTTTTTGGTGCATGGTGGATCGTCGGGCATTGGCACGACGGCGATCCAACTGGCGTCCTTGCGCGGGGCGCGGGTGTTCACGACAGCCGGGTCCGAAGACAAATGCGCGGCATGTGTTGGGCTCGGGGCGGAAAAGGCATGGAACTACCGCGACGTGGATTTCGTGGACGCGATGCGCGCGATGGGCGGTGCCAATGTGATCCTCGACATGGTGGGTGGCGATTACCTGCCGCGCAACGTCAAGACGCTTGCCGATGACGGGCGGCTGGTGCAAATCGCCTTCCTGCAAGGCCCCAAGGTCGAGATGAATTTCACCCAGATGATGACCCGGCGGCTGACCCTGACCGGATCAACCCTGCGCCCCCAGTCTGTTGCCGCCAAAGCCGCCATCGCCAGCGACCTCGAGGCCGAGGTCTGGCCACATCTGGCATCAGGTCGCATCGCGCCGGTGATGGACAGCGAATTTGCGCTTGTAGACGCCGCCAAGGCACATGCCCGGATGGAAGGGTCCACCCATATCGGAAAGATCGTGCTGAAGGTTGGGTAACGCGCGCGCAAGGGCTTTCGAAAGTCCTTGCCCGTCCGTTACCCGTATCGACGCGGCGTGTTAGCCTGCAAACCCGATTGTCGCCTCAACCGCCCGGTTCCAAGCGCCGTATTTGCGCGTCCGCAGATTGGCAGCCATGTCCGGCTCGAACCGCGCATCGGCGGCCCATTGCGCCGCAAAGGCCTCCATGTCTGGCAGCACACCTGCCTTGTAGCCCGCAAGCCAGGCCACGCCCATTGCGGTTGTTTCCAGCACGCGGGGCCGCTCAACAGGGGCATCAATGATGTCGGACAGGAATTGCATCGTCCAGTCCGACGCGCTCATCCCGCCATCAACCCGCAGCGCGGTTTCCGACTGACCGGACCAATCCGCCTTCATCGCCTCAAGCAAATCGCGCGTCTGGTAGCCCACGCTTTCCAAGGCCGCGCGGGCAAATTCCTCTGGTCCCGAATTGCGGGTCAGGCCAAAAATCGCGCCGCGACATTCGGCGTTCCAATAGGGTGCGCCAAGCCCGGTGAAGGCCGGAACAAGCACCACCTCTTGCATCGGATCGGCCTTTTCCGCCAGCGGTTGCGTTTCTTTCGCCTCGCGGATGATCTTGAGCCCATCGCGCAACCACTGCACCACGGCCCCCGCAATGAAGATCGACCCTTCCAGCGCGTAGGTCGGTTTGCCATCAAGCTGATAGGCGATGGTGGTCAGCAACCTGTTGTTGGACCGCACCGGCGTGTCGCCTGTGTTCAACAGCGCGAAACACCCGGTGCCATAGGTGGATTTCATCATCCCCGGCTTAAAACACGCCTGACCCACGGTTGCCGCCTGCTGATCCCCGGCAATGCCGCAGATCGGGACGGCACGGCCAAAAAGATCAGCACGCGTCTCGCCGAAATCGGCGGCGCAATCCTTGACTTGCGGAAGCAAGGACATCGGGATGCCCAGCTTGTCGCAGATCGTCTTGGACCAGCGGCCCTTGCGAATGTCATACAGCATGGTACGCGCCGCATTGGTGGCGTCGGTGACATGCACGCGCCCACCTGTGAGGTTCCACACCAGCCATGTGTCGACGGTGCCAAAGGCCAGCTCTCCGGCCTCGGCACGGGCACGCACGCCGTCCACATTGTCAAGAATCCACGCCAGTTTGGTGCTGCTGAAATACGGGTCGAGCAAAAGCCCGGTGCGGTCGGTCACAACCTCTTCAAACCCGTCGGCCTTGAGCGCCTTGCACACATCCGAGGTGCGGCGGTCCTGCCAGACAATCGCGTTGAAGACCGGCTTGCCGGTCTTGCGATCCCAGACCAGCGTCGTTTCGCGCTGATTGGTGATGCCGATGGCGGCGATGCTGTCAGCACCAACGCCCGCTTTTTCAATCGCGGCACGACAGGTTTCAGCGGTCGTGGACCAGAGGTCTGACGGATCGTGTTCAACCCAACCACTGTTGGGGTAATGCTGGTCGAATTCTTCCTGCGCCGAAGCGATGGCGGTCAGGGTTTCGTCAAACAGGATAGCGCGCGTCGATGTCGTGCCTTGGTCGATGGCAAGAATATGGGTCATGTGCGGCGGGCCTCCTGTGGTGACGTGTTCTGTCCGCCCACTGTTTCAGGACGGTGGAAAAGGATCAAATGGGAAAGGGGCAAACGAATACCGGGGCGCGGTGACCGCGCCCCGATCGTAAGGCAGCTTACTGCCAGGACTTGATCAGCTCGTCATAAGAGACGGTCTTGGGCTCTTCGTCCTCATTCTCAAGCTTGGCAAACGGCGCGCCGGGCTGGTCGAACCAGTACTGCGCATCCCGCTCTTCGTTGAGAACTGGGCCAAGATCACCCTGAACGCCTGCACGCTCAAGACGCTCAAGCACGCGTTCCTGATCGGCACAAAGCGCATCCAGCGCTTCTTGCGGGGTCTTTGCACCGGACATTGCATCACCGATGTTCTGCCACCACAGCTGCGCCAGCTTGGGGTAATCCGGCACGTTCGTGCCTGTCGGCGACCACTGAACGCGCGCGGGCGAACGGTAGAATTCGACCAGACCACCCAGTTTATCCGCACGCTCTGTGAAGCTTTCGTGCTGCACGGTGGATTCGCGGATGAAGGTCAGACCCACATGGGATTTCTTCACATCCACGGTCTTGGACGTAACGAACTGTGCATAGAGCCACGCCGCCTTGGCGCGGTCTACCGGAGTGCTTTCCATCAGCGTCCAGCTGCCAGCATCCTGGTAGCCGACCTTCTGGCCTTCTTTCCAGTAAACGCCATGCGGGCTGGGGGCCATGCGCCACTTTGGTGTGCCGTCTTCGTTCATCACCGGCAGACCGGGCTTGACCGTGTCGGCTGTAAACGCGGTGTACCAGAACATCTGCTGGGCGATATTGCCCTGCGCCGGGATCGGGCCCGCCTCAGAGAAGGTCATACCCGCAGCGGCTGGGGGCGTGTATTTCTCAAGCCATTCGATCGCCTTGGTCACAGCATAGACGGCGGCCGGCGCGTTGGTCGCACCACCACGGGCCACACAAGAGCCGGTTGGCTGCGAGTTCTCGTTCACCCGGATGCCCCATTCATCGACCGGAAGGCCGTTGGGTTCACCCACGTCGCCCATCCCCGCCATGGACATCCACGCGTCGGTGTAGCGCCAGCCAAGGCTTGGGTCTTTCTTGCCGTAGTCCATGTTGCCAAAGACATCGCCATCGACGCCCATATGGCTTAGGTCACGGCCGGTAAAGAACTCCGCAATATCTTCATATGCCGCCCAGTTGACCGGAACACCCAGCTCGTAGCCGAACTGTGCTTCGAAATCGGCCTTGTTCTTTTCGTCGTTGAACCAATCGTAGCGGAACCAATACAGGTTTGCGAACTGCTGCGTCGGAAGCTGGTAGACCTTGCCATCAGGGCCCGTGGTGAAGCTGAGGCCGATGAAATCCGCCAGATCCAGCGTCGGCAGGGTCACATCTGCGCCTTCGCCCGCCATCCAGTCGGTCAGGTTGCGCACCTGCTGATAGCGCCAATGGGTGCCGATCAGGTCCGAGTCGTTGATATAAGCGTCATAGATGTTTTCGCCCGACTGCATCTGAGTTTGCAGCTTTTCAACAACGTCGCCTTCGCCGATCAGGTCGTGGGTGACCTTGATGCCGGTGATGGCCTCGAATGCAGGCGCAAGCACCTGGCTTTCGTATTCATGCGTGGTGATCGTTTCCGAGACCACCTTGATCTCCATGCCCTGGAATGGCGTGGCTGCGTCAATGAAGAACTGCATTTCGGCTTCTTGCGCGGCACGGTCGATCGATGACATGTCGCCGATCTCCGTATCCAGGAACGCGCGTGCTGCGTCCATGTCGGCAAAGGCCGGACCCGCAAGGATCAGCAATGCCGCCGTTGAGGATTTAAGGTTCAAGTTCATGTGGTTCCTCCCAATTATTGAGAACTTGGATGAAATGGCCCTGCCCCGCAAACGGGACACGACCGGGGTATGTCGTCAGACCCAGCGAAACACCGCTGCGGCGTAAATCGCGCAGACAATCAGGGCATAAGGCTGGAATTCCGCCCCCACGAGGCCAAGCCACGCAAGGTTGATAAAGGCACTGCCCAAAAGCGTGATGAACAGCCGGTCCCCGCGTGTCGTCTCGATCCGCAAGATACCGGTGCGCGGTGTCTCGGGGAATTTGATCGCAAGGATCGTAAAGGTGATCAACAAGCTGGCGATGACCATGAAGAAAATCGCGGTCGGCCATGTCCATGCCATCCATGAAAGGTCCATCAGTCAGTCCTCCGATTGGTCAAGAGTGCGCCATCACCTGGCCCGACCCAAGGATCTCGGCGGCCAGAGGTTCTTGGGTCGCGCCCAAGGATGACGTGGGGATGGTTAACAAGCCCTTGCATCACACCCTCCCCAGGGCAAAGCCCTTGGCGATGTAGTTGCGGACAAAGTAGATCACCAAAGCGCCCGGCACGATGGTCAGGATACCCGCTGCCGCCAGAACGCCCCAGTCGATTCCCGATGCGCCTTGGGTACGGGTCATGATCGCCGCGATGGGCTTGGCGTCAACAGTCGTCAGCGTCCGCGAAAGCAGCAGTTCCACCCACGAGAACATGAAGCAAAAGAACGCCGCAACCCCGATGCCGCTTGAAATCAGTGGCATGAAAATCCGCGTGAAAAAGCGGCCAAAGCTGTAGCCGTCCAGATACGCGGTCTCATCGATCTCTTTCGGCACGCCGCGCATGAAGCCTTCGAGGATCCACACCGCCAGCGGCACGTTGAACAGGCAGTGTGCCAAGGCGACCGCGATATGGGTGTCGAACAACCCAACCGAGGAATACAGTTGAAAGAAAGGCAGCGCGAAAACGGCGGGCGGCGCCATGCGGTTGGTCAACAACCAAAAGAACAGGTGCTTGTCACCCATAAAGCTGTAGCGGCTGAACGCGTAGGCCGCAGGCAAGGCCACGGCCAAGGAAATCACCGTGTTCATAACCACATAGATCAGCGAGTTAACGTAACCCATGTACCAGCTCGGGTCCGTCAGGATCGTGCGGTAATTGTCCAGCGTCACATCATTCGGCCACAGCGTGAACGAATTCAGGATCTCAGTATTGGTCTTCAGACTCATGTTCAGAAGCCAGTAGATCGGCAGCATCAGGAACAGCAGGTAAAGGCCCATCACGATGGCCGACCCATTCACCTTAATGCGTCGCTTGGTGGTACCTGCCGTTATAGCGGCGGGAGGGTTGCTGGTGGTTGTGTCTGTCATCGGTTCAGCCATCCCGCTTATCAAGGTTGATCATAACGGTGTAGAACACCCACGAAATCAGCAGGATCACGAGGAAATACATGATCGAGAACGCCGCCGCCGGTCCGAGGTCGAACTGACCCAAGGCCATCTTCACAAGGTCAATGGACAACAGCGTCGTGGTGCTGCCGGGACCACCGCCGGTGACAACAAACGGCTCTGTGTAGATCATGAAACTGTCCATAAAACGCAACAGAATGGCGATCATCAGCACGCCCATCATCTTTGGCAGCTCGATGAAACGGAACACCTTCCAGCGCGACGCCTGATCGATCTTGGCAGCCTGATAATAGGCGTCCGGGATCGATTGCAGGCCGGCATAGGCCAGCAGCGCCACCAGCGACGTCCAATGCCAGACATCCATGACAATGATCGTCACCCACGCCGCAAACGGATCGCTTGTGTAGTTGTAATCAATGCCCAAGGCCGCCAGCGTGTAGCCCAGAAGGCCGATATCGACGCGCCCGAACACCTGCCAGATTGTGCCCACCACGTTCCACGGGATCAGCAACGGCAGCGACATGAAGACAAGGCAGAAGCTGGCCCAGAACCCGCTTTTCGGCATGTTGAGCGCGACAAACACGCCCAAGGGGATCTGGATCAGCAGAATGATGCCCGAGAACATCAATTGCCGTCCAAACGCACCCCAGATGCGATCATCGTTGAGCATTTCTTCGAACCATTCGAGCCCAGTCCAGAAGAACTGGTTGTTGCCGAACGTGTCCTGCACCGAGTAGTTGACCACGGTCATCAGCGGGATCACCGCAGAGAACGCGACAAGGATCAGAACCGGCAGGACAAGGAACCATGCCTTTTGATTGACTGTCTTTTCCATCAGGCGGCCTCCTCAACCGGGTGCGATTGATCGGGTGCGACGCGCCAGTCGTTGACATAGATATTGGCTTGGGCCGGATCAAAACTGACATGGGTCATATCCGCCGTCACCACATCATCTTCGCCAGATATCGCATTGATATCATGACCAAAAAAATCAAGACGGATGATCTTGTGACGGCCCACATCTTCGATCCGCTTGACCTTGACAGGCAGACCGTCTGTTGCACTCAAGCGCACAAATTCTGGACGGATACCAAGCTCGACCTTGCCACTGGGTGCGCCGTACCCACCGGACAACGGAATGGCTGCGCCCCCGATATGGGCCATGGCTCCTTGCACATCGACCGGCAGCACATTCATGCCCGGCGAGCCGATGAAATAGCCCACAAAGGTGTGCTCTGGCCGCTCAAACAGCTCTTCCGGGGTGCCGATCTGCACAACGCGCCCGTCATACATCACCACCACCTTGTCGGCAAAGGTCAGCGCTTCGGTCTGGTCATGGGTCACATAGATCATGGTATGCCCAAATTCGTGGTGCAGCGATTTCAACTGCGTGCGCAATTCCCATTTCATATGCGGGTCGATCACGGTCAGCGGCTCATCGAACAAAAGCGCGTTCACGTCCTTGCGCACCATGCCGCGGCCCAACGAAATCTTCTGCTTGGCATCCGCCGTCAAACCGCGCGCCTTTTTGCGCAGCATGTCTTCCATGCCAATCATCTTGGCGATTTCCTGAACGCGGGCGGCGACATAGGCTTCGTCATGGCCGCGATTGCGCAGCGGAAAGGCCAGATTGTCCTGCACCGTCATCGTGTCGTATACCACCGGGAACTGGAACACCTGCGCGATGTTGCGTTCGGCCGTGGGCGCGTGGGTCACGTCTTGCCCATCAAACAGGATGCGGCCCTGGCTTGGGTGCAACAGCCCCGAAATGATGTTGAGCAGCGTGGATTTCCCACAGCCCGACGCGCCAAGAAGCGCATAGGCCGCGCCATCATCCCAATCGTGGTTCAGTTCCTTGAGGGCGAAATCGTCCTCGGATTTGGGCGTGGGCAGATAGGAATGTGCCAGATTGTCGAGTGTGATCTTTGCCATATCCGCCCCCTCAAGCCGCCAGCGCGTAAGGCGCGGGCGCGATCATTTTGCCCTGTTCGTCAAAGACATAGACATGCCGTGGATCAAGCCACACGGTCAGGTCTTCGCCCAGTGCCAGATTGTGCACCCCGTGGATCAGACCAACCCAACGCTGGCCGTGATGGTCCAGATGCACAAAGGTCTCGGACCCGGTCAATTCAGTCACCGTCAGACGCGTCGTGAACGGCATGGCGTCGGCGGCATGCTGGCCGATCTCAAGATGATTGGGGCGGAACCCGGCAGTGTAGCTGCCATCCGGCAGGTCCGCCAAACGCCCAATGGCCGTTATGCTTTGACCATCCCCAAAGGTCAGCAGGGTGCCCGACTTGGACACTGACAGGAAATTCATCGGCGGATCACTAAACACCCGCGCCGTGGTCGCATCGACCGGCTGGCGATACACTTCGGGCGTCAGGCCAAATTGCGTCACCCGACCTTCCCAAAGCGTGGCCGTGTTACCGCCCAACAGCAACGCCTCTTCAGGTTCGGTTGTGGCGTAGACAAAGATCGACCCGGATTCTTCGAATATCTTGGGGATCTCGATCCGCAATTCTTCGCGCAGCTTGTAATCAAGGTTGGCCAGCGGTTCATCCAGCAGGACAAGCCCCGCATTCTTGACCAGGGCCCGCGCCAGGGCGCAGCGCTGTTGCTGACCACCGGACAATTCCAGCGGCTTGCGATCGAGCATCGGCGACAACTTCATCAAATCGGCGGTTTCGCGCACGCGCCGGTCAATCTCGGCCCGGTCGATCCCCATAAGTTTCATCGGCGATGCGATGTTGTCATAGACTGTCATCGACGGATAGTTGATGAACTGCTGGTACACCATCGCCACCTTGCGATCCTGCACGCGCTGGCCCGTGACATCCTTGCCCTGCCAGATGATCTGGCCCGTTGCCGGCACATCAAGCCCCGCCATCAACCGCATGAGCGACGTCTTGCCCGACTGGGTCGGCCCCAACAGCACGTTCATCGTGCCCTTTTCAAGTGTCAGGTCTGTCGGGTAGATATGTGTCTGCCCTTCGACCAGTTTGGACACACCTTTGAGTTCCAGTGTCATGCCCTGCCCCCTATTCTGCGGCCTTGGACATGGCCTGCCGTTGCGCAGCCATCCATGTGTCCAACGTCGTGATTTGTTCCGGGCTTAGCCGCAGGCCAAGCTTGTTGCGGCGCCACACGACATCTTCGGCAGTGTAGGCGTATTCATGTGTCATCAACCAAAGCACCTCTGCCTCGGTCAAAGTCGCGCCGAAATCCTGTCCCAGATCCTTGGCCTCGCGCGCGGTACCAAGGACAGACACGGCTTCTGTCCCGTAGGCGCGCACAAGCCGGTGCGCCCAAAACGCGTTCAGGAAAGCAAACTGGTCTTGCAGATCGGACACCAGCGCCTCGAACCCGTCCACTGCAAAATCCCCACCGGGCAGCGTGACGCCCGCGGTCCACGGGCCTGTGGCGTTGGGAAGATGGTCCGCGATCTGCTCAAGCGCGCTTTCGGCCAGGCGCCGGTAGGTGGTGATCTTGCCGCCAAAGATATTGAGCACCGGCGCGCCGCCATTGGCATCGACCTTTAGGGTGTAATCGCGGGTGGCAGCGGTGGCACTGCTGGCGCCGTCATCATACAGCGGCCGAACGCCGGAATAGGTCCAGACCACATCGGCATCGCTCAGCGTTTCGCGGAAATACTGGTTTGCAAAGTCCAAAAGATAGGACTGCTCTTCCGGCGTGCAGACCGGCGGTTTGGACGGGTCGTCATGTTCGGCATCAGTTGTACCAATCAGGGTGAAATCGCCTTCATAGGGAATTGCGAAGATGATCCGCCCATCGGTGCCCTGAAAGAAGTAGCATTTATCATGATCATAGATCTTGCGGGTCACGATATGTGATCCACGCACCAGCCGCACGCCCTCGGTCGAATTGAGCCGCACCTTGGTCTGGATGATATCTCCAACCCACGGTCCGCCAGCATTCACCAGCATCTTGGCATGATGGATGCGCGTCTCGCCATTTTCGGAATTGTGCGTTTCCACGCGCCACAGGTCCCCCTCGCGCGCGGCAGACACCACCTTCGTGCGCGGCAGGATCGCGGCACCGCGCGCCTCGGCGTCGCGGGCGTTCAGGATGACGAGGCGGGAATCCTCGATCCAGCAATCGGAATATTCATAAGCCCGCGCAAAACGGTCCTCCAGCGGCGCACCTTCGGGCGTTCCGACCAGATCAAGGGTCGTTGTGCCGGGCAGGATCTTGCGACCACCCAGATTGTCATAAAGAAACAGCCCAAGGCGGATTAGCCATGCCGGTCTGCGCCCCTTCATCCATGGCATCACATAGCTGAGCAAGCGGGATGTCGGCGTGTCGGATTCGAAACGCATATCCTTATGATAAGGCAAAACAAATCGCATCGGCCAGCTGATGTGCGGCATTGCGCGCAATAGCACTTCGCGTTCCACCAACGCTTCGCGCACCAACCGGAATTCGAAATATTCAAGATAGCGCAGACCGCCGTGAAACAGCTTGGTTGACGCCGAAGACGTCGCAGACGCCAGATCGTTCATTTCGGCCAACGTCACAGACAGGCCACGGCCCGCCGCATCACGGGCGATGCCACATCCATTGATGCCGCCGCCGATGATGAAAAGATCTACTGGTTCGACGGGTCTGTCGATCACCGCGCACCACCTCCCCTTGGTCACGAAACTCTGCGCAATGTATGCGGATCAGCAGCGTTTGGCGCAAGGCGATTTTTTTCGTTAATATTCGCTTTTTCCTATCCACATGAATTCAAACGGAAATTGGCAGTAGGAATTCACACCATGTCACCGTTATGATCTTGGAACCGGGGGAATGCCCCGGTTGACGCAGCGGAATCACCGTCGCACATCCCGACACCAAACCTGACGAGACCACCCATGTCCCACGCCTTTCGCCACCGTGACATCCTGGAAATCGCGCGCAAGGACGGCAAGGTCACGGTCGAAGGTCTGGCGCAGCATTTTGGTGTCACGCTTCAGACCATTCGGCGCGATCTGTCGGAACTGGCCGAAGACGGGCGGCTGGAACGCGTGCATGGCGGCGCGATGCTGCCCTCCAGCACCAGCAATATCGGCTACGAGGAACGCCGCGTCCTGAATGCCGGGGCCAAAGCGGCAATGGCCAAAGCCTGCGCCGCGCGCATCCCCAACAACATCTCGCTGTTTCTCAATATCGGCACCAGCACCGAAGCGGTGGCACGCGAGCTGCGCAAACACCGCAACATGCTTGTGGTCACCAACAATATGAACATCGCCAACATCCTGGCCGAAACGCAGGAGTGCGAAGTTGTGGTCACCGGCGGCAACCTGCGCCGGGCGGATGGCGGTCTGGTGGGCAAGCTGGCCACCGAAACCATCCTGCAATTCAAGTTCGACCTGGCGATCATCGGCTGTTCCGCGCTCGACCGGGACGGCGATCTGCTTGATTTCGACATTCAGGAGGTCGGGGTCAGTCAGGCGATCCTTCAGCAATCGCGCAAGACCTTTTTGGTGGCCGATGCGTCCAAACTCAAACGCAACGCACCTGCACGCATCGCGTCGTTGTCGGCGATTGATACCCTGTTCACAGACGCATCCCTGCCCACCGATCTGCCCGCCAAATGCGCAGCATGGGACACGGAAGTGGTGATCGCGCCCTAACGCGGCTAACGCTTGGCGGTCAGGTCTTTCAACGACCCCCTGATCTGCACACTGACATCCAATTCCACCGACACGCCGGTGCTGCGCTTTTCCACCATGTCGATCAGCGCGGCGGCAGCCCGGCGACCCATCTCGCGGTGCGGCACATGCACGGTGGTGATCTGCGGCGTCACGATGCGCGCCAGTTCGATATCGTCAAACCCGGTGATCGACACGTCCTGAGGCACCGACACCCCCATATCCTGCGCCCCGCGCAACGCCCCCACCGCCAGCACGTCATTGCCGCACATGATCACGCTGGGCGGGGTTGGCACCTGCATCAGACTTTGGAACGCCAAAGCACCCGCCTCTACCGCGTACGGTGTTTCGATCACGCGCGCCTTGTCTGCATCCAGCCCGTTGTCGCGCATCGCGTCGCGCAGACCGGCCACCCGCTCGGACGCGCGATCATTGCCCTGCATGATCCCCGAGATCACCCCAATCCTGCGATGGCCGTAGTCAATCACGTGCTGGGCGAGACTGCGCATGGCCTGACGGTTGTTGAACCCCACGGTCGGACGATCGCTGTCAGCCATGTACACCCATGCTGACAAAACCGGGATCGCACGGGCGCGCAGGTACTCATAGACCGCCGGATCGCGGTCCTGCCCGATCAGCAACAACCCGTCCGCCCCGCGCGCCACAAGCGCCTTGATCTGCTCTTCCTCGATCTGCGGCTGGTAGGCGGAACTGGCCACAAGCAGCGTGTAGCCCCGCGCGTGCAGCGCCTCTTGAAAGGCTTGCAGGCCGCGCGCAAAAATCGCGTTTTCCATCGTCGGGATGATCGCGCCAATGGTGAAGGTGCGTTTCGCCGCCATCACCCGAGCCCCGAAATTCGGAGTATAGCCAAGCTGCTCCACCGCGCGCATCACGCGCTTGCGGGTCTGTTCCACAACCCGTTCGGGCGAATTCAGGCAGCGCGACACGGTCGCCGTGGACACGCCAGCCGTGCGGGCCACGTCATCCAAGGTTGGAACGGATCGCAGGTCAGACATTGACACCCTTTCGTTGCGCGACCGGAATGGCCGCCACTGAAGACCGCCTGTCGTACGGCAGATATAGAATATGAAGCCGCAAAATGTAAGCGCTTGCAAGATTCGAATGTAAGCGCTTACACTCACATCAGAATCAGCATGATTTCAGGGGTTCGTCATGTTTCTTGCAGCATCCGCCATCGTCTTTGTCGTCTATTTCGCCAATGTCGCGCTGGGGGCTTTTGCAAATGCGGCCGTGCTGTCTGATGTCGGGGAGATGTTGGTTCTGTTTGCGGCGTCGATCCTGTTCGTCGTTGCCATTCTGCGAAAAGAGGCTGACCGAAAGAACAAAGACGGCAGCTAGGGTCAATTGGGAGGAGACAATATGACTGACGAACACAAGGAGCGCGCATCCGCGACGCGTCGTAATTTTCTGAAACTGATGAGCACGGGCGGGTTTACCGCCGCGATGGTGGCGGGTGCCGGTGGGCTTTTGTGGTCCTCCGAGGCCGCAGCCCAAACCGCCAACGAAGAGCGTGACCGCGAAAATGCCGCCGAGCACACGATGGTGATCGCAACGGCCTACATTCTTGGGGCATCGCGCAGCTATCCGATCATGCAGCTCGATCTCAAGGAAAACATCCAGAACGCCACCAATGGCAAAGTCTATGTCAAACTGGCCCCCGGCGGGCAGCTTGGCGCGGGCGGCGCACTTGTTCAGGCGGTTCAGGGTGGCACCATTCAGGCAGCGCAGCATTCTCTGGCCAACTTCGCGCCGTTTGCAGCAACCGTTGACCTGATCAACATGCCGTATCTGTGCGGATCGAACCAACGCTTCACCAACCTTGTCACGTCCGAGTTCTGGAACACCGAAGTTCACCCCAAGGTCGAAGCAAACGGGTTCAAGCCGCTGTTCTACGTCAACATTGACCCCCGCGTCGTGGCTGTGCGCAAAGGCGGCGCCGGTGCGGTGCTCAGCCCAAGCGACCTGAGCGGCGTGAAATTCCGCGTGCCGGGCTCGAAGATGCTTCAGCAATATTACCGCATGGTTGGCGCGAACCCGACGCCTGTGGCATGGGGCGAAACTCCCTCTGCGATCAAGCAGGGCGTGGCAGATGCGCTCGATCCGTCCGTGGGCGCGCTCTATGTGTTTGGCTTCAAGGATATCCTGAGCCACGTCACCTTCACGCAGGCCGTGCCAGACAGCCAGGTCTACTCGTGCAACCTCGAATGGTTCAACTCCATGCCCGCCGACGTTCAGGAGGGCATCATGTGGGGCTCCGAGATGACCGCACATCAGAACCTTGCCAAGGTTCCGTCTGCCCGCGCCTATGCCATGGCCGAGTTGGCCAAGGCCGGTGTCGAATTCCATTCGCTCAGCCAGGATCAACTTGGCGAATGGCAAGAGGCCGGTGGCTACCAGCGCCCCGAATGGGACGAGTTCAAGCTCGAGCTTGCCGGGTCAATGGACGCCTTTGCCAAGATGGAAGAAGCCGCAGGCACGCAGGGCAAATACTACGTCCACGACGCGTGACGTCATTGGCGGGCGTCACATCCGGCGCCCGCCCCTTTCCCACCGTTCCGGCACCTGTCGCGCGCATTCCTGCGGGCTGACCCCACCTGTGCCCCTCGAAAGGACGCGCCATGTCCATCTGGAAGCGCATCGATCAAGATGCCGAGCGCTGGCTGCTGCTTGTGTTCTACGTGATGCTGGTCGCCACAATGGCCATCGAAGTTCTGCGCCGCGAGATTTTTTCGTACTCGTCGATCTGGGGCGAAGAAATCGTGCGCTATTCGTTCATCTACCTGGCCTGGGTCGGGGCGGCAGCCGCAGTCAAGGATCGCGCCCATATCCGCATCGACGTGGTGATGCATTACCTTGGGCCGCGCGCCAAGGCACTGCTGTATATCTTCGGCGATATCGTGATGTTTGGCGTGGCCATCATCGCGCTCTACTGGTCGCTTGAAACGGTCCATGTGTCGTGGAAGTTCGGGTCTGTGACCCACGGTCTGCGCATCTCGAACGTCTGGTTTCTGATGGCAGTGCCCTTGGGCTTTGCCCTGATGATGTGGCGACTGACACAATCTTTGCTGCGCGACCTGCGCTCTCTTCGAGACGGCACCCCCGTCTACGAAGGCGACAAGCTGTTTGATTAAGGAGCCGGTCGAATGCTTTGGCAAACCATGAACCAAACGGTCGAACTTGGGTGGGATTTCTACCTTCCGGTTCTGATCTTCGTCGGGCTTATCGCGCTTGCAGTGCCCGTCTGGGCCGCGATTGGCACCTCTGCAATCACCATGCTGGTGATGTCCGGCGACCTGCCACTCAGCCTTGTGGGCGAAAAGCTGTTCACCGGGATCGACGCGTTTGCGCTGACGGCGGTGCCGCTGTTTATTCTGACGGGTGACGTGCTGGTGCGCACCGGGCTGTCGCGCAAGTTTCTGGACGTGGCAGAGGCCCTCACCCAATTTGCCAAGGGCGGGTTCGGATCGGCCACGGTGCTGGTCTGCGGCATGTTCGCGGCCATCTCGGGCTCTGACGCGGCAGGCGCCGCTGCGGTGGGCCGTATGACCATCGCACGGCTGGTCGAATCGGGCTATCCGCGCCCCTATGCCTGCGCATTGGTCGCGGCGGGAGCCTGCACGGGCATCCTGATCCCGCCCTCGATCGCCTATATCATCATCGGCCTTGTGCTGGGCATCTCCGCCTCAACGCTGTTTCTTGCGGCGCTGATCCCCGGTCTGGCCATTCTGGTGTCGATCCTTGTGACAAACATCATCGTCAACCGCATCCACGGCTACGAAGGCGGCGGCAACATTTCGATGGGCGAATATGTCTCAAATCTGGCGGCAGCGCTCAAGTCCGGCTGGTACGCGTTCATCGTACCGGGGATCATCTTTTACGGCATCTTTTCGGGCCGTCTGACCCCGACCGAAGCCGGTGCCACAGCCGTTGTCGTGACCATCATCATGGGCTTTTTGATGCGCACGCTGAGCTTTGCAGATTTTCCGGCGATGCTGGTCAGCTCGGCCAAGGTCAACGGTGTGATCCTGCCCATTATCGCGTTTTCCGCCCCCTTGGCCGAAGCGCTGGCAATCATGGGCGTGCCCCAAGGGTTTGTCACCGCCGTGACCGGCCTGACGGACGAGCCGTGGGTGCTGATCCTGTTGATGATCGCCATTCTGATCGCCGCAGGTTGCGTGATGGAAACAACGCCCAATATCGTTATCCTAGCGCCTATTCTTAAGCCACTCGCCGACAATATCGGTATGAATGAGATCCAGTTTTGCATCATGATGATCACAGCACTTGGTGTGGGTTTTATCACACCACCACTTGGGCTTAACCTGTTCGTGGTCTCCGGCATCACCGGAGAGTCCATCCTCAAGATCGCCGCCCGCGCCATACCCTTTGTTCTTGGCATGTTCGTTGTGGTTCTGCTGATTGCCTATGTGCCAGCGGTGTCCACCACGCTCTTGCCCGACATCTACAAGTAGGACTTCCTGAAGATGACACGTGAATACCTCAAGAAAGCGACCTTGACCGCGAAATCGGACGCCTCCGAAGTACATGAGACGGTCAAGACCATCCTTGCCGATATCGAGGCAGGTGGTGATGCCACAGCGATGGAGTACGCCCGGAAGTTCGACAAGTACGACGGCAATGTGATGCTGACCGCCGAAGACATCGCGGCGGCCAGCGCGCTTGTGCCCGAAAAGCTCAAGCGCGATATCGAATTTGCCCATGACAACGTCAAACGCTTTGCCGAGGCGCAAAAGGCCACCGTGTCAGATGTCGAGATCGAGATCGTGCCGGGCATGATTGCCGGCCAAAAGGCGATCCCGGTGGATGCGGCGGGCTGCTATGTGCCCGGCGGGCGTTACAGCCATATCGCCTCTGCCATCATGACCGTGACAACCGCCAAGGTAGCAGGATGCCGTCACATCACCGCCTGTTCGCCGCCCCGCCCGGATGTCGGCGTGGCCCCGGCAATTGTCTATGCCGCGCATATCTGCGGGGCGGACAAGATCATGGCGATGGGCGGGGTGCAGGGTGTGGCCGCGATGACCTTTGGTCTGTTCGATCTGCCCAAGGCCAACATCCTTGTCGGCCCCGGCAATCAATTCGTTGCCGAGGCCAAGCGCATCCTGTTTGGCCGCGTCGGCATCGACATGATCGCCGGTCCCACCGACAGCTTGATCCTCGCCGACAGCAGCGCCGATCCGTTCATCGTGGCCACCGACCTCGTGAGCCAAGCCGAGCACGGCTATAATTCGCCCGTGTGGCTGGTGACCGATGACCGCGATCTTGCGGTCAAGGTGATGGACATGGTCCCCGGCCTGATCGACGATCTGCCCGAGCTGAACAGCCAAAACGCCGCCGCCGCATGGCGCGACTATGCCGAGGTGATCATCTGTTCCGACCGCGAGGAAATGGCCGCCTGTTCCGACGCATACGCCCCCGAACACCTGACCGTTCAGGCAGAGGATCTGGAATGGTGGCTGGACCGCTTGACCTGCTACGGCTCGCTGTTTCTGGGCGAGGAAACCACCGTGTCTTATGGTGACAAGGCAACGGGCACGAACCACGTCCTGCCCACCTCGGGCGCGGCCAGCTATACGGGCGGGCTGTCGGTGCACAAATACATGAAGATTGTCACATGGCAGCGCGCCACACGCGAAGGGTCAAAGGCGGTTGCCGAGGCCACGGCGCGAATTTCGCGGCTCGAAGGCATGGAAGGCCACGCCCGTTCGGCGGATGTGCGTCTGGCCAAATACTTTCCGGGTGTGAATTTCGACCTGACCGCAGATGGCTGACACGAAAGGAATGTTCGACCTGACAGGTCGGGTCGCCTTGGTGACCGGGGCCAGTTCGGGTCTTGGCCGCCGCGCGGCCATCACCCTTGCTGCCGCCGGCGCGCAAGTTGTGGGTCTTGCGCGTCGACAAGACCCACTGTGCGACCTGTGTGCCGAGATCGGCGCGGGATCAGCCTATGTGGTGGGCGACGTGGCCGACCGTGACGCATTGCCTGCATTGGTTGCGGCGGTCTCAACCCCGTTCGGCGCACCGGACATCGTGGTCCACGCGGCAGGGATCAACACGCGGCAAGCGGCGGATGACGTGACACCCGAGGGCTGGGACGCGACGCTTGCGCTTAACCTGTCAGCACCGTTTTTCCTGTCGCAGGCGCTGGTGCCTGCGATGAAAGCCAAAGGCTGGGGCCGCATCGTCAGCTTTGCGTCGCTGCAAACCACCCGCGCCTTTCCCGGCGGCATCGCTTATGGCGCGACAAAAGCCGGGATCGCGCAAGTCACCCGTGCCATGGCCGAAGCCTGGTCGCGCGACGGGATCACCGCCAACGCGATCGGTCCGGGGTTCTTTCCCACCGAACTGACGCAGGCGGTGTTTGCCGATCCTGACCGCGCGGCACGCAACGCCGCCCAGACCTGCATCGGGCGCAACGGAACGGTGGAAGATATCGACGGGCCGATCCTTTTTCTGTGTTCGAATGCATCAACTTATGTGACAGGTCAGGTTCTCATGGTGGATGGAGGATTTACCGCGAAATGAAGGCTTTGGTTTACGAAGGTGTCGAAACGCTTGTGTATCGGGATTTGCCCGACATCCGCGCACGTGACGGCGAACATCTGGTCCGTATCGAGGCAGTGGGCATCTGCGGGTCAGACATGCATGCCTATCTCGGCCATGACGCGCGCCGCCCCGCGCCGCTGATCCTTGGGCACGAGGCGGCTGGCGTGGTTCAGGGCGGCCCGATGGACGGGCAACGCGTGACGATCAATCCACTGGTGCCCTGCGGCACCTGCCACGCCTGTACCAGCGGCCGCGAAAACTTGTGTCCCGAGCGGCAGATCATTTCCCTGCCCCCCCGCGAAGGGGCGTTTGCGCAATTCGTGTCGATGCCCGCAGCAAACCTTGTGGCCGTTCCGGACGGTGTCCCGCTTGACAAGGCGTCGCTGGCCGAACCGCTGGCTGTGAGTTGGCACACAGCGCGGTTGGTGCTTGCTGCCCTGCACCCGTCGATGGAGCGCCGCGCGCTTGTGCTAGGCGGCGGGGCCATAGGACTTGCGGCGTCGCTCGCTCTCAAGGCGATGGGCGTGGCCGAGGTGACGATTGTCGAACCCAACCCGGCGCGCCGTGCCTTCCTGACCGATGCCTGCGGCGAAGACGCCGTGGCCGACGCCAGCGGGGCCTTTCCGATGGTGATCGACGCAGTCGGCTATGCTGCGACCCGTGCCACCGCCTCCGCGCATACCCTGCCCGGCGGGGTGATCGGCCATGTGGGCTTGGGCGAAGACATGGGCGGGCTGGATGTGCGGCGCATGACGCTGCAAGAGATCACCTTTATCGGCACCTATACCTATACCGCGCAGGATTTCCGCGATACCGCACAGGCCATCTATGACGGACGGCTTGGGCCTTTGGACTGGTTCCAGACGCGGGCATTGGCCGACGGGGCGGAGGCCTTTGTCGATCTGCGCGGCGGCAAGGTGGCCACACCCAAGATCATCCTGACCCCATGGACCTAGGATACGCACGCGCCGCCCCCTCGAACGGAGCCCCCTGATGTACGCAAAAATCCTTGTCCCGATGGCGCTTGACCATGACATCTCGCCGCAAACGCTGGGCGTTGCACGAACCCTGTGTTCTCCCGGCGGAGAGATCATCGCGCTGCATGTCTACGAGGCCCCGCAAGGCACGGTGAGCGCCTATCTGGACGAGGACGTTGTCAGGGCGGGCTATGAGACCGCCCAAAAACGCTTGCATGAAAAGCTGGACGGGATGGAGGGGGTGACGCCCGCGCTGGTCAAAGGCCACTCATCACGCACCATCCTTGATTATGCCAAGGATCACGGGGTTGAATGTATCGTGATCGGGTCGCACAAACCGGGCCTGCGGGATTTCTTTCTGGGGTCAACGGCTGCGCGGGTGGTGCGTCACGCCCCCTGCGCCGTGCATGTCCATCGCAACGCGGACTGAGGTCTGCCGGTACTGAGGACCGGCGCTAGCTGCGCCGCCCTTTCCATCCGCCTCGGCGTTTCGGCGCAGATGCGGCGGTCAGCCCTTCGGTCAGCACTTGGGTCATGGGGTGGTCCGCAACCGGGTGACGCGCCAGCAACACGTTGATCAGCGCGATGCTGTCGGCATCCACTGGCACCGCCAGCGCCCAGTCCAGAAAGATTGACCGACATTCTTCATAAGTGATCCCGTCGATCTTGTAGGCTTCCGCGATCAGGCCCTTTGGGTCGGTGGCATCCCCTTTGCGCATGGCTCAGTCCTTTTCTGTCACATCCGGCAACACCGCCGTGATCACTTTGGCGGCGTGGGTGGTCCGCGCCTCAAGCTTGTCTTTCAGCGCGTCAATGCTGGCCGTGCCGGTGATCCGGCACAGGAATTCCGATGCCGCACTGGTGTCACGCTCGGGCGTGATGGTGGTTTCCGAAATCAACCGTGATCCGATCTGAAGCGACCAGCACAGGCGGTACGCCTCGGTCAGCACCTCGGCCTCTGCGTCTGACAACCATCCACACGCCGCCCCATGGGCCAACGCGTCCGGCACGGTTCCCAGCTTTTGCCCCGCCAGCACCGCAGCCGCCTGCGCCACCAGTTCGATGTCCTGCAAGCGCCCCTGCCCCAGCTTGGCATCCCACGGGTTGCCTTCGCCCTTGGCAGCGGCGATGCGGCTGCGCATCACCGCCACTTCGCGCAACACCGTATCCCGTTCGCGCGGCATGGCCAGCACATCCGCCTGCACCTGTGTCATGTCGCGCATCAAGCCGCCCGGCCCCGCAACACAGCGCGCGCGGGTCAGGGCCAGATGTTCCCACACCCACGCATCAGACTGTTGGTAGCTTTGGAATGCGGTCAGGCTTGTCGCCACCGGCCCCTGATTGCCCGAGGGGCGCAGGCGCATGTCGATCTCGTAGATGCGGCCCTCGGCCATCGGGGCGGTCACCGCGGTGATCAGCGCTTGGGTCAGTCGCGCGTAATAGGGGCGCGTCGGCAAGGGGCGGCGGCCTTCGGACATCTCGGCGTCGCCCGGATCGTAGATCACGATCAGGTCCAGATCGGATTGCGAATGCAACCGCCGCGACCCTAGGCTGCCCATGCCCACCACAACCGCGCCACGCCCCGGACAGGGGCCATGCTTGTGCGCGAATTCGGCCTGCACCTCTGGGGCGAGCGCGCCCAACGTGGCATCGGCCAGATCGGCATATTGCGCGCCTGCCTCTTCCGCGCCGATCAACCCGCGCAGCAGATGCACGCCAATACGGAAATGCCATTCCTTGCCCCAGCGCCGCGCGGTGTTGAGCTTGTTCTCATAGTCGCCTTCGCGGGCGAGCAGGTCTGCCAGCGCGGCGCGCAAGGCGTCTTGCCCTGGCCAATCCGCAAAGAAATCACCGCCGATCACCGCGTCAAACACCGATGCATTGCGCGACAGGTAGCGTGCAAGCTCTGGCGACACGCCGACAATGTCGATCAGCAGATCAATCAATTGCGGATTGGCCTCGAACAGCGAAAACACCTGCACCCCGGCGGGCAGGCCGCTGAGGAACCCGTCAAACGCGCCCAGCGCATCCATCGGGTGCGAGGTTTTGGCCAACCGCCCGAGGATCTCGGGCTGCAAGCGTTCAAAGATCCCGCTGCCCCGCGCCGACCGCAGCGCGGGATAGGTACGCCAGCGGCTTACAATCTCGGAATGGGTCAATTCGTCCGGCACCTGTGCCCCGCCGTCGCGGCCCGTGTCCCCGCCAAAGAAACCTTCGGTCAGGGTGTGCACCTCTTCGAGCCGGTCCCGCAAGGTCCGCTGAAGCGCAGCGCGATCGGTGCCCATGAATGCCGCCAGCCGGTCAAACCCGTCTTCGGATTGCGGCAGGTCATGGGTCTGCGCATCGCGGAGCATCTGCACCCGGTGTTCAACCTCGCGGTGGGCGCGGTAGTGATCTGTCAGCGTTTGGGCCACGTCCTGCGGCACCCAGCCCTTGTCGGCGAGCACTGCCAGCCCCGGCACCGTGCCGCGCACCCGCAGGTCAGGATCGCGCCCACCCGCTATTATCTGTCGGGTCTGGGTGAAGAACTCGATCTCGCGGATGCCACCGCGCCCAAGCTTCATGTTGTGGCCCGGCAAGGTGATCGCACCGCCCAGACCTTTGTGATCGCGGATGCGCTGCACCATGTCATGCGCGTCCTGGATGGCGGCGAAATCCAGATGCTTGCGCCAGACAAATGGCGTAAGCGTCTTGAGGAACCGCTCACCCGCCTTGATGTCGCCCGCACAGGCGCGTGCCTTGATATAGGCGGCACGTTCCCATGTGCGCCCAAGGCTTTCGTAATACCGTTCCGCCGCTTCCATGGCGAGGCACACAGGCGTCACCGACGGATCGGGACGCAGGCGCAGATCGGTGCGAAACACATAGCCTTCGCCGGTTAGATCGCTCAGCATCGCGCACATCTTGCGGGTGGCCCGGACCAGGCTGGCGCGGGCATCGTGATAGTCGTCGGGATCAAAGCGGGTTTCGTCAAACAGGCAGATCAGGTCCACATCCGAGCTGTAATTCAGCTCGCCCGCGCCCATCTTGCCCATCGCCAGTGCCACCATGCCGCCCGCCTGTTCTGCATCGGCCTCGGTCTGGCCGGGCAGCTTGCCGCGTTTGATCTCGGCACCGATGGTGGCGCGCAGGGCCAGATGCACCGACAGATCGGCAAAATCGGTCAGCGCTTGCGTGACGGTTTCCAGCGGCCAGACCCCGGCCAGATCAGCGAGCCCCGTCAGCAGCGCCACACGCCGCTTGGCCTGCCGCAACCGCGACGGCAACACATCCGCTGCGGTGCCGCGCAGGGCGACATGTTCACTCAGCAAGGCGGCCTCGGGGCCGTCCAACGCGGTTTCGAGCCACGCGCCCTCTTTTTCGACCAATGTCTTGAGGTACGGGCTGCACCCGCCTGCCCCACCGATCAGCCGCGCAACATCGGCGGTGGCCCAAGGCGCTGCGGACAGCGCGTCGGCCCCCTGATCAGGGTCATAGGCGTGCGGTAGGCGGGTGATGCGAGTGGCGAACGTCATGGCCGGATGATGGCCATGTGTTTGCGGAAAGTGCAATGGGAATGCGCGTTTATCCCGCGCCGGTGGACCCGGTCGGGTGTGGCGCATCTGGCCACGCGGTATCCTTTTGGGGTGACAGGGGAGATGGTCGGCATGCAGCACCATCATCCTCGGGCTTGACCCGAGGATCTGTCTGGCTGGAGGTCCTCAGGTCAAGCCCGAAGATGACCGGATAACGTTCGAAAAAGCGGCGCCGCCCTTGTGGGCCTGACCGTCTGCTTATCTGCCGGGGTGTCCCCCGTGACCTGTGCCCGTTTGGGCCTTTGTGAAACCGGTTTCTCGCGGTCGCCCCGTTGCGGGGCACAAGAGACAATCAGTTCATGTGTCGCGGCATGGGAGTGACCCTTCCCGCTCGATGCGCATCGTGGGCGGGGGTATGTCGTACCCCGCGTTAACAAGTGTGAAACCATGCGTGCGGTCACATCCGGTGCAGATGGCAGATGTGCGGGACTTTTGAGACATTCATTTTTCGGACGTCGCTGAAGCAGCATTTTCTCGCTGTCGCGGCACATGTGTTGTTGCAACGCAGCGAGTGTCGCCAATGCGGTCATTCATGGGCGTTGTTCTGGCTGGAACCGAGACCGTCCTTTCGCTGCATTCCATTCAGACAAACAAGACGCGGGACAAAACTGCCGTTCGCTGCGGATGACCTAATGACCGTTTCTCTATGCAATCTGGGTTCAAATGTTCGGTTCGGCGGACCAACTCCAGCACCTGTGCAGGCTACAAATTTTGATCCTCCCGCGCCAGCGGTGTAGTCCAGTCGTGTCGAGAAGATTTAAAACTCTCATGAGAGCGCAGGATGCCACTCCTTGTCTGCAACTGACCCATTCATTGACGGATAGGCGAGAAAGGACAATGATGTTGGCAAAGGGTTTTGCGGCCAATTTACAACTAGCAGGTGTAGGTTATACTGAATTCTATTGGTTTCGAATTTCAGGCGGTCGGGTCGTAGACTAAACGCACCCATTTGGGTACACGACTAAATCTTAGATTATTGTTGAGGTGATTTGTCCAATGGCGCAAACTCCAGTGAAAAACGATGGTGTTCAAAACGGTGAAAGGCACCAAGGAGAAAATTTAGACGAACAGTTGACAGATGGCTCAGAGGAAACTTCTGGTAACGTTTCGAATGAGCCTGCCCCGGTCCAATCAAGCCCTGAACCCGCCCTGGATCTAGCACCGAGCTCATCCAATCGGTTCAAAGACTTCATGGACACCGGCAAGGATCTTCTTGCTGCAATCGCTTTTGTTTGGGTGGTCAGTGGTTTTATCGGGCTGTTGCTTTGGGAGGCGAGGATTGAACCCTGGCTATTCTCCAGAATGCAAGATCGGATTGAGTTACCCGAGAACGATGCATGGTTCCGTGAACAGGTGGTCTTATCTCTCGCAGATGATCGCCAACAGGTCGCCGATAACATCATTAGTGCCTTTCAGAACAAACCTATACTGGACGGCGCGCTCAACCCATTCGACAATGCTGAATTGGATACATTGTTTGCACGTAGCGATTTCCAAGAGAGATTTCAAAAGGAAGTAATCCTAGGTTTGCTTAATCGCGATGATACTAGGGCTCAGGAAATTCTAGACCGCTTTTCAGATGAGAAACTCTTGGAGGTTTTGCTCGACCCTCCGTCGGTTTCTGCGCTTTCGGGAACCGTAACTCAGCAGGTTGACGCCCTCTACACACTTCAACTTTCCTATCAACGCCGGCAACTGATACGAGATGGCATAGTTGTCAAAGACAGTGACGGATCAACAGTATATGCTGAGGACTCGAATATTCGGAATCGGTTTTATGCAAACAGAAACCAGAACATTGAAATCGAGTTGATCCCGAATAGCTCTGGTCTTTTCAGGGAAGCTTTCACCAGCGGCGAGGTGGCCTTATTTCTTGTGGTCGGGGCCTCTCATAAGATACCAATCCCGCAAGGAGGTTTTGTCGAGAACGTAACTTGTGTTGTTCAGGAGGCGCTTCGTGGGCGCGAGGCTGGTTTTGTACTTCTACGAGCAAACACGGACTCCGGTGTGATACCCGAAGGTGGATATGAGTTGGAGATCGTCATCACGGCTAGAAAAGGCGGAGCAGAATGCGTGCAATAAGTGTTTCTATCTTTCTGTTATTGATGCCAGTTGTTGGTCTGGCTGAAAGCTGGTCCGAGCACATGGGGCTGAACTCGTTTTGGGTAAAACATAGCAGGTTTGCTGACGTACCCGAAGACACGGAAAGAGCATTCGACTATTCAGCTTTGCGTTTTAACCGGGAGAACTTTGTATATCAAATTCATGAGATGGATGACATATTACGGGATGCCTATGAAGACCTTTCACCAGATTATGTAACCCTTGATGCAGGCACGGAGCAGAGCCGCGTTGTGACGCCAAGTATTGAGGAAGCTTGGCAGTTCCTCAGTAGCGATCCCGACGTGATTGCCTTAATCCCATTTGGCTTTTCCGAGGTAGCAGGTGAGGCTCGATTAGCTGGTTTACGCAAGGAGGATGGGCAGATGACACAAGGTGTTTTTGCTGCCCCTAACCTAAATGCAGTTTTTTGTTTTGACGATATCGATGAACACCGAAAGAGGACTGGGCGTGGATGGGGCCCCTACAATGGTCAAATCCCATTTCTTTTTACAATAACGTATCAACAAAGCGCAAACTACCGGTACCAAGAAGGATTGGACTTTGTGGATTTGGCATCCGGCGCCAATCCGACTAGGTTCGCTGAGACATTTGATAGTTGCAATGACATGGTTCAGGTGGGCTACCGTGTGATTGAACCTAGACTAGTGGAAACAGATTCAGACTCCGAAGGCCGTATTTCAAACGGACGGGCAACGCTCTCAGCTGAGCGGCCATTCCAGCGTATCGTTATGTTGTATGATCGCTTTGGATATTTGAATTTCGTCAAGTCTAGCGAAGCAACATTCCTCTATGACTTTGGACGCCTTTTGAGCTCAGATGAGTATTACGATAGCGAAGCTTGCGCTTTCCCTGAGACCCGGACAAGCGGATTTCGTTCTTTAAGTTGCGAACTCTGGGCGGTATCTGTTCATGCTTTTGATCCGACCGCAATCGCTATTCGTTCCGCGAATGACAGGGGTGTAGATTATTGGGGAGACCCGACCACACCCGTTGCAGGCGTGCTAACAATACGAAAGAGCGATTACGTTCAACCAAGACTCGAAGATGTAGATCAAACCACCTCAAGCTCGGAAATTGAGTAGATTACAATCCTGTTCGAAGTCGCCTCAAGCCTCTAGTCCAACAACACCGACGACGCGTGAGGCCGGGATCAACTGGCGTGTGCGTCGGTCGCCGAAGCGGACATTCATGCCACACGCAGCATTCGGTACAATGGGCTCTGTGCCGCCGAACGATTATCGTTTCTGTAGGGCCGCTTCTGGATGGCGAACGGCACAAGCCGCCCGCCACCTTGGTTTAGATGTCGATCCGTTCAGCGATACTCAACGCATCTTCAAGTTCCACGCCCAAGTAACGC